>JBDHAB010000016.1:0-50268 GCA_039588295.1 Gemmatimonadota bacterium
CGTGAGGGTCCACCCCAGCCTCGCATAGTCCCCAAACCGATATCCGCCTGGTCCATACACCATGACGTTCGTCTGATAGGCGATCGGCGTGAGGAACGATGCGGAGGCCGCAACAGCGACCGCGATCGCGAAGGCCCCGGCGATTACCAGGATCACGTCGAGATCGACGGCGTTCCGCGTGCTCGGGCCCCGAAGGGTGAAAAGTGAACGGTGAGAAGTGAAAGCGACGTTCTAAGTGAGGGCACTGGTCAAGCAGACTCCGCGCCTCATTTCACCTTTCACCGTTCACCTTTCCCTGGGGCCCTTTCTGGCCCGTAGTTTCACCCCCTCCCACCACACCATGCGCTCCCCCACCGTCTTCTCGTACCCACGATCCGTCGGCTCATACCACTTGGCGCCTCGCACGGCCTCGGGGAGATGTTCCTGCCCCGCTGCGAGCCCCTCCTCCTCGGCGTGGTCGTAGCGATAGCCCTTCCCGTAGCCCAGATCCTTCATGAGTCCGGTTGGGGCGTTGCGTATGTGCAACGGTACCGGTTCCGCTGGATGCTCCTGCGCAGCATTGAGCGCCTCGGACCAGGCCTGGTAGACCCGGTTGGACTTTGGTGCGGTCGCCAGGTAGATCGCCGCCTCCGCCAGCGCCAGCTCGCCTTCGGGCGAGCCAAGGAAGTGAAACGCCTCCTTCGCCGCGAGTGCGATGCTCAGGGCTCGGGGATCGGCTAGTCCAATGTCCTCCGCCGCCATCCGGACCATGCGCCGAACAATGTAAAGTGGGTCCTCGCCACCGACGATCATCCGGGCCAGCCAGTACAGGGCTCCCTCGACGTCCGAGCCTCTGACAGCCTTGTGGAGCGCGGAGATGAGGTTGTAATGGAACTCGCCGGCCTTGTCGTACTGGGGAAGGCGGCGGGAGAGGACGGATTCGACGTCACTGGGTGAAATGTGAAAAGTGAAAAGTGAAGGGTTCGAGCGCACGTAAGCCAAGAGTGCTTCGAGTGCATTGAGGGCCTGCCGAGCGTCACCGCTGGCGAACTTTACAATCGCGTCCAGGGCTTCTCTGGATACCTCGATTTCGTCCCCCGTTTCACGTTTCACCTTTCCCATTTCACCAATCGCGCGATGTACAATCTCTCTCACGTGATCATCCGTAAGTGGCTGCAAAACATAGACTTGCAGCCGAGACAACAACGCGCTTGTGAGCTCGAAGCTGGGGTTCTGCGTCGTGGCTCCAATAAGCGTGACGACTCCCCGCTCAACCCAACGCAAGAAGGCGTCCTGCTGGGCCTTGTTGAACCGGTGGATCTCGTCGCAGAAGAGGATGGTTCCACGACCCTCGAGACGCTGTCGGTCCTCCGCTTCGGCAATGATCTGACGAACCCGTGGCACTCCTTCGGTCACCGCGCTGAAGGGCTCGAAGTGTTTGGCGGCGTTGGCGGCGATGAGGTAGGCCAGCGTCGTCTTGCCCGAGCCGGGAGGGCCCCAGAGCACGATGCTCGAGACCTCACCCCGGAGAATCGCCTCGCGCAGCGGCCTGCCTTCTCCGAGGATGTGCTCTTGCCCGAGGAAGTCGTCGAGCGTGCGCGGGCGCATCCGGTCGGCCAGGGGACGATGGGCGTCGGTGGAGAACAGCGTGGGGTCGGTCACGCGTGAAAGGTGGAAGGTGAACAGTGAAAAGTGAACAGTGAAGAGTGAAAGGTGAAGGGCCTGCGACGAATCGATGGGCAGTGAGGCAGAACGCCCACACCGACCCGGGCGCAATCGGCGATCATGTCGTCGTGCACAAGCTCGAGAAGCTCGAAGTCTGGAAGGTCGCCAGACGCCTGTCCAAGGGGGCGTACGGTCTCACGCTCCACCCACCCCTCAGTCAGCACTTCGGGCTGTCAGATCAAATCCGGCGAGCGGCTTCGTCAATTCCGGCAAATGTGGCGGAGGGGTACGGCCTCAGCACGACATCGCAGCTGATCCGCTGCGTTCGCATTTCTCTGGGATCGGCTTATGAGCTCAAGTCACACCTAACACTCGCACGTGAGCTCGAGCTCGTGACAGCTGACGCACACGAGCCAGTCGACCGCGACTGCGACGGGACCATCCGCTTGCTCATTGGACTCCTGCGCGGACTCGGAGCGCGGCTGCCCAGATAGCCAAAGACCACCCTTCACCTTTCACCTTCACCTTTCACTTTTCACTTTTCACTTTTCACTTTTCACCTGCTTCCCTACCCCACCCCCACCGCCGCCAACAGCTCCCCAGCACCGAACGAGCTCGCCGCACCCAGGAAGAAGGCAATCGGAAGCCCGTAGCCACTCTTCCCCTGAAACTCCGGCACCAGGTTCGAGGCGCCGACGTAGAGCGTCACACCGGCCGACAGCGCCAGACCGTGTGCTGCGAGAAAGGACACCCAATCGGTCGTGAGCACTCCAACGACGGTTGCGGCACCGAGCAGCGCGGCGCTTCCAATCGCGCGCGAGGGTTTGGCGCCGCCCGCGAGCTGGAGGCTCGCGATGGTGAGTCCTTCCGGCAGCTTGTGGAGCAGGATGGCGAGGAAGACCAAGACGCCGAGCGCGCGGCTCACCGCAAACCCACTGGCGATCGCGACCCCGTCGAAAAACGTGTGCAACAGCAGTCCGATGAGAGCCGTCACGCCGGCCGTCTGCGTCACGTGGTGCGTCTCTTCGCCGAAGTGGAAGTGCTGCGTGGCAGTGTGTTGACTGAGGTGCACAAGGAGATATCCGGCCAACACATAGAACGCTGCTCGGGGGCCACCGAGGTCGAATGCCTCCGGGAGCATCCGCACCAAGGCGACCGAGATCATGAACCCGGCGCCGAAAGCGACGAAACCAGAGATGATCTTGATACCCAGCTTCGCACCGCGAACGGCGGCTACCCCACCGAGCAGGTTGCCAAGTGCGGCGATGATCGCGTAAGGGAGCGCTGACATCAGTCGGTCTTCCCACCCCGCTTGGCGTCGGACGAGGGCGCGCCACCGACGGCAAGAGCACGCGCCCGTGTCAGCAGCGCTGCCTTGGAGTTGAGCGACGGATCGTCCAGCGCCGACTCGAGGAGCCGCCGAAGCATCGCACCAACCGCGGGACCTTCAGGAATGCCGAACTCCAGAAGATCACTGCCGTCGATGTCGAGATCGCCGACCTCAAGGGGCGCGCCGGAGACCCTGACTTCGCGCACGGTCTGCGAGAGGAGCGCACCGGTCCCTTCGGCCAGCGCAGCGGCCACGAGATCGTCCACCGCCATTCCCGCCGCAGCCATCCAGCGCCTCACCGAAGCCGGCGAACCCGGATCCGGCCAATGGCCTCGCAGGAGCCCGAATCTCCGGCCCCGTTCCACCTCGGAATTGGAGCATCGCAGACGGCGGAGCGTCTGTTCGGGGCGCGCGGAAAGGTACGAGGTGAGGAGCATGGCATCGCCTGCGGCGAACCGGTCGACCACCTCCCTCCTGCCCCCACCCGGTTCCCGCAACTCCGGCAGCCAAAGCCCGACCGCCCCAACCACGTCCCACATCCTCACCAACTCACTGGGCTTCTTGGCTCCCGCCAGCCCCCGCAACCACTCCCCCCTCACCCGTTCAGCCGACAGATGCTCGAGACCCGACGCGTTCGCCATTGCCGCTTCCCATGTATCGGGTTCGATCTCGAAGCCAAACCGGGCGGCGAATCGGAAAGCGCGCAGGATCCTGAGATAGTCCTCTTGGAACCGGAGGTTCGGGTCCCCCACCGCCCGAATGACGCCATGCTCGAGATCGGCCTGACCGTTGTGGGGATCCTGCCACTCGCCTCGGAGCGGATGGTACGCGATCGCGTTGATGGTGAAGTCGCGCCGAGCCAGATCGGCGTCGAGCGACACACCGAATTCCACCTGAGCATGCCGCCCGTCCGTGACCACGTCGCGGCGGAATGTGGTGACCTCGTGCAGCTCGCTTTCAGAGTCGAGGATCGCCACGGTCCCGTGTTCGACCCCAATCGGGATGGTCCGCCGAAACAATCGACGGATCTCTTCGGGGCGCGCCGCGGTGGCTAGGTCGAAGTCGTTGTTCTCGAGATCGAGCAAGTTGTCCCGCACGGCTCCGCCGACACACCAGGTTTCGAAGCCGGCGGACTCGAGTTGCTCGGCGATCCGGAGCACCTCAAGAGGAATCGGAAGACGGTCGGGGAATGGCATCCAAAAGCAAATATAGGGCGGAGGGCCTGTGCAGGGCGTGCAGGGCGAGCTGGCATTGGGCGATACCCTACTCCATCGCCTCGGATCCGACGGAGGACTCCTTATTCGCTCTGACCGCCGGCCCCCCGGCGTCAAGTTTGGAGCAGCACGTTGGCGATCCGCTGCGCGGCCTTGCCGTCCCAGCGCTCGATCATCGGTGCGGCCTCGGGCCGACGCCCAAAGGCGTCGTTGGCGGCTGCCACGACCGCACTCCTGGTTGACACACCCAGACGATTCGTACCGTGGACGACCAGTCGCGACTTCGCACCCCAGCCTCGACGTACCCCACCCGAACGCCAAGCTTCGACGCCACGAGCGCTGCGGCTACGGTGGAGTTCACATCGCCACAGACCAACATGACATCGGGCCGCTCCGACTGAATGACCGGCTCGATCTACTTCATGATATCCGCAGTCTGCGGGGCTTGCGATGCGGATCCGACGCCGAGGTTGCAGTGGGGGTCCGGGAGGTCGAGGTCGTCGAAGAACGTATCGGACATTTCTCGATCGTAGTGCTGGCCGGTGTGGAGGATGACGTGTCCAACACCGCCCCGGCTTTCAAGGGCCCGGTGGAGCGGGGCCAGTTTCATGAAATTGGGCGCGCCCCTACAACGGAGAGAATCCGCAGCGGTTTAGAAGATGGATATCAAGGCAATAGCGCTAAGGGGCAGCGCCAGCAGCAGCGACACGGTGCGGAGAGCGCCCTCCGACCCGCCAAGCGTGGCCCGTCGAGGAACAAAGATGCGGTCCCCACCCCGGAGACTCAGCTCGTCGAGCGTTCTCCCCTGTGCGAGCCCTTGCTGTACCGCCTCCCGGGATACCACCCGTCGACCG
Source organism: Gemmatimonadota bacterium (assembly GCA_039588295.1). GTDB lineage: Bacteria > Gemmatimonadota > Gemmatimonadetes > Gemmatimonadales > GWC2-71-9 > JAOTVV01. The sequence goes on from JBDHAB010000016.1 coordinate 5,043, forward strand.
CCCCGCTCTATCCGGATACCATCCAGATTCGCTTCTCCTACCGGTCCGCCGGCGAACATGATTGCATCCGGCAGCGGGGTCTCTGAGGGCAAGAGGTGGAACCCGGGTCGACTCACGGCGCCGTCAAGCTGGATCCGGATCAGCGAATGCGACTCCAGTCTCACATCACGGACGAAACGAACGAAGTGATTCGCAAGCTGCGTCTGGAGCTCCGATCGCAGCACACCTTGCAGCTGGACCTCGCCAAGCTCGGGGAACCTGATGATCTGGCCAGAGGCGACCAAGAACGTGTCCGAGAGAGCCTCCTGGCCCTCGACGAGCAGCACGACTCGGTCCCCGACTTGGAAGTCCCCCTGTTCAAGCCGCGATCGCACCGCTTCCGCCTCGTACCGCGCGCGATCGCGGAGGGTCTCGCTGTACGCGGTCGACGCCATCGAGCGTTGGTAGAACTCGAGCAAGCTGGTCAATTGGGCACGCGAGACGTACGTGCGTTGCGGATCCCGCGTGGAGACCTCTTGGCCACCTGCCGGCGGGGCAAGGCCGATCATCAGTGCGACAACAACTACAAGTCGAATCAGGCGCATAAGGTTGGGTGTATCCGAATCGAGGTGATGGGTGTCCCTGCGAAGTCCGGGATCACTCGACGGTAACGCTCTTCGCCAGGTTGCGGGGCTTGTCCACGTCGCAGCCCCTCATCACCGCAATATGATACGCCAACAGCTGCAGCGGAATCGAGGTGATCAGCGAGGACAGAAGGGGTGGCGCCTTGGGCACGCGCAGCTCATGATCCACCAGATCCGACAACTCGCCGTTCCCGTCGCTGGTGATCGCGATCATCCGACCACCTCGCGCCTTCACCTCCTGCATGTTTGCGAGCACCTTCTGGTACACCTGATCGTGTGGCGCAATAAACGCGACCGGCATGTTCTCATCGATCAGCGCAATCGGTCCGTGCTTCATCTCTGCGGCTGGATACCCTTCCGCATGGATGTAACTGATCTCCTTGAGCTTGAGAGCACCTTCCAGGGCTACCGGGAAGTTCACGCCGCGCCCGAGATACAGGAAGTTCCGCACGTGCTCATAGTGGCGGGCGATCTCTTCCACCACCGGGTCCAGCTCCAACACCTGACTGACCAAATCGGGGAGTCGAGCAAGTTGATGCACCAGTTCCTGGCCCTGCGCCAACGTAAGCCCCCGCCGGCGACCGAGGTAAAGCCCCAGCAGACAGAGGGCGGCGATCTGCGACGTGAACGCCTTGGTCGAAGCCACGCCGATCTCCGGTCCCGCGTGAAGGTAAATGCCTCCGTCGCACTCCCGGGCAATTGTACTTCCCACCACGTTCACGATCCCAATGAGTCGCGAGCCCATGGCCCTTGCGACGCGCATTGCCTCCAGGGTATCCGCCGTCTCCCCCGACTGTGAGATCGCCACGGTCAGTGTACCGGGTACCACGATCTGACTGCGGTACCGGAACTCCGACGCGTACTCGACTTCCACCGGAATCGCGGCTAATTCCTCGATGATATGCCGGCCGACCAATCCAGCGTGCCAGGACGTTCCGCACGCCAACACTCGGATCCGCCGGATTCTGTCCGCCTCGTGCGGTGGCAGATTCAGACCGTTCAGCCTGGCCGTGCCCTCCTCAAAGAGCAACCTCCCTCGAAGCGTGGCGGCAATGCTGTCCGGCTGCTCGCAGATCTCCTTGAGCATGAAGTGAGGATACCCGCTCAGCTCGATGGCTCCGATCTCCCAGTCGATATCGGAGATGGGCCGCTCCAGGTCACGCTCGTCCGCGTCCACTACCCGATATCCGTCGGTCGTGAGCACCGCCGTGTCTCCGTCATCGAGGTACACCACCTGCCGGGTGTGCTCGAGCACGGCTGCAGCGTCCGAGGCGACAAAAAACTCGCCGTCACCCACCCCAAGCAGCACTGGTGACCCCTTCCTCGCGACCACAATCTTTCCAGGCTCGCCTGCCGACATGACCGCAAGTCCGTAGGCACCTTCAACATGTTCGAGTGCACGGATCAGGCGGTGCTCCAGGCTGGTACCCGGCGCATCCTCGAGAAGGTGCGCGATCGTCTCGCTATCGGTATCGGTGCGAAACCTGTGGCCCGTAGCTTCGAGTTGATGGCGGAGGGCATCGGCGTTCTCGATGATCCCGTTGTGCACCACGACAATCGTCTCGGAACAGTCGGTATGTGGATGGGCGTTGGCCGACGTCGGCGATCCATGCGTGGCCCACCTGGTGTGGGCAATGCCGGCGGTGCCGAGAACCGGCGCGTCCCGCAGAAGGGCGTCGAGGGCCTCGACCCGCCCGGCGAGTTTGCGAACGTCGAGGCCCTTACCATTCTGGATGGCGACCCCGGCCGAATCGTAGCCTCGGTACTCCAGTCGCCGCAGCCCCTCAACCAACAGGGGCGCCGCCGGCCGCGAGCCCGTGTACCCAACGATGCCACACATCGAATGCTACTCCGTTTCTGAAGACAGCAAGGGACCGGACTCCGCGCCGATGCCAAAGCGCGCAAACTGCGAGAGGCGCTTGAGCATGAACTCGTCGGCCTGATTGGCGGGAAGCACCGCATCGCACCGCTCACACAGGAACACGCGAAGCGCGGCATCCGCCTCACCATCGTGGACGCTCCCGGATACGTGAGATCTGGGAGATCTCTCGGCCATTCCCTCGCAGTGTCTACACAGCACCGCTCGACTTGCCTCGCTCCCTGCGGAACCATTCACCATCCGACCCGCCCACCCAATGCCCCCACAAACAAGTTCAGGGCCAGGTTGGCGGTCCAGCGACCGACCATAGGTAACCGTCAGGCACAAAGACACTTGCATGATTCGAGCCCGCTCTTGCTGGCCGGCTCATCACGCTCCCAAGTCGTTGCGCTCCCGCCTCACGGAGTGGCAGCTGATGTTTGTCCGCCACGCCAGCACAGGGAACCAACGTATTGATCGACAATAGGTTATGACCTTACGCACGGCTAGTGACCGAGGCACAGACCGTGCGTCGGCCATGGCAGACGGGGATGTGCACTGTCCCCGCCCGTACGGCCGGCATTGCCCGGCCGCGTCGACTTGTGCATCCTTCGACCGGACATGGCGCACATGAAACGGTCGCGACCGCCCGTCGTGCTCATCATCGACGACCAAGAATGGTCGACGCGCTCGCTTGAGAGCATCCTAGCTCCCAACGGCTTCGCTGTCATGCGGGCGTATACCGCAGAGAAAGGGCTGGACCGGGCGCGTGTGCACGCCCCGGACGCGGTGTTCGTCGACGTCGTTCTCCCAGACGGCGACGGGCTGGAGGTGTGCCGCGCCCTGCGGGACGAACCGCTGACCGGTGCCGGGACCCCGATCTTCATGACGTGTCCGGAGCGACCTTCCCGCGCTCAGCGGTTAGACGCCTTCCGCGCCGGAGCATGGGATATCATTGGCTACCCCGTGGACGCGGAGGAGCTGCTCCTACGGCTCGAGGCCTACGTCGAGTCCAAGTTCACCGCGGACCGGTTCCGGGAGGAAGGACTCATCGATCAACTGACCGGATTATACAACCTCCGCGGACTCGAACGCAGAGCGGAGGAATTGAGTTCTTGGGCATACCGGGAACGCCGGTCGCTGGCGTGTGTGGTCTTCGCTCCGGTCGAAGTGGAGAGCGACGACGAGATGGTGGTTACCCACCTGATCAAGGATGTCGCTGGAGCGATTCGCTTAGCGGGTCGGATTTCCGACGTTATCGGGAGACTCGGCAAGACGGAGATCGCCGTGCTCGCGCCGAGTACCGACGCTGATGGCGCAGTGAAGCTGGCGGAGCGACTGGCAGCCGTGATCCGATCGTCGGGCCCCGTACCCGGAGGAATCGACATCCGCGCCGGCTTCGACGCGGTCGGCAACGCCCACGAGAACCCGACCAAGGCGCGGGACCTCCTGATGCGCGCCACCGTCGCTCTGCGGAAGTCCAAGGCCAACGGGGACGACTGGATCCAGCCGTTCGATAATCGCTCGTCCAGCGAGGTCTGAACCCTCGCCCACTACTTTGTCCCCTCCAGCAACTTGGACTTCAGGGCGCCGGCAGGTACCTCGTCTTCGTGTTCGTAGCCCGGCATGTAGTACGAGTAATACCCGTACCCGTATGCCCGCTGATCCTTGGCACCGTTGAGCACCGCACCAAGTACCCGCACTGGAAGCCGGTCCAACATATCTAGTTTGGCCTCCGCCTCCCCACGATCGGTCCGGCCCGTGCGCAGCACGATGAGCACGCTTCCGGTGATCGTGCCGAGGGCGTAGGCGTCGACGCCGGCGCCGAGCGGTGGACTATCGACAATGATCACGCCGTAGTCCCCCCGCAGCGCAGTGAGGCACTGGGTCATCTCCGGCGACCCGAGGAGCTCAGGGGCCCCCGCGACCCGAGTACCGCCTCCCACAAAGTGCAGCAGCGGGTATTCGGTCTTCTGGACGGCACGTGCAATCTCGACCCGCGCGGCGAGGAGATCGGTCAGACCGGGCTTGCGCGAGGTGTTGAGGACCCGGTGCATCGAACCCCGCCGGGTGTCTGCGTCGATCAGCAACGTTCGATGGCCCGCCTCGGCAAACGCCAGCGCGAGGTTCGATGAGACGAACGACTTGCCGTCACCACTGCCCGGACTCGTGACCGTGAGCACCATCGGGCCCGCTGTGCCGTAACTGTGCAGCAGGTTGAGTCGAATCCCGCGCAAGGCCTCGACGGCTGGCGCCGTATTCCTCGCACCCCTGCCATTGCGAAGGCCCTTGAGGTGTGGGATCACCCCGAGGATGGGCAAGCCCATCTGATCCGTGACCTGCTCGGGGAACCGCACTCGCCGATCCAAATGCCCCAGGAGCACGGCACCTCCAACGCCCATTCCAAACCCTAGCACGACGGCGACCAGCACCAGTCGGATGGCCTTGGTCGGCAACTGCTGCTGGGGCACCACAGCCGGATCGAGGATGCTCACGTCAGGAACGGAACTCCGTTCGGCCAGCCGCGCTTCCTCGTAACGCCCTTGCAGCATCGTATACAGGTTGTCAGCGATCGCGACTTCACGTTCGAGCCTCGCCTCCTCGATGGCCCGCGCAGGAATCTGCTGCAGCTCATTGGACGCCGACCCGATCCGGTCCTCGAGGTCACGCCCCCGGGCGGCAAGTTCCGCCCCGAGGGCACGAGCTAACGAAGGGACAGTCTGGTTCTCGAGTATTCCGACCTGTCCAAGCGCTCGCTGTACCTGGGGATGCTCGTCGGTGTACACGTAGCGTAGCGCACGCAGATCCGCCTGCTTCGTAGTGAGTTCTCGCAGCGCCAACATCAGTTCGCTGGAGCCTTGCACGGCCTCAATGGCCTCAAAGGCATCGGTGGAGACCCCGGATTCCCCTGCCTGCACCACCGCCCGCTGCAAGGCCTCCCGATCCCGCCGGATCCCCTCCATCTCGATCCGCATGTCGAAGAAATTCCGGAACGCCGGATCCTGCGTGAACTGGAGTCCCGGTGAGACGGGGGACGCCCGCTCCGACGGAAGCGTGATCGTGCGGACACGGAACTGCTCCAACCTGGTCTCAGCACTGAGCAGACTGGACCCGGCATTTTGCAGCTGCTCTTGGAGGATTCGGACCAACTCGGTCAGCTTCTCACGTTTGAGGTCGGCCGCCACGGAGACGAAGCGGTTGAGCACCGCGTTCACCGTGGCAGCGATCAGCACCGGGTTTGATCCCTCGAGTTCAACTCGCAGGAAGTTCCCGGCCGGGTCTGACCGGAGTCGAAGTGCCTGACCGAGCTGCCGAGCTGCATCGCGCGGGTGCGTGACCAGAAACTCGACATCGGTGCGAGCACGGAGCAGCTCAGCAGGAGGCACCCACGCGAACCCAACCGAGCGGCCGACAGAATCGCCGAGCGCCGCCGATTCGATCTGATCACCCGGCTCTCTCACGAGCACCACTTGGCCGCCACCGGCGTCAACGCGAAGCCGATAGCTGCCCGGTTGAAACTGCTGCTGCAGCGCGAAGTCGGTGAATAGGCCCGTGTCGGCCGGGCTGCCGGGGGCCACGAAGAGCCGTAGCTCCCGCACGGCTTCATCCAGCACGACGTATGATTTCAGCAGGTCCACCCAACCGCGGGCGCCGAGGAGTTGCTGACTCTGGATCGGACCGCGGTCGGGGGAGCCGCGTTGCTGCACCGCGATCCAGAGAGCCCCCTGGGTAACATACAGCGGCTTCGTAAACCGATAGGCCGCCGCGCCCGCAATCATCCCCAGCAGCGTGGCCCCAACCACGAGCCACTTGTGCTGCCGTACCGCCAACCAGGCCCGACGGAACGTCTGGGTGGAGTCCCCGTTGCCCGGTCCGCCCGTCCCGTATTGCACGCCGGCCAGCGCGGGCTCAGATACCGGCAGCGGTACCCGGTGTGGCTCTTCGTCCATCCGGGTTGGCAAGTCGTCTGGCATGACTCGGCTGTCTGCTCCTCGATGGTGGCAGTCGCACGGGGCCGCGGATATCGGCGTACGGATTCCCTATATCCACCAGCAATTGTGATACCGTACACCACAGACTGGCTTCACGACACCCCTGCGACGAGAATCGAGCCAAAGGCGGTCCCACCGAAGGCGGTCCGTTGCACGCACGCAACAACAGCGATACTTTGGCTCATAGCTCACAGTGTTGCCTCGACACAACAGTCCGATGTGCCGTGGGCAGCAGCCCGCTGCCCAACTCGCGGCCCGGCAGTGGGTTGGCACCCCACGTCGGTGTGGCCCAATCTCTGCGCCTAGAGGGCACGTGGACACCGATACCTGTCGTCGCACTAAGCGCGGATCTGACTCGGGAGATCAAGGATGACGCACGGCGCCACACCGACCCGTCCTTCGACCGGACATCCGGAGATGCCCAACCTGATTGCGCTCGATGCAGAGGCAAAGGCCGGCGTCCGGGTTCTGGTGATCGATGATGAGCGCACCCTCCGAGAGAGCTGCCGAACCTTTCTCGAGAGCGAGGGCTACGCAGTCGAAGTCTGCGGGAAAGGTGAGGAAGCCAAAACCCTGCTCGATCGCGGCGGATTCGACCTCGTGATGATTGACCTCTACATGTCGGACGTCACTGGGCTGGACCTCTTACGAATCTGTCTCGAGCGACGACCGGACACCGTCGTCATCATCATGACTGGGAACCCCAGCGTCCAATCGAGCGTCGAGGCGCTCCGCGCGGGGGCGTGGGACTATCTGACCAAGCCGTTCAACGCCACCCAGCTCCAGATTCTTGTCGGCCGAGCCACGCACGCAATCCTGGTCGCCCGCGAGACCCAGGCGCTCAACGCGGCGGTCGCGAGCGAGTATGGCCACAGCGACTACGTTACGGTGCTCGGTTCGTCCCAGGCGTTCCGAAGCGCGATCGATTTGGCCCGAAAGGTCGCACGCACCGATGCCTCGGTATTCATCAACGGAGAGAGCGGGACAGGCAAGGAGCTGATCGCCCAATTCATCCACAACCAGAGCCGGCGGAGCAGTCGGCAGCTCGTGGCGATCAATTGCGCTGCACTTCCCGAATCGCTGCTCGAGTCGGAGATGTTTGGACATCGGAAGGGAGCATTCACCGGCGCGGTACGCGACAAGCCGGGCCTACTGGAGGCGGCGAACGGCGGGACGATGTTTCTGGACGAGGTTACCGAGATGTCGAAGCCCATCCAGGCAAAGCTGCTCCGGGTGATTCAGGACGGAGTGGTGCGGCGAGTCGGCAGCGAGTCGGTGGATGCCATTGTCAACGTCCGGTTCATCGCTGCCACGAACCGTGACCCCGAAGAAGCCACCGAAGACGGCGAGCTGCGGGAAGACCTTTACTACCGCCTGCGCGTGGTACCGATCACGGTGCCGCCGTTACGGGATCGCCAGGCGGACATCCCCATTCTCGCCAGTCATTTCTTGCGGTACTACTGGTCGCGGCACCGCGATCCGGGTCTGCAAATCCCCGAACTGTCCGACGCCGCCCTCCGGGCCCTGGCAGGCTACCACTGGAAGGGCAACGTGCGGGAGCTGCAGAACGTGATAGAACATACCGTCGTCCTCGTCGACCCCGGATCGAAGATCCAGCCTAGCGACCTTCCGTTCATCGAGAACGAACCGGTCATGGTGACCGAGAAGGCCCTCGGGCCGACCGTCGACCTCAGCGGGCAACCCTATCACCAGGCCCGCGAGAACGTGATTGCGGACTTCGAGCTGTCGTACCTGTCGCAGCTCGTGAACCGTGCAAGCGGCAACATGTCGAAGGCGGCCCGAATGGCCGGGGTGGACCGCACCACATTGTACCGTCTCATGGAGAAGCACGGGTTGCAGCGGGGTACGATTATGGTGGAGAGCGAAGCGTAACGACCCCCCCTTGCCAGCAAAGCCCCGCGCGGCCATGAGCCGGGCGGGGCTTTGCGTTTTCCGTTCGGTAGGTAGATTAGGCGCTACAGGCTTTCTTCAGGTTCCATGGTCCAGAGGTCGAGTCCAATCGCCGAGTCACGGAAGCTCACGCGAGCCGCCGAGCCGCGACACACAACGGAACACGGTGAGGCTAAGGCACCGTTGTCACGCATCGCGCATCCGGATTTGCGGGGGGCAGCCGAGTGCGTCCTCCGCCGGCACTCCGGCGCTGAGCCCCAAGCCCGGCACGTTGAGGAGCTGGTAGTGCTGCTCGTCAGCTGCGTTGCGCAACGAGCCGAGGGCGTTCCCGTTCGCGTCGACCCGCGGCTCGATACCGCCGTGGGTCGTCGTCTACTCGTGGAGTTTCGCATCGAACTCGTGCTGCGCTGGGTCCAGGCCCCGTCGGCACCCCAGGCCGATGTCGTCTTGTCAGTCTGGCGCGCATGCGAGGAGGTCTTGGACGAGATCGGGCATGGCGTGCAATACGCGCCCGGACTGGATTGGGACAGGGACTTTGCCAACCAACTGAGCGGCCCACGGGGCCTGGAACTCGTTGTGGAGGTGGCACACGACCTCCGTTCCCCGCTCACGTCGATCCTGTTCCTCGCCGAAACACTGCAGCGCGGGCAGAGCGGGCCCGTCAACGACATTCAGAAACGACAGCTCGGCCTCGTCTACAGTGCGGCGTTAGGTCTCAGCACACTCGCGAGCAACGTGATGGAGCTGGCCCGGGGCGGCAGCCGGCTGGCCGACGATCAGCCCGCTCCGTTTTCAGTCGCCGATGTCATGGAGTCCGTCGCTGACATCGTGCGCCCGATGGCGGAGGAGAAGGGCCTTACCGTCCGACTGCTCCCACCGCACAACGACTACCGGCTTGGACCGGCCCAGGCATTGAGCCGTGTTCTGCTCAACCTCACCACCAACGCCATCAAGTTCACCGAGGAAGGCTTCGTCGAGCTTGTAGCCAAGGCGCTGGACGGGGAGCGCGTGGAGTTCTCCTTGCGCGACTCCGGCCACGGCATCAATCCCGCAACAGTTGAGACGCTCTTCCTTCCGTTTCGCCAGGGACCGCAGGATGACAGGGTGACCTTCTCCGGCACCGGCTTGGGTCTCGCCCTCTGCCGCAAGCTCGTAGAGGCAATGGGATCGGAGCTGCGCTATGAGACGAGTGCGGATTGGGGAACCCGGTTCTATTTCGAGTTGGACCTGCCCACCCCACCATCCGCGTAGCGCCGCAAGGAAGCAGGACAGTACCGACTCTCTGTGGTACCAGGACCACAGTAGCCGACGCTGTGCAGCGGCACGACCGCGCCCCGTTCCGCGAACATCACAGAACTGATTGACACGTAAGGGCTTACCAACGCGGCACGGAGACCAACTCTGTGCATGGCCCTTGCACAGCCCACTAATCGACCATGTATCCGGACCCCCAGTCCTCCAGCCTGGCTGACGGTGGGTCTTCACAACAGCCAAGGTCTGATCGGCAGATGATGACTTCTATTCGGCTCGAAGCAGTTGGTCGAACGCGCCCTCCTCGTCCCGACGCGCGGTTCGAGTCGGTGACGACCCGGGATCAGATTCGGCGCGGAGTGAACGTGGCTGCCGCGGCGCTGGGAATAGTGCTCGCCGCCCCCGTTATGCTGCTGATCGCTTTCGCAATCAGAATGACCTCCCGTGGGCCGATTCTCTATCGGCAACCACGGGTCGGGGTCGATCGGCGATGGAGCAGCGAGCGTCTCGATAATTCGCGGCGCCGGAGTAACGTCGGGGGTCGTCTATTCACTATCTACAAGTTTCGTACGATGTACGTGCAGGAGGACACCGAGCACCAGAGGTGGGCGTCCCAGGACGATCCGCGCATCACACACGTTGGGCGTATTCTGCGGAGATACCGCCTCGACGAGCTACCGCAGATGTTCAACGTGCTCCGGGGTGACATGAATCTGGTGGGCCCCCGCCCAGAACAACCAGACATCTTCCAGAGGCTCCGGGGGCAGATCACACGGTATCCGGAGCGGCAACGGGTGCTCCCAGGCATCACTGGCTGGGCACAGGTTCGTCATCGTTACGATACCTCAGTTGACGACGTCAAGCGCAAAGTCGAGTTCGATCTGGAGTACATCGAGCGGTGCTCTGCCACCCAAGACGCCAAGATCATGCTCATGACCGTCCCCGTCATGATGTTCAGAAAGGGCGCGCTGTAGCTTGCCCTCTGTGCAGGTCGCGGCGCCAGGAGTAGCCGAGTCTCTCCGCAAAGCGCCAGCCTCAGCGATCGTCGCTGGGCTGGCGTTCTTGATTCTGTTCTGGCATCCACTCATCACCCTGGGCCGGGACTGGTGGACGGATGCGGAAGCCGGGCATGGGCTCCTCTTGGCGCCGATCGCGATCTTCCTCGCCGTGCGCCGAGGCCGAGCACCCGAGGCTCGCAGCCAGCCTGTGTTCGGGTTGGCCATCTTGGTCGGAGCCGTCCTCCTCCGCTACGTGGCCGGCCTCGCGTCCGAGCTGTTCACGATGCGACTCTCGCTCGTCGCCGGGGGCGTAGGGCTCATCATCTTTGTAGCCGGTCTGAAACAAGTCCTGCATTGGTGGCTCCCCACCCTGTTGCTCCTCCTCTCGATCCCGATTCCGATGGTGGCGTTGAACAGCTTGGCGTTTCCGCTCCAGCTCAAGGCATCCCAGATCGGGGCGGCGCTGCTCGACTGGCGGAACGTACCCGTGCGGCTCGCCGGAAACGTCATCATGCTACCTGGGCAGTCCCTATTCGTGACGGAGGCTTGTAGTGGGTTACGCTCGCTCACGGCGCTTCTCGCGCTGGGGGTCCTGATCGGCGGGCTGTGGCTGCGTCGAATATGGAGCCGCGCAGCGCTGGTCACGATGGCAATTCCGGTGGCGATGGTCCTCAACGGCCTCAGGGTGTTCTTCACCGGGTTCTTGGTGTTCTACGTGGATCCAGGACTGGGCGAAGGAGTAATGCACTATACGGAAGGATGGTTCATGTTCATGATCGCGTTTGCAATCCTCGGCGTCGTCGCTTGGGGCCTGAGCCACCTGGAGCGTTTGAGAAGGACCGTACCAGCATGATGGCACGATGGCTTCGCTGGGCCCCCGCCGTGGTGCTCGGCCTGGGCGCCCTCCTGGTGGTCGGCATCGACACCCAGCGCAGCGTGGAGCTCCAACGGGAGCTTGTGGAAGTCTTCCCCGATTCGGTTGGCGGCTGGGGCGGGCGGGAAATCACGATGACGGACCTCGAGGTCGAGGTCTCCGGGGTTTCAGAGTACCATCTGCGGTTCTATGAAGCCCCCGGCACTGCAGCGGAGAACTCTTGGATCTCACTGTATGTGGGGTACTACGACCGTCAGGTCGGAGGCAGGAGCATACACTCGCCGAAGAACTGCCTTCCGGGTGCTGGTTGGGCGCCACTTCAGTCCACGGTCATCATTCTGGAGACCTCGACGGGTCCCGCCAAGGTGAACCGGTACCTGCTTCAGAATCAAGACCGTCTCGCCCTTGTACTGTACTGGTACCAGGGCCGGGGGCGCGTGCAGGCCAACGAGTATCTCGTGAAATGGGACCTGTTACGCGACGCCGCACTCCGCAAGCGGAGCGATGAGGCACTGGTGCGGATCGTCGTCCCCATCACCGATGGCGAAGAGAGCGCCTTCCTTCTTGCATCGCGTGCCGCAGCGGAATTCATCCCAAGACTAGCCACGGCACTCCCCTCCTAACGAGACGTCGCGTGGGCGGTCTCCGTTCCCAGCCGATCGCATCTGGCGACCGTTGCGTTACTGCAACACACCGGACAGACTGAGCCACGACAGGAGCCTCAAGCTGTTTTCTTGCTTGTATTTACGTTTCTGCCATTCCAGCCGGATTCGAGCCCCTGTCTTGCGTCGGGGGTCACCGTGACGTCTGCGCCATTGGCTGGACGGCACCGAGGCGAGGGGAGTAGCACAACAGCGGGAAGAGGATGGACATGACCACGAGCCCACCATGTGAGTCGCACCGCACGCGCCGCAACGTCCGGAGCGGTCAGTGACGCACCACCCAGCGCCACGTGACGTGGTCCGAGACGTCTACAACCAAATCGCCGGTCAGTACGCAGGACTGTACGAAGGGGAGGGACCGCTTCCACACTTCTACAACACACGCCTCCAGCTCGTTGGTGACATTCTCGGGCCGAAGCCCATTGGCACCCTGCTCGACGTGGGCAGCGGTCCTGGCATCGTGGGTGATACCGTGCGGGCACTCGGCTTCCGCTATATCGCCTCGGACCAATCGGTCGGGATGACTCGAGAGTGCCGGGATCGAGCGGGTCCCACAGGGGAGGTCGCGGTCGCTCAGGCCAGCGCACTCCCGTTCGACTCAGGGGTGTTCAACGTGGTAACGGCATTGGGTGTGCTCGAATATGTGGGACCGCTGGACGCGGCACTCGCCGAGTGTCGCCGGGTACTCCGGGATGACGGGAGTTTTGTCGTGTCACTCCTGAACAAATCCAGCCCTTTTCGCATACTCCAGAGTGTGCGCCGTCGTCTCGGCCTCGACCCGGATCCGATCCCCCCAGCGCATTTCTCACAGTCAGAAGTCCAGAGGATGCTGTCGGCGGCCGGGTTCAGGGTACAGAGCGTGCGATACTTTGACTTCCAGTTGCTCCCGTTCGGCTTCGCCCAGAACCACCCTCGGTGGTCGGGGCGCCTCACGAGAGTCGCCGAGCGGGCGTCGTCTACGCCCCTGCGGTGGCTCGGTTCGGCAATGTTGATCGATGCATCGAGAGTCTGATCCCATGAGGCGGTCAACCGGAGCTCCACTTCGACCCGCTCGGCATCCAGCTGCGCTTAGATAGGATCGCAATGACGCAAAAACTCCTCACGAATGTGCTCGGGACCATTGAGCCGACGCCGAGTCCGCCGGCACAGGACGACTGTCGGTTCTGCGGTACCCGGCTGCACCACGTCGTTACGGACTTGGGAATGTCGCCGCTGTGCGAAAGCTACCTGCGCGAGGATCAACTCAACACGATGGAACCGTTCTATCCGCTTGTCGTGTACGTCTGCGAACGGTGCTTCCTGGTGCAGCTGCAGGAGTACGTGCGCGGTGAGGAAATCTTCAGCGACTACGCATACTTCTCCTCCTACTCAGACAGTTGGCTGGATCACTGCCGTCGGTACACCGATCAAATGATTTCACAGCTCGGTCTCTCGGGCGACGAGTTCGTCGTGGAGGTGGCCAGCAACGACGGATACTTGCTCCAGTACTTTGTCGAGCGCAGCATCCCCTGCCTCGGAATCGAACCCGCTCGCAATGTCGCCGAGGTAGCAGTCGCGAAGGGTATTCCGACCCTCACCGAGTTCTTTGGCGTGCGGTTGGCGACCAGACTTGCGCAGGACGGGCAGATGGCAGATCTCCTCCTCGGCAAGAATGTGCTTGCGCAGGTGCATGACGTGAACGACTTCGTTGCCGGCCTCGCGCTCCTCCTCAAGCCCAGCGGTACGATTACCATCGAGTTCCCGCACCTGCTTCGCCTGATCGCCGAGAACCAGTTTGATACCATCTATCACGAACACTTCTCATACTTCTCTCTGCTTACCGCCGAGGCGATCTTCGCCGCGCACGGGCTCACGGTGTTTGACGTCGAGGAGATTCCAACGCACGGGGGTTCCCTTCGCATCTACGCACGACACGAGGGCGACGACGCTCGACCCGTGACCCAACGTCTGCTGGACTTGCGTGAGCGGGAGCTCGCTGCAGGAACGGCCACCCTGGCGTACTATGCAGCGTTCGACGAGCAGGTGAAGGAGACCAAGCGGAAGCTCCTCGATTTCCTGATTCAGGCACGTCGCGAAGGGAAGACGGTGGCCGGCTACGGTGCTCCAGGTAAGGGCAACACCCTCTTGAACTATTGCGGTATCCGAACCGATTTCCTGGATTACACCGTGGACCGGAGTCCGCACAAGCAGGGCATGTTCCTCCCGGGTACTCACATACCGATCTACGAGCCGGATCGGATCTTCGACACGCGGCCCGATTACGTGTTGATACTGCCCTGGAACCTGAAAGATGAGATCATGAAGCAGATGGCAGACGTCCGCGATTGGGGCGGGCAGTTCGTCGTGCCCATCCCGGAGGTGGCGGTTTGTCGATAGCATGTTGGGTCCGAGGGCCCGGGCACCGGCCTCGCAGTGGCATAGAACCTGCCCTTCGCCAGAGTCTAGACACCTTTCTCGAGGCACGCAGCTGATGAACGTCTTGCTCACCGGTCACACTGGCTACATTGGCTCCGTGATGGCTCCGATGCTGCGCGACGCCGGCCACACGGTTGCCGGGACAGACGCGGGGTTCTTCGCTCACTGTACCATCGGCGACCCGCCTCCAGATGGAGCAACGCACGCCGACATCCGCGATGCCGAGCCTGAATGGCTCCATGGCGTCGATGCCGTCATCCATCTCGCGGCACTGTCGAATGACCCGTTGGGGAACCTCAACGCAACGCTGACTCGCGAAATCAACCATCACGCGTCGGTCCGCCTCGCGAAGGCTGCCAAGGCTGCAGGGGTTGAGCGCTTCATCTTTGCGTCGTCATGCAGCCTGTATGGCGTGGCGGGCAGCGACATGCTGAGTGAAACGGCGCAGTTCAATCCGATCACTCCGTACGGCGAGTCCAAGGTGTTCGTGGAGCGGGACGTGGGGATGCTGGCCGACGATCGCTTCAGCCCGACGTTCATGCGGAACGCTACGGCGTACGGCTTTTCCCCGCGCCTGCGGGCCGATGTCGTCGTGAACAACCTCGTGGGGTATGCCTTCACTACGGGGGACGTGCTCATTCAGAGTGATGGGACGCCCTGGCGCCCACTGGTCCACGTCGAAGATTTCTGCCGTGCCTTCCTCGCCGTCCTGGGTGCGCCACGGGAGATGATCCATAACGAGGCATTCAACGTCGGCCGTACGAGCGAGAACTATCAAGTCCGTGATCTCGCCGACCTTGTGCAGCAGCTCGTCCCCGGCAGCCGGGTTCGGTACGCGGAGGGGGCCGGTCCGGATCCACGGAGCTACCGAGTCGACTGCAGCAAAATCGAGGAGACCCTTCCTGAGTACCAACCCAGTTGGAATGTGGAACGTGGCATTGTACAGTTGCGAGACGCCTTCGCGAGATACGGGCTGACCAAGGACCAGTTCCTCGGAGACCGCTTCTTCCGGATCAAACAGATCCAGCAGCTTCAGCGCGAGCAGCGACTGGACTCGGAACTCCGGTGGCGGGATCGGCGGTTGGTCGATGGAGCAGCGTGATCAGGTGAGTCACCGGTCTTGGCCAGCAGCGTACCGAGTGCCCGATGGTCGCCGATATCCTGCTCACTGAGCGGGCTAGGCAGGGTCGCCCGATCCGGGTCGGGCTCATCGGCGCTGGCGTAGCCGCACGAGCCATCGCCTTGCACCTCGTGGACTCCGTCCCGGGCATCCGGCTCGTGGGGATCGCCAACCGGACCGTGGCCAACGCCAGGCGCGCATGGGCCGATGCCGGTACGCAAGACGTGACGGACGTGTCTTCCCCGGAGGCACTCGACCGAGCGATCGAACGCGGCCGGCCGGCGGTCACCGGTGACGCCGACGTGCTCTGTGAATCCGCCATGCTCGACATCCTGGTGGAGGCCACTGGGACCGTGGAGCATGCGGC
The DNA here is from genome assembly GCA_039588295.1 of Gemmatimonadota bacterium. GTDB lineage: Bacteria > Gemmatimonadota > Gemmatimonadetes > Gemmatimonadales > GWC2-71-9 > JAOTVV01. Next base: position 21,114 of record JBDHAB010000016.1, read on the forward strand.
TCGGATCGTCAGTCGCGCCCTGGAGCGGGGCAAACACGTGGTCCTCGCAAACGCAGAGCTCGACGCGACAATCGGACCGCTCCTTGCCATCCGGGCACGAGAGCACGGCGTGGTGCTCACCAACACTGACGGGGACGAACCCGGTGTGGCAATGACGCTCCTTCGCTACCTGCGCTCGATCGGACTGCGACCGGTCGCCGCCGGCAACTTGAAGGGCTTGGTCGACCATTACCGGACACCCGACACTCAGCGCGCATTTGCTGATCGCTACGGCCAGAACCCGAAGATGGCCACTTCGTTCGCCGATGCGACAAAGCTCTCGATGGAGGCTACGGTCCTGGCAAACGCGACTGCATTCCGGGTCGGCCAGCGGGGCATGTACGGCCCGGCGTGCGATCACGTGCGAGAGGTTGCCCATCGCCTGCCGGCGGACGAGATGCTCTCCCGAGGCCTGGTAGATTATGCCCTTGGAGCGGCGCCGTACACGGGCGCCTTCGTCGTGGTCTTCGAGGAGCAGCCGCTCAAGCGGGCGTTGTTCGAGTACGGGAAGCTAGGAGACGGCCCTTTCTACGTGTTCTACACACCGTTTCATCTTCAGCACGTGCAGATTGCCTCCACCATCGCGCGCGTCGTTCTCGAGGGCGACGCGACGGTGACGCCCCTTGGCGCTCCGGTATGTGAGACGGTGACCGTCGCCAAGCGCGATCTCCCCGCCGGCACCGTGCTGGACGGCATCGGCGGATTCTGCGCGTATGGTCTCGTCGACAACGCCGATCAGGCCCAGGCCATGAACGCAGTACCAATGGGCTTGTCGGAGGGATGTCGCTTGGTGCGAGCTGTGAAGAGGGATGACGTCGTCTCGTATGCAGACGTGGAGGTGCCGACGGGACGTTCGATCGACACACTGAGAGCCGAGCAGGCACGCCTAATGGACGGCTCCCAAGAGCCCACTAGTGTGGATCTCAACACATCGAGGCAGGGATGAAGGTCGTCTTATTCTGCGGGGGCCTGGGCCTACGAATCCGCGACGAGAAAGAGAATGTGCCCAAGCCGATGGTCGAAATCGGTTACCGCCCGATCCTCTGGCACATCATGCGGTACTACGCGCACTACGGTCACAATGACTTCATTCTGTGCCTGGGATATCGCGGCGACGTCATCAAACGCTACTTCTTGAATTACGACGAGTGTATCTCAAACGATTTCGTGCTCACCGGGAACACTCGGGACGTCGAGCTGCTCCGTACCGATATCCATGATTGGCGGATCACCTTCGTGGACACGGGACTGAAAGCGAACATTGGAGAGCGTCTGGTCGCGGTGCGGAACCACCTCGAAGGCGAGGACATGTTCCTGGCCAACTATGCCGATGGCGTTACAGATCTTTCCCTGCCGGAGCACTTGGATCAATTCGAGCACAGTAGGAAGGTCGGTACCTTCGTCGCTGTGAAGCCGTCTTGGAGTTTCCACGTCGTCGACTTCGGAGGTGACGGCCTGGTTCAGAGTGTACGCCACATTGCAGACACCGGCGTCCGCATCAATGGGGGGTTCTTCGCATTCCGCCCGCAGATATTCGACTACATGCGGGAGGGAGAGGAACTCGTGCTCGAGCCGTTTCAACGCCTTATCGCGGAGCAGCAGCTGCTAGCGTACAACCATGACGGATTCTGGGCGTCTATGGACACGTTCAAAGAGCGGCAGCTGCTCGATGACATGTATAGCCACGGCGACGCCCCGTGGGCCGTTTGGAGAGCGGATGCGCCTGCTGACGCTTGACATTCCCTCGGATGCCCCCCTCCACGTCTTGTGTATCGGCGCTCACGCTGACGACATCGAGATCGGCTGTGGGGGGACAGTGCGGCAGCTGGTCGAGCAGCGGCCGGGAAGCTCGGTGCAATGGTGGGTCGTAACCGCCGACGACAACCGCGAGCGTGAAGCGCGGACTGCGGCCGAGCGACTGCTTGGCGGTACCTGTCACCTTGAGATCGCGGTCTCTCGGTTCAGAGACGGCTACATCCCGTCGCAACTCGAAGCCGTGAAGGATGCATTCAATACATTTCGGCGCGACTCCGATCCGGACATCATTTTCACCCACACCCTTCACGACCGACACCAGGACCACCGAGCACTCGCAGATCTCACCTGGAACACGTGGCGTGACCACTTCATCCTCGAGTACGAGGTTCCGAAGTGGGAAGGCGACCTCGGTCAGCCGAACCTGTACGTGCCGTTAGACGAGGCCAGTGTGCAGTCGAAGCTGGACACACTGCTCTCTTGTTTCACCACGCAGGAGTCCAAGCTCTGGTTTGATGAGACGACGTTCCGCAGCCTCCTTCGTCTGCGCGGTGTGGAATGCCGGGCCTCCAGCGGCTATGCGGAGGCCTTTCACGCCCGCAAGGTGGCGATCCGCCTGTGAGCGCGCCGCATAGATCCCCCCGGATTACCGTGGGCGTTCCCGTATACAACGGCGAGCGATTCCTGGCGGCAGCACTGGACTCGCTCCTGAGCCAGACGGTCGGTGACATGGTCATCCTGGTTGGTGACAATGCCTCGACCGATGCCACGGGCGACATCGTACGGGAGTACGCGGCGCGGGATTCCCGAGTTCGACACATCCGTCACGCCCAAAACCTCGGCGCGGCCAGGAATTACAGCGTGCTGTGCGAGATGGCCGACACGGAGTTCTTTCGCTGGCTGGCTGCGGATGACTGCTCCGAGCCGCGGTTTCACGAGGCATGCCTCGAGGCCCTCGCGCGGCACCGGGATGCGGTGCTCGTTTATCCCCGTATCATGATGATCGATGGAAACGGCCGTCATCTGGAGGAGTACCGGGAGGGACTGCACCTGCCTCACGATCGTCCGAGCGAGCGGCTGTTCACGCTGTTGCGCGACCTCCGTCTCGTCAATGCGCTGTATGGCGTTGCACGCACGAGCGTACTCAAGCGTACGCGTTTGCTCGGCTCGTTCCGCGGATCGGACATCGTCTTCCTCGCGGAGTTGAGTCTCTACGGGAAGATCATCGAGATTCCGGAGTTGCTCATGCTCCGTCGCATGCACGAGGAGTCCTACACGAGCATGACACCCGAGGAGCAGCGCGAGTTCAACAATCCGGGGCGCCCGCAGACGCTCGAGCTCTACTTCTGGCGGCATCTGGCGGAGTACCTGCGCGCGGTCGCGCGCGCGCCGGTCTCCGCGCGGGAGCGGGCGCGCCTACTGGCCGGCTTGGCACGCCGTGTTGTGTGGTCCCGCGACGAGTATTTTGCCGAGCTCATGGCGGCGGTGCGGTTCCTCGGGCGCAGGAGCGCGTGATGGCACCAGGACCGACGATCGGGATCCTGGGACACTTCGCGGACGCCAACGTCGGGGACGACGCGTGCCCGACGGCGATCCTGCACCACCTCGGCCGGCTCGTCCCCGACGCCCACTTCCGGCTATTCTGTCGATTCCCGGCCGTTGCGCAGGAGCGATTCTCCTTTCCCACGTTCCACGTGCAGCGACCGCCGCGGGGACAGACGCGCTCGTGGCAACCACCGCCCGGTATCGTGGAGTCCTTCTCGCAGGAGCCTGCGCCACAATCGAGTCCCACGTGGCGGGCGCGGGCTCGGGCGATACCGCCCCTGCGATTCGCGGTCCGGGCGGCGCGGGCAATGCGGGAGCTGATGCCGCAGCTGCCTGCCGAGATCCGCTTCCTGTGGCAGTCGTACAGGCGGCTGCGTCGCATCGACCTGCTGCTGGTGGCGGGCTCGAACCCGATCTTCGACTTCTTCGGAGGTTTCTGGGGTTACCCGTACACGATGTGGAAGTGGGCCATGTTGGCGCGAATGACGGGTACTAAGCTCGCATTCGTCAGTGTCGGCGCCGGCCCGATCGTGTCCCGGCGCTCCGGACGCCTGCTGGCTCGGGTGTTGCGCCGCGCCGATTACGTGTCGTTTCGCGACGAGGGGTCCAGGCGACTGATGCGGGAGCACGGCTTCGAAGGGCCCGCGCACGTCTGTCCGGATGTCGCGCACGGACTGCCATTCACTCCGACCCTGCGGGAGGCGAGCGAACGGCTATCCGTGGGCATCAATCCGATGATCGTGTACCACGGGGTGTTCTGGCCGGTCAGTGACCGCGAGCTCTATCGTCGCTACGTCGAGACGCTCGCGGCACTCGTTGCCGAGCTCGACCGCGACGGCCACGAGGTGTTCCTGTACGGCACGCAGAAGGACGACGCCGTCCCGGCGGAGGAGATTCAGGAAACCGTTCGCACCACCTTTCCGGCGGCCGCGGTACCTGAGTACCGGGGGCCGGAGACGGTCGAAGGGCTGTTGCAGCTTTGTGCCTCCGCCGACCTGCTGATCACCACGCGGTTTCACGGGGCGGTGTTCGGTGTCATGACGAGGCGACCCACCCTCGCGATCTGCTACCAGGGGAAGACGCGCGAGGTGCTCGAGGCCGCGGGACTCGGGCAGTTCGCATTCGACTTCGAAGACGTGAATCTGTCGTTGCTCCGCCCCGCCTTCGATCGGCTGCGAGATCAGCGGGGCGAGATTCGCGCGACCCTCGACCGCCACGCCGAGCGCATGCGGGCACAGCTCGCCGAGCAGGATGCACGACTGGTTGCGTTGCTCCGGCAAACGGGTGGCGAGCCTGCCGCTCATCCGCCCGTGCCGACACGCCGAGGCTAGCGACTGGTGCCTGGCGTCCTGCGGAACACCATCGCCAACTGGTCGGCGTTCATAGCGGCCGCTGGGGTCAGCTTCTTCCTATCGCCGTTCATTGTCCATCGACTCGGCGATTCTGCGTACGGCATCTGGGTGCTGCTCGGGTCGCTCGTCGGCTACCTTGGGCTCCTCGACTTTGGGGTGCGGGGAGCGGTAACGAAATTCGTGGCGGGCTTTCACGCCAGATCCGACCACCGCAGCGCGGCGGCTGCAGTGGTCACTGCAGTGCGTGTCTTCACATTCCTCGCGATCGTCGCGATCGTCGTGTCCGCGGCCATCGCATTCAACCTGGAGCACGTGTTCAAGATCCCCCCAACGCTGCTGTCGGAAGCCCGCATCGTGGTGCTGCTCGCTGGCGTCACTGTGGCTGCGGCATTCGTTGGAGGAGTGTTCGGCGGCGTGGTTGCCGGCCTCCATCGCTTCGATCTGGACAGTGGGGTGGAAATAGCAATGACAGCGGTGCGCGCCACGGCCGTGGTCATCGCCCTCGAGGCCGGACACGGATTGGTCGCGCTCGGCATCATCCAGTTTGCCGTCTCTGTTCTGAGAGGCGCGATCGCCTTCGTCATCGTCCGCCGTCTCTATCCGGAGCTGGCACTCCGGGGCACCGGCACCACGCGTGATCTGGTTCGGCAGCTGCTATCGTTCAGCCTCTTCTCCAGCCTGATTCAGTTCTCGGGGATTCTGATCTACTACACGGACTCGCTGGTCATCGGTGCGATCCTACCAATCGGCCTCGTGACCTATTATGCCATCGCGGCGAGCCTGACTGAGTACGCGCGACAGCTCGTGAGCGCGATTTCCCGTATTGTGACCCCGCGGGTCAGCGCCCTGCAGGCGGCTCACGGAGATCCGGCGGCAGCAGCAGCCATTCTCCGCATCGGTGCCGCCGCAACGGTGGTCACGGTCCCGATTGCCATGACCTTTCTCTTGCGCGGTGGGAGCTTCATTGCGCTCTGGATGGGTCCTGAGTATGCGCCGCGTGCCACACCGGTCCTGATTGTACTCGCCGTGATGGTCTGGCTGTACGGAGGACGAGCCATCGCCGCAGCCGGCCTCATGGGGCTCAACAGGCATCACGGCCTCGCCGGCGCCGTCGGTGCCGAGGCTGTTGCCAATCTCGGACTGAGCATTGCCCTCATCGGCCCGCTCGGCCTGCCTGGCGTTGCGCTGGGCACCACGATACCGAGCGTCGTGGTGACCGTCGGATTCCTGCCGTGGTACTTCAAACGCCATCTCGGAGTGGGTGTCCGGCAGTTCGTCGGTCGTATCTGGCTGATCCCGAGTGGCGCCTGTCTCGCCTTCGGGATTGCCACCTATGGCTTTGAGCACTGGGTCGGAGCGGCGTCACTCCTCGGGTACTTTGCGCAGGTCGCCGTGCTCCTCCCGCTCGTCGCGGTTGGCGCCGGTTTCCTGGTGGTCTCCAAGGATGACCGGAACGAATTCCGGGGTCGTCTGAGCACCCTGCTCAGGTCTCTGTCCCGCATCCTACCTCGGCGAGCACTTCCCGATGGGAAGTCGCGATCGCGCGGCTGAGATCGAGTAACGAATTCCCATGTGCGGTATCGTCGCCGTCTTGCAGCGTGAGGGAGGGTCGGTCGACCGGGACCTCGTCCTGTCGATGACACGGCGCCTCGTGCATCGGGGACCGGACGACGAAGGCACGTTCTTCGACGACCCCGTGGGCCTGGGATTTCGGAGGCTCGCGATCCTCGACCTGACATCATCCGGCCACCAGCCGATGGTGACCCCGGATGGCAGCGCCGTTCTCGTTTTCAACGGGGAGATCTTCAACTACGTCGAGCTGCGCGACGAGCTGAGGACGCTGGGGCACACGTTCCGCTCGACGGGCGATGCCGAAGTGCTGCTGCAATCCTACATGGAATGGGGCACAGCATGTGTCGAACGGTTCAATGGGGAGTGGGCGTTCATGATCTACGACCGGGCCCGACGCGTCCTCTTCGGATCGCGTGACCGGTTCGGCATCAAGCCGCTCTACAGGATCGAGACCCCAACGGCTACCCTCTGGGCCTCGGAGATCAAGGCGTTGCTGGCGTTCCCCGGATACCGGCCTGCGATCAACTGGGACGTCGCAGCCGATTTTCTCCGGGGCGGGAACCTGGATCACACCAGCGGCACCTTCTTTCGCGAAATCGAGCCCGTGCCGGCGGCCACGGCATTCGAGGTTCCCCTCGATGCCGCCGAGCGGCGCTGGCGCTATTGGTCCTTGCCGGCCGAGTCCCGCACCGAGTCTGCGCACGACCCCGCTGGCCGTTTCGCCGAGATCTTCGAGGATGCGGTGCGCGTACGGCTGCGCAGTGACGTCCCCGTCGGGGTGTGCCTTTCCGGGGGTCTGGACTCGACCGCCGTCCTCTGCGCCATGGCCCGCGCCCCGCAGCGGTCGGACGATCGAAGTGCCGGACCGCTTCGAGCATTCTCCTACCATCATGACGACTTTAACGAGCGGCCTTACGTCGATGCGACGGTCGAGGAAGCGGGCGCTGCCTTGCAGCGGCTCCTCATGGACCACAAGAGCTTGTGGCAGCTGACGGAGGACGTCATACGCGCCCACGACGAGCCGGTGCACACCCTCACGGCCATGGTTGGATTCGAGCTCATGCGGATGATCGCGGGCGCCGGCGTGACGGTGATTCTCAATGGACAGGGGGCGGATGAGAGCCTCGGGGGATACGATAGCTATTTCCGGGACGCATGGTACAGTGCGGTCCGACAAGGACGCCCGTTGCGTGCCTGGAGGGAGATCCGGCGATTCACGGCCGCCCACGGAGGCAGGGCTGCAGAGCTGTTCTCTGGCGTGCTCGTCCACACCGTCAAGACCGAGTTCCGTCGGCTCGGTTGGTATCGGGCGCTCGCCCGCTTTCGGGCGCGCCGTGCGTTACGAGAGCGCGGTTGGTTTGCCGGCAGGATACTGGAGGACGGATCCGATCCCGGCTTCGAGCCACTGGATCTTCGCACTGTTCTGCATCGGTCGATGGCACGGGAACCGCTACCCCTGTACCTGCGGGTGGAGGACAGGAACTCCATGGCGCACTCCGTCGAGGTGCGCCTGCCGCTGCTGGACTACCGGCTGATCGAGCTCGCGTTCTCGCTGGACAACGACTGGAAGGTTCGTGGCGAGTGGAATAAGTACGTCCTGCGGGAGGCGATGCGGGATCGCATTCCAGAGACCGTGCGTACGCGAGTTGACAAGATGGGTTTTCCTTCGCCCACGCGGGATTTGCTGCGCGACGAAACGCGCGACGCTCTGCTGGATATCATCGGGAGTCAGGCTGCTCGGGAACGTGGGATCTACAACACCGACAAGATTCTGCGGGAGCTGAGGCGACCGCTGCACGGGCCGCCTGACTTCGGAACGGCGCTGAGCGCTTTTCGCATCGCGCAGTTCGAGATTTGGGCTCGGTCTTACGGGGTATAAGTTCACCCCGGGGATCCTCACCGGCGCGTCGGCTCCCACACGGGACTTCGGTCCTTGCCAACCGCCTTCACCCATGCCCCCACGCCAGCCAGCAACCCAAACAGCACATACGCAGGCGCGCCGACAAGCAGCGGCACACGCCGTGAGGCGGGCCACCACCATGCTGCCGCCATCACACCGGCGCCGACGCCGATGAACGTCGCGATCGGAGCCCGGAGACTGGGCTGCTCGAACGCCAGGAATGCAAGCCCAACCAGCCCCAGGACCGCCGCCCACGGTACCAGCCACCGGGCGAGTTTGTGGCTGAACAGCATCCAGGCGAACCGCCTGTGCCGAACCGGGTTCAGCAGGTGGCGCTTGAAAAACAGCGTGTCCAGCCCCCGGGCCATCGTTCGAACCTTGCGCCGGTATTCACGGCGAAGCGCAGGTGTCCGCGGGACATAGCAGCGGGCCTCGGGAACCGACACCGATCGGTAGCCGTGCTCTCGGGCTATGAGCGGAGCCGCGAAATCACGGCTCAGCTCCTCCGGCACGAGCTCCGAGTGCAGGTCTCGCCGGCTGGCGTAGAAGCAGCCCGAAGCTCCGACGATACTCCCTGCGCCGGTTTCCAGGTCGCGCACCCACATCTCGTAGCCAACGTATCCGGACTCTCCCACGTTGTCCGCCCGCTTTGCGTCCCCCACGCTTATGTCTCGCCCCGATGCAACCCCCACGCTCGGATCCGCGAACGCAGCCACCAGGGGCACTAGTGCATCAGGATCCACGCGCACCGCCGCATCAGTATTGATGACGATCTCACCTTGTATGCGTGCACACGAGGCATTCTCAGCAGCAGTCTTGCCGGCCCGGGACTTCAGGCGTATGAGCTCCACCCCACGATCGGCGAACGAACGAACGATCTCATCTGTTCGATCGGTGGAGGCATCAGAGATCACGATGATCTGACGCCGGTCGGGGGGGTAGTTGGCTGTTGTGAGACTTTCGAGTGTTTCCCCGATTGCCTTCTCTTCATTGTATGCCGCGAGTGTAATACTTATTCTCGGGCACTTCGTTGAGTCGAAACCGCTCCCGGGAGGGCTGTATCTGCTGATGACCCAGAGAATCAGCGGGTACCCGAGGTACGCGTAGCCACCCAGAACGAAGGGGGCGGCGAGCAGGGCAAGCCCAAGGACCGTCACAGCTGACCCCCAGCAGTTGGCCTGGCGGCGGAGCCAGTTCCCGAATCGCAGCGGGGTCTACCCCGCTGCGATGCCAGTGATCGATGCCAACAAAGCATGTAGGGTCTCCCCTCGCGACGCCCACGAGTACCTCTCCAGAACGAGCCTTCTGCCGTTCTCACCGAGCGCCCTCGCTTCGTCCGGATTCTCCAGCAGTCGGACGACCTCCTTGGCGAATTCGGTCGGTGTGGCGGCGACCACGAGGTGATAACCATCGCGGGCCTCGATGCCCTCCATGCTCACTGGAGTAGCGACGACTGCACGACCCATGGCCATGGCCGCGAGGATCTTGTTCTTCATGCCCGAGCCGTAACGCAACGGGCTCACGAACACCGGCGCCGACGCGATCCACGGCCGGACATCGGGCACGCTTCCGGTCACGTGGACCCCGGGCTCGGACAGGTGCTGCAGGACCGGGGGCGGCCCGTGCCCGACAGCGTAGAACTCGAACTCGCCGAGCGACGCTCGGATGATCGGATGAATGTCCTGACAGAAATGCACGACCGCGTCATGGTTAGGGCCGTACGACATAACTCCGGTAAAGACCGCCCGGTTGGGGTTCTCGCGCACCGAGTCCACACTGAAGTACTCCGCATCTACGCCGTTTGGCAGTGTCACCACCCTGGTCTCCGGCGCCATGCTCCGGAGCGAACTCGCATCCACCTCCGAGTTCGTAATCACGGTGTGAAAGCGGCGGTGAAGGGGCTTCTCCAGCCTGGCGATGCCCCACGCCTCCAGGGCCATAGACACCCGCCGCAGGGGGTTCCGCTCCATCCTGGCCTCTCGTCGACAGAGGAGAGTCAGGCAGTCGTGCAAGTCGACCACCGCCGGCAGGTGGGACACGTCGGCGGTGTACTGCGTCATCTTGAGCGTGTCGACATAGACCAGGTCAACGGCGGGAGGTCCGGCGCACTTCTTCCGAACGCACTCGCTGATCTCCCGCCGGTACTGGGGGTAGCGATACTGTGTGACAAAGTGCGAAGCGAAGTGAAGGCGGTGCCGCTGAGCCCGCCACCAGGTTGTGCTCTCGGGTGGCCCCGGTAGCAACGTGATATCGCCGAACACGCCGGTAGCTGCAACGTGGTCCTGAAACATCGCCGTGCGCTCGCACGACTCGCTGAAACTCATCAGGCTCAGTCGATGCTCCCGCGACAGCTCACGGCACAGGCTGAACAGTCGCGGCGAGCCTGGCATCCCGGACGCTGCCGGCAGATCGGGTGCAAGGACGAGTATGTGCACGATCGCGGCCTCGTCGTCTACCAGTAGAGTCCGTCGTACTGCTGTCGGTCCGCGAAGCTCCCATCCGGCCGTGCGAGATCCACGATGACCTTGTCCGGAGGCGCAGTCTCGAGCGCCGAGCCAAGCCTGCTGTCCCGGTGACCGACGACGAGTACGTCCGACCGATCGACGAGCTGTTCGAAGGAGTCGACGAGCAAGGTGGACAGATGGGGAATATGCTCCTCAATGAATCGGCGATTTGCACCGACGAGCCGGCTAAGCGACACGTTGGGGTCGTAAATGGCGATCGTGAGACCCTTCCCCAAGAGTGTCTCGATCACTTCTACCAACGGACTCTCACGGAGGTCATCCGTGTCAGGCTTGAAGCTCATACCCAAGAACCCGACGCGCTTGAGTCCAGTATCGATGATTCGCCGGCTGACGGAACGGATCTGCTGCTCATTGCTCCTGAGAATGGATGCCAGCACCAGCGGTTCGAGATCGCGGCTCTTCGCGAGGTAGTTCAGGGCCCGAAGGTCCTTCGGCAGGCACGAGCCGCCGAAGGCGAAGCCCGGCGTGAGATAGGCCGGGGAGATGTTCAGTTTGGTATCGCGACAGAAGATGCTCATCACCTCGTGGCTGTCGAGATCCGCGGCCTTGCAGATGCTGCCAATCTCGTTCGCGAACGTGATCTTCAGTGCGTGGAATGCATTGTCGGCGTACTTGACCATCTCGGCAACTCGCAGCGACGTCACGATCCACGGCGCCTTCAGGTCGCCGAAGAGCTCCAGGAGCGGCCCGGCGTCGTCCTCAGCATTCACCCCGATCACGACCTTGGGAGGCTCACGAAAGTCGCGAACGGACGAGCCTTCCCGCAGAAACTCGGGGTTGTAGCAGACCGTCAGGTCATCGCCAACACGTCTTCCGGAGTGCCTTTCCAGTGCTGGAACCGCAACTCGCTCGGTGGAACCCGGCAGCATCGTGCTGCGCAACACGACCGTGTGCTTTCCGGCCTTGGTCCTAAGAGCTGCACCAATCTCTTTACACACAGCATCGACGTAGCTGAGATCGAGGTCGCCATTGTCGCGGCTCGGCGTCCCGACGCACACGAATGAGATGTCGGATTCAAGGATCGCCTCATCAGCGGAGGTCGTCGCGCGAAGGCGCCCCTGTTGGCTGGCATCCCGAATCAGGGGGCCAATGTCGGGCTCGATGATCGGCGACACGCCGGAGTTGAGGGCGTCCACCTTGTCCGAGTTCAAGTCCACCCCGACAACCTGATGGCCGTCGTCCGAGAAACACCCTGCGCAGACGGTACCGACGTACCCGAGACCAAAGACACTGATTTTCAAGAGAATCTCTCCCGCAGCGGTTCGTGCGCCATTGCGGCCCCACCCATGCTCCCCACCGCGTGCCGCGGAGCGCTCACTATACAGCAGTGTATCAAAGCCAGGGACGGTGACTGAATCCTGATCCGGGTTCCCGCCGTAACCGTCCTGGAGTAGGCCGTCTCCCTCGACAACGTACCGGTCAACTCGCGTTCCTGAGTGAGCAGGTCTCGTGCCGTACGCCCCAGCAGCCGCTTGAATTCATGGAGCCCGGGATGCCTCGGACAGTCGGCTGGGGACAGCCTGGTGGGGTCCAGGGACCCAAGAGATATCGAGTGATGAAGTCCGTCTATTGATCCAAGAGGTCCGCCAGCGTCTGAACGCGCTCCTCCGCCCGACGGTCGGAGCGCTCCCAATCGCTACGAGAAACCACTGCCCACCGACCGAAGGCTGAGTGTTGCATGCCCCTGCGCGAACCCTCGCTGCGAGAGCGGTTCCACGGTATCCCTTCCCATCAGGCGCGCGTTCCCGGTCGCATACCTCGGAGCGTGGCCACGGCGGCTAGTAAGCCCGGGACCAATCCACTGGAGTACCATCGTAACTCTTTGTCACAAAAAGACATCGATGTTCAGATCTGGTCGACCTCTGGAAGCCCACAACACCCAGCCACCCTCGACACTGTTGCGAAGGTGATACAGCTGAGGCCCCTGTGTCGTGACTTCGGAACCGAGGTCGCGCTTGACGGGACAATCGCCAAGGCCCAACCTCGTGGCGCGCCTGGTCATCGACCCCGGAGCCGGCCTCGGGTGCCGTGGCATCGGTTCTGCAACATGTGGGCGCCACTCCAACGACGTGGTGACAGTTCCTCCCGAATGCTGACACGACACCTCAAACGCGCACTGCGCACAGCTCTCACGTCGCGGCCCGCAAGCTACCTTCTTGCTCCGCTCACGAGAGGCACCGCCGCGATCCTGATGTTGCATCGCTTCAGCGACGCGGAACGCGGCAACTCTGGTCACGACCCTCGGAAGCTACGGACCCTGCTGCAGCGCTTGCGCCGCAAGCGCTACAACCTCCTCCCGGTGCACGATGTCCTTGCACGCCTCGCGTTTGGAGACACGTCGCTCGCGAAAACCGTTGCCTTTACCCTCGACGATGGGTTTGCCGATCAGGCAGATGTCGCTGCCCCGATCTTCGCGGAGTTCGACTGCCCCGCCACCATCTTTGTCACGACAGGGTTTCTCGATGGTCGACTGTGGTTCTGGTGGGATCGAATCGAACACATCTTCCACAGCGTACAGCACACCCGTATCTCCATCGAAGTTCCCGATGGTCGGAGGGACTACCGCCTTGCCGCGCGCGACGCGCGAGACCGAGCATCGGTCGACTTCGTCCAGCTCTGCAAGGCCCTGCCAGATGCCGATAAGCACGAGCTGATCCGTTCCCTCGCCAACACCGCCGAGGTAACGCTTCCAGACAAGCCACCGCCCCCATATGCACCTATGTCTTGGGAAAAACTGCGGGCCCTAGAGTCGCAGGGCATCTCGTTCGGCCCTCACACCGTTACACACCCCGTTCTGTCCCGCGTTGATGGCGCGCAGGCTCGCTACGAGCTCACCACCTCGTGGGAGCGTCTACGTGCGGAGGCGCGCGCCCCCGTCGCGGTGTTTTGCTATCCCAACGGCCGGGACGCCGATTTCACCGAACGAGAGGCAACGCATCTCCGAAGCCTGGGGTTCCTGGGTGCGTTGAGCACCATGCCAGGGTGTGCTGCGGTTCCCCCCTCCGGGAATTGGGATGACGTGCGGTTTCGCATTCCGCGCTACGCCTACGACGATGACCTCAGCGCAACGCTCCAGTACGTGAACGGCCTCGAGCGAGCGAAGCAGAAGGTTTGGAGATCCTCGCGAAACCGTTCGACCCAGTCTTGGCTGTGACACTCGATCCAGCAGCGGTTCGATGGTGCCCGCCGTGAGAGCCGCCGGCCATGCCTCTAGCGGCGCATGACCCTCATGCGAGCCAGGGCGTATTCTGCCAACACCGCAGACGGTGCTTCTCAGGGGATGTAGCGGACGATCCGCGGCCCCACCACATTCGCAACGGCTAGCGGGAGTCGCTGCCAGATCCGCTGGCCCCACGCATACTGCGAGTCGGCGGCGGAGGGTGTCGACCCCTTCTCATGACGTCCCTGCTGGTACCACCAGAGCGGCTGGTCATGACCGCCCCACTGCAGCTTGAACCGATGCGTGCCACCCCCAGGGGTGCAGCGACCGAAGTTGAAGACGCGCGCTCCCGCGTTCGCGGAACGTTCGAGGAACGCCCAGTACAAGAGCATATTGGGCGCCATAGCGTTATAGCGCTGCAAAGCCGCCGCCCACGTGATCTCGAACTCGCCGCCGGACCGGAAGCCCCATCCCGCGGCGATCGGTTCACGTCCCTGGTAGACGCAACCGATTTCGACCTGGTTCGGGAGTGCCTGCCGTAAACCCTCGAACCACGACCGGGGCATCACGGGCGTCCCCAGGTCGCGCATATGGCGGGCAAAGACCCGATAGAAGTTGCCGCTCTCCTCAGGCCCGAATCGAACCGCCAGTCCTTCTTTCTGGGGTCGACGGATCTGGCTCCGCACTTTGGCCTTGAGCTGGCTCCACAACGCCTCCGATCCATCCGCCGGCAGGTCGAGGCAAACGGTGACTTTGCGGTGCGATACCGCAAGCGGAACCGTGACTTCGCTCCGACACCGCAGCTCCAGTAGATCAGCACCGGTTTCGGTCGCCAGCTCCGCCGCAAACCGCGCCAGCGCCGCCGTAGCTTCGGGTGACCCAAGCGGCCCCCCGTAACTCACGAATGGCATGGACACGAGGTAGTGTCCAAAGAGACGGCTCTTCACGCGCACGAGCGGGAGCACGCCGCACAGCCGGCCCGTGTCGTCGCGCGCGCACCAGAGACGCACCTCGTGCCCGAACGTTTCCTCGATGACCCGCCGCCACGCGTATCGGTGAAATGTGGTTCCAGCCGGATGCGCCGCTACGAACGCATCCCATTCAGCCTCGCTCCCCGCGAACGGGACGATCGCGTCGCTCATGCGGCGAAACGTTCCGCGATGGCGGTGAAGCGGAACTCCTGTAGCAGCCGTTTCAGCCGCGGCAGTGTCCGTTCCAGTCCCGTGTAATGGCGCAATCGGGTGAGGACGCCCGTCCGGACGCGCGGCTGCCCCGGATCGATCTCCCACGGATGCAGGTAGAACGTCGCGGGAAACTTCGCACGCTGCGCCTGGCGCAGCGCGGCGGCCACGAGCCCGTAGGGAAAGATGCGGAAGTACGCCCCACCACCCGCCGGGAGATTGCGCCCCAGCCAACGGAGCGTCGCTGGCGGGAACTCGGCCAGCCGGCCCTTCGGCCGCTCGATCCAGTGCGGCGTCCGAGCGCCAGCCACGTAGCCGTACCCGGGCCGCCGCACGGGAAACAGACTGGAATCGTAGCGGTAGCCTTCTTCGAGCAAGATGTCCAGGGCCCACTCCCGGCCCCGCACGATGGAAAAACTGGGTGCGCGGAACCCGAGCACCGCCCGGCCTGCGAGCTGCTCGAGGAGGTCCTTCGATATGCGCACGGACCGGCGGAACCGCTCCGGGGTCTGCTCGGTCACGCGCCGGTGATCCCAGCCGTGCGACGCGACCTCGTGTCCCCGCGCGGCGATCTCGCGGACCATGTCCGGCTGACGCTCCGCGAGCCACCCCAGCACGAAGAACGTACCGCGGGCCCCCTGATCGTCCAGGCAGTCCAGCAGGGCCCGGACGCAAGGATCCGCACGCCGCTCATAGCGCTCCCAGTCGGCGCGTGGGACCCAGCGCTCGAAGGCTGAGACCTGGAAGAACTCCTCGACGTCCACTGTGAAGTAGTGCGCGGTCACACCGTCCCCCCAAAGTGCCAGGGCTGCCCTACCCCGGACCGGTCCACCGGGTGCGGGCCGACGGTGCAATCTCAACGCCCGGGAGCGCGGACCCTGCGGAACCCAGGGTATCCGCCGTAACCCTAAAGAGGAGAGTCGGTTACGTGATCCTTCACAAGCGCGGCTCGCCTGTTGCGAGAACGCAACATATGCGGCGCGCCCGTGAAGCGGGCGCGCCAATTCGTAAATCGGCATTCCGCGGATGCCCGCCGGACGGGGGACAAGCCGCCAAGGGCCGGTCTTGGCCGTTCAGGGCCGGCCTGTGGCCAGCACGAGGTCGTCCACCCACATGTACTGGTCCGCGGGCGACCCGTCACCGATATAGGGCGTAATCAAGAACTGGTTGAATTTGAGCGTCGAGTTGGCCCCCGTCCGGAACAGCACGTTCGTGTGCTCGATCTTCAGGTTGCCATTGAGCCAGTACCGCACAACCCCATCAGTTTGCCCAGTCCCATCAGCGATGGTGTTGAGCTGGAAATACACCTCGACGTGGTTCCAGTCGCCTTTGTAGTCGAGGCCTGGACTATCCTGAAACGCGACGCCCGGCGCCCACCACTCCTTCCCGTTGTACCACAGCCCACCCAGCGGGAAGCACGAGGTAATCCCTGTCCCGTCCGTGTTCCCGTTGCACCCCGCGACCGCCCGGTTCTCCGTCACCCCCGTGAGATCGACGTTGATGTTGTTCGTGTCGATCATCCTCGCATCCTGCATGCGCAACACAGGAATCCCACCATTCTGGTAGTTCTGCTCGATGTACGCATAGAGATACGAGTACGTCAGGTTGCTGTACGGATCGTCACGGTTCGATGTGACGCCGAACTCGTGGGGCTGGTACCCCTGGCCCGACCCCACGTAGTTCGGGCTGTACTTCACCCAGTAGCTGACGTACAGGGTCTCCGTCTCCGAGAACAGCCTGCGGATCGCGTTATGGGGACTCGTTGATCCTTGCGGCCAATGAATCTCGAGGGCGCCCCCCCCACTGTGGTGTTCGGTCGTGGTAACCGTCGCCCTGGGTACGTCGTCGTACCACCCTCGTGCGCCGAGATTCGCATCCTCAAATCCCTCTGAGAAAAGCACCTGCCCCGATGCTCCCGTCACGGTCACCGTCGCGGCCCCGCTGTTCCCCTCGCTCGTCGCCGTGATCGTCGCCGTGCCGGCCCCCTGCGCCATTACGAGCCCATTCCCGCTCACCGTCGCCACCGCGCCGTCGGACGTCGACCAGCTCACCGTGCGGCCCGTCAACGCATTGCCGGCCGCATCCCGCGGCGTCGCCGTCAACTGCCCCGTCTGTCCTACCGACAAGCTCAGACCGCCTGGCGTCACCTCCACTGACGCCACCGGCGGGGGTGACGTGTCGGTCACGGTAACCTGCGCCGCGCCCGTCTGCCCTTCGCTCGTCGCCGTGACTGTCGCCCTCCCAGCCCCCTGCGCCGTCACCAGCCCGGCCCCGTTCACCGTGGCCACCGCGCCGTCGGAAGTCGACCAGCTCACCGTGCGGCCCGTCAACGCGTTGCCGTCCTTGTCTTTCGCCGTGGCCGTGAGCTGTGTTGTGCCACCCACCACCAACGCTGCCGTCACTGGCGTCACCTCTACTGCGGCCACTGGAATTTCGGTGACCGTGACCATCGTGCTGTCCGCGAGGGTGTCTGCCGTCGCCTTTACCTTGTCTCGGCCGTGCCCGCGGGGCTGGTACCGTGCCTGTCCCTTGCCATCGGGCCGCAGCTCGCCGTTCTGGGCCGACCAGACGACCTCAACGAGCGTCGTGTCCCCCAGCGCGGTGAGGCCAAACGCGACGAAGTCGATCGAGTCGCCCAGCTGGACGGTGGGATCCTGGGGCCACACACGCAGTTGGACGATGGTGGTCTCGTCTTGCGGACCGGTCGGAGGCGCTTGATCGGCGCAGCCCACCAGCAGCAGTGCGACCGCCACCGCCACCTGCAGCCAGCGAGACGCAACACGGGCTGCTCGGGGGTGCGGTGTGGTTGGGGGGGACTCCTTGCGCGCCATCCGCTTGGCGCGTTTGCTCGTGTAGGGCATCGAACCTCCACAGAACGCCGGGCCACCGGCGCATCCGAATTCGCTGGCGGCCCGGCGAGCATGGCAGGTTCCTCCCTGCGGTAGCCCCGTGACTCTGCGTCACCGCCTTTCGACGGCTTTGCTCTGAGCAGCGGTGTCTACTCCCGGCGAGGAGCGGCGTACCGCACACACTCCCGGGGACTCGACCAAACATAACGCGCTCTACAGCGGCCTGTGTGCCCGCCATCACATTAGCCGCCACTAAGGGCCCGGACATCGGCACACTTCCGCCGTAGTAACGCACCGCCACGGGGCACTGAGCTACATTCCCGATTTGCCACGAGCCGACAAGCCCGGCCGCACGCGCCAATGGGCCCGCAACTTGCGCCAGAGGACTGCCGGTTCTATCGGGTTCGCGCGGTCTGGTGCTCCATCGCTGATACTGCCCATGACGCGCGCGACCACCACAGGTGTCAGGCCTCATGGAGCTCGATCATGACGGAGAATGCAAAGGCGAGGGACTTCTTCCGCTCAGGGGGCCGTGACTATGACCGCGCGCACTATCAGGCGTCAACGCGGTCCTTCATTTCGGATCGTAATGCCCTACTCCTGGAGGTACTCTCCCAGCTTCCACTGTCGAACGGAGCGTCGCTGCTCGAGGTCGGGTGCGGACCGGGGTATTTCCTCGCAGGGGCCTGGCGGCACTGCCCCTACGTTGTCGGAGTGGACACGTCTGCGGAGATGCTGGAGCTGAGTCGGACCCGACTTCCCGACTCGGCACTCCAGGTGTTGCGGCTTGTAGGGGGGAGCATCACCGCTCTGCCCTTTCCCGACAGTCACTTCCAAGTCGTGGTCAGTGCGGGCGTGCTCGAGTACATCCAGAACGGAACCATCCCACTGCGAGAGATACACCGCGTCCTGAGCCCGGGAGGGTTTGCGCTCCTTCCCATCACCAACAAACTTTCACCTGCCCTGGTGACGGCACGTCTACTCGATCGCCTCAAGCGGTGGCCCCTCATCATGGAGCCCTTCAACCGGGCATGGACCCGCAAGGGCCGACCTCCCGTTCGCGCTCGGCACTTCCCAGTCCGGCTCGACACTCCATTTAGCCACCGGAAAGCGCTCCGGTCTGCAGGCTTCACCGTGGTGGCGGAGCACTTCTTTCACCTCGCTCCTCTGCCCCGTCCGGCGGAGCAGCTAGCTCCGAAGCTTACCACCAGGCTGCTTAATGCGACTGACGCCTTGCTACACACCCCTCTTCGGCTCCTCGCGGAGGGCCACTTGGCGGTGTGCACCAAGACCCGGGGGCCCGACACACCTCTTGATGCACCTCCGGCCGACCCCTCGTGAGACCAATGGAGCACCGACAGCACCACCTCCGACGCTTCCCTGGCCTCGCGGTGACCGAACGCCGTCCCTGAGAAGAAGCGTAGGGCTCCGCGGCTCCCCAGGTCAGTGAGCCAGCCAGGTGCCGTTTCCTGTGTTGCGTGTACGCAATAGTCCTTGGGGTCACTGGAGAGAGTAATACAGCTCCTCGTGCCGGCTGAGCCACAGCTCAGCCGAGTACTCCCTGTCGAGCCGCGCGGCCGCCAAGCGAGCGCGCTCGGTTGCCCGTGCCCCATCGCCGAGGCTGTCAGTGATCGCGCGGGCCAACGCCGCCGGGTCGCCCGGCTCCACCAGCAGGCCACCACCACTCCCCAGGACGTCAGGGATCCCACCGACGCGGGTGGCTACCACCGGCACTTCGGCTGCCACCGCCTCAAGGAGGACCATCGGCGTCCCCTCGCTCGTCGATGTCATGACAAACACGTCGAAGGCGCGAAACATGGTTCCCGCATCCGGCACCGTTCCACAGAAGGTGACCTGCGGTCCAACCCCCAACGCCTCGGCACGCTGCTCGAGGGCTTGTCGCTCCGGTCCATCTCCCACGAGGGCGACGTGAAGGGCGGGATGGTCAATGAGTCGCACTGCGTCCACCAAAGTCTCTACCGCCTTCACCGGGATGAGCCGGCCCACCCACCCAGCGACAGCCCAGCTGTCCTGCAATCCCAGCGCCTGGCGCGCTTCGGCGCGGCCCAGCAGCACGCCTCCGCGTTCGCGCGCGTTTGGAATCAAGTGGAGTCGCTGCGGGCCCACCCACCGCCCCGCCGCCGAGGTCACCAGCGCCCGTGACACGGCTACGACCGCATCGAATCGACGCAGGCTCAGCAACTGCACCCACTCGTACACTCGGCTTCTCCCGCCAAACCGGCTGGAGCCGTGCAACGTCGTGACAATGGGATGCCCGGCGCGCTTCGCGACCATGGCGTCGAGGAGATCCGATCGGTGGCCGTGGCTGTGCACGACATCGGGGCGAACCTCGTCATACAGCTCCCGGAAGAGGCGCCACTCCTCGCGGTAGGCTCGGGCAGGAAGGCGAAAGACCCTCAAGTCCACATCCGTGTCGCCGAATGCGTGTAGAAACGTCGTGGGGTCGCGGTCCGGCTCGACTACCGCGGCAACGACCACCCGGTGTCCCCGTCGTTGCAACCCGCAGGCAAGTCCGGCGACGACGGTCTCGAGCCCCCCGACCTCGCCGGGGGCCGCTGCGAAGACGATGGACAGGGCTGAGCGGTCTGCCACCGGTCCCCGCGTCAGCAGTACCGGTGGTGCCTGAGCCACGCCCCGACGAAAGCGAGTCCCGCCGTCATCGACGTGTTCGGGCGAACCCCCATGGCACTTACCGCCCTTTCCCCGGAGAAGTGCACGCGCCGTTGGTAGAATTCGAATTCGTTCATCGTCGGCGTCTGCCGAATGGTCGCCTCCGCCCCACGCATCACCCGGCGCACCAGGGCGTTCTTCTTGTACAAACTCAGAATCGGATCGCGAAAGCGCTCCAGCAAGAACTTTGCGCTCTTGCGAACCGGCATCATGCTTGCGGCGGCCGCGCGCGCCGTCACACGGTTCTGCACTCGCAGCGCCGGGAACCCTGCGGCACGGTTGAGCGCGACGAAGTAGTCCTGCCAGGTCACGGTGTCCGGTCCGTTCACGATGAACGTCCCACCCGCAGTCCTCGGATGTTGCAGCCCCACTCGAATCGCGGCAACCAGATCGTCGACGTACAGCAGATTGCACGAGCCCTGACAATCCTCGGGAGGAAGCATCCATCGCCCCCCCCGCATCCGCGCTACGAACTCGACGACCCAACTCTCACTGAACGGGCCATATACGATCGGCGGGCGCAGGACGACAACAGGTACCCCTCGCTCACTGAAACCGCTGCAGACCCGCTCGGCTTCGAGCTTGGCAGCACCGTACGCGCTTGCGCCAGGGTCGACCGGCGAGTCCTCGGTGACGGTTCCCTCGACATCGCCGAACACCGCAACCGAACTCAGGTAGACGACCCGGTGAATGCGATGACGCTCCGCGGCTTCCAGCACGTGGCGTGTCCCTTCGATGTCCACGTCGGCCCCGCCAGTGGCGCAGTGCACGATGTGCGTCGCACCGCGCACGCAGGCATCGACTTCCTCTGCCTTGGTGAGATCGCACAACCGAATCTCGATCGGCTGGCGCGCGATTCTGACGGCGCTCGCCCACCGACGCACGGCCCCCACCACGGTGGCCTGGCCGGACCTGTGCAGGACTTCGACAACTCGCCCGCCGATGAATCCTCCGGCTCCAGTCACCACCACCTTCGGGAGGTCAGGCACCTGGAACCTCCAGGCTCGCGTCCAGCCACGGCATTTGGTATTGCTCGCGGCGGGTGTAGCAGTCTTCGATCATGGCGATGGAGTCCATCACCGCGGCCCCTGACACCACCGGCTCAGCCTCGCCACACAGCACCGCCAGGAAATTCGCCATCACCTCTACGCCGAAGTCTGCAGGATCACGAGCAGCCGTTCTGAGATGGACCCGCCGCCGTCGTCCCCGTTGGTCCCGCAGTGTGACAGATCGCCAGTCAAACAACCCGCCCTCAACCGACCCGGCGCTGCCGTCGATCCGGTAACCGTTCTCGTAGCGCGAGAGCCAGCTCAAATGCACCTCTCCATCGCACTGGGAGTGTTTGAAGTACACGCTCGCGACGGCCTCGATTCCGCCGCACGAGTCGTCCTCGTACCGGGTGATGGCCGGTCGACCGCCAAGCCACCAGCACACCAAATCGAGTGCGTGCGCGCCTTTGTCGAACAAGACGCCACGCCGACCTCCGCCTGCTCCCACGTAGAAGCCCGTTGCTGCAGGCCAGTCAAACTTCTCCCCCATGAGGAAACGCAATCCCTGAGGTTTGCCGATCGCCCCATCCTGAATCAGCTCGCGAACCTTGCGACAGGAAGGGTAGAACCGCATGGTGTTGTTGACGGCTAAGGCCACGCCCTGCGTCTGCGCCGTCTCCACCAGCTCCCGGACCTGGTCTGCGGACTCCGCAACCGGCTTCTCGCTCAGCACGTGACGCCCTCGTCGGAGCGCATCCACTGCAATCGGATAATGCAGGTGATTCGGGACCGTCAAGACGATGCCGTCGACGTGGTCGAGCACCTCTCGGTAGTTCGTCGCCGTCGCAGCGGCTCCGAACTTGGCAGCCAAACGTTCAGCGCGCGCGGAATCCGGATCGACGAGCACGGTCTGGCGCATCACGGCGGGCTCGCGCGCAAGTGCTGGGAGATGGAACATCTCCGCAATCGCGCCGCATCCAACAACGGCAACTCTCGGCACGCCCCCGTCCCGCGCCGCCTTCATGTTCAAATCGCTCTGTTCGCGAACGGCCTCATCCGCCTGTACACTCATTCACACCACCCTACCGGGTTGATGACACCTGCCTGATCTTTCCTGATCTTTGACGATACTAGAGACACGAGTGCAGGTCCTGTGCCACCGACAGGACGATGAGCCACTCGCCAGCCCGGTCTCCCAACGGCCGTCGGCAGCGGCGCACCGGCGCACCCACCGGTGATGAATCAGCGAAGAAATTTGAACCGCCGAAGCGTCTCCACGAGAAACGGACCCGGGTCTTGGAACCGTAGGACCTCACAGCGATCGCGCCCGGGAACGTGGCGCACGGTTCGCACGACTGTTCCGACGAGAACTCGGAATGCCGACTCCGTGGGTTCGCGTAGCTTGACCCTAAGATACGTGTGATCCACCTCCCCCCACAGCCACCGACTGCGGATCCCCACCCGATATTGTCGGAGAGCAGATGGATGCTCCCCGAGCACACACTCGACCAGCAGGCGCGGGAAGTCTACCCCAGCGTCGATCGCCAGCTGGAGCGAGCCCCAGAACCGCGCATTCACCTCAATCACGTAGTACATCCCGGTGCGTGCCTCTCGCTTGCACTCGACCATCGCGACTCCTTCCCAGCCAAGTGCCTCCAGGAGTCGTGATCCCGCAGCGGCCAGTTCCGGATCCAGGGCGATCGACTCGCGATACACGCTCACGCCACCACTTGGTGGTTTCTCCCGCAGTCGCCGGTGGGCAAACATGGCGCGAACCTTCCCATCCCAGCGCAGCGCGAAGAAGCCGACACCAGGACCGGCGATTCGCCGTTGCACGAGCACCGGGAACGCCTCCTCCGGCAACTCGGAAAGCAGGCACCGACCCTCCTCGACTGTCCCGACCCTCACGACATTGAGACGACGCTGCGACCGGCCCGTCCATACGACCGAACGGTGTGGCTTCAGGACCCCCGGCAGCAGGGGTGCAAGCTCAACGTGCCGTGCATCGTCCGGGGTTGGGATTACGCTGGACTCGGGAACGCCGAGACCTGCGGCGCGTGCCAAAGGAAGAAGGCCCACCTTGTCCGAAGCCCGCTGGAAGGCCTCGAAGGGCGGAAATGGCACCGTGCACCCGTCCGGGACACACCTCGGGTGCGCGAGAACCGCCGACACCGCCGAATCTGAAATGGGTAACAGGATACGCGCACCGATTCGGCCGACCAAGTCCCCAATAGCGTCAGCGAACTCGGCGGGTTGCGCCACGGGATCCTCCACGACAAGGTGCTCGCGGACCCCCCGTGAGACTCCCGCCAGTGATCGCCGCACTGCGGCGGCGACATGCACGTCGTGTCCACTCGCCATCAACGATCGACAGCTTGCGAGCGCCGCACGCTCCAGGCCGTCGGTTATCAGGATTCTCGTCATTCGCTCCTTCCGTCTACCCCACCCGCCACCCCACCGTGTCGATCATAAGCGCTCTTGGTGAGAAGGGCTCAACAGAGCCAAGTTGTTGCGCTCGCGCAACAGTGGTGGATGATCCGTCATCTCCGTGGTTTTCAGAGCGTTTGTCTGACAGCGACAGACTCGCAGTGAACCTCGCGACCCGCCTTGGCGTCGATCTTGCACCCGCCCGGTGCAGCACGCCGTGGTCTGGTGCTCCGACGGCGATGCCCGTCATGTGACCAGGATTGAGACCACCAATGAACCCGCAGACAAGAACCGCGCCGTCGCATCGCCAGCCCATCCGCCTGGCGTTTGCCGGTTGTGGAAAGATGGCACGGCTGCACGCTGATGCGCTCAAGCGGATTTCGATTCCCACCAACATCGTGGCCGTACACGACCGGGACTTCGGCATCGCTGAGGAATTCGCGTCCGGGTTCGGGACTGAGGCGTTTACATCGCTGGAAGAGGCGCTTGCAGCCCGCGAACCCCAAGTGCTCCACGTGTGCACGCCCGCGGGCACCCACTTTGAACCCGCCAACGCCGCACTTCTCGCCGGCGCCCACATCTACGTCGAGAAACCGTTCGTCGACACGGCTGCCCAAGCGACCCAGCTCCTGGACCTCGCTGCGGCGCGAGGCCTCACCGTCTGCGCCGGGCACCAGCTTCTGTCCGACCCCGCATACCAGGCGCTCGTCGAGGCTTGCCCGCGGCTCGGCAAGGCCGAGGCTGTTGAGAGCCGCTTCACGTTCGCTCCGTCGTTCGACCCCGATTCCGTGCCCGCGCACCGCGCCGCGCATCAGCTCCTCGACATTCTCCCGCACCCCCTCTACACGCTAGTCGACGCGATGGAGCGCGTTGGGGACTCTGGTACGACAGATCTCGCTCACGTCGTCGCGGACCCCACGCACATCCAGGCCATCTTCCGGAAAGGCGCGCTGAGTGGATCACTGGTCGTCAGCCTGCGGGCGCGACCGATCGTGTCGACACTCACCGTCACCGGCAGGGGCGGAACGCTTAGTACGGACCTCGTGCGCTCAGCACTCATAGGCGCGGCTAACCCTGGGACGAGCCCCGTTGAGAAGATCCTTAACCCGTTGGCCGAAGGGTGGCAGCTCCAATGGCGCTCGCTTAGGTCGGTGGCCCGTCGACTGTTCGGTGGGGGCCACTACCCGGGGCTGACCGAGCTGTTCGACGCGTTCTATCACGCCGTGGCCACAGGAGGTGCGCCGCCTCTGTCGCCGCAGCACCTCCGAGACGTCTCTCGCCTCTTCGAACAGCTCGCGGACGCCGTCGCGGGGTCGATCTCCGCGTCGACACCTGCCACGGTCCCTGCAACCGGCGCGCGGGGCAAGCCCGTCGCTGTCGTCACCGGAGCGGGTGGCTTCTTCGGCCGTCACATCTCCGCAGCGCTCGCCCGGCGAGGCTACTACGTCCGCGGTATCGGTCGGACGCCGAACCCGCGCGTCGAGGCGGTGCACGAATGGGTCTCCGCCGACTTGAGCCGGGAGGTTCCGCCGTCCGCGCTCGATGATGCGGACGTCGTCATCCATGCAGCTGCGGCGACGTCTGGAGGAATCGCAGCTCACCAGCGCCATTCGATCGATGCGTCGCGTAACGTCGTTGACGCCATGCACCATGCAGGCGTTCGCCGCCTCGTTTACATCAGTAGCATTGCGGTTCTGGAGCGCCCGCGCGTGCCTTGGAAGATACTGGACGAGCAGACACCCCTCGCTTCCAGACCCGCCATCCTTGGCCCATACACATGGGGCAAGTGCGAGGCGGAACGGCTCGTGGTCAAGCTCACGGCGGAAGGAAGCCCGGAAACCTGCATCGTTAGGCCTGCCGCACTGGTCGACCTCGACGCCCCGGACATGCCGGGCCAGCTGGGTCGGCGGCTCTTTGGGAGATGGCATCTTGGATTGGGTCGTCCCGGGTTACCCGTTGCAGTGTGCGAGGTCCAGCGGGCGGCCGACGTGGTCGCCTGGTGCGCGGAGCACCCCGAAGCGGCGCCGCCTGTGATCAACCTGTGGGATCCAGGGTACCCAAGGCGGAGGGACGCCGTGGCCGCCTTTCGATCGCGGGGATGGGACGGCAGAATGATCTGGATTCCGATCCGACTCCTCGGGCTGGCGGCGCACGCTGCACGGTTTACCCTGGGACTTCTCAAGGGTCGGCTACCGAGTAGCCTTGCGATTATCCGAGTTCTGAAGCCGAGGCGCTTTCGGTCGGAGGTCGCCCTGCGCGTCCTGGAGTCTGCGAGTCGCGATCACGACGCGACGGGATCTGCGGATCGCGAGCCGGTCCGCAACGGTTACAGCCGCGGGCGACGGGCCCACCCAGCCCACTCGCCCTGATCATGGTTCATCATCCCTTGGGCCGGCATCCGGTCCCGGTCTCGTGGCCCCGGTTGCGGCCGCGCCGCTCGCAAGGATTCGCCGCCTCAGGTGCCTGAAGCGGTCACGAACACGGGCCCGGCGCCTGCGTGTCGGGCGTGACCAGTTTGCCTTCGCCACGTCGAAGGCGGACTCAGCATCCGCGAACCAGTGGCCCTCGGGACCCAGGCAGAGTTCCTCCCGCAGACCGAGCCGGCCCAACGAGCCACGGGGACACCGAACAGTGGGGACACGCTGTGCACAATCACATCATCCACGATCACGCCTTGCCCGACGCTGGCACCCCTAACGCGGGGGCGGCAGCGAAGACACGAGTACCGTGACGCGACCGCGACTCTTGTTTCTCTGCCAGACGCTGCCATACCCGCCCGACGGTGGCGTCTGGATTCGGACATATCACGTCCTGCGACTTCTGGCACGATCGTTCGACGTAACTGCGCTTTGCTTCGAGCGAAGCGGCAGTGCAGGCCGGCAACCGCCAAAGCAGAGGCGCCAAAGCCTCGAGGCGCTCAGCGCCTTCGGGTCGGTCGAGGCAGTCCCGGTGCCCCAGACGCTGAGCCGATTCCGGTACGTCTGGGATCACTTGCGCAGTTCACTGTCGGGCCGCGTGTACACGCGGTTCATGTACGAGTCCCGGGCGTTCCGCCAGCGCCTCGGATCGATGCTCGCCGAGCACCACTTCGACCTCGTTCATGTGGATAGTCTGGATCTTTCTGCCTACCTCCCCGACCTTCAGGACCTGCCGGTCGTGTGCGTCCACCATGACGTCGAGTCCAGGCTCCTGGCCCGTCGCGCCGCACTGGAAGGACGCACCTGGCGCGGCCGATACCTGGCTCACCAAGCACGGCTCATGGAGCGGGAGGAGCGCTTCTGGTGCCGCAAGGTGACACTAAACGTCGTGGTATCCCAGACGGACGCCGACTCGATTCAGGCAATCGCGCCCGGTTGCACGGTGAGCGTGGTTCCCAATGGCGTTGACGTGGATGAGTTTCAGCCCGCACCGGGCAGTAATGACCGGATCGTCTACGTTGGCGGCACGACGTGGTTCCCCAATCTCGACGCACTCGATCACTTTTGTGAGGACATTCTGCCGCGCTTGCGTGCGGCGCGCCCCGCAGTCACTCGGATCCAGTGGGTCGGGTTCGCCACCCCGGAGCAGCAGCGCTACTACCGGGAGCGCTTCGACGTGGAACTCACAGGGTACGTCCCAGACGTCCGACCCTACATGCGTGAGAGCATCTGTAGTGTCGTCCCGCTCCGGGTTGGAGGCGGGACACGTATCAAGATTCTCAACGCCTGGGCAATGGGGAACGCCGTCGTCAGCACCTCCATTGGTTGTGAAGGGCTCGACACCAGGGACGGCGATAACATTCTCATCGCGGATAACCCCGATGCGTTTGCCGGGGCCGTGCTCCGCGTGCTGGACGACCCATCGCTCCGCGAGCTGCTCGGTGCGCGCGGGCGGGCCACCGCAGAACAGGTGTATGGCTGGGACGTGATTGGCGCCGGAATGGCCGATGCGTATCTCCGCGCGGCCCGGTCGGAAACCTAGAGACGTAGCACGTTGCTCATGCAGGGCCCGCCCCCCCGAAGAAGCACACATTCTCGGACCCGGAGTGCCTCTTCGGGGGACCAACCCCGCTACGCTACCCGGCGCATGGGCACTTCATAGCGACCTCGCCCGCGATACTCACGGCACATAGCTTAGGTAAAACGAATCGAGATACATGTAGCAGGTCCGATCGAGGTTCGTACCCGCGCCCGTCCCACCATAGACCCACGACCAGGCGTACGTATCCATCCCCGTTACACGGGGATCGACGGCGTCCACCACCGGCGAGCCGTCGATCCACAGCTGCAATCGCCCGGTCGAGAAGTTGATGACAGCCTCAAGATGATACCAAACACCACCGTAGATGATCTGGGCCGCAGACATCTGGCTGTCGTATCGGTCGCTCGGCTGAGTATAGAAGCCGATATGATAAGGCGGGAACGAGCTACCGGCTCCGGTTCCGTACCGGGTTGAGATGATGGTCGTTCCAGAGTTACCGTTGAATAGATTGAGGTGCTTCAGCTCGTTATCGCCCGTCACGTTCCGGAAATTCGCAGAGTACTTGAAATAGTAGGACAGATACACGGACTTCGCAGAGCCAGGCGGCACCAACTGGATATCTGATACGAGCTGATCCACCGACACTCCCATGACGGGCGGCTCGATGTTCGAAGGATTAAACTCCATCCGACCGACCGCTGAAGGAGTGACGGGAGCAGTGGCGTCCGCCACCGTGCGGCCCCACAACATGCCGGCGCTTGCGTCCCACCCGATCCAGCCGAACGGCTGCGCGGGTGTCTCGGGCCTCGTCTCGACGAAGTTGCTGAAGTCCATCACGTACGGCGACCCCCCCAATGGGACAGACCCAGCGGGCTCGTTGGGATACTGCCCTTGCGGCGGCTCCGTCACCGTCACCTGCGCCGAGCCACTCTGCCCCTCACTCGTCGCCGTGACCGTCGCCGTACCCACCCCCTGCGCCGTTACCAGCCCACTCCCGTTCACCGTGGCCACACCACCATGACTGGTTGACCAGGTCACCACCCGCCCACTCAAGGGATTCCCCGCCGCGTCTCTCGGCGTCGCCGTCAACTGCCCCGTCTGCCCCACCGACAACCTCAGACTGCTCGGCGTCACGTCCACCGACGCCACCGGCGGTGGTGACCCGTCGGTCACGGTCACTTGTGCCGAGCCCGTCTGCCCCTCACTCGTT
>JBDHAB010000017.1:0-54473 GCA_039588295.1 Gemmatimonadota bacterium
CCACCTCTTTCCCCCATCCCCACTATAGCCCTTCAATTATATCCACGATGACCTCACCGGATGGCTCCAGCGGCGCGGCTGGATCCACGGCGAGC
The DNA here is from genome assembly GCA_039588295.1 of Gemmatimonadota bacterium. GTDB lineage: Bacteria > Gemmatimonadota > Gemmatimonadetes > Gemmatimonadales > GWC2-71-9 > JAOTVV01. Next base: position 96 of record JBDHAB010000017.1, read on the forward strand.
CGCGGGTTGGTGTGCAGTCGGGGTAAGCGCCCCCCCGGGAACAGCGGCACTTCGTGCGGCCGGTCGCTCAGGTTATACACCCACGTCGGGATCTCACCACCGTCCCATGGCCGGCCGTCCCTCGGATCGTGGAAGAACTGCAGCGCCGCACTCGCCAAATACTCCTCGGCCCACCGCACGTACTCGCCGATGTGGTTGGTGCCGGGAGAGGGATAGAGGCCGACCACGCGAAACAGAATCCGGGAGAGCGCGATCTCATCCCAAAGCGCCAACCAGTGCGCCTGTCGTTCCCGCTCCCGCAGCCGAGGGTAGAGGTCGGCGCCGGACGCCCGGTCGCGAATCTCTTGAAACCAGCTGAAGTGGTTGAGACCGCAGGCGTGATAGTTGAGGCTTTCCGGCTCGCATTCGAGGAACCGGGCGATCTGGTCGATGCCATGGAACACGCCATGACACAGCCCCACCACCTTGATCGACGTGAGCCGCGTGAGGGCTTCGCACAGCTTGGTGAGCGGATTGGTGAAGTTGAGCAGCCACGCGTCCGGACAGTGGCGCTCCATGGCGCGCGCCACCTCCAGCGTCGGTCCCATGTTGCGGAGCGCGTGAAACAGCCCGCCGGGTCCGCCGTTCTCCCCGTAGATTTGCCTGAACCCCAGTTGGCGCGGCAGATGGAAATCCTGCGCCCAGTAGTAGTAGCGCCGCTTGGCAATCGCCATCACCACCACTTGCGCGCCATCGAGTGCGCGACCCAACTCCGTCGTCACCTCGATGGTCACCGCCTTCCCGTGCAGCTTCGTGACCTCTCGCGCGTACGAGGCCGTGACCTGCAACTCCTCCTCCGCCACATCCATCAACGTGATGGTCGGCTGCCGCTCGCAGATCGGCTCGCTCAGGAGCAGGTCCCGCACAGTAGCCGGACCGAACTCTCGACTCCCCGCCCCGATGATCGTGATCTTCATTCGATTCGTTCTTCCTGACTATCCATTGGCGCCACCGCCTCGCGATCGCTGGCAATCAACCGCAACGCCGCCCACGCCCCCACAACCGATAACACGATCGCCACCGTTCCGGGAACCGGCCGCCCGGTCAAGAGGTACCCGGCCCCCAAGAGGCTCCCGTACAGGAAGAGGAGGCCAAGTCCGAAGCCCAGCCATTGTCGCTTCGCGTCGTGCTCGATGGTCACGTCGGGACACGATGCCGCGATCGGGCCCCACCACCCACCGGGCCGCACCTTTCGATAGAACGTCTGCAGCCGGCTCGTCTCGTCGGGCTGGGTGTTGAGGGTCACGATGAGCCAGATGAGCGTGCAGCCCAACAGAATGATCGTCGCCCGAATGAAATCGAACTCGCCACCGTAGAAGCGAGTAACCTGCGCCATGCCGGATTCGGACAGGATGCCGAGGCGATGGAGCACACCGGCCCACACCGTCCCGTTCGCCAACACGAACGACCCCGCCATGGCGCTCACCTCGGCCCAGGCGTTGACCCGCCACCAGTACCAGCGCAACAGCCACACCAGGGCCACGCCCGCGGTGAGCTCGATGACGTAGATCCACGCCCGCCGGATCGAGTCCATCTGCCACGCGGTCACCGCGGCGACCAGGGCGAGGGCGACGATCGCGAGGCGCGACGCCAACACGTAGTGCCGCTCCGTGGCGTGCCGCTTGATAAATCGGCGGTAGACGTCGTTCACCAGGTACGACGCGCCCCAGCAGAGATGTGTGTCCATGGTACTCATGAACGCGGCGAGGAACGTCGCCACCATGAGCCCACGCAATCCGGCCGGCATCATCTCGACGATCATCATCGGGTAGGCGAGCTCGGGGTCGGCGGCGAGTGCCGGGCCGGCGGTCGCGAGTGGCAGAATCAAGAGCGACCCGAGCCCCACAATCACCCACGGCCACGTCATGAGCACGATCGCTGCGAAGCTGAACCAGAACGAGGACAGGAGCGACTGCCGTTCGTTCTTCGTGGCGAAGAGACGCTGTGCGACATACCCGTCGCCCTGACCGCTCCGCGTCCAGAGGAGGAATATCAGAAAGAGAAATGAGACGAACTCGAGCGAGCTCAGGTGCGCGGGATCGGGAACGAGATCGAGGGTTGCGACCGGGGCATCGGGCAGCGCACGCACCTGGGCGGCCATGGCGGCGGGGCCGCCTAAGCGCACGAGGATGATGCCCGCCAAGGTGAGTGACCCCAGCATGCCCGCCGTGAACTGGAGGATGTCGGTGACCACGACGCCCCAGAGCCCCGACGCGATGGTGTAGGTGAGTGCGAGCCCGATGCAGACCACCAGTGCCAGCCACGGGGGCCAACCAAGTAGCACGCGGGTGAACTTGACCATTGCGAGCATGACCCAGCCCATCACCACGGCGTTCCTTAAGATCCCGTTGAAGATGGCCGAGAACCCGCGCAGCACCGTGGCCGGCCGGCCCGAGTAGCGCAGTTCCACAAACTCTGCGTCGGTCAAGATCTCCGCCCGGCGCCACAGCTTGGCGTAGAAAAAGACCAAAAACATGAATCCTGCGGCTTCGTACCACCAGAGCCAATTACCGAACACCCCGCGCGTGCGCACCAATGCCGCCGTGGCGAGCGGCGCGTCGGTGGCAAAGAACGTGGCGGCGATCGAGGTGCCGGCTAACCACCACGGGAGGGAGCGCCCGGCCACGAAGTACTCTTCGACGCTCTGTCCGGCTCGGCGCGTGAACCAGAAGCCGAGGACGAGGGTGACAACCCCGTACACGGCAACGATCGCCCAATCGGTGGAGGTGAGTTGCATGCGTCAGGTGGTTGGCGAAAGCATGGTCGGCAAAGATAGGAGTTGGGGCGTCGGAGAGCGAGGAAGTCCGGCCGCAAGCTTCCACCCATCGGCAATCCGGCGGTCACCAACATGAGAAGGTCGATTGCACGCTGAGACCGCGGTTCGGTGGAGGTGCAGGTCAGACCCTTGGCAGCGTGCTATTATTCCCGCAGAGCGCACGCGGCGTGAGTGATACCGTGGATCTGTGGAACACCCTGTTAGACATCCTGATTCTGCTCGCCGTCGCCATGGTGCTGGGCGGCGTAGCAGACCGACTCAAGCAGAGTCCACTGCTGGGGTATCTGCTTGCCGGATCGCTGCTCGGTCCCAACGCGCTCAACCTGGTGCGCAGCCACGCGGCGGTCATGACCATCGCAGAGTTGGGCGTGGCCCTGCTCCTGTTCACCATCGGACTCGAATTCTCCTGGCGACGGCTCAGAGCGGTCGGCCCAGTCGCGCTGGGCGGCGGCACGCTCCAGGTGCTGGTGACTGGGGCGTTGGCGAGTGCAGTGTCCCTCGTGGCGGGACTCGGCATTCGCGCGGCGGTAGCGATTGGGGCAATGATCGCGTTGAGCAGCACAGCCGCGGTGATCCGGTTGCTCGCCAACCGAGCGGAGATCGACGCCATCCACGGGCGGAACGCGGTCGGCATTCTGCTGCTGCAGGATATCGCGGTGGTGCCGCTCACCCTTCTCGTGGCCGCGTTGAGCGGCGGTGGCTCCCTGACGGCGATCGGAGGGGCGCTCGCCCGCGCCGCGGGCGTGGCCGTGTTGCTCGTAGGTGCGCTCCACGTCCTGCTCAACTATCTCCTCCCGCTCCTCCTGTCGACCAGAGTGGCGGGCCGCAACCGCGATCTGCCGATTCTGCTCGCGATCGTGACCGCCGTCGGCGCGGCAACGTTGTCGCATGCGCTGGGATTCTCCCCGATCCTCGGTGCGTTCATCGCCGGACTGTTGCTGGCCGAGTCGCCGTTCGCGACGCAGATCCGGGCTGACGTGGTGCCCCTGCAGACACTGTTCGTGACGCTGTTCTTCAGTTCGATCGGCATGTTGGGGAACCCGGCGTGGGTGGCGGAAAACTGGCTGCTGCTGGCCGCCGTGGTGGTGGCGATCGTCGTTGGGAAGGCCGCTGTGACGGCGGGCATCGTGCGTCTGTTCAAATCCCCCGCCGGGCCGGCGGTAGCGACCGGCGTGGTGCTCGCACAGGTCGGTGAGTTTTCGCTCGTGGTAGCCGTACTCGCGCGGGACGGCGGGATTATCGGGACCGATCTCTTCGACCTCGTCCTCGCCGTGCTCACCATCACGCTCTTCCTCACACCGTTCCTCGTGGCTGTCGCTCCCAGGCTTGCCATCGCCGTGGGAGCGCGCGCAGCACCCGGCGTGAGTCCGTTGACGACCGCCGAGCACGCCGCAGTGATGCGCGGGCACGTGGTGATCGTAGGATTCGGTCCCGCGGGACAGCGTGTCGCCGAGTCGCTTCTCGGTGAGCCGAACCTGACGGTTCTCGTCGTCGACTTGAATCCCGAGGCCGCCGACGTGGCTCGTGCCTACGGACTCGAGACCTATTTGGGCGATGTCACCCGCGCGGAGATGCTGGAGCGGCTTCACGTCCGCACGGCCGCCGCCGTGGCAGTGACGGTGCCCGACCCGCGCAGCGCACGCCACATCGTGCAGCGCGTGCGGTCGGTCGCCCCGGACACGATTGTCGCCGTACGCTCTCGGTACCACGTGCACCGCTGGCAGCTGGAGGTGGCAGGCGCGCATGCCGTCGTCGACGAAGAGGTCCAGGTCGGCATTCGGATGGCCGCGGATCTCCGCGAACGTATCCGGGCACCGCATCCGAATGAGCCGATGGAGAAAGGGCAGGAGCGGTAGAGCAATCTGCGAGGTCACTCCAGCCCCTCTCTGCGTTAAGCGGACATCACCACGAGAGTTGCTCGCACCGTTGGCTGGCGCGTTATCGAGGAGCACATGCTGCCGATCACGAGCTGGGGTGTCGGGTTTCCCGAAAGATCGGGAGATTGCGGGCACGTACAGTCTGATTGGAGTCGATCAGTGGAGAGTTGAGCCGCGCTTGTTGAGCACTTGTTGTATTTTGCGGTGCTCCCCCGATCTTCGACCAGGCTGAGGTCATGACATGCCAGACTACGTCCTGCTGAAGAAGGACCTGTGGCCCGAGATCCAGAACCACTATCGACCCGAACTCATCAAGGTTGGCAGGGTGGAGGTCGAGATCAACTTCCCGGACAACAAGGGGATCCTCGCGACGGCGATGAAGGACCCGTTGGCGCACCAGCGAATGGTCGACGTCGTTCAACGCACACTGAACAGGGAATCATCTCAGCTGTTTGCCTATGTCATCGGAGTCGCGGATACGAAGGCAAAGGAGGCCAAGAAGTCGGGGAATCAAGCTCAACTCCAGCAGGTTGTGAACGGCGTCCAGAAGCAACTCGACAGTGTCCGTGCCCAGATCATTCCGAAAGTACAGACGGTCGCCGCCCAGGAATGGATGAAGATTCGCCAAACCAAGCGGGAGTATCGCACCTACCAGATAAAATGTGGGTTGAAGGTTGCGGTTCAGGGGACCGGCCTGGCGATCGGCATAGCAGGCGCAGCAACATCTGCGGGCGCTGCTCTGGTGATCGGGATCCTCGGATGCGTCAAGAACGTCGTCGACGGGATAAAGACCGTCCGCGACCTCGCCGAACAAGCCGAAGGGACCGAAGCTCGCCTGCGCAACGCCTTGAAGGACGCATTGCTCGTCTTCGACGACATTTCGCCTGCACTGGCTACCTATTTCGAGCTAAGCAAGACCGTGGTTTCTAAGGTCCTCGCGTACGACATGAATACGCCCAGTACGTGCAAGAACATGAACGAACTGTACGGCAACAAGGTGAAGGGGCTGGAGGTGAACGCGCACGGCACTTCAGAGAAACTGAACGAAATTCTGGAGAAGTGTGACGAGCTCCGCGAGTATCTCAAACGGGAAGCTCTGAAGGCGCGCCAGGCCGCGGCGGCAATGCGGCCCATCATCGCCGGTCGCCGCGGTGCCGTGTCGGCTCCCAGCCCTTCCGCCACGATCTCATCGAAGCAAAGCGCGGCGCTGGCGAAACTGGAGCAGCAAACGGAGAAGCTGATCAACGAAATCACGGGCCTGTGGCAGCGTGTGTCACACGGCAAGGCGAGGCACGAAGGCTATCGGCGTATCGTGGACGATCTCATTAAACGGACGACGCCCAAGTGGGTGCCGACGGCGCAGAAGGCCGTGGGCTTGGTGACAGGGACGCTGGCGTATGCGGCAAGCGCAGAGGACCTTCTGGTCAACCATGTGCTCGAGCTCGTCGACGCATTCGGTGACGACGCCGTCGACGCCGCGGCCAACAAGATCTTCAGCTCATAGTCCGGCTTTCGCCGCTTTCACGGAGAGGCTGTCCTCCGTGAGGACCGTCTGTTGTCTGCACGAGGCCGATCCGTGGCACAACGCCACCGCAGGTTGGTGTAGGCATCGTTGACTCGAATGCGTTCCACACTCACCCACGGCGCTGGGGTTGCGGCTAGAAGCCGAACTGGAAGTTCACCAACAGCTGATGGTGGTCGAACGCGGTATCTCGCGTGTCGACGATGTAGTTCACCTGGAACTCCGTGACCGACGTCGGCCACACGTTGAGGCCCAAGACCAACCAGTCCCGCCGCTCCAATCCGAGGTCGGGATCGAAGAAATCGAACCGCGCGAGGAGCTGCGTGTCGTCGCGGACCATGTAGCCCACCGTCGCCTGGCCGCCCCATGGGTGCTGGGTGGTTCCCAGTTCCGGATCCAGTACGGCGTAGTCGACCTCGCCGGACAGGAGAACACCGCCCACCGTGGCTCGCACGTCGCCACCCAGCAGCGTGCGATGTCCCGTGAATCCGGTGACGTATCCACCGCCGAACGAGGCGTTGTCGTCGTCACTGTACGCGGCGTTGAGGCCAACGACGACCCGATCAGCCTGGCCGCCAACGTCCACCGTCCCGAAGAACCGACCCACGACCATCACTCCGTCGCCGTCGTTGCCGTTGGGCGCGGTGCCATTGCCGTTGAACACGCCGGCCGTGATCCCGAAGGCGCCCGCCGACGGGGTGACCATGGCCGCCAGTCCCAACTGCCGGCCGGGGACCAAGGCCGTGACGGCTTGGGACCGGTTCACGAAATCGATGCTCGCGGCCGAGGTCAGGAACTCGTAGCTGAACGGCGCCTTGAACTGCCCCACGGTGAGACGCCAATCGGAGCCCGGTTTGTAGTACATCAAGGCATCGAGGATAGACGGCGAGCCCACAAAGTTGGTCTGCAGGAGATACCCGTACCGGCCATCCAGCTCACCCTTCACCTGAAGCCGGAAGTTCGCGACCGAAAAACCATTCTCCCCAGCCAGCGTACGCTCGGCCTGCACATCGGCCACGGTCTGGAGCAGGACCCCGAGACTGAAGTAGTCACGCTTCAAGAACCTGGTGAGTTCTCCAAACTGTGGCTCGGCCTGCTGGGCTGCGGCCGGCCTCGGAGAGGCCAACAGTGCTGCGACGATAGCACCGAGCGTCAGCACCCGCCTCGATCCCACAGACCAGTGAGTCCACTGCGACACGATTCCTCCAATCTTGTTATTCCCCAATGATTTATGACTTGTCCGCAACCCCGGTCACGCGATCGCGGACCCATGACACCCACACCCCACCTATAACTTGACATCAAGCTACTTGACATACATCTTTATGTCAAGTAACTTATCGTTGACTTAACAAGCTTGGTGAGTCTAATGCTCCAGGACCGCGTGGACCAACTCCTCGACGACTGGGAGGACCAACGGCCGGATCTCGATCCGTCGCCGCTCGGCATCGTCAGCCGCGTGCTCCGCTTCAGCAAGCACGCCACCCAGGCAGCGACCGACGCCCTGATCTCGCATAAGCTCGAGCTGTGGGCGTTCGACGTGCTGGCAGCATTGCGCCGGCAGGGACCGCCTTACACCATGTCCCCTACCGCGTTGCGCCGCCTGGCAATCCTCACGTCGGGCGCGATGACCAACCGGATCGACCGCCTGCAGGAACGCGGATGGGTCGAGCGACTGGCGGACCCGGGGGACCGGCGCGCGCTGCTGGTACGGCTGACACCAGAAGGCAAAGCGCTCATCGACGCTGCCGTCGAGGCTCGCTTTGCCAACGCCGAGTCGCTGGTCGCGCCGCTGACGGACGACGAACAACGCGCGCTCGCCGGGCTGCTCCGGAAACTGCTCCTGGCGGTGCCGTCGGAACGTCTCACGCCCGTCGGCGGCCCGAGCTAACGCGAAGGTCCACCTAATGTCTCTCTTCGAAGGAAGATCCATGGCATGGCATCGCCCGCTCCTGACACCGGTCACCGCCCTCGCCGTCATGCTCGCGGGGTGCGGCGGAGAACCGCCACTCGAAACGCCCGGAGATTCGGTGCCCGCCGTCGCGGTCCCAACGGACACGGTGGCCGCGGATACCACGGGACCAGAGGTGCTCGCGGCGGAAGCCGACGTTCGTACCCTTGCGGTCGCGGTGGACAGTCTGCGCGACAACGTGTCGCGCCTCACCGACGCCGTCGCACGCATTCCGGGAGCCGCCGCGGTAGAATCGCCGACGGCCGAGCCCGAAGACCTGCTCAGCGGCGACCGCGTGCGCGAGACCGCCAACGATGTCCGCTACTTCGGGCTGAGTGCCATTTGGGCAATCATCCTGTTGGCCGTGGCCTGGATCGTCATTCGGGCCATCGTGTGGCTGCTGAACACGTTGGCGGAGCGGACCGCCGCCCGCCGGCTGTTCTTCAAGAGGCTCATCCCGATCGTCCGGCTGCTCGTCTGGACGCTCGCCGCGTACTACGTCATCACCAATGTGTTCAACATCGATCGCACTGGGCTCCTCGCCGCGACCGCCGCACTTGGCGTCGGTATCGGCTTTGCCGCCCAGGGCATTCTCAAGAACTTCTTCGGCGGGCTCATTATCATCTTCGACCAGCCGTTTCAGATCGGGGACAAGATCAAGGTGGGTGGTACCTACGGTGAGGTCGTCTCGATCGGGATGCGCGCTACGCGCATCGTGACTCCGGATGACAACCTCGTCTCGGTGCCCAACGCGCAGATCGTGGAAGACCAGGTGGCCAATGCCAATGCGGGGGCGTTGGACTGTCAGGTCGTGGTCGACCTCTACTTGCCAGGGTGGGTCGACGTCGCCAAGGCCAAGGCGATTGCGCATGCCGCTGCCGTAAGCAGTCGATACACCTATCTCGAGAAACCGGTGGTCGTGAACGTCAAAGACGAGTTCAAGGAGACGTTTCTCACCCACCTCGTGGTGAAGGCATACGTCGTCGATACCCGATACGAGTTTGCGCTCGCTAGCGACATCACCGAGTCGGCCAAAGTCGAGTTCCTCAAGGAAGGCATGCTGCAGCCGCTGACCGGCAGCCACAGCGCGGCGATGGCGTTTCTCGACCAGTCCAACGACGAGACCTCTAACCAGCACGCGACGTCCCCCGCGGACGCCCGCGGACCGTTTGAACGATGACGACGACTGAGCTATCACCCGCGACGGCAGCGCCGTCGGTCGAGCCGCCACTCTCGAAGCAGGCCGAGCAGGTGAGCGCAGCAATCCAACGCGAGATTGCTGACCTCGACACCGCCATCGGCACGACCGTGCTCGATCCCCTGCGTGCGGCCCTGCGATCAGCCGCGGACGCCCACCGGGATCTGACGACGGCGATGGCCGCCATCGCGACGCGAGAATTGCCGCACGCAGAGCACTGGCGCGCCATCTACGACTACCGCCGGCAGGTTGCCGATCGCGTGTTGGCGCCGCTCGCAACCCACCTCGACACCCGCGCGCCAGGTGAGCGGCTCATTGCCATGATCGCCAACCGCGTCGCCTCCTTCGCTCAAGCTGCCGACCAGGTAGCGCCGGAAGAGACGGTACCCGAGCACGCCGGGCTGTACGCGTCGGAGCCGGGCGATTCGGTCGTGCAACGGGTGCGCAAAGCGCTCCGACGTGCGGGGCGTGGAGTGACCCGCGTCGGGCGCACCGCGACCAACAGTGTCGGCGGCGTGTTCGGACGGGCCCCGCGGGAGAAGCCCGTGCGCGACCGCACGGTTCCGCTGCGTGCGCTCACCGACCACCACACGCAGGTGCGCCTCGTCAAGGCGCTCGCTCCGCGGCTGGAGGCGCAGCTGCAACAGATCGCTCATATTCTCGGTCCGCTCGAGGCCGCCGTCGCGACGTGGGCCAACGCGGTATCCCGGGCCGAGCACGACGCGGACTTACTCGAGGTGCACCAACCGGGATGGTTGAAGTTCGCAACGCCCGCTACTGGTGGTGATGCCGCCGCACCGCCGCCGCTGGGCAACTTGTCTGACGTGCGCGCCACCGCCGATACGTTGCAGGAAGCGCTGGATGTGGCCGCCGCGCACGAGCGCGTGGGCCCGTTGCTCACCGACGAGCTGACGAACGAGCTTACCGCCGCGTACCGATGGGATCTCGAACGGGGGGGCACGTTCCTCGTCACTCCCTCCGCCCGCCGCGTGCCGCCTTCCCATAGGTCGCCCGCGGCGAAGATGCGCGCGCGGGCTGCCGACTGGGTTACGTGGCACACGGAGCTGCAAAACCGATTCGCACTCACCGTGCAGCTTATCGAGCTCCGAGAGCGTCTTCTGGGCCTTGAAGAGCAGGCCCTCGATCGGATCGCAAGCGCAACGATCAGACCGGTCACTGATTCGTTCGCGTCCCTTGCGCAGGGGTTTCGTGCGATGGGCGATGACACGGAACAGGTGTGCCGCGATGCGTCACCCCACAGCCTCGCGCACACCGCAGGGCAACTCAGGGAGATCCAGAGCAAGGCGCTCGCGAAGGTAGACGCGGCCTTAAAGAAGCTCCCCGGAACCGTCGTGTCACGCGACGTGCTCGATGCGCCGGGACAGACGGAGTGGGACCAGCTCGTCGAAGTCATGGCCGGCCTGCCCGACCGCGTCTCCGTACACCTCTGGAAAGTCGACCCGGATCAAGTGGTCGACCCGCGCGCCGATGTGTTTGCCATCGATCTCAGAGAGATCGCGGAAGACGCGCTCGCCCCGCCGTGGCCGGAGCAGTTCAAGAAGCGTGCGGAGCCTTTGCAGGTCCGTATCGCTCAGGTCTGGAGCGATGCGGAGCGGGTGCGCGACATCATCGAGTACAACTTGAGTTCCGCGGCGGATGAGCTCGAAACCGTGGCCGCATCGAAGCCCGACGGCGAGAAAGCCCGCGCTTCCGTCGCTACGGCACTGGAGCTGGCACCGGACGGCGTCCGCCGGGCCGCGGACACGTTGGACGAGCTCACGGCATCCCTCGCAGAGCCGTGGGGCGATCTCGCCAGCCGCGCATTCGAGGCGGTCCGCGAGGACTGGGAAGACCTCCTGCGACGCGTTCGCGCCGAACAGACCATCGAAGGGCTCTGGGTGCGCGTGCATACTCGGGCTGCGCGACAGCTGGAACGCGCACGCTGGCGGGCCGGTACCTGGGCCGGCCGAGCCGGAACGCGCGTCCTCTCGCTGGCCGGGCAGGCGCAACGGCTGGCACTCCGGCTCGTGCGCCGTGGGCAGACGGCGGTGGGCGTCGCCGCCGTCGAGGAGGCCGATGCCTTCCACGCGCTCGACGCCATTATCGGTGTATCCGAGTTGACGGAGAACCGCCCCCTGGTCTATCGCAAGCTGTTCTCCTTCGCGCCCGTCACCGACCCGTCATTGCTCGAGGGGCGCGCGCGCAATCTCGTGTCAGCGCGCAACCACTACAAGGCGTGGCGCGAGGGTGACAGCCCGGGCGTCATGATCCTGACGGCCCCGCTGGGAAGCGGACGGACCAGTTTCTTGAATGTGCTCGAACGCAAGGTGTTCGACGACTGCCGACTGTCCAAGGTCGTGCTCGACGATCGCATCACTGACGAGGCGTCCGCCGCGGCGCTCTTGGCAGACGCCCTCGGCATCGAGGGTGAGCCGCGTAGCTCACTCGAGGCGCTGGAAACACACCTCGTCCACGCCGATCGGTCCGACCCACCCATCGTGTGTGCGATCGACAACCTGGAGCTCCTGATGCTCCAAAGCCACCGTGGCACGGAGCTCCTGCAGCGCGTTCTCATCTTCCTTTCGCGCACCGATTCGACGGTCTACTGGATCACGACCATCGGCCGTCAGGCGTGGCATTACCTCACCAAGACGGCGGCGGCGGCCGCACAGCTCGTGACCGCGGCTCCGTTGGATCGTCTGGGACGGGACGTCCTCGAGGACATCATCAGCAACCGCCACGGGCGAACTGGGCTGCCGATCATGTTCGCACCCCCGTCCGGCATGACGCCGGTCATGCGTCACAAGCTCCGGCGCGCCCGGTCCGCGTCGAAAAAGCAGGCGATCCTTCGAGAGTGGTACTTCGACAGCCTCCACCGGCATAGCGGGGAGGATGTCATGCTGGCGCTCTTCTATTGGCTTCGCTCGACCGATTTCGCCGGGTCCGACGACACGCTCACGATCGCACCCATCGAGCCACTGAGCTTCCGCTTCCTCAGGACCTTCGAGTTGCAGCGGACGTTCACCCTGAAGGCATTCGTCGTGCACAACTCGCTCACGCCGGAGGAACATGCCACGATCTTCCGAATGACGACCGAGCAGAGCACGGTGTTGCTCGAATCGCTCCTCACGCTCCGGCTAATCGAGCCGATGCCATCCGACAGTCAGCCCATCGACACGAGTGCCCGCCAGCCCGTCACGCCGGGCCGGCGCTACCGGCTGCGGAGGCTCATCCTGCACCCGGTGCTGGAGCACCTCAAGGGCCGGAACCTGGTCGCGTGAGCATCGCCGCCCAGGGAATCGGAGCATCCTTGGTTGCCTGGCGTCGTGTTACATACTCGGGACGGCCGCTGCTGTTCTGCCTCTCTTGCGGCGGGACGTGACAGACGCTAAGTCCTATCGTCATCTTCCCACTTCCTTCCCCACAAGGAGGCTGTGGATGCGATCCCTCCGCCGCTCCACATGGACCCTCGTCGTCGTCCTCGTAGTCGGGCTGTTCTGGTCTGCGTGTTCTGACCAACGGTCCGACCTCGCAGCACCAGACGAGCAGCTCGACGCCCCGCTGATTTCGGTTGTCAGCCCGCAAGCCCTGGCGCCGGTCATCCTAGTCCAGGAGCGCCACACCAGACAACTCCTGGACGTCCCCGGCGTCGTCGGCACCGCAGTGGGCGTCACGAGCGACGGCCGACCCGCCGTGAAGATCCTCGCAACGGAGGCCGTCGGTGCAGTGCCCGACGAGTTGGACGGCTTCCCGGTGGAAGTGATGATCACAGGCAAGTTCTTCGCGTTGCCGGCGCAGGCCGACCCTCGAGCGAAGCCCACCTGCGGCAAGCGCGGCCTTCCGCCTTGTCCGAATCCGACCATGCGGCTACCCCGCCCCGTGCCGATCGGTGTCTCCACCGGACATCCGGCCATCACGGCGGGCACCCTCGGGGCGAGGGTGAAGGATGCGGCAGGTAACCTCTTTGCCCTGAGCAACAATCACGTGTATGCCGACGAAAACCAGGCCAATACCGGTGACGCCGTCATCCAGCCCGGCACGTTCGACGGAGGCATGAGCCCGGCGGACGACATCGGCACACTCGCCGATTTTGAGCCCATAGATTTCACACCATGCCCCATCGGCAACAACACCATCGACGCGGCAATCGCGGCCACCACTGCTGCCCTGGTCGGCAACTCCACGCTCAGCGAAGGGTACGGCACGCCGCAGTCCCAAACGATGACCGCAGCCGTCAACATGAAAGTGAAGAAGTACGGAAGGACGACCAGGCAGACGACGGGTACGGTCTCCGCAATCAACGCGACCGTCAACGTTGGCTACTCCACTGGCGTTGCCTGCTTCACAGGTCAAATCGTCATCACTCCCGGTAGTTTCAGCGCCGGTGGAGACTCCGGCTCGCTGATCGTCGTGGATGCAAAGGGCAGGAACAAGAACGACAACCGCAAGCCGATCGGGCTTCTGTTTGCCGGATCTTCAACGCAAACGATCGCCAATCCGATCGATGCCGTGCTCACCCGGTTCGTGGTCACGATCGACGGGAACTGAGCCGAACGATCCGCGCGAGCCCTGAGGGTGTATGACTGGGGGAGTGGCGCTGCCGCCCCCCAGTCCTCTCGGGAGAATATGAATGGCGGCTCCGGCAAGAGGGTGGCTGATCGCGATCTGCCTTGTCGGATCGTTCTGGTGCGCGGCCGCGTGCGCGCGGACCGGCAGGAGCAGTGAACGATCCGAGGGTCAGGGGGAGACCGGTATGGCCGACACGTCGATCATGGCTGCGCAGAAAGCCCTCACCGACAGCGTCATGTCCAAGCCAGGGGTGGTGGGAACGGCGATCGGGCTTTGTGACGAGGCTCCATGTATCAAGGTCTATATCGCTCGGAGAGACGAGGAGCTTCTGAAGCAGATTCCCGATACCTTCATGGGCTTCAAAGTCGATGTCGAAGTGACAGGAGAGTTCCGGGCGCGCGACACCACACCCTAGCTACCGAGTTGCACGCCGAACGGCACGACTGCAAAAGGGGCCGCACCGATTCCTCGATGCGACCCCTTTCCATCGCCTGCAGTGCTGCCAGGTGCGACTAGCCGATCTTGGAGACGTTCTCCGCGGCCGGGCCCTTCTGGCCCTGCACCATGTCGAACTCCACGGCATCGCCTTCTCCGAGCGTCTTGAAGCCCGTCGCCTGGATCGCCGAGTGGTGGACGAAGCAGTCCTTTTCGCCATTGTCGGGCGTGATGAAGCCAAAGCCCTTCTGGTCGTTGAACCACTTTACCTTGCCAGTGATGTGTGACATACCTGCTCCTCTGTGTTCGATGCGCGTCGGAGTCCGGAGTGTCCGCACTGGCCGATCGTCCATCGTATTGTCCGCGGATGTGTCCCCGCGGCGGGGTGCCGCTTCGTGCGGCGTGCTACCAAGAAAAAGGAGAACCGCGTCAGTTGCCGGTTCCCCTGCAATTCCGTTGCGTGTGTACTGTGGCGCTTCGGTAAAGCTTCTTTGCTCGTCCATAAGATAGTCGAACCGGTCCGGAAAGGGAATGAGCCGCGCTTGGTGCGTCGCGGCACCGGTCAGCGCATTTGACAGGGTGGCGGCGACCGACTATGTTTCGTATGCGGGTGAGGTAGCGTTTCGCCCGATGGACACCGATCCGAAAGCGGGAATGCGCCGCAGCGCTGATCCCGCTTCTTTTTTTTTGCGAGGCTCGTGCTGCGCGCCTCGACGCCCTCCGAAGGGGACGGTTATCGAGCCGACACACGCTAAGGAGCCCACTTGCCCCTGATGCCTCATGGTCGCACCGGCGGTACCGAGACCACAGCGGCCGCCCTCCCCAGGTTCGTCGCGCGGACGACCACGTGAGGGTCGCCCTCCCCGACGAGTACCAAGATGGCGTTTCGGCGGGCTCGCTGGTCAAGGCGCGACGCTGCTGGCTCGATCTGGTGGCCGCCGATGTACTGCCGCTCCCGCAGCGGTTCACGTTCGTCTTCCGGTCCCCGACCCAGCGGATGGCCCTCGGCCTGATGGACTTCCTGCGGTACACCGACTACGCGGGATTCGTGCGTCCGACCGACCGCGTCGGGGCTCCCGAGGGGAACCCCTGGCAGGTGGCGGGAACCACCCACGCAACGGTCTGGTCCCTGCCGAGCCTGGAGCACCTGTTCATGCGCCTGCGGAGGGCGGGCTCGCGTTATGAGTCCGCGCTCGTGACCTTGGACCTCCTGCCGATGTCGCGATGCCTCCGATGAGCTCCCTCACCTATCACGGATGGACGATCACGCCCCGCACGTTCCAGATCCGCGGCAGCAGGCAATGGACCCTGGATCTCGTGATCGCGTACCGCACGAAGCGGCGCGCGTTCAGCGGACCGAAGACGTTCCGGACCGAGCAGGCGGCCATTCGCGGGTGCCACGCGTTCGGACGTCGCATCGTCGACGGCCTCGTGCCGTACTGTTCCCTGGAGGACATGCAATGAGCCGACCTCTCGTCGAGCAGCGGCGGCTGCAGTACCGCGGCCGCGAGTTTCATTTCGTATCGTACGACGGCCGACCGGCCAACGCGAAGCGGGCGGAACCGGCCACGACGCCCGCGTGGTGGCTGATGAGCGCGGGCACGCGGTGGGAGGTCATGCCGTTCCACCCCGGCCGGGATGCGGCGGAGCTCGATGGTGCGTTCACGGCGTGGCTCGACGCGCACGCGTTCGCTGCGCCGCGCCGGAGTGGAGGCTGAGGATGGGCGAGACGCGGCCCACTGTCGGCAGCGAAGCGTAAACGGGAAGCCGACAAGCGTCAGGCCAAAGCAGGAACGGCGCGCCAGGCGCGCGGAGGAGCGGGCTCAGGCCCGCGAGGCAGCGAAATCCGAGACAATGACCCGGGAGGACAATGAGCAGCCGCATCGAGTATAACGGTTACGTGATCGAGCCCACCACCAAGCTCAAGGGCGAACCATACGGCTGGACCCTCGAAGTGCGCATCACCCCCGCGGGCCGACGCACGGAGGTCCGGCGATGCCGCGCGCCCAACACCTACCCCAGCGAGGAAGTGGCCGTCGCGCGCTGCCTGGAGTTCGGCCGGCGGATCGTAGACGGGAAGCTGCAGCCAAAGGTCGATCGCACGACGTAGGCACCCGCGCGCGCGGTAGAACGAGGTGCGCGATGCCACCTCCGCCAGTCGCACAAGCACCACCACACCGGTGCCTCACCACCATACCAGCCACCTGTCGAGTCGTCACTGAGGGGTGGCAGACTTCGGTGTAGCGGAGTTGATTGTGGGACATGGCTCTGATATGTACCAGCCTACGGCAGCGCCACACCTTGGCGATCAGCTGCGCCCTTCTTCTCATCGGGCCGACTTCTACCGCTGTCGGTCAACAACTTCCAGCCAACGCTCGACTGCCGCTGGAGCACTGGTCTGTTCCATTTCTGGAGCATCTCATTCAGCGACGGATCATCTCCGACCCGAGTCCACTGATGCGGCCGTGGCGCGTCGGGGAACTCGCCCGGGAGCTGCACGGCGTCGACACAACGGCACTGTCGGTTGCAGAGCGTCGCACGCTGCGGGAAGTGATGAAGGAACTCGGGTCTAAGCGCCCGGACCCGAGCTACCTCGCCGGAGTCGGCGGGGGGCTGGCGGCCTCGTCGTATTCGCGACGCCCAGAATTCGAGCTACGTGAGACGGGCGACAGCCGGGTGACGCCCGAGGTGCGGGCGCTTCTCTCACTGGAATTCGGGCCAGGTCTTCTCATGCTGGATACGCGTTACCTCGAGGATCTCGAGGACGATCCAGACTACGCGGGCACGCCGGGTCGGATGCAGCTCAAGTCAGACGCGACGTATGGGCTCTTCAACTCGACGTATTTCGATCTCGATATCGGGTCGCTTTCCAGAAACTGGGGGCCGCAGGGGTTTCCCGGTCTCCTCGTTTCAAATTGGCCGCTGAACTACGATCATCTCTACCTGGAGCTCGGACCCCGACGGCTGCATCTCTCGATGCTGGTCACCGAGCTCGATGATGCGAGGAACCCCCAGGGCCAACTCGCGAACCGCTATTTCGTGGCGCACCGGCTCGCGGCCACCCCTCTGAAGTGGCTCGATCTAGCCCTCTGGCAAGGGACGGTGTTCTCCGGTGTAAACCGGAACATCGACCTTGGCTTCCTGAATCCGTTCCAGTTCACCAATATCTCGCGGTCGCAGCGACGGGTGGAGTCGAACGTGATGCTCGGCGGCGACGCCCAGGTGCGAACGGGTCGGTTCATCCTGTCCGCGAGCTTGTTCGGAGACGACTTCGATTTTGGGAGTGACGAGCCCTATTCGTTTGGTGGGACCGCCACCGCCTCCACGAGCCTGGGCCACACCTCGGTGTGGCTCGGGTATACCCTGGTGTCGAACTTAGCGTACCGTTCCAGCATCCGCATCGAAGGTCCGTTGCTGGGGATCGACTCGAGCCGACAACGGTACGGGACAGGCCTGGGACGGAACTTCGCAGACTACCATCAGCTCACGCTTCGCGTGACGACCGTCCCGCTCGCGGGGCTCGTGGCCCGACCAGAACTCACGATGCTCATGCAGGGCGAAGGTGATCCGCGTTCCCCGATGCCACCGGCTGCGGACTTTCCCAACACGCCAGTCTTCCTTGACGGCACCGTGGAGACGACCTTCCGCGTGGGGTTGGCCCTCACGCTCCGACCCTTCAGTGGGGCGACCCTCGACCTCTCGGGCGGCATCCACCACATCCGCAATGCCGACCACCTGCCAGGGACGTCACGCACGCGAGGAGTGGGAGCCGTCGCAGCCAGGTACCTCTTCCAGTTCGGCGGGCCGATCGGACGCCAGTAGGCTCGGCCTGGCCACAGGTATCAGTGCCCGCCGACCACGGCTTGTTCTTCGCTGATGGAAGCTGATGCCCCGCGAGCGGCGTATCTTGGGATCATCACCTCGGGTGACGGGTAGCAGCACGGCATCCAAGGGCACAACTCCAAACGACATCGACGATAGAGGGAGAGCATAGTGAATTCCGTCCGAGTCCTTCTTGCAGGCACAGTCGCGCTGGCGACAGTGCTGCCGCTCGCGCCCGTGCCGCTCTCGGCGCAGGGTGAGGGTGAGCCAGTTGTTATCGGTTCGCGCCACAGTCTGCAGTCTCACGTCCTTGGTGAGGCCCGTCCCTTCTGGGTCTACACGCCAGCCGGGTACGATGCGTCGGACGATGTGTACCCGGTCGTCTATCTGCTCGACGGCAACGCGCACTTCCACCATACTACGGGTGTCGCCCAGTTTCTCGCAGCTCAGGGTCGCATGCCGCGAGTTATCGTGGTGGCCATCCCCAACACCGACCGCACCCGGGACCTCACGCCGCGAACGCGGACCGACACCACGAGCGCGTTTCCGACGGCAGGCGGTGCCGATAATTTCCTGCGCTTCCTCCAGGATGAACTTACCCCGTTCATCGACGGCGCCTATCGGACGGCGCCGTACCGGATCCTGATTGGTCACTCCTTCGGCGGGCTGTTCGTTGCTTACGCGCTGCTGACACAGCCCGACCTGTTCGACGCACATATCGCCATCAGCCCGAGTCTCTGGTGGGACAACGAGGCCCTGATCCACAGCGCCGAGCAATTCTTCGGCGATCAGGAAGACAACGGGGGTTCGGACAGGAGCGGCTTTCTCTATATGACCATGGGGAACGAGGGCGGTAACATGCTGGCGGGCGCGTGGGGCATGGCGCGGGTGCTGGAAACCGGTGCGCCGGAGACGTTCCGCTGGGAGTTCGACGTCTTGGGCCAGGAAGATCACGGATCCGTGCCCCTTCGTAGCACCTATGCAGGGTTCGAGAAGCTGTTCGACGGGTGGCGGCTGGAGAATCCATTCCAGCTGGCGGCGGACCACGGCATGGTGGCGGTCGACGAGCACTTCGCCACGCTCTCGCAGCGCTTCGGCTACGAGATCCGGACGCCGGAGTTACTCGTCAACCAAATCGGCTACGGTTTCCTGGGACAGGAGCGCGTTGACGAGGCCATCACCATATTCGAAAGCAACGTCGAACGTTATCCTCGCTCGGCGAACGTCTACGACAGCCTCGGCGATGGGTACGATGCGGCCGGCAAGTGGAAGCTGGCTCGCGACAGTTATGCCAGGGCGGCGGCTCGCGGCCGCGAAATCGGCGACCCGAATCTCGCGGTCTATCAGGCGAATCTGGACCGGCTGGAGAAGAAGGTGGGCCGCTGATTGATGCGGTTGCCGAGAACATCCTACCACACGGCCTTGCGGTTGCCCCAGTCGCTGGACCTCTTTTGTAGAAACGGAGGCCGCCACGCCATACCTTCCATCTGAACGCCGGTACGACGCGATGGCGTACAACCGCTGCGGCCGGAGTGGTCTTCGGCTGCCGGCGGTGTCACTCGGGCTGTGGCACAACTTCGGTGGTGTCGACGTGTTCGAGAACGCCCGCGCCATGATTCACCGGGCGTTCGACGTAGGAATCACCCACTTCGACCTCGCCAACAACTACGGTCCCCCGTTCGGATCGGCCGAGGAGACCTTCGGCCGGATCCTGCGACAGGACCTTGGGGACTACCGCGACGAGCTGATCGTGTCCTCTAAGGCCGGCTGGGACATGTGGCCCGGTCCCTATGGCAATTGGGGCTCCCGCAAGTACCTGCTCGCGAGCCTCGATCAGAGTCTCACGCGTCTCGGGCTCGAGTACGTCGACATCTTCTATCACCATCGCCCCGATCCCGAAACGCCGTTGGAAGAGACGATGGGCGCGCTCGACGCCGTCGTCCGTCAGGGCAAGGCGCTCTATGTCGGGATCTCGGCCTATTCGCCCGAGGAGACGCGCCGCGCGGCGGACCTGCTGCGGGAGCTGGGGACGCCCTGTCTGATCCACCAACCGCGCTACAGCATGTTCGATCGGTCGGTGGAGGCGGGCCTGTTGGCCGTGCTCGAGGAGGAGGGCATTGGCTGCATTGCGTTCTCGCCGCTGGCGCAGGGCGTGCTCACCGACCGGTATCTGGATGGCATTCCGGACGACTCCAGGGCAGCGAAGCCCCACGGCTATCTCGACCGCGGGGCGATCACCGACGAGGTGGTGGCGCAGGTGCGCCGGTTGCGCGGCCTGGCGCGAAAGCGCGGGCAGTCCGTGGCCCAGCTGGCGCTGGCGTGGGTGCTACGTCACGTAGGCGTCACGTCGGTCCTGATCGGCGCCAGTCGCGTCGAACAGATCGACGACAGCGTCGCCGCGCTCGAGCACCTGGCGTTCGCCGACGACGAGCTCGAGGAGATCGATCGAATTCTGGGTGGGTGATGCGGTGGTGCTCTGCGCAGTTCAACGCCTCTCGAACGCCACGAAGGCCACCTGGCGACTATCAGGCGACCATGAAGGAACATTGATGGTGCCCTGACCGCCTAGGAAGGGCGGCGTCAGGTCGCGCACCGAACCATCGCGCACGTCCATGAGACGAAGCTTCACCTGCTTGCCGAACGGATGGGCCTCGCCTTGGTCTTCGAGATAGGCGAGGAACACCACCCAGCGCCCATCGGGCGACGGGTGCGGAAACCAGTTGGAGTGGGCGTCGCGAGTGAGCTGTTCGGCCCGACTGCCGTCCGAGCGCATGCGCCAGATCTCCATCCTTCCGCTACAGAATGAGTTGTAGTAGATGAACGCCCCGTCGGGTGCGTAGTCGGCGGCGTCATCGAGGCCGGGGCAGGTAGTCAGGCGTCGCTCCTCTCCACCGCTCACCGGGATTGTATAGATGTCCCACTCGCCATCTCGAAGCGCAGTGAACGCGAGCGTCCTTCCATCAGGAGACCATCCATGCCAGAAACTTGGGGCCTTCTCCGTGACCTTCACCGGTGTCGGACTGCCACCGATGGGGAGGATGTAGATGCTTGACGCGAGCCAGTCTTGCTCCGGGTTCGTGATGTGCTCCTCTGCGTGGTGGCTCAGGACGAGGCTCCTGCCGTCGGGTGAGATACCGTGATCGTTGTTTACTCGGGTGGCGAAACCGGTTGGGATCTCGGCGAGGCGCCTGGCACCGCGAGTCGGCAGGCGGTAGAGCCGACCCTCGCTGTTCACCACGAAGAACCGCCCGTCTGGTGACCAGTTTGGGGCCTCAAAGTGCCGGTCGTCGCTGTAGACCGTTTCGACACGTCCGGATTGAATCTCCACCGTCTGCAGTGAACTGCGGATTGTACCGTCGGATTGTCCGAGCACACTGCTCGGGACGACTACGCACGATACAAGAAGAAGGCGCGGCAGCGTGACAGTCATAACGACACCGTAGATTGAGATCCGTCCGACAGGTAAAATGTAGCCCCGAGCTGGCAACATGGGTCACGGTGGGGTCCGGGCTCGTATCGGCACCGGTGGATGCTTTGGCCGTTGCGGCAGGCGTCACCCACGAGGCGCCGGCCCTACACACCTCACTAATAGACGATCTTCGCTAACCCAAACCACTCTTCAATATCATCAGGATCTTGTGAGAATGAATCATCTAGTCCGAACTTCCACCAGGCATCGAGGTATTCATGGATGATGACACCAGCAGTAGGCTTCAAAGAAGAATCTATGTCGTCGAGGTTTTGCAGTAAGCCTTGTATTTGATCGGTCTCCGTATTTCCGCCATAGCCGTAGTTTGGAGGGCCCACCCGCATTGCGTTGGGAGAAACGCTCAATCCCGTTTCGGTGATCAACAATGGTTTGTCATCATACCTGGATTTAAGCTCTTCAATCCAACCCTGAAATAGTGTCCCGGAACTGCGGCCAGGTAGTGTAGAGGGACGATAATATGGAACCGCATAGGAATAGGTATTGTGACTACGAAAATCCAGGAAGGGCGTGTCTATGAGATCAGCAGTTCGAATATCATTGGAATACGAGACCAATGAAATGTGCCCATAGGTATCACCTTCATAGCTTTTCACATAATCTGCCATTTCAGCAATGAAAGCCTCTGAAGCGTTTACATTTGGTCCTGTATCAATAAAGGTCCCGGCGTAACTGTCGATATCAGGATGAGCAGAATTCGTGGATAGAATCGATGCTTCACTTATTTCGTTCCCGACTAGATACGCAATGATAGGTGGTTTTGTGTCCTGGTACACTGAGTAGATTCTATCTATGATACTTCTTATGTAGGACTTTGTAGATTCTTTGAATGCTGGGTCGTGAAGATCGGCAACCTCAGTCTCGATCCAGATGGTCTGAATGAAGAACAGATCTCCTGCATTTCTCAGAGACTCGTAGCAATACCGAGGCGCACCCCA
This sequence comes from Gemmatimonadota bacterium, assembly GCA_039588295.1. Lineage (GTDB taxonomy): Bacteria > Gemmatimonadota > Gemmatimonadetes > Gemmatimonadales > GWC2-71-9 > JAOTVV01. The sequence goes on from JBDHAB010000017.1 coordinate 22,710, forward strand.
GAAACGTATAGCGTTTGCTCCGATAGCCTTGATCTGAAGAATATCCCTGTCAATACTATTTCTCAGTCTTTCAGGAAGTGATCCGGCATTTTCAATTTCCCAGGGTAGGTATCCTGGATACCCCGGAACATATACGACGCCTTTGACAAAGAAGGGTGAGCCATCCTTCAAGATATGATCGTCATTGGTGCTAAATGTCTCATTCCCAGATACGTTCAACGCTGGAGCCCATTCGTTCTGGATTGCCCAAAGAGCCGGACGGGCCTCTACAGTGAACAGGTCCGTAAAACTACTGTCAGGATCTTGTTCCTTGCATCCTTGAAGGATTAGGACAAGCACAGTAAATATGATGGATAGCCTTTTCATGCCAAAATTTACTCGCCTTGGTGTCTCTCTACCATTCTCACTGCCCCGAGACCGCGTTAGCCAGGAGCCCACAAGAATGCCCGCCAGGCCGTACATTCTCGCAGAGACGACATGGAAGACCGTTCGGGAGATGGCGTACGAGGTCGCGGTACTCCCCTGGGGCGCGACGGAGGCTCACAACTACCATCTGCCATACGGCACCGACAACGTCGAGTGTGAGCACATCGCCGCAGAGGCCGCCCGGCTGGCCTGGGATGCCGGCGCGCGGGTGGTGGTTCTGCCGATCCTTCCCTTCGGCGTGCAGACGGGTCAGCTCGACATCCCCTTCTGTCTCAACCTCCATCCGAGCACGCAGGCCGCCGTTCTGGGCGACCTCGCACGGAGCCTCGAGGGCCAGGGCGTCCGCAAGCTCGTGATCCTCAACGGGCACGGCGGCAACGATTTCCGGCCGACGATCCGAGAGCTCCACTCGCGCGTGAAGATCTTCCTGTGCGTGACGAGTTGGTACCAGGTCCTGGACGCGGGAGACTACTTCGACGATCTCGGCGATCATGCGGGCGAGATGGAGACCAGTATGATGTTGCACATTGCGCCGGAACTCGTGCGTTCTCTGTCCGAGGCCGGCGAAGGGAAGGAGCGGCGGTTCCGCATTGCAGCGCTGCGCGAGGGATGGGCCTGGGCGCCGCGCCAATGGACGCAGGCGTCCACCGACACCGGGATCGGTGACCCCAAAGCCGCGAATCGGCAGAAGGGCGAGCGGTACACGTCGGCCGTCGTTGAGCGCCTGAGTCGTTTCTTCGTCGATCTCGCTACCGCAGATCTGGATGACCTGTACGAGCAGCAACCCTCGGCGCATGCGGGACCGTATCGCCGCTCTCTCCAAGGCCGCGCCGACGCGGAGAGTTCCGCCGAGTGATTACCGGCCGGCCGGTCGGCGCTCGTGGCGGACGGTGACGGGCTGGGCACCTACTCACACGATCTATGAACATCATGCACCGAAATTCGTTCGCGCTCGTCGTGTCGCTCTTCTGCGTGGCGAGTTGCAGTGGCCAAGAACGCGCCGCACCACTGTTCCGCCTCCTGCCGCCGGAGCAAACCGGCGTCAGCTTCGCCAACACCATCACGACCGATGATTCGGTGAACGTGCAGATGGATTCCTTCGTCTACAACGGTGGAGGAGTGGCCATCGGCGACATCGATAATGATGGCCTGGCAGACATCTACCTCACGGGTAACATGATCTCGAGCCGATTGTACGCGAACGACGGCGGAATGCGGTTCACCGATATCACGGAGTCGGCCGGACTGGTCACCGACCGGTGGGCGACGGGGGCCAGCCTGGTGGACATCGACGGCAACGGCTATCTCGACATCTACGTCTCCGTTTCCGGGCCCAAGTGGACCCCGGCGGAAGCCCGAGCCAATCTGCTCTTCCTCAACAACGGCGACCGGACGTTCACCGAAGCGGCCGCGGCCTTCGGCATCGCCGACACGAGCTTCACCACGCATGCCGTCTTCCTCGATTACGACGGCGACGGTGCGCTCGACCTGTTCGTGCTCAACAACGACCCGGCGGGTTTCGCCCGGGGCGAGGCCGAACGGCACCCGGCGGGGCTCCCCAGCACGGACCCGGTGAGTCATGACCGCCTCTACCGCAACAGCGGCCGCGGCAGGTTCACGGACGTGTCGGCTGAGGCAGGCATCCTGCAAACAGTCGGGTTCGGACTGGGGGTGGAGGCTGCCGACCTGAACCGGGACGGCTGGCCCGACATCTACATCTCGAACGACGACACACCCAGCGATGTGCTGTACGTCAACAACGGAGACGGCACGTTCAGCGACCGGGCCGGCGCCTGGCTCCGGCATACCAGCTTTGCCGGGATGGGGATCGACATCGCCGATTTCAACAACGACGGATGGCTGGACGTCTTGCAGACCGACATGGTGCCCGAGGACCTGGAGGCCCGCAAGCGGTCGACGGGTGCCCTGGACCATGCCGGGCGGATGGAGCTTCGCCGCCGCGGGTTCCATGCCGACTACCCCGTCAACACGCTGCAGTTGAATCTCGGCCTGACGGCGTCCGGCGACCTCCTTCTGAGCGAGATCGGTCGCATGGCCGGGATTGCCTATACCGGCTGGAGCTGGAGCGCGCTCTTCGCCGATTACGACAACGACGGATACAAGGACATTCTCATCACCAACGGGTACCCCAAGGCGGTCATCGATTACGACTACCAGGTACAGATGTATGCGGTCCGCCGGCGGGGCGACGATCGCACGGCCCAGGTGATCCTCGACACCCTCCAGGGTTACGAACTGCCGAACTACGCGTTCCGTAACACGGGTGATCTGACGTTCGCCAACGCGACCGATCCCTGGGGAATGGACCGGCCGAGCTTCTCCTACGGGGCCGCGTACGCCGACCTGGACAACGACGGGCGACTCGACGTCGTCATCAACAACATCAACGCCCCGGCCTTCGTCTACCACAACGTGGGACCTGCGAACGAGGAGCGGCATTTCCTGCAGGTACGGCTCGAGGGTGAGCCCCCCAACATCCGCGGGCTGGGGTCCACGGTGGCGGTCACGGGCGGCGGACGACGGCAGTACATCTACCACACGCCGTACCGAGGGTACCAGTCCAGTATGGATCACCGGATTCACTTCGGGCTGGGGACCGTTCAGCGCGTGGACAGCCTGGAGGTGGTGTGGCCCGATGGCCGGTCGCAAGTACTGACCGATCTGCAAGTCGATCGCGTGGTGACCGTGCGCCAAAGCGACGCGACGCCCGGGTCGGGTCTGCGCGGGATGGTCCCTGCCGACGACCCGCTGTTCCAGCCCGTCACGGACGGCACTGTGCCGGCGTACCTGCACCGGGCATCGCAGTCCGTCGACTTCCGCGTCCAGCCGTTGTTGCCCTACCAGGTGTCCAAGCAGGGACCGCCGCTCGCGGTCGGCGACGTCAACGGCGACGGCCTGGAGGACGTGTTCGTCGGCGGGGCAGCGAATGCCCCGGGCACGCTGTTCGTGCAGCAGGCCGACGGCCGTTTCATTGCCTCCGTTGCCGGTCAGCCCTGGGAGGCCGACAGGCGCTACGACGACTGGGGGGCAACGTTCGTCGACGCCGACGGTGACGGTCTCCTCGATCTGTACGTCGCCACCGGCGGGTACCACCCCTCACCAGGGTCGACCCGGCTGCAGGACCGCTTTTACCGCAATGAGGGCGGCGGCCGTTTCGTGCGGGACAGTCTCGCCCTTCCACCGATGTGGACGAGCACCGCCAGGGTGGCGGCGGCGGATTTCACGGGCGACGGGAGGCCCGATCTGTTCGTCGGCGGCAGCCTGCTCCCGCGGTCCTACCCGCTGCCGACCCGGAGCTACCTGCTCCGGAACGACGGCGATCGCTTCACGGACGTCACGGAGGACGTGGCCCCGGACCTGATCAGCCCCGGCGGCATGGTGACGGATGCGCTCTGGGTGGATTTCACGGCGGACGGCCGGCCGGACCTGGTGACCGCCGGCACGTGGATGCCCGTGCAATTCTACGAACACGATGGCGAGCGGCTGCAGAACGTGACCGCACGCGTGGCGCCGGCGGAAATGCGCGGGTGGTGGTACCGGCTGGCATCAGGGGATTTCAACGCCGACGGCCATCCCGATCTCGTGGCCGGGAACGTGGGACTGAATTTCGGCTTCACCACATCGACGGAGAGTCGGTTCGGCGTCTACGCAGCCGATTTCACCGGCAACCTCACCACGGACATTGTGTTCACCCAGGAGATCGACGGCGCGGAGTATCCGTTCTACGGTCTGGCGAAGCTCGGGAGGGCCATCTACACCGTTAGCGTGCCGTTCTCCACCTTCGCGGCGTTTGCCGGCGTCCCCGTGCAGCAGGTCTTCAGTGCCGCACAGTTGGAGCAGGCCGTCCATCGTCAGGTCGACACCTTCGCCAGCGTCTACCTGCAGAACGACGGCAGCGGCACGTTCGCGGCGGTCCCGCTGCCCCGTCTGGCGCAACTGGCACCCATCCACGCGATCCTGGTCTATGACGCCGACGCCGACGGCCACACGGATCTGCTCGTCGCGGGCAACCAATACCACACTGAGCCCAACACCGCGAGCGCCGACGCCGGCAACGGGCTGTGGCTCAGGGGTGACGGTCGTGGTGGACTCACCCCCGTATCGCCGCTCGTCAGCGGCTTCCTGGCCCCGTTGCAGGTTGCGGATCTGGCATTGATCGCGACGCCGGCCGGCCCGGCCGTCCTCGTGGCCAACACGGGTGACTCCCTGCGGGCGTTCAGGGTCGGGGGCCGCTGAGGTCCGGCGGGACGCGGCACGGGCGTCGCACGTTCCCCCGGGACGACGCACGAAGCCCGGCCCCGACAGGTATCGGGACCGGGCTCTGTTTGTGGGACGACTCGTGTTACGGGGCTACTGCCCAGCCTGGGTTCTGCACGAGCCGATCGACCAAATTCCCGGATTCGTCCGCCACCTTGCTGAGCTCGATCTGAAGGCTGGGAATCGGATAGAGCAGGTGTTTCGATGCGAACGCCTGCGCCCCCGAGGTGGCGCTCCCCCGCCCCGCCGCAGCCGTCTCCGTGCCGAGGAAGTTGTTCAACACCGTCTCGGCAATGCCCCAGCGGCGGAGGTCGAAGAACCGCTTGCCCTCCATGGCCAACTCGAGCCGGCGCTCGGCTTGGACGGCCGCCCGGGCGGCCGCCGGGTCCGTCCACGGGGTCGTATACTGACCGACTTGGTAATTCGCCCAGGTGATCGACGGGTCGTCGATGGGCACGGCGAGCGGACCGCCGACCGGACCCTGCGCTGCAACGGCCGCGCGCGTCCGGATCTGGTTTACAATCGCCCGCGCGTTCTCGAGGTCGCCTGCCTCGACTTCGGCTTCGGCGAGTAGCAACAACAGGTCGGCATAGCGGTAGATGTGGATGTTCATCGAACTCAACTGCGTGTTCACCCACCCGACGTTGCTGACGGCACCGCTCCCCGACTCGTACGCTGTCTTCTTCGGGCTATACGGTCCAGCGTGGGCGACGTCCCGGATCCAGCCCGCCTGATGGACCTCCCAGTCCTTGTAGGGGACGTCGTCCCGGCCGACCGTCCAGTCGACACGTGGGTCAAACGCCACGGCACCTGAAGCGGCTGCGTCCCACTCGGTATCCACGTTGTTCCACCCGGCGGGGTCGGACAGGGCCAGCGGGAGTCCGTTGGCGTCGACGCGGAAGTAGTTGACCAGATTCTGCGTCGGTTGGTGGAAGCCGCAGCATCCGAACGGGCCGCCGTTCGGGAAGTTCAGGCGCTCACCATAGTTCGCGTTGTTGCCGTCAGGGGCGCCGTCGTTGGCGGATGCCTGGTACGCGAGGATGGTCTCCAGGCCGTTGGAGAACGCCGGGAAGCCCGTCCACACCTTGCTGAAGTCGGACTCCAGCGCGTACACGCCGTTCGTCGTGAAGGGACGCAGCGTGGTCAGGGCTCCCGCGTAGTCTCCTGCATAGACCTGGACCATCCCCTTGTAGGCCAGTGCGGTATTGCTCGTCACGCGCCCGACATCGCCGTAGCGCTGCGTGGCCGGCAACAGCCCGGCAGCCTCGTCGAGATCGCTGATGAGGCTCCCGGCGACATCCACTCCCTCGTTCGACTTGCGGGTGTCCGTGTCCAGCTCCGTGTAGTAGGCGATGTTCTCCCACATTTTCCAGAGCTCGAAGTGGTAGTGGGCCCGCAGGACCAACGCCTCGCCGCGGATGCCTTCCCGGTCGGCGTCCGAGATCTCGTCCGGGTCGGCGTCGACCACCTTGTTCAGCAGCGTGATGACCGCGTTGGCACGAACGACACCGTCGTAGAGTGCCTGCCACCTGCCGTTGAGGTAATCATCAGCCTCACCAGTGGACCAGTTGTAGTTCTGGATATCCTGGGCCCCGAGCTGGTCGCCTGCGGTCGATCCCTTGTGGGCATCGTCGCTGGGTATGCTGCCAAACGCCCAGTTGCTCGCGCTGTGCGACCATTCGAATCCCGAAGCGCCGTTCCAATCCAAACCCCGGTAGGCAGCGAGGAGGAGTCCCTCCACGCCATCCTGGTTTGCCAGTGTTCCCTCATCCAGGGCTCCCTGCGGAGGGGCATCCAGGAATTCATCGCACGCATAGGTCGCGCCGCATACGAAGATCAGGACAGCCGTCTTCGATAGCAGCCTGGACCATCGTAGAACTTTCATAGTCTTCAGTCCTCTCTATGCTAAGAGACGGTCTCCTAGAAGGTTGTGCTGATACCGAAGGACAGGACGCGGTTGCTCGGGTACGCACCGCGGTCGACGCCCCGATACTGGTCTCTGATGTCGCCGCTGGCCCCGCCGATGTCGGCTGCCGGCAACGCCGGGTCGAGCCCCGAGTAGCCCGTGATCGTGAACAGGTTCTCCCCTTGGACGTAGACCCGGGTGCCCGGAATCCAGGACGGGGGGAGGGTGTAACCGACCTGCAGTGTACGCAGGCGAATGTACGAGCCGTCTTCGACGTAGAAGCTGCTGAGTTGCCCGCTGAAGACGTCATTCTGGTCCAGCTGCGGGTACTTGGCGTTCGTGTTGTCCGCGCCCGACTCCCACGAGTCCGTCAACCGGTCCTTGCGCACGTTGGTCTCGAACAACCGGAAGACGTAGAACTCCTTCTGCACGTCGAAGATATCGTTGCCGAAGGTGCCGAAGAACGTGGCCGCGAAGTCCCACGAGCCGATATTGAGACCGAGATCCAAACCGGCGGTGAAGTCGGGATGCGGGCTACCGATGATCACCCGGTCTTCCGCGTTGATCAGTCCATCTGCCTGATCCGGAACACCGTCGTTGTCCGTGTCGATCGTCGGCTGGTCAGCGAACCGGATCCGGCCGGGCGCGGCGCCGTCCTGCGACGCGTGCGCGGCAACAGCGGCATCGTCCTCGAAGAACCCGTCCCACTCGAGGCCGTAGAACGCCCCGATCGGATCACCGACCCGGTTGATGATCTGATTGCCGAACCGGGTGTCGATGGGTCCGAAGAAGAAAGTCGACACACCGTCGATCCGGATGACCTCGTTCCTGTAGTGCGCACCATTCAGGGCCACGCGCCAGGTCCCCGTGTTACCCACCGTGCCCCGGAAGCCGAGGGAGATGTCCACACCGCGGTTCCGCATCTCGCCGACGTTGAGAAACGGGGGATCCTGTGGGCCGGCGGTCGCCGGCTGCTCCGGAGAGAACAGCAGGTTGTCCGTGTTCCGCTGGTAGGCATCGATGACGAGGCTGACGTTGCCGCGGAAGAACTCGACGTCCAACCCGAGGTTGATCGACCTGTTCTCCTCCCACTGGAGCGAGTCGTTCCCCAACGATGTCCCGCGGAATCCCGGCTGGACCTGGTTGCCGGTTCCGCCGATGTCGTAGAACGTCTCTTGCACGTCACCGCCCAGCTGGGTCACCGTCCGGCCCGACGGAATGCTCTGGTTCCCGGTGACGCCGTAGCCGAAGCGGAGCATGACGTTCGTGAAGAACGTGTTGTCCTGCATGAACGGCTCCTGCGACAGCCGCCAACCGACGCTGAATGCGGGGAAGGTGCCCCACCGGGAGTCCGGCCCGAGGCGTGACGAGCCGTCCCGGCGCACCGTCGCGCTCAGGTAGTACCGCTCGGCGAAGTTGTAGTCGACCTTCCCGAAGAAAGACAGCAGCGAGGACTTGCCACCCACACTGAAAACGTTCTTGGTGGCCGCGTCCCCGATCGCGTCCTGAATGTATCGGGCGTCAAGGTCCGTCGTGATCAGGCCGTTGAACGAGCCTTGAGCAAACCGGTTCTGGTTCTTGCTTGCCTCCTGGCCCACGAGGAGCGAGACGGCATGCACATCGCTGAGTCGCGTCGAGTAGTTGAACACGTTGCTCCACGTCCAGTCCCGGAAATCTTGGTACCACTCCGTGAAGCCGTTGTTGAATGTTGGCTCTCTGTCTTCCGGCTGGATGGGATCGAAGTTGACAAACGCCTGGTCGAGCAGGCTGAACCCGAATCGCGAGGTGAAGGAGAAGTCGTCCGTGAAGTCGAAGCCGGCAAACACGTTCCCGAAGATCCTGAGGTTCGTAATGCCATCGTCCTTGTCGGCCCAGGCCATCCTGAGTGGGTTCGACCCGACCCCGAGCGTGATGGCCTTCCCCGACGCGAAGTTCTCACCGGAGGCGTCGTAAATCGGAACCACGGGCTGCATAAGGATGTTCTTGCCCATGATGTTGTCCTCGGCGAAACCGCCCGGGTCGCCCAGGCCGCCGTGGGATGCTTCGAAGGCGAGCGCCACGTTCTCCCCGATCCTGAACTTGCCGATCTGGAACTGGGTGTTGACCCGTGCGCTGCCGCGCTGATACCGGTTGAAAGCGGCCGTGCCTTCCTGGTCGAAATAGTTGACGGAGACGTTGTACCCGAGGCCCTGCGAGCTACCGCGGACCCCCAGGTTCACGTCGGCCGCGTACCCTGTGCCGAACACGACATCCCACCAGTTCGTGCCGGTGCTGGCGGGCATGATCTGCCGGTTTTGCTGGGTGATGTCACCAAACAGGTAGTCGTCCTCCGTTAATCCGAACTGCGACAGGTCGTTCGTTTGACCCAGGCCGTTGTTCGGCCAGATGTAGGCCGGTACCGACGGGTCATTCGGATCACCGTAGATGTTCTGTGGAACCGCCAGGCCCGCATTCACGTGGGCGCGCCGTATGACTTCGTGGTATTCCAGCGCGTCGGTGATCATGAAAGCGTCGTAGCCGCGCACCGGCTGGGCCATACCGAACTTGGCGTCCAGCCTGAACACCGGCTCCGGGGACGAGCCCCGCTTCCTCGTCTCGATGATGACGACACCGTTCGTGGCTCGCGATCCGTAGATGGACGCTGCCGACGCGTCCTTCAGCACCTGGATCGACTCGACGTCGTTGGGGTTGAGCCAGTTGAGGAACGATTCCTCGAGCGGTGTGCCATCGATGATGTACAGCGGGTCATTGTTTTGAAACGAACTGATCCCGCGAATGCGGACCGTCGACCGGCCACCCGGGTTGCCGCTGTTGTCCACGGTGACGCCGGACACGCGGGCATCGAGCCGCTGCAGCACACCGGCCGACGACTCGTTGAGCATACTCTCCATGTCGACGCTTGCGACGGCGCCGGTGATGTCGGCCCGCCGTTGTTCGGCGTAGCCTGTGACGACGACCTCATCTAGCACCGCAATGGCTCGCTCCAGGGTGACATCGAGGGTTGTACGCCCGGCAATGTCCAGCCCAAGCGCGCGAAACCCGATGCGAGCAAAAATCAACACGCCATCTGCAGGAGCCGTTACAGCGTATCTCCCATCCGCATCGGTCGTCGTACGGATATCGGTCCCCTGTACTCGTACGAGCACTCCGTCGAGAGGACTACCGTCGACAGAGGTCACGAATCCGGAAACGCCTATCTGCTGGCCAAGCGCAGTGCCGCACAAAACCAGTGCGGCCATCACACTCATCCCCACTCCGCGGAAGAAGTGCAGACGGCTTGTCCGGAATGGGTGCTTTCGCTGTAGCATTTCTTGCATGGCAAACGCCTCCCTTTATCCTGCCGGTCTCTCGATGGCCTTCAGGCCTTCCTTAGCGATCAGCTCGCGATACATCACGAGCTATGCGGCTCGCGCCTCGGGGGCCTCGGTGAGCCTCGTTGCTACCCGCGGATCCAACACTACCTGATCTATCATATTTATTCGGTTGTCGGAAAGTCGGTAATCGGTGAGATCAAATTCAAAGCGCAATTGTCGTCGGGCGGCGGGACCGGGTGCCACCAAACGGGAATTCCTAATGGGAAAATCCAAGTATGTAATACGCCATTGTACCACTGCTGACAAGAGCCGTAGCAATGCCGAAATGACAGTAATATGGTCCCGTATATGTAGCATAATGAAACGTCGGCTGTCCCAAGAGATTCGAGCGCACGCACGTTCGCGCGCCGTCGGCCCCGATCTTCGGCGTATGGCCACCCCCGCCACGCCGGGAGAGCTGACCGAGGAGACCCGGAGTGCACGCGTGTGCCAGGTCATTGTTGTCGGTGAACTGGTGCCGGGTCGCGAACCTGGCGCTGCCAGGGACCACGAGGCACCTTCGACAAACACCCCGGAGCTGCTCATGCGTAGACGTGATGTGATCCGAGCCCTCACTGCGGGGCTCGCGCTCCCGACAATCGACGCGCTCACCCCGGACACCATGTGGGCCTCGGCGCGGGCGATCCACCACCGTATTCGCCGCATTCAGCAGGATCAGGAGTTGTTGGTCCTCACGGAGCACCAAAATGCCATGGTGAGCGCGCTCGCCGAGTTGATCATTCCCGAGACCGACACACCCGGCGCGACGGCCGCGCGGGTCAACCGCTTCGTGGACGTGATGCTGGCAGAGTGGTTCGACGAGGATGCGCGAGAGGCGTTCCTGCGGGGCCTGGTGGCCCTCGATGCCCGGAGCGTGAACACGTTTGGCACACCGTTTCTCGGGCTGGACGAGGCACAACAAACCGTGTTGCTCCACGGACTCGACGCCGAGTTGGCCGCGCTGCGGCAGGCGGGCTTGCCGACGGGCGATCATTTCTTCCAGCGCATGAAGTGGCTCACGCTGTTCGGCTACTACACCTCGGAGGTGGGGGCAACCCAGGAACTGGAACAGGTGATCGTTCCCGGTCGCTACGACCCCTGTGGGCCGGTGAGGCGGGAGGCATCGGGGCAATGGGAATGAAACAGGCAGCGTACGACGCGATCGTGGTGGGCTCCGGGATATCGGGGGGCTGGGCCGCCAAGGAACTGACGGAAGCCGGTCTCGAGACCCTCGTACTCGAGGCGGGCCGGGCCATCGATCCGGCGACCGACTATGTCGAGCACGAGCCCGCCTGGAGTTTCCGGTACCGCGGCCTCGGCGATCGCAAATCCCTGGCTCGGCGACAACCGGTGCAACGCACCTGCTACGCGTGCGATGAAGCCGCCAGCAAGTTCTTCGTTGATGACATCGACCACCCGTATTCCGTGCCGGATGACAAGCCCTTCCTGTGGATTCGCGGGAGGCAGGTGGGCGGGAGATCGATCACGTGGGCTCGCCAGTCCTATCGACTGAGCGACCTCGACTTCGAAGCCAACGCACGGGACGGCCACGGCGTCGACTGGCCGATTCGGTACGACGACATCGCACCGTGGTACGATCACGTCGAGCGGTTCGTCGGCGTGAGCGGAGAAGCGATCGGCCTGGCCCAGCTTCCCGACGGCCAGTTCCTGCCGCCGATGCCCATGAACTGCGCCGAGCAGTTCGTCCGAGAGGGGATTCAGCGTGCGTTCGGGCGGGAACGCGTGATGACTATCGGCCGAGCGGCGGTACTGACCGTGAACCACAACGGCCGCGCCGTGTGCCACTACTGCGGGCCCTGCCATCGCGGCTGTATCACGCGCTCCTACTTCAGCTCGCTTACCGCCACCCTGCCGGCTGCCGCGGCAACGGCGCGTCTGACGCTCCGACCCGACAGCGTGGTCGCGGAGATTCTCTACGACGCGGACAACGACCGAGCCCGGGGTGTGCGGGTGATCGACGCCGTCACGCATGAGGAGATGGAATTCGCCGGCCGCGTCGTCTTCGTCTGCGCGTCCGCCCTCGAGTCAACGCGAATCCTGTTGAATTCCCAATCACCGCGATTTCCCACCGGACTCGGGAACTCGAGCGGTGAGCTGGGGCGTAACCTGATGGACCACACGATGGGCGGAGGCGCGAGCGGCATGGTACCCGGTTTCGCCGACCGTGACGCCTTCGGCCGTCGGCCCAACGGCATCTACATTCCCCGCTTCCGTAACGTGAGGACCCCACATCCGGATTTCGTGCGCGGCTACGGATTCCAGGGCGGTGCGGGACGCCGCGGGTGGACGCGAGGCATGTCCATGCCCGGATTCGGCGCTGACTTCAAGCACGCCCTGCGTGAGCCGGGACCCTGGCGCATGAGGCTCGGCGGATTCGGGGAATGCCTGTCGCGCCGCTCCAACTACGTCGAAATCGATTCAGACAAGAAGGACAAATGGGGTGTCCCCACGCTCCGCATCCACTGTGAGTGGAGCGACAACGAACGGGCGATGTTGCAGGACATGTCGGTCACGGCAGCCGAGATGCTCGAAGCCGCCGGTGTCCAAGATGTCGAGCCGTCCGTCGAGGAGAATCCACCCGGCCTCACGATTCACGAGATGGGCACCGCGCGGATGGGCCGCGACCCACAGACGTCGGTCTTGAACGGCTACGGCCAGTGTCACGACGTGCCGAACGTGTTTGTGACCGACGGCGCTGCGATGGCCTCCTCGGGGAACCAAAACCCTTCGCTCACGTACATGGCGCTCACCGCTCGCGCCTGTGCCTATGCCGTCAACCAAATGAAACGCCGCGAGCTTTGAAATGACCTGTCGAAGAGAGTTTCTGAAGACCATCGGTGCCGCGGGCCTGGCTGGCGCAGGCCTCACTGCAACGGGATGCGGCACGGTGTCAGCCGCCCGGCGGTTGGATCGGATCGGGATCCAGCTCTACACGGTCAGGTCCAGTATGCAAGACAGTGTGGAGCGCACGCTCGAGCGAGTGGCGCAGATCGGGTATCAAGAAGTGGAATTCGCGGGATACTTCGACCGGTCCCCACAGCAGATTCGCCGCGTCCTGGACGACACGGGGCTCAGAGCGCCTGCCACACACACGCCGCTCGAGACGCTGGAGAACGAGTGGGAGGCCATGGTCGACCTCGCCGCTGCTACCGGTCACCAGTATCTCGTCGTCCCCTGGATCGCTCCCGCCAATCGCTCCGGCCTCGATGACTACCGACGCATGGCCGACCGCTTCAATCGCGTGGGTGAGCGAGCCAAGGCGGCCGGGCTTACGTTCGGCTATCACAATCACGACTTCGAGTTCGAGCCGCTGGAAGGCCGTGTGCCGTGGGACGTCCTCATCGAGGAAACGGATCCCGCACTGGTCAAACTGGAGTTAGACCTCTACTGGATCACCAAGGCCGGCGGAGATCCGTTCACGTACTTCCGGGACCACGGTGGGCGGTTCCCGTTGGTGCATGTCAAGGACATGGCCGCCGACGGCTCCATGGTGGATGTTGGTGCCGGCACCATCGACTTCGCCGCCCTGTTCGCCCATAGCGATCAGGCGGGAATCCAACACTACTTCGTCGAACACGACAACCCGAGGGACCCGTTCGGGAGCCTCGCAGCCAGTTACGGCCACCTGCACAATCTCGAGTTCTGATGCGCGCGTGCGGTGCGACACGTCGCGACTGGCTCCTCACCAGTGCTGCGGTCGTCGGCGCTGTGGCCGTTCCCGGCTTCCTGCGCCCCGCACCCCCTATCCCCACCGGCCGCCTCAAGCAGTCCGTCTCCCGCTGGCCGTTTGGGAACGTGCCGTTTGATCGGTTTTGCCAAGAAGCCGCCGCCATGGGCATCCAGGCGATCGATTTGCTCCGGCCTAAGGATTGGGACCGCGTGCGAGCGCACGGGCTCATGTGCTCGATGGGCGAGCCGACGGATCGACGGGATTTCATCGCAACCGGATTCAACGACCGCAAACACCACCCCATGCTGCTCGCGGAGCTGGAGGAAACGATTCCGCTCGCGGCCCAGCACGATGTGCCGAACGTGATCGCAATGTTTGGGAACCGAGGAGGGCGACGTGACGGAGAGGCGATCGCGGCATGCATCAAGGGGCTGCGGGAGATCGCCCCACTTGCCGCGGAGCACGGCGTCATGGTGTGCGTCGAGCTCCTCAATAGCAAAGTCGACCATCACGACTACCAAGGTGACCGGACGTGGTTCGGCGTCGAGGTGATCGACGGCGTCGACTCACCGCACGTGAAGCTGCTCTATGACATCTATCACATGCAGATCATGGAAGGCGACGTGATCCGTACCATCCGCGACAACATCCAGCACATCGCCCACTTCCATACCGGCGGTGTGCCAGGCCGCCACGAGTTGGACGGAACGCAGGAGCTGAACTACGGGGCGGTCGCCACGGCGATCGCCGATCTGGGCTTTGACGGATACCTGGCCCACGAGTTCACACCCACCGGCGACCCGATAGCGGCGCTGCGGCAGGCCGTCGCCATCTGCGACGTGTAGGCGTGCGCTACGGTCATCAGTGGTGAGACGCCAGCTATCGACTAACAGCTAACAGCTGATCACCGTCGGCGTTTGCTGTCCTCCAACACCTCGATGTCGGCCGGCTCACTCGTCGAGCAGCGCGGCAGTCGTTCGGCGTTCGGCGCTGACACCAACACCGCCGCGAACGCTTCCACGGTCTGATACCGATCAGCCCTCCCAGGACACCTGCCGACATTTCACCAGAATCTCGCGCTTGGTCTTCCCCGGGTCGTTGATGATCTCGTAGAACTCATCGAAATACTCGAGCGTGCGCTCGAGGCGGCGCTCCTCCAACCCTTCCTGCCCGCGCCACATGTCGTAGATCGCTGCCCGGCGGTCGTTGAAGAGACTGAAGACCGGCACGAACTCCTCGGGTGGCCGGCAGATGCCCCAGTACCGTCGGTCCCGCACGCGACGCACACCGACTTTTGGATCCGGTTTGGCATACGGTGCGGAAATCACGCCGGACCAGTCGAAGTCATAGGGGACCGGAATCACCGGTCCGATCATCGTGCCGATCAGCTTGACATTGTGACAACAGCTCCTGCTGGCCGCGGCCTGGAAGGGACTCCAATCTGTATTGCCGATCAGGAATTGAAAGACCTCGAACAGCAGCAGGCTGGGAGGGTCCTGCTGATTCGGAGAGATGGAGGGAACCTCGAGCACTTCCCAGCCGTGTCGGGCGGCCAGCATATCGAACGGCTCGAGGATGAACATGTATTTGGTCAGCGAGTCGCGTTTGCCGTCGGTATCGATGTACGTCGCGCGAGTAAGCCGCACGCGGACACTCTTGTCAGTCAGCTGATTGAACGTGCGGTAGATCAGATATTCCTGCAGCGTGAATTGCTCGTATTCGGACTTCTTGTCCTGACAGTGGGCGACGATCGAGACCCGGTTTTGACCGGCAAACACCGTGTTCTCGACCTGCCGCCGACGGAAATTGACGTGGAGATTCGGGAAGCCGCAGGTTCGCCTCCGAAGCCGAAAATAGCCGCGGGTCCTGGCCCGCATGTCGAGCACGACCGAATCCCCACCTTCGTCGACGTAGGACAGCGTGCCGGGATGGTACTCACTCTCCTGGTCCCGGTCCTTGAAGATCGTGTTGAACGGGGCCTCGATCCTCAACTCGAGCACGTCGTGTGACGCGAACAACGGAGCCGTTTCCGCCACGCGCCGCAGCGAGTCGACCGCCGCATCGTCCTGCGCCTCAAGCCCAGACGCGGCCAGCGACATGACCGCCAACACGGTACGCAAGCGTTTCATGCTTCCTCCTCGGCAAATCTGCGAACCGTCTCCTTCCGCGGCGTTGGACGCTAGAACCGGGTCCAACACCGAGTGGCCCGAATCACACCTTTATGAAGATCTTCTTCCGGTACAATATGGAGGCAGGAATGTATATGATGAGCGTGTAGATGATTGCATACACCAAGGAGGCCAGTTTCGGAGCTATCCCAACACTGGTCACACCATCCATCCACAGTCCATTCAGCGATTCTCCCCCGAAAATGGCAGAGTAGAATACAAGGGTAAGCATTCCGGCCAGCACATATGACGTGATGGCGTTTGCTCCATACACTCTGCCGATTTTGGTCCCTCTCGTATACCCCAGTATGTCCACCACCAGGATAGCGGCTGCGAGACCCATCGTGCACACGCCCGCAGTCCACAGGGTGTACGAACTCGACCACAGGTTCTTATTCAATGGCATGAACCATCCCCAGGCTCCACCGAGGAGATACATGGAGAAGCCGATGAAGAAGACCCATGTCAGTTTCCTATAGGTTTCTTCTATTGAAAGAATCAGTTTGCCGATGAGCATCCCAATCATTCCGGTGACTATGGCCGGGAACGTACTCATCAATCCTTCAGGGTCCCATGTCTCTTGCCAGAAACGGCCCGGAACAACCAAGCGATCGAGCCAGGCCGTGATGTTTACACCGGGCTCATAATTCGCCGCTATGAAGCCGTTTGACACTTCGGTAATCTGACCGATGTCCAGCAATCCTTCGCTATACTGCACCTGGCCCGTGACCAACGCATTGCGAATGACATCATCAATGGGAACCGGCACAAAAGCCATCAACAGCCAGTAGGCGATCAGGATGACCGATGCGATCCAAACCTGCTGCTTCCAGTTCGTGTTCAAGAAGATCAGGGCACAAACGAGAAAGACGATCGAGATCCGCGGCAATACCCCCACGAACCGCATGCCTTCGAAACTGAACGTCGGCCATAGCCAGAGAAACCATCCGAGCAGCATGATCTTGACGGCTCTGGAGACGATCTTTCCATAGAGGTCCTTCTTCTCGGCGCCAGCATCCAATCGCTTTGTATATGCCAGAGTGATTGAGACTCCTACAATGAAGAGAAAGAAGGGAAAGACCAAATCCGTCAGTGTGATACCATGCCACTCCGCATGCAACAGCGGCGGATACACATGGCTCCAGGAGCCGGGGTCGTTGACAATTACCATCAAGACAATGGTGTAGCCCCGAAGCGCATCGAGCGAAATCAGTCGCTTGGCAGGGTCCAACGATGTGCTCATATGATCGTTTTGCTCTTATTGAAGATTGACTACGGTCGGCAAACTGGCTCTGCCGCGGGAATCAAACGTACTCAGCTTGATCATGCCAGCAACAACTTCCAAGGGTTCAGCATAGAGTGGCGAATCGGCTGTGGGATCAGACCCGTCGGTGGTATACCTGACCACCGGACCGGGATACGCTGTATTCACGACTAAGCGGCCGTTCTCCACTCTTGCTCCGGGAGGGGCGAGTCTGTAGTTGTAGCCACCGTTCAACTGGTCCAATCGCGGAAGTTCTCTTTTGCCGACGGTGTTGGCAAAGACGTTCCATGCGGAGTCTACTGCTTCGTTTCGTTCCTCTCTATCTACGATGTTTCCCCAGTCCGCCTGCCCATACCATGCTCTTTCCGCCAGGCCAAACATTTTCGGCAGATAGTAATACTCCAGCATATCTTGCCCCTTCAAGGTCTCCGACCACAGTTGCGCCTGGATCCCCATGAGATTTCTTCTACCCTCGGCAGTGAGCACCTCCTGCCCAGTGAAATCATCATCAGTATAGAGCTCGCCCTCCGGGGTCGTCTTGATGGACTTGAACACGTCATACGGCACGAATTCAAATGCATCCCGGGTATTGACGAAACCGCCCCAGTACAGCCCGGGCTCCCTGGGATCTTTGTTGTAAGCCAAATCGAAGTAGAAGTTGGTCACGTTACAGAGGACCACGGGGTATCCGGCATTCGCAAGTCGGTTGCCAAGATCCTCGGCCCCTGAAAGGCTATTCCAGATATACGGTATGACGTTCGAGTTTGCGAATTCATCGTTCGGGGTCCACGAGCCATCCTCTCTGAAATTCATCGCTACTTCTTCCCAGCCACCCGCTCGTAGCCCCTTTGAGTCGAGATACGCATCGATCCGCTTGAAGTATGCCTTTTGCAGATTTCTGGGATTGCCGACTTCTGGATGCTCCTCGAGATACTCGGCGCACATGGGAGAGTTGGACCAGGCACCTCTCGGCACTTCATCTCCTCCAGTATGAAACGTCGTGAGCGGTACGCCGGCTTCATCATGCATATCGATGAAATCATCGATGACGGTCGTCAGGAACGTATACGCCGACTCCCTGCACACACAGATGACATTATCCGTGTACCACTGGGCCGAACGATAGACAGACGCATCGTCGGGATCGACGAGTCTGTACTGTTCTGCTTCGGCTCTCTTTCCCTCCTCCATCAACCGTCGATATCGATACTCCATGGCCTTGATGGCCGCTCGGGAGTGTCCCGGAACGTTCACCTCAGGAATGATTTCGATATGTCTCTCCCCCGCATACCGAATGAGATCGATATACTCCTCACGGCTGTAGAAGCCGCTGCCGTATCCAGCACGACGATCCGGGAACGGTCCGGACCCATACGAGGGCTGAAGATGCTCCGAGTCGTCGGTGGTATGGCCCCGAAACCCTCCGACCTGAGTCAACTCCGGTAACTCGGCGATTTCGATTCGCCACCCTTCGTCTTCGGTCACGTTCAGATGCAGCGTGTTCAATTTGTAGAACGCCATAGCGTCCAGCAGTCGCTTGACAGTGGTGACGGAATGGAAATTTCGACCCACGTCCAAATGCATGCCCCGGTAGCCGAATGCAGGAGCATCCACGATTCGTACTGCTCTCACCCGTATTGACTCATTCTTCTGGCCGAGCTGGTCGATCGGAATCAGGGCCTGAAGGCTTTGCGATCCGTAGAACACCCCGCTCCTGTCGCCTGAAATGATCACGCCGTCGTTTGCGGAGATTCGTAAGTCGTACGAGCCTGGAACGTCGACGTCTCTGTTTTGCAGATGAATGTGATTCCTCGCTGCGGAGCTGGATTCAGCTATCGCGACGGGGCTGGGCAGGATTTCACCGAGAAAGGCGGCAAGCAGCGTTGCTTCAGATTGCAGGCCGGACTCAAAACTCACCGACGTACTGGAAGTGATCTCGAAATATCCGTCCTCCAGTGTCACCGACCGCGGTCTGGGAACCATCAGCGGTAATTGATCGTCAGGTAGCTCAGCGATCATTGAGTGATTGTCAAACAACCACTCTGCTGTCGGTATCGGCTCCTCGTCTCCCTCGCCGCGATTGATCTGATTTGGGCTGTCGAAAGAAGCTATGGAATAATCACGAACTGGGTACAGCTCATACGATCCATCCTCCTCATACAACACGGAGTACAGACCCAAGGGAGCATCGGACTCCTTGATCATGGCGTAGGTACCGTTGTACGCCACCTCCATTTGTGCGCCAGGCGGGAGCCTGAAATCGTCCTTTGGCTTCATCACGTAGAAGTCACCATTGATCCATTCAATGGTGACCGGCGCGGTGATGCTTCCCGGTTTGACGGTCCGGGGTGCCATGTTCCAATACATCTCCCAGTTGGTCGATGTGAGGTCGATGTCGCTGTTGTTGCGGATGGTGAATTGCGCTCGATGGCCACCGCCCGCAGCGAGATTCGTTTCGAGATTCCAGGTCACGGCGAGGTCCAGCGTGTCGGGAGCGGCGCACCCGAGGAAGAGCGGGATGGTGAGGAGAACCGTCATGGGTCGTATCATGGCTATGGGTCCTTGTTACAGTGTCGTAAACAGTTGCTTCCACGGCGTGGTGTACTCGTCCCACTTGACCAGATTGACCCCCCAATGAGGGGAGGCGCTCGTCGTGCACGCCGAGGCCTTGCCTTTGCCGAACTGATGAGCTGCGAGCAGCGGGAACCACGTGTGGCGTGACTCAATCTCGAGAATGGTCTCGGCGCCGTTTCGCAGTGTCGTCTGGCTGAACCCCAGAATCGGTGGGATCTGCGCGAGATCGATTCCTTCGAGCACAGAGTGGTTCTCCACAGCTCGGACGGATACCCGGCAGTGGACTCGATCAGATCGTCCCCTTCTTTGCAGACGACCGGCAACACTTCATGAAAGCTGTTTCATGCCATACATCATCCGGTCCCGGAGTGCTGAGGTGGTCGACAGGTGAGGAATGCTCACAAACTATTCACTTGGGCGCAAGCCGAAAGGCACCACCGTTGCGGTTCTCGAGAGCGGCTTTGGTCCGCTGCATGGCCGATGACTGCCGGACCACCAGTTGGACTCGGGGCGAGCGGTGGTAACCGAGATGGGCTATATTACAGTGGGTTACTCGGTATCGGAGGTTCCGATGCTCAACGCGTCCCCGAAGTTGTCGGGCCGGATCGTTTTCGCCCTACTTACTGTCATTGGTTTCAGCGTCGTGTCGGCATGTGCCCGCACGACGACCACGAGCGAGGCCCAGCCCGAGGTCGCCCCTCAGGAGAAGCCGACAGCCTCCGAACTCACGTCGGGGGAGATCGAGAAACAGCCCCACGAGTCCGTCGCCCACTTGCTCCAGGGCCGCATGGCTGGCGTGTCAGTAGTGGAGTATCCGAACGGCACCATCTCCGTTCGCATCCGAGGTCCGTCGTCGTTCTACGGCAACACCGAGCCACTGTATATCGTCGACGGTGTGCCGTTCCGGCCGGGCCCGGGTGGGGCGCTCACCGGCCTCAATCCGTACGACATCGAGTCTATCGAGGTGCTGAAACGCCCGCCCGAGACGTCGCTATACGGAGTGCGGGGCGCCAACGGCGTGATCCTCATTACGACCAGGCGACCATAGGGCTAGATCGCACCGAGTAGGGCGGTAGGATAGTAGGACGGTAGGATGGTAAGTAGGATGGTAAACGGTAGGACACTGACATACCATCTTACGGACCTACCGTCCTTTGCGTTGGAAATCACCCCATGAGGCCGTGCCGTGACGCACGCTGCGTCGTCCTCCGCAGCCAGTACATGGAGTGGGTGGGGGAGCCTGGCGTGTTCGCGGTTCGGATTGGCTGGAGCTCGGACGAGGGATTGGAGACTGGGTTTGTCGTGAGCGGGAACTAGCGGTTCGAGCCTTTCGGAGGATGCGTGCGCTGCCTGCGAGCAACAACGATGATGCTCCTGCTGCCCACTGCGGCGCTTGCGCAAGGCGCCCTGGCGCCGTCCGCGGCCAATTTGGCCGCCCGCGAGTGGTTTCAGGACGCCAAGTTCGGCATGTTCATCCACTGGGGCATCTCCGCGCTGCTGATGGACGGCGAGTGGGTCATGGAGAACCGTGGGATCGATGTCGCGGAGTATGAGCGGATTGCGGCGAACTTCGACGCCCGGAGCTTCGACGCGGATGCGTGGGTCGCGCTCGCCAAGAGCGCCGGTGCGCGCTACATCACCCTCATCACGAAACACCATGATGGGTTTGCCCTGTTCGATACGAGAGTCACCGACTGGGATGTCGTGGATCGAACGCCGTTCGGGGGCGACGTCGTGCGGGAGATGGCAGAGGCGTGCCGACGCCAGGGGTTGCGGCTGTTCGTGTACTACTCGCAGCTGGACTGGCACCACCCCGACTATTTCCCCCGCGGCCGGACTGGCCATCGGACCGGTCGGCCCGATAGGGGGACCTGGGATCGCTACCTGGAGTTCATGGACGCGCAGCTGCGTGAGTTATTCGCCAACTACGGTCCGCTCGGCGGCGTTTGGCTGGACGGGATGTGGGATCGTCCCGACGCCGACTGGCACCTGGAGCGGACATATCAAATGATACGTGAGCTGCAGCCGGCGGCGCTGATCATTCCGAACCACCACCAGGATCCGCTACCGGGTGAGGACGTGCAGACCTTCGAGAAGGACCTGCCAGGGGGCAATACGGCTGGCTGGAACGTCGCGGCCGTGTCCGCCGATGTCCCGCTCGAGACATCCCAGACGATCAGTGACTCGTGGGGATTCCGCATCACCGATCGAAACTTCAAGTCAGTCGCGTCGTTGGTCCGGACGCTCGTTGAGGCTGCAGGGCGCAACGCCAACCTGCTGCTCAACGTGGGACCTATGCCCGACGGAGCGATCCACCCCCAGCATGCCGAGCGGTTACGCGGCGTCGGGTCGTGGCTCGAGCAGTATGGTGCCAGCATTTACGGCACGCGGGGTGGCCCGATTGCGCCGCGGCCGTGGGGTGTCACGACCCAGCGCGGTGACACGGTGTTCGTGCACGTGTTGGACTGGGCCGATCCCGAGTTGTCGCTCCCCCGCCTTCCTGGGAGCGTTCGGAACGCGCAACTCCTCTCCAGCGGCGCGCCAGTATCCGTGCGCGAAACGTCCGACGGAATCACGCTGCTTCTCCCGCCACGCGAGGCCGGAACCGTAGACCAGGTGATTCGGCTGGAACTGGCGGAAGGCGGTAGGAGGGTCAGGCGGTAGGAAGGTCGGCCGTCGGCCGACAGTTCTCAGTTCTCAGTTGTCAGCTCACTGAAAACTGAAGACTGAGAGCGGTTCATTATCTCCGCCAGCCACCCCTCGAAATCGTTGTGCTGCTGGAGGAATGAAGCGCTGAGCATCTGGGTGGCGACACCCAGCATCATGGTGGAGTAATCGATTCCCTGTATCTCCTGTGGAACCCAGGAAGGGTCCGACACGCTGTAGCGCCACAAGAGAGTCCCGCTCACACCGGTCATCGAGCGCACCGCTCGACTCGTCACGGCGATGTGTTGGCTGAGGTCGCTCATGCCGGTCGCATCGACCGGGATGAATCCCGCGACGATGTGTGGGGAAACGATCTGGTTCGGGTTGTCGTTGATGGCGTCGGCGTGATAGCCGACCGACGGTGCGCTCCCCGCTCCGAGGCCCCACTCGTGGTCCATGGCCGCTGCCGACTGCTGCCACCACGCACGGTCCGCACGTTGGGCGTTCTGCAGGAAGTCGCGATACCGCTCACTCGTCGTGAACGGATGGCACAGGTAATACGCAAACTGAATGACGAAGCTCGACAGGAACGCGCCCGGCCGGTCGGTGAGCACATCGTGTCCAGCGAAGTTGGAGGTCGGTAAACTATCCGCGCTCGCATAGAAGCGTTCCCAGAGTTCCGTGGCTGGGCCGTTACCCGTCTGATCCGCCAGTTTCGCCAACCACGCAACCAGCATGTATTCATTGAAGGGCAGCGTGACAGATCCCGGTCTTCCGGACCCATCTCCCAACATCTCGAGATAGATTGCCCCAGTCTCGGGATTCGCTATCGCCTGTGACCAGTCGATCGATTCCCAGAGCGCGAACACGAGCGAGTCGAGTTCGTGGTCTCCAGCAAGACAGGATGCCGCAAACAGCGCACCGCTCATGAGAATCGCGGTATCGATGGTCGAGTATTCACTGTCCCCCGCTCTACTACCGGTTTCCATGTCGACGAAGTGGTAGTAGAACCCTGCCGCGTTACGGGCGTGCCCAATTCCCAGCATGGTGCGCACCGTCGTTTTCGCGTCTTCTGTTGCGTTATCGCCAGTACCT
Source organism: Gemmatimonadota bacterium (assembly GCA_039588295.1). GTDB lineage: Bacteria > Gemmatimonadota > Gemmatimonadetes > Gemmatimonadales > GWC2-71-9 > JAOTVV01. The sequence continues at coordinate 46,111 of JBDHAB010000017.1, forward strand.
ATGCGGCTACCGATGCACAAGGAGATCAATCCCATACCTGTAGTGGCCACAGAGGCCGGCGCGTCATGGGTGCCATCAAAGCGCAGTCGGTCACGATACAGGCCCTTGTCGTTGCGAGATGCACGGTACAAGCTCACCGCGCTGGCAAGGAATTGGCTGTCGGCGGGTGGTTGCGGCGATAGCGGACCATTGCAGGCACTCGTTCCAACGAGCGCCACGAGGCTCAGGGTCAGTCGCATGGAATGGCTGCCGCCGCTATTCGGTCGAGGACGCAAGCGTTCAGTAGTCCCTCGTTCGACTTCAGCAGTGGTGATGTGCCGCTTAAGATCGCCTTGCAGAGGTCTTCGATCTCCATCCGGAATGTGCTCACCGGCTCAAATTCTGTGACCTGCTCCATCTCCCCAACGTGGACTGTGAGGCGCGGCCGACGCTTCCATGTGATGAACGGCTCACTGAGCTTGAGCACGCCCTCGGTTCCGATGAGCACCGCTCCCTGATAGAGGCCGCTCTCGAATCCGCAGGATAGGGCCGCATGCTTCCCGGACTCGTATTCCAGGACGGCATGGACGCTCGTGTCGACCCCGTGCACGCCGTCGATGTGTGCCCACGCATGGACGTCTCGAGGGGAATCTCCCAGGAACAGCCTGGCGAAGTTCACGCAATAGCCACCAACATCGAGGAGGGCACCGCCACCCCATTCCCGATGCCAGCGAACGTCGTTCGCGTGCGTCAGGTGAACCCTGAATGACGCCTCCACCACCATCAACTCGCCGATGACGCGCTCCTGCACCAACTCCTGTACTCTCTTGATCTGCGGGTGGTACCGATACATGAAGGCTTCCACGAGGAGGCGCTGTGTCGCGTCGGCAGTCGCTACCATCTCTTCGCACTCTTCGGCCGTGCAACCAAGAGGCTTCTCACACAGCACGTGCTTTCCCTGCCTGAGGGCCTCGAGCACCAACTCCTTGTGCAGCCCGTTATGTGTGGCAATGTAGACCGCGTCAACATCCGGATCTCGCAGGAGCATCGAGTAGGAGTCGTAGGCCCGTTGCGGACTGAGGGCCTCCGCTCGGTGTCTGTCCCTGCTGGCTGCCGCCAGGAGCACCGCGTGCTCCGTGCTCAGCAGTGCCGGTGCGAACTGCTCTCGGGTCACTCGGCCCACTCCGACGATGCCGAATCGTACGTGGCTTGAATTCATGAAGGCGGTCTCAGGTCGTGCGTGGTTACGCTTCGCCGGGGCTCCGAGTCATCTCGTTGCATCTCACGAGCCTGGCCATAAGCTGCGCGCGTGAGGACCCGCGGGCAAGCGGAACGTGAACGCTGCTCGTTCGAGGGTCTCGCAGCCCCGCTCGGATGCGCAGCCGCACTCGATCCACCGCCTGTGGGGCTTCCTGGACGGTCCACCTATTACGGGTACTTTTGTGAGGGGCGCGTGAAATTCCTAAACGGAGAAGACGCCCGTAGATGGTCTGACTCTTATGCTTCCAAGACTGCGCGTAACTGTTGTCTTCGCTCTTGCCCTCGTCTGCCTGATCTTGCTGGCCGGCTGCGACGGCAATCCGGTGGACGTCGAGGAGAGACGGCTCGATTTCCTCACGACCCTGACGATCGTGCCCAACCCGTTCGGCTATGCGCCACTGACGGCCGAGGTCAGACTGACCACCAGCCGACCGGTGCAGGTGGAAGTCCTCGTGGCGGGACGTGACGGTCCGGCGGGCGATGTGCGGCACCGCTTCGACACCGTGAGCCAGCAAGCTACGCTCCCAGTCCTGGGCCTGTATCCGAGCAGGACCAACACGGTCACCCTGCGCTTCTTCGATGCAGGCGGCGCGCTACTTGGTGACACCACCCGCAGCATTACCACGCCGTCGCTCCTCATGGATCTCCCTACCGTCACGATCAACGCCGCGACGCCAGGCGCAATGAAATCGGGCATGAACCTGGTGAGCTACTTTGGGCATGACAGCCAGCTCACACCGCAGCGGCCGTTCATGTTCGACGCCGCCGGGGCAATCCGGTGGTATCTCGACTTCACTCAGCATCCGAACCTCTCGAACCTATTCTACGACGACGGGGTCGAGCGTCTGGCGAATGGCAACCTGTACTTCGGCGACCGGAGCACGGGGCGCATCGTTGAGATGGATATGCTGGGCCGCATCGTCAATACGTGGGCGATGCCGGGATACGATTTCCATCACCACGTCATCGAGAAGCCAAGCGGCAACTTCCTACTGACGGTCGACAAGCAGGGCGCGGCCACCGTCGAGGACTACATCATCGAGATCGACCGGACGACGGGGGCGATCGTCCGCGAATGGGACCTCAACCAGGCCCTCGACAACACGCGCCGGGCCTGGGAGACCAATTTTGCCGACTTGACCATCGACTGGTTTCACGCCAATGGGTTGGCCTACGATCCGACCGACGACGCCATCATCGTCTCGGGCCGCACCCAGGGCACCGTCAAGCTCACGAACAACAACGAGGTGGTGTGGATTCTCGCGCCGCACGCCGGCTGGACGACCGCAGGTGATGGGACTGACCTAACGACGCGGCTGTTGCAACCGCTGGATGCAACCGGGCAGCCGATCGTCGACCCGTCGGTGTTGGACGGCACGACCAACCACCCCGACTTCGAGTGGGCCTGGTACCAGCACGCCCCCGAACTTCTTCCAGACGGCACGTTGCTCATCTTCGATAACGGCGACAATCGCAATTACACGGGTGCGCAGTCCTACAGCCGCGCCGTCGCTTACCGCATCGATCCTGGCGCAATGACCATCCAGCAGGTCTGGCAATACGGGAAAGAGCGCGGGGGCGAGACGTTCTCGCGTATTGTCTCGGATGTCGACTACCATGAGGCAGAAGACAACGTCGTGTTCTTGCCGGGGGCGGTTGGGTTTGGTGGGGGTGCGTACGGCAAAGTGATCGAGGTAGACTACACCACCCGCGACGTGGTGTTTGAAGCCACCCTCACACCGCCCACTGCGCCGTTTGGGATCACGTTCCACCGTGTCGAACGTCTGCCACTCTATCCACCCAACTGAGCCCTTCTTCGAGGACGAAGGAATGCCTGAGGCGCGGCAGAAGCAGAGAACGAGCAGCCGCGCTGAGCGTGAACAGCCCATCGACACGTCAAGCTAACAAGCGATTGACTATGCCTCAGTTGCTCCCCCTCAGACGTACGTGCACTGCTGTGTTGCTGGCGCAGCTCGTGCTCGTTCCCGCAGTGTGGGCGCAAGGATCGGGGCGTCTCGTCTTGCCTCATCTCGACGGGCCGATCCAGCTTGATGGGTTGAGCGACGAACCGGCCTGGGAGGCCGTCGAGCCCTGGCTACCCACGCAGTACGAACCGGACAATGGAGCGCCGCCTACCGAGCGCACCGAATTCCTCGTGGCCTACGACGACGAGTACATCTACTTCGCGCTGCGAGGGTACGATCGGGATAGCACCGGCATTCGCTACAACGGCCTCTATCGCGACCGGCTCAGTGGGGACGACCACTTCGAGATTCTCCTCGACACCTTCAACGACAATGAGACGGCTGTCCTGTTCACGACCACACCGGGGGGAATCCGCATAGACGCGGCCATTTCCAACGATGCCAGTGGCGGCGGTATCGCCTCGGGCGGATGGATCAACGGGGATTTCAACACGTTCTGGGATGTCGAGACGGCGGTGAATCAGGAAGGCTGGTTTGCCGAGATGCGGGTGCCGTTCACCAGTCTTCGCTTTCAAGACCAAGACGGGCAGGTGGTCATGGGCATCGCCTTGCAGCGTAAGGTGGCGCGCAAGACGGAGCGCCTGGTCTTTCCGCCCGTGCCGTCTATCGCCAACTGGGCGTTTCTGAAGCCCTCGCTCGCTCAGAAGATCGTTCTCGAAGGCATTCGCCCGCGCAAGCCGCTCTACGTGGACCTCAAAGGCGAGGTCGGCGGGGATCTCAAATACGGCCTCACGAACAACCTGACACTGGATCTGACCGTCAACACCGACTTCGCGCAAGTCGAAGCCGACGATCAACAGGTCAACCTGACACGCTTTTCGCTCTTCTTTCCCGAAAAACGGCAATTCTTCCAGGAACGGGCAGGCATTTTTGACTTCAGGACCGGCGGGTTGAGCCGCCTCTTCCACAGTCGCCGCGTCGGCCTGACCGAGGACGGGCAGCCGGTTCGAATACTCGGCGGTGCACGCCTCGTAGGCCGCTGGGGCCGCTGGGACGTCGGCTTCTTCGACATGCAGACCGCCGACAGCGAGACGCTCCCGTCCGAGAACTTCGGCGTGCTTCGCCTGCGGCGTCAGGTCTTCAACGCCTATTCGTATGCCGGCGCCATGGTCACCAGCCGCGTCGGCACGGATGGCAGCTATAACCTGGCCTATGGGCTCGACGGCGTCGTTCGCCTGGCCGGGGATGATTATCTGACGCTCCAATGGGCGCAGACCTTCGACCACGAACAGATCGACGACGGCACCCTCGACCTCGTCCATAGCGGGCGATTTACCGCTGAGATCGAGCGACGACGGCGGCGCGGATTGGGCTATAACGCCGCCGTAGCCTGGGCCGGGCCTGCGTACGATCCGGGCATCGGGTTCACCCAGCGTAACGATTTCACGCTGCTCGACGACGCGGTTTCCTACACCTGGCTACCCGGTGAAGCGTCATCGCTGATCTGGCATACGCTGGGGTTGGCCGGGTTCGCCTTCGTGCGCAACGGGGATCGGTCCATCGAGTCGGCTGAGGTCGGGCCGGAGTGGGACTTCGCCGCGAAGTCGGGCGCGGGCGGTAGCCTGGAGGCCAAGGTGCTTTTTGAAGAGTTGCCTATTCCTTTTGCGCTTTCTGAGGAGGCTGTGGTGCCTGCCGGCAGCTATACGTTCTTCCGGGTCGGCGCTTCGTACCACGTCTCGCACACGCGGCTGTTTCAACTGCGCCCGCGCGTCGAGGCCGGCACGTTCTTCGACGGGTGGCAGGCGACGGCCGAGGTCTCTCCGATATGGTACGTCTCGCCTCACCTGGAACTGGCGGGTTCCTACCGCTTCAACCGGATCCGCTTTCCGGATCGGGATCAGCGCTTCGACGCGCATCTGGCCCGCCTCCGCATCGGCACGGCGCTCAACACCAAGGTTTCCACCAACGCGTTCATCCAGTTCAACAGTGCCACCAACACCGTGTCGGCGAACGTTCGGTTTCGCTACAACTTTCGCGAAGGCAACGATCTCTGGATCGTCTACAACGAGGGTATGAACACCGATCGGCATCGTCTCACGCCGACGCTGCCCTTCACCGACACCCGGACCATCCTGGTCAAGTACACCTACACCTTCCATTTATGATGCTTGACACGTCACGACTCATGGGCGTATGAAAGAGATTGCGAAGGCATCTCCAGCGCGATTGGCTCACAATGGACAGCCGCTCGTTGCCGACAGACATTCCCTCTGAAAGGTGGGTCTTCACTATGCGACGAAAAAAGAAGTCTTCGAGAAGGGAATTCCTAAAGAAACTTGCTCAGGGATCATTGGTAGCTGGAGCATTTCCCTACATCGCAACACGTAGACCGTCACAGGAACGCGTGATCCTGGAGCGGGAACCTCACCCGGATCGAAACAGAAGATTCGCTGCCAATGACACGATACGGTTAGGAGTGATCGGGACCGGGATCATCGGATTCTACAATATCAGGTCGGCACTGACCGTTCCGGGCGTTGAGTTGGCTGCGGTATGTGATCTGTATGATGGCAGGCTCACACGGGCAAAAGAAGTGTTCAGTCAGGACATCATTTCAACCAGAGATTATCGTGAAATCTTGGGCAGGGATGACATTGATGTGGTGCTGGTCGCCACACCGGATCACTGGCATGACATCATCAGCATCGATGCCATGAAGGCGGGGAAAGCCGTCTATTGCGAAAAGCCCATGGTGCAGGAAGTCGCTGAAGGGCATCGGGTGATACAGGCCGAGAAACAGTATAACGCGAAGTTTCAGGTCGGCAGCCAGGGTGTCAGTTCCATTGTCATGAAGAAAGCACAGGACTTGTATCGAGCTGGTGAAATAGGGGATCTGATCCTGGTGGAAGCAGCGAATGACCGTCATTCATCCCTGGGTGCCTGGCAATACTCCATTCCCCCTGATGCGTCACCGCAAACGGTCGACTTCGACACGTTCCTTGGAGACACACCAAAGGTGCCGTTCGATCCGGTTCGCTTTTTCCGGTGGCGCAATTACCAGGCGTATGGAACTGGCATTGCAGGGGATCTGTTCGTTCACCTGTTCTCGTGGCTGCATTGGGTCATTGGCTCCGACGGGCCAACTAGAGTCTATGGTTCCGGTGGATTGCGATACTGGAAGGATGGCAGAGATGTGCCGGATGTCTTGACCTGTGTTGTGGATTATCCCCAGGCAGCAACCCATCCAACCTTCAATTTGCAGATCCGGGTCAATTTCGTGGCCGGAGGTGGGGGGGGAAGTTCATTGAAGCTGGTCGGTTCGGAGGGGACACTAGCGTTTGCAGGGAACTCGTTGACGGTGAGCCGCAGGCCATTCTCTGGTAAACCGGGATATGGAGGGTACGATTCCCTATCGACGTTTCCGAAGAGCGTCCAGGATGAGTTTGTCAGACAGTACCGTCTGGAGTATTACGATGTGCCCCCCAACATCAACGAACCCAGTGAGATGATCTATGAACCACCCCAGGGATATGATGACCGTGATGATCACTGGGCCAATCTGATCGCTGCGGTTCGGGATGGGAAACCCATCGTAGAAGATGCCACGTACGGGCTAAAGGCAGCCGGACCTTCTCTGGCAGCCAATGAAAGCCATTTCAAGAACAGGGTAGTCACCTGGGATCATCAGAAGCTGGCGTATGCGTGAGTGCACCCGCCCATGCCACGCATCGTACGATGGCTCACGCTGGGTGTTCTCGGTTTCATGGCTGCACCGGCGTGCAGTGACGCGTTCGGCGTCGACGAGATCCTCGGTATCTGGAACACCGCGTCAATCAACGGCTATAGCGTTCCGGGCACCGTGGTATACGAGGGCAACAGCCACGACACACGGTACGTCCGCTGGGCATTCTACGACGGAGGGCTATGCACACTGACCCAGCACGTCGATGGCGTTACCGAGACGTACGATGAGTGCGACTACACCATGAACGTGGAGCAAGAGACGATTGCCATTGCGTTCTTGTTCGAAACGTGGGACGGTAGCTTCGACGAAAACAGTATGACGCTCATCGATCCACAGGATGTCGTCTGGATACTCCGCAAACAGTGAGTGTCGAGATGGAGTCCGTGCCGTGGCACCGCCCAGCCCCCTGCTGCGCAGAGCGTCACGCGGCGTTCGGGGAGCGCGGCAGTGGGGACGGGCGTGCTGCCGGGTCGCGGATCGCAGGTGGCCATCCAGCGCAGGAACTCGCCCCCGCGGTGCGACGCTAGTTTTCCGCTCGCGCGTACACCCGCACGTAGTCCACGTAGAGGCGTTGCGGCGACAGGTCGTCCGGCGGCAAATGCGGTGCATCGAACCAGCCGCCCACCGCGAGGTTGAGAATCATGAAGAACGCGTGGCCCTCGTCAAACGGCCAGTAGGCGGGGTCCTCGCCCGGCGTCTTGTTGACCCCTAAGAACGGGACGCTGTCGACCTCCCAGCGGATGCGCCCGGGTTCCCACTCGACCGCGAATACGTGCCACTCGTCGTGAAAGCTGCCGGAGTCGAGTCGGTATTCCCCGGCGGTGATCCGGTTGGCGGACGGATCGGGTCCGCGATGGAGCGCGCCGGACGTCCAGTCCGGAAGCCGCCCCTTGCCCTCCATGATGTCGATTTCACCACACCGCGGCCACCCGACCTGGTCGATGTTACCGCCCAGCAACCAGAAGGCGGGCCACATGCCCACCTCCCCCGGCTGCCGGACCCTCGCCTCGAAGCGGCCGTAGCGGAACTCTCGCTTGCCCTTCGTAATAAGCCGTGCCGAGGTGTACCTCCTGTGCTCGAAGTCCTCGCGGCGCGCTTCGATGATCAGTGCACCGTTCTCCAGCCAGGCGTTGGCACCGGGGTCGGCGTCTACCCGGTCGGTGTAGTACTGCAGCTCTTCGTTGAACGGATCCGGCATGACCTCCGGCGTCCAGGTCTCCTGGTCGATCTCGCTCCCGTCGAACTCGTCGGCCCAGGCGAGCTCCCAACTGGGTAGGGGCGGGTTCTGACCGTTGGGTTGCTGAACAATCTCGTCCGTGGTGCAGCCGGCCAGCAGCAAGGCGGCGAGTGGCAACCTGAAGCGTACATGGGTCATGCGGAAACCTCGGTACCGGGGAGGGCGGAAAGGGAGGCGGTCACCGGTCTTTCGCGACGGGACCACACTGCCACTTCTG
>JBDHAB010000018.1:0-89700 GCA_039588295.1 Gemmatimonadota bacterium
GTACGAGAGGACCGGGTCGGACTGACCGCTCGTGCCCCGGCTGTCACGCCAGTGGCAGCGCCGGTTAGCGATGTCGGGTAGGGATAACCGCTGAAAGCATCTAAGTGGGAAGCCTGCCCCAAGATGAACACTCCTGGACCGTAAGGTCCCTGAAGGGCCGTGGGAGACGACCACGTTGATAGGCGGCAGGTGTAAGGCGTGTAAGCGCTTCAGCTGAGCCGTACTAATCGCCCGTGCAGCTTGATCTCTTCCCTCTGTGCGCAACCAATACCTTCCATCCACGTAGCTATCTGATCTCGTCAGGACGCTGGACTCCTGACACCCGTTTGGCTGGCGACTAGCGCGGCAGGGCCACACCCGTTCCCATTCCGAACACGGCAGTTAAGCCTGTCAGCGCCGATGGTACTATGCTCGTGAGGGCATGGGAGAGTAGGCCGTTGCCAGCCTCCCCAAGAGAAGCCCGCCTCGGCATCCCCGAGGCGGGCTTCGTGGTTTTCTCCCCGGAAACGCACGTCGACGCCGAAGGACCGCACGGTCTTGAACAAACGATTAACCTGGTCTATTTTCACTGACGTTAACTGGGAGATCGGGACGCCTGCGCCTGGTCGCGTGGGTCTCCTCCCGTCCCGGCGGATCGGGTGGCGGCAGCTCGCGGGGGTGGCACGTTGTGACGAAACGGCACTCGGGACACCTCGTCCAAGATTTCCTGGGAAGCGCGCAAATTTTCACTTCAGCGATCAACGATCTGCTGGAGGGACAGCTCCGCGCGGTTTCCGAGGAACCGCTCACGTTCTCCCAACTCAAGCTCCTCAAGATGGTCTCGCTCACCGAAGGCTACACGGTGAGCGATGTCGCCAATTTCCTGGGGGTCAGCAACGCGGCAGCCAGTCGTGCCGTCGATCGACTGGTGCGTCGCGGGCTCGTCGATCGCACCGAGTCGGAGGCCGATCGGCGCGCGGTGCGCATCTCGCAGACCAACGAGGGCCGTGACCTCGTCGCGCGCTACGACTCGGCGGCGAACCAGGTGCTCGCGCAGTTGTTCGGTGAGTTCTCGAGCGAAGAGCTCAATGTGGCCGCAGGCCTGTTGGACCATCTCTCCGTCAGCATTGTCGATCAGGATGCGCAGCGGGAGGCGGTGTGCTTCCGCTGCGGTATCCACTTCCGTGAGCGATGTCTGCTACGCCAGGTCGCCCAACGGAATTGTCACTTCCACGTCCGGCCGGCCGATAACGGCGGCGCCCAGCCGACGACTCGACAAGGACGCTGACGCGATGCCCGTCGTCTTGCTGCGCCGCGAGGGATCCGCCTGACCCAAGCACACCCGCTCCTCGGACGTGCGCTGTTGTAGTTTCCCCTTCGATGCGGGCTGAACCCTTGACTCGATGCGGCACCGTCGTACTCGCCGGTGAGCCCAACGCCGGGAAATCGACGCTGCTCAACGCGCTCGTCGGGGCCAGGCTGGCCATCGTCAGCGCAAAGGCGCAGTCCACCCGCCAATGCGTCGTGGGTGTCCTGACGAGCGGGGACGTCCAGCTCGCCCTGATCGATCCACCTGGGCTCCTGGAGCCGCAATACCTGCTGCAAGAAACGATGGTGTCGGAAGCCGTTGGGGCGGTGCGACGGGCAGATGCCGTCCTCCACCTCCACCGACTCGAGCTCGGTCGCGCACCCCCCCTCGCGTCTCTGCTTCCCGAAGGCATCCTCCGCGACCAGCCCATCGCCACCGTCTATACGGCCGCAGATCGAGTCCCAGCTGAGGACTGGCCGGAGCCCGCACCGTCGACGTTCCTGGTGAGCGCGACGCGTGGAGACGGCCTCGCGGACCTCGTCACGTGGTGCCGTGCACAGGTCCCACCCGGACCATTCCGGTACGATCCGGACGACCTCGGCACCCAGCCGGTCCGGTTCTTCGCCGGCGAGTTCGTCCGGGAGGCGGCGTTCGAGTTGCTGCACGAGGAGCTCCCGTATTCGCTCGCTGCCCATGTCGATGAGTTTCGGGAGTCTTCGGACCCGGTATATATTCGAGTGACGTTGTACGTGGAGCGCGAGTCTCAGAAGGGGATGGTCATCGGAGCCAATGGGCGCACGATCAAGAGCCTGGGGGCGCTCGCTCGACAGCACATTGAAGCGCTCCTCGGTGCGCGTGTCTATCTTGACCTGTGGGTCAAGGTGCTGCCCCGATGGCGGACGTCACCGCACCTACTCCGTGAGCTTGGTTTTCGCCCACCTGCTACGAGGAAGCAATGAGCCTGTCGCCTGACCTGCTCGAGATTCTGGTTTGTCCCAAGTGTAAGGGAGAGCTGGAGCACCGCACGGAGCCCGCCGAGCAGCTCGTGTGTCACACCTGTCGACTCATCTATGCCGTCGAGGACGACATTCCCATCATGCTCATCGATGAGGCCACACCGTTCTAGCGTAGCGGCCCTCGTCGCCCTCCTGGCCTTCTCGTCGGTCACCGTCGGGCAGGAGGTCGCCGATCCGGAGGAGGGCGGTGCCACGTTCCTCCTCCTGCCGGTCGGCGCACGGGCGGCGGCCCTGGGCCAAGCGGCCATCGCCGACGGCGGCAGCGGCGAGGCCGCGTTCTGGAATCCGGCTGGCCTCGCACTCGTCTCCGGCTCCGAGGTTGCGCTGCACTACGCGTCCACGTTCGCGTCCGACAATACGGTGCTGGCCGGATACCTTAGCACCCGCCGGCTTGGCGTCTTCGGCCTGGCAGCGTACCTCGTGGACTTTGGCAGTCAGGAGGTTCTGCCTGGTCCCGGGGTTCCGACCGGTCGGATCTCCGTCAAGAACATCGAGTTGCTCGCGTCGTATGCGACACAGGTCGCGACCGACTTCTCCGTCGGCGTGAACTATAAGCTCATTCAGTTCCGGCAGGATTGCTCGGGCGATTGTGGAGGGACCCGCTCGATCGCCGGGACGACACATGGGGTCGATATCGGGATGCAGTACGCGGTCGCGGGGAACGACAACCTGCGCATCGGGGTTGCGGTGCGCCACGCGGGCTTCAAGCTGCAGCTCGAGAACCGCGACCAAGCCGATCCTTTGCCTACCCGGGTGCAGTTCGGTGTCGTCTACCGATTCCTCCTGCCGCGATCCCAGGGTGCCACCGAGGGACTCGATGCACGGGTGCTGTTCGATCTCCAGGACGCGTGGGGCGAGTACGACAACCCCGACGCCCGCCTCGGACTCGAGCTAGGGTACGGTGACGTGGTTCGCATCCGTAGCGGGTACGCTTTTCTCCACTCTGAGAGTTCCGGGCCCTCCGTGGGCCTCGGCCTTCGCTTCGGACGGCTGTCGTTCGACTTCGCACGCGTGTTCTTCGATTCGTCCAGCTTCGACGAGCCGGTCCACATCAGCCTGAGGGCGACCCTGTAGCGTGCGCCGGATGGTGACCGGCCTCGCCGCGCTCGCGCTGGCCATCCAGTCCGCGCCGGCGTCGGGACAGCACCCTCCTCCACTCCTGCGACCGCACGCGATGACACCGGCCGCAGACAATCAGGAGTCCTCCGGCCCGGGGGTTCCCACGTGGCTCCGCCCCGTGGCGTCGGCCGTCGCCCCGGGATCGGGGCAGCTGTTGGCAGGCCAGGATCGAGGCGCGGCGTACATTGCGGTGGAAGCGCTATTGGCCATCCGGTTCCTCTTGTTCCACGCCGAGGGCGGTCGGGAAGGGCGGCGCTACCGCGACCTCGCGTTCACGGTGGCGCGGGGACCGTTCAATCCCACCGTCCGGGACACGGCGTTCGAGTACTTCGAGCAGCTGGAGAAGTTCATCGAGAGCGGCCCCTTCGACACCGACCCCGGGACGGCCTTTGCTCCGCCGATCGACGAGGCCAGCTACAACGGGAGTATCTGGGCGTTGGCCCGTCGGACGTTCTTCCCCAACCCCGATTCGCTTCCGGACCCGGACTCGGAGGAATTTCAGCGAGCGCTCGCCTTCTATCGGACGCGGGCCGTTGGCCCCAACTTTCAGTGGTCCTGGCGCAACGCGGGGCTGGAACAGGATTTGTTCCGCAGCACGATTCGGCAGAGCGATGAGGCGTTCCGGGACGCCACCCAGCAGTTGGGCCTCATCCTTGCTAATCACCTGCTCAGCGCCGTGGACGCGTTCGTGTCCGGGCGGCTGTCGGGCGGCCAGCGCAGGGTGGCGATCGGCTCACTGCTCTGGCGCGATCCACAGGGGCCCGGCATCGGGTGGGCAGCTCTGCTCCGAGTCGGCTTCTGACTTCATTTGACTTCGCAGGTGACAACCTCTAAGTTGCCGTGATTTTGTCAATTAGGAGATGAGGGGAGGGCAGGTGCGGACGCGATCGACCGTCATATACTTCTCGCGCGATGAGCGTCCAGTACCCGATCTCATCGCGGCCTGGGTCGATCAGCTACCGTTTCGGCTCGTCGCGTTAGCGGAGCAAGGCGCGGTCGAGACGGCAGCGCTCAGGAACCCACCAGCGCTGATCATCGTCGATGCGGACAGCTCGGGGACGGACAGCGTCGTGCTCTGCCGCGCGCTGAAGGGGGATCCGTACACTGCCGTCGCGCCGATCGCCGTCGTTTCGGGCCGACACGGAACGGACCAGGTGCGGGCATGGTTCGAGGCAGGTGCCGACGAAGTATTGACCCCGATCGTCGCCCCCCAGGAGCAGCGAAGCCGCCTCGAGGTCCTCCTTGCCCGTAACGAGCGTAGCGTGGCGGTGCATCCGTCGACCCGATTGCCCGGCACCACGGAGATCGAACGAGCCATCCGGCACAGGCTCGAAGCCAGTGCAGTGTTTGCCGTGTGCTACGCCGACTTGGATCATTTCAAGGAATTCAACGATCGCTACAGCTACTATGACGGCGATCGCGTTATCTTCATCTTGTCGAGGGTCCTGCGGGATGTCGTCAAGGGGATGTGTCCACGCGATGGCTTCGTGGGACACATCGGTGGTGATGACTTCATCATGATTCTGCCGCTGAACATGGTGCAGGAAGTATGTGGGGAAGTGCTCGCGGTCTTCGATGCGCTGATTCCGTACCAGTACAACGCACAGGATCGCAGAGCGGGCTATTTTTTCGGAAAGGACCGACGCGGTCATCTTCATCGCGTTCCGCTCATGACGCTGTCAATCGGGATCGTGACCAACGAGCGGCGTCGGTTCACGCACCCGGCAGAAGTCAGCGAGCTCGCAACTGAGATGAAGAGTTATGCCAAGACGCTGCCTGGCTCGGTGTTCGTTGTGGATCGGCGCCGAGATGCCGGACAGTGATCGGTGGGAGAAGGCACCATGAACGTTCGCTGCGACGCCTGTAACACCGTGTACCGCATCGACCCCGCCAAGGTGCCTGATGGCGGGGTCCGCGCTCGCTGTTCCGTGTGTTCGGCGGTGATCGACGTGAGTAAGACTGGCGCGGTACGGCGCGCCCCGGCGGGGACCCTGCCGGCGACCGTCGCCCCGGTTCGGGCGACCCCTGAACCGGAGCGTGTCCGCCCCACACCACCTCGGCCCGTAGCCCCCGAACCCGCCCCGGAACCGGTGACCACCACGGCACCACGCCCCGTGGTGACGCCTGAAGCGGCGCAAGCCGCCGCCCGGAGGGCAGCTCCGAGGCCGCGCGTCACTCGACCGATCTCCGGGGCGCCAGCGACCCGCCCACCGCCGCCGGCCCCCATCGCCGAGCCGGCGCCGCCGAGGGCACCGCTCAGTATCGCGCCGAGCCCGTTTGTGCCGACCGAAGAGCCACCCGAGCGTCCGAGCGCCCCGGTCTTCCGGCCGGCGGCGGGGCGACCGATGGCGGCACCGCCGGTACCGCCCGCAGAACCCGTGGCTGAGCCTGCGGCGGAGGCCACCACTCCTCCGCTCGAACTGCCACTGCGCGAGCCGCCCCAAGCGCAACCCGTCGTTCCCGAGCCACCGGTAAAGGCTCACGTCAATCCATTTCTCGCGCGCGACCCTCGGCAGAAGGCGCGACGGCTCGCCCGCGCCCTTGTGTCCGACATCATCGTGTATCAGCCGGAGAAGCGGCAGCAGGCGCTGGTGGATGGGACGCTCAAGACCGCATTCGAGGACGAGATCAAGAAGAGCTGGGAGGAGTACGTCGAGCAGGTGGGCCATGACATTGCGGACTCCACACCCTACTTCACTGAGGCATTAAACGAGATTCTGGCCGGAGGCCAGCAGGTCTTCTGAGTCGAGCGCGGACGCGGTCGTGGTCCGACCGGCCGAACACGCTTATACTTATGGGGTTCCAGAGCCGTCGCCTCCGGATGGAGGGGGCGGCTCAACGTATGCGGCCGTGAACCAGTAGGGGAGTGTGCATGCTCAACGACGCCGTCGAACAGCTGTCCGAGCTCGAACGTCGCCTGGCCGAACTCAGGGGATATCTTTGACCTGGAGCAGAAAGCCGGCCGACTGACCACCCTCGAGGCCTCGATGGCCGCACCCGGGTTCTGGAACGATCCAGACCGGGCGCAGGCCGACGTCGAGGAACTCCGTCAACTCAAGCGCTGGACCGAACCGTTCGGTGACCTGACCCGTCGGGTGCAGGACGCGTTGGAACTGGGCGGACTCCTTGCTCAGGAGCCCGACTCGGACTTGGAGCGGGATCTCGTCGAGGAAGTCGAACAGCTCCAAACCGGGGTGGAGCAATTGGAGCTGCAGGGGATGCTCCAGGGTCCAGACGATCGGCGCGATGCGCTGCTCACCATCCATCCCGGCGCCGGCGGCACGGAGTCACAGGATTGGGCCGAGATGCTCATGCGCATGTACACCCGCTGGGCGGAGCGCCGGGGCTACGCCGTCCAGGTGCTCGACCTCTTGGCGGGGGAGGAGGCCGGGGTCAAGTCGGTGGCGATGGAGATCCGCGGCGACTACGCCTACGGCTATCTCAAGGCTGAGAAGGGTGTGCACCGTTTGGTCCGCATCTCGCCGTTCGACCAGCAATCGCGCCGCCATACTTCGTTCGCATCGGTTTTCGTCTACCCGGTCGTGGACGATACCGTGGAGATCGATCTTCGGGACGAGGACGTGGAGATGGAGGTGTTTCGCGCGTCAGGGGCCGGTGGCCAACACGTCAACAAGACGTCGTCGGCGGTACGTCTCCGTCACCTCCCGACCGGGATCGCCGTGTCTTGCCAGCAAGAGCGCAGCCAGCACAAGAACCGCGCCACGGCCTTGAAGATGCTCAAGGCGGCGTTGTACCAGCGTGCCATCGAAGAACGCGCGAAGAAGCGTGCCGAAGTCGAGGCGACCAAGACGGACATCAGCTGGGGCAACCAGATTCGGTCGTATGTGTTCCAGCCATACACGATGGTGAACGACCACCGAACGGAATTGAAAGTGGGTGACGTGCAGTCCGTGATGGACGGGAAGCTCGATCTCTTCATCCAGACGTACCTCAAGAAATTCGGGAGCCGCGCAGCGTGAGCACCCCCGAGCGATCGTTTGTGGAGCAGGTGAGACGCGAGAAGCTCGAGGCGCTCCGGGAGCTCGACGTCGCGCCCTACGCCTATGGCTACGCTCGCAGCCACACCACGGCCCAGGCCGCCGACGCGTTTCGCGAGAACACCAAGGTGTCCGTCCGGGTGGCCGGGCGGGTTGTCGGCCGGCGGGGCCACGGCAAGACCACGTTCCTGCACGTCAGCGACCAGGCGGGTCGGGTGCAGGTCTACTTCCGTCGCGACGACCTCGGCGAGGAGTCGTATCGGCTGGTTCGCCTACTCGATCTTGGCGATGTGATCGGAGCGGCGGGGTACATGTTCCGCACCAAGACCGGAGAGGTCACGGTCCATGCCACCGATCTCACGCTCCTGGCCAAGGCGCTCCGGCCGCCGCCCATCGGCAAGGAGGACGCCGAGGGCGCCCAGCATGGCGTGCTGAGCGATACCGAGCAACGCTACCGGCAGCGGTACGCCGACCTCATGGCGCACCCTGAGACTCGAGCGGTGTTCGAGTTGCGAGCCGACGCGATCCGCTATCTCCGGCGCTTCCTCGATGAGCGGGGCTACCTCGAGGTGGAAACCCCCGTGTTGCAGCCCGTCTATGGGGGCGCGCTCGCTCGGCCGTTCACCACCTATCACAACGCCTTGGACACGATGTTCTACCTGCGTATCGCAACCGAGCTCTATCTCAAGCGCTGTATCGTCGGTGGTATCGAGCGGGTGTACGAGATCGGCAAGGACTTTCGCAACGAGGGCATCGACCGGCTGCACAACCCTGAATTCACGATGCTCGAGTTCTATCAGGCCTTCGCCGATTACGAAGAGGTCATGGACCTGGTGGAGGTCATGGTCCACGGGCTCGTGACGGAGCTCGCCGGCAGCGCCACCATTGAGCGTTTCGGTACCTCGTTCGACTTCACACCGCCGTGGCCGCGCGAGCGATACCTGGCGCTGGTCGAACGGCATGCAGGGATCACGCTGCAGACGACGGACGACGACGGGCTGCGCGATCTGCTGCGGCGACGCGATGTTCCGGACATCGATCCATTGCCACGAGGCCGCCTGATCGACGAGGTGTTCAAGGAGTGCGTCGAGCCGCATCTCGTGCAGCCGACGTTCGTGGTGGACTATCCGCTGGAGTTGTCCCCGCTGGCGAAGCCGAAGCGCGGTGACCCGACCCTCGCCGAGCGGTTCGAGCTTTACGCGCACGGGCGCGAGCTCGCAAATGCCTTCAGCGAGCTGAACGACCCGGACGACCAGCGCGCGCGCTTCGAGGCGCAACGCGCGGCCTTGGCGGCGGGTGATCTCGAGGCTCACATGGTCGACGATGATTATGTACGGGCGCTCGAGTACGGCATGCCGCCGACCGGCGGTTGCGGCCTCGGCGTCGACCGTTTGGTCATGCTTCTCGCCGAGGTTTCCTCCATTCGGGATGTGATCCTCTTTCCCACGTTGAGGCCCGAGGAATGAGCCGTCTCGATCTTCGCATCGCGGGGCGCTACATGCGGAGTCGCCGTTCGTCACGGCTATTCTCGCTCATCACGCTGATCGCCACTGGCGGCGTGGCGGTCGGTGTTATGGCGCTGATCGTCGTGGTCGGCGTGATGAACGGTCTGCAAACGGAACTGCGAGACAAGATCCTCGTCGCCAGCCCGCACTTGCGGGTACTCACGTTCGGCCGCGGTCTGCGAATGGAGGATTGGAAGGCGGTGCGAGACACTGTGCTCGGCAACCCTGCGGTTGTAGCGGTCGCACCGTTTGTCCTCACCCAGGGTCTGCTGTCCGCCGGTGCCGATTACTCCGAGGGCGTGTACGTCATCGGCGTGGATCCCGACACCGGCAGCCGTGCTGTGACGGCGCTGGCCGAGCATTTCCTCACCGGCGACCTCGGCTTTCGGACTGAGCAGAGCGACGTCGACGGCGGCATCGTGCTCGGGCGCCGCGTGGCGGAGCGTGTGTTGGCCTACCCGGGCGACAATCTCACGATGATCTCGCCCGCAGGGAGCAGGTTCAATTCCGCGATCGGTGCCTTCGTGCCTAGGTGGTGGACGTTCGAGGTCACGGGACACTTCGAGACGGGCATGTACGAGTATGACAACGGCTACGTGGTGCTGCCGCTGCCACTTGCCCAACAGTTTGCCGGTCTCGACACCGCGGTCTCCGGCCTGGAGGTGCGGCTCACCGACCCGTGGCAGGCTCCTCGGGTTGGCCGCGAGCTCGAAGAGCGGCTGGGCTATCCGTTCCGCACGCTCGACTGGCAGAGCCAGAACGCCTCGCTGTTCTCAGCACTCCAACTCGAGAAACTCGCGATGGGAACCATTCTCTTGCTCATCGTGATCGTCGCCGCCTTCAACATCGTGAGCACGTTGACAATGCTCGTGCGAGACAAGACGCGCGAAATCGGCATCCTGCGTGCCATGGGGCTGCCTGCCAAGGTAGTCCGCCGCGTATTCGTCTTCCAGGGCGCGCTGATTGGCGTGGTCGGGACTGGTGTCGGTACCGTGCTTGGGCTCGTGGTCGGGCGCTTGGTGGATCGTGGACGGATCATCGACCTCAACCCGTCGGTATATTTCATCGATCACCTGCCAGTGCAGGTGGACCCGGTGGATCTGGTGATCATCGTGGTTGCCAGTATGACGGTCGCGACCGTCGCAACCCTCTACCCTGCGTGGCAGGCGGCGATGCTCCATCCCGTTGATGCCATTCGCTACGAATGAGCGCGATTCTCGAGGCTCGCAACGTCCGCAAGGTTTACCGCGGCGGTGACAACACGCCCGTCACAGTATTGACAGGCGTGGATCTCACGCTCCGGCGAGGCGAGGCGGTGGCCATTCTCGGGGCGAGCGGGGCCGGCAAGAGCACCTTGTTGCACCTCCTCGGAGCGCTCGACGTGCCTACCGGAGGGGACATACAGCTCGACGGCGTGCCATACGCGTCCCTCACCAGTGAGGCACGGGACGAGCTCCGGAATCGGAAAGTCGGATTCGTGTTCCAGTTTCATCACCTGCTTCGCGAGTTCACAGCGCTCGAGAACGTCATGATGCCGCTGCTTATCGCGGGTAGGGAGGAGGCATCCGCCCGCAGTCGGGCGGAGGAACTCCTGGCGGGAGTCGACTTGGCAGGCCGTATGTCACATCGCCCAGCGGCGCTCTCCGGAGGCGAGCAGCAGCGCTGCGCGGTTGCCAGAGCCATGGTCCACGACCCGATGGTGCTCCTGGCGGATGAACCGAGCGGCAACCTGGACGATTTCCACAGCGAACAGCTCAACGAGCTGCTGTTCGGTTTAGTGCGGAGCCTCGAGACCGCGCTGGTCGTGGTCACGCACAATCGCGCAGTCGCCGATCGGGCTGACCGTGTGATGGTGCTGCACAACGGCGTGCTGCAAGGCGTGAGCACTCGAGAGGCGATCCCGTAATGCAATGTGATAACTGCGGCGAACGGCCGGCGGCCATCCATCTCACGCAGATCGTCGACAACTCCGTCACGACCGCCCATCTGTGCGAGCAATGCGCCGCGGAGAAGGGCGTCCAAACGGGGGCGACGATTGCCAAGTTCCCTCTGTCGGGATTCCTGGCCTCGGTCGGGCAGGGGGCGGCGGCGGTGCTGCCCGAAGCCGCCGACGCCGGCGCATGCGGATCCTGCGGTGCCACGCTCCAGGATTTCCGGGAGACCGGGAGGCTGGGGTGTGCGCACTGCTATGCGACCTTCGAGACGCACCTCAGGGAGCTGTTGCGACGGATTCATGGCGCAACGCATCACACTGGGAAACTGTATCTCGAGACGGCACCGACCACCGCGAGCGACACCCCACGCCTCCTGACGGAGCTGCGCGATCGCCTCCGCCGGGCCGTCGAGGCCGAGAATTTCGAGCTCGCAGCGGAACTGCGCGATAGGATTCGAGGGTTGGAATGACCCTGGATTTCAGCTTGCTCCCCGATGGGGGCATGTCCTGGCTCGATGCGAGTGGGCCGCACAGTGACGTGGTGCTGTCGACGAGAATCCGGCTCGCGCGCAATCTTCAAGGCAAGGCGTTCACCGGCAGGGCGCAGCCCGACGATCTCGAATCCGCGCGCGATCAGCTCGTCGCGGCCGGTCGCGACACCACGGCCCTCAAGGACGGCGCGGTGTTCCATGTTGACGGCATGGAACGCCTCGATCGACTGCTGCTTCACGAGCGACACATGATCTCGCGCGAGCTCGCGGGGCTCGAGCGAGCGCAGCCGGTTCGCCACGGGGCGGCGCTGCTGACGTGTGGCGATCTCGGGCTCATGATCAATGAGGAAGACCACGTGCGCCTCCAGGTGCTGCGCTCCGGGTTCGCCCTCTCGCAGGCCTACACCGACATCGAGCAGCTTGACACGGAGCTCGGCACGCGAATTCCCGTCGCGTTCCATCCGGAGTTCGGTTACCTTACCGCCTGTCCGACAAATGCGGGGACGGGGCTGCGGGCGTCGGTGCTGATCCACCTCCCGGGTCTCGTGCTCACGAAGGAAATCGGTCGAGTCCTCCAGGGACTCGCCCAGGTGGGCCTGACTTTCCGGGGGCTCTACGGCGAGGGCAGCGAAGTCGTGGGGAACTTCTTCCAGCTTTCCAATCAGACGACCCTCGGCAAATCGGAGGGGGACCTGCTCGAGCACCTCGGCACCATGGTCCGGCAGGTAGTGGAGTATGAAGAACAGGCCAGAGCCGTTCTCCAGCGCGAAGCGCCCGCGGTGATTGCTGACAAGGTCTGGCGGGCCTACGGCCTCCTGCGGTACGCCAGGAGCCTCTCCTTCGAGGAGACCATGAACCTGCTGAGCGGCGTGCGGCTGGGTGTCGGGCTGAACCTGATCCACGACGTAAGTGTATACACGTTGAACAAGCTGCTGATTTTCACGCAGCCCGCGCACCTGGCAGAACGCGAAGGGAGCGCGCTCTCCGATCCGGAGCTTCCGGTGAGCCGCGCGAACCACGTGCGCCGCGTGTTGGAATCTGACGCCGCCCGCGGCGTATCGGGTGGGGACGGCGGACCCAGCTAGTGGGCCGCCTGACGATGTTGACCTACAGTGTGACGGACAGATGAACGGATACAACTTCACAGATCGGGTGCGGAAGGTACTACAGATGGCGCGTGAGGAGGCGGCACGCCTGCATCATGAGTACGTCGGCACCGAGCACATTCTGCTGGGTCTCATCCGTGAAGGCGAGGGGGTCGCGGCCGCGGTGTTGACCAACTTGAACGTCGACCTCGACGAGATTCAGCAGAAGATCGAGGAAACGGTCAAGAAGGGGAAGGCACCGGCCCCCGAGGGCCCGGACCTGCCGTACACCTCGCGAGCGAAGAAAGTGCTCGAACTCGCGATGAGCGAGGCTCGGGAGCTCAACCATTCTTACGTGGGCACCGAACACCTGCTGCTCGGGCTGCTCCGCGAAGAAAAGGGGATTGCGGCCCAGGTGCTCGGGGACGCCGGGGTCAACTTGGAGCAGGCACGCGCGGAGACGTTGCGTCTGCTCGGCTCCGACATGCCGGCGACCACGAAGGGAACACCGGTCGCTGGGAGTCCCCGCACCGAAAAGAAATCCAAGACCCCTGCGCTCGATCACTTCTGTCGCGATTTGACCGCCCTCGCGGGCGACGGACAACTCGACCCCACGATCGGCCGCACGCAGGAGATCGAGCGGGTCATCGAAGTGCTCTCGCGCCGCAAGAAGAACAACCCGGTCCTGATCGGTGAAGCCGGTGTCGGGAAGACGGCGATCGTGGAGGGACTCGCGCAGTTGATCGCCACCGGCGGCTGCCCCGAGTCGCTGAAGACACACCGCGTGCTGGCGCTCGACATGGCAGCGGTCATCGCCGGCACCAAGTACCGCGGCCAGTTCGAGGAACGGCTCAAGGCCGTGATGAACGAGATCGCGCAGAACCGGAGCGTGATCCTGTTCATCGACGAGCTACATACGCTCGTCGGGGCCGGCGCCGCGGAGGGCGCGATCGACGCCTCCAACATGCTCAAGCCGGCGCTTGCCAGGGGGGAGCTGCAGTGCGTCGGCGCCTCCACCCTCAACGAGTATCGCAAGTACATCGAGAAGGACGGAGCGCTCGAGCGCCGGTTCCAGACTGTCATCGTCGATCCCCCCACCGTGGACGAGACGATCGACATTCTCAAGGGGTTGCGACAGCGCTACGAAGACCATCACCGCGTCGTGATTCCGGATCAGTCGCTGCAGATGTCTGCGCGGCTCTCCGAGCGCTACATCACGGACCGGTTCCTTCCCGACAAGGCGATCGATGTCATCGACGAGGCAGCGGCCCGCGCGCGACTTGCCGCGCAAGTGCCGCCGCCGGAGGTCGCGGAGCTCAAGGAACGTCTCGAGGCCATCAATCGCGACAAGGAAGAGGCCGTCCGCGATCAGAACTTCGAGCGCGCCGCGTCACTTCGCGATCAGGAGCGGGAGCTACAGGCCGATATTCGCAAACGGCAAGAAGAATGGGAGAAGGAACGGCAAGCTCATCGCCCCACGATCGGTGAGGAGGAGATCTCGTTCATCGTGTCGCGATGGACCGGCATCCCGGTCACACGGCTGCAGGAGGCGGAGACGCAACGACTCCTCCGCATGGAAGGGGAGATACACAAGTCCGTCGTGGGCCAGAACCAGGCGATCGACGCCATCTCGCGGGCGATCCGGCGCTCGCGGGCCGGGCTCAAGGATCCGCGCCGGCCGATCGGGACCTTCGTCTTCTGCGGGCCCACCGGGGTCGGCAAGACGGAGTTGGCGCGGGCGCTAGCACGATTCCTGTTTGCCGACGATCAGGCGCTGATTCGCGTCGATATGTCGGAGTACATGGAGAAGTTCAGTGTGAGCCGGCTGATCGGCGCCCCGCCGGGCTACGTAGGCTACGAAGACTCCGGTGCGCTCACCAAGTCCGTCAGGCGGAAGCCCTACTCGGTCGTGTTGCTGGATGAGATCGAAAAGGCACATCCCGACGTCTTCAACATCCTGCTCCAGGTGCTCGACGAGGGCCATCTGACCGACAATTACGGACGGAAGATCGACTTCAAGAACACGGTCGTGATCATGACGTCGAACATTGGCGGCCGCGACATCTCGAAGGGCAAGTCCATGGGCTTCGATCAGCCCGACGACCAGAGTTCCTTCGAACGTATGGAGCAGAAAGTGCGCGAAGAGGTGAACCGGGTGTTCAATCCCGAGTTCCTGAACCGCCTCGACGACGTCATCGTGTTCCACGCGTTGAACCGAGACCACATCGGTCAGATCGTGGGCATCCTCTTTGACCAGGTGCAGGAGCGAATCGCCCCGGAGGGGTACACGATTTCGCGAACCGAGGCCGCGACGACCTTCCTGGTGGACCACGGCTACGACGAATCGTTCGGGGCCCGTCCACTGAAGCGGGCCATCCAGCGTTACGTCGAAGACCCGCTCTCCGACAAGATCTTGCTCGGGGAGTTCGGCCCGGGTGACGAGATCGAAATCGACGTCGATCCGGATGGAGACAAGCTCGTGTTCCGCGCACTCTCGGGTTCAAAGGCCTAAGCATGCGGCGTCTGCTGCTGTTCGCCGCACTGAGCACTTTGCTGGCTCCCGGGCTTGGGGCCCAGGAGGCCCCGGCGCAGGCGATCGCGGTCGACAGCGTCGCGATTGAAGGCGTCCGTCGGGTCACGCCCGAGACGGTCGTCAACGCCGCTGCCATCCCGCTTGGCGAGCCGATCGGGTTCCGCAACCTCCAGCGCGCCATGAACGCCGTGTTCGCCCTGGGGCAGTTCGACGATATCCGGTTCGAGCAAGGGCGGTTCGGCGGGAGAGAGATCCTCCGCATCGTGGTGGTGGAACGGCCACTCCTCACGGGCTGGGCGGTACAGGGCGTCGAGAACCTGTCCCAACGCAAGGTCCGCGGGAAGGTCAGCCTGCTGTCGGGCCGACCCCTGGATCGCGCCATGGCAGCCAGATCGCGAGCCGCCATCGATTCGCTGTACCAGGAAGACGGCTATTACCTGACCGAGGTGTTCATCCATGAGCTCCCCCAGCCGGATGGCACAGTCCAGCTCGTGTTCGAGGTCGACGAGGGGCGGCGGGTGAAAATCAGTCAGGTCGCGATCGACGAGAACGAGCACTTCACCGACGCTGAGATCGTCGGCGCCATGCGCAGCAAGCCTGAGGGATTCTGGTGGTTCCGGCGCGGCGATTTCAACGATGACGAGCTGCAGCTCGACATCCGCGACCGGATTCCGCGGTTCTACGCCTCACGCGGCTTCATCGACTTTCAGGTCGCCGACGATTCACTCCTCGTGGATGAGGAATCGGGCAAGGGTACACTCCTCCTCACCGTGCGCGAAGGTGAGCGGTACGACGTCGGAACCTTCGAGATCGTCGGCAATCGCTTCTTCCCCTCGGGTCAGCTGGAGCGCTATTACCCCTTCGCTACTCGAACGACCGGCTTTCTCGGATTGGGGGGAACCAGCCAGGAGATCCAGGTCTTCAATCAGGAGAAGTGGGACGACGCGACCCAGCAGATTCGCACCCTCTACGCGAACAGCGGATACATCTACGCGCAGATTGCCGGGACGACCTCGCGACGACGAACGGAGGATGGACGCAACGTCGTCGATCTGCGGTGGCAGATCGTCGAGCGGCAACCGGCAGTCGTGAACAAGGTCGTCATTCGCGGGAACGACGTCACGCACGAGGACGTGATCCGGCGGGCCATCGTCGTGATACCGGGCGACGTGATGCGACAGGACGCGCTGATCAAATCGTACCAGAGCATCTCCAACCTCGGGTTCTTCGAGCAGCCACTCCCGGTTCCGACGACCGAGCAGGCCAATCAGCAAGGTGATGTAGACGTCGTGTTCACGGTGCAGGAGCGACACACCGGCAACATCAACTTCGGAGCCTCGGTTGGGCAGGGGACCGGCCTCGGCGGCTTCATCGGACTCGACGAGCCCAACCTGTTCGGGCGCGCCAAGCGGGTCTCCCTGCAGTGGCAGTTCGGCCGCAACATCAACAACTTCAACATCTCCTACACGGATCCGGCGCTCAAGGGAAGCCTCATCTCCGGAACGGTCTCACTGCACAACTCCCGGCTGCGGTACACGGTCGCCGATCTTGGCCGCATCACGTCCCGTGGCGGCAGCATCCAAATCGGGCTTCCGTTCAGGGGCTCGCGCTACACCCGCTTGTTTGCTTCGTATTCACTGGAGCAGAGCGACTTCGACTCCCCGACGCTGACATCCCGGTTCCTGTGTGATAACTGCGTGTTGTCGAGCGCGTCTCTCTCGCTCGCGCGCGATACCCGCATCGATCTCCCGTTCCCGACCGGTGGAGCCCTGCATCGGCTGACCGTGGCGCAAGGCGGCGGCCCCCTCGGCGGCAGCGGGAATTTCCGACGGGCGACGTTCGAGGGCCGATGGTACACGCCCCTCACCTCACTGGGGTCGGACGACCCGTTGAGCAGCCCAATGAAGATCCTGCTCGGGCTCGGCGCGAACGCAGGATTCGTCTGGGGGGACGTGGGGCCGCACTTCCGACAGCTGTTTTCGATGGGCGGAACGCAGTTCGGCATTCCGCTTCGCGGGTACGAGGAGTTCTCGATCACACCGGGCGGATTCGATCCGCTGTCGAGTGGTCAGCAGGCTAGCACCGTCGACGCGTTCGGTGCGTCGTACCTGGCGCTCACCGCAGAAGTCGGACTGAGGGTGAGTCAGGCCATTTACCTCAGTACGTTTATGGATGCCGGAAACGTGTGGGACTCTCCGGGGCACTTCAATCCGACACGACTGTTCCGCGGCGCCGGTGTTGGCGTGAGTCTCGTCACACCGCTCGGCCCGATTGGACTCGACTACGCCTATGGGTTCGATCGACTCGATCTCCTGGGCGATCCGGACCCAGGGTGGAAGTTCCATTTCAAGATTGGCAATTTCTTCTAGCTCAACTCCAGCAGGATTGTGACTATGTCCGTTGATCGTAAGAAGGCTCGCGTTGCACTGGTGGCGCTTGGAGTGATTTTGGTCGTGGGCGTGGCGGCGATTCCAGCACCACAGCCGCAGAACACCGTTCGCTATGCCTATGTGAGCTCCGAGCTCATTCTTCGGCAGACCCCCGGGTTTGCACAGGCAGAGTCGACGCTCACCGCCGAGATCGCCAGCTATCGTGGAGAGGTTCAGAGACTGCAGCAAGTCCTGGACTCGGCCATCACTGCATTCAATCAGCAGTCCATCGTGCTGACACCGACCGCGCGGTCGGAGAAGACAGACGAGCTGCGCTCGCTGCAGCAGCAGCTGGAGAATCGGACCACGGAGCTGCAGACCCGCGCCCAGGAGCGGCAGCGCGAGCTCGTGAGCCCGCTCGAGGATCGGATTCAACGGGTCATCGATGGCCTGCGGGCTGAGCGAAATCTCTCGCTGATTTTTGACGTCTCAGCGCCCGGGAACAACATCGTCTCCGCCGACCCGGTGCTGGACCTGACGGGGACGGTCGTGCGCCGGCTCCAAGGCGCCTCCGGGCCGTAGCGGCGGAGTGCGCTTTCGCGCCGCGGTAACGGCCGGCCAGGTCGCGGACCTGGTCGGCGGTGAACTCGTTGGGCGAAGGGATCTCAGACTCGCCGGGGTGGCCCCGCTCGATCGGGCCGGCCCCGGCGATCTCTCGTTATACAGCTCCCGGCGATACCTGGGAGCGTTGCGCCGCACGGAGGCCGGTGCAGTGCTGGTGACCCCGGACCTGCAACGGGACGCCGACACCGGCCGTACCCTGCTGATCGTCGCGGACGCGGGTGCGGCGCTCTCAACACTGAGCGAGTCCCTGGTCCCGCCTCCGCCAACTCGGTGGGGAATTCACCCAACCGCGTGCCTCGGATCGGGGTGTCGCTGGACGGGACGGATCTCCATCGGTGCGCGCGCGAGATTGGGAGGCAATGTCCTGCTCGGCACCGACTGCTGGATCGGACCGCACGCCATCGTGGAAGACGGAGCGTCCCTCGGGGACGCGTGCCGCATCGAGGCCGGCGCCCTCGTGCATCGCGGGACGCGTCTGGGAGATCGCGTGGTGGTCCGCACCGGAGCGCGGGTTGGCGGCGCCGGGTTCGGATTCACCCGGACACCCAACGGGCCCCGACGGCTCGCGCAGCTTGGAAACTGTATCATCGAGCATGACGTCGAGATCGGAGCCAACGCGACCGTGGACCGCGGCGGGTTGGGAGATACGATCGTGGGGGCCGGAACGAAGATCGACAATCTGGTGCAGATCGCCCACAATGTGCGTGTTGGCGCACGTTGCATCATCATGGCTCAGGTCGGGATTGCCGGCAGCACCACGGTGGAGGACGACGTCATGCTGGCCGGCCAGGCCGGACTTGCCGACCACCTCACGGTGGGACGTGGCGCCAGGGTCGCGGCCCAGGGCGGTGTCATCGGCGACGTCGCACCCGGCGCAACCGTCTCGGGGTACCCGGCACGCGACCATCGAACCGTTCTCCGACAGGTCGCCGCGGTACGCAAGCTCGTACCGCTCGTCCCCTCCCTCGAAAGGATGCTCGAGACTCATGAGCGAACGTAGACGCACCGTCGGGCGAGAAGCCTCCGTGCGCGGCACCGGACTGCACACGGGAGCCCACGCGACGGTCACGCTGAAACCTGGAACGAGCGGTACCGGCATTGTCTTCCGTCGGACCGACCTCCCGGACCGGCCGGAGATTCCGGCGCGGCTGAGCGCCCTGGGCCACGCCGACCGCCGAACCTGCCTCGGCACAGGCGAGCATTCGGTGAGCACCGTCGAGCATCTGCTGGCTGCGGCCGCGGCGCACGGGATCGACGATCTCTTGATCGAGGTCGACGGCCCCGAAGTGCCGATCGGCGACGGCAGCGCCGCGTCGTTCGTTCGCGCCCTCGAGGAGGCCGGAACAAGCGAGCTGGACGGGACACCGGCACAGATCGCCGTCACGAGCCCGATCGTCGTGCGGGATGGGGACGCGAGGTACCACGTCGCGCCGAGCGACGAGCTGCGGCTCACGGTCACCATCGAGTGGGATCACCCCCTCATTGGGCGTCAGAGCGGCTGCTACGATGTGACGCGCGCGCAGTTCCTCTCGGAACTTGCCAATGCTCGGACGTTCGGGTTCCGCAGCGAAGAGCGCACGCTGCGCGACCAGGGCCTCATTCAAGGAGCGTCGCCAGACAACACGATCATTCTTTCGGACGAGAAGGCGGAAGTTGACCTGCGATGGCCCGATGAGTTCGTACGGCACAAGGCGGTCGACGTACTGGGCGATCTCGCATTGCTCGGCGGGCGGCTCTCAGCCGAGGTCGTGGCGTTCCGGCCGAGTCACGCCGGGAACGTGGCCGTTGCACGCGCGATCGAACGCACCACCACACGGAACGCGCCTCCCGTGATGGGCATCCAGGAGATCCTCGGCGTGCTTCCCCATCGCTACCCCTTCCTCCTCGTGGACCGGATCCTCGAGATCGAGACGGGCAAGCGGATCATCGGACTCAAGAACGTCACGATGAACGAGCCATTCTTCCCCGGTCACTTCCCGGACCACCCGGTCATGCCCGGCGTACTCATCGTCGAGGCGATGGCGCAAACGGGCGGCATGCTGTTGTTGGGACAGGTGGACGACCCGGAGGGCAAGGTCGTGTACTTCATGTCCATCGACGGCGTCAAGTTCCGCAAACCTGTCATCCCCGGCGACCAGCTTCGGTTCGAACTGGAGATGCTCAAGTTTCGGGGCAAGACATGTCGCATGCGTGGAGTCGCCTACGTTGATGGACAACCTGTGGCGGAAGCAGAAATGATGGCCGCAATCGTCGATCGATGACCGTTACTATCCACCCAACCGCGCTGGTCGATCCCGATGCCGAGTTCGGGACAGGGGTGGGCGTTGGGCCGTACGCCGTCATTGGGCCGCGAGTCTCCGTCGGGGAGGCGACGACCATCGGGCCGCACGCCGTGCTCGAGCAGAACGTCCGGCTGGGGAATCACTGCACGGTCGGAGCGGGAAGCATTCTCGGAGCGGCACCGCAGGACCGCAAGTTTGCGGGTGAGCCGACCTGGGTCGAGGTCGGTGACGAAACGGTGCTGCGCGAATACGTCACCCTCCATCGCGGGACCACGGAGCGCGGGGTGACCAGCGTGGGGCGGCGCTGCTTCCTGATGACCTACGTCCACGTGGCCCATGACTGCGTCCTCGAAGACGACGTTACCCTCGCGAACATGGTACAGCTCGCCGGGCATGTGCACATCGAAGCGCACGCGACCGTCGGTGGTCTGAGCCCCATCCACCAGTTCGTGCGTATCGGGACCTACGCGTTCATCGGCGGCGGATCCCGGGTGCCGCAGGATGTGCCGCCGTTTACCAGGGCGGCCGGGAACCCATTACGCCTGTACGGCGTGAACACCGTGGGGCTCACGCGAGCGGGCTTCTCGAAGGACGCACGCCTGGCACTGAAGCACGCCTATCGACTGCTGTTCAACTCGGACCTGACCACGTCGGATGCAATTGCCGTTCTGTTGAGCGAGGGCGAACCGCTTCCGGAGGTCCGACAGCTGGTCGACTTTCTGTCGCGCTCCGAGCGCGGGGTCCTCGTATGACGCGGTTTTTCGTGTCCGCAGGCGAAGCCTCGGGAGACGCCTACGCGGCCGATGTGATCCGATCCCTGCGCCAATCGGGATGTGATGCCGAGATCGAGGGTATCGGTGGCGCGGCGATGGCGGCGGCCGGTGCGCGTCTCTTGGCACGGTCCGAATCGCTGTCCGTGGTAGGACTCGCGGAGGCGGTGACCGAGTTACCGTCGCATCTCCGCCTGCTCAGGCAAGTGGCGCGGCACTTTGCGGCGGGGCGTTATGACCTTGCGCTCCTCGTGGATTATCCGGGATTCCACCTCAGGGTCGCGGCACGTGCCACGGCCCATGGAGTCCCGGTCGTGTACTACGTTGCGCCGCAGGTGTGGGCGTGGGGCGGCTGGCGGATCCGGGCTCTTCGGGCACGCGTGAGTCATCTCGCCGTTGTCCTTCCGTTCGAGTCACGGTTCTTTCAGGAGCATCGGATACCGGCGACGTTCGTTGGGCATCCCGTCCTGGACCGCCCACCCAGCCCGTCTCGCGACGAAGCCCGACGAGAGCTCGGTCTCCCTCGCGGCGCTACGGTGCTCGGACTGTTTCCTGGAAGCCGGCCGGCAGAACTTCACCGGCTGTGGCCGACCTTCCGCGACACGGCGCGCGGACTCAGACGAACGATCCCCGGACTCGAGGTTGTGGTGGCTCGGGCACCGGCGACGACCGGCGAGCTCGGGACGGAGCTTGGCTTTCGCCACGCGGAGGCGCGCACCGTGTTCGCGTGCGCGGACGCCGGTCTCTGCAAGTCGGGAACGGTGACGTTGGAGGGAGCATTGACCGACATGCCGATGGTCATCGCGTACCGCGTGCACCCCATCACGTTTGCGTTCGCCCGACGCCTGGTCCGCGTGCCGCAGGTGGGACTGGTGAACCTGCTGGCAGGGTCCGACGCCGTACCCGAGTTCCTGCAGCGGGCAGCGGTGCCGGCAGAGCTGGAACGTGCGCTGCTGCCCCTGCTGCACCGCGGCGGTCCAGCCGCCGCACGCCAGCGCCATCACTTCGCCTCCATCCGTCAGGCGCTGGGAACACCGGGCGCGGCGCGGCGGGTGGCTGGCTTGGCCCTGCGGTACGCCGCGTGACCGCCAGACTCCTCACCAGGGGGCTCCGGCTCCTGGGCACACTTCTCACACGCTCGTGGAGACTCGAGGTGATTGGGGAGCAGCACCTCCAACGGGTACGGCGCAGCGGAACGTCGGTCATCTTCACTGTGTGGCATGAGCAGCTCCTGGCGCCCCTCTGGCATCGTCGAGACGAGGACATCACCCTCCTGGTGAGCGGCCATCAGGATGGCCGCCTGCTGGCCCGCACGGCGAAGCGCTGGGGATACCGGGTCGTGCACGGGTCGAGCACACGAGGCGGGACCCGTGGACTCCGCGGCCTCATCCGGACCCTGCAGGCTGGCGCGGACGTGGCCGTCACGCCGGACGGTCCGCGCGGGCCGGCCAGGGTCGCCAAGCCGGGTGTGCTCGCCGCCGCCCGGCACAGCGGAGCATCGATCGTCCCCGTCGCCGCCCATGCCTCGGCTGCGTGGCGGGCACGGTCCTGGGACGGCTTCGTGATTCCCGCGCCGTTCGCGCGCGTCCGCATTGCGTACGGGCCGCCGATTGGGGCTGCCACTTGCGGACATGAGCGTGAGCTTCTCGAGCGCGGACTGCGCCAGGCCGAGAGCGCCGCCCGATGGTAGAGGTAACGCGCTGGATCTGGGCCGATCGGTCGCTGTGGGCCCGCGTATTCCGATTCGCGCTGCTTCCGCCCTCCCTCGTGTACCGCTGGGTCATGGCGACGCGGGCTCGCGCGTACCGGGCACGGCTTCTTCCGTCCGCCATACCCTTGGTCCCCACGATCTCCATTGGCAACCTGACTGTGGGCGGGTCCGGGAAGACGCCCCTTGCCTCGTGGGTCGCCGAGTTCTACGCGGCCAGAGGGCTGCGCCCGGGCATCGTGTTGCGTGGCTATGGCGAGGACGAGGGAGATGTACACCGAGAACGCGTGCCGGAGGCGATCGTAGTCGAGCATCCAGACCGGGCGGTCGGCGCGGGAAAGGCCGTCAGCCGTGGGGCGCAAGTCATCGTTTTGGATGATGCGTTCCAGCGACTGGACATCGGGCGCGACCTCGATGTGGCGGTCGTGAGCGCCGAATCGAGTCGGGCCGCGCGCTGGACCCTCCCCGCAGGTCCGTGGCGAGAGGGCTGGGCGGCGCTTCGGCGGGCGGACCTCGTGGTCGTCACCCGCAAGCGTGCGGACCGTGCCACCGCTCTGGCGGTGGCGCACCGCATTCACGAGACGGCTCCGGCGGCCCGGCTCGCCATGGCGCGCCTTGGCATCGTGGGCTTCCACAGCCTCATCAGCGAGCAGCGATTCCCGGCGGAGGTGCTGTCGGGCGGGAGGGTCTTGGCGAGTGCGGGCATTGCCGACCCCGATGCTTTCGCCGACCAGTGCGAGCAGCTTGGTGCCCAGGTCCGACTGGTCCGCTTCTCCGACCATCATCGGTACGCGGACAGCGACGTGCGCCGGCTGCTGCACGCCGCAAGCCAGGTTGATTACGTTGTAGTCACACAAAAAGACGCCGTGAAGCTCCGCCACCGATGGCCAGCCACGGCACCGGAGCCTCTCGTAGCGCAACTCGGCGTGTTTTGGGAGCGAGGCCGCGCGGCGGTGGAAACAGCACTCAACGCAGCGGTCAGCGATGTTGCGGAGCTCCTCAACTCGGAATAGGCGGCATCGCGGACCACATCCTCTCGATACGACAATGAGCGAAGGCACAGCCATCCCATCCCAGGCCCGTACCGCGGTCGACATCCTCGGTCCCGACAAGGATCCACACCTGGATGAAGACAACCCGTTTGAGGCGATGATGGCTCGGTTCGATCACGCCGCTGAGCTCCTCGACCTCGATCCCGGGATCTACCGAGTCCTGCGCGTGCCCGACAAACAGTTCATCACTGCCATTCCCATTCACCGCGACAACGGTGACCTGGAGGTCTTCATCGGCTATCGGGTCATCCATAACACCGCGCGGGGCCCGGGTAAGGGGGGGATTCGGTTCGATAGCCGGGTGTCGCTCGACGAGGTCAAGGCGCTCGCGGCGTGGATGACGTGGAAGTGCGCGGTCGTGAACATCCCGTTCGGGGGGGCGAAGGGAGGCGTCGTCTGCGACCCCACGACGCTGTCCATCAAGGAACTCGAGCGCATCACCCGGCGCTACACGGCCGCGCTCCTAGACGTCTTCGGTCCCGAATCGGATATCCCGGCGCCCGACGTCAACACGAATGAGCGGGTGATGGCCTGGATCATGGACACGTTCTCGATGCACCAGCGTCATCCGGTCACCGCCGTCGTGACAGGAAAGCCGGTGGAGATGGGAGGATCGCACGGTCGCCGAGAGGCCACGGGTCGGGGGTGTATGATTGCCACTCGCGAAGCCTTGAAGCATCTCGGTCTCCCGCTTCGCGGCACCAAGATGGCGGTCCAGGGATTTGGCAACGTGGGTTCCGTCGCCGCGCAATTGCTCGAGCGCGAGGGTCTGACCGTCGTCGCCGCAAGCGACGTCTCCGGAGCCATCTACAACCCGAACGGGATCCACGTGGATGACGCGATCCACTGGGTGCGGGAGCATCGTCACCTCAGCGGATACCCTCACGCCGAATCCATCCCACCGGAGCAGCTGTTCAGCATGGACGTGGACGTGTTGCTCCCCGCCGCGGTAGAGAACGCCATCACGCGGAAGAACGCCCACGAGGTTCAGGCCACGGTGATTTGCGAGGGGGCGAACGGTCCGACCACGGCCGGTGCCGATCGCATTCTCGAAGACCAGGGCGTGTTCGTCGTCCCGGACATCTTGGCCAACGCGGGCGGCGTCACCGTGAGCTACTTCGAGTGGGTGCAAGACCGCATGGGATACTTCTGGGACGAGACAATGGTGAACGAGCGTCTGGAGTCGGTTATCACCCGATCGTTCCTGGACGTTGCGTCCGTGGCGGAACGTCACGGGGTCAACATGCGAATAGCCGCCTACATGCTTGCCATCGAACGGGTCGCCGCCGTCCACCGCTTACGCGGTCTCTATGCCTAATGCGAGTCCGCCTTGTTGCCGTGGGGCGGGTGCGGGACGCCGTGCTGCGCGAGGCGTGCGAGCACTACCTCGCGCGCGTTCGGCAACATCTCCCGCTCGAAGTCACGGAGGTACGAGAAGCCGGACGCACTGACCGTGACGCGGCGAACGGTCGCCGCGCGGAGGCGGAGGCACTGCTGCGTTCCGCAGGTCGTGGCACACGATTGGTGGCGCTGAGCCGGGAAGGTGTGGCGGAGAGCAGTGAACGGTTCGCACGCAGGCTCGAGGGTTGGCAACTCGACGCGCGCAACGTGGCGCTCTTGCTCGGCGGAGCGCACGGCCTCGATCGGCAGCTCCTGGAGCGGTCCGACGAAGTCCTCAGCCTCTCGACCCTGACGCTGCCACACGAGCTCGCCCGGCTGGTGCTGCTGGAGCAGCTCTACCGCGCGGGCACGATTCTCCGTCGCGAGCCCTACCACAAGGGCGAGGGGTCATGACCGAGTGGTTCGAGCAGTGGTTTGGCGAGGAATACCTCCAGCTCTACCCGCACCGGGACGATGCGGAGGCTGTCCAGATGGCCGCACTGGTGGCGCAGCAGGTGCCGCTCGCCGGGCGTCACATGTTGGATCTGGCTTGTGGGCCCGGGCGGCACGCGAGGCACTTCCGGCAGCACGGCGCCCGTGTGGTCGGCTATGATCTCTCGATGCCGCTCTTGAGCAGGGCGAAGCATCGCTCGGTCGAGGGGCCATTGAGCCTCGTGCGCGGAGACATGCGGCGACTACCGTTCAGTGACGCGGCCTTCGACGTGGTCGTCAACCTCTTCACCAGCTTCGGGTACTTCACCGATGATCAGCAACACCGGGAGGTGCTTCGGGAAGCGGCGCGGGTGCTGCGAGCCAGCGGCATGTTCGTGCTCGACTACCTGAACCCCACCAGCGTGACGCAAGGGCTGGTTGCCCACGAGGAACGACAAGTCGGAGAGCAGCGGGTGGCAATCGAGCGTCGCATCTCCGAAGATCAGCGCTTTGTGATCAAGGAGATTCACTTGGTGGATGACGGGCGGAGTTTCGTTGAGCGGGTCCGACTGTTCTCGGCGGTGGACCTCGAGGCAATGCTGTGCGAGGTCGATCTCACCGTGCTGGCACGGTACGGTGACTATAGCGGTCGCCCGATGGCGCCGCTTGCGCCGCGAACCATTCTCTTCGCCGAACGACCGTGAATCTCTCCATCGAGACGACCCCGATCGCCGACCGTCCCTCGATCGACTGGGAGCGGCTCGCCGAACGTCGGTCCGTTGCCGTTGATGCCGGACTGCGGGAAGCTTTCGTGGCGCCCGGGGCCGCTGCGGAGAACCTGGGGCGACTGGTGTCCGGGGATGCCCTCTGCATCACCACGGGACAGCAGCCGGGGCTGTTGACCGGCCCCTTGTTCACCGTATACAAGGCGCTGACCGCCATTGCGCTCGCGCGATCGCTTGGGACCCGCCTGACCCGGCACGTCGTGCCGGTATTCTGGGTGGCGGGCGACGACCACGACTTTGCCGAGGCAAACCATCTGCATCTCGTGACGGCGGGCAACGACGTCGTGCAGGTTACGCTGCGGCAACGCGATCCGTCGTCTCCTCTTGTTCCGCTCTACAAGGAACCGCTCGGTGACGCCATCGATGCCGTCACCGACGCGCTCACGCAGCACACGCCGGATACCGAGTTTCGGGCTGACATACTCGCGTGGGTTGCACGGCACTACCATCCAGACGCCAACTTTGCCGATGCCTTCGCCGGCGCGCTCGCCGAGCTCTTGGGCCCCGCAGGACTGATCGTGTTGCGTCCGACTCATCCGAATGTGAAACGCGCGATGGCCCCGTGGTTGATGTCGGCCTTGCGGCAGGCAGCCGATCTGGATCAGTCACTCGAGCGGCGCGCCGCGGAGTTGCGCCAGCGGGGTCGGGCGGTACCGGTACCGGTCGGAGACGGTGCGACGACCGTGATGCTCGAGGGACGCCTCGGTCGTGATCGCCTCATGCAGGATGGTGACCATTTCGTGACCCGACGGTCTGGAGAGACATGGTCCCTCGCAGAGCTGCAGGAGATCGCCGCGAGCGAGCCGAGTCGGTTGTCACCGAACGTGCTGCTCAGACCGGTCGTTGAGGCTGCCCTGCTGCCGTCGCTCGCGTATGTGGCGGGACCCGGGGAACTGTCGTACCTCGCGCAATGTGCTCCGATCTACGAGGCCTTGGCGGTCGAACCGCAGGCCGCGTTTCCGCGCTGGTCGGGACGGGTTGTCGAGCAGCGGATCGCGAAGGTTCTCACGAAGTACGGCGTGGGCGCCGCCGATCTCCACGCCCAGCCCGGCGCACTCGAGGCGTCGCTGGTACGAGACGACATGCCGGAGGATGCCTCGGACGCGTTGAACACCCTGCGGAGCACGCTGAAGGCGGAATATGACCGGCTGCAGGATGCTGCGACGCAGGTCGATCCAACGCTGCGCAAGACCGTACAGTCGGCCCGCAACGCTGCGCTCTCCGGGACGGACGACATCGAACGACGTCTCATCGCGCACCTCAAGAAGCAGAACGAGATCGTGGTTCAGCAAATCGCCAAGGCGCGGCAGCATCTCTTCCCGACAGGCAAGCCACAGGAACGGGTGCTGAACATCGTCCCGTATCTCGTCCGTTACGGCGCCGGTGTCGTCGATCACTTGCTCGAGACAGTGCAGGCGTCCCTGGCATCCCGCGCAGACGGATAGCCGCCGGCTATGCTCTGGGTCTTGGCGTTCGCGGTCCTGTTTCTCGCACTCCTCATACCGACCCTAGCGGTTCTGCTCGACGCGCCGGCGCTGCGGCGGCGCAAGGGCGGAGGAAGCGGCTCCGTCCCGATCGAGCAACCGGGACTCCATGTCGTTGAGGAACTCACCCGGCGCCTCCTCTTGCTGGAGGATGATCTCGACGAGCTGCGACGGACCGTCCAAGCCCTGCAGGACGACGTCGACGTCCTGCAGGGACAGCTCGATGCGACCGCGACGCCGGATGCGGGACGTCCGCCCGCGCCGCCCAGCAACTAGGCATGGCGCACACCGAGGGTCGTCTGGCCGCCCGCGTCGGCGCGGGGATTCTGCTCACTCGAATCCTCGGGTTCGTGCGGGAGCGGGTCTTCGCGCACTACTTCGGTGACGGCCCGGCCGCCGACGCGTTTCGCGCGGCGCTCCGCATTCCGAACGTCATCCGCAACCTGCTCGGCGAGGGGACACTCTCGGCGTCGTTCATTCCCGTCTACGCGGGCATGATCGAGCGTGGCGACACTGACGGCGCCCGTCGGCTCGCCGGGGTGATCGTCTCGCTGCTGATCCTGCTGACCGCCGGTGCGGCACTCCTCGGCATTCTCCTGGCGCCGATCATCACGGGCTTTGTCGCTCCAGGGTTTTCGGGGTCCACGCGCGATCTCACCATCAGGCTCGTCGAGATCATGTTCCCCATGTTCGGGGTCCTCATCATTTCCGCGTGGTGTCTCGGCGTGCTCAACACCCACCGCCGGTTCTTCCTTTCCTACGCGGCGCCGGCGGTGTGGAACATCGTGCAAATCGCGACCTTGATCGTGTTGGGTGGGGCGCTGCTCGACGTTCGTCTGGTGGTCGCGCTCGCGTGGGGGGCGTTGTTCGGAAGCGTGCTCCAGGTGGCAATCCAACTTCCGACCACCGTACGGCTGATCGAGCGAGTGCATTGGAGCCTGCGACTCGACACGCCCGGTGTGCGCCACGTCATGCGCGCCTGGGTTCCGGTGGTGTTCGGCGCAGGGGCGTACCAGGTCTCCAGCATCATCGACACCCAGCTTGCGTCGCTGCTGGACCCGGGTTCGGTGGCGATCTTGGGTTACGCTCAGCTCGTTGCGATCCTCCCGGTGTCGCTGTTCGGCGTGAGCGTGGCGGCAGTGGCGCTCCCGGAGCTGAGCCGTGACGTGGCCGACGACGACGACGCGGTGCTTCGCGCCAGGGTGGCGACCGGCCTCCGTCGCATCGCGTTCTTCGTACTGCCTTCGGCCGTCGCGTTTGCCGCACTCGGACCGGAGATCCTCGGTGCCCTGTTCCAGACGGGCGCGTTCGGTGCAACGCAGACGGCGATCGCAGCGGGCGTGCTGGCCGCATACGCGATCGGAGTGCCGGCACAAGCATCGCTCAAACTCCTCGCCTCCGGGCACTATGCGTTTCGGGACACCCGGACGCCCGTGAGCATCGCCGTGCTCTCTGTGATCGTCTCCGCGGGCACGGCCTACGGCTTGATGCAGTACTTCGGCCCGGCCGGAATCGCCCTCGGCGCGGCGACCGGCGCCTATGTCAACATGCTGCTCAACTACGGTGCGTTGTCTCGCAAGGTGACAGGCCTGCTGGGACCCTCCGAACTCCGAGCGATCATGACCTGTATCGTCGCCGTCGTGCCCGCGGCGCTCCTGGGCCTCTGGCTCGCCAGCCTCCTGCAACAATCTCTGTGGGTCGCCGCCCTCGGATCCCTTGCGGGGTTTGGATTAGCTTACGGTGGGGTGACGGCGGCCTTGGGACATCCCGACGCGCGACAGCTGTTGCGGCGGCGCTAGAAGGCGGACCCCGCGGCGTCCCGTCGGACGGCGAAGCCGAACGCCGAAGGTCTCGCGAAACGCAGCATTTTGAGAGTGTATGGTCGACCTCCCGCCTGACATCGAGCGTAAGCTCGCCGCCTTGCCGGACGAGCCCGGCGTCTATCTGTGGAAGGATGCCGGTGGGGCCGTGTTGTACATCGGTAAGGCCAAGCGGCTCAAGCAGCGAGTCCGGAACTACTTCACGAGCGATCACTCGCACAGCCCCAAGAACAGGATGCTGCT
Source organism: Gemmatimonadota bacterium (assembly GCA_039588295.1). Lineage (GTDB taxonomy): Bacteria > Gemmatimonadota > Gemmatimonadetes > Gemmatimonadales > GWC2-71-9 > JAOTVV01. The sequence goes on from JBDHAB010000018.1 coordinate 29,918, forward strand.
GCGCCTGATTCACGACCTCGACACAATCGTGGTGCCGTCTGAGTCGCAGGCGCTCCTGCTCGAGAACAACCTCATCAAGGAGTATCGGCCCCGCTTCAACGTTCAACTTCGTGACGACAAGAGCTACCCGCGTATCGCCGTAACGCTCGACGAGCCGTTTCCTCGAGTGCTGGTCGTGCGCCGTCTCAACATCAAAGCTGCCCGGTTCTTCGGTCCCTATACGGACGTGGGGGTGTTGCGCCGAACGCTGCGGATCATCCGGCGGCTCTTCACGGTTCGCTCGTGTCATTACGACCTGCCAACCGAGGCGCCCGATCGACCATGTCTCGACTACCACATCCGTCGCTGCTTAGCGCCATGCGTCGACCTCCAGAGCAGGAAGGAGTATCGACGCATGATCGACGACGTGGTTGCGTTTCTCGAGGGAAAGACGGTGGTGGTACGGGCCCGGCTGCGGGAGCGGATGGAGGAAGCGGCCACACGCCTCGACTTCGAGCGCGCCGCAGAGATTCGAAACGCGCTGCAGTGGTTGGAGCAGCTCGAACAGCCACAGAGCGTGGAGGTCGTCGGAGGGCGCGATGCCGACGTGCTCGGATTCGCCCGGGACGGCGATGACGCCATCGGTGTCGTGGTGCGGGTACGAACGGGCAAGATGGTTGCGCGCGAGCAGCGGTTCTTCCAGAATCTGGCGGAAACATCGGACGCCGAGATTCTCAGCCGCTTTGTCGTCCAACACTACCTGGTCTCCGAAACACGCGCGCGGCGGGTGGTACTGCCGTTCGTCCCCGCCGACTTCGAGGCCCTGGCGCAGCTCGCGCCCGACGCGGACTGGTTGATTCCCAAGCGCGGGGTGAACCAACGCCTGGTCGCGCTCGCCGATCAGAACGCACGACACCTGCTCGAGAGCTTCAAGCTCGAGTCGTTCGAAACCGAGGAGCGCGTCCAGGATCCCGTCTACGCGCTGGGCCGCGACCTTGGCCTCACCATCGTGCCGCGGAGCTTCGTCTGCATTGATGTGTCCACGAACCAGGGACGCGACACCGTTGGATCGCTCGTGTGGTTCGAAAGCGGCCGGCCCAAGAAGAGTGAGTATCGGCGTTATCGGATTCGTGGTCTCGCCGAGTCGGAGGAATCAGGCGCCGAGGCTCCGCGACAGGACGACTATGCCGCGGTCCACGAGGTCGTGACGCGTTTTGTCCGACGCCGATCTGAGGAGAACAAGCCCCTCCCCGATCTACTCGTGATCGACGGCGGCAAGGGGCAGCTCCATGCGGCTGTGACAGCCCTGGAAGAGCTGGGCGTTGCCGAGCTGCCGACCGCGAGTCTCGCCAAACGGGAGGAAGAGGTGTTTCTTCCGGGCCGGAAGCAGAGCCTCAGGCTCCCGGCACGCGCCCCCTCGCTCAGGCTCCTGCAAAGAGCCCGGGACGAGGCGCACCGGTTCGCCGTCACCTACAGTCGTAAGCGGCGCACCCAACGTACCGTCACGTCGGAGCTGCTGAACATTCCCGGCGTAGGAGACAAGCGCCGACGCCAGTTGCTCGAGCAGTTTGGCAGCCTCGCCGGCGTGCGGCTCGCGACACCCGAAGAGATCGCGGCCCTGCCGGGCTTTTCCCTCAAACTCGCCGATCGAATTCTCGAGAGCGTCAAACCATGACACCTCAGTGGTCGCTGCACTGCTCGGCCTGTGCCACAACCGCTACCGCGGACGGGTTGCCCACGGTATGCCCGGATTGCGGTGCACCGTGGCTCGTTCGATACCAGACCCAGCCCGAGCCCGAGATCAAGCACCGGCTGGCGGACCGGCCGTGGACCATGTGGCGCTACCGCGAGTGGCTCCCGCTCACCGACGCGGATGAACCGGTCACGCTTGGAGAAGGCGGGACGCCGCTCGTCCCGGTGCCTCGTCTCGCGCAGGCAGCGGGCGTACGAGCGCTCTGGATCAAGGACGAAGCCACCAACCCTACGGCCTCGTTCAAAGCGCGCGGCCTGTCTGCGGCCGTCACGCGGGCCCGTGCCGGCGGTGCACGGGCGTTGACCGCGCCCACCGCCGGCAATGCGGGGGTTGCACTCAGTGCCTACGGGCAGCGCGCGGGACTCCCCGTCCACGTGTTCGCTCCTAAAACCACACCACCCCGAATCCTCCAGCAGATTGAGATGTTCGGTGCGGACCTGCGTCTCGTGGACGGGCACATTGGGGACTGCGGCAAGGCGGCACGCGCATACGCCGCGGAGCACGATGCGTTCGATGTTTCGACGCTGCGAGAACCGTACCGGATCGAGGGCAAGAAGACATTGGGACTCGAGGTCGCCGAGCAGCTCAACTGGACCCTTCCGGACGCCGTGGTCTACCCCACTGGGGGTGGGACGGGCCTGATCGGGATGTGGATCGCGTTCACGGACCTCCTGCGCGCCGGATGGGTGCAGGGCAGGGTCCCTCGGCTCTACAGTGTGCAATCGTCGGGCTGCGCCCCGGTCGTCCGCGCTTTCGAGGCCGGGAGCACCCAGACCGAACCGTGGGATGACCCATGGACCATCGCATCCGGCCTCCGCGTTCCCGCTCCCCTGGGCGGTCCCCTCATCCTTCGAGGCATCAACGAGACGGGAGGCGCCGCCGTCGCTGTGACGGACGAGGTGCTCAGTGCGGCCGAGCGGCGGATCGCGGCTACCGAGGGAATTGACGCATGTCCCGAAGGCGGGGCGACCCTGGCAGCGTTGGAACACCTGCGTGCGACCGGTGAGGTGCAGGCCGACGAAGCGGTGGTGTTGTTCAACACTGGGGCGGGGTGGCTATACCGGACGTAGTGGTTGATAATTACAGGTTTGAGCCACGCTACGATGCGAATCGCGATCCTCGATCCCGCCGCCGGAATCAGCGGTGACATGACACTCGGCGCCCTGGTAGATGCGGGGCTCGAGGAATCGTGGCTCACAGGCCTACCGGCGAGAGTCGGGTTTCCCGAAGTCACCGTCGTGATCGACCGCGTGGACCGGGCCTCCGTCTCTGCCACGAAAGTAGATTTCGCGATCCCCCAATCGCGCGTGTCCGGTCACGGTCGAACGGTCGGGGATCTCATCGAGCTCGTGCGCGGGGCCGACGTCTCGGATTCCGTGAAGCACACGGCGGTTCGAGCCTTCGGGTTGCTTGGCGAGGCGGAAGGGCAGGTACACGGTGTGGCTCCGAACAAGGTGCACCTCCACGAAGTCGGCGCCGTTGATGCCGTCCTCGATATCGTCGGAGCGGTCGAGGGCTTTGAGCGGCTCGGCGTGGACGCCGTGTACAATCTCCCCGTGGCACTGGGGACGGGTTGGGTGGAGGCGGCACACGGCCATCTACCAGTGCCGGCACCGGCGACGGCCCGGTTGTTGGAAGGTATGGACGTCACAATCGGAGCTCCCGTGGAGGGAGAGGCAACCACACCGACCGGTGCCGTGCTGCTGCGCGTGCTGTCGCGGGGATCACCGCCGTCGCGCTGGCGCATGGTCGCGAGTGCGTGGGGTGCCGGGACACGCAACCCGGCGAGCTACCCGGGAGCACTCCGACTCATGCTCGCAGAGTCGGCGCATGAGGCGGGGGTCGTCGAAGTCGTCGCCACCGACATGGACGACATGCAGCCGGAGTACGTCGAGCCGTTGCGGACCGCGCTGCTCGACGCCGGCGCCGTGGACTGCCAAGCCTGGCCGACGCACGGCAAGAAGGGGCGCGTGAGCATCCGTGTGGAGGCGCTCGTTCCGGCCGCAGCCGTCGAGCGCGTCATCACGGCGCTGTTTGTGCACGGCACGACTGGTGGAATTCGGCGCTGGCCGGCGACTCGGGCAACCCTTGCACGCAGCGAGCTGAAAGTGGAGCTTGAAGGCGCTTCCCGGGTACGAGTAAAGGCGTGGAAAACACCCACTGGAGTGCGTTTCAAAGCAGAGTATGACGACGTTGTAGCGGCGGCCGAACGCCTGGGACTCCCGGCACTCACGGTCGCGCGTGAGGCTGAGCAGCGCGCGGAGGCGATGCTGCGAGACAGTGGAACAGAGGTCGGGTATTCAATCGGTGAGTAAAGGAGCGACGGAATGAAGAACCTGGTGGCAGCGGCTGCGATCGCTGCGGCACTGACCGTTCCAGCATCGGAAGCGGTGGGGCAGGGTGGGTACCGCGAGCCGAATTGCGACATCAAGAAGGGCCACTTCCTCGTCAACAGCGCGGTGGTCTACATCAAAGGAGCGAGCGAAGAGGGCGATCCCGTGAAGCGACAATCGATGTTGAATAACGCGGAGCGGAACCTGCATGACGCGCTCGATCGCGGGCAGGAGGAGAACCCGGGCGTGTGGTACTTCCTGGGACGATACTACGTGATGACGCGAGATCTCATCGGCGCCGATTCCGCGTTCGATCGGGCGGCAGAGCTCGAGCCGCGATGTGCGGAGGACATCCTGTACTATCGGCAGGTCCTGTGGGTACCGACGATCAATCAGGCAATCGACTCGATGCGCACCGGAAGGCTCGAGGGGGCGAAGTCGATCCTGAGCCAAGCCAACCGCATCTACCCGGATGACAGTCGGGCCGCGTTCTACCTTGCCCGGATCTTCGGCAACGAGGGCGAGTTGGACAGCGCCGTCCACTACTTCAAGGCGGTGGTGGAATCGGGGGATGCCGACTCGAGCCGGGCGCAGGATTACGAGACGTCCGTGTTCAACCTCGGCTTGATCTATGGGATGATGCAGCAATGGGACTCTTCGGCAACGTGGTATGCGCGCTACCGCGACCAGATCGACGCGAATGACCCCCAGGCACTGATGGGACTGGCTCAAGCGCTCTCGGAAGCCGGCGAAGCCGAGCGGGCCCTGGTCCTCTACGACAGCGTGATGATGCTCGCCGAGCAGATGGATCCCCTGGACCTGTTTCGTACTGGTGAGATCCTGTTTCGCGCCGAGCGCTTCACCGATGCCGCGGAAGCGTTCGAGCTCGGCCTGAAAGGCAATCCGTTCTTCCGGCCGGGCCTCTACAACTTGGCCAACGCATACCTCGCGATACACAACGACGTGGCCGAATCGGAACCTGAGAAGGAGGAAGCAGCACTCGCAATGGAAGCGGCGGCACTGCGCCTCGTTGAAGTCGATCCGCAGAATGTCGAGTCGCTGAACTTGCTCGCTGCATCGTACCAGCTACAGCGGAAGGATGATTCCACACTTGCCGTTCTCGAGCGCCGCGAGGCATTGACCTTCGAGGTGCAAATCGACCAGCAGCAAACGGTGGAGGGAGGCTATTCGGTTCAGGGACGGCTGGTGAACCCCAAAGAGGAGGAAGTCGCTGCTCCCGCCGTGATGTTCGAGTTCCTCGACGCGCAGGGTAACGTCATCATGACGAGCTCTGTGCAGCCGATGACACTCGCCGCGAATGGCTCGTCTCCGTTCACGCTGAACGGTGTTGGAGAGGAAATCGTCGCCGCCCGCTACACCGTCCAGCAGTAACAAGCGGCATTCGTCAACGCCAAGCCCTTGCGCCGTTCGCGCAGGGGCTTGTGCGTGCCCGTCAGCTGAATTCCCTCGCCGCGTTCTGCTACCGTCCGATACTCGGCGTTCGGTCCCTGATTTCCGTGAGGGTGTCGTGTATTCGGAACAGGAGGATCAAGAGTTCGCAATAGATGCGGACGACGAGGGGCCCGATCAATAGGATCATGAGGCCTGCAAAGAAGGACTGCCCCATCGCCCCGAATCCCGTGATCACGCAGGCGACTACGCCAACCCAGAAAATGATCTGGATAATCATGGGGGTGATCATCTTCCGAAACGCCAAGAACTCGTCCACGGTGCCTCCTTCAGCGATCGAGAGGACCGCCGATTGATGAAACTGATTCCACGGCTTCCTTGAACGTCACCTGCGTGACGGGCCGCGCAGCATAACGAGGCGCCCAAGCTGCAGACTCGAAACCGGACGCGCAACCACCAGGCTGGCGCGGGGCAGCCAAACACGAGCTCTCGACCGAGACCGCCTCGGCGGTCTCGACCACGTACGTTGTGATGCACGAGCGTCGGCTAACTGTCTTGACGACCACGCTTTGCAGGGCGAGATTGACATACCTTTTGCGGGCGTAATTCAGGGGTAGAATGCCAGCTTCCCAAGCTGGACGTCGCCGGTTCGAATCCGGTCGCCCGCTCTCGTTTCGGTCGCGAGCCACTCGGGCATTTTCCGGGGCCCGCATGCGCCGATTCGTCGGAAATCCAGCAGTGGAGAACAACCCTCCGCTACCGCTTCTTCCGGGAGCATTCGTGACCGAACAGCCGACCTGTGAGCGGTGCCAAACAGCGCTCGTCGACGGAGCGCGCTACTGCCACGCATGCGGCGTCGAGGTGACCGCCGCGTTCTCCGGCGAGTATCAGCTCTACGATGTTGGGCGGTTCTTCACGTACGCCGTCGATATGCTCTGCATCGCCGGTATGGACGGCTACTTCAAGCGGGTCAACCCAGCCTTCGAACGCGTGCTCGGATACACGACGAAAGAACTGCTGTCGATGCCGTTCGTCGAGTTCATCCATCCGTACGATCGCACCGAAACGGTTGCGGAAGTGGGCAAGCTCACGAGCGGAGCGCCAACGCTGGCGTTCCGGAACCGGTATCGCTGCAAGGACGGGGCGTACAAGCAGCTCCAATGGACCGCGTTCCCGGAGTCCGGTGCGGGGCTCATCTACGCGATCGCCCGCGTCATCGAGGGAGCAGACGCCGAACCCACGGCGTAGGGCTCCCCAGTCGCCACACCGCCGCGCCACCCCGGCTGGGTTTGCCGAGGCGAGATCGAGGCATTATCTCTCACCAATCGGGGAACAGTGGAACGCCCGCAAGGGAGAACCGTCATGTGCACGCACCGGATGCTCCTCGCGTCAGTACTCGCTACTCTTGGACTCGCCGCAACAACCCCCCCGCTCCACGCGCAGGAAGAGTGGGTTACCCCTGAAGATCCGTGCAAGATCAAGGCTGGACACCACCTCGTGAACGGCGCCATGCAGCATCTGAAACTCGCGGTGGAGGCACGGGATGAGGACCAACGCGAAGATCGATTGCGGCGCGCCCACGAAGTGCTCACACGCGCAATCGTGGAAAACCGCCAATCGGACAACCCCGGCGCGTGGTACTACCTCGGCCGCTACTTCATGTACAAGCGAGATCCGATCGGAGCGGACTCAGCCTTCCGCAACGCGCTCGAGCTGGCCCCGGAGTGCGCAGATGATATTCGGTCATACGTGGGGCGCCTTCAGCCAGACGTCCGCTCGGCGGCGCTGCGCAACTGGCAGGAGGGCCGCCTCGACTCCGCTACAATGCTGTTTCACCTCGCACGGTCGCTCGGACCGGACGACGCCGAAGTGCCGTTCTTCATGGCAATGATGTACACGGCCGAGAAGCAGTTCGACTCCGCGTCGAAATACGTCGGCGTCGGAGTGGAGCTGGCCGGGGGCGATCCGGCGCTCGAGCAACGGCAGCGTCAGGCGATGCTCGACCTCGTCCGGGGGCGCGAGGCTGAAGCCTTCGAGGAGCCCGCGGTGGGGCAGTTGATGCAGTCACGCGTGCGAAGGGATTCCCTCGGCAAGGCGATCCGGGAAGACTCCGTACGGCTGGCCAAGCTCAATGCCGAGTGGGCGGGGAAGCGGCTCAGACCGAACGTGCGACAGGCCGTCCAGCGCGACTCGACGATGCTGGCGGATCGGATCGCGGCCGCACGTGCCGCGCTACCGGCAGCACTCGAGGCGGCTGAGCGGGACAGCGCGGCAGCCACCGCGGCCTTTGCCCCGACGCTCCAGTCGTATGAGGGCTTCTTGGAGCAGTACCCCGGCGACGGCGAGACCGCGCTGCGCCTCCTCCGACGATACTCCATGATGGGGCACACGACGTCCATGGACCGCATGATCGATCGGCTGGCCGGCCTCGAGGATGTCGACGTCCCCTCCCTGACACAGGCAGGGGCGAGCATCTTCAATGACGGCTTCCCCCAACAAGCAGCCAAGCTGCTCGGTGTCTCCGCCGACCGGAACCCGCACTTCCAGAGCACACACGCCGCACGCGCACGCGTCTATTACGCGTTGGGAGACGCGGAGCAGCTCACCGACGTCGCAAGACGGCTGATCGCGATCGACCCACTCAATCCGCAGAGCGTGCGCATGATGGCGGCGGCGTGGGATCTGGCGGGCAACACCGACTCCGTACGGAAGTACGTTGCCCTCGCGGACTCCGGAATCGGATGGGGCGTCACGGTCACCCAATTCGCTCCAACGGCCTCAGGAGCACTGGTTAACGGCTCGGTCGCGAATATGACTCCGCGTCAACTTGGTCCCACAACGCTCCAATTCGAATTCCTCGACGATCAGGGCAACGTACTGGCCACGGTTCCGGCCGATATCCCGGCACTGGAGCCTCGGCGTCGCCACGCGCTGTCGGTGCGGACCGACGTCGGGGGCGTGGCCGCCTGGCGGTATCGTCGACCGTAGCAGCCCACAGGACCGAACCCGTGCGGCGCGCCGCTGAGCGCGCCGCTTTTTTTCACGCTCCGCTCGCCGGCGATCCCCGTGTCGCCGATTATCTTTCTTCGTCCGTCGACCGGGCGGACATGAGGAGATAACCGGTTCCCAGCCGATGATCCGCGTTCAATCCGTCGCCTCAGGCTCGCTCGCTGCACACCTCGGCATCACGTCAGGGTTCGAGCTGCACACCATCGACGGACGCGAGCTGGAGGACTTTCTGGATTGGGAATTCCTCAGCGCCGACGAACACGTGCGCCTGCGCGGGAGCTCATCCGATGGCGAAGTCATTGAGTTCGATGTGGAGCGGCCCGAGAACGTGCCATGGGGAATCGAGCTCGAACCACCCAGAATCCGCCGCTGTGCCAATCGCTGCGACTTCTGTTTTGTTGATGGGCTGCCTTCGGGACTTCGCGATACCCTGTACATTCGCGACGATGACTATCGGTTGTCGTTCCGGTACGGCAATTTCGCGACGCTCACCAACCTGAAGTCGAAGGATGTGAACCGGATCCTGGAGTATCGGCTGTCGCCACTGTATGTGTCCGTCCACGCGACCGATCCCGTCCTCCGACGCAGGCTGCTCCGCAACCCGCGCGCGCCCGAGATCGTGCCGCAGCTGGCAGGGCTCGCGGCCGGGGGCATCCGGTTTCACACGCAGATCGTACTGCAGCCCGGAGTCAACGACGGCGCCGTGCTCGAGCGCAGCCTCGAGGATCTCTACGCGCTGGGACCTCCCGTCCTTTCAGTATCGGTCGTGCCAGTGGGTCTTACCGAGTACAGCAAGTACGAGTTGGTGCGCGAACCGTACGCGGAAGAGTGCCGTGCCGCCCTGGATCTGGTCGAGCGCTTCGCCACGCGCGCACGGGCTGCGCGGGGATACCACTGGATCTATGGCTCGGACGATCTCTATCTCGGCGCAGGCGTGCCGCTACCTCCGGCCCAGCGCTACGACGGTTTCGAGCAAGCGGAGAATGGGGTGGGCAGTGTACGGTTTCTGCAGGAACGGATCCGAGAAGCCCACGCGGGCCACCGCACACTGGCGGGCCGGCGGATCGGTGTCGTCACTGGAACGGCGATGGGTCGGGTCATGCCGGACGTCCTGCGCACGCTGCAGCACGCCGTAGGCGGGCAGTTCGAACTCGTGATCGTCGAGAACGATCTCTTCGGACCGACGGTCACGTCCGCCGGGCTGTTACCGGGAAGATCCATCCAACGCGCGCTGGAGCATCGTGAGGCGCTCGATCTGGTGCTCCTTCCAGCCGAGGCGGTCAACGATCGCGGGCTGTTTCTCGATGACCTGACGGTCGACACCGTGGCACAGTCTGCACCGGCACCGCTTCACCTCTCCTTCGATTTCGCCGACGTGCTCATCGAGGGGGGTCTGCGGTGAGGGGCGCGACCGTAGCGATCGTGGGGCGCCCCAACGTCGGCAAGTCGACGCTGTTCAATCGCATCGTTGGGGGACGCGTAGCCATCGTCGATGACCGCCCCGGGGTGACCCGCGATCGCAATTTCGCAACCACCGACTGGGCCGGGCGGCACTTCTGGCTGGTCGACACCGGCGGCTGGAGTACCGGGACCGAGGACGTGCTGCACAGCGGCATCCGCCGGCAGATCCAGGCGGCCATCGATCAATCGGACGTGATCGTGCTCGTCGTGGATACGGCAGTCGGCGTGCATCCGGGAGATCTCGACGTGGCAGCCCTGTTGCGCCCCTGCGCTGCGCGCGTTGTCGTCGCGGCAAATAAGGCGGACGACCTTCCAGACGACACGTCCCATCATGCGTTTCACGAACTCGGGCTGGGAGACCCACTGCCGGTGTCCGCCGCCATCGGGAAGGGGAGCGGCGATCTGATGGACCGCATTGTGGCCCTGTTGCCCCCGGAACAGGACGACACGCCACCCGGCGCCATTCAGGTCGCGGTGATCGGCCGTCCCAATGTCGGGAAGTCCAGCCTCGTGAACCGCCTGCTGGGTGAGGAGCGGGCGCTGGTCGCTCCGGAGTCCGGCACCACACGAGATGCGGTGGACTCCCCCTTGCGGTACCGCGGAACTACGCTCAACTTCATTGATACAGCGGGGTTACGGAAGCGATCGAAAGTAGAGGATGAGATCGAGTTCTACTCGACACTACGGACCGAGCGAGCCATTGAACGCGCGGACGTCTGTGTGGTCGTGGTGGACGCTACGGAGGGGGTAAGCGTCCAGGACCTGAAGATCGCACAGATGGCATGGCAGCGGGGACGTGGACTGATCGTTGCCGTCACCAAGTGGGATTTGGTGCATGACAAGGAAACCACTACTGCGACCCGGGGTGAACGATCGGTTACCGAAGGTGTTCCGTTCCTCAGAGCGGTTCCGTTCCTGTACGTGTCGGCTCGAACGGGCCAGCGTGCCCGAAAAGTGCTCGACACGATTCTGCAGGTGGCCGCTGAGCGCGAGCGTCGCGTGTCCACCGCCGAAGTGAATCGCGTGTTGCGGGACCTGGTGCAACGCACGCAGCCGCCGCAAGAAGCCGGAAGGGAGGTCAAACTGCTCTACGCGTCCCAGATTGGGATCACCCCACCGACGATCGCGGTCGTATCCAACCGACCCGAGTCGATTCCAGTTTCGTACCAGCGGTACCTGGAGCACGGGTTCCGTGAGGCGTGGGGCTTCGTCGGCTCACCGCTGGTGATCAAGCTCAGACTGAAGCGGCCCGGCCGATGAGCCTGGCGCTTTGGCTCGTGCTAGCATACCTGGTAGGGTCCATCCCGACCAGCTACCTGGCGGGTCGGGTGGCCGGTCTCGACCTCCGGCACCACGGGAGTAAGAATCTCGGTGCCACGAACGTGTACCGGGTGCTAGGGTGGAGATACGCGGTACCGGTCGGGGTGGTAGACGTCGCCAAGGGCGCGGTGCGGTGGTAGACGTCGCCAAGGGCGCGGTGCCAGTCGCGCTCGCAGCCTCCGGGGCCGCCAGCCGTTGGTGGATACCGCTCCTGATCGGCTGCGCCGCCGTGCTCGGACACGTGTTCTCGATGTTTCTCCGCTTTCGCGGCGGGAAGGGAGTGGCCACCGCCGCCGGCGTCGTGCTCGCGCTCGCCCCCGCCGCATTGGGCGTCAGCGCCCTCGTGTGGATTCTCGTGCTGCTGGCAACTGGATTCGTGTCACTGGCCTCGATCCTCGGCGCCGTGACCTTCCCGATCGCCGTTCACCTTCTGTTGCCGGAGCGTCCGTTCATTCTGTGGGTCGGTGTCGCCCTCGCGGTGTTCATCATCTACACCCACCGAAGCAACATCGGCCGTTTGCTGTCCGGTACGGAGAACCGCTTCGGTCGCCGCGCCAAGATGGCCGGGAAGGACGCCTAGCGATGCAGATCGCTGTGATCGGGGCGGGGAGCTGGGGCACGACCCTGGCCGACCTCCTGGCGAGAAACGGTCACGAAGTACGTATCTGGGCGTACGAGCCCGAGGTCGTCGAGACGATCAACCGCGATCACGTCAACCAGATGTTCCTCGCTGACTCGCGGATCGCCGAGAGCGTCCTGGCGGTGCCCCACTTGGCGGAGGCGGTGCGCGGTGCAGAGCTCGTCGTCAGTGCCGCGCCGTCCCACGCGGTCCGGGACGTGAGCCAAACCATCGCGGGCGCGCTCGACGGTGACCTCCCGCCGACGGTCGTGAGTGTGAGCAAGGGCCTCGAAACGGACAGCCTGAAGATCATGACCGAGGTCCTCGGCGAGACCCTTCCCGGCCCATCCCTGGTCGCGCTCTCCGGACCGAGCTTCGCGCAAGAGGTGTTTGCCCGCCAACCCACGGCGGTTGTGGCAGCCTCGGATAGCCCGGCCGCGGCCGTCACGGCACAGCGAGCGTTTTCTGCGGCGCACTTCCGGGTCTACACGAGTGAGGATCTGGTGGGCGTGCAGCTAGGCGGCGCGCTCAAGAACGTGATTGCCATTGCGGCCGGTCTCTTGCACGGGCTCCGGCTGGGGCACAATGCCCTTGCGGCGCTCATCACGCGCGGGCTTGCGGAAATGAGCAGGCTGGGTGAGACGCTGGGCGCCAAGCCGCTCACGTTCTCCGGCCTGGCAGGAATGGGCGATCTCATTCTCACTGCCACCGGGGCGTTGTCACGGAACCGCGCCCTCGGAATCGAGCTCGCGGAAGGACGAACGCTCACCGAGATCTTGGCGGGCCGACGCACTGTCGCGGAGGGCATCAAGACGGCCCGCGCGGCGGTGGCCCTCGAACAGCGCAGCGGTGTCGAGCTGCCAATTGCGTCTGAAGTGGCCAACATCCTGTTCGAGGGCAAGAACCCGGAGCACGCGGTGCGGGATTTGATGGAACGCGAACTCAAGGCGGAGCATTGGCGATGACGGCTTCGCAACCTGTACAGGAGTTCTTCTCGATCGGCGATGTCTGTCAGCTGACCGACCTCAAGCCGCACGTTCTGCGGTACTGGGAAAGTCAGTTCCGGTTCCTCAATCCGGCGAAGAATCGATCGGGAAATCGCGTCTACCAGCGACGCGAAATCGAGCTGATCATGCTCGTCAAGCACCTGCTCTACACGGAGAAGTACACCATCGAGGGTGCGCGCCGACGAATCGAGCAGTACCGGAGGACCGGCTCCCTCAAGACGGAAGCGCGCTTCGCGCTCCAGCAGGAGACGATCGAGAGCCTCCGGGCGGAACTCCGGACCATCCTCGACCTGCTCGAGGGTAGAGCCACGACCGTTGAACATCCTTCTCAGTAACGACGACGGCGTTCTCGCACGGGGGTTGGAGGTGCTCGCCGACGTGTGCCGAATGGTGGGCAGTGTCACCGTCGTCGCGCCCGACCGGGAGCAGAGCGGGGCCAGTCATTCACTGACGCTCGGCCGGCCGCTGCGTTCCACTCGGCGGCCGGACGGTTCCATCCAAGTGGATGGAACGCCCACCGACTGTGTCCTTCTGGCGTTGGGCGCGCTGCTCGACCGGAGGCCCGATTTCGTCGTCTCCGGCATCAACCACGGCCCGAACATGGGAGAAGACGTGCTGTATTCGGGTACGGTCGCGGCCGCCATGGAGGCCCTCTCGTTCGGTATCCCGGGAATCGCTGTCTCGCTGGCAGGCGACCAAGTGGACCTCCTCGACAGCCATCGGCCCTGGCTCGAGCGCCTCATCAAGGACATCGTGCTCGTGGACGGCTTCCCGAAGGAGACGCTCCTGAACGTCAATCTGCCACCGATTCCCGGCGACCGCATCGGCGGCATTCGGGTTACCACGCTCGGGAGGCGGGTCTATTCCGATTCGCTGCTGCAGACCAAGGACCCGTGGGGGCGAACCGGGTACTGGATCGGCGGCGGGCAAATCTCCTGGTCGGGTCGGGAGGATTCGGATTTCCGGGCCATCCAGGACGGCTTCATCTCCGTAACACCGCTGCACCTCGACCTCACCAACTACGATTTGCTCGAAGACGTCCGCGGGTGGCAGCTCGGAGCGTCGTGACGGACTCCTACGGCGGCTACCGAGCGCGGCTCGTCGAGGCACTCCGCGAGCAGGGGATTCGCGACATGGCGGTCCTCCGAGCCTTCGGGGAGACGCCACGCCACCTGTTCGTGCCAGAGGCGCTGCGTCGCCGAGCCTACGACGACGCCGCGCTGCCCATCGGCCACGGCCAGACGATCTCCCAGCCGAGCACGCAGGCCCAGTACCTGGGCGCCCTGGACCTGCAGGGCCGCGAGCGCGTGCTCGAGGTGGGCACCGGATCCGGTTACCAAGCGGCACTCCTGTCACACCTGGTGCCGCGGGTGGTGTCGGTAGAGTGCGTCCGCGAGCTGGCGGAGCAGGCGATGGCTGCCTTGGCTGCCGCGGGCGTGCAGAACGTGCTCGTGATCGCCGGTGACGGCTCCCTGGGCTGGCGACCCGAGGCACCCTACGATGCTGTGCTTGTCTCGGCAGCAAGCCCCGCTGTGCCCGAACCGTTGCTTCACCAGCTCGCTGAAGGGGGGAAGCTGGTGGTGCCGATTCAGCGTGGGAGCACCCAGGAACTCGTGCGCGTCGTGAGGCGCGGCGATACCTTCGCCCACGACCACCTGGGCGAGGCGCACTTCGTCCCGCTTCGGGGGAGACACGGATTTCCGCAGGGCGAGGCGTAGGTCGTGCTCGAATCAGTCGTCACCTGGCTCACTGAGACGATCCTCCGTCTGGGATACCCCGGAATCATGCTGCTCATGGCGCTGGAGTCGTCGTTCTTCCCATTTCCCAGCGAGGTGGTGCTGCCGCCGGCGGGTTACCTGGCCGCGCAGGGACGCATGAACGCCTTCGTCGCCCTGGGTGCCGGGCTGCTTGGAAGTCTGATTGGCGCACTCTTCAACTACTACCTGGCGGTCGCCCTAGGGCGACCGCTGCTTCATCGGTACCACCGCTTTCTCCTGATCCGTGAAAGCTCGCTCGACCGGGCAGAGGGGTTCTTCCGCCGACACGGCGAGGTCAGCACGTTTGTCGGCAGACTGATTCCGGTCATCCGGCAGCTGATCTCCTTACCCGCGGGCCTCGCTCGAATGCGTCTCGAGCGGTTTGCCGTCTACACCGCGCTGGGCGCGGGCATCTGGTGCGCCATCCTCACCTTCATTGGGTGGTATGTGGGTCGCCATGCCGGGGTCGTAACCGGCATCGATGCCGTGATCTCGAGCCCGGACATCAGACGATACACTTCGCGCGCGGCTCTCGTGCTCATTCCCGTCATCGCCCTGGTGCTCGGCGTCTATGTCTTCATACACCGACGGCGCCGAGTCCGGTCGGATGCCGAAGGAGGGGCTCACACGTGAACGCCGCACCGGTTGCTTGGCGGTGGGTGGTCTCCGGCAGGGTGCAGGGCGTTGGGTTTCGCTGGTTCGTCCTTCGGCGCGCACAGGAGTTGGATTTGGTGGGCTGGGTCAGCAACCTGCCAGATGGGCGGGTCGAGGTTGCGGCCCAAGGGACGCGGACGGCAATTGAGGCACTGGAGGCCGCCATCACGCGCGGCCCGAGAATAGCCCGTGTGGACCATGTGGAAAAACACGAGATTCCACACGAGATGGCGGATTATAAGTCATTTCATGTAAGATAGTTATAGGTTATGGATGAAGCCGTGCGCGGCTTGAGCTTGAAGCTGAGATGGCTGCTGGACCCGTCGAAACCGCGCTGCGACTGCACAGCCCGACTGGTTCCGATGTGGCAGCCGTCGCCGGGTGCCACTTGCGCGCATTTCGGTGGACCGTGCAGGCGGTTGGATCGGCACGGAGACTCCGTTAGTTTATCGAGCCTGTTGCCCCTGTAGCTCAGTTGGATAGAGCAGCGGTTTCCTAAACCGTTGGCCGGGTGTTCGAGTCACCCCAGGGGCATCACCAAACGGCCACTCGAGCGGGCGCCCGCGATTCGCGCCGCCCGATGACACATCTGTGAGTCGGTGGACTCCAACAAACGCAATCGCGTAGAGGACCCGTGGCAACAGAACGTCAGACAGCTTCCCGAGATCCCGGTCAGCAGTTCATCGAGTTGGTGGCCAAACATCGCCGCAGGCTCATCGGGGGTGCGGTGGCAGTGATCGCCCTCGGGGCGGGGGTCTGGTTCGTCCGGGAATATCAGCAACGCCGAGAGAACGCTGCCCGGCAGACCCTGGACCAGGCGCGTTTCGCGACGCAGACGGGCAATCTCGCCCTCGCGGCCAGTGACCTTTCCCGCCTCATCGCCAGCTACGGGGGAACCAGCGCGGCTGACGAGGCCGTGGTGATTCTCGCGCAAGTTCGTCTGTTGGAGAACCAGGCCGCGCTCGCGACCCAGGAACTCCGCCAGGCCATCGACCAGGGCCTGGACGACCAGTTCCTGGCACCCGCCTATGGCCTTCTGGGAACGGCACTGGAGAACCTCGGGAATCAAACCGATGCCGGAGAGGCCTACGAGAATGCGGCCGACGCGTCTTGGTACGGCTTCCTCGCCGCTCAGTACCTGAGCGACGCCGGACGGGCCTTTGCGAATGGCGGGGATACCGCCCGCGCCATCGCGGCGTACGAGCGCATAATGCGCGATCACGAGACCGCTCCGACCGCTCTCGAGGCACGCGTCAGGCTCGCCGAACTCCGAGCTGCAGGCCCCAGCGGGACCCTTTAGCCAACGGGCTTGACCCTAGTGCGACACGGTGTTTTCGCTGCCGTCCGCCATTGCCTCTGCGTGCGGCTACAATGCGTATAAGATATGTTATGTTAAGTAAATGCCAACGTGTCTGTGGAAAACGGTCGCGCGCTGATGGTTGATAGTTCCCTAACGCGTTATCCAAGGGTTGGTTAGACTGGTTGCGACCCGAGTGGGCCCAAGCCCCGGTGACTGGGTGACAGCCAACAGTCGCGCCCGCTCGAACCCCAAGTGCCGCGATGGCTCACGTGAGATCTACGTGGCAGTCCGTGGCACCGCTCAGAATCGCGCGAAACACCATTCGCGCTTGGCCAGCCAGGCGCGGGCGCGCCAGGCGGCCATCTGGCGATTGAGCGGCGGACACGGTGAGGACACTGCCTGAGGCCGTCCGCAAGTCGATGGGGGTCGCGACTCCCTGCACGGCCACGAGCGTGGCGGCGCAGGCCACGGCACCGGTCCCGCAGGCCAGCGTTTCCGCCTCGACACCGCGCTCGTAGGTCCGCATGCTCCATTCCCCATGTCCGTTCGCGAGGAAGTTCACATTCGCCCCGTCCGGACCGATCTCCGCATGGCCCCGCAGTTCCCTCCCCCGCTCCACCAGGGAAACCCGACTGACGTCGTCGACCACGACCACGAGGTGAGGTACGCCGACGGTCGCCAACCGCATGGCCTGCTCTCCCTCGGCAAGGTCGATTGCGGGAGCCGTAAGCTCCGACGGTGAGGACAGCTCGATCTCGGCGCGCTCCTCGGGCCGGGGAAAACAGCGGCCGCGCACCCGACCGGCGTCGGTCTCCAGCAGGACCGTGGACGGATCCGCCATGTCGAGCCACGCGGCCAGCCGGGTGGCACACAGGGCGGCGTTGCCGCACATCTCCGCACGGCCTCCGTCACGATTGAAGAAGTGAAATCGGACCGCGTTCGGCTCAGAACCCGGCTGCAGAATCACCAATCCGTCCGCCCCAACACCCGTTCCTCGTGCACACACGGCCCGGATGCGCTCGGCGTCCCAGTCCTCCAGCGACTCGCTCCGCCCGGCGAGAAACACGAAGTCGTTGCCCGACCCCGTCATCTTGTAGATCACTTGACCATCGAACATCTTGCTGCCCCCCACCGCCATCGAGCGCCTAGAGGCGCCTGAAGATCGCCTGGAGCCGCAGCCGCCAGACCATCCAAACGGCTTCCCGGATGATTGCGCCAGACATTTTGCTCTCTCCCTCGGTGCGATCCACGAATACGATCGGTATTTCCTTGATGCGAAAGCCTTTGCGGGCGGCCCGCAAGCTCATTTCGATCTGGAAGGCATAGCCATTGGAGTGAACGGCCTCCAGGTCAATCGCCTCGAGAACTCGGCGTCGATAGCATTTGAACCCGCCGGTAGAGTCGCAGACCTTGAGCCCCGTAATCACCCGGGCGTAGATATTGGCACAGTAACTCAGCAACAGCCGCGGCATGGGCCAGTTCACGACCGTCACACGCCCGTCCAGATAACGCGACCCCAGCACCAGGTCCGCATCGGCCGCGGCCTGCAGGAACTCTGGGAGATGCTTGGGGTCGTGCGAGAAATCCGCGTCCATTTCAAAGACGAATTCGTAGTCGCGGTCCAGCGCCCAGCGAAATCCCGCCCGGTACGCGGTGCCAAGACCCAACTTCCCCTCTCGATGCAGCACATGAACGCGTGGCTCCCCGGCGGCGACCTCGTCGGCCAGCCGCCCGGTACCGTCCGGCGAGTTGTCGTCCACGATGAGGACCTCGATACGCTCGTCCTGCTCGAGTACCAGCGGCAGGATCTGCTGGAGGTTCCTCGCCTCGTTGTAGGTCGGGATGATGACCAGTGCCTTATCGTCAGGCACGTCGGCTCCGGGTCAGCGGTGGTCCAATGAGGACGGCCACAAGGACGATGAGGGACAGCCAAGTGATGAAACGTCCCCGCGTATAGGCCGAGCTTCGGAAGTCGAGCGTGACCTGTTCCGCACCTGCGGAGACCGGAACGGTGATGATCGACACGTTGCCTCGCACTACCTGGGCTTCCACACCATCCACGGTTGCAGACCAGTCCGGGTACCAGTTCTCACCGACCACCAGATACCCGTCCTCGGGAGCCTCGGGAGAGATGCGGAGGCGCATCGCACCCGGCTCCCAAGCCTCGACCACCACGTCAACATCGAACGGCTCGGGCATCGCGCTCACTGGCACCGGCTCGTGGCTCGACTCGGGATCGATCAGCACGAGACGGTCCGGGTCGAGATCGGACCGCGGGTTCGCCAGCGCCGGGATGGCTTCGGCGTCGGAGAGCTTCAGCGCGGCCGGCACGAGGCGGGCCCACCGCACGCCGTCACTCCGCTCGTACAAGTCGGCTGAACGGCCCGACCCAATCGCCACATCACGCAGCACCCGGTCGAAGCCGGGGATCCCCTGCTCGACCACGAGCCCCGCGGGAACCACAACGAACCGCACGGCATAGAGATCCCACAGGTTGCGGCTGCCGACATTCCTCCACTCGTTCTTCCCGCCGAGCAACTCGTCGAATCGGTGCAACTCGTTGCCATGGTATCCGAGCACCTGCGGCACGCCGTGCGCCATGAGGGTGTTGCCGGGGTAGACCTCGGCCCTGGGGATCTGAAGCACACGGTACGGCCCGGCCGTCGAACGGAGATGCTCGATGATCGCGTCATCACTGAGCAGTTCCTGCTCGATCGGAGTGAACGTCCAGAACGGCTTGGCGTTGAGCCAGAGGTCGGCTCCGATGACGAGGGGCGTCACCACCGCGAAGGCGAGCACCGGGATGATCTCTCGTTTCAACGCCGCCGCGAGGGCCGCCAGCACGACGAGCGCAACACCGCTGAGGACAGCCCCCAATCGTATCGCGCCCTGCGCGGCGTCGGCAGCGGCGACTGGGCGTCCCCCAGCCCCCTGAACATCGAGTGCCAGGAACCGCGCGAACCCGCCGACGGCACCCAACGCTGCGAGCAGCACCACGACCCCACCCGCCGCGAACCAAACACCAACATGGCGCTTCCCTTCGCCCCGCTCCAAACGCTGCACGCCGAACCCCGCGAACGCGGACACGGCGAAGGCCACCACGAACAGCGCCATGCCTGGCGCTCGCACCTTCTTCATGAATGGCATGACCTCGTACCATGCCCGGTAAAAGGGGGTCGCGGCACCCTGTGCGATGAGTAGGAACAGAAGCCCGATCGCAGACAGCCACACGACAAGACGGCGCCTCCTGGGATCGGCCAGGCCAAGAACCGACAGCGCCACGACGGGAAGCCCCAGGTACTCCGAGTGAAGCTTGATTGGATTGCTCGCCCAATACGTCCCGTCCTGCGACGTGCCAAGGAAGCCGGCCAGGAACAGCTCCGGGATGTGCGACCAGGGAATGGCGTAGGACGTCGCTTCCTCGAAACCCCGATAGGTCTCCGCCCGCGGCGAGTAAGGGAGATACTCGTAGAACGGCAGGACCTGAATCATGCCGATGCCGAAGCCCAACAAGACCGCCGCCAGCGCGGCACCGAGCTGCCCCACAGCCACCCTTCGGGTCGGCGCGCTCTCATCTCCGAATGCGAGGTAGAGTGCGAAGATGCCGGCGGCAACCAGCAAGTAGTAGAGCATCTGCGGATGCGGGCTCAGCACGCCGAGTCCGACGGTCAACGCGAGGAGCGCATGGCCTGCAAGCCGCTGTCGCCTGAACGCCAGGACGAGCGCGATGCATGCCAGCGGCAGCAGTGCCGTCACAAACAGCTTCCCGTCGTGGCCCGGCTGCACGTACGAGCCGATGACGCCGGACAGTTGGTACGCGAGGGCCCCCGTGACTGATCCTGCCCAGGAGCACTTGAGCAGCCGAAGCAGGAGATACAGGAAGAGGCCGGCAAGGGCGTAGTGCACGATGAACCCGAGGTTCATCGCGAGCCCGACTGGCAGCACGAGGCGCAGCCACGCGGTGGGATAGAAGATGTCGCCATGCATGGCGCCGGCAAACGGGAGGCCGCCAAAGATCTCGGGATTCCACAGGGGAAAGTGTCCGAGCGTCCGCCACTGATCGACGGCCCATTGCCGGACCGCGAACCCGCTCGAGTACTGATCGCTCCAGGGGCCGGCGAGAAACTCTCCGGTCCACATGGGAAGCGAGAGCAAGGCGATCCACACGCTCAACAGACCGACGGCACTGAGCGTTGGCCACCGTGGCTCGAACGACGACTCCGTGAGCCGCTCACGTCCGTTCTCAGACACCGGTCGTCTCCTTCGCCCCAGCCCGACTCGCGACGGCAAGGGCCGCGACTCCGACCTCCATGACCGTCAGGAACAAGCGGGACGCCACGCTCAGGACCACGGCTCCGCCCGCTCCCACAATCGGGGTCAGCACCGTGGCCAGCACCGCCTCCCGCACTCCCAGGCCGCCCGGAGCGAACAGCGCGAGCAGGCCGAGAACGTATCCCGCCGCGAACGTCGCAATGGCCGTCGACATCGCCAGCGACGTACCGGCGAGGACACCCCTCGAGACGAGCCAGAAGGAGACGCCGTGCGTGACCCAGCTGGCAAGCGTCGCTCCCCCAGCGAGGAGCGCGGTCCCGAGCGGCAACCCGCGCGCCTCGGCACCACCCCCGAGAAGGCGCATCAATCGGGCACCCGCGGGCTCCCACACCAGGACCCCCACCACGCCCGCCGTGAGGAGCGCAGCGGCCACGGTGGCCCACAACGTGCTTTCCCGCGGCAGCCCGGACGCCATGACGGCCGCTCCCGTACCCACGGCGAGTGCTTGCATCGCGAGTCCCGACGCGGTCGCGGTCCCGGCACGCACTCCGGCGCGCCGCGCGAGAGCCACGAGGCCAGCCACCGTCCAGATCTTCCCCGGAATGTACCGTCCGAGGTTCGACACCGTCCAAATGTACCCCGCGTCGCGATAGGACAGACGCTCACCCCACCCAAGGATGACCCGCCGCCACGCTTCGATGAGGAAACCGTAGGTGACGAGCGTCGTGAGCGCCGCCAACGCGATCGGACCGGGGCGGATCGTCACGTCAGCGTTCAGCGCGCGAAACTCCTCCCAATGTGTGAGGAGCGCTCGCCCAACGAAGGCGAACAACACGATGGCCAGCCCGGCCTGGAGAGCCCAGACGACTCCGCGACGCAACGTCGACCGATCGTTCATCCGTCCGAGTCCCCTGCCCTCTGGTCAACGACCCTTCCGTAAATCTCGGCATACCGTTGCGCGACCGCCCTCGGTGCGAAGCGCTCGAGCGCGTGACGCCGCCCGCTCCGCCCGAGCCCCGCACCGCGATCCGGGAGACCGAGCACCGCATCGAGTGCCATGGCGAGCGCAGCGTGATCACCCGGTTGCACCAAGTGACCGGTCTCCCCTTCGACGACGACATCCGGTAGCCCCCCGGACGCAAACGCCACCACCGGCGTTTCGCACAGCTGCGCTTCGATCGCCACGAGGCTCAATCCTTCGTCCACCGAAGGCATCGCAAGGACGGTCGCGCGCCGGTACAGCTTCGCCAGTTGATCCTGGGGGAGCAACGGATGCCAGCGCACTCTTTCGGCGATACCCAGGTCCCGGGCGAGTTGACGAGCGGGCTCCTCGCTGCTGCCCACCCCGACCACCACATCGAGCGTGCAGGGGTGGCGCATCACCGCCAGGGCTCGCAACAGATGGTGGATGCCCTTCTGAGCATTGAGCTTCCCCACGAACAGCGTCCGATTGTCCGATGCGCGGTCATCGGGTGGGTCGAACAGCGCGGGAACGATCGGCATTGGCGCAACGACCGGCCGCACGTCCGGCACCGCTGCCGTCGTCTCTCGAGCCAACCAAGTCGAAACCGCGGTGACGACCGATGATCTACGCATCACGTGCCGGAACACCTTCCGTGCAAGCCCGTGCCCTGCGACCACCCGGATGTCTGACCCGTGGAGAGTGGTGACCAGCGGCACGCTCCGCACGCTCCTGAGAACGGTACCGACCACCCCGCCCGGGAACCACCAGTGCGCGTGCACCACCGAGGGCCGAAGCCGCCGGGAGACTCTCCCTGCCCGTACGACCTCGGCAGTGAAGAGGCTCGCAATCGCAAGCCGAGCCTTCCAAGAGCTCTGTACCTGTTGCGCCATCGTGCCGTCGTAGGCCAACGTCTCGAACCGACGAGGCGCATAGCGGAACCGCTCCACGGGGATACCCTCGAACTCGTCTTGCGGGCGCAGACCCTCACCGGCCGGCGCAATGACCGTGGACTCGATTCCCTCATCGCGCAACGCGACGGCCAAACGAAGCACGAACGAGCCGACAGGATCTCCCTCGTAGCGGGGGAATGAATGCGCGAGGACGAGGACTCTCACGACGGCCTCCTCTCCTCGCTCGGCTCGACCGTCTGGACGACTCGACCTTCAGCATCTTCGATCTGGACGGGGTGCGCTGGCCGCTCCTCAACCCGGACATCCAGCCGGCCGTCTGTCCGCAGCCCCGCAGCGCGAAGCGAACGGCGACTTCGGCGCCATGCCGTCAGGACCGTCAGCGTTGAGACGAAGGGATCCTCCGCAAGGAGCGCATCGAGAAGCACATCATACGCGGCTGGCGCTCCCGGAAAACCCAGGGCGGGCGCCATATTGGGGTGCCACACACCGACCCAGGCTCCCTCGACACTCCGACATGCCTCTGCGAGCGTTCGCCCATCATTGACCCAGGCGGTTGGATCCTCGATCCCCTGGTACTTGCTCTGCGCCCGGTCCATCCACATGAGCGGGACCTCGTCCAGATCAGTCGTCTGTTCCGCCGCTACGTCCCACCCTGGTACCACGTCCGCAACACCAAGCCGAAACCCGTTTCGGTCGGGAAACCCATAGGTCGCATCGTACGCGAAGCCCGCATCGGCGATTCCTCGTTGCGTGCGTCCGGGGTTCATACGCACGTAATGCTGTCGAACCCCAGAAACCGGCTTTCCGACAATGTGCTCGAGCCGCGCACGCTGCTCGACGAACCGCTCGGGACGCTCGAGGGTCTCGAAGCTGCCATGCAACCCGATCTCGTGGCCGCCGTGGGCAACGTCTGTCACGATGGCCGAGGCTCTTCGCCCCTCCGGCCGATAGGTCAGGTCACCGGCACGCATCGTGGCCACGGTTGGTGAGCCGCACAGCACGAACCATGTTGAAGCGATGCCGCGGTCCGCCTCGCCCGCGAGGAGGTTCCTTGCCGCGCGTCCAACCGGATCTCGGCCGACGGCCGCCACTGCGGCCCCGAGGACGCGAGCCGCGAGCCCGAGTCGACCCCTGCGCGCCAGCTCCTGCAGGCGCAGTACGGTAAACACCCCCCAATGGTCTACCACGTCCAGGTCGTGCGTGACGGCGGCGGCCCAGCGCTTGCCGTTTGGCCACGGCGCCGCGAGGCGCACGGGCCGGCGACCTGCCGCTGCCAGTACTGTCTTTCGGAGGGTCGCCCCCGCAATCGAGATGACAGGATCCCGCTCGAGCCCCGCTTCGACGAGCGGGTTTGCCAACGACGGTACGCGTCCGTGGCGGTCTCGGTCCGTTGACCGCTGCTCCACGGCCGCACCCGCCACATCCACCACCGTCGCCAGTGCACCGCGAGGGACACGCACGACACCGTCGCCAGGTTCCAAGAACCAGTCGTGGGCAACACAGGCACGCAGGTGTCCGGCCCGCTCGTCTCCGTCCACGACGGTGAGTCGCACGGCGTCCTCGAGCACATCATCCGCGGGAATGAGACGGGCGAGATCGGTCAGCAGAAGCAGCGCGAACCACTCCGCTTCGCTGAGGCGATCATCGCGCGACGGGAGGCGGAGCAACTACGGTTCCGGGGGCGAGACGGTCACGGCCTGAGGTGGAGAGCGCACTATCAAAAGTCTCGCGTTGCCCTGAAAGAATCAATCCCACGTGCAGGGGTGACACTCGAGTGTCCTGCTCCCCGCTCGCGAGTGGAGCGACGTATATTTCCGACGCAAACCGCGGACTGCCGGAAAGGATGGGTTGGCGTACCGGCTGACGGCAGCCCGTCTTCCTTCACCACCCGTCACACACAACGACCGTGTCCAAGTCACTGCTTCCGAAGGACCGCATCCCTTGGCGTCACATCGCGCTCTTCGGCTGGCTCCCGAGCCCGCTCAAGGTCCTGGCCTACCGGCTGTTTCTCGGGTACCGCATTGGCCGCGGGGTCCGGTTCAGTTTCGGCGGCGTCGTGGTCGGCAAGGAAGTGCAATTGGGCGACCACGTGGAGATCGGCTTCCTCGCAGTCGTCCGCGGCCGGCGAGTCTCGATTGGCCGACACTCGAGTGTTGGCACCTTCAGCTACGTCTCGTGTGAGGTGATCGAGATCGGAGAGGACGCCAAGATCCGGGAGCAGGTTTTCGTGGGAGGGCCTCAGCTTCCCGAGTCCAAGTTCACGCTCGGGGATCGCACTATCGTGCTCCAGATGGCGTTCATCAACCCAACCAAGCCCGTGACGATCGGCGACGACACCGGGATTGGCGGCCACTGCTTGATCTTCACCCACGGTGCGTGGCTGAATCAGTTGGATGGATATCCGGTTACCTACCAGTCCGTCACGCTCGGCAAGAGCGTGTGGCTGCCGTGGCGGGTGTTCCTGATGCCCGGCACGACGATCGGCGATGGCTCGGTGATCGGGGCCAACTCGCTGGTCTCGGGCGAGATTCCTCCGTACAGCCTCGCGGTCGGGAGCCCGGCCAAGGTCATCAAGAGCGCACCGGACTTCCCTCGACGACTTACGGACGAAGACCGGGCGCGGTACGTGGCGAAGATGGTGGCGGAGTTCGAGCGTTTGGTGGAGCACGGTGGATACCACGTCGCGGAGGCGGATGGATTCCGCCTCTACGAGCGTGGCGGCACCCGGTGGCGCCTCGCATGGCGACGAACCGGCACCGAACCCTCGGGACAACCCGCGCGCGGAGACACCGTCCTCTCCGAGGTTCCACTCTCTGACGCGGAGACCGAACGGTATCGACGAGACGGCGTCTACTGGCTCGACCTGGCGGGCCGCTCGCGAAGCCGAGCAGGGTCTCCTTTGACGGAGGAACTGGTCGCATTCCTCGGGCGCTTCGGGATCCGCTTACCGCGGGACGGGTGAGCGAGGGGCGCGGCGCCCACCTTCCTGATACGCTGAGCGGCCTACCAGGCCAACACGTCCACCCATCCGGCCTCGTTGGCCACCACGACCGTCTTGCCGTCGCTGCTGAAGTCGATCCGGCGCGGACTGCCACCGGTGTCGATCACACCGAGCGTTGCGCGGCTGGTCCGATCCACGACCACCACGGCCCCGCGGGACGGCACGCCTGCGACGAGGTGCAAACCGTCTGGCGACAGCGCGATGTCGAAGACCCCGTGATCGAGGGAAACCGATTCCGTGACCGTTCCCGACGCCACGCTCAGGATCGCGATGCGCGACCCGCTCTCGTCGGCTACGTAAAGCTCGGCCCCATCGGCGGCGATAGCGAGTCCTTGCGGCGCGCCACCAACAACAAGCGTGCGGAGCACCGTCAGCGAGCTGGTGGAAACCTCATGCACCGTTCCACTAAACGCCGCCGATACGTAGGCCAGGGGTTGAGACGGATGGAACACGACGTCGTTCGGGGCCCAGCCCACGGGTATTCGCTCTACCACCGTCATGGTTCCCACGTCGATGACCGCTACGTCGTCCGCGTTGGTGGTCACAAACAGTCGCAGGTCACCAGGCTCCACACTGACGGTGAACGGATCTGCTGAGACAGGTACGGTCGCCGTCTGGGTCGCCGTCGCGACGTCGATGAAGCCGACATTCTGGCTGTGCTGATTCGTCACGTAGGCCTTGGTACCGATCGAGTTGAACGCGACTCCCGTCGCGGTGAAGCCTACCGTCGGTCCATCGGCGAACGCGTACGAAGGGAGTTGCGTCGTACCCAATGCCGTCACATCGAGTCTGGCGACGTACACGAGATCGGATAGCGAAACTGCCACGCCGAACGGTCGGGCGCTCAACGACGGACTCGCAACGATGGCGTTAACCGCCACCACCGCAGCCGCGGAAAGCGCCTCGTAGCGCGCAACGATTCGTGTAGATCCGTGGATCCCGACAGCTGTGATGACGCCGAGCGACGACACGTTCACCAACAACGAGTCCTCGCTCTCAAAGGTGATGGGAATGCCCGGCACGGAATCCCCATTGAGATCGACCGCTACTGCGACGAGTTGGGTACTCTCCCCGCGGCGCAACACGACCGACGCCGGAGACAACTGGATGGTCTGCGGTGGTGGCTGGACGACGACGGGAATGGCGCGCTGTGGACCGTCCGGCACCCGCGCGGTGATCGCTGCCGTGTCGGCGCGCGTGGCCTCAGCGGTTACCACACCTCCGGGCGTGACGGTGGCCACGGTCGTGTCGCTCGTGAAGTACTCGACGGGAGTGCCCGGGAGGTGTCGGCCTTGTTGGTCGAGCACCCGAACGGTGAGCGCCAGAAATTCACCCGGCTCGAGCAGGAGGGACTCGGGGAGGACTTCTAATGATGTGGGCCGAGCCGGTGCGAGCCCATCGCTTGAGCACGCAACCCAGCCCACCACCCCTACGGCCACCAGTACCTCGAGGAATCGCCGGGCTGGGACCATCTGCCACGTGGCCATTCGCGGCCTCCTCTCCTCCCCCCGCATGCCACCCTGCCCCAGTGTCCCCAGCTGCGAATGTACGGGCGCAGAAAGAACCCCTGCAAGAACGCTGCGGTCGGCCTACTGTTCCCGTCGCAACTCGCCCAGCAGGTCCTCGAGAGTGCGATTCAGTGCCCGCAATTCCTCGCGTGCTCCGGCGACGATCTCACCGACGAAGCCAAAACCGAAGAGTGCCACGCCGGTGATCACCAGCACCATGACCAGGTCGAGGAGCGGGCGGAATCCAATGTTATATCCGAACCGCAGGATCAGTGCGACGACACCGACGAGCAGGCCGATCGCGAACAGAATCCCACCGGACAGGCCGAAGAACAGAAGAGGCTTGCGCCCGAAGCGCAGCTGGAACCAGACGGACATGAGATCGATCACTCCGACCGGGATTCGACCCAGCCCGAACTTGGATTTGCCTGCCTCACGCGGCATCAGCGTTACCGGGCGTTCGGAAACGCGAAACCCGTCAGCCGCCGCGATCACGACCATGAACCGGTGCCAATCCGGCCGTGCAGGCACGACACCCATCACTTCTCGTCGATACGCTTTGACGGCGTTCAGATCGCTCACCCGGATGCCAAAGAGCAGCCGACAGAGACGGTTGTAGACCCCGGACACGAACGCCTTTTGGTACTCGCCCTGCTTCGTACCGGTCACGATGTCCGCCTCGCCCGCCCGAATGGGCTCGACAAGCTGCGGAATGTCGGATGGGAGAAACTGCAGGTCGGCAGGATAGAACACGAAGATCGAACCACTCGCGAGCTCACCGGCCGTCCGCAATGCGTCGGCGATTCCGCGCCGAGACCGATGCCGTGCTGCTCGAAGAAATGGATACTGTGCCCGGAGGTCTCGCAACACGGTCGGCGTGTCGTCCTGACTGCCGTCATCCACTACGACCACTTCACACGCGTAGGGTAGGTCGCGGAGCGTTTCGGCACACTGGCGCACGAATTCGGGGAGACTCTCACTCTCGTCCGCTGCGGGTACGAGGACACTGAGTTCCGCCGTCTCCCCCGCGGCCCAGGTCATACGCGTTTGCGCATCCGCGCCGGCAAAATGCCGAGCTGCTCTCGATACTTGGCGACCGTACGACGCGCGATTTGGATGCCGCGCCGCTTCAGGGCGCTCACGATGGCAGCGTCCGTCATCGGTCGCGCGGCATCCTCCTCCGCGACCAGCTTACTGATCTGGGCTTTGACCGCACGCGAGCTCGCGTCTTCTCCAGTGGTCGTACTCACGCTGCTGGAGAAGAAGAACTTGAGCGGATACACGCCGCGGGGTGTCTGCACGTACTTCCGACTCGTGACACGACTCACCGTCGACTCGTGGAGGTCCAGCACCTCCGCCACTTCACGCAACGTCAGCGGGCGCAGATACTCGACGCCCTTCTCGAAGAACTCCCGCTGACGGTCTACGATGAAATGCATGACCTTGAGCATCGTTTGCCGCCGTTGCTCGATCGCCTGAATCAACCAGCTCGCACTGTTCAGCTTCTGCGTGATGAACTCACGGTTCTCGCCGACAAAGCGTGACTTGTCCCTCGCGAGGTCGCGGTAGACCTTGCTGATCCGCAGGCGCGGCATGCCACCATCATTGAGCGAGATACGATAATCCCCATCCGGATTGTCGACCACGAGGTCGGGCACGACGTACTCATCGGCCTTCCCCGCAAAACGCAATCCCGGTTTCGGATCCAGCCGGGCGAGTTCGTCCGCGGCGTTTTGAACATCCTTCGGCGCGAGGCCGTAGCGTTTGGCGAGTTCCGTCCAGCGGTGCCCGATGAGGTCGTCGAACGCTTCGCTGACGAGTCGGTAGACGAGTGTCTCCTGCTGACCCTCGTCCTCCAACTGCAGCAACAAACACTCGCGTAGATCGCGGGCCCCGACGCCCGCAGGGTCGAGGCGCTGGATCACCGCGAGCATCGCAACCGCCTCTTCGAGGGTGAAGGGCTCGTCGAGCGGTCCGGGCGTCCCGGGCTCCTCGTCCTTGCGCGACGTCGCCGCCGCCCGTGCTAACTCTTCCTCACGGCGCTCATCCGCGCCGGCGAGAATCTCCTCGAGCGACGCGCGGAGATAGCCGTCTTCCGCCGTATTGCCGATGAACTCTTCGCCCAGAAACAGCTGCCGCTCCGTGATTGTCAGCAGCTGAAGCTGGCTCCGCAGATGATCGCTGAGGTCTGAGATCTCCACGGCCACGGGTTCGTAGTATTCCTTATGTTCATACTCCTGGCGGGCTCCCCCGACCGAGAAACCATCGAGGAGGATGTCCTCCCAGTCTACCTCGTCCTTCTCCTCCGCAGATTCCGTCTCCTTGCTGTCCGTCACGTCCGAGTCATCACCCTCGGCCAACTCGAGGAACGGATTGATCTCGAATTCCGTTTTGAGGTGCTGCTGGAGATCGAGCAACGGCATGTACAGCAAATCCATCGCCTGGTACAGGCGGGGATTCATCCTCAGTTCCTGCTTGAGAATCGGGCTCTGTTGCAGGGACGTCTTCATGCCACGGCTCCCAACCGTTCGCGCAACCGGCTCGTGAGCGTCGGTCCGAGGTAGAGATCGGCCACCTGTTCGTTGAACACTAGCTCACGCACGGTCCCGGCCACCTCGACCTTACCCTCGAACATGATGTATGCTCGATCTACGATGTCCAGGGTCTGCTCGACGTTGTGATCCGTAATCAATACCCCGATACCACGACGTCTGAGCCCCGCGACGATCGTCTGAATGTCGCTCACCGCGATGGGATCCACGCCCGTGAACGGCTCATCGAGCAGCAGAAACTTGGGTTCGGTCACGAGCGCGCGTGTAATCTCGAGCCTGCGGCGCTCACCACCCGACAGCTTGAACGCGCGGGTCTTCCGCAGGTGCGATATCGAGAGGTCATCGAGCAACGACTCGAGACGCGCACGACGCTGCTTGTCCGGGATTGGGAGCGACTCGAGGATCGCCATCACGTTGTCTTCGACCGTGAGCTTTCGGAAGACCGACGGTTCCTGGGCGAGGTACCCGATACCCCGGCGGGCACGTTTGTACATCGGAAGCGTCGAGATGTCCTCGTCATCGAGATAGATTCGGCCCAATTCCGGGCGCACGAGGCCAACGATCATGTAGAAGGTGGTCGTCTTGCCAGCTCCGTTCGGCCCCAGCAATCCCACGATCTCTCCTTCGCGAACCTCAAGATCGACTTCGTTGACCACGCGCCTGCGCCGATACGTTTTGACGAGCCCCCGGGCACCGAGCGTTCGTTCTCCCAACGGCACCGGCTCACCGACGCTTTCTGTTGCTCGCACGGCCTCCACCGCGAGCTCGATCAGTTGGCGACGCTGCGCCTCCTTCTCCACAACCAGGCCCGACCACACGTCCGGTGCAAACGCGATGGGGGTCGCGTCCAGCAGCGGATCCGGCACCGGCTGCACGATGCTCTCTCCCTCAATCCGCGGCAACACCGACGTCTTGAGGTGACGTCGCACCTCGTCCACCGACAGCGCGCCGCGTTGTCGGGCAGCTTCACCCCACTCGATCCGCTGGACCTCGAGATAGTGCTCACGATAGGCCACGGCCAGATCGCCGAAGCTCGCCGCACCATCGTCGCCCGCCGCCTGGAGCAACGCCGCAACGGCGATCGGGAGCGAGGGATCCTTCCCGGTCAGCGCGATCTGCAGACGCTCAATCAAGGACGGCGCCTCCCGACTGGCTCCAAGTACACGCCATCGGCCTGTTCGACAATATTCACCCGATCCAACTCCTCATTCTCGAACCACGCCGTGATGCGCTTTCCCCGAGCATAGTTGATGGCCGGCGGCCCCACCTCGCCCTCTTGCGCGTAGACATGATAGAGCGCCTGCGCGTTGCCGTGCGCTTGCAGCATCACGAGTACCCGCCTTCCGGTCTCCGAGCTGTCGAACCGTGCCACCAGCGTATCACCCCCGATCCAATCCGCACCAGCCGACAAGGAATCCGTCGCTGACGTCGCCCTCGTAGCGCCAAACGCGCGCACTTCGGCGAGCAGCTGGTCCGGCGCATCGATCGCCAATGAATCTCCTTCAATCGTCTGCGATGCCGACACCGCCCGCGCACGCGTGGAATCACCCCACACGGCTCCACCCTGCAGCCGGTCATGTGCGATGTTGAACTCGATGGTGTCCCCCCGTGCCTCCCACTCAGCGCTGGTCGCTTCCGCCTGCCGCTGCGCTTGTACCCAGTGGAGCTCGCCGTCGAGCAGGCGAAAGGCAATGCGCTTCCCGCGAATCGTGTATCCCGTGGAATCCCGTCCCGCCGCCTCCGCATTGCCTATCAGCAGGCCCTCACCGACGTCCATATTCAGGGCGGCACTGTCACCGCGTGCCGCGAAGTCTTCCCGATCGATGGTCACCGCTCCACCGGCCCACGCCAACCCGTCACCTTTCAGACGCACGCGATCGCCGTTGATGACATAGGGCTCCTCCTGCGGAGCTTCCCGCCGCCGATATTCCACCATCGGCCGCTCGGTCGCGTACAGCTCCGACGTGTCCCGAATCCCAGGCGCAATCCGGTAATAGGTGAGATTGGTGCCGGTCAGCACCGACCCCGTGCTTTCGTCCACCAACCGAACGTTCCCGAGAGCGTTCAGGCGCTCCACGTTTGGGAAGTACCGCGCCCGGTCCGACTCCAGCCGAGTGGTCGAATCCCGAAACCGCACAACACCCTCGAAGTCCATCCGCCCAAGATCCTGATACCACGCTACGCTATCGGCGCGAATGGTCGTGGGTTGCCCGATGCACCGGGCCAACACCCCACCGCTCCAGAACGCGCGAAAGCGCCCGGTTCCCACTCGGATCCGCCGGACCGCACCACCTTCAACGAGCTCGGGCCGGCACGAGCCGCCGATCTGTGCCGTGCCTGGCTCGGGGGTCGCAGCCACCACCATTAGCATCACAACGCCAGCCACGAGTCGCCGCACGACGTCACCGCTCCGGCGCTTCGGAGATGCGGCCGCTGCGCGGCCCGAGTGCCGTCACGACAGCGAAATCCGGGTCGGCAGTGAAGCCGTCACCCTCGAGATGGCTGTCGGGCGAGTCAAACACAAATGGTTCCGTTCCAGAGATCTGGGCACTCACACGATCATACCGAAGGATCGACGTCGTCAGGCGCCGACCGTCGGGCGTCTCGGCAACCACGTCCCCGCGCGCCTCCATGTCCCCGGTTCGCCATTGATACGTACCCTCCAGCGAGCGCACCGTCGATGAGAGCCGCCCCTCCGACGAGTAGAACTCGACCTTCACCCCGATCAGGTCCGCACTCTGGGATGTCTGATAGAAGTACACGGTGTCCGAGAACAGCTTGATGCGGAGCAAACCATCGATCGTGACGTTGTGCGTGACGCCGAACCCAATCTGGTCTGCCGTATCCGGCGCGCTCACCGTCGCCGCGGGAGGCCCTCCCCGGCCACATGCCGACACCCCAACGAGGACGCCGAGCACCACGAGGCTATTCGGACGCACGCCGCGCCTCGGCGGAAGCCGGTTCACGCTCGCGCAAGTACTGTTCGACCGCCTGGACCCACTCTCCTCGCGCACCGAGTAGGTCCTCCACGAACTCGCGCACCGCGCCGTGTCCGCCTACCGCCTTGGTCGCATAGCGAGCGACGGCGCGAACCTCTGGCACGGCGTTGGACACCGTCGCCGGGAGCGCGACGCGCTTCAACACCGGCAGGTCCGGAAGGTCATCACCGACAAACGCCGCCTCGTCCATTCGCAAACCGTACTTGTCCAGAATGGCCTCGAACGGTGACAGCTTGTGGGCGGTATCGTCCTGGATGATCTCGTCGACCCCGAGCTCGGTGGCATGCAGCGTCGTTGCAGGCGAAACCCGACCACTCACGAGCACGACGCGGATCCCCATTGCCCGGAGCAGCTTGATCGCCACTTTGTCTTGCACGTCGAAGCGCTTGAGTTCCACGGGCTGGCCGCTGGCGGATCCGATGTACACGCTGCCGTCGGTGAGCACACCGTCTACGTCAAGACCCACGATCCGGATGCGCCTCGCCGTCAGCGGGTCCACGTCGCCGCACCCTCTGCATGGGCCGCATGCCACACCGTGACAGCGCGGTCGATCAGTGCTTCCAGGTCGTCCAGCGGCCAGATCGATGCGGCATCACTCCCCGATTCCGCCGGGCGAGGATGCGTCTCCAGGAAGAACCCGTCCGCACCGGCCGCTGCCGCCGCGCTGAGGAGATGGGGCGTCTCCTCTCGACTTCCTCCACTCGTTCCGGCCGCCCCCCGCCCGGGCTGCTGCACGGCGTGCGTTGCGTCGAACAACACGGGGGTGCCGATCGTCGTTCGCATTCGACGGAAGCTCCGCATGTCGACCACCAGATCACCGTAGCCGAAGAACGTTCCCCGCTCCGTCACCGCGACATGTTCTCCTCCGGCGCCCTGCACTTTCGCCACGGCACCCGCCATCGCCTCGGGCGTCATCCACTGACCTTTCTTGATGTTCACCGGCTTGCCGACGCGACCCACCGCTTCGAGCAGATCCGTCTGCCGACACAGGAACGCAGGGATCTGGAGCGCATCCACCACCGCCGCTGCTTGCTCGACCTGCCACACCTCATGCACGTCCGTCAGCACGGGCAGTCCCGTTTCGTCTCGCACTCGGCGGAGCGCTGCGAGACCGCGGTCGATGCCGGGTCCCCGCGGAGCGTGCGGCACCGAACGATTGGCTTTGTCAAAGCTCGCCTTGAAGATGACGCGCAGCCCGAACTTCGACGAGAGATCGGTTAGGCGGGCCGCGATCGCCAGGTTCACCGCATCCCGATCGGCGACGCATGGACCTGCCACCAGCAGGGGCCGCGGCGACCAAAACGCGGTCATTTCACCCGTGCGATCGCGCGAGCTTCGCATCCGCCGGGTGCCGGGTGCGCATTCGAGCCTTCGCGGCTTCGATGAAACTCGCGAACAACGGATGTGGGTGCATGGGGCGCGACTTGAGCTCCGGGTGGAACTGACAACCGATAAACCACGGATGTTCGGGGAGCTCGATCAACTCGACCAGGAACCCATCGGGCGAAAGCCCGGTGCAGCGCATGCCGTACTCGGCGAGGATGTCCCGATAGGCATTGTTCACCTCGTATCGGTGCCGATGGCGCTCGCTGACCTCGTCGGTGCCGTAGATCTGGGCAGCGCGCGAGCCCGGACGCAAACGGCATGGGTACGCACCGAGCCGCATCGTACCACCCATTTCCTTCACAGCCCTCTGTGAGTCCATGAGCGAGATCACCGGATTTTCGCACTCCTCCTCGAATTCACTGGAGTTCGTTTCCGGTAGCATGCAGACATTCCTGGCGAACTCGATGATCGCGACCTGGAGACCGAGGCAGATGCCGAAGAACGGCAAGTCGTTCGTGCGCGCCCACTGCACCGCTTCGACCATTCCCTCGATCCCCCGCTCGCCGAACCCACCCGGCACGAGCAGCGCATCGAACCCGGACAGGGCGTTTGCCACCGAAGCCGGATCGGAGAACCCGTCACTCGCCACCCACTCAAGCTGCACGCCCACATCGTTGACGATGCCCCCATGCACGAGCGCTTCCCGAATGGAGGTGTACGCATCCGTCAACTCGGTGTACTTGCCAACCACAGCCACCCGTACCTGCTCCGCCGGTTCCGCTGCTCGCCGAACCATTTCCGCCCAGGGTCGAAGGTCCGGCTCTTTCACGTCGAGACCGAGGCGACCACACACCAAGCGATCGATGCGCTGCTCGTTGAACCGCAGCGGCACCTCGTAGATCGTTGCCGCATCGCGATTCTCGATAACACAGTCGTGATCCACGTTGCAGAACAACGCGATCTTGCGCTTGATGGCCTCCGACAGCGGACGCTCACTGCGACAGACCAAGATGTCGGGCTGAATCCCGATCTCCATGAGCTCTCGTACCGAATGCTGTGTGGGTTTGGTCTTGAGTTCTCCACTGGCCGCGATGTATGGGACCAGTGTCAGGTGGATGAACACCACACTCTCGCGGCCCACCTCCTGACGGAACTGACGGATCGCTTCCAGAAACGGCAGCGATTCAATATCACCGACGGTTCCCCCGATTTCCGTTATGACGACGTCATGCTCCGGCGCCAGCCGCCGAATGGCCGTCTTGATCTCATCGGTAATGTGTGGGATGACCTGAACCGTCCCGCCGAGAAACTCTCCCCGCCGCTCCTTCGTGATCACCGAGAGGTAGATGCGACCCGTGGTGACGTTGTTGACCTGACCCAGCGACCGTTCGATGAACCGCTCGTAGTGGCCGAGGTCCAGATCGGTCTCCGCCCCATCGTCGGTCACGTACACCTCACCATGCTGATACGGCGACATTGTTCCGGGGTCGACGTTGATGTACGGGTCGAATTTCTGAAGTGTCACCCTGAGGCCGCGCTCGACGAGGAGACGCCCGATCGACGCCGCCGCAATGCCTTTTCCGAGGGACGACACCACCCCGCCGGTGATGAAGATGTACTTGGTGCTCATCGTGCGCCCTTCTGGCTCGAGGTGACTAGATACGACTCGGCGTTCTCCAGATCCTGTTCCGTGTCGACCGACGGTGCCGGCGCCCCCGCAACCCTCGCCACTCCAACGGCAACCCCGTGATGCAGCGGCCGCAGTTGCTCGAGCTGCGTCGTGTGCTCTTCGGGCACTGCGGCCATGCAAACCCATCGCAGCAATGCCGACCTGGTATACGCGTAGACACCAACGTGATGCAGCACATCCACATCACAGGCCCACGCCGCAGAAGCGGGAAACACCCGCGAGAACCGGACTGCCCGCCCACGGTGGTCCACCACTACCTTCACCCGATTCACATCCGTCACGTCTTCGGCGCGCAGCGGAGCGCCCGCCGTTCCGATCGGCTCGCGGTCCCGCACCCTGGCAATCGCGCCGCTCGCGGCATCCAGCGGGAAGAAGGGCTCATCTCCCTGCACGTTGACAATGACGTCGGCATCGCGGAACCGGTCCATGGCCGCGACTTCGGCCACCCGTTCGGTTCCCGAGCGATGGGCGGTGGAGGTCATCACCGGCTCTACGCCGAGCGGCGCGACGGCCTCCGCGACGCTCGAGTGATCGGTCGCCACGACCACACGGTCCACCGCAGGGATCTGCTGCGCCCTCCGCACGACATGACACACGAGCGGTTCGCCGGCAAGGAGACGAAGGGGCTTCTGAGGGAGTCGGGCCGAACCGAGGCGGGCGGGTATCACACATAGGATCTGCACGGCCAAAGGTAACACCGGGCGGGCATTGATGTCAAAAGTCGTGCCACACTGACGAGGCGCGCTAACCAGATGGGGCGCAAGGGGTAAGGTCAACCTGCCGAGGTCGGCAGGGCCGCCGGCACAGTCCGCGGAACCGGCCGGGCGCCGGCCCCCTAGGCCCGAGGATGGAAGCTCTTGTGGACGCTCCGCAGGTAGTCGCGGTCGACGTGCGTATAGAGTTGCGTGGTGGACAGATCGGCGTGTCCCAACATCTCCTGCACCGCCCGGAGGTCAGCCCCGCCCTCCAACAGGTGCGTGGCAAACGTATGGCGCAGTGTGTGAGGGGTGACCCGCTTGGTAATCCCAGCGCGTTCGGCACACCGTTTGATGATACCCCACGCGCCAACGCGTGTGAGCGGACGCCCTCTGGCGTTGAGGAACAGCTTTCCCTCCGCCGCCCCTCGATCGAGCATCGGCCGGATCTCGCGTCCATACAGCGCCGCAGCACCCAGGGCCCGACGGCCGATCGGGACGAGCCGCTCCTTGGCGCCCTTGCCCAAGACGCGTACGAGCGCATCGTCGAACCAGATGTCGCTCACACCAAGCCCCACCAGCTCGGACACGCGGACTCCGGTGGCATACGCGACCTCGAGCATCGCGCGGTCTCTCCACGCCAAACGCTCGTCCACACTCGGGGCCGCCAACAGCGCCTCGACCTCGGAATGAGTGAGTACCTCCGGCAACCGTCGCCACGCTTTGGGCAGTTCGAGTCGGTCACTGGGGTCGTGCGCAGCATGCCCCTCCGCCATGAGAAACCGGTAGTAGCTGCGAACCGTAGAGATCTGGCGCCGGATGCTAGACGCGGCGAGGCCGAGGTCCTTCAGCGAGTATACGAACTCACGCAGGAGTCGCGGTGTGACCGCGCCGGGATCTGCAATCCCATGTGCGCGGGCGTAGGTCGCGAGCCGGCGGACGTCGTGGCTGTAGCTCGAGACGGTGTGCGAACTGCTCCCGGCCTCCAGTGCGAGATAGTCCTGGAACCCCTCCACTCGGAACGCTCGGTCGAGGGATGCGTACTCGTCGTTCATTGCCCCGACCCGCGGATCTTGCGGCGCCGCAACGCCGCAGTTATGGCTGCGGCGATGGCAGCCACGACCAGCAATACGAGCACCGAGTTGAGCCGGGTCACGACGCGCACCACGTCCTCGATTTGGCGTGCGGCCGACACCACGATCACCGTCACGAGCCCGTACCAGATCCCCGACGCCACCGCCATCGGGATGATCGACCGTGGCGCACTCAGCCGGGCGATTCCCGCAAACGGCGGAACGACAGCACGCACGCCCGGGATGAACCGGCTGACGAAGATCCCCCACGTGCCATAGCGGGCGTAGAGCTCCTCGATGCGCTTGAGTCGGTGCTCGCGGAGCAAGCGTCGGCCCAGGCGACCGGTGAAGAATTGGCGTCCGAGGGTCCGACCGGCGACGTAGACGGACGTTGCAGCACCAACGTTCGCCGCCCACGTGATGCCAAAGACCGCCGTCGCCACCAGGGTTCCTCGCTGCGACAGGAAGGCACCGATGCCAACGGCAGTATCGGCTGGGACGGGAGGGAAGACGTTTTCTGCCGCGGCAAGCGCCCCGATCAGCGCGTACACCGCGGCGTCAGGAAGCTCGAGGAGCCTCTCGATGATGGCGTCAAACAGGTTACGCGCCTCCCAGCGACGCGATGGCAAACACCTGCAGTGCCTTCCCCCGCCCGACCGAGTCCATCTTCTCGTTGGTCTTCGCCTTGATCGAGACCGCCTGCGTCGGAACCCCGATTGCCCGAGCAACGTTCTCCCGCATCTCGGCAATGTAGGGCGCGAGTTTGGGCCGCTCAGTGATCACGGTGGCGTCGACGTTCACGATGGAGTAGCTCGCCGCCACGATGCGTCGCCGCACCTCCCGCAGGAGCTGCAGGGAATCGGCGTCCTTCCACCGCTCGTCCGTGTCCGGAAAGAGCTGTCCGATGTCTCCCATCGCCGCAGCACCAAGCAGCGCGTCGATCACAGCATGGGCTACTGCGTCGCCGTCGGAGTGCCCTTGCAGACCCTTTGAGTAGTCGATGGTCACTCCGCCCAAAATGAACGGACGCCGCTCGACAAACACGTGGGAGTCGTAGCCGATGCCGAATCGTTGCCGCATGCCAAGATGATAGGTGGTAACCCAGACGTTCGGTAGGTCACGGTGAGACCGGTTCTTCGGGCCCGCTGGAAGCGCCGGTTGCCGAATCTCGGAGCGCTGATCATTCTGAGAGGCCATGTCGCACACCCCGGATCAGGAATTCCTTGCCCTCCAAGAAGCCTTAGTCGGCCGCTACTCGCTCGAGCGGGAAGTCGGTCGGGGGGGAATGGGAATCGTCTACCTCGCCCACGAGGTGAGCCTGGATCGGCCGGTCGCCCTGAAGCTGCTGCCCCCGACGCTCGCGACCCAACCCCGGCTACGAGAGCGGTTCCTCCGCGAGGCCCGTACCGCCGCTAAGCTGTCGCACCCGAACATCGTTCCCATCTTCGCGGTGGACGAGGTAGACGAATTCGTCTTCTTCGCCATGGCGTACATCGATGGCGAGTCTCTTGGCCACCGCATCCGCCGCAGCGGTCCCCTGCCCGCTTCAGAGGCGGCGCGCATTCTGCGGGAGGTGGCCTGGGCGCTTGCCTACGCCCACGCGCAGGGGGTGATTCACCGCGACGTCAAGCCCGACAACGTCCTGCTGGAGCGCGGCAGCGGGCGAGCATTAGTCGCAGACTTCGGCATCGCCCATGTTCATGAGCAGTCGGGTGCGACCCGCCCCGCGGAGATCCTCGGAACTGCGGAGTTCATGAGCCCGGAGCAGGCCAGCGGGCAGGAGGTGGATCACCGGTCGGACCTGTATTCCTTGGGTGTGGTGGGCTACTACGCCGTTTCGGCACAGCTCCCCTTCGAGGCACCCTCCGTTGCCGCCTTGCTCGCCAAGCGTCTGGCGCAGCCGGCACCGCCCGTCAGCACGGTGGCGCCAGAGATTCCGCGACGGCTCACGCAGGTCATCGATCGTTGCCTGGTGAAGGAGATCGCGCACCGCTTTGCCACCGCTGAAGAGCTCACCGAGGCACTGGGAAGAGCGCTCCAGACCAGCCAGGAGCTCCCCGTTCCGCTCCGGGTGTTCATCAAGCAGAATCGAGAGGGCTTCCGGGCGCTGTGGATTCTCTTCTTCTTCCTCGCCTTCTTCCTCCTCCCAAACCTATTCGGCTTCTTCTTCTATGCTGGCGGGTTCCTGGGAGGGGTCGGTATCACGCTGCTAGCAATGGTAGGAGTATTCGCGCTGGCTCCCTTGCCCATCTTCGCCCGTACGGCTCGACGACTCATCAGATCGGGATACGGCGTGGAGGACGCGATATCGGCACTCAAGGCGGACGCGGGGCGTCGGCGTGAGGAGCTGGCGTTCGAGTTCGGAGGCAAGGTCTCCCTGGTCGAGCGGCTGGCGCGCTTCCTCGCTCTCGCCTCGCTCGCCGGATTCGTCGCTGGAATCGCCGGTGCGGTCATTGCGCCCGGCTCCGTGCCGTCTGCGGTACTCATGGGATTCTCGCTTCCCATTGGCATCGGGGCTGGACTCGTCGCGGCCAGCCGCTACGAACGGCGCCGCGATGTCGTAGGCGAGCGCCGACTGCGGTTCTGGAACAGCCGGCTCGGCCGGTGGGTGTTCAAGGTGGCCGGCATGGGACTCAAGCGCCTGCCGGAGGGAGGGGCCGCGACCTACCGTCGCACCGAGCTCGCGATCGGCTTGGCTGCGGATCGGCTCTTCAAGGAGTTACCCAAGCAGCTGCGGCAGTCGCTCGGGGAACTGCCGGTGGTGGTGCGTCGGCTCGAGGCGGACGCTCAACGGATGCGCGCCCGGCTAGACGAGCTCAATGGGATCTTGGGAGACGTGAGCCGAGAGGGCGTCGCTGGTCAGGTACTGTCGTCCGTGGCCAGCGCGAAGGGATCGGTGACCGAACAGCGCGACGACCTCGTCGAAGATCTGCGGGCG
The DNA here is from genome assembly GCA_039588295.1 of Gemmatimonadota bacterium. Lineage (GTDB taxonomy): Bacteria > Gemmatimonadota > Gemmatimonadetes > Gemmatimonadales > GWC2-71-9 > JAOTVV01. The sequence goes on from JBDHAB010000018.1 coordinate 70,449, forward strand.
GCTCGCGATGGTGCGCAACGGCGATTAGCGGATGCCGTGGCGTCACTCGAGACCATTCGGCTCGATCTGTTGCGCATGCAGGCCGGTGTGCATTCCGTCGACAGCGTAACGGCGAATCTCGCGTCGGCCAGCAGCCTCTCAGACGAGATCGAGCGGCTGCTGGAAGGACAGCGGGAAGTGGAACGACTCCTCCAAGACGTGCGGGACCACTAGGCTCCACCGGAAAGGACCTACGAGCGACCAAGCGTTGCGAGGCGAGCCGCCGCGTCGCGCAGTGTGTCGGCGACCTTACAAAACGCGAATCGCACGAACCGGCCGCCGTCTTCCCGTCGGCTGAAGAAGCTGGATCCGGGTACTGGTGCAACTCCGACTTCTCGCGTCATGAACTCTGAGAACTGCGTGTCGTCGAGATCACTCAGGTCGGAGAAATCCGCCAACACGTAGTATGATCCCTGCGGTGGCGCGAATCGAAAGCCGGTGTGGAGAAGGGCTTCACACAGCACGTCCCGTCGCTCACGGTACTCAGCGATGAGTCGATCGTAGTACTCCGACCCAAGGCTCTCGAGTCCAGCCGCGACGCCTTCCTGCAACGGTGCCGGTGCCCCGACGGTCAGAAAGTCGTGCACTTTGCGAATCGCGCCGGTCACAGCGGGCGGGGCAACGATGCTGCCAATCCGCCACCCCGTGACGCTGAAGGTCTTGGACGCGCCACTGGTCGTGATCGTGCGATCCTGCATCTCGTCGAGCGTCGCGATCGGAATGTGCTCTCCTTCGTAGTAGATGTGCTCATAGATCTCGTCGGTGACGGCGTATGCGTCGTGGCGACGGCACAGGTCGGCAATGGCGGTGAGTTCCTGCCTCGTGAGGACCCGACCTGTGGGATTGTTCGGCGTATTGATGATGATGGCGCGTGTCCGCGGGCCGAAGGACGCCGCGACGCGATCGAGGTCCAGTTCTTGGTGTGCCGGCATAGGCACGAATACCGGTGTCGCCCCGCACAGAATCGTATCCGGACCGTAGTTCTCGTAATAGGGTTCGAACACGATGACCTCGTCGCCTGCGTCGACGATGGACAGCATCACCGATGCCATCGCCTCCGTCCCTCCGCAGGCAATCGTGATCTCGGTCTCGGGATCGACCTTCATCCCGTACCAATCCGCGTACTTCTTGGCCAACGCATCGCGGAGGCGCTTCGCTCCCCAGGTGATGGCGTACTGATTGATGTCGTCGCGGATCGCGCGGATCGCCGCCTCCTTGATCACGTCCGGCGCGGGGAAATCCGGAAAGCCTTGGGCCAGGTTGATGGCACCGTGCTCGTTGGCGAGTCGGGTCATTCCCCGAATCACCGATTCGGTGAAGGAGTGGGTGCGTTTCGCGGTATGCATAAGGACGTAACGGGGGGCGAATCGGGAAGGCCCGTGCTCAGCGAACAGCGAGCACGGGACTACCCACCCAGAATGCGGAGTGCCAACAACGCGGCGTTCTTGGCGTTGCCGATTCCGACCGTGCCCACAGGGCAGCCGGGTGGTAGCTGGGCGATGGCATACAGGGCGTCGACGCCGTGCAACGGACCCACGTCCAGCGGCAGGCCAACGACTGGAAGCTCGGTCAACGCAGCTACCGATCCGGGCAGCGCCGCCGATAGGCCGGCGGCCGCGATAATGACACGATAGCCGTTCGCTTTCGCACTCTTCGCGATTTCAGCGGTGCCCTCCGGATTCCGATGTGCTGACGAGACCACGAACGCATATCCGACGCCGGCTTCATCGAGCACGTGCAACGCCGGTGCCACCCGTTCGCGGTCGCTCTCGGATCCGGCCATGATGAGAACGGGGGGCGACGCCGCGGCCATCAGTCCCGTGCCGTCACTCGGAAGACCGACCCAAAGCGAGGGTCACGTTGTGACCCCCGAATCCGAACGAGTTGGTCAGCGCATAGTCTACTTGACGTTCTACCTTCGTGTTGGGGGCGCAGTCGATGTTGCACTCGGGGTCCGGATATTCGTAATTGATCGTCGGCGGAATCACCCCACGCTCCATGACCAGCAACGTGATCGAAGTCTCGAGCGCCCCCGCGGCACCAAGGAGGTGGCCGGTCATGGACTTGGTCGAGCCCATGACCACGTGGCGCGCGTGTTCCCCGAACAGGTCGTTGACCGCGTTCGTTTCGGCGATGTCGCCGTGTGGGGTCGACGTTCCGTGGGAATTGATGTAGCCGATGTCCTTCGGCTCGAGATCTGCGTCGTGCAGGCATGCGATCATCGCCCGTTTTGCCCCATCGCCGCCCGGCGCGGGCTGGGTCATGTGGTGCGCATCGGCACTCATCCCGTATCCAAACACCTCCCCGAAAATATGCGCGCCGCGGGCCACGGCGGCGCCGAGCGCTTCGAGAACCAGCACACCGGAACCATCGCCCATGACGAACCCGTCGCGCTCCTTGTCAAACGGACGCGATGCCTGTTCGGGCGCATCGTTCCGCATCGAGAGAGCCTTCATGTTGGCGAAGCCCGCGATAGCCAACGGGGTCACCGCTGCTTCCGCCCCGCCGGTGATCATCACGTCCGCGATCCCGCTCTGCACGAGCCGGAAGGATTCGCCGAATGCGTGGGCCGAGGATGCGCACGCCGAGACCGTGCAGTAGTTCGGCCCCTTCGCGCCATAGCGCATCGACACGAGTCCCGATGCCATGTCGGGAATGAACATCGGCACAAAGAACGGTGAGACGCGACGAGGCCCTTTCTCGAGGTAGATCTTGCACTGCTCCTCAAATGTCCAAATACCGCCGATCCCGCTTCCGATGATCACGCCCGTGCGCTCGGGCGATGGAAATCCGCCGTTGAAGCCAGCGTCCTGGATCGCCTGCTCGGCCGCAGCCATCGCATAGTGCACATAGCGGTCGGCGCGCTTCGCCTCTTTGCGGTCCATGTAATCGAGCGGGTCGAAGCCTTTGACCTCACATGCGAAGCGAACGTCGAGGGCCCCGGCATCGAACCGCTGGATCGGACCGGCGCCAGAACAACCCGCAACCAGGTTGGCCCAAGTGTCCTCCACCGTGAGCCCCAACGGCGAGACCAATCCCAGACCGGTGACGACGACCCGACGTTTCAAGCGCTATTTCCCCATCTTCTCATGCAGGTACTTCAGCGCATCACCGACCGTGCGAAGCTTCTCAGCTTCCTCGTCCGGAATGTCGATGTCGAATTCCTTCTCGAAGGCCATCACGAGCTCAACAGTGTCGAGGCTGTCGGCTCCCAGGTCCTCCATGAAGCTGGCGCCCTCGGCGAGTTTCTCTCGCTCGACACCAAGCTCTTCGACGATGATGTCTTTGACTTTCTCTTCGAGCTCGTGCATGTCCGTCATCGTTGGCCTCTCGGATGGGAAACGGTTGAACTACATGACCATGCCGCCGTCGACTACCAGCACTTGGCCCGTAATGTAGTCGGCGAGGCCCGAAGCAAGAAAGAGGACGGCTCGGGCCACCTCACTAGGTGAACCCAGCCGGCGAAGTGGAATCTGGCGCAGCAATTCCTCCCGCACGCTCTCCGGGAGCACCTTCGTCATCTCCGTATCGATGAATCCCGGTGCGATGGCGTTCACGAGGACGTTGCGTGCGGCCAGCTCCCTGGCAATCGATTTCGTGAAGCCGATCACTCCGGCCTTTGACGCGGCATAGTTGGCCTGCCCCGCATTGCCGCGCAGACCCACCACACTGGCGATGTTCACGATCCGACCCCAACGCCGCTTCATCATCCCGCGGGAGATGAGCTTGGTGGCATTGTAGGTGCCTTTCAAGTTGACCTTGAGGACGAGGTCCCAGTCCTCCTCGTCCATTCGCATCAGGAGTCCGTCCCGTGTAATGCCGGCGTTGTTCACGAGAATGTCGATCGGCCCGAGATTCTGTTCGACCTCCGTGACAGCTCCCTCGAGCGCCTTCGCGTCGGACACGTCAGCGGAAACTCCCAAGGCCTGGGCCTCGCCCGCGAGCGCCGCCGCTGCTTCTGACGCGCCCTGGAGGTCGCTGATCGCTACACCGGCCCCAGCATCGGACAACAGCTGGGCGATCGCGTTGCCAATCCCGCGCGCGCCCCCAGTAACGAACGCCACCTTGCCCGCGAGATCCACCGTCATGCGTGTTGCTCCAGAAACGAGGTGATCTGAGCGGCGGTCCCCAGCGCGGTCGCGCGACGACCAGGAACGATACGCCGCAGGAGTCCGCTCAGCACCGAACCCGGTCCGACTTCCACGAACCCAACCTCCGGGCCCGCAATCGCTACCGCGCACTCCATCGATGCCACCCACCGGACCGGTGCCGTGAGCTGCGCGCCCAGAAACGCTCGGGCCCCGGCCGCATCCGTCACGGGTTCGGCACTGGCATTGGCGACGACAGGACAGCTGGGATCGGCAAACGACACTCCGTCCAACTCCCCAACCAAGTCGTGCTCAGCCGGTTCCATGAGTGGAGAGTGAAACGCCCCGCTGACGTTGAGCGGGAGCACGCGCTTGGCACCCAACTCCCTGAGCTGCTCGCTAGCGCGGTGGACGGCCTCGGGGTCCCCCGAGATGACCGTCTGATCCCGTGCATTCAGGTTTGCGGCGACCACAACACGCTCGGAATTGCTCGTCGCGCGGCAGGTCTCGGCTACGACGTCACCGTCCAGTCCGACCACGGCAGCCATGGTTCCCCGACGCTGCCGCCCCGCGTCGAACATCAACTCACCGCGCCGCCGGACGAGCCGCACCGCGTCCGCCACGCCCAGCGCCCCAGCCGACGCATAGGCGCTGTACTCTCCCAACGAGTGCCCAGCGGCCACGATCGGCTGCAGCACCTCCTGCAGAACGGCGAACGCGGCGAGGGAATGCGTTAGGATAGCCGGCTGTGCGTTGTGCGTGAGGGTGAGGTCGGTCTCCGAACCGTGCCACATGAGCTGCGAGAGCGGGAACCCCAGTGCGGTATCCGCCTGTTCGAACACAGCTCGCGCCTCGGGAAACGCCTCTGCGAGGTCCTGACCCATCCCGACTTTCTGCGCGCCCTGCCCCGGGTACAGCAGCGCTGCCATTACCACCGCAGCACCACACTCCCCCAGGTAAAGCCACCGCCGAAGGCAACCATCAGCACCAGCGACCCTTCTCGAATCAGACCGTCACGCACGCACTCGTCGAGCGCGATCGGGATCGATGCGGCAGACGTATTGCCGTATCGATCCACATTGACGTAGACCTTCTCCATTGGGATCCCAGCATGCTTCGCCGTCGATTCGATGATGCGGATATTGGCCTGGTGTGGAATGAGCAAGTCGACGTCCTGACCACTCACACCCGCACGCGTGAGCGCCTGATCGGCGGCGTCCGCCATGGACAGCACGGCCGCCTTGAACACCTCGCGACCCGCCATCTTGATGAAGTAGCCCCGATCCTTCAGCATCTGCTCATCGGGCGGGTGATTGCCGCCTCCACCCGGCCGGTACAACAGGTTACCCAAGGAGCCGTCCGTCTTGATATACGTGGACAGGATCCCGCTTCCGTCGCCGGTCGTGGGCTGGACGAGGCTCGCCCCAGCCCCATCACCAAAGAGAATGGCCGTGGCTCGGTCGCTGTAGTCGGTAATGGTGGAAAGGCGATCGGCACCCACGACGAGCACGTTGCGGGCGGTCTCACTGGCGACGAGGCTCTCCGCCACCACGAGACCATACACGAAGCCGCTGCAGGCCGCTGCCACGTCGAAGGCGGCGGCGTTGCGGGCACCGAGCTCTGCTTGGAGATCACAGGCCGTGGACGGGAGCAAGCGATCCGGTGTCGCCGTGCCGACCAGAATGGCATCCACCTCGTCCACGGTCAGTCCGGCCTCGTCCAGGACTTGGAGACACGCCACCTTGCTCATGTACGCCAACGTCTCGTGTTGCTCGGCGATTCGACGCTCTCGGATGCCGGACCGCTCGCGGATCCATTGATCCGACGTCTCGACCATGCGCTCGAGATCGGCGTTTGACAGGATCTTCTCCGGGGTATATCGGCCCGTGCCGACAAGCCGCACAATCGGGCGCTTCACGCAACAGCCCCGTCGCCGGCCAACTCCGCGGCAATGTGCAGGCTCAACTGACTCTCGACCGCCTGAACCGCGACTCCGATGGCATTCTTGATTGCTCGGGGCGGAGAACTGCCGTGACAGATGATCGACACTCCGCGCACTCCCAGCAGCGGCGCCCCGCCATACTCGGAATAATCCAGCACCTTGAAGATGCGCCGCATGCCGTCTCCGGCGAGCACCTCCTGCTCCATCTCACCTTCCAGCATGTCACGGAACAAGTGGGCAACCGTCTCGTAGAACTTGAGCATGACGTTTCCCACAAACCCATCGCAGACCACAACATCACAGGCACCGCTCAGGATGTCCCGCCCTTCGACGTTGCCGACAAAGTGAATACCGTGGTCCTCCTTGAGCAGCGCATGGGCACCTCGGACCGCGCTGTTCCCCTTGTCCTCTTCCTCACCGATGTTGAGCAGGCCCACGCTCGGCTTGGGACGTCCCAGCACGTCCCGCGCGTACACCGAGCCAATGTGAGCGAAGCCGCGAAGCTCCCGCGGACTGCAGTCGATGTTGGCGCCAGCGTCCAGGACGAGCGTAGACGTGGTCCGCGTCGGGAACAGCGCGCCGATCGCCGGTCGCTCGACCCCGTGATGCAGTCCCAGCAGGAGCCTGCTCCCCGCCATGACCGCCCCGGTATTGCCAGCGGAGATGAACGCGTCCGCTCGACCTTCCTTCTGCAGCTCGAGGCCTACGCGAATGGAGGAGTGGCGTTTCCCCCGAATGGCGGCGAGCGGCTTCTCACTCATCTCGATCACGTCCGCCGCGTCCACGACACAGATCCGCGCATCGGCCACCTCGTGCTTCCTGAGCTCGCCTTCGACCTCGGCACGGCGGCCGACAAGATGGATCTCGCAAGACGTCGGCAGCTCCTCGATGGCCTGCGCCGCTCCCAGAACCGGCGCAGCTGGCGCGTCGTCACCGCCCATCGCGTCCAACGCGATCCGAATCACGCTTACTCTTCCTCGACCTCGATCCTCTGCTTGCCGCCGTAGTAGCCACACGTAGGACACACGTGATGCGGGCGGCGCGGGTCACCACATCGCGGACACGGCTGTAACGCAGCCATCTTGGCCCGATCGTGCGTGCGCCGTTTGCGCTTCCGCTCCTTGGATGTGCGACGCTTGGGAACAGCCATACCTCTCCGTCTCCTATTGCGGCCGCTTCTCCTGCAATGCCCGCAAGGCCGCCCACCGTGGGTCTGCCTCCGGCTCGCAAGCGCAAGGGCCTTCGTTCAAGTCCTTACCACACCGCGCGCAGAGCCCCTGGCACCCTTCGCGACACAACACATACTCGGGGACCGCAAGGAGAAGCTCTTCACGCACCATACTGCCCAGATCCAGCTCAGCGACATCACGCGCAATCAGATACGTCGAGGGATCGTCCTCGCCGGAGTCATCTGCAAACACCGCACGGACCTCCGTACGAATCTCGACCGCCACCGACGTCAAACACCGCCGACAACTCGCCGCGATCGTTGTCCGCAGCTTCCCGTGCCAGTAGAACCGGCCGACGCCGCTGTCCGTCAGGCGCCCGCTAACATGCAGCGGCTTCGCAAGCGCGAAGGCCAGCTCTGCCAACAACGGATCGTCGACGGCGACGACCGCGTCAGTCTCGACTGGACCTTCGACAATTGCGCGCAAATCGACGCGCAGCATAGCCAGTTAACCTAGTCGTGCCCTCAACGGGCGTCAAACCGGACTACCCCACAGGCCGCAAAGCTCTCCCTCCGCGACGAAGAACCCGATCTCCCGCTGCGCGTTGTCCGGCGAATCGGACGCATGGATCGCATTCCGCTCCTTCGATTCGGCGTACCGTCGCCGAACCGTTCCTTGGGCTGCCTCCGCCGGGTCGGTGGCACCGATCGCCACGCGCAGGTGCTCGACCGCATTGTCCCGCTCCAGCACCACGGGCAGACACGGTCCGGAGGTCATGAAGCGAACCAGTGACGTGAAGAACGGTCGTCCCTTGTGGACCGCGTAGAACGCCTCCGCCTCGTCCTGCGTAAGGCGCACCATGTGGGCCGCCCGAACCGAGAAGCCCTCACTTTCGAGATGCGCCAGAATCTTACCAATCAGACCGGCCGCCACAGCGTCGGGCTTGATAATCGCAAGCGTCTGCATGACTCGTATTCACTCCACCCATGATCGACGGTAGATGACCGGCGGTGCCGACGGCGGACGTCCCTGAATTCACCTCCCGAACAGGCGGCGCACGATGTCGCCGCGCGTCAGAAAACCGACCAGGGTCCCATCGTGCACGACCGGGAAGCGTTCGATGCTCCGCGTAAGCATCATCGAGGCGATGTCAGCAAGCGTCTGCTCCTCCGAGATACAGAGCACGCTTCGGTCCATCACCTCACGTACGGGGATCGCGTGCGGATCCGGCACCTCGCTGCTTCCTCGGGGCGCGGCCCGGAGCTCGCCGGTGCTCTCGCGCTTGACATACGCAGGCAGCAGATGCCCCAGCAGCTCTTGATGGGTCACCATGCCAAGGACCTCCCCCGACTCCGCCACGACGGGAAGCGCCGCCACATCATGCGCCACCATGAGTTTGGCGGCCTCTCCCAACACCATGTCCGGCCGGAGCGACAGGCGCCGGCGAACCATGACATCCCGCACGGTCAGATAACCGGGGAGTTCGATATCCGCCAACGGGGCGGCCTGGACGATGTCATCCGCCTCCTTGGCGGCAAGCATCGCGTCCGTCACTTCGCGTCTGCTCAATGCGCGAGCGAATGTGCTGACCGCCCGCAAATGTGCCGAACTCTCTCCCGGGGGAGCGACCAGCAAGATCACAATGCGCGCCTCTAGCTCCCCCTCGGGATGGCGCCTCAGGCCCTTTGGCGCGACACCGACCGCAGCAGAGAGCCGTCTCACCGCGTCGGTCCGATAGTGCAGCAGGAATGCCTCGCCAACCGTCACCACGTCCCTCGGCAACGCGCTCAGCACGAGCTTCCGCAAGGCCGCTGGGTCCGCCACGACACCGCTTTGGACCATGGCATCGACGAGCGCGCGCGCTGCCTCCGCGAGGGACGGATCCTCGAGCGGCAACACAACGCGCCGGGCGTCGAGAAGCTCGATCAGTTTCATAGCAACGGTTCCGCGCTCACACCGTATGGTGCGACGCCACGCGTTCCTGGAGCAGTGCAACGACTTCGGCTGGTCGCTTCATCACGCTTATCCCCGCGCGCTCGAACGCCACCATCTTCTCCGCCGCCGTCCCCGAGGACCCCGAGATGATGGCACCCGCATGCCCCATGCGACGACCGGGAGGAGCCGTCTGGCCAGCGATGAAACCGACGACCGGCTTCGTCACCTCGGCCGCCACAAACTCCGCCGCCTGCTGCTCATCGGTTCCCCCGATCTCACCAATCATCACGATCGCCTCGGTGGCAGCGTCGGCCTCGAACGCCGTCAGACAGTCAATGAAGTTGGTGCCGATCAGCGGGTCCCCGCCGATTCCAATACACGTGGACTGCCCATACAGGTGCTTCGACAGCTGATGAATCACTTCATAGGTGAGCGTGCCGCTCCGGGAAACTACCCCGATCGTCCCCTCGGCACAGATCTGTCCCGGAATGATACCGACCTTGGACTGTCCCGGCGAGATGACGCCTGGGCAATTCGGTCCGATGAGACCTACCCCGCGATCCCGCAGGTAGGGCAATACCCGCGTCATCTCGAGAACCGGCACCCCCTCCGTGATACACACGATCAGCGCGATTCCGGCGTCGGCCGCTTCGTACATCGCGTCGACGGCAAACCGGCTCGGCACGTAGATCACTGCGGCGTTCGCGCCGGTCGTGGAAACCGCTTCGGTCACCGTATCGAAGATCGGAACCGCGTCATCGAATTGCTGTCCGCCCTTTCCGGGGGTCACGCCGGCAACTACCTGCGTGCCATACTCTCGCATCTCACGGGTGTGGAACGACCCGTCACGGCCCGTGATCCCCTGCACCAGCAGTTTGGTGTTGTGATCGATGAAGATGCTCACGCCGCCTCCCGCGCCAATTTCACCGCCTGCTGCACCGCCTCATCCATATCGGTCAACGCCTCGAACCCTGCCTTCCTCAGGATATCGACCGCGATCTCCTCGTTCGTACCGGTGAGCCGAATCACCATCGGACGGGCGAGCTTGGTGCCCGCCGTTGCCGACACGACACCGTTCGCCACGTCATCGCAACGCGTGATTCCGCCGAAGATATTGAAGAGAATACTCTTCACGTTGGGATCACCGGTGATGATCTTCAGCGCCGTGACCACCTTCTGCGGACTGCTACTGCCCCCGATATCGAGAAAGTTAGCGGGCTCCCCGCCATAGAACTTGACCAGATCCATCGTTGCCATGGCCAGGCCCGCACCGTTGACACAACACCCGACGTTACCATCGAGCTTGATGTACGAGAGGCCCGCCTCCCGCGCCTCCACCTCGGCGGGATCCTCCGCCGTCAGATCGCGGAGTTCCCTGATCGCCGGTCGACGTTCGAGCTCACTATCGTCCACGACGATCTTCGCATCGAGCGCTATCACCGCTCCTTCGCGCGTCGTGATCAGCGGATTGATCTCGGCAAGCGAGCCACCCGCGTCCGCAAACGCCCGATAGAGTTGCTGCATGATGGTCGCGGCCTGGCGAACCTGGCTGATGTTCTCGTAGAGCCTGAACGCGAGCACCATGGCCTGGTGGGATAGAAGACCGTATCGAGGGTCGATCGCCGCCTTGAAGATCTTCTCCGGCGTCTTCGCGGCCACTTCCTCGATGTCCACCCCACCCGCCGGGCTCACCATCATGACGGGTTGCTGTGACACTCGGTCCACGATGACGCCGACATAGCTCTCTGTCGCGATGTCCTCCGCTGGTACGACAAGGACCTTCTCCACCGTAAGACCTTTGATCCGCATGCCCAGGATCTTCTCAGCCACTTCACGGGCTTCCGACGCATCCGCGGCGATCTTCACGCCCCCCGCCTTGCCTCGCCCGCCCGTATGCACTTGCGCCTTCACGACGACCGGCCGCCCCAGATGTTGCGCGATTTGTTTGACTTCGTCCGGCGTCGTCGCCACAGCGCCGTCCGGCACCGGAATGCCGGCGTCCTTCAACAGCGCCCGCGCCTGATACTCGTGTAGGTTCACGTCACCCCTCCTCGATCATCGTTCCCGCCTCGCCCCGCATTGCCACGAGGCTGTCCTCAAGTCGCGCTATGATCGTGCGCCGACCACCACCCCGTAGAAACACGAGCGCGGCTTCCACCTTGGGACGCATGCTGCCCTCTCCCAACTCGCCTGCCTCCAACAACGCCTCCGCCTCACCCACGCTCAGCCTCCGGATCGGTTCGGCCGTCGGTGTCCCCCAGCCCCGATACACGGCGTCGACATTGGTGAGGATCAAGAGCGCGTCCGCTTCCAGGCGGCACCCCAGAATCGCCGCCACACGATCCTTGTCCACGACGGCGTCGACCCCCTCCCACGATAGCTGCTCGTCGAAACAGACCGGCGGTCCGCCACCGCCTGCGGCAATCACGATCTTCCCCTCCCGCACCAGTCGCTTGACGGCGTCCGCTTCCACGACATGCCGGGGATCAGGGCTGGGCGCGAGACGACGCCAGCGTCCCCGCGCATCCTGCCCGACGGCCACCACTCGCCGGCGAAGACGTTCCACGATCTCCGGTGTCAACGCGTGACCGATCGGCTTGGTCGGGTGTGCCAAGGCAGGGTCGTCCCGGTCCACCTGGGTCTGCGTGATGATGGTGAGGACTTCCCGTCGAACTCCCGCCCTCAACAGCGCATTCTGCAACGACTGCTGAATCATGTAACCGATCCACCCGGCCGTCGCTGCCACCAGCACCCCCAGCGGGAGTGGCTCAACGCGCTCGTGGGCCAACTCGTTGCGGTCGAGCTCGTCTCCCACCTGCGGCCCATTCCCGTGTACGATCGCGATCTGCCAACCGTCCTGCGCCAGCTGCACAACCGCACCGAGCGACTCCCGGGTATGACGGAACTGCGTGTGAATCGTCGCACGCTCACCAGGGGGCGCAAGCGCGTTGCCGCCAAGCGCGATGACGATCGTACCGGTCGAGGACGTCACAGGACCGTGCAAGCTAGCCGTTGCCTCCTCCGGCTTCAACCTGATTCACGGCAACGTGTCGCTGGCACCGACGAGCAACCGCCGTAGCTCGTCATACGCACGGCCGAACGCGTTCCAGTCGCCCGCGCGCCGCGCCGCATCCATGCGCTCGAACCACTGCCGAGCCCGAAGCCACTCGCGCGAGCCACCGCCGGCTGGCGACGTGGCTGCGCGAAGCCGTTCTGCCGCGTCACCGATCGTGGGGCCGTTGCCCACCGCGCCCCCGAGCGCCACGGCCACGTCAACGAGCTGCGGTACCGCACCCGCGTCCCCCGGTGAAACGTAGGTGCTCTGTACCGCCAGCACTCCCTCGGTCGATGGCACCATTCGGACCGCCCCCTCTAAGCCGGCAACATCGCCTCGAAGTCCCGCGAATTGCCGAGCGACTTGTGCCGGTCCCAACACCTCCGGGGGCCCCTCACTGCGGAAGAGTTCGAGCGAGAGGGCGCCGTCGCGCACGGTGCCATCCACCAGTGCTGCGAGCAACCCGGACTCCCGGATCTCCAATGGAGCCACGAGACGCAACCGCGGGACACTGTCCGATGCGGAGGTCCCGACCCACCAGTGGTATTCCTGGACGCCGGCCGACCCCGCGGCTCCCGCGACCGAGGCGAATGGGCGGTCAACCGGACCGGTGCGAAACGCCGATCTCCGCAGCAGCTCAACTTGGACCGAGAGCAACGCCATCGGATACGGGAGATTGGGTAACAACTCGCGGGGAATCTGGCTCGCCGGCCGGACGATTTGAGGGAGCAGCTGCGCCCACGCGGAACCCAGCGGATCGGCTGACCGCAGCAGATACACCGCGGTTTCCCCCGAGCTTGCGTCGACAACGCCGATGAGATTCGACCGAAGATAGCGAACGGTCTTGGTCCGCCATCGGGCGGCGGGTGCCAGCGGAAAGGCCTCGGCCGCGAGATAGCCGTTCGCGATCCAGTACAGGCGCCCGGCCGCCACCGTAGCGCGCGGGTGTCCAAAGCGCGCAAACGGCGCGTAGCGCTCCAACCGCTCGACCACATTGCGGTGCCACAGTACGAGCGACTGGTCGCTGACGGCGTCGGACGTGATCAGCCGCGGGCTCTGGAGGATCCACGCCAAGGCGATGCGGCGACGCACTCCCCCGAGCGGAACACCCACCGCTTGCTGATCTCCTGCCGGCAACACGGCAAAGTCGGTGACGCCGGGGGCGAAGATGACGTCCGGTTGCCGTAGACCGAGTTCGGACACCTGTGGTGTGGCCGAATCCGCAGCATCGAGATCGGCCACGAAGAACGGGAGCCCCGTCTCGGAGACGCGATTGGCATGCACCGCCGCCGCACCTCTGGCGTAGGCCAGCGGTCCGATGTGCACCTGCTCCCAGGACAGGTCCGCCTCCACCTCGCGTGCCGCGCTGAGCTCCACCTCGCGTGGTGCCACGTATGCCGCCACGGGCGGTCCCGATCTCGAACCGTAGATCCCCAACGACGCTTGGGCGAACTGCGTGTGCGGATCCGGCGCGGCGATGCGATTCAGCAGCACCGTGACGGCAAAGGCATCCCACACGGGCACCCGCGTGAGTTCGGAGGTTGCGCTAGGACGCGCGCGCAACTCGCGTGCCGGATCGAGTGGCGTGTCCGCATAGGTCGTTCCGTACGCGATCTCCTCAAACTGGCGACGTTGCATCTCCACGTCCGCCACAACGAGGTCCTCGGGCGACCGTACCGCACCCGCAAAGGCCGGCACCACGTAGTGCCCGGCGAATGAACCCAGGGCCAGCAGCGTCCACGGGAGCAGCACCAACACAACCCGCTCGCTCCATAACCACAGGAGCGATCCCCCGACCACGAGCAAGGCGACGGCACTCAACACGCGAGCGGCGGGAATCCGCACGGCCAGCAGCACAGCGTCCGCCGGCACCCCATGAACTCCCGCCACATACTCGGACGGCTCGATCCGATAGCCCCAAAACAGCGCCAAGGCAAACGCGGCGCTGAGGCACGCCAGGTGCCAACGCGCGAGGTCGGTGACCTGGACGCGTCGCCGCGACCACCGCACGGCACCCAACGCGGCGTAGACCACCACGCACACGGCCAGGACGATGCCGGCGAGCGACGTGACGAACGCATGCTTTGTGCGTGTCCAGGGGAGATGGAACAGGTAGTCGCTCAGATCCCGTTGCAGCACCGGGTCCGTGATCCCAAGCGGCGCCTCGAATCCCGTGAGCATGCGCGCCTGCCACCAATCACTCGCACCGCGAGTGAGCGCAACCGCCAGGCCGAGTCCCACGAGCACCGCGAGAACCAGCAGCAGTCGCCGCGGGACCGCTTCGAGAATCTCGAGATCGCCCAGCCGACGCGGGACGTGCACCGATCGAATCGATCGGTACACGAGATACAGGTTCCCGACACACCACAGAGCGGCGGCCAAGAAGGCGAGCACCCACAGCGTGGAGCGCAGGCGCTCGATCTGACCGAGCGTCGGGCCGACACCCAGCGCGTTCGCCCACAGCCCGTCAGCCGTGGTAACGGCCATCCACCGCCCCAACAGCAGCGCGGCGAACACCGCAACCACCCCCGCCTGGAGCCACTGGCGAACGTTGGGCACGGTGCTACACCGCTACGCCCTGCTCCCGCAGCCAGCGTTCGACCTCGCCGCGGTAGTCGGCAAGGGCGCGTTCGTCCGCGGCTTCGAATCGCATCACCAACGCGGGCTGAGTGTTGGAGGCACGGATGAGGCCCCAGCCGCTGGGGAACGATACCCGCGCGCCGTCGAGCGTCAGAACCTCGTATCGGCGTGCGAAGTAGTGGGCAGCATCCTCGACAATCGCGAACTTTCGGTCGTCCGCACAATCGATCCGCAGCTCCGGCGTCGCGAACGTCTTCGGCAAGTCCGCCAAGAGCGCCGACAGGGGCCCGCCGTGACGAGCGATGTACGCCAGCAGGCGCGCAGCGGCGAAGAGGGCATCGTCGAAGCCGTAGTAGTCGTCACCGAAGAACATGTGTCCGCTCATTTCACCGGCAAGCGGCGCTCCCAGTTCCTTCATCTTCGCTTTGATCAGCGAGTGACCCGTCTTCCAAATCACGGGACGAAGCCCGGCGTCCGCCAATGCGTCCGACAGGACGTTGGAGCACTTCACGTCGAAGATGACGGGGTGGCCCGTCCCCCGTCGCTCGGCCAGATCCCGCCCGAGCAGCACGAGGATTTGATCGCCGAACACGATCGTACCGGCCTCGTCGACCGCACCGATGCGATCTCCGTCCCCGTCGAACGCGATCCCCAGTTCGGCCCCGCTGCGACGCACCGCATCCTGCAGGTCCGCCAAGTACTGCGGAACCGTCGGATCCGGATGATGATTGGGAAAGGTGCCGTCAGACTCGCAGTACAACGGAACCACATCCGCACCCAACCTCGTCAGCACGGAGACCGCGGCGAGGCTTGCGGTGCCGTTTCCGCAATCGACCACGACGCGCACCGAACGGGCCATCGGTCCGATCCGGGAGACGATGGCGTCGGCGTACCGCTGCAGCACCGAGCTGTCGGCTTCGATAGTGCCGTGCCCGCTATCCAACGCGTCCGATATGATCAGTCGGTAGAGTTCCTGGATATCGTCGCCATGGAGTGTTGACCCGGCGGCGACCATCTTGAAACCGTTGAACTCCGGTGGATTGTGCGAGCCCGTTACCTGGATTCCGCCGTCAACGCCGATCTCGTGCAGCGCGAGGTACAGAGCCGGAGTCGGCACCACGCCCAGGTCCACTGCCGTGCCGCCGGCACGCGAGACCCCGTCCCGAACGGCCCGAGCGAGGAGCTCGCCGGACGGCCGGTTGTCGCGGCCGACGGCCAGCCGGGGATCCCCGCCCCCGCCCATTCGGGCACGGGCGACGGTCGTCACCGCCCTGCCAAGGGCATGGGCCAGGGGAGCGGTCACCTGGTCCCCGACGACGCCCCGGATATCGTATTGGCGAAAAATGACGGAAGGAACGTCCATAGTGTCCTCGGGTGTCCCCGGGCTTCGGTGGCGCGCCCGGATCCGTGGGCCTAGCGGGACACCGTCACCGTCACGGCCGGACGGAGGCTTCGCGTCTCATCGCGGGCGATATCCAGAGCCCGATTCGGCCACACCCCGAAGAGTAGCAGGAGGACCGCTGTCGCGGCGACCACGAGTCGCGCCGCACCGATCACGGTGGTTTCCTGAGGTGGCGAGTCGGAAGCCGGCGGTTTCATGTACATCGCCATGATGACGGGAAGATAGTACCCCGCCGAGAGCACGCTGGCGCCGACCAAGATGACCGCGAGAAGCCACTGGTCCGCCGAGACGGCGGATGACAAGATGTACCACTTGCCGATGAACCCGGCCGTGCCCGGGAATCCGAGCAGCGACAGCATGAACACGGTCATGGCAAAGGCGAGCCAGGGGCGCTGTTTCCCGAGGCCATTGAAGTCATCGATCAACACCTCGCGTTCACCTCGCCGTCCCGCACCCGCCAGCACCGCAAACGCGCCCACCGTCATCAGGGTGTATACCAGCATATAGTAGAGCAACGCTGCGGCCCCCAGCTCGGTACCGCTCGCCACCGCCACGAGGAGATACCCCGCATGTCCGATGGAGCTGTATGCCAGCATGCGCTTGAGATGACGCTGCGCGAGCGCGATGAGATTCCCCACCACCATGGTGATCGCGGCCAACCACCAGATCGCTTGGGTCCACACGTCTACCATGGGAGACAGTGCCTGCATCAGTACGCGAACGAGGGCCGCGAACGCGGCCGCCTTGACCGCGGCGGCCATAAAGGCCGTGACCGGCGTCGGAGCGCCATCATAGACATCCGGCGTCCACATATGGAAGGGCACGGCGGCCACTTTGAACCCGAAGCCGACGAGGAGGAGCGCCACGCCCGCAATCAGCATCACGTTTGTCTGCAACCCCAGACTCGCAATCTGCACGTGGATTAGCGTGAGATTCGTGCTTCCCGTCGCCCCGTAGATCAACGCAATGCCATACAGCAGGAAGCCAGACGCGAAGGCGCCGAGCAAGAAGTACTTGAGCGAGGCTTCCGCAGCGAAGATGCTGCGACGGTCGATGCCCGAGAGGACATACACCGACACCGACATGAGCTCCAGTCCGAGGAAGATGACCACCAGGTCGGCACCACCACCCATGAACATCATGCCGAGTACGGCCAGAAGGATGAGCACATAGTATTCGGGGATTACGATGCGCTCCCGCCCCAGGTATCCAAGCGACAGCATAACGGCGAACATGGCCCCGAGTAGAAACACCGCGGCCGTCGCGAATCGGAATCCATCGACGGCAATCATGATTTCGAGGCCCGCTGGCCGCGGATCGCGAACCCAGAACACCAGTACCAGCAAGAACGTCACGCCGAGGCCCGCGAGCGCCAGTCGCCCTACCACCCGCTCGTCATGCTCGCTGCGGTGCCGCCAGGCGGCCAAGAGAATCAGAAACAGCACCCACGCGGTGAGAAACACCTCGGGGAGGAGCGCGAGCACGACCCCGCCCGTCTGACTCAGGTCGATGTGCACGGGGATCACTGACGTACCTCCGGAGCGCGCGAGACCTGCGCTGGCTCCTCGGCGCCCCGTACCTGCTCGACAAGTGCCCGAGCGGAGGTCTCCATGCGGCGCAGGAACGGGGCCGGATACAGCCCGATCCAGAGGATGCAGGCGATCAGCGGGACGAGCACCGCGAGCTCTCGGCCCGAGAGATCCTGCATCCGTTCGTTCTCCGGTTTGTCGAGCTTGTTGTAGATGAGGCGTTGCAGCGCGCGCAGGAGGTAGACGGCCGCGAAGATGACACCGGTGGCGGCCACAACGGTTGCCCAGGGGAACGTGCCAAACGAGCCGACGAGCACCAGGAACTCGCCGACAAACCCGTTCGTGCCCGGTAGTCCGATGGAGGAGAGCGACACGAGGGACAGAACCACCGCGAACGCCGGCACCACTCTGGCAATGCCGCCGAACGCTGCAATCTCCCGAGTATGCGTGCGCTCGTACAGCATACCGGCCAGGAAGAAGAGTGCCCCTGTGGAAATGCCGTGGTTGATCATGATGATGATCGCGCCCTCGACGCTCTGCAGGGTGAGCGCCCAAATTCCCAACATCACGAAGCCCAAATGGCTGATGGACGAGTACGCCACCAGCTTCTTGAAGTCCGGTTGCACCATGGCAACCAGCGCACCGTAGATGATGCCGACGAGGGCCAGCGTGACGACGATCGTGACCACAGTGGGATGTCGCGCGACATCAGGGAAGAACGGAACGGCGAATCGAAGAAAACCGTACGTCCCCATCTTGAGGAGGATGCCAGCCAGGATCACCGATCCGGCGGTCGGTGCCTCGACGTGGGCGTCGGGCAGCCAAGTATGGAACGGGAACATCGGTACTTTGATGGCGAACGCCAGGAAGAAGGCTCCAAACAGCCAGAATGCCCAGCGATCGACTGCGCCTACGTTCGCAAGCAAATGGTCGTACGCAAACGAGTAGGTTCCCGTCGTCCGACCCACGACATAGAACAGCACGAGGATCGCGACCAGCATGAGCAGCGATCCCACAAACGTGAAGAGGAAGAACTTGATCGCCGCATAGAGCCGGCGGGGACCACCCCACACCCCGATGATGAAGTACATCGGGATCAACATGATCTCCCAGAAGACGTAGAACACGAACAAGTCGAGCGCCACGAAGACGCCGAGCATGCCAGTAGTCAACACGAGCAGAAGCGCATAGTAGCCACGCTGCTGCTCGCGGATGTAGTTCCAGCTTCCCAGCACGGCAAGCGGCATCGTGAAGGTCGTCAGCAGGACCATGAAGAGGGAGATGCCATCGAGCCCCACCCGGTACATGATGCCCCATTCCGGGATCCACGGATGCACGGCCGCGAACTGCATGGCTGGCGTTGCCGGATCGAACATCCACCAGAGCGGTACCGAGAACAAGAACTCCAGCACCGCCGCAGCCAACGCCAGTCGCTTGGCGGCCGAGGGTGGACTGAGCAACACCACCAGGCCCGCGAGCAACGGGAACGCCAACAGGAGATCGAGAACCCACT
>JBDHAB010000019.1:0-105833 GCA_039588295.1 Gemmatimonadota bacterium
CGTCACATCCACCGTGAACGCCGCCGCCACCGCATTGTCCAGCGTCACCGTGAACCCGAGCCCCGTCCCCTCGCCCGCCGTCACATCCGCCACCGTCAGCGCCGCCCCATCATTATCGGTGATGGTTACCGTGTGCACCGCCGGGCTCCCCAGCGTCGCGTTGGTCGGCGTCCCCAGCGTCACGACTACCGTCTCGGCCGGCTTGACCACCGCGTCATCCACTACCGTCACGGTGAGGTCCGCACTCAACTGCCCCGCGGCAATCGTCAGCGGACTCGCCGGCAGCGTATAGTCGTCCGGCGCGGTCGCCGTGCCGCCCACCGTGTACGGCACCGTGACCGTCACCGGCGAAGTTGCGGACAACGCCGCCGTGATCGTCGTCGTCCCCACCGCCTCATCCACCGTCTGCGCTGCAGTGGTGAAGCTGACGACTCTCAGCGCCTCAATTGTCACGGTGGTCGTGTCCGCATGGCCCACCGGTGGCGGGTCGGACACGGGAACCGTCGGCAGCTGGGCCACAACTCGGGCGACGCCCTCGGTCAGCCCAGCTACCACCACTCCTTCTCTGACGTCCGGGACGGTGACCAATGGATCCAGCGCGATCCACCCGATCGGCGCGTCCGGCATCACGTTGCCGTTGTCGTCGACCGCAACGGCCGTCAACGTCGTGGTTTCTCCGGGGAGGACCCGCACGTCGGTCGTCTGAATGCGGACGGCGGCGGCGTTCGCCCCGTAGCCGACGTACTTGAGCGGTACTTCAACAACTACCTCGGTGTCGGCCGCCTCTATTTCGAACGTGGGGTCATCACGGTCTTCGTAGACCGCCGCATCCGCCGCATCCATCACGACGAGATCGAGACGGAACTGCTCGACCTCCTCAACAGCGCTGACCGAGAGCTGGCACTCGAACGTTTGATCCTCGGTGTCTTGCTGAATCTCACATTGACCTTCGAACGCGACCCCGTCTCGTGTGCGCGTGACAACGATATCCATGCTCGCAACATCGACGATGCCGGCGGCGGTGGAGTTGAACATCGGAGCGATGACGAGCTGGGTATCGGCGCCCGGCGGCCCCACCGACTGGTCGCATGTGGCGAGGCCCAGCGCCAGCGTCACCGACGCCAATGGGCGAAGCGGGATTGCCAATCGAGACCAACGCATGCGCGTCGCTAACCCCAGACCAGTCGACACTGACAGGCGACTGACACTGCCTCAGCGCCCGAATTCGAGGAAGGCTGCCACCCGATATCCTTTGAGACTGACATCCGTCTGAGTGAAGGCCAGCCGCTGCACGTTTCCGGTGAGATAGCTGCCGTTGAGAACGACTGCGAGGTGCGGGCTGATCCCCCCCCCCCCCCCCCCCCCCCCCCCCCCCCCCCCCCCCCCCCCCCCCCCCCCCCCCCCCCCCCCCCCCCCCCCCCCCCCCCTATTCCACCCCGGGGCTCAACTCGGTGCGTGCGGTGAGCCGGAACGCGAGCTGACTACCCGCCGCGAACAGGTTCCCACGCGGTAGGAACGCGGCTCCCACCGCCGTCTGCTCCATTCGAGGGTCGCTGCGGAATACGTCGAAAGCATAGACGGTGACGGTAGAAACCGCCCCGATGCCCTGGTTGAGTGAGATATACCCGATCAGCCGATTGCCGACGCCGTTTACGGTCGAGTCGTTGATGGCATCCTTTTGTCGAATGGCGACAATGCCGGCGGTCCTCAGATGCGTGCGTCGGCCCAATGGTCCCTCGAGACCAGCGCGGACCCGGATCTCGCCACCCGGCGTGAGCGTGTTATTCATGCCTTGGATCGGCTGGTACTCGAACGGGTAGCGATAAGAGGCGGCGAGCCCCAGCGCCATTTGCCCGACCGGGAAGGCGCCGACCATCCCCGTGCCGATGTATCCGCCCGTGCCGAGATCACTCGCTGCAAAGCCGATGATGTCGCGAGACACCACCTCCAGCAGCGACAATTCGGGAACCGTGACAGAACGGATCCCGGTGGGAATCGCCCCGCTCGCCAGGAGCGTCAGTCTGCCGGGCACGAGGTTCACAGCCAGTCGCGCTTCCGTATCGAGTGCGCCTGACACCGTCTGGTCTTCGACGTCTGGGCTCCCGGCCTCCAGATTCACTCTCACCAGCCCGCCGGAAACCGTCAGGGCGGCCCACGGTCCGAGTTGCGCGTGGATGCTGACGGGAACGGTAAGCTCTGCCACAGCCGAATAGGCGAGACTGTCGAACGTGTATCGCTCGAAGTGCGCGGCGCTCCGCACATTGACACCCTGCCCGGCGGCGGGCTGAGTCATGGTCGCGATCGCCGCGGCGGCGACAACCATGCTCCTCGTCATGGCACCCGGATTCGTACGGTCACAGGTATCAAGCGCGCGACATTCACTACCGTAGGTTGGGGGTCTCCTATGTTGCTGCCGGCGGCCTGCTGTGTGGGCCCAGCGGCTTGCCCCGTCGTCGTGGTGGCTTGCTCGCCCTGCGTTCCGGAGACGTCACCGATGGCCGAGGCCATCGCGTCCCCAACCGATCCGGCGTCCGGTGGCGGACCTGCGGCTTCAGTCGCAGTAGCCACGACGGTGACATCGCCTGGCGCCGCCCCGCTCACCACCTCGGCACCCACAGCGGCACTCTGTCGTTCACGAGCCGCACTGAAGCCAGGATCTGCTTGGACTGCCTGGGAGAAGTACTGTGTGGCTAGGGCGTAGTTCCCGGTCTCCTCGGCCGCCAAGCCGGACGCATAGGCGAGAAACGCAACGAGATTCTGCGTGCCGTTCTCGAGGATGCGTTGCCGTTCCGCCGTGGACAGCTGATACCCAAGCTGATTGGCAATGCCGAGAACCAGCTCCTTTTCCAGTCTGAGGAGATTCGGGAACTCACCGCGGGAGGACGTGGGACCAATGATCTCCCCCGTGTGCAGCACGATGTTGGCCTCCAACACTGTCTCACCGCTTGGAGGGATCGTTGCTGTCCCTTGAATTAGGCGCCCGGCACGCGCGAGCCGCCCAAGCCGTGGGGCCGTTTCCGCCTGCACCAGGTCCGTCTCGGTGAGCCTGAGCTCGCTGACCAACGCCTGGAGTTGCAGACGCTCCACCATGCGAAAGCGTTGGAGCAAGCCCAGGTCCGCTGCAATCAACTCGGCGAGTCCGAGCGAGATAGGTTGATACGTGGAGTCACCGGCGACAAGCAACGGCAGCACGCCAACGGACTGGGGGTCGGCCGGGATGGCAGCCAGGGAATCTTCCGCGGCGAGCCGGCGCCGAGCTACATCGGCCGCTTGCGCGCGGCGAGCTAGGGTCTCGCGGCCCCGAACGGCGTTGACCCCAGGAGCTCCGTGGTGCGTTCTCAGATACGTGCGATAGACGGCGACTGCCTCGTCGTAGCGCTCCGCTTGCTCGTAGCACTGTCCGATGACGAGTGGTCCCACAGCGCTCGCCGGGCGGAGTCTCACCCCGCGCTGGGCGACGGTGAGGGCGCTGTCGCAATTCCCAGCCGCGAACAATGCAGCCGCGTACCTCAGAACGAGTTCTCCGTTCCGGGGTTCCTTCACCAACCGTGCTTCGAGCGTGGGGATTTCGTTGGGCGATACCTGCGAGGGTCGACTGACGCTGCAGCCAGAGAAGAATCCGATAACGACGCCAACCTGGACTACTGCGACGAATCGGGCCTTCAGCTGCATATCTGTTGCCATCCGGTGTGAATTCGTGCCGCAGCGCGAACGTGCTTTTCGGTACAGTGCGTGTCAAGCAACAGCAAGCGCGATACCGGAGCACGTTTGTCGGG
Organism: Gemmatimonadota bacterium; assembly: GCA_039588295.1. GTDB lineage: Bacteria > Gemmatimonadota > Gemmatimonadetes > Gemmatimonadales > GWC2-71-9 > JAOTVV01. Next base: position 3,777 of record JBDHAB010000019.1, read on the forward strand.
ATTCTGGCGTTGCTGGGAATGCGTGGCTAAGCCCATTTCTTGCTTGCGTGAAAGGGGGAATGGTAGTCTTTTGGCTCTAGGCGCCCACCGCGCCAGTACGTGGACTGTGGCTGGACATCGGTTTTGTGGGGAGCGTCTCATGAACGTGCGAACAGCACTCTCGACTGCGCTTGCGGCAGTCGTAATTTGCGCATCTTCGGCTCTTGGACAGGAAGAGACGAGGCCGGGCATCGCCGTCATGGCGTTGCAGAACGGGGGCTCGTATGGTGAGGCCTCCGAAAACTTGGAGGCCATGCAGGTTGGATTGCAGCAGATGCTTCTCGTCGAGCTCGATGTGAACTCGGCATTGCGTATCGTAGAGCGGAGCCAACTGAGGCAGATCCTCGAAGAGCAGAACCTGGCCAGGGACTCGCTGGTTAGCCCAAGGACTGCAGCTCGTATCGGTCAGCTCGTGGGTGCTCGGTACATGGTATTGGGCAGCTTCATGGTGCTCTTCAAGGATTTCCACCTCAACGCGCGGGTAGTCGACACGGAAACCGGGGAGATCTTGGTGACGACACGAGTGCACGATACCCGCGAGAAGGTCTACGAACTCGTGGTCGAACTCGCCAGCCAGCTCACTGATGCCGTAGACCTTCCGCCCCTCCCCAAGGACGTGCTGGAACAACGGCGCTCGCGGAACATCCCACGGGAAGCAACGGATCTGTACATTCGGGCGGTCTGGTTCCAGGAACAGGGCCTCAAGACGGACGCCATTGAACTGCTGAGGCGTGTGGCCGACGAGTTCCCCCAGATGACGGAAGCGCAGGAGGCGTTGCGGCAGCTCGAGACAACATAGCCGTTTGAGCACAGACCGGCGTCAACAACAGTCAGCGTCGCGGAGCTGGCTGTGGCAAGCGGGGCACCGGCTGTGCGCACCCCCACCCAGGCCCAGCCCGCAACTTGCTAGATTATGCGAGGCAGCGCCTACGGACCGCGCCCAACCATGAGCGACTCGCTACCCTGCCCAGCCTGCGGCCGCCCGATCGCCGCGAGCGACGTGTTCTGCGCCCACTGCGGAGCCACTGTCGACCGTGCGCCACCGGTGTGTCCTCAGTGCGGCAGGAATGTCGACCCGCGAGATCAGTTTTGCGCGCACTGCGGTGCTGCGGCTCCGGCTGGGGCCGCGGCGAGCGGATCCCCACCCGGCGCCGATGCCGGCTCCCCTAGTCCCCGAACGCGCGTCGCCGAAGCCGGCGAGGTCCAGAACCCGTGGGAAGCGGTGCTCGAGCAGCTGCGCGCGGTCACGCGGGGCCGGTTCGAGATCGAAACGGAGTTGGGCGAGGGCGGCATGGCTGCGGTGTACCTCGCGTACGAGCCGGCGCTGGATCGTAAGGTCGCCATCAAGGTCATGTCCCCTGCCGTGCTTATGCAGCACGGCATGGTGAGCCGCTTCAAGCAAGAGGCGGTCACGATCGCCGCACTGAAGCACTCCAACATCATCACGGTGCACGCGGTGGAGCATCACGATCAGCTCCATTTCTTCGTCCTGGACTACATCGAGGGTGGGTCGCTCGAGAGCGTGATCAAACGCTGCGGACCGTTGCCCATTCCGATAGTTGGGGCGTGGCTTGCCCAGGTGGCTGGCGCGCTCGAGTACGCGCACCGGCGAGGGGTCGTGCACCGCGACATCAAGCCGGCAAACATCCTGCTCGACATCGAGGGGAACGCCATCGTCACTGATTTCGGGATCGCCAAGGTCACGGAGAAACGTGGGCTCACTGCGACCGGCTCGACGATTGGCACACCGACGTACATGAGCCCTGAGCAGTGCCTGGGGCTGCCCGTGACCGGGGTGTCCGATCAGTACTCCCTGGGCATCGTCGTGTACGAGATGCTGGCCGGCGCGCCACCCTTCAGCGGGGCCACCTTCGCGGTCATGCAGGCGCACACGGAAGCGGCGCCCACCCCGATCGCGGATATCCGTCCGGACTGTCCGCCCGAATTGGCTCGGGCAATCGACTGCATGCTCGAGAAAGAACCCGCCCGCCGATGGCAGAGCCTGGCCGAAGTGATCGCCGCGTACGGGGGGGCCACACCCGGTCTGCACGATCCGGTCCGAGATCAGATGGCGGCAATGGCAAGAGGCGAGCAAGCTGTTGGAGACCTCGCGGCACTGACTACGCCCGCGAGGCCTGCCACCCCTGCCACGCCCGCAACCCCGATCCCCACGGGTGCACCCCCGTCGGCGGGGATCCGCAGGCGTGTGCTGCAACGGCCTGCCGGCGTACTCGGACTCGCCGTGGTCGGCGTCGCGGCGGCAGTCGGGGTAGTGCTGCTCACTCAGTCGCGGGCCCCGGAGACCAGGCCGGACGGCGGCACAGTGGCTTCGGTCGAGATCGCCTCGGTTTCCGGACCGTTGACTGTGGGCGATACAGTTCGCCTGTCCGCCATACTCCGTGACTCGATGGGCGGGGCGCTAGCCAACGAGCCGATCGTCTGGACCTCGAGTAGGGAGACCGTTGCCGCCATCGTGGATGGGCTGCTGACGGCACGCGGGGTCGGCGACGCCACCATTACGGCGAGTGGCGGCGGGCTCACGGAAACGGTGACCATCGTGGTCACCGCTCTGCGTGACTCAATCGGTCAAGATACCGGCCCCGGGGTGCTCGCATCGGTGCGGGTCACGCCGAGGACGCTCTCGCTCGCGCCCGGTGAGTCTCGGCTCCTGGCAGCTGCCGCGTTGGACGCGTCCGGCCGCGCTATCCGCGGACGCCGAGCTTCGTGGTCGGTGCGCGACGCGACCGTGGCGTCGGTCTCCGGCACAGGACAAGTCACGGCCCTCGCGGTGGGCGCCACCGAAATCTTTGCGGCCATCGATGGGACGCGCGGTGTTGCCAGGGTCACGGTCACGGTCAGGGCGGAGACCGTGGCGTCGGTGAGCGTAACACCGACGAGCCTGGAGTTGGAGTCGGGCCAGTCGGCACAGCTCACGGCCCTCGTGCAGGGTACCAGGGGCACGCGAATCACCGATCGCGCTGTCGAGTGGCGATCCACCGACCCCGCCGTCGCGTCGGTCTCTGCCGCCGGCCTCGTTACCGCGGCCGGGCAGGGCACTGCCGGCATCTCCGCAGAGGTGGACGCCAGGGCGGGCCAAGCGACGGTGACCGTGCGTGCCCGGGCGCCTGTAATCGATGAAGCGGAGGCCGCCCGTCAGATCCGCAGGTGGATCGAGACGTTTGTTACGGAGCTGGATGCAGCCGTGCGCCGCAATGACCTAGCGGCGGTTCAGCGGGCCTATCAGGTGCAGATGCCGTCGGACGACGTGACCGAGTGGCGGCAGCGGCTCGCGCTCGACGCGCGATGGAAGGCGAGTCTGGCGCGTACCTACCCACCGAGTATGGTTGGCAACAACTGGGTGAGCGATTTCGAGGTCGATATCGAGGTCGAGGCCTCAGGACAGACGCGGCGAACCGTTCAGCGTTTCTTCGTGGTGTTCGAGCCGCAAGCAGGCGGACTCAGGATCGTCAATCTGGATATGCGACTCTCGGTGGAGAGCTGAGCGCGGTCGCGAGCCAAATCACCTCACCGCGAACTACCGCAGCGTCACCCAAATGAAGCGCGGTTGCGCGCGCTCTCCACTGATCTCCAACTGAGCGACGGCGTTCGCCGGCTCGTCCGCTGCCGTCTCGGGATTGACCGCCACTGTCAGGGTCGCCGGAGCGATCCTGTTGTCGAGCAACACAAAGAGCCAGTCTGCTCCACTCACCTCCCGCACACGGAGTTCCCGCAGCGTGCCGCTCCCGCCGTTCTCGATGTTCACCGTTTGTGCCGGCGGGTTCGGCCGTTCGAAGGTGAGGCTGTCGGGCTCCAGCACGATGACGGGCGTCCTTCCCAGGTCGACGTGGTACCGGATGCCGGCCTCCACCACGCGATTGGGGTCGAGGCTGCTGCTGATGGTCAAGGTCGCCGCATAGGCGGTGTCGCTTGCCGGGAGTACGGTGTCCGGTCGAACCACAATCGTTGCAGACGCGGTATCCGCCCTGAGCCAGTCCCCATCCTGCACGCTCACGGTGAGCTCACCTGTCGGGCGGCCGACCGGATCGAACACGCTGATGACTTGCGAGTCCGGCGGCGCCCCGTCGCCGGCAATGGCTTGGAAGACCAGCGTCGTGGGCGAGATCTGGATCCTGGGCGGCGGCACAACCTCGAACGCGACTTGGACGGGGATGACGTTTGCAGCTTGGTCCGATGTGATGGTCACACTTCCCGGACCCGGGGTCACCGAGAGACCGCTGGAGTTGGCCTGTATGACCACCTTGGGCGGGCTGGTTGCGCTGTCCAGCTGCGCTGATAGCCACGGTGAGGCCGGGTCGGGAACCGGTGGGTTGAGGACGTCCAGTGGCCCGCGACCTGCGTTCAATACCAGGACTGAATCGATGACCGGCGTGGTATCGCCGGCGATGCCCACCAGCGTGAGCTCCTCCGGCGATGCCGCGATGGTGGGTCCTGCATCCACCTCGAAGACCACCTCCAGCTCGAGCGGGTCGTTGGCGGCTACCGGCGACCTGATCAGCACCGTGTCTAGGTAGGTGCTCGGCAGAACATTGGTGGTCAGCGGTTGGATGACGATTGGGGTCATCGCGTCAGTGGGAGGCAGCGCCTGAGCCGAGAACAGGCCCTTCACCGACTGCGGATCTGCGGTGACGGCGCTGAGCACACCGCTCGAGCCGTTTGACACGGTGACGACCCGCGAGCCGACCGGTGTGCTCTGTCCTTGGTAAGCCCGAAACATGATTCTCGGTGCCGTCGCCACCATCAGGGGCTTGAGCACGGTGAGATCGACCGGCAGACTGAAAGTTTCCGGAGCCCCGCCCCCGCCTTGCTCCCTGAGCGTCACCGTTCCCGGATAGGCCCCTGGATTCAGCCCGGTGGCGTCCACCGCGAGCGTCAGCAGGGTATCACCCTCCAGGTCGGCTGTGAGCCATGCGTTGTTCGGTGAAACAGTGGGCGTGGCCTGTGATCCCGAGTACTCCACGGCCAGTACTGCGGTTGGCTGCTGCGCATCGGTCGAAACCCTGACGAACCGGACGCTGCTCGAGGAGACGGCGATAGTGTCGGGCGGTCCCGTCGGCGATGGGTCCACCTGATACTCCACCGTCACCGTCGCGGGCGTGACGCCTGGCACTGCGGACGTGACGGTCACATCCGCCGTGTAGGTCCCGAGCGCGGTATCTGTCGTTGCTGGCTGCAATCGCAGTTCCGCCGGCGCGGCCTGAGGGCCGACCAGGACTGCGTTCAGCCATGCCGTGTCGCTCACTGTCAGACCTAGATCTGTCAGCGACCCTTCTCCCCCGTTCGCAAGGGCCACCACCACCGCGTCCGGCATGTCCAGCTGTCCCGAGTCGGCGCGGAACGTCACGCGGTTGGACGAGAGTACCACCCTCGGCCCTGGCAGCACCGTGAGCTCCACCCGCACGGTGTCTTCGTAGGCGCCTGTGCCGGTGACAAGCAGGTTGGTCGATGCCGTGTTCAGTTGTGCCGGGTTCACCTCCAGGGTCAGATCCGCCGGCGCGGTGTCTCCGCTGAACACTGGTGTCTGGAGCCATGGTGGGGCCACCGCGTCTAGACCGGAGAGTATCCCGGCCCCGTCGTTCTCGATCCTCACCACCTGGGGCCCGGGAACCGGCCCCGTGCGATAGGCGGTGAACCGCACCGTGTCCATCGAGGCATGGACGGTGGCCCCCCGCCTGAGCCGCAGCGCGACCTCCACCTGCTGCGGGTTCCCCGTGGCAGACGCGACGGTCACCGTGTCCACGTACGTCGTGTCGCCCCGCGGGGCACTCAGGGTGGGGCTGGCGGGATTCGCGGCGATCGTCAGCGTCGTCGGGGCGCCCGCGCTGTCCAGTGTCGCTGCCAACCACGGGTGCGTACCGGGCTGCGGCTCTGCAGTCAGGCCGCTCAGCGGTCGGCCTTTCTTCTCGAAGAGGCGCACGTGTCGTTCAATCGCCGCGTCGCCTTCGACCGCATCCAACGCCAGGCGGGTGGCTGCCAACACGAGTTGTGGCGACTCGGCAACGATGAACTCGACTTCCACGCTGTCGCGGTTGGGGTCGGCGATCCGGGAGAACACGAATACCGTTGCGTGATACGTGCCGGGAGGGTAGTCAGTCGTATCCGGAGCCAACTCCAGTTGCGTGGGTGCGACGGTGGAGCCCAGCGACGTATCCAGCCAATCCCGTACGGCTTCCTTGTAGTCGATGCTCTCTACCAGAAGCTCGCTCAGCGTGCCGTCGCCACCGTTGCGCACCGCGACTGTCTGGGGCGGCGGCCGCGCACCCGTCTGAAGGGCACCGAAGGTGAGACTGTCGGTGGCGAGCTCGATTTGTTGAGTCTTGCCAACATCGAATGTGACCATGATGGTCCGGGGGCTGTTGCTGGCGCTCTCCAGCACCACGGACACCATGGCGGTGTACCGATCGACTCGCGGCAGGTTCTCCGCGCTCGCTATGAGGACGATCGTGCTGTCCCCTGGCTCTACGTCGAGCCATCCGGGTTCGCCCTCGAGATAGACAGGAGCGCTCACCGTCCATCCTGCGAGCGATCCGCTGCCGTTGTTCGAGACGCGCACCGTGTCCATGTCAGGTGTGGAGCTCGTCCGGGGGGCGAACAACACCACGTTGCGTGCTGAGATCGCGAGCACCGGCACGTCGGCGGGTGGGGTGACACCGAGGTCGCAGGCGACGGTGCTCGCGATGATCACGAGGGCGCACCGCACACGAGGGATTCGACCGAGGAAACGCGTACCCATCGCCATCAGAACTTGAACTGCGCGCCGGCGGACCAGACGATGCCGGGGCGCAGGCCACCACTGTTGAGTGGAATGACGACGCTCGTCACGAAGGTCACGCCCTTGCCCAGATGCGCGCCCTTTGCGCAGAAGGTTGGCCACTCGGCCGTGCACGGAACTGACCACTTGAAGCCGAGGGTTAGGTCGATCCGGTTGTCGCGTCCGTCGGGGATCGTCGTCGCCGGGACCGTGCGCGTGAACGGCTCCGTGTATTGGATGTCCGGGGGGACGCGAAGCGCACTTCGGTCGAGTTCCAGTTCCGACAGGAGATCCACGGCCAACGTGACGCCTTCGGTGAGCAGGTGGTCGAACCCGAGCATCGCGACGACCGCATGGTTCTGCAGCGAGTCTGCGCGCCCGCGGTACAGGTATCCAAGGTTGACGTGGGGTGTGAACCGTCCAATCTCTGCAGACGCGACGCCGAGACCACGCGCCGCGACCGTCCCGAGCCCGAGCAAGTTCTCTTCACTCCCGGTGGGGAGCCGGACGTCGCCCTGGAGTGCGAGTCCTACGGTGCCGGCCTGGCGCAGGCTGAGCTTGAGCCTCACCCCGATGTCGCCGATCCCGACCGCGGACCCTTCCTGGAAGCTGGTTTCGCGTACCTTGGGATCCTCGGCCGGACCGCCGAAGCTGTAAACGGAGCTCGAGCCGAAGGGCACGATCTGGGCCTCGCTGCGGCCGCTGAGCGACGTGTAGACCACCGGGATTGCCACGCCGACATCGAACGCGTTCGTTATCCCGTACGTGGCGAAGAACGACGCGGCGAACGTCTGCACCGCCAGCTCGGTCCTGACCTGCAGGATGTTGTTCTCCTGGATCGGATTCCCGAGCCCCGGCGTTCCGGGGATGTCGATGTGCCGGAAGTTGAAGACGAGGTCGCTGATGGGGACGCCGCGCAAGTTCTGGAAACCCAGCTGCGACAGCAGGACGCCCATCAAGAGCTTGCTCCGTCCCAGCGACGGTGCGCGTTCGGCGTAGATGGGACCGCCGGAAATGATCCGCGTCTCGATGCGGCCGCCCGGCGTGAACTCCACGACGCTGCCCGAGCTTGTCGCCGGTGTCGGAATGCTCGCGACGCTCAAGCTGATGGCGTCGCTCACGAATCCGATCAGGAGGTTGTTGCCGCTCTCCAAGGCATCCGAGAACGTGAGCGCGGCGTCCTGACCGCTGGTGTTCGTCAGGCAGAGGAGTGCGTCGGTCCCGCAGTCGCCGAAGCGGAACAGATTGAGCACCTTGTCGCGGAGACTCTGCCCCGCGAGCGGCGGCGCAGCAAGAACCAAGAAACAGCAGAGGGAGAGACCCGTCCGTCGTACCACCCCGACTCCTCACGCCCCCTCATCCTCCGGGGGCCTGTCTACTCCATCTGTACTATACGCGCTCTATCGGCGGTCGGCAAAGGTGAGGGGCAGCGAGGTCCACGGGTGTGAGTCGTGTCCGGGCGTGAAGGCTGTTCACTCCACCGCACCGGCATTAGCTTCGAACCCAGCACCATCATTCCTCGTGGTGGGGTCACCCCGGAGGGAAGGCAGCGTGGGCGTCTTACATCAGGCCGGCAAAACCAGGCTGAGCATTCCGCAACTCCGCATCCCAGAGGAACAGGAGGATCCGTTCCTTGCGGCAGTGCGTGAGGTAGCCGGTGGGGATTTCATGGTCTATGGCGAGATTGGGCGTGGCGCTGACGGCGGTGTCGCCTACCTTGCCCGCGATCTGAGCCGAGAACTCCTGGTTGCCCTCAAGCTCTCGCCCCGCCCGGGGGTGGCGGACGATTTCGACCTGGAAGTGGTTCGGGAACTCCGAGACGATCTGCCGGCCAACTTGAAGTTCTGCGGAAACTGTGGCGCAGAACTCTATCACTGGGGGCGGTTCTGCCCCCAATGCGGCCATGAGATCTTCTCGGACGCGGGCCCGTGGTCGCCCGAGCAGCTCAGAAGCGCCGTGAGAGACTTCACGGGCGGGAAATCCGAGATCCTGGGTGAGATGCGTACCCAGGGCGGTAGGGTCTACTTCGTGCAGAACCAGAGTTCCGGCAAGATCGAGGCGCTGCGGTTGGAGCAAAAGGGAAAGGATGAGTTCGCCCTTGGCTTCACTGCCGTTCTCAAGCCCATCGTGCAGTCACCGGCAGCGCCGCCACCGGTGCAAGAGCGACCGGTTCCTCCCGCTGCAGCTCCGCGTCCCGCGCCCCCCCGCCCGCAGCCGCCACCTCCGGTGCAAGCCCCGGTCCGTCCGCCGTCGCCGCCTCCAGCACCGGTGGAGCCGCGTCCGCCGCTGCGAACCCCGCCGCCCCCTCCCAAGGAGGATTCCTGGCTACAGCTGGCGCGGGATCTCGTCGATCAGCCGGTGGTCGTGGCGGGTCTAGTGGCGAGCGTGATCCTCATCCTGCTGATCGTGCTCGTGCTGGTGGCGTAGAACCCGGCGAAACAGAGGTGCGTGTTCGACCGGAGGTGCGGCCGGCTCGCGAAAACGCAGACGGCTACGGGGGGTTACGGACAGTTCTCGGGCCGCCTCCGCCGCTCGACGAACTGGACCTGCTTGTCACTGCGCGACACGCGAACCACTTCGACCGGGTACACGGCGATATCGAACTGCTCGCACGCTTCGGTGACACTCACATAGGCGAGGAGCACGTCACTGCGCACTCCCACGCTGTCGACATGAATCTGGTCCCCTGACCGCATCTGGCCGGCCGCCACCACGAGGACCATCTCCTGGTCGAAGTCGACCGGGGGCCGGCCCGGCGGGTTGGGCTGTGCCGAGGTTACACGCTCCCAGATCGCCTGCCACGACAACTCGTCGGTTACCGCGAGATGCATCGTGTCCTGGACACCGCCCGCGTCATCTTTGTAGAGGAGCGCCATAGATGGAAGTGGCGGCAGAGGCTCGGGCATCCCCCCGCCCTGGCAGGCGATGACTGGGAGGGCAGCTGCCGCAAGGAGCATCATGGTTGAGGATCGCATGTCACACCTGTGGCTTCTCTGGTTTCGATTTGCGGACGCCGGCATGGCTGCGTGGCAACGGGGCGTCCCTCACCGCACGATCTGGGAAACGCATGTCAAACCGGACATATAACCTGGGTTGAGAATCGGGTCTCCAACCGGCGTGATCTGTCCTTCCACGACGTAGCGACTTCCCGTCTGGGGCTCGAGGCTCCAAATCACCCGATAGCGCTGGCCCAGTTGCTCCCATTGCGCTTCCTGGAACAGGCGGAAGAGCGCCCACGGGCCGCTGAAGCGAAGGAGGTCCACGTTTTGGCCGCCCACCGTGACCCTCAGCAAGACGTCTCGCGCGCGCTCGCCGACCCACTGAAAGTTTACACTCGTCCGGACGGTTTGTGTGAACGTCGCCGGGCGCCCATCCAGGGCAACAGTGACCGCGGACGCTCCGGCTGGCGGCGACAGTTGCAGGGCGAAGCCAAGCCGAGGCCCGGCTCCTTGATCGTCGAATAGCGTTTCGGACACGGCGGCGGCGCGCCGGAAGAATTGGACGAAGCGCGACTCGGGCTGCACGGCGGCACTGGGGTCTCGGCCCCAGCGTCCGGCTCGTCGTACCATCGCATTCCCGAGCTCATCGCTGTTGAGCCGCATCAACAGGCCGTCCTGTGGATGGAAGATGTCCGCAACTTCCGCTATCGTGGCCTCGTCGCGTCCGCTGGGGCTGAAAGGATACTTCGCGATGAGCCGACTGAAATCGCGACAAAACGCACTCCCACTCGCATTGACCCGGTTCCGCGGCCCAGCTCTGATCGCTCCCTCGAGCATCCGCTCGACTCGCACGATTGGATTCTCGATGAGCCGTCGCACGTCCCCGCTGACTTCTGCCGCCTCTTCGCTCCCGCTGAAGGTGCTCACGAGCTGGCTTGCGACCTCGCGTGCCCTGCGCGCTTGGCTGAGCGCCTCCTCGCGCGCAGCGGCATCCTCCCGATCCCGCGCCGCGCGCTCGAGCGCCCTACCCAGTTCGCCAAGTTGGCTGGTGTACTCGCGGTTCTGATCCACGATGAGTTGGTCGCCGATGGGCGGAGGCGTGACGGCGTGCACGGGCTGGAATCCCCGTGCGAAGGTCGAGTCCAAGGTGGTGTCGGTGTTGGCTGCCGCGTCAGCGAGCATCCGCAGCAGTGGTGATCGATTCCCACCCAGCGCAGCGATACTGCGAGCGGCACCGCTGACACCGCCGGAGACCCGCACTTGTGCGGACCGGAGAAACGTGCGCCACTGCTGCGCGTATTCGCCTTCGTAGCGCGCTCGCAGCGTTCCGACCAGACTCGCCATGTTTTGTTGGCCGAGCGACTCGCATCCGATTGTCTCGAAGACCCAGCGTTCGCCGCCAGGTGACAAGTCGCCGCTATCGAACTCCGCGTGTATGGCCGTCCATCCGTCGGCAGTGAACGCCGCAGGTATCACGTGGGGATTCACCACCCACTCGTCATCGAACCGAATTGCTGAGCTGGCGGCCGCCCCGCGTGTGAGGAGCGACTGGTACACACTTTCCTCGTCGCTCAGGCCGGCCAACGCTCTGCACGCGGCGCCCGAGAGGTTCGGGTCGTGCGGGACGGCACAGAGATCGGTCGTGCAGAGCCCTCCACCGTAGAACAGAAGCTGGCTGCCGGCGCGCTCTCGATCGGCGTCCCCGAGCCGCCGAGTGTCTGGCCAGTATCCGAGTAACGCGGCAGCAGTGTCCTCGGTCAGGCGGTCGGGACGAGAGGTGGTGACCAGGTGGTTGGCCAACAGCCGATGCACACGGGCGAAGGTCGAGCGTTCGGGATTGGCCGTCACGGCGCGGAGCTCAGTGAGCAGCGAGTCGCGGATCCCCCCGAGCATGGCGTCCTGGAAAGCCCGCCAATAGACGCTTCGAGCGGGCCGTGCGAGGGACGTCCCCGTGTACAACCCCCACCGGAGCCGCAGCGGGGGACCTCCCCGCTGGTATCGTGTGAGCCGGTCGAGTTCGAGTCGCAGGTCCTCGAGTCCGGCGAGCGCCGTGGAAACCGACTCGGACGGTCCCAACGCGTTGACCGCCCGTGCTGCTCGGCCTACCCGGGCTTCGAGCCGCCGGTTGGCGATGAAGGAGACTGTGAAGCCGAGGGTCAGCAACACCGCCACGGCTGCGAGCGTCGCGAACGCGACGCGTCGTAGCTGCTTGAGCCGGTACCCCGATTGCGTTACGCCGAGCGCAACTTTGTCGCGCAGGATGACCCGATGGAACAGGTCTGAGAGGAAGAGCCACTGCGGCACGCGCCTCGTTCCCGCGGCCGCAGGAGGTGCCTGTGGTGGTGGGGCTCGGTGCTCATCTGGGCGCAGCACCTGGGTAGCGCCAACCTGTCGCACGTCGGGGGTCACCGGCGCGGGGCGAACGGCTGCTTCCACCAGCACGGCGCGCACCCCTGCAAAGTAGAAGCCTCGCAGGAACGGGCTCAGTTCCAGCTGCCGTGGCTTGCACAGCTCGACCAGGAACTGGGTCGCCAGCGGGGTGATCTTCCGCAATTCTCGAGGAAACTCGTAGGCCAGCGCTCGCTGTGCCACGTCGGTGTCGCGCGGCAACATGCGTAAGCGCTGCTGAGCAAGTGACTGGAGCAGCTCCTCGAACGCATCACTCACACGCCGGTATTCCCGATCTGCGTACGAGCCCGCCGTGCTCGGGGGTGGGGTGCGCAACGTGGCACCGAGCACTTGGCGTGTCTCCTCATCCGCCAGGTTTCGCACGAATTCGGAGAAGCAGCGGAGGCGGTCGGCTTTGGTGAACACCACGTAGACCGGCAACCGGATGCCGAGCGACCGTGAGACCTCCATCAAGCGCTCGCGGAGTGCGCGGGCGGAAGCGGCGACGACCTCGGCGGCGTCACTTCGTGCCAGGTCCTCGCAGCTGTAACACACCACGGCGACGCGCGGTGCTTGGGGCCGCCCCGCGAGCACGGCAGCCAGGCGGGGCGCTCGGATATGATGAATCAGCCGCGACCAGCGGGACGGCTCGCCGAGGAGCGTTCCCCCGGCCTCGACCATGATGGTCTGGCGGACGTACCAGACATTCGCCGCCGGCGTGGGTGCCACAGCGTCTCCCCGGAACACCTCGCCTGCGAGCAGATCCGGCTCGAGCCCCGAACGAAGCAGCGTCGTCGTCTTCGCGCTGCCCTCCGGCCCCACGAGAAGGATCACAGGGAAGGCGCGGAGTTTCTTGGTGCCCTCCAGGCGCGCAGCGGCCAGGCGCTTCCGGGCATGCGAAAACGACGTGTCGATCTCGTCCCGCACCGGGCGCCCCCGGCGCCTCCTCTTGAGCAGGAACCAGACGATCAGCACCACAGCGATCCCGCCGAGCAACCACAGTCCTCCGCGCAGGATCCACAGGTCAGCGCCGCGCAGCCGCAGGAGGCTGCCCAGGAACCAGGCCACGATGGCGAACCCGCCGAACGCGGCGGTCCCGGTCAGCATGATCCTCGGTGTGCGGCGGATCATTCTCACTCACCCTCGCTCAGCGCACGAGATTGTTGAGGCTCCCAATCGCTGAGCCCAACGTCAGCTTGAAGATGACGAACAGCAAGACGGCAAGGCCGAAGAGGCCTGCTGCTAAGTACTGAAGGCGCGGGAGCCACAGGTCTTTCGACGCCACAGCTTGCTCCGCACGCGGAAGGCCTTCATTCGGTGAGAGATGAGCCGGCGCCCTGCGAACGCGTTGGATCTTGTCGGCCACGGCTGACAGGAGGGCATGGATCTCGCCGCCTCCGCCGGCGCTGTACCGTCCGCGGAATCCGAGCAACAGACAGAGCTGGTAGACCTCGAGCACGTCTGCTACATCCTCGGAATCCTGCTGAGCGAGGAGCTCTCGAAGGTTCTCGAAGAACGTCCGCCCACCCATGTGGTCGCCGAAGATTTCCTCTTGCAGCGGCATGCGGGGCCAGTCCGCAAACGCTGGCTGAGCGGAGTTCAGGACGGACTCGTCCAAGAAGGCGATGAACGCATAGATCGCGAGTCGCACGTCGTTCCCGGCATACCCGAGCTGTCGGCCCTCGCGATCCGCCATCCCCAGCAGCTGCTTGATTCGCGCACGAAACGCGGTGGCGTCCGTCGTGACGTCACGACCGGAGCGCAGCCGTGCCGCGGCCGTGAACACTTCCTGCAACCGCAGCGCGAGCTGTCCTCGTCGGCCTTCCACGGTCATGTTCGCCCGTTCAGGAATTTCTCGCGTGCGCTCCTCGGCCGCGGCACACGGGCGAGGCCTTCTCCGGGGGGCGGGACGCCGTCCGCAGGCCTAGGACAAGACCACATCAATGTGGATCTCCTCCACGCGAACCGTGTCGGGAACGTAGACCCCGACATCTCGGCCTTGCGTGATCGCCTGCCAGCAGGGGCCGTCCTGCTTGATGGCGAAGTACTGCCATCCGATCCTCGGGGCCACGGCCGCCGGTGGCGCCGGCAGGTGCTCGAGCTCCAGGGCCGGCAGTCCCTCCTTCACGAGCCGCACAATGTGGGCCCCCGAACACACCTTCACGAGCCGCGGAACCCCAGAGATGATCTGTGCGGCCTTCCCTTGTGCCGATACGCCGAGCACCCAACGCGATGGTCCGAGACAACGTGCATCCGCGACCTTGCCGGCGAAGAGAAACTCCCTCGTGCGCTCCAGGGAGATCTTGAGGCAATTCGTCGCGATGACGATGTCGAGGCTTGCGGTGATCTGTCGATCGAGCTCGGCGAAACACTGGCCAAGATTATCGTGGTCGTACAGCGGTAACTCTCGCGGATGGCCCTCGAGCGAAAACGTGTAGAGCGCGCCCGCGAGCCTGGCGAGATCCGCATACACCTGCTCGGGGCTGGAGCGGCCGGAGGCGAGATGGTGTCGCAAGGGCCCCAGGGCGGAATGGATGGTGTGAGCCAGCCAGAAACGCGCGACCTCGTGAGCGGCGAAATCCGCAAGCGGCTGCTGCTCCTCCCGGCGCTGGTGTGCCAGCGCCTCGCTCTTCGCGTCGAGCATGTCGACGACCCGTCCGAGCACCTCCAAGAGTCGTCGGCTTGCCCCCACTTGGAGGCAGGGGGAAATGAACTCCGGTTCGTACTCGAAGTGGCCGGTGCCATCGCGCCGAATCCGCGCGATCGGAAGTGAGACGGCATCGTCGGGAATCTCGGAGCCAACGAGCAGGCGGAAGTTCTTGCGACCGAACTGGACCGGATTCTCCTCCCCGCTACCCAGCTCGTCGCTAACGGGTTGCGTCTCGGCAACGTACCGGGCCTGGCCGTCAGTCACCGCCGCATCGAGCTCACAGTTCCGGCCGCCGGGGCGGTATGGTGGGATGACGAGCGCCACCGGCAGGCTGTGATCAGTGGGCGAGAAGAGTTCGCGGATGTCGCGGGAAGCGGGGAGCGGGTCACAATCGGGGAAGTGGAACGTGAGCCCGTCGGGCATGACCCCCCGGGCATGTACCAGCGCGACCGTCCCGTTGCGCACGGCATCGGCATCGAGTTCGCAGCCAACGAAGCCATAGGGTCTGAAGAACAAGTGTTGGACCGCGAACGCCATCGAGTCCTCGAAGTAGCGACTCAGCGTTTGGAAGTGGTGCTGAGCGAGGTGCATCCCCTCGCTCCACACCAGGCGCGAGAGCAGCTTCGTCATCGGCGCTGACCTGAAGCTATCAATGCCATTCGATGTCTACGTCCTGGCTCGATCGTCTGAGGGCTGCGCACCAGCGTCGTCCCGTGGCTCATTGTGGGCTGCCTGACAGTAACCAGCCACCGTGCGTGCGGTCGAACGGACCGTATCATATTATGTTACGGCTAGGCGCAGCCAGCAACCTGCCTGTGCGAAAGGAGGGTGAGCGCGATGGCCAGGCACGCGGTTCCCGCCGACTCTACACTCGGTCCAGCACCGTGCAATCCGTGACGGGTCGCGAGTTTCACTCGAAGTATCAACTCGTCGAGGTGGTATCGGCGGGGCCCGTGAAGACGTACCGTGCGCGCGACGAGGCGGGTCGTGACGTGATGGCACATTTTCTCGGGCCGGCGGAGTCCGCTGGGCTCACTCGCCTGGCGCAAACAAGGCGGCTCCCCCCCTCTGTGCAGTCAATAGTACTCGAGTCGCTAACCGTCGATGGTCAGGTCGTGCTCGTCACGGAGGTCCTTCCGGAGTTCACCGAGTTCGACCGATGGCTTGGGCAGACCGTGGGACAGCACCCTCCAGCCTCGTTCGGACCGGACGACGCGACGCTCGTGAGCGACCAGCCCGGTGAGTTCACCAAGCTGTTTCAACCCCCGACGGCTGGTGGGAAGCCGGAGAGTGATGCGAGCGCTCCCACTGAGCCGGAGCCGACACCCGGAGTCGGTCCGGACGGCGCCCGCACGCCGGACGCTCCGGCCGCCAGTGGAGCCGGCGAGTTCACAAACCTGTTCGGTCCGATGCGCGCCCCATCCGAGGAAGCGGCCCAAGCCCCTGAGGCTGACGACGCCACTCGCAAACAGGCCGGACCTCGGCCCCCGGGGGAGAAGCTCGGCCAGTTTCAGCGGATCTCGCGCGTCGAGAAAGGCAGTACACCGCCGTCCCCGCGACGCCCCGACCAAGAGGCGCGAGGTGAGGGGGGCGGGGGACCGCCCCCGCGACGCCCCGACCAAGAGGCGCGAGGTGAGGGGGGCGGGGGACCGCGAATCGTCTGGAAGGAGTCGAAACCCGAGGAGGTTGAGCCGCCGCGGAAACCGCGCGTGCGCTGGAAGCCACCGGGTGGGGCCGAGGGAGTGGACGAGGCAGATCGACCACCGCCTCCGCCGCCACCGGCGCAGCGGCGGGAGGAGGCACCGAGTCCGCCTACTCCGCCGGTTGCTCCGCCGCAGCAGGGTCGGGGCGAGTTCACCGAGCTGTTCGGCCCGCCGGCGGGTGCCGGTGAGGCCAGTGTCGATTCTCAGCCCCCTCAGCCGCCGCCCGCACCGGCGCGCCCCTCGAACGGCTACCTGGAGGCGCTGGGCCGTCTCGACACTCCTTCTGTTCCGGAGCCGGAAGGCGTAGCACCGCCCGGCCCGATCGACGAGCCGCTCCCACTCGGCGAACCGGCGAAGCCTGCTCCTCCGTTCGGTGCCAGTGGGCGGGGCACCTCGTTCACCGAGATCGTGTCTGGCAGGCCCCAGGGTGGCCTGGCGGGTCAGACGCCCGGATCCGAGCCGCCGCGGGGTGCGGTGCCGCCGCCCAGTGCGCCGCCGCCCAGTGCGGTGCCGCCGCCCGGTGCCCCTCCGCCCAGTGCTGTGCCGCCGCCCCCCCATGCTGCCCCAGTCCCGGGCGCGTTCCCGGCGCCGCCCGGCGCGGCACCGGCACCAGCGCCGGCGCCGCTCGGCGCGGCACAAGAGCCCGGCCCGTCTCAGGGGCCACCCTGGGCACTCGTGATTTCGTTGGCGGTGATCGGCCTGCTGGCCGTGGTGTTGATTCTGGTCTTCGCGCTGAAATAGGCTGGCGCGAAGAGCGGCCGCGCCTACTGCTCGTCCTTCGGGAGCACAATCAGGAGCTCCAACTGCGGGTCCGTGAGCTCCGCCGGGACGTACGCAGCCAGATTGCGCGCGAGCGTGATGCCGCGCCACTCCGACCCCGTCTTCTCCAGGGCGAAGTACTGATAGTCGAGCTTCACCGGCAAGGCGCTGGGCGGCTGTGGCACATGTGTCAGGACCACGCCGGGCAGAGCCTGCTTGATGAGATGCTGCACGCGGTCGGCCGCGCTCACCTTGACCAGTTGCGGGATCTTCTTGAGCGTGTCCACCGGGGCCGTGGAACTCACTGCGAGGTACAGTGCCGGAGCCCTCAGATACCGCTCGTCATCGAGAGCGGTCGCATACAGGGATTTCTCCACCGAGCGCATGGGCAGGGAGACGTGGTACGCAGGGACAACGGTCTCCAGCAACTCACGAAGCTGCTCATCCAGGGCCGAGAAACATGCGGCGAGGTCCGAGTGATTGTAGGTCGGTAGGTCGCGCGGGTGCACACGCTGTGAAAACGTGGTCAACGCGCTGGCCAGGGACATCATGGCGGCATAGAGTTCCGCGGGGTGGCCGCGTCGGCTCTCCAACAGATGCCGCAGGTGGGGCACGTAGGTGTTGACCGTATAGAGCAGCCAGAAGTTGGCGACGTCCGTCACGCCAAACTGCGCCAGGCTCTGATTCTTCTGCCGCCGGGTGGCCGAAATCGTTGTGCTCTTGGCGGACAGCAGCTCGACCAACCGTCTGGTCAGCATCACGAGGTACTCGCTCGAGGAGAAGTCGATCAGGGGCGGCACAAAGTGCGCTTCGAGTTCGAAGCCCCCGGTTGCTATCCGGCGGAGCCGCGCTACGGGGAGCGCAGAGTTCCCCTCCAACGACTCGCCTTCCACGAGCAGACGAAAGTTCTTTCGCGCGACTTGAATAGCCTTCTCGGCGAGCCCGCTGTTCTCGTCACGACGCATGAGAACGTCTGCCGAGTACCGTGTACTCCGATCGGTATGCGTTGACGAGACGTTTAATCCGCCGCGGCGGAACTCGGGAATGGCGAGGAAGACATCGAGCGTCTCTTGGTCCTGGTCCCAGCAGTCGTCCACTGGCCGCGGGCTGGGCGCCGTGTCCGCCTCAGGAATGTCGAAGAGCAGGCCATCCGGGAAGATGCCCGCCGCCGAGGTGACCGAGCATACGCCTCCCGCCAGAGCTTCGTGATCCAGGGTGAGGCGGGCAAAGCCCCACGGGCAGAACGTCAGCGCGGAGAGTTGGAAATGGATCAGGTCCTCGAAGAATCGATCCTGCGCCTGCAAGTGCTGGGGCGTAAGAAGGACGCCTTTGGTCCACATGACCGGCTGGAGCTGCTGCATGGTTCGGTAACCTAGTGCCGCATCATCCACTGTCCAGGCCTGCCGGGCGCGGAGGCGTTTCGGGTCTGGCGCTCCGCTGGTTTAGGCGGCAGTTTACTCTATGGTATGACGCGCGGTAAGCGGTACGACGTGCACCTCCACGCGGGCGACGAGTCCGTGCAGTCGGGGGTCGCTCGCGAAGCTCCGTTGCCCGATGGCCCACGCCAGATCGCCTTGCTTGGAGACTTCAGCGGTCGTGAGAACCGTGGTGCAACGGACCGCGGGGGGAATCTCGGCGCTCGCACACCGGTGCGGGTCGACCGGGACAACCTTGACGACGTGCTTGCCCGCTGCGCACCGGAGCTGCGGCTCTCCCTGGAAGCCGAAGACGGTCCCACGGTTTCCCTGTGCTTCTCCTCTCTGGACGATTTCCACCCCGATGCGCTCTACCATGGTCTTGACGTGCTGCAGCCGCTCCGGCAGTTGCGTGACCAATTGGCCGATCCTCGGAACGTGGCTTCCCAGAGACCGCCCGAGGCACCTGAGGATCCTGACAAGGGCTCACCGGCGCACCTCGATGGCGTCCAGGATCTGCTAGGCAAGGTGATCGACCAGACGGCGTTGCCGCTCGCGGGAAGCGGTGCCGCCGGCTCCGACGACTTGCAGGCGTTCGTGCGCCGAGTGGTGGCACCGCATCTCGTGCCGGAGTCCAGCGACCAGCAACGGGAGCAGGTTGCCCGAGTGGACGCGGCGATCGAGGGACTGCTCCGCGAAGTACTGCACCACCCGGACTTTCAGGCGCTCGAATCGCTGTGGCGGTCGGTAGATTTCCTCGTGCGCCGCGTGGAGACCGATGCGCAGCTGCGGTTGTTCCTGATCGACGTAACGCAGTCCGAAGTCGCGGCTGACCTCGCCTCGGGCACGCCCGTGCAAGACAGTTCTCTGTGCCGGCTGCTCGTGGAGTCCACGGTCGGGACCCCGGGCGCGGAGCCCTGGGCCGTGATCGCGAGTGGCTACGTGTTCGGGCCGGACGCCGCGGATCTCGAACTGTTGGGGCGCCTGGCAACACTCGCGCGGATGGCTGGTGCGCCGTGGCTCGCCGCTGCCGACCCCCGCATCGCAGGTTGTCCATCGGTCGAAACGTGTCCGGATCCCCGTGACTGGGTGACCGAGCCGATTCCTCATTGGAGCGCCGTGCGACGCAGTCCGGAGGCGGAGTGGTTGGGTCTCGCGCTGCCGCGGATCCTGTTGCGGGTTCCCTACAGTCCGGACACCGAGCCGTGCCAGGCGCTGGCATTTTGGGAGATGCCGGAGTCACCGGTGCACGAAGCGTATCTCTGGGGCAATCCGGCGTTCGCCTGCGCCGGCCTGATCGCTCGATCGTTTGCGCCGTCCGGGTCCGGGCCGCAGCAGCCGGCTGGCCTCGAGATCGGTGCGCTTCCACTGCACATCTATCACCAGGGTGGGGAAGCTCGGGTGCAGCCGTGTGCGGAGGCGCTGCTCACCGAGCGCGCGGCGGTGCAGCTTCTGGACGCTGGGCTGATGCCGTTCGTGTCCCTCAAGGACCGTGACGTGGTGCGGCTGCTGCGTATCCAGTCTGTCGCCGAGCCCGCAGCCCCGCTGGCGGGCCCGTGGAACCCCCGCCGAGGCGCTTGACAGGTGCCATCGATGGGGCGTATTAGGTAACAGAGAAGAATCATTTTAGAGGAGCAGCCAATGCCGAAGGAAAGCGTTCACAAAAAGCTAGAGCGCGTCCGTCCGCCCCGGGTGAACATCGCGTACGAAGTGGAGGTGGGTGGCGCCATCGAGACGAAACAGTTGCCCTTCGTCATGGGCGTGCTGGGAGACTTCACCGGTCAGCCGACGGAACCGCTCGCGAAGCTCAAGGACCGGAAGTTCGTCGATGTGACGCTCGACAACTTCGACGATGTTTTGCAGCGCATGCAGCCGCATCTGAGTCTGTCGGTGGAGAACAAGCTGAGTGATGACCCCAACGCGGGGAAGATCGGCGTGGACCTCTCGTTTGAGAGCCTTGACGACTTCCAACCCGACAAGGTCGCCCAACGGGTCGAGCCGCTCAAGAAGCTACTCGACCTTCGGACGCAGCTCGCGGATCTCCGCGGGAAGCTCCAGGGCAACGACAAGTTGGAGGAGATCCTGCAATCGACGCTCGGGGATGAAGAGAAGCGCAAGCAGTTGCAGGCTGAGCTAGACGCGCAACAGGGTGACAAGGAAGGCCCCGAGGGAGGAAAGGATGCCTAAGAAACAGGAGCAGCAGGCGGCCGCCTCCGCCGAGAGCACCGAGGTCAGTCTGCTCGACCAGATCGTGCAACAGGGTCGCTTCGGCAAGCAAGCGGCCGCGCGCGAGCGTGGCAAGGACATGGTCAAGCAGTTCGTCTCGGAGGTCCTCGAGGGGACGATCACGATGGCGGCCGACACCGAGGCGATGCTCAACGCCCGGATCGCAGAGATCGACCAAGTCGTCTCTCGGCAGCTGAATGCGGTCATGCACGCGCCCGAGTTCCAGAAGCTCGAGGGGACATGGAAGGGGTTGCACTACCTCCTGTCTCAGAGCGAGACGAGCGACATGCTCAAGATCAAGCTCATGAACGTCACCAAGAAGGAGCTGCTGGACGATCTGCGACGCGCACCGGAGTTCGATCAGAGCGCGCTGTTCAAGAAGGTGTACGAGGAGGAGTACGGCATCTTCGGAGGCTCACCGTTCGCAGCGCTGGTCGGAGACTACGAGTTCCGCAAGACCGGGCAAGACATGGAGTTACTGGAGAAGGTGGCCCAGGTCTCGGCGGCTGCCCATGCGCCGTTCATCTCCGGCACGTCGCACGAAATGTTCGGCCTGGAGAGTTTCACCGGCCTGGACGCGCCGCGTGATCTCGCCAAGGTGTTCGACAGCTCCGAGTATGCGAAGTGGAAAGCCTTCCGCGAGAGCGAGGACTCGCGCTACGTGGCGCTGACGGCGCCGCGGATGCTGCTGCGAGAACCGTACGGGAGCGAGACGGTGCCGATCGAGGCATTCCAGTACGAGGAACAGGTCGACGGATCGGATCACGACCAGTATCTGTGGGGGAATGCGGCATGGGCGCTGGCCTCACGGGTGAGCCAGGCATTTGCGAGCTATGGCTGGTGTGCCACGATTCGCGGTGTCGAGAGCGGCGGACTCGTCGACGGGCTGCCGGTGCACACATTCACGACGGACGCCGGCGACGTCGCGATGAAATGTCCGACGGAGACGCCCATCACGGATCGTCGTGAGAAGGAGCTTGCGGACCTCGGGTTCGCGCCGCTGGTGCACTGCAAGGGCACGCCCAACGCCTGTTTCTTCAGCGTGCAGTCGACGCAGAAACCCAAGGTGTTCCAGTCAGACGCGGCGACGGCCAATGCCCGGATCTCCGCGCAACTGCCGTACATCTTCGCCGTGTCCCGCTTCGCGCACTATCTCAAGGCTATGATGCGTGACAAGATCGGCGGTTACATGTCCAGGGACGAGGCGGAGAGCTTCCTCAGTCACTGGATCTCGAACTACGTGGTCTCGAATGACGATGCACCGTTGGGAGTCAAGGCCAAGCGTCCGCTGCGCGAGGCCCGCATCGAGGTGCAGGACGTTCCGGGGAAGCCTGGCGCGTATCGCGCCGTCGCCTACCTGCGCCCGCACTTCCAGTTGGATGAGATCAACGTGTCAATGCGTTTGGTGGCAGACCTACCGGCGCCGGCGCAAGCGTAGAGCAACTGGTGCGTGCTGAGGAGGGCTCGGCGCGCACGGGACTTCGACGAGCAAGGAGGATCCAATGGCGTTCGACGCGTACCTAAAAATCGATGGAGTCGAGGGCGAAGCGACGGATGAGGTACACAAGGGGGAAATCAACCTGCTCAGCTTCGATTTTGGAGCCACGCAACCCAGCTCGGCATCGATAGGGGGAGGATCTGGGACTGGGAAGGTTAACATCCAGGACTTCGTGGTCAATAAGTATACCGACAAATCCAGCGCCCCAGTGTTTCAGGCCTGCTGTTCCGGGAAGCATTTCCCGGAGGTCACCGTCACCCTGTGCAAAGCCGGTGGCGAGACCCGCCTGGATTTTCTCAAGTACAAGTTCAATGATGTGATGGTCACGAGTGTCCAATGGGGCGGGGGCGCAGGCGGAGAAGAGAAGCCGACGGAGACCATGTCCTTCGCGTTCGGCAAGGTCGTGGTGGAGTATGTTGAGCAGACGGCGAAGGGCTCTCCGGGCGGCACGTATAGCGCGGGATGGGACCTGATTGCCAATTCCCCCGTCAAATGAAGCGGCCCGGGGAGGCCTTGAGGGTCTAGCGCGCCGACGACACTTGTGAACGCCGAGGCGCTATTCCGCGAGGGCAGGCTCGACGAGGCAGTCGAGGCGCTTGGGACCGAGTTGCGGGACAACCCCACGAACGCCCAACTGCGGACGTTCTTGTTCGAGCTGCTGTGTTTTGCCGGCAACCACGAACGGGCGGAGAAGCAGCTCGACGTCGTAGCATCAGCCGGCCAGGGAGCCGCGATGGGCGCGCTCCTCTATCGGAGCGCGCTCCATGCGGACCGTATCCGCCAGGAGATGTTCCTCGACGGCAGGTACCCCCAGACCGAGGCGCCGGGCGCGGTTTCCGGCACGCTGAACGGAAAGCCGTTCGACTCCCTCGCCGATGCGGATCCACGCATCGGCGCGCGGCTCGAGGTCTTCGCAGCCGGCGAGTATATGTGGCTCCCTCTCGCACACATCGCGACGGTCCGTGCGTCCCCTCCAAAGCGCCTCCGCGACCTGCTCTGGATTCCGGCAGTGGTGCGCACCGGCCCGGGATTCAGCGAGCTCGAGCTGGGTGAGGTGATGCTCCCGGCCATGGCACCCCTCTCGTGGCAACATCCTGATGATCGGGTGCGACTTGGGCGTGTGAGCGAGTGGACGACGCTCAAGGGGGGCGGAGAGGCTCCGGCCGGGCAGAAGCTCCTGCTCGTCGACGGCGAAGAGCTCCCCATCCTCGAGCTGCGCGAACTCGATATCGCTTCCGCGTCCAGCCCGGCTGGGTAGGCCCCATGCCGGTGCCAGAGGAGCTGCTCAAGCCCATCGAAGGGGCCAACCCCTGCGGTGCCAACCTCCGCTACGAACCCGCATACGACGAGATCAAGGAGGCGCGCCGCGAGCAGGAGGGCGTCCCCGAGTGGGACATCCGGCCGAAACCACCGGATTGGCCCAAGGTCATCGACTTGGCCAGCGACATGCTCGCATCCAAGTCGAAAGACCTCCAGCTTGCCGCGTGGCTCACCGAAGCGTGGCTTCGACGCGACGGCTTCGGAGGCCTCAAGGATGGGCTCGAACTGCTGCGAGGACTGACCGAGCGCTTCTGGGATAACCTCTATCCCGAATTGGAGGACGGCGACGCACAGTTCCGCGCCGGCCCCTTACAGTGGGTGGGTGACTACCTGGTAGACGGGGTCCTGGCAGGCCCATTGAACAAGGTCGGTCACGGATTCCTCGAGTACAAGGAGGCGCGTGCCCTCGGCTCTGAGACCGATGCGGAAGGCGATAGCGCGAGGCAAGCCGCGCGCGCAGCCGCCATCGAGGAAGGGAAGCTCACGCTGGAGGAGTTCGACCGGGTCTTCGAGGAGACGCCGAAAGCATGGTACAAGGTGCTCGTTGCCAACCTCGCAGGGTCTGTCGAGTCCTTGCGAGCACTCGAGGCCCTTGGGGACGAGCGGTTCGGCGAGGCAGCTCCGAGCTACATGAAGCTGCGTGGTGCGCTGGAAGACGTGCAGCGCGTTGCCGACGGCTTCCTCGCGCAGAAGCTCGAGGCTGATCCGGATCCTCCCGAAAGCACGATCAGTGCGGACGCCACCACGGCGCTGGGTGCGGCGGGTGGCGGGGTGGAAGGACAACCGGTCGAGCCCACAAGTGCCGAGGATGCCGCCACTCGGATCGCAGCCGCCGCAGGGTACTTGCAGCGATTAGATCCGCGAAACCCCGCGTCGTACCTCATGTTGCGGGGATTCCGCTGGGGTGAGATTCGCGCGACCGGGAGCCGGCTGGATCCCCGACAGTTGGCAGCCCCGCCCACGAATGTGAGGACGCGACTGAAGGGCCTGCTCCTCGACGCGAAGTGGGCGGAACTGCTCGCTGCGTCGGAAAATGTCATGGCGACGCCGTTCGGCCGGGGGTGGCTCGACCTGCAGCGATACGTGCTGACCGCATGCGAGCGCCTCGGGAGCGAGTATGACCACGTTGCAGCGGCAATCCGGGGCGCCCTGGCCGCGTTGCTCCGCGACGTTCCGCAGCTGCTGGACCTCACACTGATGGACGATACGCCGACGGCGAACGCGGAGACACGTGAATGGTTGGGCGCGCAGGCGTTGGCCGACCTTGCGCCGCCCGCCGAAGTGACTGAAGCTCCCCGAGGGGCGCGGCACAGCATGGGTGTGGCCGCCCCAGCACTCGACCTCGCCTTCGAACGGGCGCTCCAGGAAATGCGAGAGGGCCGTCCTCAGAGTGGAATCGAGCTGCTCATGCGCGAGGTGGAACGGGAGAAGACCACCCGTGCGCGGTTCCTCCGGCGCGCCCAGGTGACGGGCATCATGGTAGATGCGGGACTGGAGTCTGTGGCGCTCCCGATCCTCAGGGAGTTACAGGAACAGATCGAGGGTCACCGCCTCGAGGAATGGGAAGCTGGAGAAGTGGTAGCCAAGCCGATGGGGCTGCTGTACCGCTGTCTGACCATGTTGGAAGGTGAGTCAGCCGACACGCAGGAACTCTATCGCCGAGTCTGCCGACTGGATCCCCTGCTCGCTATGGGATTCTCCGGCGGCCAGGACCAGTCTCAGCAAAGTGCGAACTCGAGTGCCGAAGCAGCGACCGAGGCCCCCAGTGGAACCGACGACACAACTCTCGGTCCTTGACCGACTGATCGACTACGATCCACGCAGCCAGGCGGAGCGGCAGCTCACCTGGGCGCAGTCGGTTCAGGTCGTGAAGACGGCGGTCCAACGGGACCTCGAGTGGTTGCTCAACACCCGGCGGGTGGTTCCGCCGGCTCCCGACGAATTCCCGGAGCTTGGCCGCTCACTATATCATTTCGGTCTTCCGGACATCAGTTCCATGAGCGCCGATTCTCCCGATGTGGCGGTCCAGCTGCGACGTCACGTGGAGGAAGTCGTGGAGCTGTTCGAGCCGCGGCTTTCCGACATCCGCGTCACCACCAGTGAAGCTGAGGACCTCGGAGGACGCCGGCTCCGATTCGTGATCGACGCGCTGTTGCGGATGGAGCCGAGCCCTGAGCAGGTGCAATTCGACACCGTGCTCGAGGTGTCGAGCGGCAAGTTCCAGGTGAGGGGAGACGGGAGTGCGTGACGACCTACTCTACTATTACGAACGGGAGCTAGCCTACCTCCGGCGTCTCGGTGCCGAGTTCGCTGCAAAATACCCGAAGATCGCCTCCCGTCTCCAACTGGAGCCCAGTAAGTGCGAAGATCCGCACGTCGAGCGGCTACTGGAGGGCTTTGCCCTCCTGACAGCCCGCGTGCACCTGAAGATCGATGACGACTTCCCCGAGATAAGTGAAGCACTGCTCAACATTCTCTATCCGCACTATCTGCGTCCTATCCCCTCGATGTCGCTGGTGCAGTTCCATTTGGATCCCGAACAGGGCAAGCTCACGACGGGTCTGGCGATTCCTCGTGATTCGGAGTTGCACTCTCGTCCGGTTGCGGGAGCCCGGTGCAGGTTCCGCACGTGCCATGCGACCACCCTGTGGCCGCTCGAGGTCGTCGAAGCCAAGTGGCTCACGCCAGACCAGTTGCGACCGGCGGTGAAGTCGACGGAGGCAATTGCGGCGCTGCGGGTAAGGCTGGAGTGTTTCGCTGATGTCCGGTTCGATCAGCTGGAGCTGCAGTCACTGCGGTTCCACCTGAGCGGCGAAGGTAATCTCGTCTCGACGCTCTACGAGTTCCTCTGCAACAATTGCGTTCAGATCTTGGTGCGGGATCCCGAGAAGCCGAAGCGCCCTCCCGTAACGTTGCCGGCGTCGGCGCTGCAACCCATCGGCTTCGGCGCGGACGAGGGGATGCTCCCGTATCCGCGGCGTTCCTTGACCGCGTATCGGGTGCTGCAAGAGTACTTCACGTTTCCGGAGCAGTTCTCATTCGTCGACGTCGCGGGGTTCGACCAAGTGCGCGCAGCGGGGTTCGGGGCGAAGGCGGAGGTCGTCTTTCTCATCTCGCCGTTCGAGCGACGCGAGCGGGCCGAGGTGCTCGAGACGGGGGTTGCCAGCAGCACCATGCGGCTCGGATGTACGCCTGTGATCAACCTCTTCCCGCAGACGTCGGAGCCGGTCCTGCTCACCCAACGGACGCATGAGTACCCGGTCGTGGCCGACGCACGGCGTCGAGACAGTGTCTTGGTCTTCTCGGTCGACGAGGTCGTGGCAGTGACGTCCGAGTCGCCCGAACCCATCCGCTTTGAGCCGATGTACGCCTATCGCCACTCGTCGAACGGTGTGAAGCCGCAACACTTCTGGTATGCGCGGCGGCGGCCGAGTAGCTGGCGTACGGATGGAGGGACGGACGTCTATCTGTCATTCGCGGATCTCTCGAGCCGTGCGGCCACCCCGCCGTATGAGGCCGTGACGGCGCGGCTCACCTGTTTCAACGGTGATCTGCCCAGCCGACTCCCCTTCGGGGACGAGAGTGGTGATTTCCAGCTTCCGGGGGGTGGCCCGATCGCCAAGATCCAGGCGCTGGTCAAGCCTACTCCCGCCATCCAGCCGCCGCTGGGCAAAACGCAGTTGTGGCGGCTCATCTCACAGCTCTCGCTGAACTACATCTCGCTGGTCGAGGGTGGGGTGGATGGCCTGCAGGAGCTGCTGCGGCTCCACAACTTCGGTGATTCGGGAAGTGCGGAAAAGCAGATTCAAGGTCTCTTGGACGTGCGCTCGAGTCCATGCTACTCCCGGATCGACAGTGAGCATGGCCTCACCTTCGCTCGAGGCCACCGGGTCGAGATCGATTTCGATGAGGAGCAGTTTGCCGGTGGCGGGGTGTACCTGTTCGCCAGTGTCTTGGAGCGGTTCCTTGGGATGTTCACGTCACTGAACAGCTTCTCGATCCTGGCGGCGCGCACGCGGCAACGGAAGGAGGTCCTCAGGGAATGGCCGCCGAGAGCGGGACGGAAAGTGCTACTGTAGCGCGGTCGGACATCACGACCCGGCTCACCGAGGCGCCGACATCGTTCGGCTTCTTCCAGGTCGTGCGCCTCCTGGAGCGCCTGTTTCCCGAACGAAAACGGGTTGGGGAATCGGGCGATCCTTCCGAAGAGGTCGTGCGTCTCACCGTCAATCCGGCTATCGGCTTTCCGCCGAGCGCGGTCCGGGTAATCGAGTTGTTGACCGAGCCGCCCGAGATGGCCGTCAACTTCATGGGATTGGTCGGTCCGCTCGGGGTATTGCCGTACCATTACAGCCTCTTGGTTGCCGACCGAGCGCGGCTCGGCGATCGGTCGATGAAGGCCTTCCTCGACCTGTTTCATCACCGCATCATCTCGCTCTTCTACCTCGCGTGGGAACGACACCGGTTCATGGTCGCGTACGAGCGAGATCGACGCGATCGCGTGACCGAACATCTGCTCGACTTCATTGGGCTCGGGCTGCAAGGCTTCCAGAACCGGCTCCCCGTGGTGGACGAGTCGTTGGTGTTCTATGCCGGGCTGCTGGGTCCGCAGCAGCGATCGGCAGAAGCGCTGCAACGTATGCTCGAAGACTACTTCGGGATTCCGGTGGAGGTCGAGCAGTTCATCGGGGGTTGGTATCCGCTGCCGGCCGCAACCCACTGTACGCTCGGTGAGGAAACGGGCAGCTTCACGCAGCTCGGGCGGGGCGCGGTGGTGGGGGACGCCGTGTGGGATCAGCAGGCTCGCGTTCGGATCAAGCTGGGACCGCTCACGAGAGCCCAGTACGAGGAGTTTCTTCCCGAGAGAGAGGCGTATCTGGCCCTGCGAGCCTTGACGAGATTCTTCAGCGATGACCGCTTTGACTTCGAGGTGCAACTGATCCTGGCCCGCGGCGACGTGCCCGGCTGCACACTCGAGATGGACGACGGCGCCGGCCTGCGGCTTGGCTGGTTCACCTGGATCAGCTCGAAGCCGTTTGCGCATGACCCGGACGATACGATCCTCAGCCTCTAGCGCGAGGGAGCCGCTATGAATGTCGATCTGCGATCTCTGATTGGAAGACTCAACCATGAGGCGCGAAATGCGATCGAAGCCGCGGCGGGTCTGTGCCTCTCGCGCACGCATTACGACGTCGAAATCGAGCACTACTTGATGAAGGTGTTGGACGCAAGCGACGGGGACGTGGCGTTCATTCTCAAGCACTTCGGGGTGGACCGCTCGCGGCTGGCGAAGGACGTCACGCAGACCCTGGACCGGTTCAAGACGGGCAATGCCCGAACGCCATCGCTGAGTCCCAGTCTCGTCAAGATGCTGTCGGAGGCCTGGCTCCTGGCGTCGGTGGAACATGGGGCGTCGCAACTCCGCACCGGTCACACCATGCTCGCGCTGGCAGTGAGCGAGGAGCTTCGGCGGCTGGTGCTGGAGACCAGCCGGGAGTTCCAGAAGCTCTCGGGCGAAGCACTGCGCCAGGACTTCGCGACGATCGTGGGGGAGTCCGTGGAGGAGACGGCGGCAGCCGCGGCACCGGTCGAAGGAGCGCCCCGCCCCGGGGGCAAGACGCCCAATCTCGATCAGTTCACCGTCAACCTCACGCAACGGGCCAGGGACGGACACCTGGATGTGGTGCTCGGTCGGGACTTCGAGATACGGCAAGTGGTGGACATCCTGACTCGGCGACGCCAAAACAATCCGATCTTGGTGGGTGAAGCCGGGGTAGGGAAGACGGCTGTCGTCGAGGGGTTCGCCATGCGGATCGGGCAGGGGGATGTGCCGCCCGTGCTGAAGAACGTCACGATCCACACACTCGATCTCGCGCTCCTCCAAGCCGGGGCAGGGGTGAAGGGCGAGTTCGAGAATCGCATCAAGAGCCTTATCGAAGAGGTGCGCTCATCGGAGACGCCCATCATCCTGTTCATCGACGAGGCGCACACGATGATCGGTGCCGGGGGGGCCGCCGGTCAGGGGGACGCAGCCAACCTGCTCAAGCCGGCGCTCGCCCGCGGTGAGCTCCGAACGATCGCGGCAACGACCTGGTCGGAATACAAGAAGTATTTCGAAAAAGATCCGGCGTTGGCCCGGCGGTTCCAGTTGGTCAAGGTCGACGAGCCGACGGAGCCGTCCTGCGCCTTGATGATGCGCGGCGTCGCCCCGAGTCTGGAGAAGCACCATGGGGTGCGGATCCTCGACGACGCAATCGACGCCGCCGTGCGGCTGTCACATCGGTATCTGCCCGATCGACAGCTTCCCGATAAGGCCGTATCCGTGCTCGACACCACGTGCGCCCGACTCGCACTTGGGCAGAGTGCGACGCCGGCAGCCATTGAGGACGCGAGGCGTACGCTCGACGACTTGGCGGTCCAGACCCGAGTGCTCGAGCGGGAGCAGGCAGTGGGCACGGACCATTCGGAGCGGTTGACCAGCCTCGCCGAGCAACGAGCAGAAACGGAGGCGAGACTGACGTCCCTCACCGGACAGTGGGAGCAGGAGCGCGAGCTGGTGAAGCGGGTTCGGGAGTTGCGCGGGCAGCTCGAAGCGAGTGTCGCCGAGGAAGCGAAGCCGGCCAAGAAGAAGAGCGCCAAGAAGGATCTCGCTGCTCTCCGCGACGAGTTGGCAGGACTCACGGCGGAGCTCGACGCATTGCAGGGAGAAGCAGCCCTGGTGCCCGTAACGGTCGATTCCGACTTGGTGGGACAGGTCATTTCCGGATGGACGGGGATTCCGGTCGGCAAAATGCTGCGAGACGAAGTGGCGACCGTTCTCCGCCTCGAGGAGCACCTCGGACAACGCATCATCGGGCAGTCGCACGCGCTGGAAGGGATCAGCCAGCGCATTCGCACCTCGCGTGCGGGGAGCGAGGATCCGAACAAGCCCGTTGGGGTCTTTATGCTCGTCGGCCCCAGCGGGGTCGGCAAGACCGAGACGGCCCTGGTACTCTCGGACTTGCTGTACGGCGGTGACCGCAACCTCATTTCGATCAACATGTCGGAGTTCCAGGAGGCACATACCGTCTCGACGCTCAAGGGGTCGCCTCCCGGGTATGTCGGATACGGTGAAGGTGGTGTCCTGACGGAGGCGGTGCGGCGGCGGCCGTATTCCGTGGTGTTGTTGGATGAGGTCGAGAAGGCTCACCCAGACGTGCTCGAGCTGTTCTTCCAGGTCTTTGACAAGGGGGTCATGGAGGACGGCGAGGGTCGGCAGATCGACTTCAAGAACACGATCATCATGTTGACGACCAACGCGGGGACTGAGACGATCATGACGCTGACGGCAGATCCGGAGACGATGCCGGATGCCGCCGGGCTCGCCAAGGCCCTGAAACCCGAGCTGAACAAGACCTTCAAGCCGGCGTTCCTTGGCAGGCTCGTGATTATCCCGTACTTCCCGATCCGTGATGATGCGATGAAGCACATTATCCGGCTCAAGCTCGGCAAGATCGAGCGGCGGCTCGCGGAGACGCATCGAGTCACTCTGAAGTACGACGACACCATGATCGACGAAATTGCGGGGCGGTGTACGGAGGTTGAGAGTGGGGCGCGAAATGTCGACAACATCCTCACGAATACGATGTTGCCCGAGGTTTCTCGGCACTTGCTCGAATCTCTCGCGGAGGGAGCCAAGCTGGACATCATTCGAGTCAGCGTCGGTGACGGCGGCGCGTTTCAGTACTCGATGGAGTCAGCGGCAGGTGGGAGCAGCCGGGCTGCAGCGACGGGTGCACTCGCCTGACCGACGCATCACCACATTTGGCAAGGAACGAGGCAGCGTATGCCGGAGTACTCTCAGGCCAATCGCCCCATCCGAGTCGAGACCGCGCTAGGCGAAGACGTGCTGCTGTTGGAGGCATTCTCCGGTGAGGAGCGTGTCTCCGCGCCGTATGCGTTCACGCTCGAGCTGGTGTCGCAGGATGCCGCCATAGAGCCGGTGAAGGTACTGCGGTCTCCGGCAGCAGTCATGATTGACTTACCCAACGGGGAGAAACGTGCCATCCACGGGTTGATCAGTCGGTTCGTGCAGCTGGGACAGACTGGAGGCGCGGACCTGACTGCGTATCGTGCGGAGTTGGTTCCGTGGCTCTGGTTTCTCTCTCTGTCGTCCGACTGCAAGGTCTTCCAGAACATGACCGTTCTCGAGATCGTGGAGCAGGTGTTCAAGGACCTGGGTTACTCCGATTTCGAGATCAAGTGCGTGAAGAGCCACCCCAAGCGAGAGTTCTGTGTCCAGTATCGGGAAACGCATCTGAACTTCGTGTCTCGGCTGTTAGAGGAAGAGGGCATCTTCTACTTCTTCAACCACACGAGCTCCAAGCATGTGTTGACCCTGGCCGACGACGTCAGCGCCGTCAAACCGTGTCCCGGCCAGGCGGCCGCGCGGATGGCGGTGAAGTCGGGTGGGTGGCAGGAGGAGGACGTCGTCACGGCGGTCGAGCGGGAACATGCAGCGTATATCGGGAAGGTCACCCTCCGCGAATTCGACTATCTGCAACCGTCACTTCGATTGGAAAGCTCGGTGTCTGGCGACGGGCACGGGGAGATCTACGACTACACGTTTCCGGGGAACTTCAAGTCGCCAGACACCGGTGATCAATTGGCACGCCTGCAACTCGAGGAACAGGAGCAGTGGCATGAGGTCGTGCGAGGTGACGGCACGTGCCGCTCATTTCAGAGCGGCTGCCGCTTCGACCTCAAGGAGCACTACCGAGGTGAGGTGAATCAAGCGTACCAGTTGCTGCGAGTCCACCATGCGGCTCGAACGGGGGGCTACCGCTCCCGGACCGAAGACGAGTTCGACTATCGCAACGGCTTCGTCGCAATTCCGCACACCGTGCCATTTCGCCCACCGCGCATCACGCCGAAGCCGGTGGTCCAGGGCTCGCAGACGGCGCTGGTGGTGGGGAAGGCGGGCGAGGAGATCTGGGTGGACAAGCATGGCCGGGTGAAGGTGCAGTTCCACTGGGATCGGGACGGCAAGAAGGACGAGAACAGCTCGTGCTGGGTCCGCGTGTCGAGCACCTGGGCTGGCAAGGGGTGGGGCTTCGTGCAGATACCGCGTATCGGGCAGGAGGTGATCGTCGATTTCCTCGAAGGTGACCCGGACATGCCCATCATCACCGGCCGAGTCTACAATGCCGAACAGGTGCCGCCGTATGCCCTGCCGGCGAATCAGACCCAGAGCGGGGCCAAGTCACGCAGCTCTAAAGGCGGTGGCACGGACAACTTCAATGAGCTCCGGTTCGAGGACAAGAAGGGAAGTGAGGAAGTCTACCTGCAGGCCGAAAAGGACCTCACAGCCAAGGTCAAGAATGACGCGTCGGCGCAGATCGGCAACGACCGCACGGTCGTCATCCAGAACAACGACACCTTGACCGTGGAGAAGGGAGACCAGGCCGTCGACATCAAGATGGGCGACCAGACGATCACCTTGGGCCAAGGGAATCAGAACATCGTCATCAAGATGGGCGATCAGAATACCCAGGTTGACATGGGGAACATGAGCACCAAAGTGTCAATGGGTAACATCTCCACCAAGGCCGATCTCGGTGCGGTGGCCGTAGAGGGGATGCAGGGAATCGAGTTCAAAGTTGGGGGGAGCAGCGTGAAGATCGATCAGATGGGAGTGACCATGAAAGGCATGATGGTCAAGATAGAAGGCCAGGTTCAGACCGACGTCAAGGGTCTGATGACCAACATCAACGGCGACGCCATGCTGAAGGTCAAGGGTGGCATAACCATGATCAACTAGCGATGAGCGATACACCGCCAATGCTCCGTTCGGGACGGACGGTCGCGGAAATCTGTGGGGCTTCGGAGTTGAGCGACGAGGCCTTGACGCTGCTCGCGGACCGTCAGGTACCCAAGGAGTATGTCGAGCTCTTGATGGAGCAGGAGCTCTATCCCGACGCGGTTCGGTTTCTGGCGCATGCGCTGCCCAAGCGGGAGGCCGTGTGGTGGGCGTGGGTGTGTGCGCGGCGGGCCGCGGGCGAAGAGCCGCCGGATGATATTCAGGCGGTGCTCGAGGCAACCAGGCAGTGGATTGCCGAGCCGACGGACGGGCATCGGCGTGCCGCCATGGAACTGGCCGAGCAAGTCGGGTTCGACAAACCGGCCGGGTCTGCCGCGCTCGCAGCGTTCTTCAGCGGAGAGTCCCTTGCCCCCGCTGATGTCGAGCAGCCCGTGCCACCCGGAGAATACATGGCGGCCAAAGCCATCACAGGGTGCATTCTGTTGGCGACCGTTGGCACGGAGCCGGAAAGAGCGGGGGAGAAGTTCCAGGACTTCGTGCAGCAGGGGATGGAGGTGGCGGAGAAGATCGAACTGTGGAAGCCGCCGGAGGAGTCACGCGGATGATTCGCTCTCGGACACAGACGAGGTAGACGGCAATGGGATTCCCAGCCGCTAGAGTGGCCGATATGCACGTGTGTCCCATGGTGACCCCGCCAGCCATTCCGCACGTCGGAGGACCCATCCTCCCACCCGGGTGCGTGCTAGTGCTGATCGGCGGAATGCCGGCGGCGCGGCTGGGGGACATGGCCACGTGCGTCGGCCCGCCGGATGTGATCGTCAAGGGTTCGCCGACCGTGCTGATCGGTGGCATGCCCGCGGCCCGAATGCTGGACATGACGGTGCATGGCGGGACAATCGTCTCTGGGTTCCCGATGGTGTTGATCGGGCCGTGACCTCCCTACGCCAGGGACCCTCCAATCGGCCCTCACCGTTTCGCCGGAGATAGCAGTCGGCCAAGTAGAGCTGAATATGTCCCTGCCAAGCACGATTCGAGACGTGGGTCGCGGTGTAGTTGGATTGACGCGTAGACCCAAGACGACACCCGGGGGTCTTGGCATGTGTGATGAGTTTGCCGGCTCTCGCAAAGGTACTCTCGTTGCGCAGGCCGCATCTCCGTTAGGGATTCGAGTCCTCGCGGAGTTTGACAAAGAGAATGGTGTCATCTGGGCAAACGAAGCCCTGCTGCAAGCAATGGCAAGGGCACGCAGTACTGGAACAAAACTGAGCGAGGCCAACGTCGCAACGCTCACCCATGAATTTGCTCATGTGTTGGACTATGAGGATATCTTCGAAAAATTCAAAGACAGAGGGAGAATTACTGCCGAGTTAGCGGAAATCGCTTCTGCGTTACGAACCCGGCTGGCCGAAAAGGTGAACAACACGACGGAAGTCCAGTTTATGCAACACTATCTCGCCAAGGAGAGGTCCGCGGAAGAGTATGCGAAGAAGATTACTGCAGAGCTCAGAGGGTATCATGGCAGCCTACGAGCATTCTGGGTGAGCCAAGCCCTGGATACATGGGCTCATAACACCAAAACAACGTATGAAGAGGATGCCCGCGGTACCTATAGGAGAATAAAAAGGCAACTTAAGGAACTCGGTAACTCTCCGTCGAAAGTGGCAGCCGAAGCGGAGAAGAAGAAGAAGTACAGACAAAAATTGCTGCCCGTTTATACAATCGTCGATATCTTCCCTGGAAGAGAGGAGTCTCTCACGTTACACAACCTGTTGGAGATGATAAGCGAATACCATGTGGTGATAGTAGTATCGGTGCCTATTGAATCGAGGTAGAAGAAGGGCTCGTTTCCGTATCGCGTCTGCGATCGAGTGGCGCTCGCATGCGCAATTGCAGGAGGCCGGAGCAATCATGTCAATCTGGACTCGAATCTTCAGGAAAGTGGCCGACCCCCGGAACCAGCTGGGCCCGCGACGAGAGGAGCGACGAGAGGAGCGTCCGTGCTCTCCGACGCCTCCACGAGATCCTGAGCCGGTCCATCCTCCGGAAGCCGAATGCGCAACGGGGCCCGATCCCCGAATTCGTGCCCACCGGCCGGGGCGCCGCGGGAAGCTGCGGTAGCGGATTACTCCGCTTGCGGTCGCCGCCGGGTTCCCGAGGTCGCTCAGCGTCGCTCGGTCAAGTGCGGTCGTCGAAGGCCGCGAGATATGGCTGGTCCCAGGCGATGTCGAAGCGCTGGCAGCAGTCGTCGCAGCGCATCGCCTGCGGCCGCCCGATCGGGAGTTGCCGGTAGCGGCAGCTGGGGCACACCGCATAGCCCTTGGCCCAACGGGCCGGTATCACGGCCGAGTTGCGGGCACGTGACACGATGGTCCATTGGGCCGGCCGAGTGGCAACGAGCTCCAAGTGGCGGAGCGGTAAGGACCGCGGCTTTCCGTGCACGTCGAGCAAGACCTCTGTACGTCCCAGCGCCACGGTCCGGTACCACGCGCCTCGGCGCAGGCCGCAGTCGACATCCTCGCGCAGACGCGCCCATTGTGCGACGGGCAAAGCCTCAGTCTCCAGTCGAGAACAACTTCCAATTGAGCCGGTGGTGGACGGTAAGGCGGTGGGATACGTCACACAATACGTGGAACGCGCACCCCTCGCTGCCGCCGCCGAGCGTTGCCAGAGACGAGCGTTGCCAGAGACGAGCGTGTGCGCAGGAATTGTCAGGAGGGCGAAAGCGAAGCAGGCGGATAGTCACTCAGGCAAACGGTATTGAAGGCTTCCGTGTCGGCCTTTCGCCCTCCTCACTCAACGAGTGATGCAAGAGCCACGCCAAAGTGGCGTCCTCTGAGGTGTCAGCGTCGATGCTCGTGGTTGCGAATCTCGGTGGGAAGCACGGTGCCCCGACCGAGATACTTGGATATCACCCGTCCGTGGGGCTCCAAACGCGGTGTTCTGTCTGGAACGTGGGAATCCTTGACGTGAAGCCAAGGACGCCGAGGCACCGCACCTGTACGACCCCCACGCCACCGTAGAGTTCCCGCCGGAATGACCGCGACCTCCTCGCCTCGACCCCACGGTCGGACTAGCTTGCGGTGAGCCATGCGCGACCCATCAAATCGCCTCAGGACCAGTCTCTTTGTGGCCATCGTCGTCAGCGGGTCCGCGGTCACCGTGAGCGCCGCATCCGCCCAGCGCGAGGTGCACGGCACGATCCTCACGTCGCCTGTCATGCCGGTTGCGCGTCTTGCGCTCGACTCGACGCTGTCGTACGTCGGGACCCAAACCGTCATGCTGTCGCCCACCACGCGGGCGGAGCAACACTTCTTCGTCGAATCCGACCGCGGTCGGGTCAAGCGGCTCTATTGGGTCCAGTTCGAAGGGAAGCTGGAGGGCCGAGGCCGGCCCTACGACTATTCGAACGATCCCACGATCGAATTCGCCGGACAGGTGTTTCACACGAACCACCGGTTCTATCCCACGAGCGGATTCGCCGGGCGTGCCGGATCGGACGGAGACCACGCGCAGCAGCTCCTGGAGCGAGCGGGGTTGACCCTCGGCACCGACCTGATGCGGGTTCGGCTTGTCTGGTTACTGGACGACCCACCACGGAACGAGCTGATGATCATCTACCTCGAAGATTTGGCCGATCACGGGCTCACCGTGGTCGACCTGAGGAAGGAGCCGGAGCGTTGGGCGGACGTTGCGACAGGCCTCCGGCGGCGTGCGTTACACGGCATGCGACTCGTTGCCACGCAACGTCGGCGGTAACCGGACTCCGCACGGATGGTTGGCCTCATCGTGGCTATCGGTTTTGCCGTGCTGTTCCATCGCATGGCGGCGTATGAACGCTTGTCTCCGTGGATGTGGGCCGCGGCCAGCTTCGCGCTTTCAATGGTCGTCCTGCTCGTCATGGGCTTCGCACCGGTCCTCTTCGCACAGGTGGCCCTGTACGGAGTGATGTGGTGGTACAACGCACGGAAGGGCGGCAGACGCGAGCAGGATTGGGCGGCGAGGCGCGAGGAGCAACATCACATCGAAGAGGAGCGGTGGCGCCGCGCGCAAGAGGAAATCCAGCGCGATCGCAAGCGACGCGAACGGTGAGCTTCGCCGGTCCGCGGACCGGCACACAACCGTTCAGAATTCGCCGGTAATCCGACGCCGCTCCCGCGAGAATCTCGCAGCTACCGACCCACGTACTACCCCCTGTTGTGATAGTCGTCACGGTACCGGCTCCGATCGCGCCGTAGCGTGAACGGAATGCGTCGAGCCCGGCGCGGGCGGCGGACAACAGGTCGGCCGCTTCCGACACCACGGGAGGAACGACTGATGCACATCGCACTGCGCACCAAGCGGGTGGTGGTGGCCACGGCGACGTTGACCCTGCTCGCCGCGCCCGCCTTGCACGCCCAGGGGGTCTCAATCGCGCCGTCCATCGGCATCTACGCGCCGACGACCGACTTGGTGAACAGCTTGATCAGCGGCGGTAGCACCATTGCCTTCAAGCAGAAGGTCGGACTCGCGCTCGGTGGTCGTGTTGGCCTCTGGTTCAGTCCCCGGATCGGCGTCACGGCGACGGGTTCGTATGTCCCGAGCAAGCTGCAGGCGACGATTACCGAGACCGGGATCTCGCAAGACGCGGCGAGCAACACCACCCTTTGGTTCGGCACCGGGCGGCTCAACGTCTGGCTGCTGCCGCCGTCGAGCATTCTGTCGATTGGCGTGAACGGCGGCGTCGGCGTTGTGGGCCGCGGCGCGACGACTGTGACCGATGACAACGGCACGACCTATACCGACCAGTCGAGAAACGACATCGGCGGCGTCGTAGGCGGCACCGTCGGCCTCAATCTCGGCGTCATCGGTGTGTTCGTGTCGGTGGACGACTACATCTACAATCCAAGCGTGTTCGAACAGCTCGGTGTGAAGTCCCGGACCCAGAACGACCTTCAGTTCTCGTTCGGGTTCGGCGGGAAGTTCTGAGCGAGCGTTTGACGGCAGCCCGTGCTGCCGCGACCGTCAAACGAACCAAACGCCCGGCCCGTAGGCCGGGCGTTTGGTGTCTCGTTCAGCTCGTCCCTCCAGCTGCCTCACGCAACAGGTTTCGCGCGATCACCAATCGCTGGACCTGATTCGTCCCTTCGTAGATCTGGGTGATCTTCGCGTCCCGCATGAACTTCTCGATGGGGTAGTCCTTGCAGTATCCGTAGCCGCCGAACAGCTGGACGCAGTCCGTCGTCACCCGCATGGCCACGTCGGTTGCCATGAGCTTGCACATGGCGGAGATCTTGGTGATCTGCTTGTGCCCCGAGTCGATGGTTCTGGCGGCGGCATGCACGAGCTGGCGAGCTGCCTCGACCTGGGTCGCCATATCCGCCAACATCCACTGGATGCCCTGGAAGGAACTGACCGGCTGGCCGAACTGCTGCCGCTCGTGCGTGTACTGCATCGCCAAATCGAGCGCGCCTTGCGCGAGTCCCACCGCCTGCGCCGCCACACCGGGACGGGCCCGGTCCAGGGTGATCATGGCGTGCTTGAAGCCGAGGCCCTCCCGCTCCCCCAGCAGGTGGTCGGCCGGGACGCGGCAATCCTCCAGATGGATCTCGACGACCGGTACGCAACGGATGCCCATCTTGTCCTCGTGCTTGCCCACGCGATAGCCGGGGGTCCCCTCCTCGACGACGAACGCCGAGATGCCGCGCGCACCCCGATCGGGATTGGTGACCGCAAAGATGGTGTTGAACGCCGCAACCGCGCCGCCGGTGTTCCACTTCTTCTCACCGTTCAACACGTACGTGTCGCCGTCCCGCGCCGCGCGAGTGGTCATCGAGCCGGCGTCCGATCCGGCCATCTTCTCCGACAGGCCGAACGCGATCAGCTTCTCCCCCGCCGCGATCGGAGGTAGCCAGCGCTCCTTTTGCTCATCGGTCCCACCCACGAGAATCGGGAACGAGCCCAACGCGTTGACGGCGAAGCCGACACCCATACCGCCGCAGGCCCGGGAGAATTCCTCTACCACAATGCACAGGTCGAGCACACCGCCACCGAGGCCACCGTACTCGGGCGGAATCCAGACACCGGACAGTTCGGCCTCCTTGATCGCCTTCTGGACTTCCCAGGGATAGGTCTGCTCGACATCGTACTTGGCGGCCACGGGGCGCATGACCGTTTCGGCAAGCTCCCGAGCGCGTTCTCGAAGTTCGATTTGCTGGGCGGTGTAGAGCTCTTTGATCATCGTAACACTCGTCTTCGGGTTCGCAGTCTTGGTGGACCAGGGGTCGCCCTGGGATCGTACAATAGTACGGGGTGTGACGCTTCGTCGCCTGTCACCCGGGCCGGGAGAATGCGGGTCCCGCCTCCGACCGCAGGCCTCGACGCTGTGCTAGCCGATCTTGCCGTCGCGGTTGAGGTCCTCGCCAATCGCCTGTTCGAGTCGCAGCAACAGCGCCTGCAGCAACTCCTGCGTGTGACGGTGCTCGACTTCGAGTCGCGCAACGCGGTCGTCCAGTGACGCCGATCGATCTTGCTGTTTGCTGATCTGATTCTGTTGGATCAAGTCCCAGAACAGGCCCATGAGTTGACCTCCGGCCAAAGCGTGCAGTTCCTGTCGCAAAATATAGTCGGGGACTGACCGATGTCCGGCCGGGCAACGCCGCACACGTATGCCGAAGGCGTGTTGTGAGTCCGCAACGCAGAAATGGAGAAGTGTTGAGACGTCGCGCTAGCGGGTCGGCTACACTTTCAAGCAGCCGCGAGCGCACACATAGCCGCCGCCGAGCGCGGAGGACGTGCCCGGGGAGTATTTAGTGGTCAGGAGGGCGAAGACGATCATGGCGGACAACCAGCCAAGCAAGGGTGAGAAGGGGTCGGTCCTCGTCTTCGCCCTCCTCGGCCAACAGAATATGCAAGAAGCCAGCCACCCTCCGGCGCGAGGAGGTCTGCCGGCTCATTCGTCGGTGGGAAGCCCGCTCGGGCCCGATGTGCCGGTGGCTCGGCTCGCCAGTTCGAGCACCATGTGCCAGGGAAGCGTCAGGACTTCGGGATGGTACTCCGTGACTTGTACCTCCAGACCTGCACGGCCATAGCGCACGCAGAATCCTTCGCGGGGAAACTCGATGGTACCTGATCTCGGAGTGCGGCGGTTCATGCAATGCCTCCACCGTGTGTCGTATCTGCAAGGTAGCCGCCGAAGTACGTCGCCGCCGTCTTAGGGTCCGAGGTCACCGATCCGCCACACCGATGCTATCTCGCTGTGCCCCATGTATGTTTCAACGTTAGGGTATAGGGGTGGACCGGCGGGGCCAACCACCAAGAAGGAGCGAGATTATGAAGCGTGCCGTAGCGATCGTTGCGCTCTCGGCCATGACCGTGGGCTTTGTTGGTTGCGCGTCCAAAGCGCAGACCGGGACACTCATTGGCGCGGGTGGTGGGGCGGTCGTCGGCGGGGTGATCGGCAAGGCCGCTGGCAACACGGCTGCCGGGGTAATCATCGGCGCGGCCGTCGGCGGGGCCGCCGGAGCGATCATCGGCGGGTACATGGACCGTCAGGCAGCGGAGATGGAGCGAGATCTCGAGGGTGCCCGGATCGAGCGCATCGGCGAGGGCATCAAGGTCACGTTTGCAAGCGGTATTCTGTTTGACGTCGACAGGGCCGACCTCCGGCCCGAGGCGCAGGCGGATCTCGTCAAGCTCTCCCGCATCGTTAACAAGTACGAGGACACCAACATTCTGGTTGAGGGTCACACTGACGCGACTGGACCGGAGGACTACAACGACCAGCTGTCGGTGCGCCGCGGTGAATCGGTGGCCAATTACGTGGTGGCGCAGAACGTCGCCAGCCAGCGGCTGAGTGTCGTGGGCTACGGTGAGCGCCAACCGATTGCGACGAACGACTCACCTGATGGCCGGCAACAGAATCGTCGGGTTGAGATAGCCATCTGGGCGAACGACAAGCTGAAGGAAACGGCCAGCAGGCAAGCGCAGCAGTAACGACCACGGCCACGTCGGCTTCGCCGACAAACCGTCGACGTTACACAGCCCCGCAGCTCGAGATCAGCTGCGGGGCTGTTCGTATCCGACACGCCACTCTCCGTTACGTCGGGCGGCTTGCAGCGCAGGCGGTCGCCACGGCCGCGGTGGGGCAGATACACTGGCATTGATTCCACGCGGCATCAGTGCACTCCAACGTCCCGTCCTGATACACCGCTTCGGAGCGGCTGCAGGAGTACTCGCACTCGACCCCGGAATCGAGGCATGTCGTGGTGATGATCACCAGGGCGATCAGCAGCGCTGTTCGGCGGAGCATCGTTGGACCCTCACTGGCAAGGCCGATCTCACCTGCTGTACAGCTTGGGCACGGTCGATCCTCGAGTCAAGCGATTCACGGTGCTCCGGTTGTTAGTTCGCAAGGGTCAAGAGACGGTCGCGGAGGTGCCGAGCCGTTGCGCATCTTGGCAACCCCCCCATCCGGTGCGGTACATTTAGCTGGAGCCGAACCATGTGGTGGGAGGAACCGATGGCCTACAAGATTCGCCGAGCCGAGTACTTCTATACCACGGTCCAGGATCAGCCAGGCGAGGGGTACGGCCTGCTATCCCAGCTCGCTGGCCTCGGAGTCAATCTGCTAGCCTTCACCGGCGTCCCCGTCGGTCCGATGCGGACACAGCTCACGCTGTTTCCGGAGGCCCCCTCGAAACTCGTTGCCGCCGCGGATAAGGCCGGCCTTTCGCTGGACGGGCCTCACCCCGCGCTGCTCGTGCAGGGCGACGACGAGCTCGGAGCATTGGCCCGTATCCACGAACAACTGGCGGACGCGGGCGTCAACGTCTACGCATCGAGCGGAGTGACCGATGGGCGTGGCAGCTTCGGCTACGTCCTGTACGTACGCCCCGACAAGTACAACCAGGCGGTCGCCGCAATGGACGTGTAGCCGTGAGACCCGAAGCGCCCGGCGAGAATGCGGAGCGCTTCGGTGTCGCTCGTTAGATCTTCTTCGAGGTGGAGCCGTGCCCTAACGGCGAGTGGCGTCTGCCTCTTCCTCCGTTTGGTACAGCTGCTGCGTTGTCAATTCCAGCACGATGCGATCGGCATCGTAGACATGGTCCATGGCGGCTTGGATCGCGCGGACGTCGACCATGATATTCCGTCCCTGTTCCGGCAGATAGATGAAATCCCGGGACAGGCCCTGGATGTTGCGGTCGAAGTTGAGGCCGACGAGTTCCAACTCGGGCGTCACCGCCGGGGAGCCTGAGTTCCCGCCGTAGGTATCCGCGGTAGAGACGAAGTTGAGCGGCGTCGCGAGATCCAATCCCTGAGGGGGCATCTGCCAGCGCGTTGGCAGCTCCCAATCCCCACCCGACCCGTGACTCCGGGCACGGTCATAGAGGCCGTAGAACGTCGTGTACGCCGGTGCGAGCGTCCCGTTGTACTCGTATGGCTTGACGACGCCGTCGGTGATGCGAGGTGATCGGCTGGCATCTGGCGGCACGCTGGCACCGTACACGTCGAATCGGGCACGGCCCAGCTCGGCAGCAAGCTCCCGCTCCTGCGCCGAGAGCCTCCCCGCCTCGGCCTGGTACTTGCCAAACACGGGTTGCAGGGCGGCCGCGAGTCGTAGCGCCGGATCGGACATGCCGAGCGCATCGCTTTCGACGGCGTGGGCGGTACCTTCGGCACTGCCGAGTACCGAGTTCGCGATGAGTACTTGGGCGGCGTCCCACGGTGATCGGCCGTTGAGCGCGGTGACCGTGACGGGATGGTCGGCGCCGAGGTGACGCTCGAGGTCCATGAATCGCTCGGCGAGCAGGCGGTGCTCCAGCTCCGCCGGGTGATCGCTGATGCCGAGGAGCGTCCTCCGGAGTCCGGAGACGGTCGTGGCGCCCGACTCCCGGGCCGCGAGGTACGCCAGCGCCTCCATGCCACGCCGCAACGTTGCGGACGAGAACGTCGACTGCAACGCGAAGAACGCGGCGTACTGTGCACCAAGCGACCGCTTCTGTCTCTGGATCTCGGTGATGCGATCGAACACGTCACCGTAGCGGCCGCGTAGCTCCGCGCGCGATTGGATCCCCTCTCGCAAGAGCCGCTCCGCATCTCGGCGTTTGGCCACGATGACCGGGGTGTT
Source organism: Gemmatimonadota bacterium (assembly GCA_039588295.1). GTDB lineage: Bacteria > Gemmatimonadota > Gemmatimonadetes > Gemmatimonadales > GWC2-71-9 > JAOTVV01. Next base: position 47,387 of record JBDHAB010000019.1, read on the forward strand.
CAACGCCTGCAGCCTCCCGGTCGATGCCTTGAGTGAGTTGGACAGTCCGAACATCCGGTTGCGGAACCCGAGCGCCTCCGCGCGTTCCGGATGGGCCGCACGAAAGTCGCCGAGTGCATCGAGGCGGCTGCTCAGGAAGTGCACGGCCGCGGGAACCTGCACGTCGCGCTGATACTCGAGTTGCGCGACGGTGGCAAGACGGTTGGTTGGTCCGGGATTGCCGATCACGAACACCACATCGTCCTCTTCGACCCCCTCCTCGCTCCAACCGAAATAGTGATCGGTCTGGAACGGTTCGCCGGCGCGGTCGTAGACGCGGAGAAAGGCGAAGTCCAGGGCATACCGGGGGTACGTGAAATTGTCCGGATCGCCCCCGAAAAACCCCATTTGGAGCTCTGCGGCTGCTACCAGTCGGATGTCTGTGAAGCGGCGGAACACGTAGGCGGAATACCGTCCGCCGTTGTACAGGCCAATCACCTGCACGATCACCGAGTCGCCGAGATCGGCGTGACGCTGGCGCGCCCGGTCCGTGATCCGTTCGATGACCTGGCTCCGCGCCTGGTCGCGCTCGGCGTCGCTCGTCGCACGATCCAGCGCCGCAAAGACCTCGTTGGACACGTCCTCGATGGCAATGAGTTGATCCGCCCGATACCCGGGAATGCGGCGCTCCTCCTCCAACGACGTTGCGTAGAACCCGTCATCCAGGAGGCCCTCGCCCTCGCGAGTCACACGAGCCACAACGCCGCGCACACAGTGGTGGTTGGTGGCCAGCAGTCCATGCGGTGAGACGAACGAGGCGGAACAGCCGGGAATTCTCAGCGCCGCGAGCCGCGCGCGCTCGAACCAGGCGTCGTTCGCGTCGAATCCGTAGGTCTCCGTGAAATACTCGGAGGGGGCATACTCGAACGTCCACATCTTCCCGTTGTCGAACCGGCCGGCCCGAGCCGTGTCGAGCTCGAACTGGGCGAAGAGGGGGTTGGCAGACGCCGCCGCCGCCGCCAGCGAGACTGCCAGGCAGAGGGTGCGAGGCGAAACCGTGAAGTACCGATGCGTTGTGGGTCTCATGCGTCTTCTCCGAGCGCAGGCCGGGACGTTGGCAGTGAAATCGGTGTGAAAGATACTCAGGCAGCCACGGAGGTGACGGGCTCCTGCCGAGCGTCGCGGCCAGCCGATCGAGCTATCGCAACACGGATCGCCGTGGCATCTTAAGTACTGCAACGTACGCTCTTCGAGCTGAGCCGTAGCCGACAACCTCTCGATCGTGACCACCGTGCTGATCGACGAATCTGAACAACACCGTCCACCGCGCGTACGGGGATTTGCCCAACAGTGCGTACATCATCGCGCGGGTTTGCACCATTGTACCCAAGGACCTTTGCGCGGACTCAACCGACTGGCGTTGAATCCTATGAACGGCTCTCGAAGGGCGGCCATGGCGGTGAGCTGGCTGCGGAAGGCTCGATAAGCGTGTCGTCGCATCAACCCAGGCTCTCCGCCCGCGCCCGGGCACAGCTCGGTGTGCTCCAGGAAGCGCGACATAAGCTGGATCGCATGCGGGCGCTCGTGGAGCAGGCCAAGGCAAGAAAGTCCGGCGTCTTTCGACACGGCGGCGGGTCGTCGAGCTCCGCCGATCGGGTCGCCCAGACCCTGCTTGCGCAGGTTGGCCGCACGGCGCTCGACGTCGGCAAGCTCTTGGAGGAGCGCGGGTACAAGGGTCTCTCCGAGCAGCTGATTGAGTTCCAGCAGCTGGCGCGGCGCAAGGGGAACGTGCCGCTCTCCACCTACCACCGCATGCGTGAGATTGTGAACGCGGTCCACGGCAGCATCGATGTGGCGGAGCGAGAGATCAACCAGGAACGCTGGTCCCAGGTCGACGTCGAGCGCCCGCCGGAAGGAAGCAGTGAGGGCTAGGGCTCCCCGCCTTGATCGGTGAGAACCGAGTTGGCTACAAACCCCACCCGCTCACCGTCCACGAACACCGACCACCACCCAAGCCGCAGCATCGCCACCTCGACCCGCTCCCCGGGCTGGAGGACCCGTATTACAGCAGACGGCACGCGCGGTGCCCCACGGAGGTTCGCCCAGGTTGTGGCCCAGCGTGTCTGCGTGGGTGGCAGTTGGGGCGTTTGGGCGGCCGGCAGTTGGGCAGGGCGCAGTTCCGCCTCCATCAGTGGTGCGGACGGGAGTGACTCGACGGTCGGTTGCGGCAGCGGACGTACGACGGATTCGGGAGTTGCGCTGGGCGGCGGTGAGGGCTCGCCCAACGAGGGCGCCGGAGGCGTCGTGGTGCCTCGCTGCGCGGTGAGCGCCCAGAGGCCCCACGCCGCGAGCACGAGCGCGCCGATTCCGGCGGCAGACCATATGGCGAGGCGCAGGCGTCGGCGGAACTGCCGCGGGTACCCGCAGAACTTGCACTCCGCCGTCGATCGGGCCACGAGCTTCCCGCAACGGCGGCACTCGACAACCTGCCCGTCCTCGCTCTCTGACATCGGATTCTGCAGGAGGAGGTGCGAGCACTTGGGGCAGACGGAGGCCACGCTCAGCACCGTCTGCCCGCACTTCGGACACTTGATCAATGCCATGGGGGGCGTCTTGCGGTCTGCAGGCCCGAGGTCCGGTGCCTACACCTCGCGGCGCCAGTCGCGGCGGAAGACCTGCACGTGGCCACAGTGGTCACAAGCCTCGACGTGCCAGAGCACATCCGGCTCAGCGCTTGTGACGCCCAGTTTCGCCAGTCCGCCGGAACCCGAGTAGGCATCGGTCTCCAGGCGGGTTGCATAGACGCCTTGCAGACATACCCCGCAGGGTCGTTCCGGCAGGGATCGCCGCTCACGAGCTGGTGTCTGGGTTGCCGTCATGGGTGTGCTTCTCCGTCTGGACGGGTGGAGGTTGCTACCGGAACCTTAACCCGTCGCGGGGTCCTGGGCAAAGTAATCTCGGGACCCCTTCATGCGACCTTCATGGAGGCTTCATGGCAGGTGATGAAGCTCGATGGGGTCCTACCCGCCGGAGGGAGCGGCATGTCCGCGAATGAAGTCGAGCGATCGCTGACGCTGACGGCGAACCCCTGGCTCCGCACCGCCAGCTTCGTCACGGGCGCGGGCATGGTGGTCGCCTCGGTCGTGACCATGCAGCACTACTTCGCTGCCAACTTCCCATCATCCATCTTCGAGGGGTCGTTCTGCGATCTGAACGCCTTCTTCAACTGTGATAGCTCCGCCTACTCGGTGATCTCGGCCGTGGCCGGTGTCCCGCTGGGGTACTTCGGGTTGATGGTCGGGGGGCTCGTCATGCTCGGTGCCATGTTTCCATCTGCGGCATTCGAGCGCACCAACAAGACGATCGCTGTGGTGAACGGCATCGGCGTGGTGGCGCTCTTGGTCTATTCGGTCGCCGTGCTCAAGAGCCTCTGCCTTCTGTGCACCGGCTACTACGTGTTCGCGCTGCTGAGCCTTGCGCTCTTCTGGCGCTATGGCATTGATGGTGGCCGGCGTGGGCTTGCGCGACGGTTCCTGCGCCCGTCCACACCGCACCTCGTGGCGTTTGGCGTATGCCTCCTGGGCGGTGCATACGCGCTTGCGTTGTTCCACCGCGCCAAGGAACAGGCGCGATCGGGTGGGGTGGCTGCCAGGATCGTGGAGCAGTACATCAACCTGCCTCTGGTTCCCAACCCGAGCATCATCTCCCCGTTCATGACCGCCCGTGCTACGGAACGGTTCGAGGACGCTCCAATTCGCCTCATCGAGTATGGTGACTTTCTTTGTTCGGACTGTCGCTACCTCAACGAACAGTTGGATCGCCTGAAAGAGGAGTTCCGGGGTCAGATCAACATCGCGTTTCAGTTCTTCCCGCTCGACGCCCAATGCAACCGCGTCGTGAACAAGGACAAGCATCCGGGCGCCTGCGACCTGTCGTACATGGCGGCATACGACCCCGCGAAGTTCGCCGCGATCCACGACGAGGTGTTCGCCAACATGACTGCCGCCAAGGATCCTGCCTGGCGCGCCGATCTGGCCCGCCGCTACGGGGTGGAGGCGGCCCTCGCGGACTCCGCTACCCAAGCGTTGGTGCTGCGCATGATCCAAACGGGGGCGGAGTACGAACAGACTTCGGAGCGGTACGCATACGGAATCAGATCAACGCCAACGTTGATCCTCAACAACCGCATGGTGATTGGCACGTTTCCCTACGAGCAGCTTCGCGCGATCTTCCAGGCACTCGTGAATGAGCACGAGCAGGGAGACGAAGGACGGTTTCTCGAGAACTGGGTGGACGACGGCTAGAACCGGGGTCCGTCGATCTCGGCTTCGAGGCCCTGCACGCTGGGATCCACCGATCCCGCCCGTTACTCATCGCCACACCTGTCCGAGGAATGCCTGAACCTCCGGTACCCCACCCTGGAGGATGAGGTATCCGTCATGCGGTTCACGCTCGGTGGTCTCGCCGGCGAGCGTGGTCGTCATGAGCTCCTGCACGGCGCGCGGATCGCCGGGGTGCACGCCGAGTGCCCAGCAGAGTTTGACGAACGCGACCTCGGGCAGCATGTTGGCGAGCGGAACGACCCCGAGCTCTAGGATCTCCCGCCCCGTCTCGTACACGTGCATTTGCACGAAGCCCCAGAGGGTCTGCAGCGTCATGTACATGTGCACGCCGGCGTCACGTGCCCGCTCGAGTGCCGGGTAGATCTTGCGGTTCACGTGTCCGAGTCCGGTGCCGGCGATCACGATTCCCTGGTAGCCACGGTCGACGAACGCGTCAATGATGTCCCCGTGCATTCCAGGGTAGTAGTACATGAGCGTCACACGCTCGTTGTACTTCGCGAAGATTGTGACGTCTCGATCCTCGCGTCGCGGAAGGAAGTCGTCCTTGAACGGTGTGATCGTGTCGCGATCGACCATTGCGAGGGGGATGTCACCCAACGTACGGAACGTGCTTCGGTAGGAGCTGTGCATCTTGCGGACACGGGTGCCGCGGTGCAGCAGGTTGTAGCGATCGGACGTCGGGCCGAACATGCAGACCATGACCTCGGCAATCGGCCCGTGCGCTGCCGTCCATGTGGCGTTGATGAGGTTCTGCGCCGCGTCGGATGACGGTCGATCGGAGGATCGTTGGCTCCCCACCAGGACGACCGGCACCGGTGGCCGCTGAACCATGAAGCTCAGTGCGGCTGCTGTGTGATGCATGGTATCGGTGCCATGGCCGATCACGACTCCGTCGTATCCGTCGGCAATCGCATCACCGATCTTCTCCGCCAACACCAAATACTGCTCCGGGCCCATGTTCTCCGAGAAGACACCGAACAACTTCTCGGTCTCGAGATTGCAGATGTCGGCCAACTCCGGCACCGACCCGTAGAGCTCTCCGGGGCTGAAGGCGGGGATCACCGCACCGGTGCGATAGTCGAGCCGTGACGCGATCGTGCCCCCGGTCCCAAATAGCTTCACGCGGGGATTGGCAGGGTCGACCGGAAACGCCTTCTCTGGAATCCTGTAATGCGCCTCCCGATACCCGACCTTCTCGATCTCGAGCACTGTGTCGTGACGGATACCGACGTTGTACCCGCTCCCCAGCTTGAGCACCAAGTGTAGGTCATCGCTCGTTTCCGAGCGTGGCAGCAACAGCCCCTCGAAGTCACCGCGGGTCGTTCGTGCCACGACCTCGCACCACACGGTGATTCCGGAGCGTGCCATCAGGTCGCGCGTCGGGCCGCGATAGCCGCGGTAGGGATCGCTCTGCTGGTCGCTCATGACGCATGCTCGGGGGCGGGTTCTCGCAACGCGGCAGCCAGACGCTGCCGAATTGCCTGAGGGTCGACTCGGCCAAGAAACGCTGGTACGACTTGGCCCATGGCCCACCGCAGCCTCGCGTCGAGAGAGCGTCCGTTGAGCTCGAGCGCCGTTGCCGCAACCTGGGCAATCCGCTGGTCGAGTCGCGCACCGTCTTGAGGTGCGGGCTGATAGCCCACGACGATTTCGTCGGCGCCGACGTCGGGCTGCCTAGTGAGGTCGTCGAGCACCCGCGCCGCTGCCTCGGGGCGGAGCGCGCCGGCTTCCAGCGCGCGGGCAAGGGGACGAAGTCGCGCCGCGTCGGGCAGGGAGGCTGCGCCGCGGCGGGAGTGGTAGGGCCACCGCTTCTCGAGCGCAGTGGCGAGTCGCCGTGCGGCACTGCGTGACGCCGGCCGTACCTCGTCGTACACATCCGCCCACGGTGCGCTGGCAAGCCGGCGTGCGCCCCGTGCGTCGAGCCCAAGGTCACGGTACCGTGCCTCCCGTTCCCACGGTCGCTCCGGCAAACGCTCGCGAATCTCCGTCACGGCGGCGTCGGTGATCGGTAGGGGCGGCGTATCCGTGTCCGGGTACATTCGGTCCGGACCCGGCAGGATCCGCTCGAATCCCGTCGTGCTGTCCGCGTGGGCCTGGCGCGTTTCGGCAGGCACGCCCACCAACGCTTCGCCGGCGCGCAGCAGCACCTCGCGGGCGGCGGTGGCTGCGTCCGCGTCATCGCCCCACACCAGTACGAGCGCATCACCGGACTCGGCCCCGACTTCCCGACCGAGGCGCTGCCACACGAGCGGGTCCAGGCCGCCGCGGTCATTCCCGGAATGGGCCAAGAACGGGCGGTGTACCGGGCAGGCAATCACGCGCACGCGTTCTGCCAGCTCGTTGGCGAAGGTGGCCCCGGGTTGGGTCGGGTGGTCGAGGAGCTGGTTGAATCCCGGGAGCCGCACGACACAGATGCGATGTCCGCGGCCGAGCGCCTCGAGGATAGGCCGAGCCGTACACGCACGGAGCAATGAGGCGGCGTCCCCAACCAAGTGCGACACCTCCCAGGGCCTTCCGGTGGATGGAAGCGCCAGCATCGTCGGTTCGACACCACGCCGGTCGAGCGCGTGCTTGATCCGGAGCAAGTTGAGTTGGCGAAACGCCTCGACGTGGACCAAACGTGGCAGCCCGCGATGGTGATGTACACCTTTGATCTCGACCCGCCGGCCACCGGCGATCGAGACGTTCACGTCCTGGCGGGCTGCGCCAGGCCCCCGTCGCACTTTGCCCGTGGCCTGCGCCACTCGTGCCAGGAGCCGTGCACCGGCCTGCAGCTCGAGCGGGGTCAGGAACTCTGGTTCCGTGACTGTCTCGGTGAGCGGCATGCCGAGGCGATCGGTGCGGAAGGTGATGCGATGACCGATGTCGGAGACTTCGCGACAGGAGTCCTCCTCGAGCGACAGCTGCCTGATGCTGAGGTCCCGATCCACACCGAGCTCCGGGGCTCGGAACGGAATCCGCCCGGTCAGACCCACCATGGCCGTTCGCTGGAAGCCGGTCGGGATCGACCCGTCGAGATACTGCTTGCGCATCACGTGGAGTTCCGAAACCAAGTTGAGATTGAGGAGCTGGGCGACCTCGAGGGCGATACGCACCGCCTCCCCGTCGATCTCAAACGGCGGGGTATCGTCCATTTCGTAGGTGCAGACCGATCCGCGCTCGAGGAGGTAGACAATCTCCTTGCGTGTCTTGAACTCCATCAGCGCCGTCCCGTCGTACTCCCCCAACTCGCTCAACGTCGGTCGCATGTGTCGCAGCACTTCACCGTCAACACGCGTGACCCGATGACCGGGTGGACAGCGGCAGAACAGCTTCGATTTGGTGTGGAGCTGTTGATGCACCTCGAGGCCACCCATGAAGCCCAGCACCTGGTAGTCCTCGTGGCGCAGTTCCCCGTATGCCCGATCGGGAAAGTCGAGCACGGGATCATGCCGCGGATTGACGTCCCCGGGGGGGCGGACGCCGTGGTTGGGTGCCCCGTTAGGAGGCGTCAATGGTCTCGTCCATTCGTACGACCATGCGCGCTGCGCCCGTGAGGCGATCCGACCGAGGTTCCGTACGGCACGCCTGAAGATACACGGGGAAGGGAGCGACGGTATCGGTACTTGCTCTGTGTCGGTGCGTCGGTTTGTGGCTCAGCGCACAGCGCTCGGTGGTGCGGAGTGGCGCTATTGTGTCCCGGAGTGAGCGATGCGACCCCAGCGGCAGGGGTGCGGAACTCCACGGTTGCGAATAGCTTTGTGTTCTCCGACGAAGGACCCACGAGGATGGCCAAAGGCAAACCACCCCAGAACCGACATGATGATTTGATGGCGGCGGAGGTCGACAAGCTTCTGAAGAAGCTGCCTCATGCCGACCCCTCCCTGTCGGGGGAGCGCGTGGCGCAGCCCGAGCCAGGCGCTGCGCCAGGTAGGCCTCCGGTGTCTGGTCACCGCCGTGAGATCCAGGGAGGTGCGCCGAGGGTACCGCGGCCGCGCACACCTGAAGAGGAACGCCGAGCGAATCTCGGTGTCTGGGGCCTCGTGGCGCTCGGGGTCGTGCTGGGGGTAGCGTTGACCCAGTGGCCGTACAACGCGGCGTGCGGTCTTGCGTTGCTGTGGTATGTGGGGGCCGTCGCCACCATGCTCGTCGTCGGTGGGTGGTGCGCTTTGTCATCGTGGGACCAGCGGCTTGGGGTCGCGCACGTTCTGTCCCTCATACTCGTGTTCTGGGGAATCGTGCTGTCCGCTGAGGTGATTCTCCCTCGCATCGGGTATTCCGTCGACAAAGCGACCTGGCGTTGTCGGGTGGCTGAGCCCGCACGTCCGTCAGCGACACCGGTCCCGGTCGTTCCGCCGTTGCCCGCTCCCGCGCCGGCCGATCTGGAGGTCGATTCGACCGTCTCGACCGAACAGCCATCGCAGCCGGGCACCGACTCCATCGTAGCTGAGCCGGGCGATTCGATAGGATAGACCGAAGACGCGACGCACAGGGCCCCGGCGCCGGGTGTCGCGCCTGACGGGCTAGTGCTCCCGGACCTTCTGAATGAGCGCCAGGGGGTGGATGGGTTTGCGGAGGATGGATTGGATCCGCAGATCCGCCACTTCCTCGGCGACGCTCACGGGCTCGCCGCTCGTCACCAACACGATACCGGTGTCCGAAGCGTATTGCCGTACTTGCTCCATCGTGCTCCGCAGCGTGTCTCCAAGTTGATCGGCGTCGAACACCGCCGCCGCGATGGTGTTGCCGTGCACCCGGAGGAGGTCGACGGCGGCCTGAACGGTATCTGCGGACAAGACCTTGAGCCCGGCCGCCGCAAGCCCGCCGCGCGTTTCCGCCAGATCGGATCCTCCGTCGGCCAACACCACGGTGCCCTCCAGCTGGACCTCGGGTTCACCTGCCACCGATTCCCGCTCGTTGGGCAAGTTCAAGGGGCGGACAATGCACTGGTAGCCACGGATCGACCCGTCGGTACTTGCGCGGCGAGTCGCTGAGAGCAGCGCCTGAAACGTCGCTCCACTTTGGGTGGTGAGTTCGACTTCGAGATCGCCGACGGCGCCGATCGTGTTCATCTGAACCTGGAATCGGCGAATATCGACTTGCCGCGCGAACAGCCTCCGTGCGTCGAGGCCGACGAGTTCGTCCCGTTTGTATCCGAAGAGCTCGACAGCCGCGGCGTTGACCGCCTCGATCTCACCGTCACGAGCCGTGAGGTAGATCGCGTCCCAGCACTGTTCGAACAGACTCTGGTATTGTTCCTCGCTCTGGTGTACGGATTCCTCGAAGGCTCGGCGTGCCTTGACGTCGCGCGCCACGGCGAGGACGAACTCCTCGGAACCGATCCTGTGGTGCGCGACGGCGATCTCCACCGGAAAGCTGCTTCCGTCCCGCCGTCGATGCTCGCCTTGCAGCATGAGCGGCCGCCGGGTGTCACGCGTGTCGGTGAACTCCAGCTCGGCCTCCACCGGGGGCTGCACGGGAAACTCGAGTTGGAGCTCGTGGAGACGGTGTCCGATCACCTCTTCCCGGGCGCGGCCGAGCCAGCGGGCCGCCGTTTCGTTGACATCGATGACTTCTTCGGTGCGGGGATCTGTAACGAAGATTGCGTCGCCCGCATGATCCATCAGGGTGCGAAACCGTCGCCACAGCTTCTCGCGTTCCGCGCGGCTGCGCGTTTCCTCCTGAATGGTCGCGTTTGCCCGATCGAGGTCGGCGGTGCGCTCCTCGAGCGAGCGCTGCAGGTCGCGACAAGCTCCCTCGAGCCGCTGGACGGCGCGCACATACTGTGTGATGTCGTGCGCGACCAGGGTCGCGGACACCACCCGGCCGTCGCGGATGTTCGGCGTGATGCGGCAGTCGTACCACGCGTCGGGATCGTGATTCTGTAGACCGGCCAGCTCGTGGTGCTGCGATAGGCCGGTCTCGAACGCCTGTGCTAGCGATTCAGCCACGCCTTCGTGCTGATTCGGTGGAATCCAGTCGAAGATGCTTGACCCAATGAGCTCGTCTTCAGACCGATCGCCGAGCGCGCAATTGGCGAATAGGATCTCGCCGGTCTGCCGCACGATGAACACTGGATCGCGCGCGTCCGCCCGCGTGGCCGACGCCTCGAGCGGCGGGGGTGCGGGGCTGAACGCACTGTCCCGGATGCCACCGATCCGAGCGGGGGGCTTCAGCGATTCATCGCTCCCGCTTGGTTCGGAGCTCGTCTTTGTCTGACCCAGCAATGGGTAGCGTTCAGTCATCAGTCTCACCGAAAAGGGCCGGCTCGCCCGCGACTCGCTGTCGCGCTCCGTCATCGCAGCGGACCCGCCGGACGGGGCTCCGCCCCGCAGGGGGGCCGCTCACGGGGATGGAGAGGAGGGTTACACGACCCTCGGCCTATACTGCGCCAGCCTCCCCAGGTTCGCCAGCTGCTGTGGTAATGTTGCAGCAAAATCTTTGCCGCCTGTAGGACCCGGGTCACGTTCCGCGCGAGGCGTTTCCGGGAGCTGTTCACATAACTCATTGTCTCAAAAGGGTTTATGGGAACGGCTCGTGCTGATCGGCGGCTCCGGGGTTGCGGGGATGCCGGAACATCGTATGCTGAATATTCGCAAGACCGAGCGAAGCGAAGTGCCACACCATGTGGCGGAGAACGTGAGAGCCCGAGGCGTTCCCTCGGGCTCTGTCGCTTGACAGGCACCCCGCTGGAGCGCATGCGTACGATCCAGTCGGAGATGCCGATGCCGTTTCCAGCCCCCACGCCGAGGTGCCGCGCGGTCGCGGCCGCGGCGCTCCTCGCGCTGGTTCTTCCGAGTTGTGACAACGCCGTTGCGCCCGGTACGATCGAGCCGATCGGCGAAACCGCGCTGCGCAGGCATCTCGACGTTCTGGCGGACGACAGCCTCTACGGCCGAGCTGCAGGATGGTTGGACGAGCTCCGGGCGGCCGAGTATGTCCGCGATCAGTTCATCGCGGTGGGCCTGAGCCCAGGGGTCGACGGGTATCTCCAGACGTTCTGGATCGGCGAGCAGCCACCCCCCGCGACCCCTCCTGACGCCGGTATCGGGAGCGGCGACCACGATGGTCCGCGCGGCACCCCGGCAGACGACCCGATCCGCCCCGAGCGCTTTTGGTCGCAGAACGTGCTCGGTGTGCTTCCGGGCCGGGGTCGGCTAGCCCGACAATGGGTCGTGCTGGGCGCGCACTACGATCATATCGGGTGGACCGTGCCCCTGCCCGACTCCGTGGTCGTGTACAATGGCGCTGACGACAACGCCTCGGGAACGGCAATGCTTGTCGAGCTGGCGCGATACCTGAGCGCGCTGCTCACGACGAGCGAGTTGCAGAGCGGCGACCGGCGCTCGATCATGTTCCACGCCTACGGTGCGGAGGAGATTGGGCTGGTGGGATCGCGGCACTTCTGTGCGCACCCCACCGTGCCGATGGATAGCGTCGTCGCGATGGTCAACCTCGATATGGTCGGGCGCCTGCGCGACGGTGTCGTCACAGCCGTGGGGACGTCGACGGCCCCGTCATTGTGGCAGCAGCTCCTGGAGGCAGCCAACGAGGACGGGCTCGAGTTCAACTTGCAGGACAAGGGTAGCAGTGATCATCGGTGCTTTGCCGAGGCAGGCAGGCCGGTGCTGCACTTGTTCACGGGCCTTCATCAGGAGTACCACACGCCGCTGGACGACGTGTGGTTGCTCAACGTGCCCGGCATGGTGCAAGTCGGAAACCTCGCGGCGGGTGTCCTCGTCGAACTGGTGACCCGGCCTGACCTCAGCTCCGTCGGGAACTGACCATCCACCGGCCGCGGTGGGTAGGGGTCGGTCGCCGCACGCGCTCCCGGTGATCGGTCCAAACAAGTGGGAGAGAACCGCTCGCATTAGACGCGGCCCACCGCATCGCGTTCGACCGTCGAGGTTCACGCGGGTTTCACAACGGATTTACCTGCGTCGGTGTAAGCTGTAGCGGGCGATGTGCGCAGCTTTTAGCAGGAGCGAATACCATGCGACACGTTGCGCTGCCGGTCTGTTGCCTACTTGCGGTGGTCACGAGTGGTGTGGCGGCCCAAGAGCAAACCCTCGATGAGACGCTCGTGTTCATCAACACCGCTCTGCGCGACAACGGCTTTCAAGATCATGAGGGGAAGCCGACGGTCTCACAGGTGAAGCTGGTGGCTGGTGGAAAGCTCGTGGTCGAGATCGCCAAGACGGAATCGGGCAATCGCTTCACCAACGTGTTATCGGTGGCACTCGGCGATCTGGATGTGACTCGAGTCAAGGCGCACCAACGGAGCGGACACACGGTGCTATCACTCGGCGCGACGGGCCTGGTGACGGCACGTCTCAAGTGTGTGATGGCAGCAGGGACGCGACACGAATGGGACCTGCCCAGCACCGACGAGGTTGCCGTGGAGTTCGCACCAGCTGATGAGCTGGCACGCACGCTGACGGCCGCGTTTGTCCGCCTGATTACGTTGGCTCGTGAGGACACCCGCTACCGCGTGTCCTCATAACTAGGCACGTCCGGTCCGTACCCTCCCGAGCGCCGGCGCCCGTGGGCGCCGGCGCTCCTGTTTGGGGCTTTGCGTGGGCGTCGGCACCGGTGTATTCTCGGTCTCATGCTTGCCAAGTTCCTACTCCCGTGCGTTGCCATCGGTGCCGTGGTCGGAATCGTCGGCCTGCCCGATCCCCAACAGGACAGTTCCATGAAGAAGCTCTCACCTGTGATCTTCGTCGAAGAGATCGAACCATGTCTAGGTTTCTGGATCGACCGGCTTGGCTTCGAGCGAACCCTTGAGGTGCCGCACGGAGATCGGCTGGGGTTTGCGGCAATGGTGCGCGACAACGTGGAGGTCATGTATCAGAGCCGCGCCAGCATCGCGGAGGACCTGCCGGTTTTGGCCCAGGGTCCGTTCGACCGCTCGGGTTCGGTGTTGTTCATCGAGGTCGGCGACCTCAATGCGATTCTGCCAAAGCTGGAAGGCGTGGAGGTCGTGGTTCCGGAGCGCACGACGTTCTATGGCGCCCGAGAGATCTTCGTGCGAGCGCCATGCGGCACGGTAGTCGGTCTCGCCGAGCTGACTGGCGAGTAAAGCGTTACGGCCGGCGCCTCACTCCCGCGCGAATCGAGGGTCGCGGCGTCGCCATCCAAACCGCGGGGGTGTGAGATTACGCGCATGTGACCGCATTGAGAGCGGGCGCACGACGGTGGGGCTCGTCGGGCGCCGGGGATGCAGGAGGGAACGATGACGAAGCCTCAGTACCAAGACCCTTTTCCGCTGGCGCCCGACCACACGGCGTACCGATTGGTGACGCCAGACTACGTGTCGGTTGAAACCTTCGACGGACGGGAAGTGCTCAAGGTCGAGCCGGCAGGGCTTACGTTGCTGGCGCGCGAAGCGCTTCGTGACGCGTCGTTCCTGCTCCGTGCAGCACACCTGGAGCAAGTCGCTGCGATTCTCGACGATCCCGAGGCGAGTGACAATGATCGTGGCGTCGCACTGGCAATGCTGCGCAACGCGGAGGTCGCTGCCGGTTACGTACTCCCCTTCTGCCAGGATACCGGTACGGCAACGGTCGTCGCCAAGAAAGGTCAGCAGGTGTGGACGGGCGGCGGGGATGCCGCGGCCCTGACAGAGGGGATCTTCGAGACCTACGCCACGGAGAACCTGCGGTACTCGCAGACGATACCGCTCACCCTGTACGAAGAGCAGAACTCGGGTTCCAACCTCCCGGCACAAATCGACATCTACGCGACGGACGGGATGGAGTACGCTTTCCTCTTCGTCGCCAAGGGTGGAGGATCTGCCAACAAGACCTATCTGTTTCAGGAAACGAAAGCACTGCTCAACCCCGAGCGGCTCGAGGCGTTTCTCACGGAGAAGATGAAGACGCTGGGGACGGCCGCGTGTCCGCCGTATCACCTGGGGTTCGTCATTGGTGGTACCTCGGCCGAAGCCTGCCTGAAGACGGTCAAGCTCGCGACGACCGGGTACCTAGACGGCCTGCCGTCGGCAGGGAACGCACACGGGCAGGCGTTCCGTGACCCCACGCTCGAGGCGGCGCTGCTTGAGGCGGCGTACCGCACGGGGATCGGTGCCCAGTTCGGCGGAAAGTATTTCGCCGTCGACGTCAGGGTGATCCGGCTACCACGGCACGGTGCGTCCTGCCCGATCGGCATGGGCGTGTCGTGCTCCGCGCACCGCAATGTGAAGGCCAAGATCAACCGTGAGGGGATTTGGCTGGAAGAACTGGAGCGCAATCCGGGGCGCTTCATACCGGCGCACTACCGTGATAGGGAAGAGCGGGGTGTCGTGAACATCGACCTGAATCAGCCGATGCCGGAGATCCTCGCCGCATTGAGCAAGCACCCCATCAAGACGCGGCTGGCACTGACCGGCACGATGGTCGTTGCCCGTGACATCGCACACGCGAAGATCAAGGAGCGACTCGACGCCGGTGACGGATTGCCACAATACCTGAAGGATCACCCTGTGTACTACGCCGGGCCGTCGAAGACTCCGGACGGCATGGCGTCGGGTTCGTTCGGTCCGACGACCGCCGGTCGGATGGACTCCTACGTGGATCCGTTCCAGGCCAACGGTGGCTCGATGATCATGATCGCCAAGGGGAACCGGAGCCGGCAGGTGACCGAGGCATGCCGGAGGTACGGCGGGTTCTATCTCGGGTCGATTGGCGGACCCGCGGCGGTGCTGGCGCAGGAGCACATCAGAAAAGTCGAGGTGCTCGAGTATCCCGAGCTCGGTATGGAGGCGGTGTACCGGATCGAGGTCGAGGATTTCCCGGCGTTCATCCTCGTCGACGACAAGGGGAATGACTTCTTTGCCGGGTTGTCCTAACGCGCAAACACGCGGCCACGGTGGAGCGTACCGCCAACCGGGTTCCTAGTCGTCCACCATCACGGTGAAGTTGTACGAACGCACGTCGCTGCCCGCCCTGATCGCGCCACGGATGCGTATCTGGGCGGGGAATCCGGTCAGGCCCTCCACCGACCAACTCCAGCTGGTCAGGACGACCGTGGGTACTCCTCCGCCAATCGTCAGACTTCCATCGAGCACCATCGTCAAGCGACCAGCGTCGACGTCGAACTCCCCCCACGTGAAGCCAAACTGTCCGCTCGCGAACAAGCCCGGGATCAGATGGCACTGGTCCCACTCGTTGTCGATTCGGGGCGTCACGGCATCGACGTGGCTCACGGAACTGGTGCCACAACCGAGGTCGTGGGTGTGCGGCGGTCGGCCGATCTCGAGGGTCTCGTCGAACAGAAACGATGCGAGTCCGATTCCCGCGTGGTACGCGAGGCGCTTGAGATCGGCCTCGGAGAGCGCTCCGAGCGACCCACCGGGATTGGAGAGCGAGTTGATGTGCAAGCCGGTTGTATCGAACACCTGGGCTGGAAGACTCGGATCGGAGACGGTCACCGACCGGTCACCAAGGGTCGCGACCAGCGAACGGAGGCCGAGCTCCCCGGTGAGCGGGTTTGGCCCCTCCGGCAGGGGATCGCCGAAGGGCTGCATGTCGATCTGCGCGACCTCGAACCCCGGGACCAGCACGGTCGTGCCGTCTATCTCGACACGAAGATTGCCCGACCAGGACGCCTGTGGAGCGCAGGGTGGTGACGCGCCGAGAACGCAGAATGGGTCCCGGTCCACGGCCGCGGGCCCGACCCACGTCAACTCGCCGTCCCCGTTGACCACGATGGCGTCTCCGACCTCGCACCCACTGAAGGTGACCCGACGCCCCGTCGCAGTGTTCGAGTAATCAGCGACCCCGCGTCGCGTACAGGGGAGGAAGTTGTCAAAGAAGCTCCGGCCCTGCGGACCCACGGCTACCGAAAGCGCGATCACGGCCGCCCGAGCGAGCAGACGATCCTGTTGCGCGTCCGTGAGGGTGTCGAACGACACGACCTCGGTGGGCCCGTCGCCGCACTGGGTCAGAACGGTGAGGCCGAGCACCAGGCCGGTCGCGGCTGAGAACTTGCTCTTGAACATGTGTGCCAGGTCGGCGGTGGCGACTCGTAAATGGTAACACGGCGGACGCCCGGCGTGCCGCCGCCGCCGGCTGTGGCGGAGGCCCAATACCTGAGTGGTCTTGTCGCAACAACGAGGGAGACTTCACAGTTTCTTCACGCGCTGGGTGATACCCTGCGCCAGCGATCGTCAGGAGTCGGGATGCAGGAGCAGCGTTGCGGTGTGCCCGTGCCGCGTAAGTCGAAGGTCATCCGAGACCGGATGCGCAAGATCGAGATGGAGCTTGGCACGCTCAATCCCGAGGAGGGATATGAGTGGCCGCAGCCGGAGGACCCTGACCCCAAGGCAGACCGCGACGTCGCTGCAAGTTGACGCTTGTGCAGACGCACCCCGATTCTGACGCCCGGCGAGCCGGGCGTTTTCCGTTGTCCGGGATTCTCGGAACCACCGTACGCCTAGTCATCGATAGCTGTCGACTCTGTCACCGAGGAGGATCCATGTCACTCAATGTGAAGGCACTGGCGTTCGCCGGTGCCGTGCTGTGGGGGGGAGCGTTCTTGGCGGTCGGCATCGCCAACCTGTGGTGGCCGACGTATGGGGACGCGTTCCTCGAGATCGGGCGATCGATCTATCCCGGGTACGCGGGGCCTGGTGGCTTCGGGTCCGTCATCGTGGTCACCCTCTACGCGCTGGTCGACGGGGCGGTGACGGGAGCCATTCTCGCCTGGTTGTACAACCTGATGGCGCGTGGGGCGGTGGCAAAGGGAGAGCGGTTCGCGGCGTGAGCACCGACTAGGGAACCCGGAGGAGTCATCCAGGGTGTAAAAGGGTTATGGTGCATAATTCCGACTCGAATTGTCACGGATTGTCCCACCGGTTCTCGGATCGTGAGGGTCGAGTATGGAGCCGATGGGTGGGTTTCGTGCACGTGGTGCGAGGGCGGCGGTGGGACGTGGTCGCCGCGGCCCTGACCCTGGGGGTTGTTGGCTGCGACGATGCGAAGCTCTTGGGACCGCGCTTGTACGTGGCCTCGGGATTCACGGACGAGGTGCTCCAGTTGGATCCCGACAACGGCGCTGTCGTGACCAGTATTTCGATGGACGTCCGACGAGCTGAGACCGATGAGCCGCACGCCGTGGCGGTCGACCCGAACGGGAGGTACTGGTACGCGACGGTGGCACACGGGGAGCCCACGCTGTGGAAGTTCGAGCTGCGTGGGAACCGCCTCGTCGGTCGGGTGCGGTTGGGCATGGCGGGTGCCGGCCGGATCGGCGTGACGCCCGGTGGCGACCGCGCGTTTGTCCCGGATTATTATCGCTCCGGCGGTGACGTGCGCAGCGAGGTGGCCGTGGTGCGTCTCGCCGATCTCGAGGTCATCGATCGGGTGCGGGTGTGTGTCGCGCCCCACGATGCGCAGGTGTCGCCGCTGGGTGACGTGGTGGCAATCACGTGTAGCAAGAGTGATGAAATCGTGGTACTGGACGTCGCGACGCTCGAGGAGCGCACGAGATTCGCCGTGGGGCCCGATGCCGGTCTGCCCGGGGCACCGCACTACCGGCCGCTCAACGCGGTCTGGTCACCCAGTGGCGAGCGGTTGTTCGTGACCTTGCACGATGTGGCAACCGTGCGCGCGTTTGCGCCCGACGGAGAAGTGCTCGGTTCGGTGACAGTGGGAGACGGCCCAGCCCAGATCGCGCAGACCGGGGACGGACGAAGGCTGACCGTTGCCAACCGCCGTGACGGGTCGGTTTCGGTGGTTCTGACGGCAGCGCTGGCAGAAGAGGCACGGATCCCATTGGGCGTTCTCCATCCGCACGGCGTCGCGCTCTCCGGTGACGACAGCGTGGCCTTCGTGACCTATGAAGGCGATACACGGTCGCCCGGGGGCGTCGTGGCGATGGATCTACGGAGCCGGGCCGTCCTCTGGAGTGCGGAGGCGGGCGCGTACACGCTGGGCGTGGCCTTCGCCGCCGGACCGTGATGCGGGCCGTGGTTACGAGCACGAGGCATGAACTGATGCGCCAATCACCGACGGAGGGTATGGCGTGAGCCGTTCGAGTCGTGGTCTCATCGTCGCGGTCCAGGCGATGGCGGTGGCACTGCTGGGGTCGTGCAGTGATTCGGCTGCACCGACGGGCTCGCCGCGGCTCGTGTTCGAGCCCGCGGTGGTTGCGCTCGACACCGCGGGCCCCGCGACGGTTGTGATTCGCAACACCGGCGACGCGGCGGCCGGACCGCTCGAGATGGCCGCCAGCCAGCTACGGGACACGGCGGGGACCACCCTGGTCGGCCCGAGCGTTGCCGTGTCTCCACGGGACATCGCGACCCTCAATCCCGGAGCAGAGCGAACGGTCACGCTGTCACTCACGCTGGCACCGCTGACGCAGCCCGGCCGCTACGTTGCGGACCTGGCGGTGCGATCTCAGGGAAACACGTTGGCATCCTTGGATCTCGATATTCGGGTCGACCAAGAGGTGACTGGCGCCCCCGGGCAGTCGGTCGCCGTCATGGGAGGGCCGTCCACCGTGCGCCAGGGCGACGTCGCCCAGTACACGGCAGAGGTCCGGGACTCGGCCGGAGCGGAGATGAACGGTGCCGTCGTGCACTGGTCGGTGGTTCCGTCGACGGCAGGGGTGTTCTCCGCCGGGGGGCGTTTTGTCGGGTACGACGTGCGCGATGTACGGGTCGTAGCGCGATCAGGCGCCGCCGCCGACACGCTGGACGTGACGGTTCAGCCCCGCGCCCTGTCGGGATCGTTCACCACGGTGGGGCAGGGCTCCGTGCCTGCCCGCTTCTCCGCCGATCTCTGGGTGCACGGCGGGACGCTGTACACGGGGACCTGGGGAGGTCGGACGGTGAATGGTGTCACCCAGTTCGGCAATGCGCTGTTTGCGTGGGACATCACTAACCCGACCCAACCGGCCATTGTCGACTCGGTGATCGTCGATGCTCGAGTGGTGAACGATGTCAAAGTCCGCGCGGATGGCCGGCTCGCGGTGATCACCCACGAGGCCTCCGGCGACGGCAAGAACGGCGTCACGCTGTTGGATCTGTCGGACCCCCACCATCCGTCGGTCATCACGCGGTTCACGAACTCTCTGGAGACCGGCGTGCACAACGCCTGGATCGAGGGGGATTACGTGTACCTCGTCGTGGACGGTACCAGCGCGACGAGCGGTTTGCGCGTTCTCGACATCAGCAACCCGACGCAGCCCACGGTCATGGCCAGCTTTCACGCGGGCTCGAGCTTCCTGCACGATGTGTATGTTCGCGACGGACTCGCGCTGCTGTCGCATTGGGACGCGGGGCTCGTGATCGTCGATGTTGGCAACGGCATTGCCGGTGGGTCCCCCACGAACCCCGTCGAGGTGAGCCGCGTTCTCGTGGCCGGAGGGCAGACCCACAATGCGTGGTACTGGCCTGATGCGGGCTACGTGTTCGTCGGAGAGGAGGACTTCGCCACGCCCGGCATCATCCACGTCGTGGATGTGCGAGACCTGCGCAGTCCCGTCGAAGTCGCAACCTTCCAGATCGGCGGTGGCACCCCGCACAACTTCTGGCTCGACGAGGCCACCGGTATGCTGTACCTCGCGTGGTATGAGAATGGCGTTCGTGCGCTCGATGTAACGGGCGAGCTGATGGGCCAGCTCGAGCGACAGGGCCGGGAAGTCGCCGCGCTCCAGTACTCGGGGGGCTCGGGGTGCCCGGCTTCCGTGGGTGGTGGTACATGCGCGTGGGCCCCGCAGCTCAAGACTGGCCTGGTGTATGTGTCGGACATGAACACCGGCGTCTGGGTGCTCCAGCCACAGTTCTAGGCGGTCCGACGCGCCGTGGCGCACGGAGCGGAACCCGTGCGCCACGGCGCGTTGTGGTGTAGCGTACACGTGGGTGTCACCCCGATCCTCGCCGAGGGTTCGTGCATGCTGGACGCGATCAAGCGCTTCTTCGACAATCATCTCGCTCCGTCCGACGCGGAGACACACGGCGAGCAGCAGGCCGAGGCCCCGAATGGGGGTGACCAGCGCCTTGCGCTCGCCGCGTGTGCCCTGATGCTCGAGCTGGCGCACGCCGACGAGGAATTCTCGGAGGCAGAACGGCTCCACATCGAGGAGGTACTGACCCGACACTTTGACCTTCCCCTCGAGCAGGCCAAGGAGGTGATCGAGCTCGCGGACCAGGAGCGCCGGCGGGCGGTCGACCTCTATCAGTTCACGTCGTTGATGACTGAGAATTACGACGAGGGACAACGCATGGTGCTTGCCGAGGTCATGTGGCGACTGGTGTACGCCGATGGCGAGCTGGCGAAGCATGAGGATTACCTGATGCGCAAGCTGTCACACCTGCTCGAGCTGCGGCCCGGGTATCTGGCGGAAGCACGCCAGCGCGCGCTCGATTCCTCCGTCGAGTAGTCGAGCACCGCCGTGGATCTCCGTTCCCGGTTAGGTGATCATTTGCTGAAGCAGGATCTGTTTCCCACTGCAGGTCGCGCTGTGCTGGCGGTTAGCGGGGGGTCGGACTCTGTTGCCCTGCTCGACCTCCTGGCGGGTCTCGCATCGGAGCTCGAACTCGAACTCGTCGTGGGACATGTCGACCATGGGATCGCGTCGGAAAGCGGTGATGTGGCGAAGGTGGTTGCGGCCGCCGCCGCGCGGTATGGGTTGCCGTTCCACCTCGCCGTGTTGCAGTTGGGGCGGGGCACCTCCGAGACGACGGCTCGCAAGGAGCGGTACCGCGAGTTGCGAGCGATCCAACGCGAGGTCGGAGCGGCTTACCTGGTGACGGCGCACCACGCCGACGATCAGGTCGAGACCGTGCTGCACCGCCTGCTCAAGGGAACGGGGGTGGCGGGGCTCGCTGGGATCCCGGCGCGCGGTCCGCGGGGACTCGTACGACCCCTCCTGCCATTCAGCCGCGCTGAACTCGGTGCATGGCTCCGCGACGCCGGCCTCGAGGACACCGCGCACGAGGATCCGGCCAATCGGGACCTGCGTCATGACCGCTCGTGGATTCGTCAAGAACTGCTGCCGCTGCTCCGGAGCAGATTCGGTCCGGAGGTGGAGCGGCGACTGACCAACGTCGGACGGTTCGCACGACAGGATCGGAAGGCATGGAGCAGCGCCCTTCGCGAGCTTGGTGAGCTTGAGTACCGTCGTGGCCTTCGCGGCGTCGAGGTCGCGAGAGAACCGCTGCGGCGGTACGATAACTCCTTGACCGATGCGATGTTGCGAGCTCTTGCTCGGGAGGTCGGCTGCCTGCTCGGTCCGCAGCGCGCGCAGCGACTTCGCCGGTTCGTGCAGTCCAGCTCCAGCGGCCGTGTGTTGCAGCTGGGCGGTGGTTGGGAAGCGGAACTCTCGTTCGACCGCCTGACCCTCGTGCGCGCCCAGGCGGACGAGGACGCAGACGTCATCGAGTGCGGGGTGCTGCCAGAGGGTCGGGCAACGTGGGGCGCGTGGGTGTTCAGCTGGCGTATGGAGCCGGCGGGGTGTCCGAGCAGGGTCGCGTATGAAACCTGGGTCACCCCGGGGGCGAGCAGGGTGCGGGGAGCG
Organism: Gemmatimonadota bacterium; assembly: GCA_039588295.1. Taxonomy (GTDB): domain Bacteria; phylum Gemmatimonadota; class Gemmatimonadetes; order Gemmatimonadales; family GWC2-71-9; genus JAOTVV01. Next base: position 69,214 of record JBDHAB010000019.1, read on the forward strand.
GCACCCGGTGACCGCATCGCGCCGCTCGGCGGGGTCGGTCGCCGGAAGGTGCGGAGACTCCTGATGGAATCGCGGGTGCCGTTTCGTCAGCGGACGAAACACCCGGTGCTCGTGAGAGATGCCGAGGTGTTGTGGATTCCCGGTGTCTGCCGCTCGAGCGTTGCCGTCCCGCGTGCAGGCGATCCCGCGCTGAAGATCGAGGCGCGCAGCGACTCGCCGCGTCGCGAGGGAGGCTCGTAGGGAACTCCGACCGCGGATTGCGTACTATTATGTGTCGGGCCTCTGGGAGGTCCTGCACGGGGCGGTGGCAGGGTAGCGCCGGAGCCACCGGGTGGGATCGGGGTGGGCTAGATTGAAGAAGGGGCATACCGGCGGCGAACGCCGCCAGACAGAGACTGGATGTGAATGGCTGACCGAACACCGCCGAACAATCGATTCAACTGGGCTGGGCTGAGCCGGAACCTGGTATTCTGGTTGCTCATCATCCTCATTCCGATCGCGTTCTATCAGATGATCGGCTCGAGTCGCGGATCGGCTGAGGAGATCTCCTATTCGAGTTTCCAGGATTATCTCGATCGAGACAACATCGCTCGAGTCGAGGTCACCAGCGGCAAGTTCGTCGAGGGGGACTTCAAGCGGCCGATCTCGGTGGACGGGCGCGACGTCGAGCGCTTCCGCGTCGTCCTCCCCATCCAAGACTCGGAGCTGTTCTTGGAGCGGCTGGAAGAGCAGAGTGTCCCGATCGCCGCGAAAGAGCCGAAGCCGTCGTTCGGTGCCGTGTTCATCCAACTGTTACCGTGGGTGATTCTCATTGGGCTATGGGTGTTCTTCTTCCGCCAGGTGCAGCAGGGTGGCAATCGAGCCTTTGCCTTCGGCAAGTCGAAGGCGAAGCTGCTGACCGGTGACACGCCGAAGGTGACCTTCCAGGACGTCGCCGGGTGCGATGAGGCGAAGGTCGAGCTCGAGGAGATCATTGAGTTTCTGCGGGATCCCCAGCGGTTTCAGCGTCTCGGCGGGCGCCTTCCCAAGGGCGTGCTGCTGGTCGGGCCGCCGGGAACCGGTAAGACGCTGCTGGCACGAGCCGTCGCCGGAGAGGCGGCTAGGCCGTTCTTCTCTATGTCCGGTTCCGACTTCGTGGAGATGTTCGTGGGCGTGGGTGCCTCGCGGGTTCGTGATCTCTTCGAACAGGGAAAGTCGCACGCGCCGTGCCTCATCTTCATCGACGAGATCGACGCCGTTGGACGGCACCGCGGTGCTGGTCTCGGAGGTGGCCACGACGAGCGTGAGCAGACGCTGAATCAGCTCTTGGTCGAGATGGACGGGTTCGAGTCGAACGAGGGCGTGATCCTGATCGCGGCCACCAACCGGCCCGATGTGCTGGATCCGGCGCTCCTGCGTCCCGGTCGGTTCGATCGACAGATCGTGGTCGACATGCCGGACGTGCGCGGCCGCGAGATGATTCTCAAGGTCCACGCCCGCAAGATCCCGCTCGGCGATACCGTACAGCTGGAGGTGATTTCGCGGGCGACGCCGGGTCTCGCGGGGGCGGATCTGGCGAACATCGTCAATGAGGCGGCTCTGCTCGCCGCCCGTCGCAACAAGCAGAAGGTGGAGATGGTCGATTTCGAGGATGCCAAGGACAAGCTGATGCTCGGAATCGAACGAAAGAGCCTCGTGTTGTCCGATGAGGAGCGCAAGCTCACTGCCTATCACGAGGCGGGGCATGCCCTGGTGAGTCTCCGGGTTCCGGGCCTCGACCCGGTCCACAAGGTGACGATCGTGCCGCGCGGGCGCGCGTTGGGCATCACCTTCTCGTTGCCCGAAGAGGACCGCCACAACTACACCAAGGCCTACATTGTTGGGCGTCTGGCAATGGCCTATGGCGGGAGGGTTGCGGAGGAGATCATCTTCGGGGTTGACAAGGTCACGACGGGAGCGGCGCAGGACATCCAGCAGGCGACGGAAATGGCGCGGCGCATGGTGACCCAGTTCGGTATGAGTGATGCAATAGGGCCCGTCGCCGTCGGTGACCGGGAACAGCAAATCTTCCTCGGCCGTGAGTTCGCGCAGCATCGGGAGATCTCCGACAAGACGGCGGAACTCGTGGATGTCGAGGTGCGGCGGATTCTCGACAAGGCCTTCCAGCGGGCCCGCGATATCCTGCGGGGAGACCTCAACACGTTGCACCGGATGGCGGAGGCACTGCTGGAGCGGGAGACGCTCGATCGGCAGGAAGTCGAGCTCATTGCTGAGGGCAAGGAGTTGCCGCAGCGGGCGCCACCGCCGGCGGAGCTGACGCCAGGTGCCGAGTCGGCGGCGTCGACCGTGTCGAGCGCGCCAGGGAAACGTCCGGTGTTGGGGACTCCCCCAGCCGAGCCGGCTGGCGCGTGAGCGCCGCCCCACTCGTTCTTCACCACGCACGCGAAATTGAAGCCGCCCTGGTGCGCCGGGGCGTTGCGCCGTCGCAGGCCGCCTCGGCTGCCCGGGGCGTGCAGTCCGTGGCACTGGTCTTTGATGCGATAGACGCGGACATGCGTGATCGCCTCGGCCGTGAGGCGTCGCGCGCGGGACTCGATTGCCTGACGGGGACCGAATGGGCGTTGCTGGCGGGCGGGGTGTCCCGTTTGGCGGGACTGGCACGCCCGGGCGCGTCTTCCCTCCCCGAGCCCGTGGCCCACGTGCTTGGCAGCTCCTTGGCGGCGTTGGTCGAGCGCCCGCGGGCCTGGAATCTGGGGAGGGGCTCGGTTCCGCTCGATGGGCCCGTGGTGGTCGGGATTCTGAACGTGACGCCCGACTCGTTCAGTGACGGAGGTCGCTATCTGGATCCCGATGCGGCCTTGCGGCAGGCCGAGGCCTTGCTCGACCAGGGAGCGGCGATGCTCGATCTGGGGGCGGAGTCCACGCGCCCGGGGCGGCCAACTCCCGTTTCTCCCGATGAGGAATGGGAACGCCTCGAACCTGTGCTCGCGCACCTCATCACCAGATTCCCGGACGTCCCTGTCAGTGTGGATACCGTCAAGGAAGCGGTCGCGCGACGCTCGCTCGAGGTCGGTGCCTGGGCGATCAACGATGTCTCAGGGTTACGGCTCGATCCCGGCGTGGCCGACGTGTGCGCGGAGTTCCAGGCCGGGCTCATTCTCATGCACTCGCGCGGTACGGTCGCGGACATGGCGACTTACGACCACGCGCAGTACGACCACGTGGGCGAAGCGGTCGTGCGGGAGCTCACGGTGGCAGCGCGCCAGGCGGAGCGTCGTGGGGTCGCCAGCGACCGGATCGTGGTGGACCCGGGGCTGGGATTTGCCAAGACGCCGGCGCAGACGCTGGCTGCCATGCGGGATCTGCGAATGCTCGCGTCGCTCGGGTATCCGGTAATGGTCGGGCCGTCGCGCAAGCGCTTCCTGGGCACCGTGACAGGGCGGGAGGTCGACGCGCGCGACGGGGCGACGGCGGCAGCGTGCGTCACTCAGTATCTTATGGGGGCTGTATTCTTTCGGGTTCATGCCGTCGGTCCGACGCATGAGGCACTGGCCGTTGCGCACGCAGTACGGAGCGCCTGATGTGGTTTGAGCAACTCACACTGCTGATTCCCGATTGGTACGACGTCATCGAGATCCTCATCGTGGCGTACGTGATCTATCGGCTGTTGCTGTTCCTCGCCGGCACCCGCGCGCTGCAGATCATGGTTGGGATCACCGCGCTGGTGCTGATCTACTTCGCGGCCCTCGTGCTCAAGCTGAACATGATTACCACGCTCCTCGGCGTGGTGTTCACCTATGGTGCCTTCGCGGCGATCGTCGTGTTTCAACCGGAGCTCCGCCACGCGCTGGCGCGACTGGGGCGGTCTCGCGTCATCAGTTTCCTCGCCGGTTCGAGCAAGCAAGCGGTCGCGGACGAAATTGCGGAGGCGGTCGGCCGCTTGGCGCGAAACGGAACGGGGGCAATCATCGCGGTGGAGCGAGACGTATCGCTGGATCAGTACGTTGAGAGCGGCACCGTCATGCGCGCCACCGTGTCCGCCGATCTCCTCGCGACGATCTTCACGCCCTACTCGCCGCTGCACGATGGTGCGGTCATCATCCGTGGCGATCAGATCGTCGGTGCAGGCTGCGTCCTTCCGCTCACCCAGTTCCCGGTCAGCGACCGGTCGCTGGGCACCAGGCATCGTGCTGCCCTTGGTCTCTCGGAGGAAGCCGACGCGATCCTGATCGTGGTGTCGGAGGAAACGTCCAAGATCTCCGTCGCTGTGCGCGGCATGATCCGGCGGGGACTCACTCCCGATCAGGTCCGCGAAGCCCTGGCCAAGACCGCAGGGTCAGGCCTTGCGTTATCCGCCGCTCGGAGTGACGCTTCACCCGCCTAACGACCACCGCTCCGATGCTGGATGTGAACACGAAACAGGCAGCGATCGAGACCCAAGCTGACACCGCGCCCTACCGGTTGGCGGTGGCGGTGTTCGGCGTGGTATTCGCCGGCTATGTCGTCACGTTGGCGCCGACGGTGACGTTCTGGGACGCGGGCGAGTTCATCGCCGCGGCGAGCATCCTCGGTATCCCGCATCCGCCGGGGACGCCACTCTTCGTGCTCATGGGGAATGTCTGGGGGAGCCTGGTCCCCATCGGCGAATTCGCTTTCCGCACCAACCTGATGACGGCGGTGTTCAGCGCCTCAGCGGCCGGGCTGTTCTTCCTGCTGGTCGCCAAAGCGCTCCGCGGGTGGTCGGCAACGCGGGGTCCGGAGGACGAGGACCGGGTGTTCGTGCTCGGTGGGGCGGTAGCGGCCGCCCTCGTGTCTGCCTTCGCGTTCACCGTGTGGCAGAACTCGAACGAGACCGAAGTCTACATGGTCTCGGCGTTCAGCATCGCGGCCGTGTCGTGGCTCGCCTGGATGTGGCGTAAACACCGCGGGGGTGAGCGAGCCCCCCACGTGCTCCTGCTCATCGTCTATCTCGGGGCCGTCTCGCTAGGCAGCCACCTGCTCACGCTGCTCGTGGGGCCGGCGCTGATCGGGTATATGTGGCATGTGCTACGAACCGAGCCCCTTGCCGACGAACGCGATCGGCGGACGGAGTGGGCGCAGTGGGCGGTGGTCGTCGGGATCTGGGCGCTCCTGATCGGGATCGGGTTGGGCAGCAAGGGCCTGCTGATTGTCGGCGGCATCGCGTTCCTCGGCGCCGCACTGTACGCCACATCGCTCGGCGCCCTGCCGTTTGCCGCGACGGTGCTGGCGATCGGGCTCGTCGGTGCCTCGACCTACTTGTTCCTGCTGGTCCGGTCCCAAGTCGGTCCCCTCATCAACGAGGCCGATCCGTCGACGTGGGAAAGTCTGTGGGCGGTGATCCGCCGTGAGCAGTATCCACCGCGCTCACCGATCGACAACCCGATCTACACCCTGCGGGAAGGCGGAGTCACCGACCGGATCGGAAACTTCATTGGCTGCCTCTTCCAGTTTGTGGACGGCCCCGTACAACCTGGCGAGGCGGTCTTCGGTATTCCCGACTGCTACGCGGTCCGCAGCATCCCACTCATGGGGCGGCAGCTCCAGATGTACTTGCAGTACTTCGACTGGCAGTGGGTCAACGGCCTCGCACCCACCGAGCCGGTCTTCGCGCGGGCGCGCCTCCCCGTCACGTTGATCTTCATCACCCTCGGGGTCTATGGCGCGTGGGTCTTACGCCAGCGCGATCGGTCGGTGTTCTGGCTCCTCATGCTGCTGTTCTTGACGACCGGCCCGGGCCTTGTGGGCTACATGAACTTCAAGCCGGGGTACTCGCTCGCGTGGGATCTGTTTCCCCAAATCGAGATGCACGAAGTCCGCGAACGGGACTACTTCTTCACCGTGTCGTTCCAGACGTGGGGGCTCTTTGTCGGCATCGGCTTGGCCGGGATGTACCGGCGGCTTCGGGCCCGACTCGAGACCGGCGCAGCAGGACCGGCCCGGGCGCGTCTGGCGGCGGGCGTGTTCGTCTTGGCGCTGGTGCCGCTCGCCGTGAATTTCCGCGCGGCAAGCCGTCGGCACGGTCCCGAGGCAATGTTGGCGCGTGACTTCTCGTACAACCTGCTCCAGTCCGTCGAGCCGTACGGAATCGTGTTCACCAACGGGGACAACGACACATTCCCGTTGTGGTACCTGCAGGAGGTTGAGGGTGTCCGGCAGGACGTCTCCGTCGTGAACCTCTCGCTCGGGAACACCGACTGGTACATCCGTCAACTCAGGGACAACCCCATCCGCGCGTTCGACCCGCAGCAGGCACCGTGGTATGCCGACATGGCCCCCGGCGCGCCGCCGGGGCCGCTGCTCACTCTCACTGACGATGAGATCGCGCAGTTGGGCTCGCGTCTGCTCGCGCGCACACTCACGTTCAGCGCCGGCAGGCTGTCGCTCACGTACCCGGAGAACTCGGCGCTGTACACCTACGACATGCTGATTATCCGGCTCATCCAAGAGAATTGGCAGCGACGGCCCATCTACTTCTCGATGACGGCGGGGTCGGAGAACTGGGGTCGCATGCGGGAGTATCTGAGCCAGCAGGGACTGGTGTTCGCACTGCATGTCGCCGCACCGCCCGACACCGCACGGCTCGCACCCGGGCTGTTCGGCGGCGTGCCGATCGACGTGGTCCGCACGGACTCCCTTGTCTGGGACGTGTACCGCTATGCGGGCCTGTTTGACGTCGATACGCTCACGCTCGATCCGACGAATCGCAACATCACCGTGAACATGAGTTACCCGTTCTATGGCCTGGGGCTGGCGTACGAGACGCTTGGCGATTCCGCGCGAGCCGCCGAGAACATCCGCCGCGGGCTCCACCTCCAGTACATTCCCGATGTCGCGCGAGCGCTGGATGCCAACGCGGCAATCTTCACGGGCCCACCCACGCTGGACGACACGCTGCCGCGTCGCTAAGGCGGGACGGCCGGCACCCTTCCGGGTTCCCAAGCGGCGCGGCTTTGCTTCGCTGCAAGGCACGGCTACCATTAAGGGTTATGGATTTTGCGGTGCTTCCTGACAACCTCCGCCGGGTGCGAGATACCATTGCGCGTACGCAAGCGAAGGAAGGACTCACCGCGGAGGTGCGCATCGTCGCCGTGACAAAGGGCCATCACCCGGCGGCTGCGCGGGCGGCCGTGGCCGCCGGCCTCGCCGACCTGGGAGAGAACCGCGTGCAGGAGGCGATCACCAAGATCGATGGATTGGCCAGCCTGGAGGCGCGGTGGCATCTGATTGGCCACCTGCAGACGAACAAGGCGAAGTACGTTCCGGAGCGCTTTGCGATGGTCCACTCGGTAGATAGCGCGCGAGTGGCTCGGGCGCTGCACGGCGCGATGGAGCAGCGGGCACCATCCGATCGGTTGCCCGTGCTGCTGCAAGTCAACATGGCAGGAGAATCCCAGAAGAGCGGGTGTGAACCCGACGAGGCACAGGACGTGGCGCGCGCCGTCACGAGCTTCTCGCGACTCGAGCTCAAGGGCCTCATGACCATGGCGCCACTGACGGATGACCAGGTGGTCCAGCGGCAGGTCTTCGGCGATTTGCGTCGGTTGCGCGATCATCTCGAGCTGGTGGGATTCTCGCTGCCGGAGCTTTCAATGGGAATGTCCGGGGATTATGAGGCAGCCGTCGCCGAGGGCGCGACGATCTTGCGTTTGGGTACTGTGCTGTTTGGAGAACGGCCGACATGAACGACAACGAATTCCGACTCACGCCGGCGGATGTACGAACGCAGGAGTTTCGGCGCGTCCCGCTCGGGTACGAAGTGGCAGGCGTCGAGGAATTTCGCGGGCGGATGGCGGACGAACTGGAACGACTCCTGCGCGAACGTGCGGCGCTGGAAGAACGGCTGCACAGTTTCCGTGAGCAGCTCAAAGCGTTCCGCGAGCGGGAAAAGGCGCTCAACGACGCCGTCGTGATGGCCCATCAGGTACGGACCGACATCGAGCAATCGGCAAAGCGCGAGTCCGAGTTGGCAATGCGGGAGGCACGGGCCAAGGCCGATGACATTCTCAATGGCGCCCGGAAGGCCGAGACTTTCGTGCGGCACGATCTTGAGGAGGCGCAGCGCCAGTTCAGTGCGTACCTCGCGGCGTTCCGTCGACTGCTCGAGCGGCAGCTCGCCCAGGTCGACGCCCTCGCCGACCAGGAGCGAGACGGGAGCCCGCCCGAGTGAGCACCTCGACGTCGAGGTTGCGGGAGGAGATCGAGCGGGCCGTTCAGGAGATCCGCGGCGTCACAAAGGCGGAGCCGGCCGTGGCCGTGATACTGGGAACCGGACTCGGGGGGCTGGCCGAAGCGCTCGAGCTGGAGGCGGAAATCCCCTACGAGGCCATTCCCGGATTCCCGCTCTCCACGGTGGAGTCGCACTCGGGTCGTCTGCTGTTCGGGCGCGCGGGGCGGCAGCACGTCGTCGCCATGCAGGGCCGGTTCCACCGATACGAAGGCTATACGCTGCGTGAGATAGCGTTTCCGGTTCGGGTGATGCGGGCGCTGGGCGCGGGGACGCTGGTCGTGTCGAATGCGTGCGGCGGCTTGCACCCACTCTGGGCACCCGGTGATCTCGTGCTACTCGCGGACCACATCAACCTCCTCGGTGACAACCCGCTTATCGGTCCCAATGACGAGGCCCTTGGGCCGCGTTTCCCGGACATGTCGCAGCCGTATGACGAAGGACTGCGCTCGATCGCCCGTCGGGTTGCCCGGGATCTCAAGCTTGTGCTCCGTGAGGGCGTGTATGTCGGCGTCACGGGTCCGGCCCTCTCGACGGCGGCTGAGTATCGCTACTTGCGTGGCATTGGGGCGGACATCGTTGGCATGTCGACGGTTCCCGAAGTCATTGTCGCGGTCCATGGCGGTCTCCGGGTGCTCGGCCTGTCGGTGATCACCGACGCGTGCCTCCCGGATGCGCTCGAGCCGGTGGATGTCGCCACGATCATCCAGACGGCGAAGGATGCCGAGCCACAGTTGACCCGGTTGATCACGGGCGTGTTGGAGCAGCTGCCCTGATGGGGTACGAACCGCTTCACTACTCGACGCCCGACGCGTTCGAAGCGGCCATGCTGGAGCAGTGGCGTGCGGACGATCTGTTTCACCGCACGCTCGAGGCGACGGCGTCGGGGCAGCCCTTTGTGTTCTATGAAGGCCCGCCGACGGCCAACGGACGACCGGGTGTCCATCATGTATTTGCGCGAACGATCAAGGATCTGATCTGCCGCTACCACACGATGCTCGGTGAGTCGGTGACGCGTATCGCTGGCTGGGACACGCATGGGCTTCCTGTGGAGATCGAAGTCGAGAAGGCGCTCAACATCAGCGGGAAGGCGGACATCGAGCGGTTCGGTGTCGCCGAGTTCAACGCTCGCTGCCGAGAGAGCGTCTTTCGGTACAAGGCAGACTGGGAATCCCTGTCCGAGCGGATCGGCTATTGGCTCGATTACTCGAAGCCGTACATCACGTACACTAACGACTACATCGAAAGCGTGTGGTGGCTGCTCAAGCAGCTGCATGAGCGCGATCTGTTGTACCTGGGACACAAGGTCTTGCCGTACTGTCCGCGATGCGGCACGGCACTGTCGAGTCACGAGCTCGCACAAGGATACGAGACGCATCGGAGCCCTTCGATCCATGTGCTGTTTCGTCTTCGTGGAGAGGCAAAGCGCTACCTCCTCGTGTGGACGACGACGCCGTGGACGCTGCCGTCCAATGTCGCGGTCGCGGTCCACCCGGACTTCCGGTATGTCGAGCACGAGGTTGATGGGCGGCGCCTGATCGTCGAGAAGGTGATCGCCGAGCAGCGTGTGGTTCCCGGAGCGACGGGCGGGGAAACGCTGGCGGCGTTCCCACGGGTCGCCGAGCACATGGGAAGGGATTTGGTCGGACTCGAGTACGAGCAGTTGCTCGATGCGGTGCACGTGGATCCGGACCAGGCCTTTCGAGTCGTCGCCGGGGACTTCGTAACAAACGAGGAAGGCACGGGCCTGGTGCACATCGCCCCGGCGTTTGGCGCGGACGACTACGCCACGGGTCAGCGGGAGGGGTTGGCCTTCGTGAACCCGGTGGACGGCGAGGGTCGGTTTGCCAACACGACGTGGGCCGCGCTCAATGGGGTGGGAGTGTTCGACGCCAACCCCATGATCGCCGAGCGACTCGCACACGAGCGGAAGGTGTTTGGCCGTTATCAACCAGAAGGGTACGAGCACACGTATCCCTTCTGCTGGCGCTGTGACTCGCCACTGATCTACTACGCCCGCGAGTCCTGGTTCGTCGGCACTACGGCGTTCCGCGACCGCATGCTGTCGATCAATAGAGAGATTTCGTGGTCACCGCCCGAGGTCGGGGCGGGCCGGTTCGGTGAGTGGCTGGAGAACAACGTCGACTGGGCGCTGTCGCGGGACCGGTACTGGGGGACGCCGCTCCCAGTGTGGTTGTGCGACCGGCACCCCGAGCATCGTGTCGTGATTGGCTCCTACGCGGAGTTGGCGGAGCGATGGGGGCGGGGACTGCCGGCGGACTTCGATCCGCACAAGCCGTTCATCGATGAGTACGTGTTCGCCTGCTCCCAAGCGGGCTGTGGCGGAACGATGCGGCGCGTGTCGGGGGTGATCGACGCGTGGTTCGATTCGGGTGCGATGCCATACGCGCAATGGCACTATCCGTTCGAGCACCGTGAAGCATTCGAGCGCCAGTTCCCCGCCGACTTCATCTGCGAGGGATTGGACCAGACCAGGGGCTGGTTCTATTCGTTGCTCGCCATCGCCGCGGGCGTCTCTGAGGGTCCTGCGTATCACAACGTGATCGTCAACGGTCTCGTGCTCGATGCCGACGGTCGGAAGATGTCCAAGCGGGTTGGTAACGTAGTGGATCCGTGGGACGCGGTACGCGAGTTCGGCGCCGATGCGGTCCGCCTCTATCTGCTGGCGTCGTCGCAGGTGTGGCTACCCAAGCGGTTCGACGTGTCGGCCATTCCGGAGGTGGCAGCGGGGTTCCTCAACCGGCTGCGGAACACCTACGGGTTCTATGCGCTGTATGCCGAAGACTGGACGCCGGACCATGTGCCGCCAGTCGACGGCCGGCCGTTGGTCGACCGCTGGTTGTTGAGCCGCCTGGATGCACTCGTGACCACGGTACGGGATGCCTGGTCGGACTATGATGTCACGACTGGGGTGCGCGCGATTATCGAGTTCTGTGATTCGGAACTGTCGAACTGGTATGTCCGCGTGAATCGCCGTCGGTTCTGGGCACCCGACGCCAGCGCCGATCCTCAAGCGCTCGCGACATTGCACGAGACGCTGGTTACGCTCACGCAATTGCTTGCGCCGGCGGCACCGTTTCTCAGTGATGCCATTCACCGGCGCCTCACCGGGCAGTCGGTACACATTGCGGTGTTCCCGGTCGACAGGGGGCGTAGCGACCCGAACCTTGATGTCGCGATGGATGCGGCGCGCCGGCTCGCCTCCCTGGCGCGCGCGGCTCGCGAGTCGGCCGGCCTGCGCGTGCGCCAACCACTGGCTGTGATGCAGATCGCGGTGCCTACCGCCGCTCGCGGGCCCGCGCTCGACGCCTTCCTCGACGTGCTCGCGACCGAGGTCAACGTCAAGACCGTTACCGTCGTGGCCTCGGATGAGGAACTCGTGCGCCTCAGAGGCAAACCGAATTTCCGCACGCTTGGCAGGATCTATGGAAAGGACACTCCACGCGCCGCCCGCGCGGTCGCGGCGCTTACGGCGACCGAACTCCGGAGTCTCGAGGCCGGCACTCCGGTATCGGCCTCGTACGACGGCCGGTCGTTTGACTACGGTCCGGAGGACGTGGTGATCGAGCGCGAGGTGTTGACGGATTGGCTGGTGCAGAGCGACGGCCCGCTCGTCGTTGCCTTGAACCCGCACCTGACCGCTGAGCTGCGGCAGGAGGGGTTGGCACGGGAAGTGATCAATCGAGTGCAGAGACTACGCAAACAGGCGGGATACGATTACAATTCGCGGATCACGTTGGGCATCTCGGGGCCTGATGAGGTGGAGGCAGCGGTGGCGGCGTTTCGTGCGGTGATCGGGGCCGAAACGCTTGCGCGGCAACTCGAGGTGGGGAGTACCATTCCGCGCGCCGAGGGCCAGGAGGCCGTCGACATCGACGGTCGGGAGGTGCTGCTCTCGATGCGGCGGACGGCGGATCACGGGTCAGCGGACGATTCAAAGGAAGTATAGGAATCGGCACTATGAAGAAGAAATACTTGACCCATCTCGAGAAGCGACTGCTCGAAGAACGGGGTCGCGTCATGAAGGAGCTCGGGCACTACGACGAGCAATTCAGTGGCACGCTCCAGGCGTCAGATGGGGACCTGTCATCGTATTCGTTTCACATGGCCGATCAGGGCACGGATGCCATGGAGCGCGAGAAGCAGTTCCTGTTCGCCTCCAAAGAAGGGCGCTATCTCTGGCACGTGAACGAAGCACTCCGGCGGCTCTACAGCGCCCCTGGGGACTTTGGGAAGTGCCACGAGTGTGGGGACGAGATTGACTTCGACCGGCTCGACGCGCTCCCGCACGCGCGCTTGTGTATCAAGTGCAAGGCCAAGGAGGAAGATGCCAAGCGGGAGTAAACACCCGCTCTTCTGGGGCGTCGCCGGCGCGGTGGTGATCCTCGACTTGCTCACGAAGCAAGTCGCGGTGGCTATGCTGACCGGGCGGATCGTGCGTATTCTGGGCGATTGGCTCTCGCTGCGCCTGGTGTACAACCCTGGCGCTGCCTTCGGCATCAACGTTGGCACCCACTCACGCTGGGTCTTCATGGTGCTGGCCATCGTTGCGTTGGTCGTGCTCGGCTCCATGGTGCGACACACGCACGTGTCTCAGCGGTTTCGCCTCACGGCACTGGCATTGGTGTGCGGTGGCGCGGTTGGAAATCTGCTCGATCGAATACGGAGTCCGCGCGGCGTCGTCGATTTCGTCGACGTGTGGATTGGGCCGTTTCACTGGCCGACCTTCAACGTCGCGGACATGGCCGTGAGCTGTGGCGCCGTCGCGCTCGCGACGGCGCTCTGGCTCGAAGGGCGGTCTGACCGTGATCGGGCGACCGAACATGCCGGTGCCGCCGAGGCCTGATCGCCTCTCGGAGCCTACCCGCACCTTCTCCATCTGCGTCTGCACCACTGAGCGGCTCGACCGCTTTCTCGCCGATCAGCTCGCATTCTCCCGGACCCACGCGGCACGGCTCGTCGCCGCGGGGACGGTGCGCGTGAACCACGAACCGGCGCGTGCGGCCCGTCAGCTGCAGCACGGGGACATCGTCGCCGTCACCATTCCCGAGAGCCCGCCACCGCAGGAACTTGCGCCGCGACCACGGTCGCTCGACATCGTATACGAGAACGGGGCACTCCTGGTGCTGGACAAGCCTGCGGGCCTTGTCGTGCATCCGGCTCCCGGACACTGGGACGATACCCTGTTGAACGCGCTCGTCGCGCGGGGCACACCGCTGTCAGTGGGTGGCAGTGGTCGGCCCGGCATCGTCCACCGCCTCGACAAGGACACGTCGGGACTGCTGATCGTCGCGAAGACCGATGCCGCACATCGGTCGCTTGCTCGCGCTCTCGCACGGCGAAAGGTGGAACGGACGTACGCCGCCCTCATTTGGGGCCACATCAAGGGATCGGTCGAGATCGATGCGCCGATCGCGCGGCACCCCAAAGACCGCAAGCGGATGGCGGTGCTCGCCACCGGCCGGTCCGCCGTTACGCAGGTCGATCGGATTGGGCGTTTCGGCGCCTGCGATCTGGTCCGCGTGCGGCTGCTGACCGGCAGAACCCACCAGATCCGGGTGCATTTGGCGCACGTCGGACATCCGGTCGTTGGCGACCCGACCTACGGTGGCGGCGGAGCGCGGCGGTTATCAGGGCCACAGCGACGCGAGGCAGCCGCCATCGAGCGCGCCGCGCCCCGACAGGCACTTCACGCGGCCCGGCTCCGGTTCGACCACCCCGCGACCGGCGAGGCATTGGACCTTCGGAGCGAATGGCCGCGCGATCTCCGGGCAGCGCTGTCTGCAGCTGCCGGTGATCACACGCTTGATCGGGAGAATTCACTCCAATATCTTGAATTCTTCGAGTGAGCGCCGAGCGGGTCGGCACGACCGATACCGACTGGCACCGTGATGCGCGGGAATGGAACCGCTCCTTGTCCCCTTCCAGCCAGCCTTATCGACGAATATCCGTGAGCAGCGTGTGGTGAGAGCCAACAGGCGGTGGTGCGGATGCGTCAGTCTGAGCGACTGGAGCGAGACCGCGTGACGGGTGCTCCACCGCTTGAGCGTGACCGGGCCATTCTTCGGGCCCTCGCCGGGCGGATCGATCCTAGTGATGCCGGTGCGCAGAACAACCTCGGCGTGCTCTACTACCGTCGCGGACTCATCGAAGAGGCGGTCCGGCAATTCCGCGAGGCATTGGAGCTCGATCCGCGGCTGCACACCGCTCGGCGGAACCTCGAGATCGCGTACACGGAGACGGGCTACTACGATCACCGGATCGCGGAACTCAGCGAGCAGCTCCGCGCGAATCCGCAAAACGATGAAGCCCAGTGGGAGCTTGGGCGAATCTACGCGTCCATGCGGCACTTCGATTCGGCGATCGATGCGTTTCAGACCATCGTCCTCCGCGCGCCGGAACGGACGGAGGTCCTCGTGGAGTTGGGTCTGGCCGAGCGCGGTCGCGGGCGCCTGGAGCCGGCGCTGGAATGGCTGGAGCGCGCGCGGACCATCGATCCACACGATGCCACCGTGCTACAGCACCTGGGTACGGTGCTGCATGAGCACGGTGCCGACACCGAAGCGTTCTCGGCGCTGACCCGCGCCACCCAGCTCGCCCCGGACAACGCGGAAGCGCATTATCAGCTCGCGTTCGTGCTTGGCACCCTTGGCCGGCACGACGAGGCAAGAAGCGCCACGAAACTCGCCATGCAGTTGAGTCCGTCCTTGGGCCGCCCGCACGCCACGCTATCGCTCACCTCCACGCCACATGACGGCGTTCCTCCACCAGCCGCCGCGCCGGGCCAGCAACCGACGGCGGCGCTCGCGCACTACAACCTCGGACTCGTGTTCCGCCGGCAGGGCCGGTACACCGAGGCGCTACGCGAGTTTCGCCTCGCATTGGAGGCAGGGGACGATCGCCGTCTCGTGCTGCCGGCCGTGGCCGAGCTCCATTTGCTCCGGCGGGACCACGATGCCGCGATCGAGGCGTACGATCATTTGGTGGAAGACATGGCTGACACGCCCAAGGTCTGGAACGAGCGAGGCGTCGTGCTGCACCTGCTGGGGCGATTCGATGAGGCGCTTGCCTCGTTCGAGCGTGCGATTTCGTTGGATGCCGATTATGCGCTCGCGCTCAACAACCTTGCGATCACCGCGGCGTACGGTGGCGAGCCGGCGAAGGCGATGACGGCTCTGCGCGATGCGATTCGGCGAGCGCCGGCGGTGACGCTCCCGCACACGAACCTGGGGATGCTCCTCTTCAAAGTCGGACAGCTCCAGGTGGCCATGGACGCGTTTCAGCGGGCGGCGGACTTGGATCCGACGGATGCGGCGGCGTGGAACGGCATCGGATTGGTGTTGACGGAGCTTGGGCGCGATCGGGATGCACGGCGCGCCTTCGCACGGGCCGTGGACGCCGATCCCGACTCCGCCGAACCGCACTACAACTTGAGCTTTGCACTCTCCCGTCTCGGGGAGTTCGACGAGGCATTGCGTGAGGTGACCCGCGCACAAACCCTGGATCCGTATTACATGCCCGGCAAGTTCCGTCTCGGGATCGACGCGGTCTACGAGCATCGGTCTACCGCGGTGGCGCCAGAAATCTCGGCGGATGTCGCGTCCGGATTGGGTGGACGCGGGTTTGCGTTTGAGGCGGAGTTGTTCGACGACGTGTTTGCCCAGCTGGATCAGGAGCCCGACGAGCCAGCAGCCGCCGGTGACGAGTCGGACCGGTACGCGGCGGCGCGCGCGCACCTGGATCGCGGCGAGGTCGATCGTGCGATCGAGGAGGCCCAGCGGGTGCTGCAGGCCGGCGGTGAGCCAGTGGCCGGTAACGCGCTGCTCGGCATGCTGTTCGAGCGCCGGGAGTTGTACACGGAGGCGCTGGAACGGTACCGCGCCGCCCGCGCCAAGGCGCCACAACGCGTCGACCTCCGACTCGGCGAGATTCGGCAGCTCCTGGCACTCGGACGCAGCACGGTCGCGCTCGGGGAGGCCGTTGCGTTGTCCGCTGCTCACCCGGATGAAGTCGAGGCGGCGGTGCTCGTCGCCCGCGCCCGGCTCGCGAGCGGCGACCCGGCGCGCGCGCGGGAGGTTCTGGCGGAGGCGATCCATCGCACTCCGCGGCGCACCGATCTGCTCGCGCTGGAGGCGGAGATCGCCCTGGCCCTGGGGGATCTTCATGTCGCCCGCGACGCCTGCCAATCGGCGGTGGAGCTCGAACCGGGATTCGTGCACGCGTGGCTGATGCTCGGCACGGTCGCCGAAGAGGCCGAGGAATGGGATGACGCCGAGTCGGCCTATCGGTCGGCGCTGGAGGGAGACCCCGCGTTTGTGGCCGCAACCCTTGCGTTGGCCGACGTTCACCGTAAGCGTGGGGCCTCGGAGCGAGCTGTGAACCTCCTGGCCGACGTGCTGGCCGAGCATCCTTCGAACCTGGACGCGTTGGTCGGTCTCGGCCGCGCGTTGCTCGACGGCGGTCGCACGGAGCAGGCCCTGGAGGCCTTCGATCGGCTGCTGCAATACGATAGTGAGCACGTCGGGGCGCTGTTTCTGTCTGCGGTGGCGGACGCGCGCCTCCGGAGATTTCGGGAAGCCGTGGCGTGTTGGGAACGCGTGGTGGCGCTCGAACCGACGAGTCCATTGGCCGCACGAGCGAAGGATCTCGCGCGAACGGCCCTCGACCTCGACCGCTTGTTTCCGGTTGGAGAGCTGTAGATGGCAATCGAAGGTCCGCTGAGAGAACTCGGGATTCACGACGTGTTCCAATTGCTCGATCTCAGTCGAAAGACGGGCGTGTTGACGATTACCTCCCGCGTCCGCCAGAACCGAGGGGTCGTGTACTTCGAGCACGGTGCAGTGGTGCACGCCGGCATTCAGGCGAATCCCCATCCGCTGGGTGGGGTGCTCCTTCGCGCGGGTAAGATCGCCGAGGCGGATCTCCACCGAGCGCGAGCCATGCAGCAACGTGGCGATACCCGTCGCTTGGGGGAGATCTTGGTGGCGATCGGTGCGCTGGCGCGACGGGAAGTGGAGCGTCAGGTGCGGCTCCAGATCGAAGAGGTCGTCTTCGAGGTGATGAGCTGGCGCGAGGGCTATTTCTCGTTTATCGAGGGTCCCTTGGACGGTATCCCGGCCGAGGCAACGGTGCGCATCCCAACCGGTTCGCTCCTGCTGGAGGCCGCGCGGAGAATCGACGAATGGTCACGGATCGAGTCGCACATCCCGCGGTTGACCTTGGTGCCGCACCTCGCCGAACTCGAGGGCGAGGGCGGCTGGCTGGACCTCCTACCCGCGGAATGGGAGGTGCTTGCCGCCATTGACGGCCAACGCGATCTTCGCGCCATCGGGCGGACGCTGCGCAAATCCGAATTCGACGTGGCGAGAACGGTGTTCGGACTCGAGAGCGCCGGAGTGGTCGCGCTCAAGGAAGAGGGTATGCCGATCGCTGAGGGGGGAGAGAACCGTGGGGATCTGCAGGAGCTGCTCGACCGAGTCGAGGACGCTTTGGCCCGCGGGGATGCGCAGGACGCCGTGCGGTTAGCCGAAGCGGCGCGTGGGCGCTTCCGTGATGAACCCGGCGTCGCATTCATCTCAGGACGGGCCAGTCTGGTGGGTGGCCGGATCGCGGAGGCCGAGGAGGCGTTTCGCCATGCGCTCCGACTCGACCCCTTGATGCTCCCCGCCCACCGATTCCTCGGCGATGCCCTGGCGAAGCAAGGCAAGATCGCCGAAGCCGTCGAGTGGTGGGAGCGATGGCTCACGCTGCGTGGACACGGGAATGATGTGGAGGCGGACGACGACGAGACTGCAGCCGTGCGCAGCGCGCTTCAGGCAGCGCACACTCTCGCTACCTTCCTGCAGGTACCACATGAATGACGAGATCGCGGCCCTCACGGACGCGCTGACCCGGGATCCGGGCAGCCTGGCATTTCTTGAGCTGGGGGAGATGTTGCGCCGACGGGGCGAGTTCGAGGCAGCCGTCGGGGTGTCGCTCTCCGGTCTCGAGCATCACCCGGATCTGCTCGAGGCGCACGATCTGTACGCGCGCATCCTGGCGGACGTGGGAGATGTGGACCGTGCCTGGGAGGTGTGGGAGGGGATCTTGGCGCGTGAGCCGCGGCACGTGGGCGCCCTCAAGGGTCTTGGGTTCCTGTCCTTTGGAGCGGGCGATCTGGATTCGGCCCTCGATCGCTTGGAGCTCGCGCTGGCCGCCGATCCGACGGACCCGACGGTGGTTCAGGCGCTCATGACGGCGCGTGCGGCAGCCGAAGGCGGCGTGCCCGTCGGCTCGCCTGAGCTGGCGGATCCGGTGTTTGCGGGGCTCGATGGTGCCGAGCAGGGAATCCTGCTCGTGGACGAACGGGGGCAGGTGTTGGGCGGTGGCGTGGCGGATGAGCGTGGCGAGGACGTGTCGGAGAAATCCGCGGCTTTTCTGGCGGGCGCGGCGCGTGAAGCCGAACGTACGGCACGCCTGCTGGACATGGGCTATTGGCGCTGGGTCGCAGCCGAATCGTCGGGAGGCAACGTGCATCTCAGCGCCCCGGCGGAGGGAAGCCTGCTGATGATCGTGCGCGATCGCAGCGTGCCATCCGGTCGGCTCGCGATGCTCGCCGCACGTGCGGCGGAGGCCGCGCGAACCTGGCTCTGGGAGCAGCAGTTGTGAACCCGCGGTTCCAACAGGCACTTGACGGGATCACCCGGGTCGGAGGGGTTCGGGGGGCGATGCTGGTGACGGCCGACGACGGGCTGGTGATTGCCGACACCGTGATGGAAGGAGTGCGGGGGAACGCGGTAGCGGCACTGGCCGCGAGCTTGATGAAGCGGTTTCGCCGGGTGTCGGCGGCCGCGTCAGTTGGGGCGCCCCACTTTCTACACTTGCAGGCAGACAATGGGACCCTGGTCGTTGTGCCCGCGCCGAACGACGTGCTCGTGGTGACGATCGGCAGCCCGGAGCTGAACGTCGGACTGACACGACTGGTAATGATGCGGGCAGCCGAGGTGATGACGTGAAGACGACGCGGGCTGTCGAGTCGTGGACGCTGCAGCCGTTAGAGCGGTTCATTTACGATACGGGGGCGCGCCTGACGCTGATCATGACCCCGGCTGGGCAGGTACTGGCCCAACATGGCTTCACGCGGGCCGTCGACGTGATGGCGGCTGCGGCACTGGGGGCGGCCATCTTCTCGTCCACGGGCGAGATTGCAAAGATGCTGCGGGAGGGCGGATTTTCGTCGTTGAATCATCAAGGGCGACGGCATGGGGTCTTCCTCGGTGGATTTGAGACCCGCCGAGGCCGGCTGCTCGCGCTCGTGGTGTACGGCCCCGACTCGTCGCTCGGTCTGGTCCAGTTGTTCTTCGAGGAGCTGGTGGAGCGTCTAGCGCTCGCGTCGCCGATGCAGGACGATCGACGTCCCATCCTCGCAGCCGACTTCGAACGCGAGCTGAATGAGAGCCTCTCTAGCCTGTTTGGACGGTGAGCGTTGTCACTAGTCAACTTCACGAACCGTGAGATCACCTGCAAGATCGTCTACTACGGGCCGGGCCGCTCGGGAAAGACGACGAATCTGCAGTACATTTACGGTCGCGTGCCCGACGGCCGCCGAGGCAGAATGGTATCGCTCGCGACGGAGACCGAGCGTACGCTGTTCTTCGATTTCCTCCCGCTCGAGCTCGGAAGCATCTCGGGGTTCACGACGCGGTTTCACCTCTATACAGTGCCGGGACAGGTGTACTACAACTCGACCCGCAAGCTGGTGCTGCAGGGCGCCGACGGCGTCGTGTTCGTGGCTGACAGTCAGGCCCGGCAGCTCGATGACAACATCGACAGCTTGCAGAACCTCCAGGCCAACCTGATCGAGTTGGATATCGAGGTGCGCTCGTTGCCGCTCGTGTTTCAATACAACAAGCAAGACCTGCCCGAGGATCTCATCCTGACGCACACGGAGCTGGATGACGCGGTCAACTTCTGGGGCGTCCCGAGCTTCACGTCAGACGCGTTGCGTGGGGTTGGAGTGTTCGAAACCTTGAAGGCCGTATCCGAGATGGTCCTGCGCAGATTGAGCCGGGAGGCTCCCGAGTGAACGAAGAACTCAACCCGCGGTTCACGTTCGACGCCTTCGTGGTCGGCGCCGCCAATCGGCTCGCGGTGACCGCTACCCGAACCGTCGCCGAGTCGCCGGGGACGGCGTACAACCCGCTCTTCATCTACGGTGAGAGCGGCTTGGGCAAGACGCACCTGCTCATGGCCATTGGCCACTTGTCCAAAGAGCTCGCACCGGGCCTGGACGTGGAGTATGTGACGCTGGACGAGTTTGTGGAGCTCTATCAAGCGGCGGTTGGCGCGGGGCAGAGCGAGGCTCTGCGGGGGCGGCTCGGCCGGATCGACGTGCTTCTCGTCGATGACGTGCATTTCCTCACGCACCGCCGCGAGATGCAGGCTGAACTGCTGCGGGTCGTGGAGCAGCTGCAGGGCGGAAACCGTCAGGTCGTGCTGACCAGCGATCGTCCCCCAGCAGAGATCCAGGAACTCGACACCAGGCTGTTGACCCGGTTCGACGGCGGTTTGGTGGTGGACATCGACACCCCCGACTACGAGACCCGCCTTGCGATCCTCAAGCGTCGAGCGGCCGACCGCGGAGCACAATTCGCTTCAGGGGTGCTCGACGTGGTGGCCCAGGTCGAGGTCAACAACGTCCGCGAGCTGTTGGGTCTCCTGAACCGCCTCGTGGCGTACCAGGCCGTCAGTGAGACCCCACTCACACCGGATGCCGCCCATCAACTGCTTTCGGGTGAGGTGCCGCAGCGTCCCAGCGTCACCGGCGTGCCCGACGCAGCCGTTCGAGCGGCAGACGAATTCGCAGAGTTCCTCTCTGGTATCAGCCACACCGTCCAGGAGCAGATCGACGCGTGGCGCACGCGGGTAGGCGACGGCATCAAACGGTGGGGGAGTGAGGGGTACCGTACGGCGCGACTGGAACAGCTCCTGAAGCAAGATGTGCCCACGGGGGTCGATCGCGTGATCAAGGCCTATGAACAGGATGTCGACCACTTGAAGGCCTTCCAGCGTGCGATGGCGCGGGTCGACCCCCACCGGGTGAGTGATCCAGTATTCTACGACCCCGATCGACTGGAGGAGGCCGACGCGCTCGTGCAGGCGGCGCTGCGCGAAGGTCGCCCGCCGCCGGGTCCTTCCTCCGCCTGGACCATGGAAACGCTCGTCGTGGGAGAGGCGAACAAGTTCGCGTTGAACGCGGCGAATGGTGTGATCGCGGCGCCGGGCGTGAGTTATAACCCGATGGTGGTCGTGGGACCGCCCGGCGTTGGGAAGACCCATCTGCTGCACGCGATGGGCAACGCGCTTGCTGAGGATCCCGAGGCCCGCGTGGCGTGCCTGTCGGCCCAGCAGTTCGTCGACGAGCTCCTCGATGCGATCGATGGGGACCGTGTGGAATCGTGGCGGAAGCGCTATCGGTCCGCCACTGCGTTGCTGCTGGACGATGTGCATCTCCTCGCAGGCAAGGAGCGGTCGCAGGAGGAGTTGTTTCACCTCTACAATTCGTTCATCCAGGGCGAGCAGCAGCTCATGTTCACGTTGATACTGCCCCCCAAGGATGTGGAGGGTTTCGACGCGCGACTGGTGTCTCGGTTGGAAGGTGGCCTGCTGGCACAACTGGCTGCCCCCGATCGGGAGTTGCGGCGTGAGATTGCCCTGCGGAAGCTCGGAGGGAAATTCGGCGATGTGGAGGTACCGTTGGTGGACTATCTGGCGGATCGTCCGGCGGATTCGATCCGTGAGGTCCTCAATGTCGTTCAGCGCATCGTGCGAGCAGCGCAGGCGCAGGGGGCTGAGCCAACGGCCGCCTTCGCCAAGGCGTTGCTGGAAGGGGCGAGGCCCTCGGCGGCCCGAACGGCCGGAGCCGTTCGAACAAGCGGGATCATGATCTCGCCGATCGGGAGCATCCGCAGCCGGGAGAAGGTAGTGTGGGATTGGCCCGAGCCGGCGGACCGGGTCATTGAGGAGCTGGTGTGATGGCCATCAAGGGCAGTCTGAAGGAAGCCTCGCTCGCCGACGTGCTCCAGCTGCTCTCGCTGGGCCAGAAGACCGGATGTCTCACAGTCACGGATCGCACCAACCTGGGCTACATCTACTTTGAGAAGGGGAGGATCATCTATGCGTCGATCGTGAATCGGCGCGATCGCCTCGGCGATATCCTGCTCAAGGGTGGGCGGATCACCGGCGAACAGCTCGAGTCCGGTATCGAACGGCAGTCCCAGCAGCGAGACCTGCGACTGGGGGAGATCCTCGTGACGCAGGGCTCGATCTCGCGTGACGATCTTGAGCACTACATGCGCGTGCAGATCGAGGAAGCCGTGTATTTCCTCTTCACGTGGACGCGAGGGAACTTCACCTTCGAGGCCGACCTGCAGCCGGAAGAGCAGGACTTTGTGGTGAACATCAACCCCGAGACCCTGCTGCTGGAAGGGGCGCGTCGCGTCGATGAATGGGGCCTGATTCGGAAGAAGATCCCGTCCATGGACTACATCTTCACCGTGGAGCAAGGCCGAATCGACGGCTCCGACGTCCAGCTCACTCGGGAACAGGAACGGATCGTTCCGCTTCTGGACGGATCCAGAGACGTGACGACGCTGGTTGATGACTCCGGTCTCGTCGAATTCGAGGTCGGCAAGGCGTTGTATGGCTTGATCACCGCAGGATTTGCGCACCGTACGGGTCGCAGCGAGACTCCGCGCCCCGTCGTGGCCGGAGACGCTCGAGCCAACGAACACAACAATCTGGGCATCGCCTTCTACAAGACGGACATGCTGGATGAGGCGACTCGGGAGTTTCAGAAGGTCGTGGAACTGCGGCCAGCTGACGGGGATGCCTACTTCTACCTGGGCCTGATCGCCCTGAAGCAATCGCACTGGGAGGCAGCGGCCGCCTACTTCAATCAGGCGGTCGACAACGCCGGTCCGCGGGCGGCCGTGCTGGCCAATATGGCGTTCAGCTATGAAAAGGCAGGTCGCTTCGAGGAGGCAGACGACATCTATGCAGAGGCAGCGGCCCTCGCACCCAACGACCCGCGCATCCTCACGGGCTGGGGTATCGGCGCGCTCCACCGGGGTGATTTCGCGGTGGCGGCCGGCCGGTTGGACCGAGCACGCGAAGTCTCAGAGGATCGGGCGCTCGCTCCCCTGTGGTACTGGGCGCGGTCCCTGACCGCGGCGACGCTCGACCAGCTGGATGAAGCGGTGCGCCTGCTGCGCCAGGGGCTCGAGGCGTTTCCCGACAATGTCGTGCTCCTGAACAATTTGGCCGTCGCGCTGGAATTGACGGGGGACGTGGATGAGGCGGGCGAGGCATTGCGGGCGTCATTGGCGGAAGAGCAGTCGGTCCCGCAGGTGTCTAAGAACCTCGGAGACCTGCTCTACCGCGCCGCACGGTATGACGATGCGTGGGAGGCCTATCAACGAGCGGTGCGGCTGCAACCGACGTTAGGTGACGACATCTACTTCAAGCTCGGCAACATCGCGTATAAGCGCCAGGATCGGGAACTCGCCACCGAGTACTGGAATCGCGCGTTGGAGCTGAACCCCGATCACGAACTGGCGCGGACCAATCTCGAGACGGTGAGCGCCCTGTCATGACGCGGACGCGGCATGCGGGCCGCGGAGTGTGCTGGTGACGGAATCCTTTACGGAATCCTTTCTCGACCTGGTTCGAGAGCGTTATGCCCGCGTGTTGGAGCGCCTCGAAACTGTGCGCACGCCCCAAGAGCGCGATCAGGTGAAGCGCGACATCATCGCGCTGTTCAAGACCGTCGATCAGTCCATCACCGATTTGTCGAAGCTGAAGGAAGACATCCGCGTTCTGGTGGATCGCTACAAGGAGCTGTCGCAGGACGAGCAAGAGGGCCAGGCGCCGCAATTCAGCGGGAGCGCTCCGGTGCTCCACGCCGATCACATTGGGGCCTCGACCTTCATCGAGAAGGGGTGGAGCCTCATCTCACTGGGTGATTACCCCGGCGCGATCCACGCGTTGGGAAAGGCACTTTCGTTGGCACCAGGGGACTTACAGGCTGAATCGATGCTGGGCTGGGCGCAGATGCTCAATGAGGAGTATGACTCGGCGCTGGGCACTTTCCAGGAAGTGCTCACCAAACAGCCGACGAACTCCCTCGCGCAGATCAACGTCGGATACATCTGTCTCAAGAAACGCCTGTTTGCAGAGGCCATCGAGCACCTGTCGAAGGCAATCCGGTTGGACAATGACAAGAAGGCCACGCTCTACGCGCACTACTATCTCGGACTCGTCTATTTCGCGCGTGAGATGTTTGCGGAAGCGCAGAGCTTCTTCGAGAAGACGCTGAAGATTGGACCGAACCTGATCGAAGCGTACTATGAACTGGGTCGTACTCAGTGGTTCGCGGGCGATCGAGAGGCGGCGAAGCATACCTGGGAACGGGGCTATCAGGCCAACAAGTTCAACCCGTGGGGCAAACGCTGCATGCAGACGCTCGATCTGGTCGCTCGAGGCCAGGAGCCCCCACGCTAGTTCCACTCCTGCTCTTGTTGGCTCAGACCGGCGAGCCCAGCGTGGTGCAGGTGGGGCGTGTCAACGTCATCTATTGGGCGGGATCGGGGGCCACCGCCGTCGCCCTCGGCGAGTTCGCCGATCGTGCGGGACCCTGGCCCGGCATTCCCGATCCGCCGCGGCGTCCCATACGGCTGATTCTCGCGCCCGATGCCCGGCGCTTCGATTCGCTGACGGCTGGGCGCATTCCGGAGTGGGGCCAGGCCGCGTCATTTCCGGCCTCCAATACGATCGTGCTCACGCTCTCGCGGGATCATCGTCGAGTGCTCCGCCACGAGCTGGCGCATCTGGCGCTCCACAGCGTGGTGCAACGCGTGCCGCGGTGGTTCGACGAAGGCTATGCGGCCCGTGCTGCGGGGGAATGGGATCGGTTGGAGGCCCTCCGCGTGAACTGGGCGCTGCTGCGCGGAGCCGCCCCGTCCCTGGCGGCCCTGGATCGGTATATCCGCTCGGGCACGGCGGCGGAGGCTGAGGCGTCCTACGCGCTGGCGACCACTGCGGTGCTGCTGCTGGAGCGGATGGGTGGAGAGCGGCGGCTCGAACCACTGCTGGCGAGGCTGCGCGGCACGTCCGACTTCGATCTCGCACTGCGGGCCACGCACCAGATCACGCTGGGGCAGTTCGAAGAGTCGTGGCGCAAGGATCTGCGCACGCGCTATGGCTGGTTGCTGCTGGTCACGTCTCTGACCGTGTTTTGGGCGTTCGTCGCGCTCATCCTCACGGCACTCTGGGCCCGCCGACGCCAACGCGACCCCGAGCGCCGCCGGGCGCTCGACGAGGGGTGGGTTGTCCCGGAAGATCAATGGAACCCGGATGCTTGACGCTCCCGGAACCTAGGATTAGCCTGAGTGTCTATGAAGAATAGGACCGAGTCACCAGCGCGTCTTCGGTTTCGGCGCCGCAACATGGTGCTGCTGGGAGCGGCCATCGGGGCGCTCGCAGTAGGGTATGTGCTGCTTGCGCGGGGTTCGACGGTGGCAGCCCCTGTGCTCTTGGTCCTGGGCTACTGTGTGTTGTTCCCATTGGGACTGGCGCTGTGAGCGGCGGTCTCGCGGGCGAATAGCTCAGGGGTTCAGAGCGCCTGCCTTACAAGCAGGAAGTCGGGGGTTCAAATCCCTCTTCGCCCATGTTGAGGGCAATCATGAACCGGTACAGATCCGGAGGGCAGTAGTCTTGCGGACACGCTTACAGATTCGACTTGTTGTAGCATTGCTTGGTGCTGTGCTGGCGGTGTCCTTCACGACCACCGGCGCGCAGGCCCAGCTTGCCGTTCGGCAGTCCAACTTGAAGATCCTCTTCCTGATTCCGCACGCGGCTGAAACTGCCGATTCCGCGTTTGCCGTCCAACTGGCCAACGAAGTGCGAACGCGGCTGCGCAACAAGATGCGGCATAAGCTCCTGATCATTCAGAGCGACGTGATCTGCCAGGTGCTCGAGGAATCGGCCTACAGCTGTGACGCCGTGCTCGGTCCGGCGGACGCCGACCGGTTGGCGCGCGCGCTGGTGTCGGACGCCTACATCACCGGCAGTCTGTGGCGTGACGGCGACGCTCCGGTTGCGCGGTTCCACATCATCAACGTCAGCCGGTCCGGGCTGTCTGGCTGGACCACCGTCACCGGTTTGACTGAAGATCAGCCGCGGGACTTCGCGGAAACCATCGTCGACAGCCTGGACAATCAGGTGCGAGCGGCGGAGCACGCCCGTGAGTGCTCCGATCGCATTGGCCGCGGTGACTTCTCGGGGGCGAGAAACCGGGCGGAGCGCGCGTTCCGCCTGTATCCGAACCACCCGTCGGCCGCGATGTGTGCCGAAGTGGTCGCGGAAGCGATGCGTCAGCCGCCCGACAGCCAGATTGCCATGCTCGAGCGGGCCGTGGCCGGCGATTCGCTGCTGGTGCGCGGGTGGGAGCGACTGGGGCGGCTGTATCAACAACGTGGCGACACGCTGAGTGCGCTCCAGGCGTTCGCGCGCCAGAGCACCATCGACCAGGGCAACCGCGAGTTGCGGATGGGAGTCGTGGCCGGCGCCATCACCGCCAGAGAGTATGCCGTGGCGCGCGACCTTGCCAACGAATGGTTAAATCGGAACCCCACCGACCTTGGCATGCTGCAGCTCAAAGCGCGGACGTGCGTCGAGGGAGCGCTGTGGGGTTGTGCAGTGGCTGCGCTGTCGTCGCAGTACGAGGTCGACACCACGCTTGTCGGCGACACGGTGTTCTACCAGCAGATCATCGGTGCCGCACAGGCGATGGGCGATACCGCGGCACAACTCGAGTGGTCCGGTATCGCGGTCGATGAAGCACCGGACGTCGTCACCCTCTGGCGGGCGCATGCCAGCGCGCTGGCCACCATCGGGAATACGGATTCGGTGGTAGCCGTCTACGAGCGCCTCCTGTCGCTCGACCCAACGGATTTCCGCAGCGCCTTGGCGGGAGCACGCATCCTGCTCGAGGATCTGCCGATCGACACGGCGACCCCGCTGGATACGGCGCGCCTCCGCAAGGGCGGAAGTTTCCTCATGCGCGCGACGACCGCCAGTCGAGACACGTCCGTACTCATGAACGCCGCGGTCATGTACTACCAGAAGGGATCGGCGCTGGTGCGGGCGCGCAAGGAGCTGGCGACCGCCGTGCAGTGGTTGGAGCGGTCCGTCGAGAACGATGTCCTCGGTCGACTGTCGCAACAGAGCAATTTCTTCCTCGGACTCGGCCTGATGTTCCGGATCTTCGAGTTCGATCCGCAGGTCACGGAGACGAAGTCGTGTGACCTGGTGGAAGTGGAGGCGAGCATGGTGTCACGCGGCATTCAGGCCATGCGACTGGGGTCCTCGATCGCGCCGGATCGAGCTGAGCAGTTCCTGCAGCAGTTCCAGGCGTTCGAGTCGAGGATTCCAAATCTCCGACGCGCATTCCAGTGTCGATAGGAGCTTGAATTCGAGTCAGAGCGGGTCTACATTGCGTCGCTGCTGTGGATTGGGGCTGTAGCTCAGCTGGTTAGAGTGCCGGTCTGTCACACCGGAGGCCGCGGGTTCAAATCCCGTCAGCCCCGTTCGGCTCATGATCGCTCGACACAACTTCGGCCCCGCGCGCACCGCTCGCGGGGCCATCGTTTTTCCGTGAGCCCGACGGAACGCCGCTACCACGCACCCGTGATGGCGGACGTCGTGCTTCGCCTAGCGACCGGATGCCGGCGCGCGGTCGACGGCACCGCCGGGGACGGTGGGCACACGGCGCGGCTACGGGGACTCGGTGCGCGGGTGCTCGCCGTGGATCGCGACCCGCGTGCTTTGGAACGCGCGCGGACGCGGCTTGGCGATCCGGACATCCGGTGGGTCGACGGTTCGTTCGCGAGTGAACAGGTGCTCGCCGAGATCGCCTCCTACCGGCCCGATTTCGTCCTCCTCGACCTCGGTGTGTCCTCCCTCCAGCTCGATGACGACACGCGTGGCTTCTCGTTTCGACGGGGTGCGCCGCTGGATATGCGGATGAGTGGCCGCGGGTGGACGGCGGCCGAATGCGTGAACGAACTCGATCAGGCCGAGCTCGCCCGGGTGTTTCGGGAGTACGGAGACGAACGGCGTGCCTCGCGGCTGGCGCGGACCATCGTACAGCGGCGATCGCGCCAGCCCTTGGCGACCAGCGATGACCTCGTGAATGCGATCCGGGCGGCCCTTGGCCCGCGAACGGGCCCCCCGGAGTTTGCACGGCTGTTTCAGGCCCTTCGTATTGCGGTGAACGACGAGTTGCGTGAGCTCAGCGCCGCACTCCCCGAGTTACGCGAGGCCCTCGAGCCCGGCGGACGACTCGTGGTGATTGCGTATCATTCAGGGGAAGACCGCATCGTGAAGCGGCTGTTTCGCGATTGGACGCGTTCCTGTGTGTGCCCGCCCGGTCAGCCCGTCTGCACCTGCCGTGGCCGGCCGCTCGGCGCGCTGGATCCGGCGAAACCGGTCACGCCGTCGTCCGAAGAGGTGGCGGCCAATCCTCGTGCGCGGAGCGCAAGGCTTCGAGGCTTCCGGATGCATGGCGCAAGCTAGGGGTCGTCTGTGGGTGATCGTGTGGCTCGGGTTCGTTCTCGGGATCCTCGCATGGGTCGTAGCGCGTCAAACCTCGGCGGTCGTCACGGCGTCGGAGCTCGAGGAGCGCCGCAATGAGCGTCGCGTACTCGAGGGACGCAAAGCGCAGCTCCTACGCCGGATCAGCACGGCAGAGAGCCGTGCGATTCTCATTCCGCGCGCGCGGGCCTTGGGACTTCGGCCGGCAGCGGACTCCGAGCTGGTGATTCTCGAAGCCCTCCCCGGTGAGAGGCGGTAACGGTGGCCAAACCGACGGTCCGACTCCGGCTGGTCCAGCTCGCGTTCGTGGTTGGCCTCGTGCTGCTGCTGGCGCGTGCGGCACAAGTGCAGCTGGTCCAAGGCGCCGAACATGCTGCCACGGCCGCTTCGAGGCGCACGACCGTGCGCGACCTGCCAGCGCCACGCGGCACGATCTACGACCGCAACGGTACTGCACTCGCGCTCACCGAACAGCGATTCCACGTGGGCGTCGCCAGCAACGAACTACGCAACCCTGAAGCCGACATGCAGCTGCTGGCGCGGCAACTGCGCCTGGGGCTCCGGGATGTGCGGAGCAAGCTCCGCGAGCGGTGGGCGCATTTTCGCGGACCGTACAGTTCGCTGGACGTCCAGCCACTGCGGCAGATGCGCGGAGTCCATCTCAATGAGTGGGAGTATGAGCGGTTTCATCCGCACCCGGACTTGGCCCGAGGCCTCCTCGGGCGACGCGGAGTGCCGGGTCGTCCCGCGAGTGGGCTCGAACGGATCCTGGACAGCCTGCTCACGGGAACCCCGGGGCAGGCGGTGGTGCTGAAGGATCCGAGCGGTGGAGATCTCGAATCCCCGTCGCGGCTGAGCGCCTTTCCGGTACCCGGACACGATGTGTGGCTCACGATCGATGCCGACCTCCAGGAGATCGTAGAGCGGGCGCTGGCGGATGCGGTGGAGCAGTTCGACGCTGGTGGGGGCGATGTCGTCGTTCTCGATCCGGGAACGGGAGAGATCCTCGCGGCGGCGTGGCGCGGGGCGAGCACCACGAGCGCCTTTGCCAGCACGTTCGAACCAGGATCCACCGCGAAGTTGTTCACCGCGTCCGCCGTGCTCGCCCACGGGTTGGCCCGGGCAGGGGACAGTGTATGGACAGAGCGGGGACGCTACGATCTGAACGGTCGCATCATCCGCGACGAGCACGAGTCGGGGTGGCTCAACCTCCGGGGCGTATTCCGGTACTCGAGTAACATCGGGATCGCGAAGTTCTCCCACCTCCTGACCCCGGAGCTGCAGTTTCGGATGCTGCGCGACTTCGGGGTGGGGACGCCGACGGGGGTAGAGTTTCCGCTCGAAGCCGAGGGCAGGCTGCGGCTGCCGCATCAGTGGAGCGGCACGAGTTCCGTGAGTCTGGCGATGGGATACGAACTGGCCGTGACGCCGCTCCAGTTGGCGCAGGCGTACGCCGTGATCGCCAACGACGGCGTGCTGATGCAGCCCACCCTGGTTCGTGAAGTCCGGGCACCCGACGGACGCGTCGTGTACCGCCACCGACCCCGGCCCGTCCGACGCGTCTTGCCCGGTGAAGTGGCCGCGACGCTGCGAACGCTGCTCCGAGCGGTGGTGTACGAGGGCGGCACGGGTGAGACGGCCGCGCTGACGAGCTACGAGGTGGCGGGGAAGACGGGAACCGCCCGGCGGGCGGGCCCGGGTGGCTATAGCCGGACAGAGCACGTGGCGAACTTCGCGTCCCTGTTTCCGGCCAACGATCCGCAGCTGGTCATGGTGGTGAAGCTCGATGATCCGCGGGAGACGTACGCGCGCCTTACCGCCGCGCCCGTGACGCGCCGTGTCCTCGAGGAATTGCTGGCTGCGCCGCACGGACCGCTGGACCGCGCGCGACTCAGTCGGTCCCAGGTCTCGGTCACGAGCGCTCCCCCAGGCGATGCACTCCCCGAACCGTGGGTCGTACCATGGCCGGCTCGGCAGACCACCGACTCGGCTACCCCGCGAGCTATTCCAGACGTGGCGGGACTCACCCTACGGAGTGCCGCCCGAGCCCTCCACGCCGCGGGCTTTCAGGTGCGCGCCGAGGGCTGGGGCATCGTCGCGGCTACCGATCCCGCTCCCGGGAAACAGGCGGCGCCCGGGACGGTGGTCACGGTGAGGGCCCGTCCCGCCTCGCGGACCCGATGAAATCGCTGCACGACATTGTTGCCGCTTTGAGGGCGGCGGACCTGCTGGTCCGGGCCCCGGAATCGTCCGTCTCCATCACCAGCATCACCGATGATTCGCGCAACGCGGCTCCGGGCACGCTCTTCTGCGCCGTGGAAGGAACGACAGACGATGGCCACCGCTACGTGGCGGATGCGGTATCCCGGGGCGCCAGCGCTGTAGTTCTCGTAACGCCCGTAGACGCACCGGTGCCGCAAATCGTGGTCCGGGAGAGCCGCTCGGCCGTGAGCCTGGTTGCCGGAGAGTGGTATGGGCGACCGGCGGACGATCTGACGGTAGCCGGCGTGACGGGCACCAACGGCAAGACGACCACCGTCGCGTACCTCTGCCACCTCCTGAACGCGGATCGAGCCGCGGGGTCAATTGGCACCCTCGGGGCCTACGACAGTGCCGGAGAGCCACTGGACGGATATGGGAATCTGACGACCCCCGGGGCTATCGAACTCCATCGGGCGTTGGCGCAATTGCGCAGCCGCGGTGTTCGTCGCGTCGTGATGGAGGCGTCGTCACATGCCCTCGACCAGCGGCGGCTGGAGACACTGCGGCTCCAGGCTGCCGTGTACACCAACCTGACCCAGGACCACCTGGACTACCACCGAACGCTCGCAGCCTATCGCACCGCCAAGGAGCGGCTCTCGGACCAGCTCGAGGCCGGCGGCGTCGAGGTGGTCAACGCGGATGATGATGCGTGGCAAGGGCTTGCGCGGCGGGCGGGGGTGCGGCGTGTCAGCTATGGACGGCGCGAGCCCGCAGATGTGCGGGCCGAGGCCGTAACACTGGAATCGCAAGGATCGAGGGCGACCTTCGTATTCGCCGGTGTGGCGGTCCCGGTGCGGGTGCCGCTACTCGGTGACTTCAATGTCGATAATGCGCTTGCGGCCGCGGCGGCGGCGTGGGCGCTGGGCCATCACCCGGACGAGATCGCAGCGCGGCTTGCGACCACGTCTCAGGTGCCCGGTCGGCTGGAACTGCTGGTCGCGAATGCGTACTCCATTATTCGCGATTACGCACACACGCCGGACGCCCTGGAGCGGGTGCTAGCCGTACTGCGACAGTCGGTGCCCGGGCGCCTCATCGTCCTGTTCGGGGCGGGGGGAGATCGGGATCGCGGGAAGCGGCCCATGATGGGCCGCGCGGTCGATCGAGTGGCCGATGTGGCCATTGTGACGTCGGACAACCCACGCACGGAGGCTCCGGATCGCATCATCGACGACGTCGTCGCCGGCATGGAGCGGTTGCCACTGGTGCGGATGACCGACCGTCGCGAGGCCATCGCGCACGGCGTGTCGCTGTTACGACCGGGTGACTGCCTCCTCCTCGCCGGCAAGGGCCACGAGACGCATCAGGTCATTGGGATGGAGCGAATCCCGTTTGACGAACGAGAGATCGTGCGGGCCTGCCTCTCCCACCGGGGGGCGACGTGACATCCTGGACGAGTTCACGGGTCGCGCAGGTCCTCCACACCGCCGTTCCATCCGAAGTCGAGTTCTCTGCGGTCAGTACCGATACGCGCACACTTGAGCCGGGCGCGCTGTTCGTCGCGTTGGTCGGTGAGCGATTCGACGGGCATGCCTTTCTGGTGGATGCCCAGCGCGGTGGTGCACTCGGAGCGGTTGTGCAGGTTGGGAGGGACGTTCCCGACGGCCTCATCAGTTTCGCAGTGGAGGACACGCTCACGGCGCTGGGAGACCTGGCCCACGACCGCCGACGATGCGTCACTGGCCCTGTCGTGGCAGTCACGGGGACGAACGGGAAGACGGCGACGAAGGAGATGCTGGCGCGTGCGCTCGGGACGCACTGGCAGGTGCACGCCACGCAGGGCAACCTCAATAATTTGATCGGTGTTCCCCTCACCATTCTGTCGGCGCCTCCCGCGACCGAGGCCCTCGTGGTCGAAATCGGGGCCAGTGTGCCGGGCGAGGTCGCGCGTCTCCGCGACGTGACGGAGCCAACGATCGCCGTGGTGACGAACGTGGCCTCGGGCCACCTCGAGGGTTTCGGTACGCTCGACGACGTGTTGCGAGAGAAGGTTTCCCTCCTGGAGGGTGCCCCAACAGCGGTGGTTGGCACCACCCCGCCGGAGCTCGCCCACCGTGCGCGTGCGGTGGCGCAGCACGTGGTGACGGCCGGCGCGGATGAGGAGGCCGGGGTGCACCCCGACCGGTGGGCGATCCGGGTGGACGGTGCCGCGGAAATCGTGGTGCGGGGCATTGCGATGACGCTGCCCATCGTTGGCAAGCATCAGGTGGACAACGCGATGCTCGCCCTGGCCGTGGCGGCCGAGCTCGGTCTGGACCTCGTGGAAGTGGCCGCCGCCGTCGCCGCCGTCTCGCTTCCCCCCGGACGCTGCCAGGTGCTCCGTCACGGTAGCCTCACCGTGTTGCACGACGCGTACAATGCGAACCCGGGATCTGTGGCGGCTGCATTGGAGTCCGCGGAGGCCCTGCGGACCGGCCGCAAGTTCGTGGTGGTGTTGGGGTCCATGCTGGAGCTGGGTGGGCAGAGCACGGCGCTCCATGAGGAGGTGGCGGATCGGGTCCTCGCGGCGGACCCGGACCTCATCGCAGTCACCGGGCAGTTCGTGCCGGCGTTCCGACGGCACGCATCACTTCTCGGAGAGCGGTTGCTCACGGCGGACGACCCCCCCACTTTGGGTAAGCGTCTGGCAGGACGCCTCGAGGGGACCGAGGTAGTGCTGGTGAAAGCCTCCCGCGGCATTCGGCTGGAACGGGCGATCCCGTACCTCATTCCGGGTGGCGACGGCTAGTGCTCTACCATCTTTTCGCACCGCTGTCTTCGGACCTCATCATTTTCAACCTCTTCAACTACATCACCTTCCGTGCGGCGGGCGCGGCGGTGACAGCCATTGTCATGGCGTTCATGGTGGGCCCCCCAATCATTCGCAGGCTGCGGGGGCGGAACGTGGGACAGGTAATACGCGCCGAAGGGCCGGCATCGCACCAATCGAAGCGTGGCACACCAACCATGGGCGGCATCATCATTCTGGCCAGCACATTGGTGCCGACGCTTCTGTGGGCTCCCTTGAACAATCGATTCGTCATGGTGGCGACCATCGCGACACTGTGGATGGGCTGCATCGGGTTCGTCGACGACTACTTGAAGTTCATCGAGGGGAAGCCGCGAGGACTGGTTGCCCGGCACAAGCTCGTCGGGCAGGTGACCTTCGGTGTGGTGCTGGGAGCGTACTTGCTGCTGCAACCGTTGTGGGGAGACGTCGTGCCTGCAAACGCGACGACGCTCCCGTTCATCAAGTACGTGCTCGTTTCGCTGCCGATCCTCCTGTACATCGGGTTCGTGACGTTCATCGTCACGGGTTTCAGCAATGCGGTCAATCTGACCGATGGGTTGGACGGGCTCGCGACGGGACTCACGGCGATCGCGGCGGCGGCCTTCGCCGTGTTTGCATACGTGTTTGGTCGGGTGGACACCGCCGAGTACCTCTTTGTGTACTATCTGCCTGGGGCCGGGGAACTCGCGATCTTCTGTGCCAGCCTCATGGGAGCCGCGCTTGGCTTCCTGTGGTTCAACTCGCACCCGGCGGAAGTCTTTATGGGGGATACCGGGAGCCTCGCCATCGGTGGTGCGTTTGGCACGGTGGCGATTCTCCTGAAATCGGAGTTCCTCTTGCTGCTGGTCGGTGGAGTGTTCGTTGCTGAAACGACGTCGGTCATTCTGCAGACCAGCGTCTATCGCTGGCGTAAGCGGAGGAGAGGGAGGGAGTACGCCGATCAGCATCGGGTGTTCCGCATGGCCCCGCTCCACCATCATTTCGAGAAGCTCGGGTGGCCGGAATCCAAGGTCGTAGCCCGGTTCTACATCATCGGCATCCTCTGTGCCCTGTTCGCGCTCTCTACGCTGAAGATTCGATGATCCCCGACGCCTGGCGGCGCCACGAGGTCGCGGTCGTTGGACTCGGACGTAGCGGCGTCGCGGCCGCCACGTATCTGGTGCGCCGCGGGGTGGCCGTGTATGCGTCCGATGCTGCGCAGAGCGCCGATCTCGAGGCTGCAGCGCGTGCGCTGCGGTCACAGGGTGTCACGGTGGAGCTGGGCCGCCACGATCTGCTGCGAATCGCCGCCGCAGCGGCGGTTGTGGTCTCACCGGGTGTGCCGCCCGCTGCCGCTCCGGTCTCCGCGGCGCGAAATGCTGGCGTGGAGATCGTGGCCGAGTTGGATCTGGGGGCCCGGGCGCTCGAGGACACGCGACTGGCCGTGGTGACGGGCACCAACGGAAAGACGACGACGACGGCGCTCCTCGCGCACCTCCTGGCAGAATCGGGTGTTCGAGCCGCCGCCGCCGGCAACATCGGTCGGCCACTGACCGACCTCGCCGATGAGTCGCCGCGGTTCGACTGGATCGCGGTCGAAGCGTCGTCGTTCCAACTACACGATGCTCCACACTTGGCTCCCGCGATTGGTGTGGTGACGAATCTCGCGCCCAACCACCTGGATCGGTATCCGAGCGTTGACGCCTACTATGCGGATAAGCGGCTCCTCTTTCGCAACGCGTCGGACTCATCCGTGTGGATCCTGAACGGTGATGATCCGGCCGTACTCGAACTCGCTAGGGGAGCGTCAGGTACGACGCAGCGCTGGAGTCTCCAGAATCGGTCCGAGGCGTGGTTCGATCGTGACGCGGGCAAGCTCGTCTGCAGGGGGTGTGTCGTCATCTCGCGGCGGGATCTGGCCTTGCTCGGCGATCACAACGTGGCGAATGCCCTCGCCGCGACACTCGCCGCGACAGCGGCAGGCTGCCCGGTGAAGGACGTTGCGCAAGGGCTCGCCGGGTTTGCACCACCGCGGCACCGCCTCGAACCCGTCGGGACCATCCGGGACGTCCTATGGATCAACGATTCCAAAGCCACGAACGTTGCGGCAACGACCGTTGCGTTGCGCGCGATGACACGGCCGTTCGTGCTCATCCTGGGCGGGCGGCCGAAAGGTGAGCCATTCGATGTGTTGAGCCCGCTCCTCGCCCCGGCGTGTCGCGGTGTGATCGCCTATGGGGAGGCCGCGGACCGGATCACGCTGGAGCTGACGGGGACCGTCCTGGCTGAGCGGGTGCCCCAGTTCGACGCGGCGGTCGAGCGGGCGAGGTCCATGGCCGAACTCGGGGACGCGGTTCTCCTGTCCCCGGCCTGCGCGAGCTTCGATCAGTTCTCGGGCTACGAGGAGCGTGGCGACCGGTTCCGCAACTTGGTGGAGGCCATGGCATGAGGTGGCAGGTGGATTCGGGGGGAGTGTGGGAGAGCCGCCTGCTGGGCATCCTGGCCGCGACACTCGCGGTGTTCGGTGTGGCGGCAGTGTATGGCGCGTCGAGTATCTGGGCGGTTCGACATGGTGATCCGGG
Organism: Gemmatimonadota bacterium; assembly: GCA_039588295.1. Taxonomy (GTDB): domain Bacteria; phylum Gemmatimonadota; class Gemmatimonadetes; order Gemmatimonadales; family GWC2-71-9; genus JAOTVV01. Next base: position 105,683 of record JBDHAB010000019.1, read on the forward strand.
CGGCATGTACGCCGTTCGCCAACTGGAGGGAGTCGCGGTCGGTCTGGTGCTGCTCCTCGTGGGAGCACGAGTCGACTACCACCACTGGCGTGGCCTGGCGTGGCCCTTCCTCGGCCTCATCGCGCTCCTCCTCCTGATCCTGTTGCTGCCG
>JBDHAB010000020.1:0-47047 GCA_039588295.1 Gemmatimonadota bacterium
AGCTGCATGAGAATCGGCTGCGCCTGTTCCAGGCGATCCAGGTGCAGCAGGGGACGCACGAGGGCGACAAGCAACCCGTAGTCTGTCGATCCCCTTGCCAGGGGGTCGATGAGGTCCACCGCCCGCGCAAAGTTCTCACGGGCATGCTGCCGATCACCATTCTGCCAGGCGTGAACGCCAGCCAGCGAGAGCACGACACTCAGACTGAGCACGGCGTCCCGGTCGGCGGCGTTGACGCGCAGCAATCCTTCCAACAGCTCGATGGACGTTGTGATGCTGTTAGCAGCTGCCTCGAATTGTCCGGCATCGTACAGGCTGGCCGCCAGCGCTCGATGTGCCGCTGCGAGGTCTCGCTGATACCTGGAGTCGTCGGGCGCACTGTCAACGATCTCGGCAATGATGGATAGACTCCGGCTGACTTGCGCGAGCGCAAGGGCGGTTTCACCGCGTGCGCGCAGCGTACCGCCCACTCGCAGGAGGTTGATCCCGAGGCTTCGCCGCCAACCGAGATTCGCCGGATCATACGCAACGAGGTCTTCCAAGAGAGCGACGGCACTCTGGAAATGCGCGAGTGCGCTATCGACGTGTCCCAGAACCTTGAGTGCACCGCCCACGTAGTTATGGCTCTTGGCCAGCTCCTTCCGTGGGGTCGTGCTCGTCGAATCCTCCCCGACAAGCACTTCCTTGATTGCCAGCTCCTGACGAAACTCGACGAGCGCATCGTCCAATCGTCCCAGCGATGAGAGGGCATCGCCGACGGTGTTGTGGGAGTTGGCGAGCGAAAGGCGGTATTCCGTGTTGTCGGGCTCCAGTGCGACCGCTCGCCGCTCGGCGTCCATCGTCAGGCGAAACGTTCGGAGGGCTCCTTCGAGATTGCCTTGATCTTGGAGCACCGTAGCGATGTTGCTGTGCGCATATCCCACCTCGACATGCCAGACCAAGTCTTCCGGATCGCGTGCTGCGTTCCGCTCCGCCACGGCGAGATATTCGCGGAACTGATCCAGCGCTCCGTCGAGGTCACCGTAGCGATACCGTGCATACCCGACCCAGAAGTGGGCGGCGGCCAGTCTTAACTGCCAGTCGCTGTTCACCGGATCGCGCCTTGCGAGCTCCTGCACCAACACGAGTGCCTGACGATGGGCTTCACTGGCCTTACTCAGTTCGCCCTGGGCCATCCGCAGAGATCCAATCTGCGTCAGCGTCTGCGCTCGGGCGGCAATTTCGCCCCCGGAGAGTTCTTCGGCCGGCACTGCTGCGAAATACTGCAATGCCCGGTCGGCAACGTCATTAAGGAGGTCGAGTCTCGCGATGGACGAGAGCTGCGTTTGGAGATCGCCTACCATGAAGCCGATGAGATCTTCAGCCTGGTTGCGTCGGAGCTCCGCGATCTGCTCTGCTCGACGCGCCCGAATCGTTCCCACGGTCGCTAGAATGACGCCGGCGACCAGGGCCATGACGATGGCGAGCGCGGCGATCACACCAAATCGGTTCCGTCGCACGAACTTACGGACGCGGTACATGGCCGAGGGCGGTCGGGCCAGCACAGGCTCGTCGTTCAGGTGCCGCTGAACGTCCAGGGCAAGTCCGTTCGCTGTTTCGTACCGTCGGCTGCGATCGGGCTCCATCGCCTTCATCGCAATCCAATCCAGATCGCCCCTCAACTCCCGCCGCAGATGATCGGCCTCCGTTGCGCGCAGATGGGCGATGACATCCTGGTGGTCACCGAGCTCTGCAAGCCGATTGCTCGGCGTCGGGGGCGCCGATTGCTGGAGCATCCATGCCGCCGCGCTGCCAAGTCTGCTGAGCGCTGCGGGCTCAACGGGAAGGCGACCCACGAGGAGCTCGTACAGCACGACACCCAGGCTGTATAGGTCGGTTCGTGTATCGACGTCGAGCCGCGACGCCTCCCACTGCTCAGGGCTCATGTATGCAGGCGTGCCGATCGGCTGGCCGAGCTGCGTGACCAAGGTCTTTTCCGACAGCCGCCAGTTGATGGCTTTGGCAATGCCGAAGTCGATGATCTTGCAGTCGGGCTTCCCATCGCGGAAGGCAACGAGAATGTTGGAGGGCTTGAGATCGCGATGAATGACCCCTTTCTGATGCGCGTGCTGGACGGCTTGACACACCGAAATAAACAGCGCGAGTCGCGAGCGCGTACTGCGTCTGTGCTCGTCGCAGAACTCGGTAATCGGGACGCCCTGCACTTTTTCCATGACGAAGTACGGGCGACCCGTATCCGTGGCTCCCGCGTCGTAGACCTTGGCTATGTTGGGGTGGTCCATCACCGCGAGCGCCTGTCGCTCGGCGTCGAAACGCGCCACAACCTCTTTCGTGTCCATCCCGAGCTTCACAACCTTGAGGGCCACGCGGCGCTTGACCGGCTCGATCTGCTCGGCGTCATAGACGATGCCCATGCCGCCTTCACCCAGCACCTGTAGGATGCAGTACGGGCCGATGCGCTCTGGGTGGGCCAGTCCTCCGCCCTTGTCGTCGCTCGAGTCCGCTGGCACGGTGAGATCGTCCGGCCTATTGGTCATGTCACTCAAGCTGTGATCTGACCTAGTAGCACGCAAGCTGATGGTTGTGCACCGAAATCCGTGATACCGCCGTCGGACGGTTGGAGGATCGTTCTCCTCCTCCCCATCACCCCCCTAATGAAAGAACAGATACGCGATGAAGATGCCGGCCACGATCGCGGCGAAATCCGCAGCCAACCCGCAGGTCACGGCATGCCGCGTCTTTCGCACCGCGACTGACCCAAAGTACAGGGCAATGATGTAGAAGGTGGTATCCGTAGACCCTTGGAACGTGGACGCCAGCCGGCCGACGAACGAATCCGCGCCATAGGTCTGCATGGCGTCGACCATCATCCCTCTCGCGCCACTGCCACTCAGCGGTTTCATCAGGGCCGTGGGCATGGCCTCGATGAAGTCGGTGTTGATGCCAAGCATCCCGACCCCGTTGCCGATGGCCGCCACCAGAAACTCCATGGCACCGGAGGCGCGGAATACCCCAATGGCCACCAGAATGGCGACGAGATAGGGAATGATCTTGATGACAACCGGAAACCCGTCCTTGGCCCCTTCGATGAATGCCTCGTAGACGTTGACCCTGCGAATCATGGCCAATGTGATGAAGCCGGCGATGACACCGAACAGGATCACGTTGGCGGTTACGTTCGACATCGTTTCGATCTGTTCCTGCGGGAGCCCCATGAAATACACGATCGTCGCCGCAACCAGACTGGTCAGACCGACGAGATAGAGCAGGACGACCTTGTCGAACAGGTTGATGCGCTGCACAATGGCCACGGTGATCAGTCCCACCAACGTCGAGAAGAAGGTCGTCAGCAGAATCGGCAGGAAGATGTCGGACGGATTGGCGGCGCCCTGCTGGGCGCGGTAGACCATGATGCTGATGGGGATCAGTGTCAGCCCGGATGTGTTGAGCACGAGAAACATGATCTGGGCATTGGAGGCCGTGTCCTTCTCCGGATTCAACTCCTGCAGCTCCTGCATGGCCTTGAGGCCCAGCGGCGTCGCCGCATTGTCGAGGCCGAGCATGTTGGCGGCGAAGTTCATGATGATCGACCCATGGACCGGATGGTCCCTCGGGACCTCCGGAAACAGCCGGTGAAAGAACGGCCGCACGAGCCTCGCCAAGATGTCGATGGCCCCACCCTTCTCTCCCACCCGCATGATCCCCAGCCACAGCGTGAGGACTCCGGTCAAGCCGAGCGAGATCTCGAATCCGACCCGGGCCATGTCGAACGTGGCGTTAACGATGGCCGTGAAGATCTCGGTGTCGCCCAGGAAGATCAGCCGGACCAACCCCACGACCAGCGCGATCAAGAAGAACGCGATCCAGATGTAGTTCAGAACCATGTGGGCTCGCCTAGATGTCGGCGCTCGGCGCTATGCGAGATCGAAAGGACTCGTGTGCTCACAGGTCCGTGTTGGTGAGCAATTCCACCAGCACGGGGACGTGCTCGCGGACCAATTGGTCGGTCGTGGTCAGCGGAAACTCGTACGTGACGACCGCGATGCCCTGTTCCCCACCCCACGTGCCCAACGAGCCGGGTGTGGGATAGCCGATGTCGCTCACGAGCAGCAATCCGGTTCGCTCGGCCAGCCATTGGGCCAACGGTCCCTGGTTCGCATCGTCGATCACGGCCAGCGGCGCATGCAGCGCGATCACCGTCTCCGGTTTCAGCTCACCGATGAGATTGATCAGTGCCTGGGTCTCCGGTTCGGAGCCCGGACTGTCACCCGGACTCAAGACGACGTCCTGGGGATCGTCCAGGGTGGAACGGTGCAGGACCGGGTCGGGCTGCCAGTCGCGTGTCGGGAAGTTGCGGTTCAGGTCTACCCCACGGGCATTCCCCCGCGTGCCGCGGATCACGCCGTCCGGATTGGCGGCCAACACCACGGCGCAGTGGGGAGACGGTTGGGACAGCTGGCGCAGGGCACGCGAGAGCGCGAACCCCGTCTCCGCTTCCTCGCCGTGCATGGCAGCGTGGATCAGGAGTGCGCACGCGCCTGCGGGTCGCCACACCTCCAGCGGGATACCCAGGTGGGAGCGTCCGTACGTGTCGGGCTCCCGGGGAATGGTCCCCCATGCTTGTCGCGGACGAAGGTTCATACCAGTGACCTGTTGATGTTGATCACGAATCGTTCGTAGATCTCATCCAGCTGTTGCAGCACCACGTCTTTGAGCTCGATGTCCGCCTCCTGAATGGTGTTTCGCAGGAGATCGGTCGTGAGCCGTTGAAGGTACCCGGCCGCCATCGGAGCGTAACTCAGGTGCCACCGCTCCGGCGCCACTCCCCGCCGGTCCCGATCGTAGGGTCGAAAGAACCCGAACGCGCCATTCGCGGCAATCCGCTGATCGAGCCATTCGTGCAGCGGACCGAACATCCCGCCGACGTTCACTTCGTCCGGGATCAGCTCGATCTCATAGTCCTCCGGCTTGGCGGCCGCATCGTACACATCCAGGTCCGTCCCCCAATGATGCCGAGAAGCACCCGGCAGCGCGGACCAGCGTAAGATCGCGAGCACCAGTTCCCCGTCGCTCAACGTGGCGATGTCCAGTGGGACGGCATCGCTGTCCAGCACGGCGAGCCTGCCGGTCGCCTTCTTGTTCCAGATGGACAGTTGGTCGTCGAAGCTGCGAAACCCGCTGAGAATCCGGAGGTCGAACCCCTCCTTCTGCGCCTCGTCCCTGAGTCGCAGAAACGGCTGCACCACTTCCCGATTCACGCGTGCGCCGAGCAGCTCGACGTCGGCGGGCGAGCAGAGGTGGCGGTCGGTTTGGCCGGTGACGTGGACGGTGGAGATCGGCATCATCACTGAGCCTCGCGCTTGCGAACTTGCTCCGGTAAGTGAGCGGCCCACCATGCCCGAGCCCTTTCGCCCGTCCACGCCTCGTCGAATCTGATCGCCCGCAGTGCCGCCTCGACCTCGCCGGCGGTCCGAAAGCGATCCTGAGGGTCCTTCTCCAGGCACCGCATCACGATGTGGTCTAGCTCCGGGGGAATCGAGAACTCGGAGACCTCCGCCGGTCGTGTCGGACGGGTCTTCAGGTGCTCCAGGATGAGTCCTGTGCTGGTTGCCGCCTCGAAGGGCGGACGGCCCACGAGCATCCAGTACGCAACCCCGCCCAGACTGTACAGGTCGGCCCGTCCGTCGACCTGATCCGGTGCGGTGGCGGCTTCCGGGGCGATATACTGCGGCGTACCCAGCAAGACGCCGGTCTTCGTGACCTTCGGGGAATCATCCGGTTCGATCTGCTTGGCCAACCCGAAGTCGAATACCTTCACGAAATCGTACATGCCACCGCGGTACGTCAGCAGGATGTTCGCAGGCTTGATATCCCGGTGCATGATGTGGTTCTCGTGCGCCTCTGCCAGCGAACCGCAGATCTGCGTCAGGATGAACACGGTTCGCTCCGGAGGCACCGGCCCGAAGCGGGTCACGAACTCCTCCAGGTTCAGGCCATCCAGGAACTCCATGGCGTAGTAGAACGTCTCTCGCCCCGAACGCCCAAAGTCGTAGACCGTGATGGTATTCGGGTGGGTCAACGTGGCCGACAGACGCACCTCGCGCTCGAAGCGAGCTAACCACACCTCGCCCTCTCCGGGAGGCGCCTTCAGTACCTTGACGGCGGTCGGCCGACTCATGAGGGCGTGCTCGGCAACGTACACATGTCCCATCCCACCCTTGCCAAGCTCTCCTTCAATGACATAGCTGCCCAAGCGCTGCGCCCTATGCAGCGACAGGCGCATGTGGTACAGGGCCTTCGTTATCGTCACAGAGACGATCCCCAGAATGCTCAGCTCGAATGTCCCGTCGAGTAGCGTGGAGCGAAGATCCGCGCCCCGCCCGGCTTCCTGCCAGAACTGCTGAATCTCCGGGATCAACGTGTAGCCCAGCGCCGCCGTGATAGCGAAGCCAAACGCGCCCACGACGGCCAGACCAGCCTGGGCGATGACGCGGACAGGGACCAGAGAAGCGTGGAGGAACAGGAGCACCGATATGGCGAAGATCGGAACGTTGTACCGCTCGAACGCCACAGCGTTGAAGTGAGAGAGCAGGATGTTGAACGCAAAGAGCGTCAGGTCGATGGTCACAAGCACTCGCATGCTCCAGCTACGAGCAAACACCAAGAGCGCGGCGACAACGAAGGAAGCGACGTGGAGATAGATGACCGCAACGCGCCATGGTGTGAACGGGGCACCGGGAGGGGTGGGGCGCCCGCTGACGAAGACGAAGTAAAAGAGGAGGACGACCCCGGCGACTACGACGCCCAGAAGACAGACCAGCTTGCAGCGCCGCTGCATCAGCTCACGCTGCTCTTCCCCGAACGAGGTTCCCGCCCTCTGCGAGATCGAGATGGATTTGTCGTTGGTGCCCTGGCTATTCATAGTGAACCCGGTGCCTGTTCATCTCCGAGCCCTTCTCCCAGTCGCGAGGCGGCCGAGGGGCTCGGTCACGGGTGTAGTTCGGCTGGGCTGGTCTAAGGTATGGGTGGAGTCTGCGATGGGCCAGACGAACGAGCGGCGTGAATCCTGGCGGTCTGGTCGGCGACAAATAGATCTGGCATATTGGCGCCAAGTCGAGGCACGGGAAGAAGCAGATGAAGATCGCCGATTTTCTGCTCGACCAGATGACTCGAAGGATTGGATACGAAAAGCGCCTGTAGCTGCCGCCGGCAAGTAGACCTGGGTTGCTCGGAGGTGATTGCCGCTACCTCACCCCCGCTCGCAGTGCGGGACCAGTCACAAAGGGTGGTTCTCCGTGAACAGAACCGTCGAATTGGTCCTGATCCTAGGACTCTCGTTCTCATTCGGCTGCGCCGAGCAGCAGGATGTTGTGGTGATCCGCGACGTGACCATCATCGACGGAACCGGAGCCGGCCCGGCATCCGGCATGACCATCGTCATCGAGCAGAGCCAGATCAGTGCGATTGGCACGGAGGGCTCCGTACGGTATCCCTCCTCGGCCCGGGTCATCGACGGGACCGGCAAGTACCTGATCCCGGGCCTGTGGGACATGCACGTGCACCTGCGCGACCTCGATGGCACCTTTCCCCTGTTCATCGTCAACGGCGTGACCACTGTGCGCGACATGGGGAGCGACCTCCAGAAGACGGTGGCGCTGAGAGAGCAGATCGAGGCCGGGACGCTCGTCGGCCCCCGCATCAGGACCTCGGGCATGATGGTGGAGAGCTCGAGCTGGGTCGCGCAATACGTCGATCTGATGCGCGACCAGGGCGCAGACGAGGAAGCGGTTGAGGAGTTCCTGCAGACGAGGATCACGGTGGGGACCCCACAGGAGGCAAGGGCGGTCGTGGATTCGCTGACCGCACTCGGTGCGGACTTCATCAAGATCCGACACGCCGAGTCACCCGAGGTCTTCGCCGCAATCGCCGCGGCGGCGACGAACGCCGGAACGCACCTCGTGGGCCATTACGTGTGGATCCTGAGCCTCGAGGAAAGCGCCGACGGCGGGCAGCGCAGCTTCGAGCACAACATCTTCCCGGGATTCGCCGAGAGAACCCCCGAGCAGAAGCGCGAGATCTTCGACGCGCTACTCCGCAACGACACGCATCTCGTGCCTACCCTGGTTACGAACGCGATTCAAGCGCTGTCCCTCGAGAGGGTCGGTGCGATCGCGGAGGACGCCGGCGGGACGATCGACGCCCGCAACCGGTACGTGTCGCGGGGCATTCGGCAGGGGTGGATCGAATCGGCGGCGTTGAATGCCGCAGACGAGGAACGGCCGCCGCCGGAGGTCATTCAGCAGATGATCACGAGCAGCAACCGGTTCCTGTACGAGGCGCGGCAGGCGGGCGTGCAGATCCTGGCGGGCACCGACGTTCCGACCACAGGAACGTTCCTGGGCTTCAGCCTCCATGACGAGCTCGCGTTGCTCATCGAGACGTACGGCATGACACCGATGGAGGCGCTGCGCAGCGCCACCGCTCTTCCGGCCGCTTTCATGGAAATGGACGCTGAAGTGGGCACGATCGAGGTCGGCAAGCGCGCGGACCTGGTCTTACTCGACGCCGACCCGCTTGCCGACGTGACGAATACGCGACGGATCGACACCGTGATTGCGAACGGTCGCGTGTTCGACAGCGCCACGCGAGCGCGACTCTTGAGTGAGATCGAATCGTCGATCACCTCGGAGGGTAACGGTGGAGCGGCCCCAGTAGAGGGGCGCTGACAGGGAACGACGGCGGTGGGCGGGGCAGCACCCGCCGTACGCACAAAGAGGCCGCGGCAGTCCGCCGCGGCCTCTCGTTGAACCGGGCTCGGTTCGGCTCAGACCAGCCGGAAGTTCATCATCATTCCCGCATCCTCGTGCGACAGCTTATGGCAGTGCATGAGGTAGCTGCTGTCCCCGCCCTGGGAGAGGACCTGGTGGTCGAACCGCACCAGGACCTCGACGGTCTCGCCATCTTCGAGCAGCACCGAGTCCTTCCAGCCCTGCTCCCAGGGGAAGATCTGACCCCGCCCACCGGTCCGTGATACGACCTGGAACGGCGCCGCATGGACATGCACCGGGTGCGGTGCGTTGCCCTTGGTGCTGAACACCCACCGCTCGGTCTGAGCAAACGGTACCTCCTCGTCAGTCCGCAGCATCTCGAACTCCCGACCGTTGATCCGGCTCATCCCCTCGAACGCGAACTCACGCGTGACCGCCGGCGACTGCAACGGCGGAATCGTGGAGAGCTGGGACGGGAGCGTCGACAAGAGGTCCGATCCGTCGGGGCCAGCGGATACGACGAACTCGAGGAGGTCCCAACCGGACCGAAGATCCCGAAGCATGACGGTCGCACCTTGCAGACCTCGGAAGTCGACGAGGAGATCGAGCCGCTCCGCCGGACCCGCGTCGATCTCGGAGATCGGCACCCGCCGCTCCAACAGCCCGCCATCGTTCCCGATCATGTGAAACGGCACGTCATTGTCGAGCGCAAGTCGGAAGATCCGGGCGTTGGCGCCGTTCAGGACGCGAAACCGGTACACGGCAGGCTCGACGGTGAGGGTCGGGTCGACCGTGCCGTTTACCAGGGGCGTGTTGCCCTCGAATCCGCTTCGCTTCGTCTGGAACAGGAGATTCCCCTGCTTGTCGAACTTCGCGTCGCGGATAATCAGCGGCACTTCGAAGGAGGAGTCGGCCGGGAGCGTCGCCGGCTCGTCGTTGTCTCGAATGATGAACGCGCCTGCCAACCCGAGGTTGACCTGCTCCCCCGTCTTCCCATGTGGGTGCGGGTGATACCAGTTCAAGGCCGCGCGCTGCACGATGGGGAAGTCGTAGCTGTATGTGCCGCCAGGTGGAATCGCAAAGCGCGGATGGCCATCGTTGAGATCATCGATGATCATGCCGTGCCAATGCGTGATCGTCTCGTCGGCGAGACCGTTTTCGAGCTGGATGCTGGCCGCCCCACCCCGGTTCGCCACGATCGTGGGTCCAGGGAGTTCTCCGTTGTAGGCCCACACGGCCGACTGATTCCCGAGGCCCATGTCCACCGACGCCGGGCCCGCGTTGAGAACGAGCGGCGCTGTGGGGGAGCCCGGGGAGACCGTGGATGGGATGTTCAACGGGTTGCGAGTGGTGGGCTTGGGCTTCCCGCCACCACCCCCCTTGCCTCCTTTGGCAAGAAGCGGATCCAGCGGCGTGGGTTCGGTGCCGCATGCCGAGAGTAGGGAGAGCCCGCCGGCGGCGAGCACGCCTGCCGAGGTTGCCGACAGGTGCACAAATTCGCGGCGGCTGAGACCTTTGGAACCGCATTCTCGGGACATCATCAGCTCACTGGGAAAAGGGAGGAGGACAATCGGCAAACGACGCATCACTAACCACGCGTACATGAAGCCAGAATGAAAGTCCTATGAAAACGCTCGGCTTGCGCTGGGCTACGACGCTTCGAAGAGCTCGTTGATGCTCGAGCGCCCGCGAAGCGCCGAGCGGGATCCCACGGCCGGCTAGACGAGCCGCCAGTGCGCCAAGAAGCCAACAAAGCTCACGCAGGCCACGGCAACCATGGTGTAGTGGATCCGCGACGCGATGCCCCACCAGGCACGACGCCAGGCGGCTGCCGCGAGAAGAAGCGCCGCTATCCCCAAAAGCAAGACGAGCCACGGGACGAGGAAGAGCGGCGCGGCGGCTTCCGGGACGCCGAAGGCGAGAATCAGGGGAGTGGTCTTCGAGGTTCGAAGCACTGTCCACACCAACCCAGCTAGAAAGCCGACCGCCGCCACGACGGCCACGCCAGCGACCCAGCGGGCAGGCACTTCCCAACTGGTAGCCGAACTCGGGCGCTTGCGTACGCGACGCCTGAGCCAGCTCAAGGGCCACACCAGCGCGGAGAGCATTATCAGCAGAGAGGCACCGAGCCAGAGAACGGTCACCACGCTCGGCCCACCGCGCAGTGCCGTCGCCATGCGATAGACGCCCCCGTTCACGTGAACGTCGGTGATGAACTTCACCGGCGCGCGTGCTTCATTACACTCTGTGTCGGGTGATGCGTTCGGGTGCGCAATGAAGTCGAGCATGATCTGTCGGGTGCACGCGTCCATCGGCACCCCGTGCGCGCCTGAGCGTGACACGACGCAGTAGCTATTGGACAGCGTCTCGGCCGCCAATCGTGCGTACGCCGGCGGCGTGATGGGATCGAACGCACCGCTCAAGAACAACGTGGGGATTGCACCGGCCGCAGGCGCAAGCTCATCCGGCGTGGCGCGAGCCTCGTGCCAGGCATCGCAATCGTCCAGGGTCGTACGTATCAGGCCGCCGTGCCCGGCCAGCCCCGGGGCCCGAGCTGCATCGGCCTGCAACGCGTCTGTGGTTCGGTAGGGTGCCCGCTCGTAGCACTCGACTGAGAGGTAGAGTCCCCGATTGCTCACGCCAATGCCACGCTGGGCGGCCACATCGATGGCGGCCTGCAGCGCGTATCTGTTTCGGTTCGCGAACACGTCGATGACGAGCGGTACCAGTGGGATCGTGAGTTCCCGGTACAGCGCATTGAAGATGCCGATGGCAGCCACGGCGCCGTTCACCACCATGCGACCGCTCGGGAACATCTCCGTGTGCGACGTCCCGATGACGAGCGGCTCGCGGTCGAGGTCGTCGAGCATGGCGCCGAACCGGCGCTCCAGGTCGGGGTAGGCCGTCGCGCACTCGGAATCCACTGCACACGCGTTGAACACCTCCTGTAGAGCGCGATCGAAGTTGGCCAGCACTTCCTCCGGCGCGTTGGGTGGGCTTACCGCTTCGAGGACCACACTGCGAATTCCCTGCGGTTGGTCGCGCATCGTCACGAGCGCGAGGCGAGTCCCGTATGACACACCGTAGAGATTCCACTCGTCGTAGCCGAGTGCCACGCGCAGGGCAGCCAGGTCCCTGGCACTGCTCGCGCTGTGGTACGCCCCAAGGTCGACACCCGCGGCGACCATCCGCCCTCGGCATTCCGACATCGCTTGGCGCACGCGGGAGCGGCGCTCGTCCTCCGGTAACCCTGCGAAGAACGTCTGGGTAATCGGCGCATCCAAGTTTGGGCAGAACTCGGGCTCGGAGTACCCCGTACCTCGCTGGTCGAAGAACACGAGGTCGCGTTCGGAAAGCAGGCTTCGCCGGGGCCGGCTCGCCACAACCGCCCGGATCGAAGCCAGTGTCGAGCCGCCAGGGCCGCCGGCGAGGAATACCACCGGGTCGGGCCTCGGCGATTCGCTGGTACTGCGCGCGACGGCCGCGGCGATACGCAGCCTGCGGCCACCTGCTACATCCCACCGCTCCGGTACGATGAGATACCCGCACTCGATGCGCTCGCGCTCGAGCCACTCTCCGCCCTGGAACGGGCACTCACCGCTCTCGAAGCGAGGTGGGGGTTCCTGCGCTCGGGCTGGGTCGGTGGAGATCGAGATGGCGGAGAAAGCGACCGCGACCAAGGCGCCGGCGACGGCCGGCGTCTGGGAAGGGGACGTCAACCAGAAAGCACAGCCGGCGCAGGAACGCGCGATCCAACGCGCTCTTGCTATTCGTGGCCAAGATGGCCGGGCCCCGACAACCGTCCATCCGCTGTAACAGAAACTCCATCTCGATGTTGGCATAGCGGTCGTGGCTGTTCTTGACCTCGGTTCGCCTTCCCAACAGCGCATGGGCTTCATCGAAGAACAGGGCGGCCCCGCCCTACTCGGCAGCGTCAAATACCCTCCGCAGGTTCTTTTCGGTTTCGCCGATGTACTTGCCAACCACTTCCGGCAAGTCGATAGGATGCAGATCGAGCTCGAGGCGGCTGGCCAGGATCTCGGCGGCCATCGTCTTGCCCGTGCCGTTGGGACCCGAGAACAAGGCACACCAGGCGCCGAGTTCAACCGTCATGATAGGACACGAGTAGGGAGGCGTCCACATTAGCGTAGAAAGGAGCGCGCCGGCCGAAACGCGATACGTTGGGTCGATCTTACCGTTCGCACACGTTTCGCACACGACAGATTTGTGATGTCGCAGTTTGTCTAGCGGGTCCTCGATATCGACATACTTTAGAATAGAAGCGTGTCGCCCATCTCATGATCAGGGAACCAGAGCCGGACGCCTCTCTAGGTGGCGCTCACAGCCAGCGCCCCTGCGTTCACGGCTGATCAGGTCAACACCGGCCCTTTCTAACTCGGAATTGACATGAAAGACAAAGTTGGCGTCGGACTCATCGGGTCACAGTTCATCTCCACGATCCATGCGGAGGCCCTGCGGTCGGTCGGGGACGCGGAAACCCTGGCGGTCATGTCCCCGACTGCCGGACACGCACGGAATTTTGCGAAGAAATACGACATACCCAATTACTTCACTGCCCTCGATGACATGTTGGCCATGGACGACATCGATATGGTCGTCGCAGGTGTCCCCAACTTCCTGCACTGTGAAATCACACTCGCAGCAGCGAAGGCCGGCAAGCATGTGGTGATGGAGAAGCCGTTGTGCATGAATCTGGACGAGGCCGATCGCATGATCGCGGCCTGCAAAGAAGCGAACGTCAAATTGATGTATGCCGAAGAACTGTGTTTCACGCCAAAATACGTACGACTGAAGGGCCTATTGGATGAAGGTGCCCTGGGCAGGCCTGTGTTACTGAAGCAATCCGAGAAACACGATGGACCACATGCAGATCACTTCTGGGACGTGGAGCGATCGGGTGGAGGGGTAACCATGGACATGGGATGCCATGCCATCGAGTTCTTCCGTTGGCTGAATGGCAGAAACCCCATCACATCCGTCTACGCACAGATGAGCACGAGTGTCCACACGACGAAGACCAACGGTGACGACAATGCAATCATCATTCTCGAATTCGAGAATGGCGTCATCGCGGTCGCCGAGGAGAGTTGGACGAAGCTGGGCGGGATGGACGACCGAGCCGAGATCCATGGCTCGGAAGGAGTAGCCTATGCCGACGTGCTACAAGGCAATTCAATCCAGACCTACAGCACGAAGGGCGTTGGCTACGCCGTCGAGAAGGCCGGCATCACCGCTGGGTGGAGCTTCACGATGTACGAGGAGATCTGGAATTATGGGTTCCCGCAGGAACTCCAGCATTTCGTGCACTGCGTGAAACATGACACGCAACCACTCGTGACAGGTGAAGACGGACGAGCAGTGCTCGAGGTTATTTTCGCGGCGTACGAATCAGCGGGCACCGGACGGAAAGTGATGTTGCCCTTTGCGACTGATGCCGACAAACCATACAAGCTCTGGAAGAAATAGTCTTCACGTGCCGAGAGACATACCCTGCTTGTAGCATGAACATCACCTATTGCGACGATTATGAACGTCTGAGCGTGCAGGCCGCCTCGCTCGTCATCTCCGAAACCGCGAAGCGAAAGAATCTGTTGATGTGCGCGACGAGCGGAAGCTCGCCGACCGGTTTGTATGATGAGTTGGCAAGAAAGGCTGAAGCAGATAAACCGTTCTTCGACGAGCTCAGGATAATCAAGTTGGATGAGTGGGGCGGCATTCCCGAGAATGACCTCGGATCGTCCGAGCAGTACCTGCGAACGCGGGTGTTGAATCCACTGGGAATCTCGCCGGAGCGGTACATCTCGTTTTCCTCAAACCCCGCGGCGCCTGCTGACGAATGCGAGCGAATCCGGTCCGAGTTGGCCCAGCGCGGTCCCATTGATGTGTGCTTATTGGGACTGGGGATCAACGGCCATCTTGGATTCAATGAGCCAGGGCCGTCTCTGAAACCCCATTGTCACGTGGCGCAGTTGTCAGAGGAATCCCGTCGACATGCCATGGTTCGGTCCATGGAGCGTAAGCCTGAGTTCGGGCTCACGCTCGGCATGCAGGAGATCTTGGCGTCGAGGAAGATTGTGCTGTTGGTGGCGGGTGAAGGAAAGGAGCAGGCAATCACCGGGCTGTTGTCAGGAGAGGTGACGACGACCCTGCCGGCGTCATTTCTCTGGTTACATGACAACGTCGATTGTCTGATCGATCGGACGGTATTGGCCGATCAGGAGAAGTGACCGCCGGCTGTATCCTGTCCGATGGCGCGGCGTAGGGCCGTTGGCACGCGTGGTAGACAAGGTATGGGCCGTGTCCCGTGACGAACGCAAAGAGGGGTTGTCGGAAACACAACGGGAGGATACCACCATGTCGACGAAGAGGCGCGTAGCGATCGTTGTGATGCTGCTCGCCGCGGTGCAGTTCACCGGGTGCAACGGCGAGACGTCGACCAACCCGCCGCCCCAGGCAAGCTGTATCGCGTCCGGCGATCAGGGGGACATCAATCAGGTCCTCACCCAGCGGGGCTCCGTGGCGGTCCTCTGTCAAAACGCCGTATTCGCGCTCACCGCGCCGATCGTGTTCACGCAAGACAGTCAGCAGATCTACACGGAAGGGTTCCCAACCGACGACCGACGGGCGGTGCTCCGGATCGCGTCCGCGTCGGTGGTCACGGCGGTGGATATGGCCGACCGGTCCCACGTGGTCTTGCGGAACGTGATGGTGGATGGGAGCCGACCGACGTTTGGACACCGGAACGGCGAAGCGCTCATCCGCGCGGGCGGTTCCGTTGCCGGCCAGGTGGTCCGCAACGTCAAGGCGTTCGAGCCTCGGACCTGGTCCATCCTCCACCTGTTCGAGGGTGGCAACCCGAACTGCAGCGGCGCGGTTGTGGAAAACAACGAGTTCGGTCCGGCTGGTCAGTCAGACGGGACGTGGGCGGACGGCATCTCGCTGGCGTGCTCGAACAGTGTGGTCCGCAATAACGTCATCGCGGATGCCACCGACGGAGGCATCGTGATCTTCGCCGCGCCCGGTTCGGTGATCGAGAACAACGTGATCCGGGCGGACACTCGGGTCCTCTTGGGCGGCATCAACATGGTGGACTATCCCGTCTACGGGGGAGACTACACGAACACCCGGGTGCGCAACAACGTCATCGACGCGGCCGGCGCCGTGATCCGCATCGGCATCGGTATGGGGTGGCGTGTCTGGGTCTGCTTCGACCCGAACAGTCCTGAGGACCCCACGATCTTCGGCGGCGTCGTCACGAACAACACGCTCCAGGGCGACCACATGCAATACGGGTTCGCCGTCGACGGTGTGCGCGACTGGACGGTGACCGGCAACGTCGACCTGGCGACTCACTCCGGCGCCCCGACCATCGAGTGCAACGGACAGGTGGCGTCGCCGCCGGCCGGATTCCAGTTCCACAGCGCTCGGGCGGATGGAGTGTTTCAGCCCGAGTTCGCCGAGGCGTTTGTCGAGTTGGCGCTCTGGGCTATCGACAGTCCTCAGCCGGCGTCGGGCATAGCTTTCTAGCCCGCCCGTTCGTTGGGCCGAAGGTCCACTATGCTAGCCCACCAACCATCACTTGATTCGTAATGACCCGGGCAAGATGTCAATCGATCGGTAATAACGGCTCACATCATGATCTGCCGCCGTTGTAGCCAATGCCGGCGCAGAGGGTAATGAGACAGCAACGCGCCCCGGCACGACGATGAACGACTCAACATCGTGGCCGAAAGCGAACTCGCCGATGCCACTGCCCTGATAGGTGATCATCAGGATCAGCTCGTCCCCCTGCTCACCTCGAGGTTCGTTCCAGCCGTCGAAGGTCCAGTCGGTCACGCCGTGATAGTCAAACTCGGTTGAGGCATCGAATGTCGCCCAGGCAAATGAACTCTGGTTGACCTTGAGAGTGACATAGAAGTCCCCGCCATCTCCCCGCAAGAGCAGCTGAAACGTGAATACGTCACCCTTGAGAGCGTCATCGAGCACCGCTGACCATTCAACCGTCACACCGGGGTTGAGTTGCGCGATCCAGTTCTCTCCTGGAGGTGAAGTCTCCGTAGAAAGAAACAACTGGCTCCCATCGTAGCGTGGGAACAACCGCGTGGCCGGCTTCCCATTCCAGGAGCCCGAGCAGAAGGTAATCGGAATCCCTCCCCAACTCCCGTCCCACGAGCCGGAGACGAAGTCCCCGTTGAAGGTGCCTCGATGGCACACCGCCAGGTCGTCGGGGTCGGGGTCGGAGGCAAGAGCGTTACAGAAGTAATCCAACTGATCGCCAGTGATCCCCCAGCCTGGATAGTCCTGAGTCCTCTTGGCGAATCCCCAGTACGTAGCAGTGCCACAACCGAATTCGTCCAAATAGTAGGTGATCTCGGTTATGCCAGTCCCTTCGGGATTCACGGTGAATACCATGCCCATGACGCCAACATCCCATCCTGAACCGAGGTGGCGGCCCTGCCACAGGCCAGGCCAGGCCTCGGGAGGCACGTCCGCCTCCACGTATACCTCGAAGACAAACGTCTGCACCGTCGATGATACGTCCCATTCCCACGTCTTCGGCGCCGAGATGTCCCCGGTGCTCAGAATCTCCACGTACTCATGGTACGGCTGGCTCGAGCCCGTAAAGGCGCCCGTCCCGTCCGCATTACGCACCGTTACCGTGCCCGTGCCGCTCGTCACATCGGGGCCTGTGTGGAAGAACACCTTGACGCCTGTCGCCGTGCTGCCGTCCAGTGTTCCAAGACTTTGGCTCATGAGGTTCTGGACGGTCACATCTGCCTGGAATATCTCGGTGGCGGCACTGTAACTCACGTTAGATGATGTGAGCTGAACGTACACGCCTTGACCGCCCACGATAATGGAAAGCTGCGGCGCGAACGATCCCTCCATCACCGGTGGCTCGCACGTGAGCGCTCCCGCACCCACATCGGCGCGGCACTGAACCATTTGCCGTCGGGGCTGTTCTAGCGGCTCGGCCGGTGCAATGGGTTCGTCAGCATCCCAGCACGCCACGATGCAGGGCACGGCGAAGGCTGCGGCGACGCATGAGAGACTGGTTCGCATGAAGCCACCCTCGTGATTTAGAGTATCGACCCCGTCGATGGCCGGTGGACTCGTCGTCGGTGGGCGTCTAAGGGCAGAGCGTCGCTCTGGCGGCGGGGCCTCGAGGCCACTGGCAGGTCCGAGATCAGCGGCCCAACATGGGGCAATTCAGGAAAAGCCCCAAGGACGGGAATTGTTCAGTTTGGATTGGGCTTCTTCATGTGCCAGACTGGATAAAGAGAGAGCCCCGAACGCCCAAGTGACGCTCAGAGCTCTCGTTCCTTGGAACCTCAGCGGATCAGCTCATCGCTGCGCGGTGCGGTCCTCCTCCAGCGCTGCCACCCGCTCGCGGAGTGCCTCGATCGCGCGCTGCATCGCCTCGATCGAGGCTTTCAGCGTCTGGTTCTCCGCCTGAAGGTCACGCGTGCGGCCTTCCAACGCCTGCACCCCAGCGAGGGTCACTCCGTCGATATCCACTCCGTTGATAAGCCGCTCGTCTTCACCGAGGCCGAATGCGGCATGGAGATCCTGCGCCATGGGGCCGAGGTGGCGTATCGAAGGATCCTGGGCCTTGTAGTTCCAACTCTGCATTGACAGACTTGCGATCCCTTCCAGGAGCGCTTCGCCGTCAACGTTGGCGAAGTTCTCCTTCAGCGCCCGATCGGAGATGCTGGACCAAGCACCCGCGCCGGGCACGAGCCGGGCGCCCTGGGTCATTGCCGAGTTGCTGTAGAAATACACCCCACCCGCGGCACGCACGGTGAACGAGTTATTAGTGGGGGAATTGACCGTACTCGTGGTCGATGCGTCGCCGTACACGAACGCACCCGACCCGCTGGCAACTGCATAGGTACCCATCACCGTGGAGTAATTGGCGGTTTCCGCAATCCCGGTGGTGAAGCCCATCGCCGTGGAGTAATTGCTCCTGGCATTGGTGTTGCGGCCCATCGCCGTGGAGTAGTCGCCGCTGGCCGTGGTGCTGTAGCCCATGGCCGTGGAGACGCTACCGCTGGCCGTGGTGTTCCAGCCCGTCGCCGTGGAGAAGTCACCGCTGGCGATGGTGTTGAAGCCCATCGCGGTGGAAATGTCGCCGCTGGCATTGGTGCTGTTTCCCATCGCCGTGGAGCTGCCGCCGCTGGCTGTAGTGAAGTAGCCGATCGCCGTGGAGCTGGCGCCGCCGGCCGTGCTGTTGAAGCCCGTCGCCAGCCTGCCCGCGATGGTGAGGTCGCCATTCTTGCGCAGCGTGAGGGCGTTCGAGCGATCGGCGTCATCGGTCCCGTTGCCGACCACGAGCAGCGGGTCGGTCGCGATCCAGCTAGTCTGGGAGCCCTCGACCACGTTGTACTGACCCAGGGCGAGCGACGCGTACGCCTGGGCCGTGGTGCGGTGGCCCATCGCCGTGGCTTCATGACCGCTCGCCGTGGTGCTCGCCCCCATTGCCGTGGCACGGAGACCGCTGGCAGTGGTGCCGCTGCCCATCGCGGTGGAAAAGTCGGCGCTGGCCGTGGTATTCTCGCCTAGCGCCGTGGAGTAGTCGTTGCTGGCGTTGGTCCAGCCCCCCAACGCCGTGGATGTGTAGCCGCTGGCTGTGGTGGAGTAACCCATCGCCACGGAGTAGTCGCCGCTAGCCGTGGTACCCAGGCCCATCGCAGTGGAGGCGTCGCCGCTGGCGATAGTGTTGGTGCCCATCGCTGTAGAGTAGTCGCCGATATTGGTGGCATCCCACTGAGCTCCACTCACCCGACCTGCCCGGAAGGCGGCTCCTCCAGGCCACCACATGAGCCGGATGCCAGCCCCGGTAGCAGGGAGCGGCCCGCCGTTAAAGGGACCGAGCGCAACCAAGTCACCATCCTCATTGACCTGCATCACCTTCGTGCCGTCGCTCTTCTCGAGCTCGAGCAACAGGGTTTGGGCCATGGCGGGTGCGGCGAGCCCCAACACCGCCACACCGGTCACGACGGTAAGCCAAAGGGGCACGCGATTCATTGCTTGCATGGTCCGCTCCGTTTCTGCGCAAGGGTCCGACCTTGGTTGCCGCGTGACGCTCGGGGCTTCATACGGCCGCGGTTCAGCCTACTCCTGTGCGGCGCGTGCCACCTCCAGCGCAGCCACCCGCTCGCGAAGCGCCTCGATCTCGCGCTGCTGCTCTTGGATGGCGGTGAGGAGCACAGCAGTGAGTTTACCATAGGCAACCGACAGGTATCCCTGGCTGTCCTCACCTACGAGTTCGGGGAACGCCTGCTGGACTTCCTGCGCCAGCAGGCCCACTTGTTGACCCGCAGGGTGAGTCTGCTCGTCCCTCCAGTTGAACGTCACCCCTCGGATACCTGTGAGTCTCGGGAGGACATCCGTGAGCGGCTGGACATCCTCCTTGAGGCGGGCATCGGATTGGCCAAACGTTCCGTTAACCCAGAGGTTACCGTTCTTGCGCAGCGTGAGCGCGTTCCAGCGACTGGCATCCGAGGACCCGTTGCCGGCCACGATCAGGTAGTCTGTCGCGACCCAGCTAGTCGCGGAGCCCTCGATCACGTTGTACTGGCCCAGGGCGAGCGACGCGTAGGCCGAGGCCGTGGTGTTGGCGCCCGTCGCCGTGGAGTACTCGCCGCTGGCCGTGGTGAAGCTGCCCATCGCCGTGGAGTAGTGGCCGCTTGCCGTGGTTTGCTGTCCCATCGCCGTGGTGACAAAGCCGCTGGCGATGGTGTTGCTGCCCATCGCCGTGGAGGCGGTGCCGATGTTGGAGGCATCCCACTGGTTTCCGCTCACGACTCCAGCGCGGAAAGCGCGTTCCTTTGGCCACCACATCAGCCGGACCCCAGGCCCGGTGGCGGGGATCGCGCCGACGCCGGGGGTGCCGAGCACGACGAAGCCAGCATCCTCGTCGACCTGCATGGCCGTGCCGTTGCCGGTCGCCAGCCTGCCCGCGATGGCGAGGTCACCGTTCTTGCGCAGCGTGAGCGCGTTCGAGCGAGCAGCAGGGCTCGTCCCGTTCCCTACCACGAGCACGGGGTCTGTCGCGACCCAGCTAGTCTGGTCGCCCGCGATCACGTTGTACCGGCCCAGGGCGAGCGACGTGTGTGCCTGGGCCGTCGTGCCTGCGCCCATTGCTGTGGAGTTGTTGCCGCTGGCCGTGGTGTTTTGCCCCATCGCCGTCGAACTCGCTCCATCGGCTTGGGTGTATTCTCCCATCGCCGTCGAGGAGACACCGCTGGCTGTTGTGCCTACGCCCAGCGCCGTAGAGTAGTTCTCACTGGCCGTGGTGTTGTAGCCCATCGCCATGGAGCGGGTGCCGATCGAGGCGTCATCCCACTGGGATCCACTCACCCCGCCTGCCCGGAAGGCGCCGCGCCCCGGCCACCACAACAACCGGACTCCCGCCCCCGCAACGGGAATAGCTCCGATGCCGGATGCGCCAAGCACGACCAGTCCGCCGTTCTCATCGACCTGCATCACCTTGGTGGCATCGCTCTTTTCGAGTTCGAGCAACGGGGTCTGACCCACAGCGGGTGAGGCGAGCCCCAAGACCGCCACGCCCGTTACGACGGTCAGCCAACAGTACATGCGATTCATGATCTGCACGGGTCGCTCCGTTTCTGACGCAAGGATCCGACGTATCTGTTGCACTGCGCCGCCCGAGGGACGGCCGCAGCGAGGTAGCTCGAGTTGCTCAAGGCGCGGGCTGGCGCACCAGGAGGTGGAACCCCTTCTCATTTAGGCTGCCGCCGCGCACCGTGAGGCTGCCCAACACCGTCGTCGCCCCGGTCAGTGCGACACTCCCCGTCACCCGCACACTCGGCACCAGCCCCTCGAGGGTGCAGCCCGAGCCCGTCATCACCACTAGCCCCGGACCCGTCACTTCCCCGTCAGCTACAACATCCCGAGTCACCGTCAGCGTGTAGCCCACCAGGTCCGCCGTCGCGCCGCTTGCCACCTCCACGCGCCCGACCGTGGTACCCGCGGTCAAGGCCGGCATCGTGGACGCAGCCGCTGGGATCTGCACCGTGTCCACCGGTGCCGGTGTCCCGGCAGGCAGCCAGTTGGTGGGGTTTGTCCAATCGCTTGCACCGGCGGCATCGCCGCCCACCCAGACGCGGGTCACCCCCGCCGAGGTCACCGTGACCGCTACTGCGGCCGGGGCACGCGTACCGCTCGAGGCCGTGATCGTCACACTTCCGTCCGACATCGCCGACACCAGCCCGCTCGCGTCGACTTCCGCAATCGTCTCATTCGAGCTCAGATACGTCACCGTCTCACCCGCCTGCTCCCGACCGATGACGTCCTTGACCACGGACGTGAGCTGCTGGGTCGCGCCTCCCCCGATCACCACCGCACCCGGCGTCGTCTCCACCCACCCGTTCGGGTGTTGCACCTGGGCCATCACGTAGACCTCAAACTCGAACGTGGTGACGCTCGGCGGCACGGCCCACTGCCACGTCTTGGCCGCGGAGATGGTCCCGGTGGCAAGGAGTTCGTCGTATTGGAAGTAGGGCTGATTGGTCCCCGTGAAGGTGCCGGTGCCATCCGCGTTCGCCACCGTCACGGTGCCGGTCCCACCGGTCACGTGCGGGCCGTCGTGGAAAAACACGCGGACGCCCTCAGGATCGAGGGTCGTGCCATCGGTGGTGCCCAGCGCCTGCCCGATCAGGTTCTGTACCGTCACGTCCGCCTGGAACACCTGACTGCCGTCATAGCTCACGTTGGCCGAGGCCAGCAGCACGAAGATCCCCTGGCCCCCGAGTGTGACCGCGAGCGAGAGGCCCGGCGCGGGGTCCTCCTGCGGGCGCCGGCAGGATACCACGCCGGCGGCCACCTCTGCCCGACACGCGATCACCTGGGGCAGCGGCGCCGTGTCGTCCGGCAGCGTTGTCGGATCGGTCGGGAGCGGCTGGTCGGTACACGCCCCCGCCCCCAGCAGCGCGAGCGTCAGCGCCAGCCTGCGCCTCGGAACGGACGATGTGCGCGACATCTTGGTCTCCGTGGTTCGTGTCGTTGGGAACACCTAGAACACGCTGCTTCCGCCACTGCCCGTGCCACCCGTCCCCGGGATCGGGCTGCCGGTCTGCAGGGTGAGGTCGGTCAGGCGTGGCAGATCGGTGATCTCCGGCTTCACCCAGCGTTGCTTCTCGTTGGGCGGCGCATCTGGATGTCGTCGGGGATCGGATGCGGTGCCGTCCATCGTCGCCTCCTCGTCTCTGGCCATGACCGCCGCGCGCCACGAGACGCGTCCGGCTCGCGGGCGCAGCGGCCGAGCGGTACGCTCACGGATCAACTTCCCAGACGGATGCTCCGCCAGCGGCTCAGCGGTCTCGTCGTCGTCGGGCGTCTGGAAGGAGGGCGTCAGGCAGGCGGCGAGGCTGGCAAGGCCACCGACGGGAGTTGTCTCGTCTACGTTCGGCTAGTGTGAAGCGCGGTCAATACGAGCGCAAGAGTCGCAGAACCGCAACAATTGAAGTGAATTAGTCGTGTATGCCCCTCACGATTTGAGAGTCTTTATGTCGTCGTTGCGACTTTGCTGAGACCCTCGCGCTGCAGCTGTGTTTTGGTGCGGGTGCGCCAGATGAGCGGTGGGTGGTGTGGCGGTGCCCGACCTGCGGGTGCGTAGCGGGTTCAGGACGTAGGCAAACCATCTGGCGCGGGGCTTTCTGGCCGGATGACCGCGGCACCGATGGCCGGGGAGGCGGCAGGCGACAACCCTCGCGGAATACGAACACCTTGCCTTCATGGTCCGTGACCGCAATCGCATCGCCGTCAAAACCACCCCCCTGCCCCCTGCCCCCCTGAAACCTTCCCGCCCTCCACCCCGTCGGTTGAGATAGAGCAAACAGACACTCGGGCCACCTCCGAGGCGCGCACCCCGGGGGGGGATCGCCCCGACCGGATGAAGCAACCGACGGGAGGGGGTGCGTACGATGTGGAACCGCAGGGCCACCGCAGCCACCACGCTTGCGTTTGGATTCGTAGCGTTCCCACATGCGCTCGCCGCGCAGCAAAGCCCCCCGAAAGTCCCTCACCGCGTTCCCAAAGTCCAATCCGAAGCGCGCGTGGACGGGGTGCTTGACGACGAGGTATGGCAGCAGGCGCTCGTGCTCGAGCTGGCGTACGAGGTCCGTCCCGGCGAGAACATCGCCCCGCCGGTGAGAACCGAAGTGCTTTTGGCCTACAGTGATTCCCGCTTCTATGCCGCGTTCCGGGCGTTCGATCCGAATCCTGGGGCTGTCCGGGCCAACATCACCGACCGCGACGCGATGTACGGCGACGATTGGGTGGCCCTCATCCTCGATACGTTCAACGACGAGCGCCGCACGTTCGATTTTCTGTGCAACCCGCTCGGGGTCCAGGGCGACATGATCGAGAGCCCGGAGGGCGGCGAGGGCGACTGGGATGCCATCTGGGACTCCGACGGTCAGATTACCCCGGACGGCTACGTCGTCGAAATCGCGATCCCGTTCAGCTCGCTCCGGTTCCAAGCGAGCGAGGGCGATCAGATTTGGGGGTTCGACGCCGTCCGAAGCTACCCGCGCGGTGTGCGGCACCACATTGGCCTGTTTCCGCGTGACCGCAGCAACAACTGCTACATGTGCCAGTCGGAGAAGTTGGTCGGGTTCGCCGGCGCCAGTCCGGGACGGAACGTGGAGCTGGACCCGACGATGTACGGTGTGCTCACCCAGGAACGCGACGCGTTCCCGACCGGCGGGTTCTCCACGCGGGACAAGACGTTCGAGCCGGGTGTCACCGCACGCTGGGGCGTGACGCCGAGCCTCACACTCAACGCCACCGCCAATCCCGACTTCTCGAACGTCGAAGCGGACGTGGCACAGCTCGACATCAACCTCCAGTTCGCGCTGTTCTATCCCGAGAAGCGGCCGTTCTTCCTTGAGGGCGCGAGCTTCTACAACACCCGTCTCAACGCCGTGCATACCCGCACCCTGGCCGATCCCATCTGGGGGACCAAGCTCACGGGCAAGGAAGGGGGCAACGCCATCGGCTTCTTCACGGCACACGACGACATCACGAACCTGCTGTTCCCGGCGAGCCAGGGGTCGCGCACCATGTCGCTCTCGCAGCGGAGCCTCGGCACGGTGCTACGGTACCGCAGAGACCTCGGCAGGGCGTCGAACATCGGGCTGATCGTCACCGACCGCGAGGGCGCGGGATACCACAATCGCCTCGCCGGCATCGACGGTGCGTGGAAGATGACCAATACGGACGAGGTGCGGGTCCAGGTGCTGGGATCCCATACCAGATATCCCGATTCCGTGGGAGTCGACTTCGGGCAACCGGCAGGCGGGTTCGCGAGCACCGCGCTCGACGTGTTCTATCTCCACGCAACACGCGGTCACGACTGGTACGGGGTCTACCGGCAAGTCGGGCGCGACTTCCGGGCGGACTTGGGCTACATGCCGCGTGCCGACTTCCGCTACGGGGAGGTCGGCTGGGGACACACCTGGTTCAACTCACCCGATCACTGGTGGAACATGCTGAACTTCGGGGCGGGCGCGAGTCAGATGTGGGACCTCGAGGGCACCCGGTTGCAACGCGGCCTCGAGTTCTGGTTCAACTACGCCGGACTCGGGCAGACGTATCTCGATGTCGGCGGGCAGTACGGGACCGAGACGTACAACGGGATCGAGTTCGACTCCCGGTACCTGGAGCTCGACTTCTCGGTGCAGGGGTCGGGACGGCTGGAGTTCGCGGTCGAAGCGGCGGTGGGTGAACGGATCGACTACGCCAACACGCGCCAGGGGCACGGGATTCGGCTCGAGCCCTACGTCGGGCTCAAGATCGGCCGGCACCTCGCGTTCAACCTGGGCCACAGCTTCGAGCGGCTGAGCGTCGATGGGGGCCGACTGTACACGGCCAATATCAGCCAGCTCCGTACGGTCTACTGCTTCACCAAGCGGGTGTTCCTCCGCGCGATCCTCCAATACGTGCACTACAACCGGAACGCACCGCTGTACACGTTCGCGGTGGATCCCCTGTCGAAGAGTCTGTTCAGCCAGGTGCTGTTCTCATACAAGATCAACCCGCAGACAGTGCTGTTCCTCGGCTACTCCGACAACCACGCAGGGGACCAGGACATCGGATTGACGCAGTCCGACCGGACCGTGTTCATGAAGCTCGGATACGCGTGGGTGTTGTGACGGGCGGTCAGGGGGTAGGGTGGTAGCTTACTCTCGTACCGTCCTACCCCCGTACCGCCAGAAGAAGTCCCGCCAACGGAATCACGGTTCCGGCCCAAAAGATGAACATCCACTTGATCATCTCGGCGCGGAGACCACTCAAACCGGTATTCAGCTTCGCATCGAATTCGGTCCTCAGCCCTTGCAGACCGCTGTCCAGCTTGGTCTCGAGCGTCGCGAACCGCTGTTCAACATCCACGCGAAACTGCGCGAACCGCTGCTCGAACTCAACACGAGACTGCGCAAAGCGCTGTTCGACCTTGGCGTCAAACCGCTGGAAGTTGAGCTCGTTGAGCTCCCGCAGGTCGTTCCGGTACGTGGCGTCCACCGCGTTGAACCAGTCTACGAGCTCATTGGCGACGTCCTCGCCCAAGCGCTCGTAGAACTTCCGTGAGAGTCTGGCCGTAACGGGCATGGCGGTGCTCCCTCGTTGGCCCACCGCCACCCTACATCATACGCTCGGCAGGCCGAGAGGCGAAAGAGTGCGTGGGGGAGCGTTGTAGCCGTGTCCATGTAGACACTTCCCCACCGTGCCTGACGTGTCCGTCCGGAAACAATCGGCCGGTGGGGCGGTCCCAATCGGAGCACTTCCTGGTTACTCAAATCATTGCACAGTAATGACTTGACACAGCGTGGGCCAACCGTGGCTGCGGCGGCCCGTTGCATGCCCTTGCTCTCGGTGGATCGGAGGCCGTTCAACTGTGCCACGGGATGCCAACGAGGAGGGGAAATCATGCGACGGATGCAACCGAACGAGGATGGTGGCTGCGGTCATCTCGGAACGACCGCGTTCTTAGGGCTCCTGCTGGTCCAGCTCCTGCCGGCCGGCGAGGTGTCGGCGCAGCACACTTCGCCCGCAGTCGACCAGATCCTGGAGCGGTACATCGAGGCGGTCGGCGGTCGGGACGCGGTCGCGAAACTCCGCACGCGCGTCATGACCGGTCGGCTCGTCACCGATCTGCCGTCGAGATCCCCGCCAGTGTACGAGGAGGTCTCCATCGAGATCCGTGCAGCCTCGGCAAACGGCTACCTCGTGACCGAGCAGTCCGCCGGTGGGACGCGCTGGGACGGCTTCGACGGTGCGATCCAGTGGAGCCAGGATGGAGTTCGGGTCACGCTCCACGATCGAGTTGATGTACGGTTTGCCTGGCTGGTCGACCCACAGAATGCGCTGCGCATGCGGGAGTACTTTCCCGACTTGAGGCTTCGCGGTAGCAGGCGACTGGAGGACCGCCTGGTGTACGTCGTCGACATGGACAACGATGAATCGCACGCGCTCTGCTTCGATGCCGCAAGCGGGCTGCTCGTCCGTCTCGGATACAACCGTGAATTAGGAGAGTATCGTACGGTGGACGGTGTGCAGGTACCCTTCCGTGTCGCGCTCAGCCGAAAGGGCGGGTCGAGCACGTACGTGTTCGACCGCATCGAACATGATGTACCCGTCGATGCGTCCCTGTTTGCCGTTCCCGACACTTCAGGTGTCGACCACAGTGCATCATGAGACAGGCGGGATCGACCGTGCGGCGCGCTCCGCCGCCACGGGAGGCTGAAGCCTCCCGACTCCTTCGTTCACGGACGCGGCTCTCCGACAAGCCGTGCCAGCGCCATGCGGGCCTCGTCGACCAGCGGCTGCAGCACGGGATCCGCATCACCCCACGCGTCCACCACGAGGGAGTACGCCCGAATGGCCGTCTCTCGGTTTCCCAGCCGTTCGTGGACTCGGCCGCGCTCCAGTTCCACGACGATGGCATCCGCGGGTGGCGACCACTGCCGGGCGAAGGGCATGTGATCGAACAGGTCCGCGGCCTCACGATCTCGCCCCAGTCGAGCCAGAATCTGCGCCCGCGTGAGCTGCTCGTAGTAGCTGAAGTAGCGGTAGGGCCACACGGGGAGCGTCTCGAACATGCGGAGCGCGCCGAGCGTGTCACGCCGAGCCAGAGCGAGGTAGGCCCGGCCGGCCCGGCCGATGTGCTCCCCGCGGATCACGTTCTCCGGTGACACCGTCGTGGTAACCGAGTCCCAGTACGTCACAGCCTGCTTGAGCGCTGTCGTGTCGCCATCCTGCGCCCACCATCGGTGTCCATTCAAAATCCCGAAGCCGAAACGCTCCTCGAGCCAGGCACCGAATTGTACGTTTGCCGTATCGCGCGGAATTCCACCGAGCCGTGCGAGCACCGCGAACAGCGCCGGCTCTCGTACACCGATGAGCGCATACGAGTCCTTCAGGTGTCCACGGTATGCAAAGGCGAGTGCGAGCGACTGGCGTCCGAGCGCGGAGTCAGTCGCCGCAATCCACGCGGTGGCGACACGCCTGCTCGTCTCCGCCGAGTCGATCCACCACTTGAGGTCGTACCACACTTGATAGAACGCGTCGGGGGCCAACGCCTCGAGCGATTCTTGCGTACTGGGGTCCGTGGTACGCTCGGGATCGAGCAGCGCGGCAATGATCAGCGCCGCGTCCCGGAACATGCTCGAGTCACTGCGGGCCACGTACTGCTCCGCGACGGAGCGAGCGGCGTCTCTGTCGCGCAGCAGGAGCGAGAGCTCGATCAGGTGTCGGTACGCAGGCACGAACGCCGAGTCAAGTGCGACCGCACGAGTGAACGCGTCGAACGCCTGCTGATCCGTCATGCCGATGAACGGACCGTGATGGAATCGTGCCTCACCGAGCTCGTACCACACCTGCGGGTCGGATGGATACTGCCTTGCGGCGAACTCGAGCGTGGTGAACAAGCGTCGCAACTGATCCCAACCGGTGGAGTCGCCGACGAACCGGGTCAGAGCACCGCTGATCGAGTCGGCCACGATGAGGAGGCTCTCGCGACGCGCCAACCCGTGATTGAGCTGGCCGGCCCGGAGGAGCGAGGGGGTGATGTTCGGATCAAGATTGAGATTCCACCCGCTGGCCGTGGCTCGCCGACTGTACGCCAGCGCAAACGTACTGTCCAACTCGATTGCCCGGTTGTAGTACCACTCCGCCGAGTCCAGGCTGAAGCTCCTATAGTGCTGCTCGCCCTGCAGGAACGCCTTGAGTGCCGCAGGCGAGGACGAGCCGAGCGAGGCGAGCCGCCAACCACTGAGGCCGCGCGTGCGACTCAGATCACCCATCAGGCGCACCGCGAGCGAGTCGGCCAGTCGGTCGATGCGATCGGCACGGTCACGGAGATCGAACTCGGCAATCGTCCTGTTATCCGCGACATCCAGCAGTGTGGCGAACGCGCGGGCCGAATCGATACCGGCGCTCACCAGCCGCCCATACAACACGAGCCCCGCTCCGAGGTCCGAACCCATTGACGTGGCGGAGACGACATCGGCTCGGCCTTCCCAGCCTTTGATGACCGCGGACGGCGGGACGGCACGGAGTGGACCCGCTCCGTCGAGGGCCGCCGCGAGCAGGTCCACCAACCCCTCACCCCACGTGGCGAGCTCGGGATCCAGCACATCGAACGGAGCGATGGCGATAACGTTAGGGTCGAGCTCCGGTCCCGAACGCGATCGCGCGATGATGGCGGCAGCGGCTCCGGCCACGAGCACCGCCACCGCGGCAATCGCGTAATACGTGCGGCTGCGCCGGCGAGCTGGCGAAGCGGCCGACGGGGCGGGTGCGGTGACGGTGCCCCCCGTGGCCGCGATCAGCTCGTCGGCATTGGTGAACCGTCGGTCGGGTGATTGCGCCAACGCCGTGGTGAGGATGCGCTCGACCCAGTCGGGCAAGCTGTCCAACTGCTCGCGATCCTCGGGAGCGGCATCCGCGATGCGGCCCGTATCGAGTGTATCGCCGTCCAGCCATCGCCCCGGTGGTCTCCCCAGTAACATTTCGTGCAGCACGCACCCCAGGCTGTAGACGTCGGAGCGCCCGTCGAGGTCTTGACCTCCGGCGGCCTGTTCGGGACTCATGTACCCCAGGGTGCCGAGCCCGAATCCGGAAGTGGTCAGGCCCGCACCGCCTGCGGCACTGATCGCACGGGCGATCCCGAAGTCCGCGACCACCGCTACTCCGCCGGAGAGCAGGATGTTCTCCGGCTTGATGTCGCGGTGCACCACGCCCTGCTGGTGCGCATAGCTCAATGCCGTTGCCACCTCGCGGGTGATACGCAGAGCCTCATCGAGCGTCAGACGTCCTTCGCGGTTGAGCCGCCAGCGCAACGACTTGCCCTCGACGTACGGCATCGTGAAGTACACGAACCCGTCGGCTTGCCCGGAGTCGTAGACCGGAGCGATGTGCGGGTGGCTCAGCTTGGAAGCGATGGAGATCTCGCGCAGGAAGCGTTCGACGCCGAGCTCCGCGGCGATCTCCGGGCGCATCACCTTGATCGCGACCTGCCGGTCGTGCTTGAGATCCCGGGCAAGGTAGACGGTGGCCATGCCACCGCTACCGATCTCTCGCTGGATGCGGTACCGGTCGGCGAGCGCGGCTTCGAGGCTGTCTGAGCGGTCGGACATCATCCCAATCCGGTGCGTCGAACTCACCAATGAATAGGGACGGGGGAGAGGCGCGTCTAGGGAGCGACGGATCGTCGGTTTGTCGGACCGCACAGCATGGCGCCTCGGGGACGTCGGTGAAAGCTAGGTGACACCAATGCACCGGATTGGCCGTAGCGGTAGGTTGGGATAGGGGGCGACAGCCCCGGCACTATGCCGCCATCTGGAGGACCGATGACAAGAGTACGATCGATCGCAGTGATGCTCGCTAGCGCGCTCGGGACCGCCGCACCGGTCATCGCGCAGGAAGCCACGATCCAACCCGACCTCGCCATGGTGACCGTCGGGGCGGTGTGGCAGGTGGTGGGTCGTCAGGCGACCGCGCTGGAGGAAGACGGGCGACGGGTGGTCCGCCTCGATCAGACAACCGGATCGGGCTTCGCCCGGTTGACGGGGTTCGCGTTCGGCGAGGGCGCGATCGAGCTGGCCATTCGGGGCAAGAACGTTCCACAGCACAGCTTCGTCGGCGTGGCGTTCCACGGCGTGGACGACGAAACCTACGACGCCGTCTACTTCCGACCATTCAACTTTCGGAGCGACGATCCGGAGCGGCGGAGCAACGGCGTGCAGTACGTATCGCACCCGACCTACACGTGGAACAAGCTGCGAGCCGAGCACACGGGGCAATACGAGCAGCGGGTGGATCCGCCCCCCGATCCCGACGACTGGTTCCGCGCGCGGATCGTCGTGCGAGGAGGCACGGTCTCGGTGTACGTGAACGACGCGACCACCCCGAGCCTCGTCGTGGAACAGCTCAGCGACCGAGCGAGCGGCTGGCTCGGGCTCTGGGTGGGCAACGGATCGGGCGGAGACTTCGCCGACCTCCGCATCACGCCGGACGGGTAGACCAGCAGCCAGCGCGCCGCTGCAGGGGAGCGGCGGGCAGGGCCGATCCCGTACGCACACTTTCGACACTCGGCCCGCCGAGCGTATGATGCATGGTAGCGGTGCCACCAGACGGAGCACCGTGGATGCCGGTCACGGCGAGACTCTCTCACACGTTCTACGAGCGCTTCGGCGAAGAAGTCACGAATGAGCTCGTGGATTGGTTCAACGCGGTGGACGCAACCTACCGAGCGGATCTGCGCGAGCTGAACGAGCTGAACTTCCAGCGGTTCGACGCCAAGCTGGAGCAGCGGGTAGCCCAGCTCGAAACGAAGCTGACACAGCTCGACGCGAAGTTCGAACAGCGGATCGGCGAAACCCGCGCCGACCTCATCAAGTGGATGTTGGTGTTCTGGGCTGGCACCCTCGTCCCACTCGCCGGCCTGATCCTCTCACTGCATCTCTAGCCGGCGCGGTCCCCGCACCCACCAACCTGCACCGGTCTACTCCCCCACCCTGCTGTACACGTAGTCCCTGAAGCTCACGCGATAGAGCAAGGAATACAGGATCGGCACGAATCCCAGGGTCAGTGCCGTGGCAAACGCCAGACCGAAGATGATGGCGATCGCCATCGGCTCAAACATCGCTCCCCCGCCGAACCACAGCGGCAACAGACCGCCGACCGTCGTCGCGGTCGTCAGCAGGATCGGTCGCAGGCGGCGTTGCGCGGCCTCGATGACCGCATCGGCCGGGGCGCGGTGGTTCTCCTGCTCCTCGATACGGATCCGGTCGAGCAGCACGATCGCGTTGTTGATCACGATGCCGATGAGCGCGATCACGCCGAGGAACGTCATGAACCCGAAATACGATTGGGCGACCAAGAGCCCCACCACCACGCCGATCAACGCCAGCGGCACCGTGAGCATGATGATCAACGGCCTGCGGACCGAGTTGAACTGCCCCACCAGAAGCATCACGATGATCAGCAGCGCGATGGGCATCTTGGCGTTGATCGAGGCCTGGGACTTGGCCGATTCGGCCACTTCCCCACCAACCTCGAAGCGATACCCGAGCGGCAACGCCTCGGCCGTCTCATCCAACCACGGCTGGAACTGCGCCATGATAGCTGCCGCCGTGACACCAGGCTGGAGCTCGGCCTGCACATTCACCGTACGGAGTCGATCGCGCCTGAGGATCTTGGCGGGCTGCCACACGACCTCGAGATCCGCCACCTGCTTGAGCGGCACCGAACGTCCGGTCACCTGCGAGTAAACGTTGAGACTCTCGATCTTGCCGAGATCTTCCCGATCGGCCGACACCGATCGCATGGTCACCGGGATGATCTTGTCATCCTCACGGAACTGCGTCGTCTCGATGCCGGAGAGCACGGTTTGCAGCGAGACGGCGACATCACGGTTCGACACGCCCGCCCGCCTGGCTCTCGCGCCGTTCACCTTGACCAGGATCTTCTTGGTCCGACGCCCCCAGTCGTCGGTGATGTTGCGCGTGCCGGCAATGGTGCCGATCTGCGCTTTGACTCGATCCACGAGATCGAAGATCACATTGATCTCGCGGCCCGAGACACGGATCTCGATCGGGGCATTGACCGGCGGGCCGAGGATCGCCGGTTTGAACGTGGCCGTGACGTCGGGCATTTCCTCGAGCACGAACCGCTCGAGACGTGGAATCAGCTCGTCGACCGCATCGCGCGACGTCATATTCAGCATGACGTAGGCGTACTCGGAGCTGGGCTGCTCCGGCGCGTAGGTCAAGACGTAGCGCGGCGCGCCCTCGCCGATGAAGCTCACCCAGTTCTCCACCGCATGCGCGCCGTTCTCCTCTGAGGGCGTTCGCAGCTCGTCCTCGAGGAAACGTTCGAGCTGCTGCACGGTCCGTTCGGTGCGCTCGATCGGCGTTCCGATGGGAAGCTCCAGGTCCCCGGTGAGAAGCGCCCGGTCCGACGGCGGGAAGAAGATGTTGGGAACCAACCGGAATCCCATCATGGCGACGACGAACATCCCCACGATGCCGGCCAGCGCGGCAGACCGGTGCCGCAGGCTCCACAGCAGCGCGCTGCGGTACCGGTAATAGAACGGCGTGTCGAAACCCGTTCCCGCTCGGCGACGCACCTTGAGGAACCGATACGCCAAGAGCGGGACCATCGTGAGCGACAGCACCCAGGACGACAGGAGCGTGATCGTCACCACCTTGAAGAGCGGTGCGGTGTACTCGCCAGCCGCCGACTCCGCGAGGAAGATGGGCAGGAACGCGGCTGCGGTCGTGAGGGAGGACGTGAGCAACGGAATCCGCAGCTCAGCGGCCGAGTCCACGGCAGCATCGAGCCGGCCCTTGCCCTCACCCATCTGCGTCTGAATCGACTCGGACATCACGATAGCGTTGTCGACGAGCATCCCCAATGCGATGATCAGGGAGGCGAGCGACATCTGGTCGAGCCCGATCCCGAGCATCGCCATGATGAGCATGGACATCAGCATGCTCATCGGAATCAGCGCGGACACGACGAGTCCCGTCCGCAGGCCGAGTGCGACCAACGCCACGAGGATGACGACGGCGATCGCCTGCAGCATGCTGCCCACGAAGTCGTCGATCTTCTGCTCGACGATGTCGGGCTGGAACGCCGCCAGATCGAAGTCGACACCGATCGGATACTCGGCCTGCATGCGGCGGTACACCCGGCGCACCTCTTCACCCAGCTGGATGATGTTGCCGCCTTCGCGCAGTGAAACCGCCAGCGCTAAGGCACGCGCGCCGGTTGCACGTGCCAAGGTCTGCGGGGGATCCACGTAGCCGCGCTCGACCGTGGCGATATCCTGCAGCTGGATCACTTGGCTCGTTCCCGGAAGGCGAATCACGCTGCGCCGTAGATCCTCGACCGTCTCGAAGTTCCCGGAAGGCTCGAGCGAAATGCGCTCGTCACCCGTATTGATCTCGCCACCGGGAATCACGATGTTGCGGGATCCGAGAATGGTCTGCAGCTGCGCCGGAGAGAGTCCCAGCTCGGCCAGTCGCGCGTTGTTGAACTCGACGAAGATCTGTTCTTGCTGGTCGCCGTAGATTTCGACCTTCGCCACCTCGGGAATCCGTAGCAACTCGTCGCGTACGTCGTCCGCGACGTCCTTGAGCTCGGCGTACGTGTAGTCCTCACCGCTGATGGTGATGATCGTGCCGAAGACATCGCCGAACTCGTCATTGACGAATGGCCCGATGATTCCCTCGGGCAGATCGGGACGCGTCGCCTCCACCTTGCGGCGCAGATCGTCCCAGATCGGCCGCATGTCGGTGTAACTTTCGAGGATGTTGACGAAGAGAAACGAGGCGCCGGTCTTCGACTGACTGGCGACGTAGTCCAGCTCGGGGATTTGCTGGATCGACTTCTCGAGCTTGTCGGTGACCAACGACTCCACGCGCTCCGGGCTGGCGCCGGGAAAGAACGTCTGCACCAGAGCGACCCGCATCACGAAGCCCGGGTCCTCGGCGCGCGGGAGTCCGAAATAGCTGGACAGGCCGCCGAACAGGATCACGACCAGGGCGACGGTCGTGATCCTGTTCTTCTCGATGGCGATGCGCGTGATGCTCATCGTGCCTCCCGGTCAGATGCGAACGCGGAGGCCATCGACAATCTGCCCGATCCCCGCGGTCACCACACGCTCTCCGTCTTCCAACCCCTCGAGGATCTCGAGACCATCCGTCGTCAGCTCCCCGACCGACACGGCCCGGCGGCGCGCAACCCCGTATCCCGAGTCCGCCGGCTCGACGATGAACACGAATCGTCCGTTCTGGTCCTCACTCACCGCCATCGGGGGCACGACGATCACGTTGCTGCCGCCCGGTGCCGTGAATCGAACGGCCACCTCGGCCGCCATCCCGGATCGGACACCCTCATGGGATTCACTCAGGCGGACCGTGACCGGATAGGTGGCACCCGTTTCCGTCGCCGCCACGCCCACCTCGGTGATGATGCCCGGCAAGTTCTGGTCGGGAAGCGCATCGAACGTCACGGTTACCTCACTTCCCTCCCGCACCTCACCGATCAGGACCTCCGGAACCGCGACGGCCACCTCGAGGTCCGAACCGGACGTGAGCAGGACGACCGTCTGACCGGCGCGGACGTTCTGGTTGAGCTCGACGCTCACGGACGCAATGGCGCCGGCCTGCGGCGCCGTCAAGCGCGTGAACGCGAGCTGCCGCTGTGCGAGCCCCAGACGGTTGGTCGCCGACTGTACCTGCTCTGCCGCGGATTCCGCGGCCGTCCGCGCCGCCTCCAGGTCCGTCAGTGACGCGTTCTCGTTCTCGTACATGCCGCGGACGCGGTCGTAGTTGGCCTGGGCGTTGCGAGCTTCCGCCTCGGCGCGCCGGAGCGCCGCTTGGGCATCCTGCCGCTGCAACCGGTAATCCTCACGATCGAGCTCCGCGATCAACTGACCGGACTGCACGCGGTCACCAACGTTGACAGGAAGCTGTTGCACCGTCCCGGCAACGCGAAAACTGAGGGGGGCCTCCACCGCCGATTGCGCGACGCCCGAGAATCGTCGTACCCGAACGCCTCCGCTCTGGAAAACTTCGATATAGCGAACCGGCCGAACGATCGGTTCGTCCTCTGCGTCGCCACCGCCGCAACCCACCGAGCAGATCGCAACCCCGGTGACCAATGGAAGGAATCGTCGCATCATAGAGGCACCCTCGAGTGATCAGCGTGGCGTGCCGGCGTCGGCACTGCCGAAGTGCGCGTCGAGACGGTCGAAGAACTCCTGCCGCTCCTGCTCACCGGCAAAGACCTGATACCGGCCCACGGCGCGTTCGACTTGCACGAAGTCGATCAGGAAACCGTACAGGGCGTTCGCCGCACCGAGATCGGAAACCACGGAGACGTTCTGCGCATCGAGGAGATCGACCAACCGGGCCGCTCCCCTCGAGTACGCATCGGTCACCAGTTCGAGACTCCGCCGCGCCGCCGTTGCCGCATCCCTGGCAAGCTGAATGTTGGCGTGCGACGCACCGGCTCGATGGAGCGCGGACCGAACCCGTTGCTCTACCCGCTGCTCGATCTCGGCGCGCTGGAGTCTCAAGCTCTCGACCTCCCGGCTCACGCGGCTGACCTCGGCCGGGCGGGCGCCACCTGCCAACAGCGGTAGGCTCAAGCTCACGCCCACACTCCAATCGAGATCGTCCGCCACCGTAATGCCGGGAGGCAATCCCGCCGCAGGATCCGAGCCTGCACCGGCGGCAGCCAACTCATAGCCCAAGTCGCTGAACAGCGCGATGGTCGGAGCCCAGTAGGCGTTCTTGGCAGATGTGAGCAGTCGCCGTTGCGCGTCGATCGCCGCGTCGACCTCCCGAAGCTCAGGCGACGCCGCAAGCCCCTCCTCGACCATGAACGCGCGGAACAGCCGGAAGCTGTAGGGATTGTCGATGTAGTCGTGCACGCTCGGCGTGCCTCGCATCAATGGCAGGTCGTCGATCGTCGCCTCACGAGTGGCAAACGGTTCCTCCAGCGGCCGTCGCAGAATCCGATTGAGGTCGATCTCGGCGACGTTGCGCTGAGAGTTCGCGGTGATCACGGCCTGGCGGCCGTTGGCGACCTCGGCATCCCAGCGGAACACCTCACCGGCACTGGCACTCCCGAGCGTCACGCGAACCCGCGCCAGATCCAGGTTTGACCGAGTGACGCCGAGGTTCTCGCGTTGAATCCGCTCGAAGGTCTTGGAGCGCAGGAGATTGAGGTAGGCGACCGCCGCTTCCAGCGCAATGTCCAACTCCAACGTCTCGAAGTTGAATTCCCGCGCCCGCTGTAACGACCCCTGAATGGACAAGTTGGCCAAGGCTCCCTCGGAGAACAGGAGCTGCGACCCCGAGAACCCTCCGGTGAGCGAGCGCTGGGGTTGCGACCCGAAGCTTGCGGCGGCGCGGTCCTCGTCGACAATGAGCCCGCGCCCGAAGAGATCCACCTGTGGCAAGAGCACTGAGCGCGCGAGCGTCACCGCTTTCTCCCCAGCCGACACGGCGCGCTGTTGCGCTGCGAGTTGGAGGTTCGCGTCAACCGCCTCCGTCATCACGCTCTCCAGCGTGACTTCCCGCGCGATGCTCTGCCGCACCTCGTTGATGAGCGTGGCCTCGGTCAACACGCTGAAACTCGGATTCACACCGATGGCCCGCGCGGTCTCCATGTTGATCGTGAGCTCTTCGTCCCGCGCAAACTCCACGGGAATCGTCCCGGCGTCCTCACCCAGCAGAATGCGCTGCGCATTGAGCGCCACACGGCGGGCGATGCGGGGGAAGTAGGAGTCCCCGTTCAGACTCATCAGCGCGCCTCGCGGAACGTCCTCGATGAAGAACGAGAGCGTCGGGAGCGCACGGTCGCGCAGGGCGGCAATGAGCCGCTCGGTCTCGCCCTCCTGCAGGTTCGTGAGCCAGGCGAGGAACACCGCGTCCGCGTCATCGGGAATACCGGCGAGCGCCGTCTCGTCCACCGCCGCGAGCGGCAGGAGGGTGGCTTGCATGTTGACCGCTCGCATCGCCTCCTCGAGCCGCTGGCGCAGCTCCGGAACGGCCTCGAGGTAGTACGGATTGGTGAGAATCACGAGATGCTGGAACTCGACAACCTCGCGGAAGGCCTGAATCTCCCGCAGCACCTGTGTCGGGTGGGTGATGTACACCAGGTTGGGGACGCCACTTCCCCCCTCCACCTCCGGAACACCGAGTAGTGCGGCATCGGGGATGTAGGGCGCGATCACCGGTTTCGGCAAAGCACCCCGTCGGACCGCGTCTACCGAGCCGATCACTCCTGACGTTATCACCAGGTGGATGCTCGACTCGTTGAGGAGGCGGGTGGTGGCCTCTCGCACGCCGGCCAGCGTCCAGTCGGCCTCCAGCTGGGCCGAGGCCGGAAACTCTACGTTGAACTCCGAGCGCAGGAGATCGGTTATCTCCCCCTTGAGAAGTGCTAAGGCGTCGGCGTTCCGTGCCCAGGGCCCGTCAACCACAATCCCAATGCGTACGGTCTGCCGCTGTTGTGCCTGGAGCGATCCTGATCCGAGTCCGAGGAGCAGGAGCCCGACGAGGAAACGGTACATGGGGGACTCGCAGAAACGAGGTGATGGAGCCGGGACAATGCTCAAACAATAGGGCGAGATTCGGGTCGCACAAGCGGGTGGGTGGTCGGTGGTAGGTGGTAGGTGGTAGGTGGTAGGTGATAGATGATAGGTGACAGGCGATCCAACGCTACCGCCCCGGGTGGAAGCGGTGCGGAAGCGCGCTGCCGATCGGGCTCGATCAGCGATTGCGGATCGTCGCTAGCTTGCAACCTGACGGGACTGTTTCGAGATTGCAGCTAGCCACCGACCCGGGACCCTATGCAACTGTCTCCGTCAACTTGCGAGCGCTGCCACACGCCACTCCCCACTGGTGCGTCCTTTTGTCCCAGATGTGGCGTGGCCACGCCGCTAGAACGGCGTGCAGCCGTGGCGCAACCCGAGGATTCCGT
Source organism: Gemmatimonadota bacterium (assembly GCA_039588295.1). Classification (GTDB taxonomy): domain Bacteria; phylum Gemmatimonadota; class Gemmatimonadetes; order Gemmatimonadales; family GWC2-71-9; genus JAOTVV01. The sequence goes on from JBDHAB010000020.1 coordinate 38,817, forward strand.
GGCAGATCTCCGCCTCCGTCTGGAGACGGCGCTGGCGGACCGCTATCTCATCGAGCGGGAGCTCGGCCGCGGCGGCATGGCCGTGGTGTATCTCGCGCAGGACCTGCGCCACAAGCGCCAGGTCGCGCTCAAAGCCCTGCTCCCCGATATCGCTGTCCTTCTGGGACCGGACCGCTTCCTGCGCGAGATCGAGATCACCGCACAGCTCCAACACCCCAACATCGTTCCGGTGCATGACTCCGGGAACGTCGAGGGGACGCTGTTCTACGTCATGCCGTACGTCGAGGGCGAGTCGCTGCGCGATCGACTGAATCGATCGAAGCAGTTGCTGCTCGACGACGTCGTCCAACTCGTCCGCGAGGTGGCCGACGCGCTCCGCTACGCACACGGGCGCGGGGTCATTCACCGGGACATCAAACCGGAGAACATCCTGCTGTCGGCAGGGCACGCGCAGATCGCCGACTTTGGGATTGCCCGGGCGGTTGAGGCTGCCGGTGGCACGTCCCTCACACGGACGGGAGGCATTCTCGGAACCCCGGCGTACATGGCTCCGGAGCAGGCCGCCGGGCTGCCCGACGTGGACGGCCGCGCCGATCTCTACTCGCTCGCGGCCGTCGCGCATGAGTGCCTGGTGGGCAGTCGCGGCGAACCGATGTCATCCGTGCGGAGTTCCGAGAGCACCCTCATGACGGGGCGGCCCGATGTCGGCCCCAGATTGGCCCGGGCCCTCTCCGCACCGCTCGCGTTGGAGCGAGACGCGCGGCCGGCCTCGGTCGAGAACTGGCTCGGCATGCTCGGGCAGGCACAGCGACGCCCGAGGTCGACGCGGGTATGGGCTGCAGGAGCCATCGTGGGAGCCGCACTCGCCGTTGTTGCATGGCTGGTGCTCCGACCCCCCGGACCGGCGCCGGAACCGGACCTCCGACGCATCGCCATGTTCCCGACCGTCATCAGTGGAACCGGCGATACCGCTTTTGAAACGGCGTTGGTGAACGCGTTCGAGCAGCAGCTCCTATACCTCCCCGGCGCGGAGTTGGTGCGTGACTCCATTCGAGCATCGGAGCTGCTTCGCGTCCGCGCGCGCCTTGCGCCCGACAGCCAGGTGGATCTCAACGTGCGCGTGCTCACCTCTGCCGGTCGCGACATCGCCAATGCGCAGGGTGAAGGGCGCGCGGACAGACTTCCGACTCTCGTGGCGACCGTACTGGGCGAGGTGTACGCGGCGCAGATCGCCGAAGAGCGGATTGGGTGGAGTCAGGCCCTCCCGCAGCGAATGGACACGTGGTTGGATTACCTGCAGGGCGAGCGGAATTTCCGGAGCGGCAACTTCATCGAGGCGACCCGTCGGTTCGAGCGGGTCATCGAACGGGAGCCATCGTACGCACCGGCGCATTTCAAGCGCATGCTCACCGAGGTGCTGCGCAGCCGACCCACTCGCGCGATGATCGACGTCGAACGCGCGCTGGCGGCGGCCCGAGCGTTTCGCGACTCCCTCGACCCCACCACCCGTGACCTGCTCGCCGGGTACGACATACTCATGGGCCGGGGCGATCTCGATAGCGCGCTCGCGACGTTCGCCGGGATTGTCGACCGGAACCCGCGCGCGATCGACGCGTGGTTCGTGCTCGGGTTTCTGAAGATGTACTTCGCCGGCCTGCTCCGGCAGCCGCCCACGGTGGCGCGATTCGACTTCGAGCGCGCGCACGCACTCGATCCCAACTTCGCTCCCGTGCTGGTACAGTTGGCTCGCATCGCATTCCTCGTGGACAACTCCACGTTGGGGAAGCAGTACACGAGGGCCTACCTTGCCCTAGACAGCGTCTCTGATATCGCCGAGTTGCTGCGTATGGCAGACTCCGCGCTCGGGTCGGTCGGCACGCGGATCGAGTTGTTCCGATCACTGGAAGATCGGCCCACCACGGTATTGGAGAATGTCGCGCTGCTGTCGGGAGCGGTCGACCAGCCCTATCAGGGCCGGCTGGCGTCGCGGGTGGCCGGCGAAGCACTGTGGCAGCGGGCGACCACACCCGCCGAGCGGAAGGTGGCGTTCCGGCTACACATGGCCACGACGCTCGGATCCGCTCGGTATGCTTCCGCCGATTCGCTGATGCGCCTGGGGCGTCGCGCAGCGGTGCCGAGCGAGGAACTCGACGCCTGGCTCCTGCTTCCCGCAGTGACCGTAAACGTGGCACTCGGTACCGATGCGGAACGCGCCGCCGCAGCCCAACGACTGGCGGAGCGCTCCGATGATGCGACGGCACTGTGGCTCGCGGCACGTTGGTATCGCGGGCGTGCGCCCGCGCAGTATCGAACGGTCGTGCGCCGTCTCGAGGCCCTCATCGCCACCCGCCCCGACACGGTGCCCCTCGAGCGGGGGCTGCTGCTCGATCTGCGCGCCGGCGACGCGCTCGCACGGGGGGATACCATGGCGGCGCTCTCTGCCTGGAGCGAGGCAACGTCACGCTACACCATCGGCGAGGTGACGTTCGGTCTGGCGGGATCGTTCTGGCCGATCGAGTTGGAGCGTGCACGAGTGGCGGCCGGCGCCGGCGATCACGAGGGTGTGCTCATTGCAGCCCGGCACTTCCGCTACATGGCCGGGTTCGTCGACCAGGTCACGTGGCCCGTCATCTGGCCGCTGGCCATCGAGGCACACCAGGCGTCCGGCGACCCGCTCGCGGCGCGCGAGGTCGCCGCGCTCATCGAACCCGTGCTCAGGGACGCGAACGGCGACGGGACGGTGATTCACGATGCGGTGGCCGCGGCCGCCCAAGCGCGGCAGTGAGTGCGCCCCTGCCCCTACCGCTCCTGCGGCTCCCGCTGCACCACCCACGGCTCGTCCACAAACGCCGGCGGTCGCGCATTCACACCGGTCGCTTCGGTGAGCACATCGCCGATGTCCACGCGTGCGGAGTCGATCAGCGCGAGGAGGCGTTGCACGACATCGGGGTGGGCATCGGCCACATCCCGCGTTTCTCCGGGGTCGGCCTCAAGGTCGAATAGTGCGACGCCGATTTCGCCGCGCTCGTAGCGACCGACCGCACCGTCCTGCCCGGCCACCCCACCCTCAAGTGTGGGATAGGCGTGCGGCACGTGGAGCTTCCACGTGCCGCTGCGCACCGCCTGTAGCTGACCGCCGCGGTAATAGAAGAACCGCACGTACGGGCTCGGCGCATCAGGTTCGCCGGCCAACAGTGGCCAGATGTCGTGCCCGTCGATCACTCGATCGTCGGGTACCGCCGCACCGGCGAGACGGGCGAAGGTAGGCAGGAAATCCATTCCGGTCGCCAGCTCGTCGGAGGTCCGACCCGCGGGAATGCGGCGCGGCCAGCGAAAGATGCCGGGCACCCGGTGCCCACCCTCGAACGTCGTAGCCTTGCCCTCGCGAAACGGGCCGGCGGACCCCGCGTGATTGCCGAACACGAGCCACGGTCCGTTGTCGGACGTGAACGCGACGAGGGTCCTGTCGTCCAACCGCAACCGCTCGAGTGTCGACAGGATCTCACCCACCGACCAGTCGATCTCCGCCATGACGTCACCGTACAGCCCCCGCTCCGTCGTACCGACGAAGCGCTCGGAGGCCCACAACGGCACGTGCACGAACGTGTGCGCGAGGTACAGGAAGAACGGCTCGTCCGCGTGCTGCTCGATGAATCGGACCGCTTCCTCCGTATAGCGACGCGTGAGCTGCGTCTGATCGGGCTCGCGCTCGACGACCATGGTGTCGCGCACCAACGGCAGCTCCGGATACCAGCGATTCGCGCCCTCCCGCGGGTTGTTGGCCGGCGCCGGGCTCATATCGTTGGAATAGGGAATCCCGAAGTAACTGTCGAACCCGTGATTGGTGGGGAGAAACACGGGATGATCTCCCAAGTGCCACTTGCCCACGGCGATCGTGGCGTACCCCTGCGCTTTGAGCAGCTCGGCGAGCGTGACCTCGTCGGGATGGATACCGCGTCGGGTTCTCGGGCCCAGTACGTGCGGGACTCCCACCCGCGGCCCGTACGATCCCGTCATGATCGCCGCGCGTGTCGGCGAGCAGGCGGCATGCGGCGCATAGAAACTGGTGAACCGGATGCCTTCCTCGGCGAGCCGGTCGATGTTGGGCGTGCTGAACCCGCGGGCCCCATAGACGCCCACGTCTTCCCATCCCTGATCGTCGGTCAGGATAAGGACGAAGTTGGGTGGGCCCTCATACCGCGGCTCACCGCAGGCGAGCAGCAGCGCCGCCAGCAGCGGGCCGAGACCCCGGACGAGGATCAGCCGAGCGCTTGGAGGTCTGCTCACCCGCCCGGCTCTTCGTAAGGAATCGGATCTTCCTCGGGCACCGCGTACTGCTGCCTGAGCTCCGCGAGCTTCGCTTCGAGTTCGGCTCGAATCTCCGCGTACTCGGAGTCGGCGTACACCGAGCGCAGCTCGTCGGGGTCACCCTGGAGGTCGAACAACTCCCACTCGTCGATCAAGTAGTAGTGCACGAGCTTGTAGCGGTCAGTCCTGATGCCGTAGTGCCGCGGCACGGCGTGCACGCCCGGAAACTCGTAGTAGTGATAGTAGATCGCATCGCGCCAGTCGTCGGGTCGGCCACCCTGGAACAGCGGCACCAGGCTTCGACCCTGCATTTCCCGCGGCGGGGCGACACCGGCAAGCTCCAGGAAGGTGGCCGCGAAATCCAAGTTCTGCACGAGGGCGGAGTTCTCCGATCCGGCCTCGATCACTCCCGACCACCGCACCACCAAGGGCATCCGCAGCGATTCTTCGTACATCCAGCGTTTGTCGTACCAGCCATGCTCGCCCAGGAAGAATCCCTGGTCGGAGCTGTAGACGACGACGGTGTTCGCGGCAAGGCCGCTCGCCTCGAGATAATCGAGCAGGCGGCCCACGTTGTCGTCCACCGACCGGATACTCCCGAGGTAGTCCTCCATGTACCGGCGGTATTTCCACCGCACGAAGTCCTCGCCGTCGAGCGGATTGCCCAGCAGCGCCTCGCTTTTCGGACCGTACGCCGAATCCCACCGCGCGAGCTGCTCCGGCGTCATCCGCTCTCGCAGCCCTTCGGCCCACACGTTCGCGGGGTCGTCCGGCTCCAGCGTGTTGGGCCAGAGTTTGAGATCGAATGCCAAGTGCATGTGACGGTCGATCGTCATCTCCTGCGTGCGAGCGGCAGACGTGCGACCGGCATAATCGTCGAACAGCGTAGGCGGCTCGGGAATGACGACGTCGTCGTAGTACGTCAAGTGGTCCGGCCCCGGCGACCACTCGCGGTGCGGCGCCTTGTGCTGATACATCAACATGAACGGCTGGTCGGGATCACGCCGTTGCTCGAGCCAGGCAATCACCTTGTCGGTGATGATGTCGGTCACGTACCCCGTGTCCTGCACGGTGCCGGCCGCGGTGCGGAAGGTCGGGTTGTAGTAGCGCCCCTGGCCCGGCAACACCTCCCAGTAGTCGAAGTCCACGGGATCGCTCTTCAAGTGCCATTTACCCACCAACGCCGTCGCATACCCCGCCCGCCGGAGCAGCTGTGGGAACGTCACCTGGGACGAATCGAATCGCTCCGCGTTGGTATAGACGCCGTTCACGTGACTGTGCATGCCCGTCAAAATCACGGCGCGGCTGGGTGCACAGATGGCGTTGGTGACGAAGGCGTTGCGGAACAGCATGCCCTCGCGCGCGAGCCGGTCGATGTTGGGTGTGGGATCGAGCTGGGCGAGCCGGCCACCATAGGCGCCGACGGCCTGGGTCGCGTGGTCGTCGGTGAAGATGAAGATGATGTTGGGCGGCTCACCGGCGCCGCAGGCGGCGGTCGCAAGGGCGAGCGCGGCGAGACATACCATCAGGAATCGCGGCAATCGACGTCCCCGGTCTGGTGAATCGGGAGAACCTACCGGCCGGGACCGCACACGGGAAGGGTGGCGCGCGGCCCTCACTGGCCCTCCGCTTCGAGCTGCGTCAGGAGTTCCCGCACCTGAGTGTCCGCCGGCCAGAGCTCCACCATTTGCCGCGCATATGACAGTGCGGCGTTGACCTGTCCCCGGTCGCGCTGCATCGTGACGAGCGCCATCAAGACGCTTCTGTTGTACGGGCGCCGCTCGAGCGTCTGCTCCAGAACCGTTACCGCTCGTTCCGCGTCGCCACTCGACTCGAGCGCGATCGCGTACACGTAGGCGAAGCGTGCGTCGTCGGGTGCCAGTTCTACCGCGCGCTCGAGGGCAACCAGCGCCTCATCGAGACGGTCCTGCCGCACGAGCAGGAGTCCCCACGCGTGCTGCAACGCCGGTTGGCCCGGTGCCACGGCCAGCGCCTCTCGCAAGACGCGCGCACCGCGATCGTCGCGACCCTGTGCGCGGTAGAGATCGGCGAGGTTAACGGCAGCCTGCACGAACGCCGAATCGAGGCGGAGCGCCGTTCGGTAACTCGCTTCCGCGTCCGCAAACCGGCCGAGGTCCGCGGAGAAGACCCCCAGATTGAGATGCGCTTCGGGGCGGTCGGCGTTGGCCTGCTGCGCCACGACGTACTCGGCGGCCGCGCTGTCGAACACGGCGCGCGTCGTCGGCGACCATACTTCACTCGGCACCGCCGCAAGCGATCGGGCCGCCGCGATCCGCACCACCAAGACGGAATCACCGAGCAAGTGGAAACCCGCGCCCAAACGCTCCACTGGAAAGAAGGACCCGAGCGCACGAGCGCCTGCCAACCGCACGAGCGGGGCGGAATCATGCAGCGAACGCCCGATTGCCTCAACAGCCGCCCGGCTCGGGTATCCGGCCAGGAGGGACACCGCGGTTGCACGTACGATGTCCGACTGTGCCGAGTCGGCGGCGAGCCGCGCCAACGCCGTATCCGCCGCCGGGACGCCCGTGCGGCCGGCGGCGAGTGTCTCGCCGAAGTGCGTCCCCCCGCGGGACGGACCGTACCAGTCGCCCACCGCGCTCGCCGCCCAGGCGTCCGCACGGTCGGTGTGACAGTTGGTGCACGCGTTGGGTGTACCGAGTCGCATTGAGAGATCCGGCCGCGGAACGGGGAAGCTGTGATCCCGGCGCGGATCCACGACCATATAGGTGCGTGACGGCATGTGGCACTCGACGCAGCGTGATCCCGTCGAGCCCCGCGGATGGAAGTGGTGACGTGACCCCTCGTACATGGCGGGCAGATGACAGGGCGCGCACACCGCGTTGCCGTCGGCGCGTAGGGTGAGCGCGTGCGGATCGTGGCAATCGGTGCACGTCACACCAGAGCGGTACATCCGGCTCTGGAGGAACGACCCGTAGACATAGACCTCGTCGAAAATCTGGCCGTCAGGGTAGTACAGTTCCTCTTCGAGCAAGGCGGGCTCGTGCGTATCGAGCAACGGACGTCCGTACACGTAGTCCGGACGGAGCACGCTGCGTCGGGAGTGACAGCGGGCGCACGACTCGACCTCTTGGCGGCTGCCGAGCGGATCAGTGCTCCGGGCGGTCGGCGAATCGCCAGCGAACTCCCACGCGCCGGGTACGGCATCGGCGAGCCGAACCACTAGTCCGTTCGGCGTGCCCGCGGCGTCCGTCTCGCACTCACCGTTTTGCGCCCACGCCACGTGCAGCGATCCGGGCCCGTGGCACGCTTCGCACGAGACATCGATTTCCGACCACGTCGTGACGTATGTGTCGGTGTCGCGGTCGTAGCCTTTCTGGAGATCGGTCGAGTGGCACTCGGCGCACATATAGTTCCAGTTTTGGAGCGGCCGGGTCCAGTGCAACACATCGGTGTGCGGGATCGACTCATCGGGATAGAGATGAAACCACCGCTGGCCTCGCTCCACCGCGGGCCGAGCGTCCCACGCCGTACCGAGCGCTTGATACCGTCCCCCAGGGAACGCGATCAAGTACTGCTGGAGCGGTGCGACACCGAACGTGTACGCGACCTCGAACTCCTCGAGCGCTCCGTCGGGCCCGTCGGTGCGGACCATGTAGCGGCCGTTTGGCCGCGTGAAGGCTGACGTGACCCCGAAGTGCGGGAATGTCGCGTCATTGAAATCGCCCAGCACGGTCGTACTGTCGGCCACTTGCATGGCAAGATCGTGATGGGAGCCTCTCCACCGTGCGAATTGCTCGACGTGGCACTCGGCGCACACGGCGCCACCCACGAAGGCCGCTTCATCCGCGGCCGGTTCACATCCGGCGGCGAGCGACAGTGACATGAAGACGGTGACGCACGTCGGGAGGACGCCGTCACGGATCGTCCGGATCATAGCA
>JBDHAB010000021.1:0-9047 GCA_039588295.1 Gemmatimonadota bacterium
CCGCCGGCAAACATCTGGCGGCGGTGGTAGCGGCCACGCAGGTAGGCGTCGTACGCAGCGGGATCGGGTCGATGCTCCGGCCTCGTGCCTTTCGCAGTGGGCTCAGCACCGGTGGGCGCGAACTGGCTCTTCAGACGCTCGGCGATGGCCAGCGAGATCTCATCCTGAAGGGCGAAGACATCTTCGAGGTCGCGGTCGAACCGCTCGGACCACAGGTGATAACCGTCAGCAACATCGATGAGCTGTGCGGTCACGCGAACTCTGTTGCCGGACTTCCGCACGCTCCCCTCCAGCACTGAGCCGACAGACAGCTTCCGCCCGATCTCACGGATGTCGTATTCCTTGCCCTTAAACTGAAAGGCTGACGTTCGCGCCGTGACCCGCAGGTCGGGAATCCGGGCGACGGCGTTAATCACCTCCTCGGTGATCCCGTCGCTGAAGTACTCGTTCTCGGGATCGGCACTCATGTTCGCGAACGGAAGGACAGCGATGGCGGACTGGTCGGCTGTGCTCCCGGGCATCCCGGCCGCGACGAGGGCGTTCGAGAACTCCTGTGCCGTGGCATACCGGTCGCCGGGTACGCGGGCGAGTGCCGTGGCGATCGCCGCCTCCACGTGACGCGGGACCGTCTCGCGCACGGTCGAAATCGCCGGCACCTGCTCAACGGACTTGCGTGCGAGAATAGCCTGCGCCGTCGATGCAGCGAACGGCGGGTCGCCGGCCAGCATCTCGTACAGCAAGCAGCCGAGACTGTACGTGTCGCTCCGCGCATCGATGTCACGGTCGCCAGTGGCCTGTTCGGGAGACATGTAGGCGGGGGTGCCAATGGCGAGCCCCGTCTCGGTGAGCCGCTCACCTCCCGCCACCGAGACGGCGCGGGCGATGCCGAAATCGGCCACGACGGCATGTCCGGCCTGGAACAACACGTTCTCCGGTTTGATGTCCCGGTGCACGATGCCGAGCGAATGGGCATAGCCAAGCGCGTCGGCAACTTCCCATGTGATCTGGAGCGCGTCGTCGACGGGAAGCTGCTTCTCGCGATTCAGGCGATCGCGGAGGGACTCGCCCTCGACGAACGACATGGTGTAGTAAAGCAGTCCGTCGGCTTCACCACAGTCATAGAGTACCAGGATGTTCGGGTGGGTCAGCTTCGCCGCGATCTCAATCTCGCGGAGGAATCGTTCGGCGCCGAGGGAGGCGGCAAGTTCAGGACGGAGTACTTTGAGGGCGACCGCACGGTTGAGCTTCTGGTCGAGGGCGAGGTAGACCATGGCCATCCCACCGCTGCCCAACTCACGGTCGATAGTGTAGCGGTCGGCGAGGGCGGCCTTGAGTCGATCCAGAACGTGGGGCATGGGACGTGCTCCCGGCGCCTAATCCTAAGGTAGGAGCCGTACCCTCGTTCGACTAGAGCAACTCCATCGCGCTGACGTCGTTTGGCATCAGCACGTCACGTGGAAGAGCCCGATGCTCTCCTTCGGTGCGTGGTTCCACGCCGCAATCGCTTCGGGAGTAGGGAGCACTCGCACGTCCACGTCCCGCTGCTGGAAGTACTCAGCAGCTTTCTCGGAGAGCTGCACCATGTTGCTCTGACCCGAGCCGACGATCAGCGCCGTCGCTCCATCTTCATAGACATACCTCGCTTCGTCCAGCGAGATCGTGTGGGAGGTGCCGTAGACGCGCTTAGAGAGCTTCTTCTTACGCTTCTCAACTGTACCATCGCGCCGCACGAGCACGTCATGCTTGTATCGCAGGCCGTCAATCTCGATCCAGCCGAATTCGGTGCGGTCCATATGCGGGCGCATGGCCATCGGTTCGCGGTTAAGCAGGATGCTGGCGGCCTATTGTCCATCTCTCGGACGGTGACTCGAGGTACTCGCGAGGCACGCCGCCGTCAGGCCGGCGAAAAGAACGCGCATGGTGCGCTCCTGTGAAAGGCGTCGTGGTACGGCTCAAACGTGGAGTGCCACCCGCGCTGGGGCAAGCGCGAACGGCGGGAGGACGGTACGATGGGAGGTGAGGGCGGAAGCCCGCCCCGCAACGATCGCGACACACATTGCCAACCCCGTCCCCCACGGGTACGTTCGCCCGGACAACGTGGGCGTACCCTGAAGGTGGTCGACCGGCGGCCACGTTCGGCCATGCCCGATCCACGGAGATCGACTTCACACCTTTCCTCGGAGGAAGCACCGTGACATTTGATGCCAGGCAAGCGTTGCAGTACTCGCAGCAGATCACCAAGCTCGAGCAGCGAATCGCCCTGCTCGAGAAGGCGCTCGTGGTGGGGGCGGGCGGCTCCACGGTCACACTGAAGTCAGGCGGCACCATGAAGATCGAGGCGGCGGCTTCGCTCGTGATCAAGGGTGCCATGATCGACATAGGGTGCCATGATCGACATCAACTGACGCCTCCAACGCAGAGCTACGATCATGGGACAACCAGCAGCTAGATTCGGCGATTCCATGCTGCAGTTTTCGCCGCACTGCCACGCGCCAATCCATCCCCCAGCGCCGGTACCTACGCCCGTTCCGCACCCGGCGGTGCCGCTCGAGATCATCCAGGGCGCGGCAACGGTGAGAATCGGCGGCATGTCCGCCGCACGACTCGGCGACCACTCCGTGATCTGCTCGATCGCGTCGTGCGTGCCGGCGGGACCCGGAGGCATCAACAAGGGGTCCGGGACGGTCCGCATCGAGAAAATGCCCGCCGCCCGGCTGATGGACACGACCAGCCACCCGGCCTGCGTCGCCCCGATTCCGGCACCGGTGGGCAAGATCATCGGGCCGGGGTGCCCTACCGTGAGGATCGGCGGCTAGGCAACCGCTTTGCGCCGCAGCCACTTCGAGGCGCTCAAGCCCCTGTGCCCGTGGTGCCGCACGGAACACGAGCGGGAGTCGCGGATTGCACTCGTGACGGCGATCCGCGAAACCGCGGACACCGTGGAAGAGGGTGTGCTGCACTGCTCGGACTCGAGTTGCCAACTCGAGTATCCGATCATCGACGGCATCCCGATCCTCGTACCGGACGTCCGTGCCTACATCGCACAACACATCCAGCCCATCAGCGAACGAGATGACCTCTCGGCGACGATGGAGGGCATCGTCGGTGACGCCGCAGGACCCGGCTCGGCGTTCGACACGACCCGCCAGCACCTCAGCACGTACGCGTGGGACGGCTACGGCGATCGAGATCCGAAGGAGTCGGGCGGCCCCGCGCCCGGAGCGGTCGTCGATTGCTTGCAGCGCGGCCTCGAGATCACCGGGAGTGAGTTCGATGGACCCGCGATCGATTTGGGCTGCGCCGTTGGACGAACCGGCTTCGAGCTCGCAGAACGCTCTGACGCGCTGGTGCTCGGCATCGACGTCAACTTCGCGATGCTCAGACTCGCACAGCGCGTGCTCCGGTCGGGGACCGTGCGTTACCCGCGGCGGCGCGTGGGCATCGTGTACGATCGGCGTGAGTTCGACGTGACCTTCCCGGGCGCGGATCGCGTCGACTTCTGGGCGTGCGACGCGCTCGCGTTGCCCTTCGCGGATTCGACATTCGGCCTTGCGGTGGGATTGAACGTGCTGGACTGTGTGAATTCCCCACTCGACCTGCTCGCCTCCATCCGCCGCTCGCTCCGACCGGGTGGCACAGCCATCCTCGCAACACCGCACGACTGGTCGGCCAACGCCACACCAGTCGAAGCCTGGCTGGGAGGTCACTCCCAGCGCGGACCACACGGCGGGTCCAGCGAATCGCTCCTCAAGGCGCTCCTGACGCCCGGAGCACACCCGCAGTCCATCAGCGGACTCGAGTTCGTGGAGGAAGTTGCCGAGATCCCCTGGCACGCAAGGCTGCACGACCGCAGCACAGTGTCATACCGCGCCCACCTCGTAGTCGCGCGGGCCGCCCCGCCGTGAGGATCAGCCGGCGTCGGCGCTCAACCGAACGTGCGCCGTCGCCGCGCGCAGGAACTCCGGAGAGGGATCGCCACCACGGGTTGCCCGCGCTCGCTCCGCGAACTTGCGCTCGCGCAGCGCGGTGAACCGATCGTAGTACTCGGCAATCTGCTCCTGCGTGAGGGAAGGAAGGTCGAGGATCGACTCCCGGTGGTTCGCGGGAAGCTCCAAGTAATCGCTGGGTAGGAACCCACTGTCCCTGCAGTAGTGGAACAGCCGCGTGCCGGTGTAGGGATAGAAGACGAAGTACCCGAAGTCGTATGCCTCGAGTTCCTCGGCAAGCTCGAGCGTTTGAGCGACGTCACCGGGCGTTTCGTCGGGTAGGCCGAGCATGTAGTTGGCCGTGACCGTGATGCCGGCGTCACGGGTCCAGCGGAACACCTGCTTGATCCGCTCGTTCCTGACCGGGCGCTGCATGACGTGCCTTCGGACCCGATAACTGCCGCTCTCGACACCGTACGTGATGTGCCTGCACCCGGCGGTCGCGAGCTGCTCGAGCATGTCGCGGTTGACCGTCTCGACACGGGCGTGCATGGAGAATGGCACGCCGATCCGTTCACCGTAGACTTGGCAGAATCGCTTCACCCACGGATGGTGGATCGTGAACGTGTCGTCCAGGAAGATCACGTAGTTCAAGTCACCGGCTCGCCCAATTGCACCCAATTCGGCCACGACACTCTCGTGCGAACGCCGCCTGCCGTACTCACCGACGCCGTCGTACAGGTCGTGGTACTGCCGCGCCGCGCAGTACGTGCACCGGAACGGACAGCCGCGTTGCGTGGTCATGTGAACGCAACCGTCGTGCTCATCGAGCATGTCCCGGGCAACGAACGGTAAACCGTCCAGTGGCTCGTAGGGCGGGCGCAGGGCCGGTCGCGGTGCGCCCTTCGCCCAGAGGTTCGGAATGCCGTCGGTGCTCGTGCTTCGCTCGAGCGCGCGTACGAGATCGAGCGTGGCTTCCTCACCCTCGCCCAGGCAGACGTAGTCGAACCCCGGATGGTCGAGCACGGCCTCCGGGGCAAACGTCGCGTGCAGGCCGCCTGCAATGACGGGCACGTCGACCGCGTTGCGGACGGCGTGCAGGAGGGTCCGCGCCCGCAGCCACTGCCGTGTCGTAAGGGAGACACCGATCAAGTCGGGCTCGACGGAGCGGACCGCGGTGATCAGCTGCGCGTGTGAGACAGCAACCGTGGCGCGTAGAAACCGAGCGTCGTGTCCGTGGCGACGGAGGTACGCGGCGATGAATCCGGGCCCCAACGAGGCAACCGCCCACTCGCGCTCCGTGTCGATCTCGAGGAACAGGACTCGCACGTTCGTCTTCCGCCGGCTGGACACCCCCGATTTACACCGTCGGGCGAGCGTTGGCAATTCGGCCTGGAGAACCGCACGCACGCCAATCACCAGAACCTGAAGACCGCCGGCCGCACGCCCTTGCGGGTCGACCTCCGCTTCGGCGCACAGCGCTCGACGCCGCACTGGAAGGCCCCCGACACATTCTGGCCGGCTAGGACGCCCGCAGACCTCCCAGCAGCAAGTCGCTCACGGGTTCCGCGCGCGACGCGAGTCGGGTGTTCTTCCGCGACAGCACCCAGTCGGTCGCCATCTCGTCCAGCACGCCGAACACGACCTTAGCCGTGAACAGCGGGTCCGCGTCGGCCTTGAACACCCCTTCCGCCTTTCCTTCATCCACCACCCGCGCGATCAAGGCGAGATAATCCCGGATGCCGCTCCGGGAGAGCAACTCCAGCACATGGAGGGTGTGGCGGAACTCCACCTGAAAGATCACCGCCAGGTCTCGGTCTTCGCCCAACAGCGACAGATGGAGTGCCACGATGCGGCAGAGCTTGTCTTCGGCGCCGGCACCGCGCTCGTCGACGATCTGTTGCGCCTGGGCACTGAACAGCTGCATCGCGCGCTCGAAGATCGAGACCAACATCTCTTCCTTGCTCTTGAAATAGAGGTAGATGGTCCCGTCGGCCACGCCGGCGCGCCGGGCAATGGTGGAGACGGTCGTCCCGTAATACCCGTGCCGCGCAATCTCCAGCACGGCCGCGTCCAGGATGCGCTCCCGCTTGGCCTCTTTCCGCTCAGCGCTCATGCGATCTCATCCGTCTCCGATACTGAATATACTCTCATTCAGTTCCGGCGGGCAGCAACCAACGGATATCGGGAAGAACTCCGACCATAATGATGCATACTATTCACTTATACAATGGGATACGTCAGTTCGGCACCCTTGTTGACGCCAGGGGTACGAGTGCAGTAGCATAATGAATAGTTATTCAGTTCTTGGCCGGGGGTCCCCATGAAGCGGCACGTCCGGAAGGTCGCAGTGCTCGGGTCCGGGGTGATGGGAAGCGCCATCGCCGCCCATTTCGCCAACGCCGGTATCCCGTCGTTGGTGCTCGACATCGTCCCCAAGGAGCCCAATGACGCCGAACAGGCCGCCGGGCTCACCGTGCAAGACAAGGCGGTGCGCGATCGGTTCGCCGCCGACTCGGTCAAGGCTCTGCGCAAAGCGAAACCCGCCCCGCTGTTCACCGCGGGCCGTTTGGACCTCATCGAAGTGGGGAACTTCGAGGACGATTTGCCTCGCCTGACGGAGGCGGATTGGGTCGTCGAGGTGGTGAAGGAGGATTTGGAGATCAAGAAGAAGGTCCTCGCGGCCGCCGCCCCACACATCGCCCCAGACGCGGTGCTGTCGAGCAACACGTCGGGCCTGTCCTTGGCCCACATGGCGTCCGTCCTCCCCGATGGACTCAAGCCGAGGTTTCTGGGCACCCATTTCTTCAACCCGCCGCGCTACATGAAGCTCTTGGAGGTCATCGCCACCGCGGACACGTCGTCCGAGGTGCGCGCCTTCGTGGAAGCGTTCTCAAGCACGCGGCTGGGCAAGGGCATCGTTCCCGCCAAGGACACCCCCAACTTCATTGCCAACCGCATTGGCATTCACGCCGTGATGGTCACGCTGCGGGTCATGCAAGAGATGGGGCTCACCGTCGAAGAAGTCGACGCGCTGACCGGACCCGTGGTGGGCCGGCCCAAGACGGGCACGTTCCGGCTGGCCGACCTGGTGGGGCTCGACACCTTGCTCCACGTGGCCGACAACGTGCGGCAGAACGCTCCGGACGATGAGGGCCACGACATGTTCGAGGCTCCCGACTTCTTGCAGAAGATGGTGGACAAGGGCTTGTTGGGACGGAAGAGCGGTGCGGGCTTTTACAAGAAGGTGAAGGGAGACAACGGCTCCACTATCCTCACCCTCGACCTGGAAACGCTCGCATACCGTGAGGGCAAGAAAGCGGCGTTCTCCGAGCTCGAGGTCCTCAAGTCCATCGAGGATCCGGCGGAGCGTCTGCGGAAACTCGTGTTCGGCAAGGGCCGCGCAGCCGAAGCCTCGTGGAAGATGCTCGCCGCGACCCTGTCGTACGCCGCCATGCGCGTGGGTGAGATCTGCGACGACGTGTCGTCGGTCGACCGGGCGATCCGCTGGGGCTTCAACTGGACCATTGGTCCCTTCGAGGTGTGGGACGCCCTGGGCTTCCGCACCGTCACCGAGCGCCTCACGGCGGAGTCGTACCCCTTGCCCCCGTGGGTCACCGCGCTGTACGACGCCGGCGCCGAAACGATCTACCGTCGAGAAGATGGTGCGTTGGAGGTCCCCACCGCCAAAGCTGGCACGATGACGTCGGTGCCGGTCGATCCGCGGGTCTACGATTTCGAGATCCTGCGGGGCGCTGGCAAGGAAATCCGCCGCAATGCGGGCGCGAGCCTCCTCGACCTGGGTGACGACGTCTTCGGGCTCGAGTTCCACTCGAAGATGAACGTCATCGGTCAGGACACGATCTCCATGATCATGACGGCATGCAAGGAAGTCGAGGCCGACGGCCAAGCGCTCGTCGTGGCCAACCACGGGGAAAACTTCAGCGCGGGAGCCAACCTCATGCTCCTGCTGATGGAAGCTCAAGAGGGAAACTGGGACGAGATCGATGCCATCGTTCGCCAGTTCCAGGCGGCGACGAACCGGCTCGAGCAGTGTGCCGTTCCCGTCGTGACGGCACCACATGGGCTGACGCTCGGCGGCGGGTGCGAGGTGACCATGGCCGGTAACGCCGTACGAGCGGCGGCGGAGACATACATCGGGCAGGTCGAATTCGGGGCGGGTGTCGTCCCGGCAGGAGGAGGGTGCCTGCGCCTGTACCAGCGCAACGTGGCCGCGTTGACCGATGCCTCGGATGTGTATCCGGCGTTCCGCAAGACGTTCGAGACCATCGGCATGGCGAAGGTGGCCACGTCGGCCGCGGAGGCCCGCGACCTGGGCTTTCTGCGGCGACAAGACACCTGGTCCATGAACGCCGATCACCGGATCGCCGATGCGAAGGACCTCGCATTGGCCATGGCTCGCGCCGGCTTCGAGCCGGCCCGTCCCGACCAGGACATTCCGGTGATGGGCAGGGCGGGCGTGGCGCTCGCCGAATCGGTCCTCTTCAACATGGAAGAGGCCGGATACATCTCCGCGCATGACCGCAAGATCGGAAGGGAGCTCGCGCGCATTCTGAGCGGTGGAGACGTGCCCGGTCCGACAACCGTGCCCGCCCAACACATGCTCGACTTGGAGCGTGAGAGCTTCCTGAGACTGTGTGGCGAGCGCAAGAGCCTCGAGCGCATGCTGGCGATTCTCAAGACTGGCAAGCCGCTGCGCAATTGATGCAGTGAAGGAGCGATCCATGAGAGACGTCGTGGTGGCCTTGGCGCTTCGCACCCCGGGCGGTCGGGCGAACAAGGGGACCTTCCGCCAGACGCGTCCCGACGATCTGGGGGCAGCCGTGATTCGCGCGCTGCTTGAGAAAGCGCCGAAGCTGGACCCCAAACGAATCGGCGACGTCGTGATCGGGTGCGCCATGCCCGAAGGCGAGCAGGGACTGAACGTGGGCCGAAACCTCGTGCTCTTGAGCGGGCTGCCAGAGAGCGTCCCCGGTATGACGGTGAACCGATTCTGCTCCTCCGGCCTGGAAACCATCAACATCGCCGCGGCCGAGATCGCACTCGGCCAGGCGGAGGTGGTCATCGCCGGCGGCGTCGAGTCGATGACACTCGTGCCCA
>JBDHAB010000021.1:9111-86946 GCA_039588295.1 Gemmatimonadota bacterium
CATGGGTGGCGTCCGCTATCTGCCCAACCCCACCATGACGGCTGAGTCACCCGGCACCTATCTCAACATGGGCCTCACCGCCGAACGGCTCGCCGAGCGGGATGACATCTCGCGCGAGGCGCAGGACGCCTTCGCGTTTCACAGTCACCGCAAGGCCCTCGCCGCCCAGCAAGACGGAACGTTCGACGCCGAACTCGTGCCGGTGGCCACGTCGGTGAGCGAGCCGGGGCCGACCGGGAAGCCGGCGGTGCGCGAGGCGGTCCTCGATCGGGACGAGGGCCCGCGCGCCGACACAACCCTCGAGGCGCTGGCGAAGCTCAAGCCCGCGTTCAAGGCGGGCGGTACGGTCACCGCGGGCAATTCGAGCCAGATGACCGACGGCGCCGCTGCCGCGCTCCTGACGACGCCGGAAATCGCCGCGGAGCTCGGGCTCGAGCCGTTGGCACGGTGGGTGGGTTACGCCGTGGCCGGCGTGCCGCCCGAGATCATGGGGATCGGACCGGTCGAAGCGGTCCCAAAAGCGCTAAAACGTTTGGGACTCACCCTCGAGGGGATTGACGTCATCGAGCTCAACGAGGCGTTCGCCGCACAGAGCTTGGCAGTGCTCAAAGGGCTTGGTCTCGATGCCGAAGACGAACGCCTCAACCCCAACGGCGGCGCCATTGCGTTGGGTCATCCCCTGGGCTGCACGGGTGCCAAGCTCACGGCCACGGCACTGCACGAACTGCGGCGTCGGAACGGACGCTACGCCATGGTCACCATGTGCATTGGCACCGGTATGGGTGCCGCCGGCATATTCGAAGCCATGTAATTGCGCGCGCATTGCGCGGAGGAGTCACCATGGTCACCGAGACAGCCTCTCTGACGGGCGGCCAGTTTCTGTTGGACGACACCGCGCCGGCTGACGTCTTCACCCCCGAAGACTTCGACGAGACGCAGCGGATGATCGCCGACACCGTCCACGAGTTCGTCGAGCGGAACGTCATGCCGCACCGTGAGGAGCTGGAGTTCCACAAGAAGGTGGAGCTCGGGAAGACGCTCCTGCGCGAGGCCGGAGAGGCGGGCCTGTTGTCTGTGGACGTGCCGGAGGCCTACGGGGGAATGGGCTCGACGAAGGCCACGACGATGCTCGTCACCGAGCATATCGCCCGGTCCGGGAGCTTCGCGGTGACGCACGGCGGGCACACCGGAATCGGCACGCTCCCCATCGTCTACTTCGGCACAACGGAACAGAAGGCGAAGTACCTGCCGAAGCTGGCGACGGGGGAAATCGTCGGCTGCTATGCGCTCAGCGAGCCCGGTGCGGGGTCTGATGCGCTCTCGGCGCGCACCACCGCCGTCCTCTCGGACGACAACACGCACTACGTGCTCAACGGCACGAAACAGTACATCACCAACGCCGGCTACGCCGACATCCTCATCGTGTTTGCCAAGGTGGACGGCGAGAAGTTCACCGCGTTCATCGTGGACCGGGACTCCCCTGGGCTCAGCATCGGCCCTGAGGAGAAGAAGATGGGGATCCACGGGTCGTCCACCTGTGCCGTGATCCTCGAAGACGCCAAGGTTCCTGCGGAGAACGTGTTGGGCGAGATCGGCCGGGGACACGTCGTCGCCTTCAACATTCTGAACGTCGGCCGGTTCAAGTTGGGCGCGGCCACGGTGGGCGGCTGCAAGCTCGCGCTCGAGCACGCAGTCCCCTACGTGAAGCAGCGGCAGCAGTTCGGGCATCCCCTGAGTGACTTCGGACTGATCCGCGCCAAGATCGCCGACATCGCGGCCCGCACGTACGTGTCGGAGTCGATGGTGTACCGCACCGCCGGTCTGATGGACGGTGCGATCCACAGCCTGGACCCGGCCGCTGAGGATTTCGATCGGAAGACCATTGAGAAGGTTGAGGAGTACACGATCGAGTGTTCCATGATCAAGGTCTTCGCCAGCGAGTCGTTGGCGCTCGCCGCCGAGGAAGGGCTCCAGATGCTGGGTGGATACGGCTTCTGCGAGGACTACCCGCTCGAGCAGATCTACCGCGACGAACGGATCAATCGGATCTTCGAAGGCACCAACGAGATCAACCGGATGCTGATTCCCGGCATGATCCTGCGGAAGGCGCTCAAGAAGCAGCTTCCCTTCTTTGCCGCGGCCAAGCAGGTCGCCGAGGATCTTCTGGGCCCGCCGTCGTTCGAGGAGGCGGGCGAGCCGGGGTTCCTCGAGGAGGAGGCCAAGCTCGTCGCCGCCATGAAGAAGGCCTGTGTGGCCGCGTTGGGCTTCGCCGCGCAGAAACATGGCGAGAACATCAAGGATCAGCAGGAGATCCTCTCGGACGCCGCAGACATGGTGATGGAGACCTACGCGTGTGAGAGCGGCCTGTTGCGGGCACTCAAGACCGCCGCCAGGGATGGCGAGGACAGGGCCCAGACCATGGCGGACATGGTATCGCTCTACGTCCACGACGCGATGGACCGCGTGGCGGTTTGGGGCCGGAACGTCCTGGCGCAGAGTGCCGAAGGCGACGAGTTGCGGACCATGATGGCCGGGCTGCGTCGGCTTTCCAAACACGTCCCGGTCAACCGAGCGAAGCTGCACGACGCCATAGCCGCACGCATCATCGACGTGGGGCACTATACCGTTTGAGGCGTCGAGCGTTGCGACCGACGGCGGCGCGCCGAACGCGACGCACTGTGCCAGGCCGCAGTTCGCGCTCCGACCCTTGTCAGCCCTTGCGCGACCAAGCAGAATGAGCAACTTGCCGAGAACCCCAACCAGCCACGCCGGAGCAGCCATGAAGCGCGTTCTCTCAATTCTCGGGGTGCTCGCGGTCCTCGCGCCCCCTCTCCATGCCCAGGAGGCGGCCGAGGATACGGTCTACGAGCGCAACAGCGCCGTCGCGTTTCCTGTGCACCTGACCGTGCCGGGCCACATGGAGCAACATCTACTCACCGGCACCGGGATCCGCACCAAGACGTTCCTCAAGGTGAAAGTGTATGCGTTCGGACTGTACGTCGATGCGGACGCCGCACGGGCCGCCTTGAGTGGGTTCGCGGGCCGAACGTCCAAAGAACTCGAGAAGGACCAGGAGTTTTACGGACAACTCCTCGAGATGGGCTTTCCCATGACGCTTCGTCTTGTCATGACCCGTGGGGTGGGCGGCGATGACATGGCTGACGCGTTCGACGGCGCGCTGCGGCCACGGGTGCAGCGGGCCGCCACCGAGATGAACATGCCCGGTGGGGAAGATGCCCTGGGTGAGTTCCGCGCGTACTTCAACGTGGACGAGCTCACGAAGTTCTCCGAACTCGTGTTCACCTGCGCCGACGGCACGCTCATGTCTTCGGTGCGCGGCGAGGTGAAAGCGGAAATCGACTCCCCTGCCCTTTGCTGGGCCTTGTTCGACGTCTATATCGGCAGAAAACCCATCTCGGGCGGCGCGAAGAAGAGCGTCATCAAGCGGTTCCCGGAGCTGCTCGCAGGCACGTAGCCGCAGGGTTGTGTTCCTCCGCGGGTCCCGTGACATTTCCGGCGGTCGCGCGGTAGGGCCACACGCGGTGTCCGACGTACGGCCCTGCTGCCCTCGCTTCCCTGGAGAGGTGGCCGAGAGGCTGAAGGCGGCGGTTTGCTAAACCGTTATAGGGTTAAAAGCCCTATCGGGGGTTCGAATCCCCCCCTCTCCGTGACTCCTCCCTCCCCCTTGCCACCCGGGCATGTGGGAGGGAGCTTGCGTTCGAGACAATGAGCAACTCCCAAACCCGTGTTCGCTTCGCCCCGTCACCCACGGGGTACCTCCACGTGGGCGGCGCGCGGACCGCGTTGTTCAACTGGCTGTTCGCGCGGAAGGCCGGCGGCACGTTCCTCCTCCGCATTGAGGATACCGATCGCGCACGCTCGTCCGACGAGCACGTGCAGGTCATTCTCGATGGTCTGCACTGGCTGGGACTCGATGTCGACGAGGAAATCGTGTTCCAAGGCGCCGGAATCACGCGCCACCAGGCGCTCGCCGACCGCCTGCTCAGCGAGGACAAGGCGTATGAGGAGGAAGGCGCCATCCGGTTTCGCATGCCGGATGCGGAGATCGCCTGGCACGACCTCATCAATGGACCCGTCAGCTTCCAGGGGTCCGACATCAAAGACTGGGTGATTCTCCGGTCCGACCGGACGCCAACGTACAACTTCACTGTGGTCGCCGACGACCTCGACATGCGGATCACGCATGTGATGCGTGGCGACGACCACATCTCGAACACGCCGAAGCAGATCGCCGCGTATCAGGCGCTGGGCCACGAGCCCCCCGTGTTTGCCCACCTGCCGATGATTCATGGCCCCGACGGACGGAAGTTGTCGAAGCGCCACGGAGCGATGGCTGTGGGAGAGTACCGCCAGTTGGGAATCCTGCCGGACGCGATGCGCAACTTCCTCGCGCTCCTCGGGTGGAATCCCGGTGACGAACGCGAGCTCTTCGTCACGCCCGACGAACTGATCGCCGCGTTCTCCATCGAAAAGATCCAGAAGAAGAGCGCCATCTTCGACGTCACCAAGCTCGAGTGGATGAACGGGCAGTATATCAGCCGAACGGATCCCGCCGTGTTGTGGCCGCTGGTGGAGGAAGAGATCGCTCGGAAAGGTGTCGAGCCCGATGCCGTCGGCCGCGAGCACCTCCTGCACGCCATCCAGGTGCAGAGCGAACGCGCGCGCACGACACTCGAGCTGGCGCACCGGGCGGCCGTACGCTTCAATCGCACGCTGATCGAGCGCGATGCCAAGGCGGACAAGTTGATCGCGAAGGACCCCGACGGGTTTCGGGCCGCGCTGGCCGCCGCGCGGGAGTGTCTTGCGTCCACCGCGGAATCCGATTGGACGCGGGAGCAACTCGAGACCGAGCTCCGCGCGCTCGCCGACGCGGGGGGCCTCGCCGCCGGCGCCGTGTTTCAACCGATCCGGGTAGCACTCACCGGGCAGACGGTGTCGGAGCCCGTCAACGTGCTGCTGGAGATCGTGGGAAAGCAGGAGAGCCTCCACCGCATGAGAGCGGCGGAGGCCTGGGTCCCCGCAGAGGAAGGCTCGTAACCGCCGTCAGCGATGCAGTGCCAGGGCGGCGGGATAGACCCCACCCTACTACGGGACGATCGTATCCCGTCTCGCTTTCAGCCGCTCGCGTTCCTCGTCTCGCCGCCGGCGCAGCTCGTTCACGTAGCTGCGGAATTCCTTGGCGGTCTCGGCGCGCCGCGCGGCCTGGATGATGTCCTCACGCATACCTTGAAGTTGGGCAGCCGCCTGCGCCTGCTCGTAATTCCCCTGCGGAAACGGCAACAACGCCAGTAGTGCCGTCGGGATCTTGATGTCCCCGAGGTAGATCCATGTGCCGTCGATACCCCAGGTATTGCCGGCGATCTCCGTCGTCCACCGAGTCGGTGGCGGGAGGGCGAAGCTGTCGCGTGGCATGGTGTCGATGAACGCCTGGATGCGTGCGCGCACGGCGCTGTCAACCCGAGCGGCGTGCGTCGCCACGTCTCCCGAGGGACCGACGACTCCGAGCTCGGCCTCGGGGGCGCGGACCCAGACTCGCCCGTCCCCGTACGCCGGACCGATGAGACGACGCGGACCCGGCGGAATCGGCGGCCCGACGGTATCTCCCATGAGCCCGGCGACGTCGCTGATCACATAGCGAAGCGCAGGAGGAGGCAGCGCTGAATCGATCCGCGCACTCGGCACGACGCCCACGATTCCGCCCGCCCCCGCCCCGGGGATCCCGCTCGGTATCCCCCGATACGTCGGCATCGTGGTCTGGCGCACGCCCGGAACATCCAGCGGGAGGAGCGTGATGCGAGTAATCCGTTCCTCCTGGAGGAACGTCGGCCCCGCCACGCTCACCGCGACTGCCACGATGATCACGTGAACGACCAGACTGACGACGTTCCAGAGAGGATTGTCTCGCTCGGGCGGCGGCAGGTAGAACCGGGGGCTGCTCACGCGCCCGCCCCCAGTCGATCGAGTGCGCGCGCCAGCCGGTTCACACCCTCAAGCAGCCGATCGGTGCCAACGGTCAACGCGATGCGGAAGTAGCCCTCTCCACCCCGGCCAAAGGCCGTGCCTGGAAGGAGCAGCACGGCGTCGCGCTCCAAGACCTCCCGCGTGAACGCCTCCGACCGGAGACCATCCGGAAGGCGGACCCAGAGATACATCGTCGCCTGGGGCTTCGAGGTTGGCAGCCCGACGGCCGCGAGCGCGTCGACCGTCGCGTCACGCCGCGCGGCCAGGTGGGTCACGAAGGGAGCCACGAGCGACTCCGCAATGGGCAGCACGGCGGCGCCTGCTCGCTGCACGGCGAGAAACACCCCCGTATCGACCCATGTCTTCAGTTTGCGAAGCGTCGCAATCAACTCCTGGCGACCGGCGGCCCATGCGAGTCTCCAGCCCGTCATGCAGAAGCTCTTCGAGACGGTGTGAAACTCGATGGCGACATCCCGGGCGCCGTCGATCTCAAAGATGCTGGGGGCTCGATACCCGTCGAACGTGATCTCGCAGTAGGGATTGTCGTACGCGAGGACGATGCCATGTTCGCGGCACAGCTCAACGGTGCGCTCGAGGTATTCGCGTGGCGCGACGGCTGCTGTCGGGTTGTTGGGGTAGTTGAGATAGACCAGCCGAGTGGCGGCGAGCCGGTCAGACGACAGCTCCCCGAGCTCGACGAGGAATCCGTTCTCCGCCGTGAGCGGCATCAACTCGACATCCGCACCGGCGAGCACGGCACCACCCAGATAGGCGGGATACCCGGGGTCGGGGAGCGCGCATACGTCGCCCGGATTGACGAAGGCCAGCGCGAGGTGGGCCAGCCCGTCTTTCGACCCGAGGAGCGGCAGGAGCTCGTCCATGGGATCGAAGTCAGCCGCGAACCGGCGCTGCATGTACTGGGCGGCCGCCTCACGGAACTCACGCAGTCCGACCTGAAAGGCATAACGGCTCATCGCCGGATCCCGCACCGCCTCCGACAAGGCGGCGACGGCCGGGTCGGGCGGCGGGAAGTCGGCGTCCCCTGCGCTCAAGTCAATGACGTCGACACCGTCATGCAAGAGCCGCCGTTTGATGGCGGCCAGCTCCGCGACCGTGTAGGCGGGCAGACTCGCCAGCCGATCGGCAGGTCGGATCACGCGGGCGCTCCGATCCCGTGGTGCGCAAAGAACTCCTCCGCGGCTCCGTGCACCGCCGCCCAGTCACCGATCACACGTTGGGCGGGTGGCAGGGAATTGAGCAGTACGTCACCGTAGTTGCGCTTCACGATCCGCTGATCCAACAACAGGACGACCCCGACATCGCTCTTCGTGCGGACGAGGCGTCCAAACCCCTGTTTCAGCTTGAGTGCCGCAAGTGGGAGGAGGTAGTTGCGGAACCCATCGACCCCTTTGGCCTCGAGCACTTCCAAGCGCGCCTGCGTGAGCGGCTCGCTTGGCACCTTGAACGGTAGTTTCGCCAACACCAACGCGCGCAGCGACCGGCCCGGAACATCCACCCCCTCCCAGAAGCTGTCGGTTCCCAGCAGCACCGCCGATCCGAGGTCGCGAAACCGCCGGAGTAGGTAGTCACGAGGCGCCTCGCCTTGCACCAACAGCGGCCACCTGCTCCCGATCGTTTCCCGGATCATCCCTGCGACTCGACGCAGCGCCGCGTGGCTGGTGAACAGGACGAACATGCCCCCGTCAGAGGCGTGCGCCAGTGACACGATCGCGCGCGCCACCGCGCGGTCGTGCTCCGGCTCGTTGGCACGAGGATCGGCGATATCGATCGGAACGCCGAACAGACACTGGCTGGCAAAATCGAACGGAGAGGGCAGGATCTCCGCGAACGTGACGGGATCCGGAGGGATCGCGAGCCCGACGCGATCCTTGAGGAACTCAAACGACCCTCCGGCAGCCAACGTCGCGCTCGTCACCACCACCGTCTCGACTCGATCGAACACAGACTCACGCAGCAGCGTCGCGAGATCCAGCGGAACGGCGGTCAGGGCGACGGGAAACGGCAACCCGCCACTCGGTCGCTCACCACGTCGCTCGATCCAGCGAACCAGATTCAGATCGGGCGGCGGCCGCAGCGTCAGCGAGAATCCGTCCAAAGCTGCCTCGAGGCGCCGCACCACCCCGCGCAGCTCCTGTACGATCTGCGAGCGGCGATCGGGCTCTTCCGTGAGCTCCAGGCGGTCCGCTACGAGTTCGACGCCGTCGCGCAGGCTTCGCAACGTCCCCACGAGCTGGTCGAGGTCTTCACCGAGTCCAGCTTCCCAGACACCGTCAGACCCGAATTCGTCATCGAGCCGCAGCACCCCGCCTCTGCTTTCCAGCACTCGATCCGCGAGCAGTTTGAAGACGCGTTCCACATGACGGCGTGCATCGTTGACGGACGGCAACACGCCGGTGCGGAGAAGATCCGCCGACGCGCCGCTCAGGAGATCGTCGCGTTTCGCCAGCTCCGTCAGCAACGTCGGGATGAGTCCCCTTCCATTCCGCTCCATTCGACCAAGAAGCCTGAGCATGCCGCGGGACGTCACCTGCGTGCCAAGGTGCTGCGCCGCCACGTCCTCGAGGTGGTGGCCTTCATCGAGCACCAAGCGACGATAGGGTGGGAGTACCGCGGCTTCCTGCCAGTTGTCCTGTGCGCGCCGCACCGCCAGGTCGGCTGCGAGCAAGTGGTGGTTGACCACGACGATGTCGGCCTCGGCGGCACGCCGGCGTGCTTCGAACAAGAAACACCGGTCGAAGTGCGGGCACTCCAGTCGTGTGCAGAGGTCGGCTTCGGCCCGTACCTCTTCCCACACCTCGTAGGACGGAGGGTCGACCAGATCGTTGAGCGTCCCGTCCGTAGTGTGCGCGGCCCACTCGATCAACGTCGCGAGTTCACCGTCTCGCTCCGGCTCCATGAGCGACCCCTGCCCGCCGCGAGCCAGCTCCAGCCGAGCGAGACAGACATAATTGTTCCAGCCCTTGAGCAGGGCGAACGTGGGCAAGCGCTCTCGGTCGGCAAACGCTCGCGCCAGCATCGGGAGGTCCTTGCCAACGAGCTGTTCCTGAAGGTTGATCGTGTTGGTCGACACGACGGTTCGCTCGCCGTTGCCCATGCTCCACTCGATCGCCGGAATCAAGTACGCGAACGACTTCCCGACCCCGGTTCCCGCCTCGAGCAACGCCACACCACCATCGTTGTACGTATCCGCGACGTAGGCCGTCATGTCGCGCTGGCTGGGTCGGTCCTCGAACTGACCGAGCACACGGGAGACCGTCCCACCTTCACCCAACGCCGCTGCCATCGCAACCGCATCGAGACGCACATACGGTCGCGCTTTAGGAACCTCGACCACCACATACAGCTCATCCGCCGAGTCATTGACGATCCCAAAGCCGATCCCACCGTCGTGCAAGCTCGCCGCGACGTGGAGATCGGCCGTCGACGGCTCGAGGGACCCGCTGGGGTGATTGTGGAGCACCATGTCGCCCCGCTCGGCGACGCCAGGCAGCGCGAGCACGGAGTCGACGGTGCCGCGCGCCACGACCCGTGGGTCCACAATGGAGCCATCCGCGGCGACACGGGCGACGAATGAGACCTCGCGATGACCGGCTCGTGCAATCTCCGACGCGAGGAGCGCTCGGGCGGATGGCGAGAGGGCGCTCACGTCTTCAGCTCGCGTTTCTTCGCCGCCGGGAAAAGCACGTTGTTCAAAATCAGCCGGTACCCGGGAGAGTTAGGATAGAGCGACAAATCCGTTGCCGGATCGCCGATCTGATGTTGGGGATCCTCCGGATCGTGCCCGCCAAGGAACGTCCACGTGCCGTGGCCGAACTCGCCGTGGATGTATTTCACCCACGGCGCACCCGTCTCTTCGGCCAACACGGTCACGCCGGGCTTCAGCCGGTCGCGCAGGAACGAGGTCGTGAGCCCGTAGAAGTCGGGGATGACCTCGCGGTGGCACTGCACCAACATCGACGGCACGGGGTCGATCTTGGCACTGAAGTTGAACAGCGTGAACGCGCCAAGCTGCTGTCGACGCGATGGATGGTTTACCTGATGACCGTCGATATCGGAGAAGCTCGCGATTGCCGGCGAGGGCTCGAGTCGGGCATCGCGAAACGCGAGGGAGCGACCCCATTGCAGACGGTCCTCCGCATCCGGATCCATGGGCGACCCATCGCTGTATTGCGCCGCGATGTCTACACCCTCCGCCGCCAGCGCGAGCTCCAGCGTCTCGGTCGCCGTGCACATCGCAAACAGGAAGCCTCCACTGTCCACGTAGCGCCGAATGGCACGGGCGACCGCTTGCTTGAGCGCTGCGGGGTCCTCGAATCCCAAGGTGCGGGCCGTGCGGGTGTGGAGCTGCACCATCTCACGCAGCCACGGCGCCGCACTCGAGGTCAGGTAGAACTTGGAGAACTGTCCGGTGAAGTCCTCGTGGTGCAAGTGCAGCCACTCGTAGTCCGGCAACCGCCCCGCAAGAACCTCGGGATCCCAGATCTTGTCGTAGTCGATCCCCGCATACTCGAGGGCCATCGTGACGGCATCGTCCCACGGTGCTGCGGTCGGTGGAGCGTAGACCGCCACCTTGGGCGCTTTCTCCAGCGGAATTGCATCCATGTTGCTGCTGGCAATGGCTCCGCGCAGATCGAGTTCGCGGGACGCCCCGATTTCCTCGACGAGCACGCCGTCCAGCGCGGCTTCCCGGCGGACGGTTGCGTCGCCCGAGAGCAGGAAGCTGCCACCCCGATAGTTGAGGAGCCACTCACCTCGCCCGCCGCGTTTCAGCGAACGGAACGTCATGCCGTAGGCCTTGAGGTGGTTCGTCTGTCGTTCGTCCATCGGGACGAGCAGCCCCTGCACGGCCCCAGCCGCGGCGGGCGACGCCCCGGCTTTCCCCGATGTTCGGGTGAACACGAGCGCCCCCATCGCGCCGACGAACGTTCGCCGCTTCATGACTTGGGCACCATTCCACGTGCTCGATCGAGGAGCCGTCGTGCTTGCGGTACGACGGCACTCTCCGGATAGCTCAGAATCAAGTGCTCGAGTCGGCGAATCGCGCCGGCGTTGCTACCCGACGCCACGAGCACCTTCGCCAACGCATACTCCGCGCCTGGGGCACCGGGGCCCTCCGGATCGGCGGCGAGCGCGGCGAGCAACAGCGATTCGGCGGCGGGGAAGTCCGACTGGCGCGCCGCCAGCTCACCGGCCAGGCCTAACACGTCGGCCCTGCCACCCTGTGGCGGAAGCGCATCTGCCACCACGCGTAATTGTCCGACCCCATCCGTCGTATCCCCCCGCGCGACGGCGAGGAGCGCCTCCCCGAATTGCGGCAGTCGTTCGGCCCGAATGCGCTCCAACAACACGAGCATACCCGAGCGACGCGTGACCTCCTCGCGCGCATGCACGTACGGACCCGCCGCCCGGAATCGTGCCCGCGCCTCACCCAGCGCTCCCCGGTAGAGGGCTACCCACCCCATCACGGCCTGTGTGCCCACCGTTGAATCGCCCACAAGCACCTGTTCCGCGCGACCGAGTTCACCCCGCCGGACCCAGCCCCACGCGAGTGCCTCACGAACTACAGCACCGTCACTCGGTGTGATACGAGACTGCCACGCGCGGTATCGCTCTTCGGCCTCCGCCACCTGCCCAGCATCGGCGAGCAGTTGAATGAACGTCGCCATTGCCGCGGCGGTCGGTGGCGACATCGAGCTGGTGTCGATCCCGACCTGGCTCAGCAGCCGTCGCGCGGCGACCACGTCGCCAGCGTCGGCAAACGCCCGCGCGGCCGCCACTCGTGCCCGGTCCGCCGCCGGGCCCGTCTCCAGCGCCGCGAGGCGCTCGTAGGCATACCCGCGAGCCCGGGCCGCGGCCGGCGTGCGCACGCGGGCCACGTGATCGGCGAAGTGGCGCAACAGAGCGATTGCCACACCGACGTCGGCCGGCAGGGCGCTGTCGAGCAAGGTCCACGCTTGTTCGGGCCGTCCCCAGTCGGCCAAGAGATCTGCGGCAAGCCAGCGACCTGCGGACTCCGCGTCGGCCACCAGGACACCCACGATGGCGTTACGCTGCTCCTCGGGCGCCCGCCTGAGGCTCCCCACCGCCACGCTCACCAAGCTCCGGTCTTCCGCGACGGCGACACCCCAACCTTGCGCCGCCTCGCGCCACTGCCCCGACAGCGCAAACGCCTGCGCGCTGTACTGCGCGAGGGCCGCGTCCCCGGTGCGCGTCCGGCCGGTTGCGAGCACCGCCTGCGCCGCACCGGTATCCCCTCGGCGAGCAAGCCACAACGCCCACTCGCGGTAGGGGCTCGCGCTCCTGGGGAACGCTACCATCCATCGTGCGGCCACCGCCGCCACGCTGTCCGCGCCATCGAGTGCTGCCGTCGCATGAAACTCGAACTCGCGGAGGGCTTCGCTTCCCGGGTCGGCCTCCACCGCACGTCGCACATAGGGCCGCAGGGAGTCCATGCGACCCACGCGCTGCAGCATGCGCTCGAGCCCCATCAGTAGGGAGAGATTTGCCGGCTCGTTGCGGAGTTCCGCCCGGTACGCACGAGCCGCGGCGTCGAACCTGCCGGCACGCTCAAGCTGCAGGGCCTCCTGGGCGTGGACCGCGGTCACGCTCGTCACGATCCAGCATCCAACCGCCAGCAGCTCACGGCCTGACATCGTTCAACCTGCGGAAGTAGTCGAGAATGAGACGGCGCTGCTCCGGTGACAACCCGCGCAGCGACTCCCAGGTAGGGAACGGAAACCGCGGCGCTCCACCCACCGCAGGGTCGCTCGCCTCCGGCACGCGTAGGTTGCCGGGTCGGGCCGTCTCGGCGACGCGTTCGCGCCGCTGGTCTTCCTCTTCGCTCTCCAGACTGCGACCCGCATCGAGCAGGCGGCGGAAGAGCTGCTCCTGACGCTCGAGTACTTCGCGGTCGAGTCGCCCGGCGGCAAGGTCATCGGCAATCTCGCGGGCTGCTTCCGCGAGCGCACCCGCCCCGCTCAGCTCTCCCCCTGCCCGCATCCGTTCGAGCTCCGCTGCCAGGGACCGCTCCTGGGCCGCCAACACGCGCAGCTGTTCGAGGAGCTGGACCCCGCCGGCCTGCATCATCGGCAGCAACCCACCAGACTGCGCGTTGATTCCTCCTTGCTCGTTGGCCAGCTCCGCCAAGCGTTCCAGCGCCTCCGCCAATCCCGATCCGGATTGGGCACCAGCCACGTCGCCGCGGCTCCGGACCATCGCATACACCGCCTGGTTGAGAGCATCGAGCGACTGGCCAGCAAGTTCGCCGGCCTCCCGAGTGCCCGGGTTGGGCTGCTGAAGCTCGCCGAGCGATTGCTCCATGCGTTGCCGCGCCAGCCCAAGCGCGGCTGCGAGCTGCGGCGACACGAGCGCATTCTTGCCGGCGGCGGTCTTGAGCCGCTCGGCAACGCGATCCACTCCTGCTTTCACCGCCGCTTGTGACCCCCGGACGTCCGCTCCCGACTCACCACGCCGCAGTCGTTCCTCGATCTCCTGCTGGCGCTGCGCCAGCTGGGCGCCTTCAACGAGCGCCCGATCGAGCTCGGCCATCACCTCTTCGCGCCACTGTTCGCGGAGTCGGTTACGCTCCTCGCGCAGGCTCGCTCCTAGAGGGTCCAGCGCCTCCAAGGCCTCGGCCCCCGACTGCCGCGCCCGGTCGACAGCACCCGTAGCCGCCTGTTGGGCCGCACGGGTCATCGACTGCGACGCCCGGGTCGCCCGAGTCTCCCCCTGTTCCAGCCCAGCTGCCGCCGTGCCTGCGGAGTCGAGCGCCGCGTCGAGTTGCGCGAGCCGCTCGGCGAGTTCGGCGGCCTGAGCCGCCATGTCGCGTTCCGCTCGAGCGCTCGCGCTGTCGGGTATCTGTCCGACGGCTGCATTCCACTCGCGCTGGTGTTGCGCAAGTTCGTCGGCATCGGCGGCGAGGGTGGTGAGGTCACCCTCGATGGCCGCTCGCTCGAACAGCTCGCGGCCTCGGCTCAACTCCTCCCGCAGTTGCTGCGCCGCCTCAGCGAGCTGTCGCAACGCGTCACGCGCCTCAGCCGCGTGCAACTGCGCGAGGGCATCCCGGAGCGTTTCGAGCCGCTCCACCAACTCCTCGCTAAGGGCCCGCTCCAGGAGCGTCTGGATCTCGCGGAGCTGCTCGTGAAATGCCGGATCGGTGAGGCCCGCGCTCCACGCGGACTCGGATAGCGTACGGATCTCGTCCCGCAGCGACCGCGCGCGCTCGGTCACCGCCTCCTCCTCACCGAGGAGTTCGCGAGCCCGCTCCACCGACTCAAACGGCAACTGATCAGCCAACGGGGTTCCGGCACGATCACCCTCGGCACCGGCCCCACGCTCCCGCTCCGCGGCAAGGTCTTCGATGCGGCGTGTGAGCTGTTCCTGGACCGCGACCAACGAGTCGACACCGGCGGCAACGGTCTGCGACGCCTCACGCATCGCCTGCCGCAGCTCCCACATCGCGAGCAACCGGAGCCGCAACACCCGACTCTGACCGGTGTGCGGCACTGGCGCATTGTCGCGCGCGCGCGCGCGAACAAAGGCGGTGTCACCGGGCAGGAACCCACGACCATTGAGGTCGAGCACCCAATGGGTCAGTGCGTGATCCGTTCCACTCTCTGGAAGGGCAATAGCCTCCGTGACGGCCTCGGAGCGAAGACCCAACCGGCTTACCCGCCAGCTCTCGATCTCGAGCGCACGCAGGCCGTGATCATCCCGGGCGTCCACGAGCACGGACTGCTTGAGCGTGAGGGGCATCGTCGTATCCGCCCCCGGCGCCGGGATCGCGACCACGGGTGCGCTATCACGCACCACAACCAGGTGTAGCTCCGGGTTGGGCTCGGCCAACGCTCCCCCACTTGCCAGCGCGACTGTCAGACGCCAACGGCCGCTCCCGCGCACCGGAAGCTCGCCCGAGAATCGAGCGCCGTCGACTCGCAACGGCACCGCCCGATTCTCCCGGCGCCACGTGACGCCCGCGACCGGAACGGTCACGGCACCGCGCGTGAGGATCGACGTGCCTTCCGGCACCAACACCGGATCGGGTCCCGGCTCCACCGGCTCGTCCGGTCGATCCAGGTACGTGGCATACCGCGCCAGCAGCTCGAAGTCGGTGAGCAGTGCCGGGAGTTCGACTTCGACGTGGATGGTCTCCGATGAACGATTCCCGCTCACCGCTCGGAGGTAGCGGTCGGCGAAGAGGGGGCCGAGAACCACCGATGCCTCACCGGCGGAATCGAGCTCGACGCGCCTCTGGCCCCACGGCTCACCGGGGGATCTGACCCAGAGGGATGCGCCGCTCCGTCCGGACGCCTGGATCGTCGCGGTGATACGGTCTCCGCGGGCCACCCGCACTCGGTCGACCTCGAGGGTGACCGGGCCGCGGCCCCGCGCCAGCGCGGCCCACGGCCGCCAGAACATCCCCGCGTCTCGCTGCGGGTTCACAGCGGCGAAGGCGACGGTCCCTGCCGTGAAGATCGACGCGCCGGTGACGAGTGAGCGTGTTGCGGTGCGCCGCACTGCGGCGAGCACCCGGTCCCCATCTGTCGCGAGCCATGCCGAGACCTGTCGGTCGGCAAGCCCGGCTAACGCCGAGTCGCCCACCGTTTCCTCCCACGCTGCCGGGCCGGCAACCCAGCCCGCCCGCCGATCCCCCGCACGCTCTGCGGTTTCCGCGAGCGCTCCGATCTGTGCATCACGCGCCGCACGCGAGACACGGAACACGCCCCACGCGATTCCCACGAGGGCGAGCGTCCACCCCACGAACGCCCCCACAGGCGCACGCTGCGCAATGCCCAGCCTCGCGAGGAGAATCCCCACGCTGAGCGCCCCCATGAGGAGCCCTATGCCAAGCAGCACTCCGCCAAGAAGGCGTCGCAGGAGCAGAGCGCGACGCCTGTCCTCGAGCCAGCGTCGGGTGCCGGTCATGGGATGGCCGTTGCTGCGTACACGAAGAGGTTCACACCCATACGGAGTGCGCGCTCGCGAAGCTGAGCGGGATCGTCGTGCACACCCGGGTCCTCCCAGCCGTCGCCGAGGTCGGCCTGGTACGAGTAGAAGACCGCCAGCCGCCCACCGAGGAAGATCCCGAATCCCTGAGCTGGAAGACCATCGTGTTCGTGGATCTTGGGGACGCCCTCGGGAAGCTCGTACATGACATGATAGATCGGGTGATCCAGCGGCACTTCCACGAGGGGGTGGTTCGGAAACAACCTGGCGATCTCACGCCGAAAGGACTCGTCCATCCCGTAGTTGTCGTCAGCGTGCAGGAAGCCGCCGTGTTCGAGGAAACGCCGCAGGATCGGGATCTCCTCAGGCGAGAAGCGCACGTTGCCGTGGCCGGTCATGTAGAGGAATGGGAGGTCCCACAGCCGGGGATCGGTCAGCTTGACGACCTGCTCACGCTCATGGACGTGCAGGGCCGTGCGCTCGTTGATGGCGGCAATGAGGTTGGGCAGACTCGACGGATTGGCATACCAATCGCCACCACCATCGTACTGTAGTCGGCCCACGACGAGCGGCGGTGGCGGGCTGTCAGGCGGCAGCACGGCCAGACCGAGGCCGAGTGCAAGAGCGGCGAAGCGAATCACATGGCCATCACGATGCGGTACGTCTCCCGACGAGCCAACGAGAACTCCGCAGCCAGGCGGGTGGCTGCGTCCCGTCGGCTCATCCCCTCCTCGAGCAGTTCGCTCGCACGACTGCGCACGACTGCCTCGTCGACCTCCACCCCGCGTTCCCCACGTGGTCTCGCCCCCACGATCAACGTCACCTCGCCGCGCGGAGGATTCTCCTCGTAGTAAACCGCCAAGTCGGCGAGGTTTCCCACGCGTATCTCCTCGTGCACCTTCGTGAGTTCCCGGGCGACCACGGCAGCCCGCTGGCCGCCGCAGGCGGACGTCAGATCGGTCAGCAACCGGACCAACCGGGCGGGAGCCTCGTACAGCACACTGGTCCACGCCGCGCCGGCCACCGTGTCGATGAGGCGGTGCCGTTGGGCGCCTTTGCGGGGGATGAAGCCGAAAAAGGTATAGCGATCCGCCGGTAGCCCCGACGCGCTGAGGGCCGTCGTGACCGCCGAGGGTCCGGGCACCGGAACCACCCGGGCTCCGCGTTGACGCGCCCGTTGCACGAGTTGGGTCCCCGGGTCCGAGACGGTTGGCGTACCGGCGTCCGCCACCACGGCAACGTCGTCACCGCCCTCGAGCGCACGCAGGATCGCCTCAAGCCGACTTTCCGGGGAATGCGCGTGCAGGCTCTGCACGCGGGGACGGGCATCCACATGCTGAAGCAGGATCCGCGCTCGCCGGGTGTCCTCCGCTGCTACGAGCGCTACGTCCTGCAGAATGCGTTTTGCGCGTTCGGAGAGATCTGCCAGGTTGCCTAGTGGCGTCGCAACAACGTAGAGCGTCCCGAGCGTCACCAGTGAACCGTCCAGGGGAGGCGGTCGTAGAAGCCCGCCTTCTGGAGGACGAAGCGGTGGTCACGGGTTGCCGACTCGAGCACAGCCGGCGCGACCCCCGGCGCGACGATTTCGACCTGCTCGAGGAACGGCAGGGCCCAATCGCTCAGCGCGACGTTCAATGCCTCCGGCGTCGTGACGATCGGCGTCGCGTCACGATCCAACGGCAACCCGATGGCTTCGAGCGGCGTGTGGACCTTACCCGTCAGATCGCGCAGGCGCACCGCGTGCTTCATTGCTTCGCCCGACGCTTCCGCGTCGGCTGCCGCCACAATGGCCCAGAACAACTCCCGGTACGTCTGCACCAATTCCGGCGGCGCCTGGATGGGAAGCTCAGCGGCGTCGGGGAAGACCGCGGCTGCGATCTCGGGACGCTCTCCCGCATCCGTTGGCGCAAACAGGGTCTCTACGTGGCTCCGGACGGGGGTGTCGTCGTCTTTGTCCCAAAAAAACCCATCCAGGAAACCGCCCTCCTTGAAGCGGAAATAGTTCACGCAACCGTCCGAAATGAGCTCGAGAACGCCGGTGAACTTCTCCTCGTTCAGTGCGGGAAATACCTGCTGCGGTCGCTCTGAATCGAGGAGTCGCGGCTCAGCGGGCGCGGCGCAGCTTGCGTACATCCACGCGAGTTGCTTGACCGGTGCATCGCAGAAGACCAACTCGCCGCGCTCCACTTCCCGGCGGATGTCAGCGAGCGCAGTGGCGATGGGCAAGACCTCGCGGCCTGCCTCTCCGATCGATACGGCGGTCGCCAGCTCACCACCGCGCAGCAGCAGCAAGACGACTTCATCGGGCAGGTACGCGGCAACATACCCGTCCACCCGACCCTCCCGGTCGACCTTGGCAAAGTGGAGCAGGTTGTCGAGATGGACGAAGATGGAGCGCGTACGTGGCACATGCACCTGGCCAGCGGGAAACTGGAGCTGTGCCAGGCGAATTCTCGTGTTGACCAGCCGCGCAGTGCTCAGACGCATGGGCAGAGGATGACGTCTGTTGCTGAATGTGAGGCCCGGGCGATGCGTTGCTTGAGACGACCCATCGCCCGGGATTGCCAGCGCTGTCGCGCCCGCGTAGGCTGAGGCGCGTCCCTAACCGAGGTGTTGCTCGATCTTCTCTACAAGATACGCCTTGGGGACAGCTCCGACCACCGTGTCAACGTGCTGTCCGCCCTTGAAGAACAAGACGCTCGGGATGGAGCGCACGTTGAACCGGACTGCCGTCTCCTGATTGGCATCAACGTCGAGCTTCGCCACCTTCAGCCGCCCCTCGTACTCCTGAGCTAGTTGTACAACGACCGGAGCTATGATCTGGCACGGGCCGCACCACGTGGCCCAAAAGTCGACCATCGCGAGGCCATCGTGCCCCTCGATCTCCTGTGCAAAATCAGTGTTCGTAACGACCACGGGGTGAGTCACTGCCATGTTCAACTCCCAGTTGTTTCATTTCATTGACCAGTGGCATTGCGCGACACCGAGGTGCCGCAACGCCGAACCGACATCTCCGGAGGTTCCGTGACCGCATCCAAGACTCGAGTCGCCCACATCGGCGTCGCCGTGAGCGACTCTGACGAGGCCGCCGCCTTCTACTACGACGTCTTGGGGCTGGAACCGTCCACCCCGGAAACGGCGGACGGCGCACAGATTGTTTCCATCAGGCTCGGGGACGTGGAAATCGAGCTCCTCACCCCGGACTCGAACGACAGCCCCGTCGCCCGGTTTCTCGCCCGACGCGGACCCGGAATCCACCACATCTGCTACCGGGTCCCCGACCTCGACGCGGCCCTCGAACGCTGCCGCACCCACGGATATCGGCTCGTGGACGAGACGCCACGGACCGGCACGGGCGGTCGCCGTATCGCGTTCGTGCATCCCAAGACCACCGCCGGCATTCTGCTGGAGCTTACCGAGTAGCCCTCGCTGCCGCTCAGCGTGTGCCCTCGGGCTGACAGGCTCGCGCCGGATTTCCCACTGCGGTCAGGTCGATGTTCGCCACGAGCCATCCCTCACCCCAGCGCACCAGCGTGAACGGCACCACCGGCGTGCATCCCTGGCGAGTAAGTTGGACCCGGAGTTCCCGCTCCGCCCCCGACCCAGGAAGTGGCGTGCCTGCGTCCGGGATGATCTCGTACGACTCGTGGTCCAAATAGATCTGGATGATCGTCAGACGCTTCCGCAGCTCCTCGGGATCCATCTTCGCCGAAGCGGGACCACCCGAGGTGCCCCAGAGATCGGCCATCGCGACGAGGCTGTTGTCGCGCACCGCACTGAGGAACTCGCGAACCGTCAGCTCCGGATTCGACGGCGCAACCACGGTGGTGCGGGACGCTCCCCCACTGCATGCCGAGGCGAGGATCAGCGCCACCGAGGCTATACTAATACCAGGTGCAAATCGAGGTCGCAGCATATTCAGGTGCCCGAAGCTTAAACGGGGAGAAAACGGGGGGCAACCCGAATGCGGCTGTATGTGAACGTCGACCACGTCGCAACCATCCGAGAAGCGCGAAAGACCGACGAGCCGGACCCGCTGGAGGCGGCACGCGCGTGCCTGCGAGGAGGGGCGGACGGCATCACCATCCATCTGCGCGAAGATCGTCGGCACATCCAGGACGACGACGTACGAAGGATCGCCGCCGACATTCCAACGCCACTCAACCTGGAACTCGCCACCGCTCAGGACATTGTGCAGCTCGCGGTGGCCCTTCGCCCACACCAGGCCACCCTCGTCCCGGAGCGCCGTCAAGAAATCACGACCGAGGGCGGGTTGAGCCTGGGCCGCCCCGGCTCGTCCACTGAGGGTCGCCTCGGCGAGACCGTCGTACTGCTGCTGGAGGCGGGAATTCGGGTGAGCCTCTTCATCGATCCGGATCCGCCGACCATCGACCGTGCGGCGGAACTCGGGGTGCCGGCCATCGAACTGCACACCGGGGAGTACGCGAACAGCTATCGAGAGTCGACCGTCGCGCTCGAGCGGCTACACCGGGCTGTGGCGCGCGCGCGGCAGGCCGGGTTGGCGGTGCACGCAGGCCATGGCCTCACCTACCGCAACGTCGGTGCCGTGGCGGCGATTCGCGACATCGAGGAGCTCAACATCGGGCACAGTCTCGTGAGCCGCTCGGTTCTCGTCGGCATGGAACAGGCCGTGCGCGAAATGCGCAAGCTGATTGACGCCGCGCGCGTTGACCGCGGTTGAGGGCTCGCGTAGGTTTGGCCGTGCGCGTCCGCTCGGGCCGGTCGGCCATTGCCCTCCAGGCAGAGTGGGCCGCATCACATCCAACCGGGCCGGACTGACGTCATCGTTAGACGCACGCGTACGTCGGACACCGAACCCTGCCGCGAGGCAGCCACATGGACCAGCAGATGGGTCTCACCGAGTTCTTCGCAATGGAGGCCGGCGACTACGTCGAGCGCCTCGACGCGCTCGTCTCGCCGCCGTCGCAGCCCGACGCGGACGAGTTGGTGCGGCTGACCCGTGCGCTTCGTGGATCGGCGCTCATGGCCAAACAAGCCGATATCGCGTTGGCCGCGGCGGCGTTCGAACATTTTGCACGAGACGTGAAGGACCGGCGGCGCCACTGGGACGACGTCACCAAACAGGCCGCCGTGCACGCCGTAGACGAGTTCAAGATCCTCATCCGCCAGGTTGGCTCATGGACCGATCTGGAGTCCGAGCGTGCCATCAGGCTCGCCCGGGGGCTGGACCCCGAAGGTACGTTCACGGAACCCGCGACCAGGGACCGGGTGCAGACCTTGGATGCGGGAACGCGGGCCTTCATCGGACGCGAGGGCGCCGCGGTCGGCAGCGCGCTCGACCGCGCCGCCAAATCCCTGCAACAGGATCCGGACGACCACGACTCGCTGCAACGCGTGATCACCATCATGCAGCCGCTGCGGGGCCTGTCGATTCTGTCAGAGCTACCGCCAATGCCTGAGCTGCTGGACGGGATCCAGCGTGCCATCAGCGAGGTCATCTCGGGACGGCAGCCGGCCGAGCGGGCTCCGCTGGTGCTCAACTCGGCCGCAAAGGCGCTGGCCCGTGCCGCCAAGGAAATCGCGACCGAGGGACAAGCTGAACCGGAGTCCCCCGACATGCAGGACTTCGTCGCGGGGCTACGCGGGCTCGTCGAGGAAGATGCGGCCGTCGTACCGATCGAATCCCTCAACTTCGATGACGGCCGTTCGCACATCGCGGAACAGGACGCGACACCGGCACGGCGGCGGGTGCTCGGGCAACTGGAACTCGTCTCGCATGGCGAGCACCTGCGTCAAGCCGCCGACGAACTCGACCGGGCGTGGTCCCGCACGCAGCTGGAGTTACGCGCGCAGGCGCTGGTGACGACGTTCCGCGCACTTTCGGCGGCGAGCGGCAGCTCGGTGCACGACGCGGTGGCGCATTTTGCGGTGGCGGCACGCGAGGCCGTGGTTCGCGGGGTGCCGCTGGAGCAGTCGCAGGAGTTCGTGACCACGCTGCGCCTAGCAGGCTCCACGCTGGTGGAGACAGGCCGGGAAGACGAGCATGCCCTGGCCCATCAGTTGACCGACCTCGCTTCGGAGCTCGACAACCTGCCGGGGAGAGGTACGCCGCCAGCCACGGTGTCTGCGGTGTCCGCTCCCGCGCCCCCGGCGCCGGAGCCTCCGGCCGTCGCGAGAGAACCCCAGGGTCTGGAAGCACCGGTGCTCGAGGCTCCAGCGGACACCGCCGCCGCCGCCGAGGAAACGCCCGACCTCGTGGGGAGCTGGGCACGGTACGAACGATACGTCGAGACTCTGGGACTGGGCGAGCCGGCGCTCGACGAGCTGCTCGCCGGACCACCCGCTGACCCGGGTCCTCCCGGACAGGCGACGGCGATGGAGGTTGCGGTCCCCGCGCCGGTGGAGCAACTCGTCGTGCCGATCGCGGAGCTCTGCTATAGCGGACGCGCGGCTCTCGGGCGGGCACTCGAACTTCGCGATCAGGTGCGCGCCGCCATTGCCGCCGGGCCGGATGGGGCGGGCGTACAGGATCTCGTTGAGGAGATCCTGGATCTCGTCGAGCTTGGCACCAAAGACGAGCAGTAGCCGGGGCGGCCTCGGCTGGTCCGGTGCCGTCGGTGTCATCGTCTCCCTCCTCTTGTTGTGGTGGGCCCTCCACGACGTCTCGCTCGCCGAGGTATGGGCTCGGCTTCGGCGCGCACACTGGGCTCCGCTGCTTGCGACCGTCGCCCTGGCCACCTTGCGGTTCCCACTGGTCACCGTTCGTTGGCGCTACCTGCTGCGTCTTGAGGGAAGCGCTCTGCCGTTCCTGCCCCTGTGGCATGCGACGGCCATCGGGTTCATGGCGAACAACCTGTTGCCTGCCCGAGCCGGCGAGGTCGCCCGAGCGTACGCGGCGCGCAGGCTCACCAACGTGCGCTTCTCCACGGCGTTGGCGTCCATCGCGGTCGAGCGGGTGGTGGATGGGATCGCGCTGGTGACGCTCCTGGTTATCGCGATCTGGGCGGGTGGGTTCGCACCGGATACTTCCGTCGCCGGTGTCACCTTGGGCGGCATTGCCAAAGGCGCGGGCCTGCTCTTCGGCGGGACGCTGGTCGCAGCCATCGTGCTCGTGCACTGGCCTAGGCCCTTCCTGCGGATCGCGCGCCGGTTCGCCAGCCGCACGTTGCCCGAACGCTGGGCCACGAGGTTCGTCGGCATTCTGGAAGGGATGCTGCTGGGGCTCGAAGCCCTGCGAAGTCCGCGTCGGTTCGCGGCGGTGTTGCTCTGGTCACTCCTGATCTGGATCGTCGCGAGCGCCTCGTTCTGGACCGGGTTCCTCGCCTTCGACATTGCGGTACCGTGGTCCGCGGCCTTGTTGCAGCAGGGGCTCGTCGCGTTCGGCGTGGGCATCCCGTCGTCACCCGGGTTCGTCGGCGTGTTCGAAGCGGTCACCCGGGTGTCGCTCGCCCTCTATGGCGTCGACGAGGGACGCGCCGTTTCCTACGCCATCGGCTATCACGTCACGACGTTCCTTCCGATCACCCTGCTCGGCATGTGGTCCCTCGCTCGGGCGCGCCTCCACCTGGCCGACCTCCGCGGTGCGGCGGATGACCCCGAGGCGGGCTCGACCAGCGCGGCACATGCCTGATACCGTCGAGATCAACGCTCACGCGAAGGCGAATCTCTTCGTCCGCGTGCTCGCGCAGGAGGCATCCGGGTATCACTCGATCGAGACGCTGTTCACTCTGCTCGAGCTCCACGACGACCTGACCGTAGAGCGCGCGGAATCCGGGATCGAGCTGACGGTCGAGGGCGCCGATACGGGACCGGTCGAGCGGAACCTCGCCCACCGCGCTGCGGCCATGGTGCTTGCCGCGACCGGAAACCGGTTTGGCGTTCGCATGCGGCTCCGTAAGCGCACCCCCGTGATGGCTGGTCTCGGGGGGGGCTCGAGCAACGGAGCCGCGGCGTTGCACGCCGTCAACCGGCTTGCCGAGAACGCGGTTCCCAGACACGAGTTGCTGCAGTTCGCCGCCAAGCTCGGCAGTGACGTGCCGTTCCTTGCCGCTGGCGCACCGCTGGCACTGGCCTGGAGCCGCGGTGAACGAATGCTCCGGGTGCGGCCACCGCCGGCAGCACCCGTGCTCGTGGTGGTACCGCCCTTTGGCGTGAGCACCCGGGAAGCATACGAGCTGCTGGCCGCCGGTCGTGCCAAGGGCGAGCGTCGGGGGCCAATCCTCCTCGATGCCGCGGGATTCGACACCTGGGGCGCCATCGGCAGGCTTGGCGGCAACGACTTCGAGAGCGTGGTGTTCGGCTGGGAGCCGGCTCTGCGCGAGTGGTTCGAGCAGGTTGCCGAAACACGCCCACTGCTCGTTCGCCTCTCCGGCTCCGGATCGGCGATCGTCGCCGTGTACAAGAGTGACGCGGACCGCGACGCCGCTGCGCAGACAGTGGGCTCGCAGCACGCCGCGTTGATCGCGACGTCGACACGGGCCCAACCGGCACCGGGACCGGAGTACGTCGCCGCCGGTGGCGACTGACCCACACCGCCCGTCGGTTCATGGTTAGCTTGGGTCACCAGTACCGGTGGCCCCCTCGTCCAATGGCAGGACGCCGGTCTTTGGATTCTTCTGTCGCGCGCTGTTCTGTGCGCATCTCTCTGAAATGACAAGCACTTAGCTCTGCGAGGTCGCTCCTCACGCCCGTTGGTGCGCGTCCGCAACGTGACAATCGAGAAGGGTCCCTTCGTCACACAGCGAGCGGAAAAGCGACACCCTCTAGCAGATAAGCCCGAAGAAGCTTATTATGGTTGGCTAAGCCCGATTGCTCGGAGCCGCTCGCATGGCAGAACTCTCCGACGGTCTCATAGCAACATGCTCCTCAGCGACCGTGTTGTTTCCTCCCAGTACCCTCCCAGGTGCGCTCCGCGCCAAGGAGTAACGATGAACCGATTCGCCAAACCCGCACTCGCACTCGTTCTCGTCCTCTGTGTTCTCGTCCCCGCGACCGCGCACGCGCAGCGGGCGAACCGCGCCAAGACCCAGGAAGCGATGAAGGCCGCGCCGCAGGATCTCGCCCGCAACGCCACAATCATGGATTGGGATCAGACTGTCTTGCGCGAGGGAACGAATGGCTGGACGTGCATGCCAACACCGCCAGATCTCCCAGGCACCGCCCCTATGTGTCTGGACGAGCAGTGGGTCAATTGGGCACACGCTTGGCAGACCCGGACCACACCCACCTTCACGGGTATCGGTATTTCCTACATGCTGGAGGGAGATGAAGGCGCGAGCAACTCAGATCCCTACGGCACCAAGGAGACAGCGACGGATTGGGTCGTGGCCGGACCGCACCTCATGATCGTCGTTCCCGATCCATCGCTGCTGGACGGCCTCACCACCGACCCCAACACCGGCGGCCCGTGGGTGATGTGGAAGGGAACACCATACGCGCACATCATGGTGCCGGTGGGCAAGCGCAAGTAGCCGCTCAATCACTCCAGAGGAATGATGGGGGGGACCCCGTGCACCTCATTCGGCGCACGGAGTCCCCCCCCGTTCGCAGTCCTACACCTATCACCACGGTCCGAACGGTCAGTTAATTCGGGTCGGCGTCTATCAGGTCGCGCGTGAACTGGGCCATCGCAATAC
Source organism: Gemmatimonadota bacterium (assembly GCA_039588295.1). Classification (GTDB taxonomy): domain Bacteria; phylum Gemmatimonadota; class Gemmatimonadetes; order Gemmatimonadales; family GWC2-71-9; genus JAOTVV01. The sequence continues at coordinate 34,677 of JBDHAB010000021.1, forward strand.
AGACATGGTCGAGCAGGTGTACGGCCACGTAGCGCCCAGGCCGGAGAGGTTGCGGCCAGAGGTCCGCTACCCGACTAATGGGACTTGGACGCCGACTAGCGACGGAGCCTGGTTGGCAGTTCATCAATCCGGCGCTAGGATTCACGACGCCTGGACGCGCCAAGGGCGGATGGCGTGTGACAATGGGCGTGACACCAGCGGAGACAAAGAACCTCCCAATGTTGTAAACTGTTGTTCGGCAAGCACTTTGGCCCCTCGTCCAATGGCAGGACGCCGGTCTTTGGATCCGGAAATGATGGTTCGAATCCATCGGGGCCAATTCCGCACTCTCCTCTCGAGGTGAAGGAATGAAACTCCCCTCGATCCAAGCACTCGTTGACGCCACGCGCGCCACGGCGCGGCGCTTCCCGATGGTTCTTCTTGCGGCAGTCGTGGCAGCGGCGGCGGGTGTCGTTGCCACATTCGACGGCGTCGACGAGGAGATCTGGTTGCGGATATTCGGCGTGGCGGCGATGGGGATTCCCTACTACCTGGCAGTCGGCCTCCTGGCCGAGCGGCGGGGTTGGACGTTCCTCGCTTCCGCTGTCACGTGGGTGTTGGGGGCGGTGCTCCTGGTCAGTTTCTATCTGTCTTGGCTGAACTGGTCCGAGCCGGTGGCAGTGGGCCGCTACATGCAGGTGAGTGTGGGGCTGCATCTGCTGGTCGCGGTGCTGCCCTTCGTGGGTGTGACCGAGCACCGTGGCTTCTGGCAGTTCAATCACGACCTGCTGCTCCGATTCCTCACCGCAGCGGTCTACTCCGCCGTGCTGTACGGAGGCCTCGCCATCGCCCTCGTGGCCGTGGACAACCTGTTCGGGCTCGAAGTGGCGGAGGTGACCTATCTTCGCCTCTGGATCGTCATCGCCTTCCTGTTCAATACGTGGTTCTTCCTCGGGGGCGTGCCGGGGAACCTGGCAGCCCTCGACCAGGTCGCCGACTACCCCAAGGGACTCAAGATCTTCACGCAGTACATGCTCATCCCGATCGTGGTCGTGTATCTCGTCATCCTCACGACCTACCTGGGGAAGGTGCTGGTGACGACCGTGTGGCCGAGCGGGTGGATTGGCTGGCTCGTCTCGAGCGTGGCCGCCGTGGGCATCTTCTCGCTCTTACTCGTTCATCCCATCACGGAGTGGGTAGAGAATCGGTGGATTCGAACGTACGCCCGCGGGTTCTACATTGCGCTGCTGCCAGCGATCGTCATGCTGTGGCTCGCGATCTGGAAGCGCATCGAGCAGTATGGCGTCACCGAGCCTCGCTACTTCCTGGCCGTGCTCTCCATTTGGCTCGCCGGCATCGCCGTGTACTACGCCGTTCGCCGCTCCCGGAGCATCAAGATCATTCCCGCATCACTCTGCGTGGCCGCGTTCGTCACGTTTGCCGGGCCGTGGAGTGCGTACCGCGTGTCGGAGTCCAGCCAGGTCCGTCGATTGGAGGGCCTCCTGACGCGGAATGAGATCCTCCGGGAGGGACAGCTCCAGCGTGCCGGGGCACCGGTATCCTTCGACGATGGCAAGGAGATCAGCGCAATCCTTCGGTACCTCATCAGCACGCACGGAACCGGGGCGCTGGAAGGTTGGTTCGATGGCTCTCTGGCGTCTGTGGACACGGTTACGGACGATACGGGTCCCTCGCCTCCCGGCGAAGCCGACGAGCGTGCACGGCTCATCACGGCATTCACCGGCGTCGACTACGTCAGCTCGGGAGAGGCACGCCGCCCGGGAAGCTTCTCGTACGCCGCGGCCTGGCGGGAGGAAGCGATCCCGATCGAGGGCTACGACTTCGCATGGCGGGGTGAGGGCTTCTTGGGCGACTCCGCCGCGATTGGCGAGCGATTGACGCTGCGGTACGATTCGACGGCGGCCGCAATCCGCCTCTCTGCACGCGACACGCTGCTGGCAGAGATCCCGCTTCAGCCCATCCTCGACTCCGCAAGCACTTATCGGGAACGTGCCCGCCCGGACCGCCGGATACCGCCCACCGTCATGCGCGCGCTCGTCGACAACGATCGCGTACGCCTCGCGGTGTATGTCTCCAATGTCCAGGGACGGGAGATCGAGGATCGCTTCGAGCTCCAGACCCTCGCCCTGGATCTGTTCTACACGATCAAGTAGACCTTAGTCGGCCTTGATCTTGAACAGCTGATCGTGGGGCCGCGCCCGCGCGACCACCTGGATCGCCACCTCTTGACCCTTCTTGGCCTGCTCGACCTTCTGATGGTCCACTTCCATCGACACGATCCGCTCCGTGAAGTCACTCGTGTGACCCACAAAACGCACCTCGTCCCCGACGACCAGCTCGCCATCGGTGACCTTGACGACCGCCACGCTGGGTCCTTTGAAGAAATGCGTGACCACTCCGACCAATTGCTCCGACATGGTGTCCTCGGCGCCCGGTGATGCGTTGCTGTTCCCTCCGAAGTCGGAGATACCACGGTTCCGCCCGCGGCGCTAGAGCGACGCGCGGTCTGAGCGTCCCCCGGCCCACGTGGCCTCCGAATCGCCCGAGGGCTGCAAACCCGGGGGCCGTTGCACCATCTTTGTGATGAGAGGCCCAGAGCCGGACCGCTGACCGGACGTGATGCGATGACCTTGGCGCTGTACCACCGAACGTCGATCCTGGAGGCCCGCGGCATCGTGGAGCGGGGCTTCGAGGACGTGGACTGGGATTTCGGGTTGCGGGACGCCCGCACCGGCGAAGAGACCGTCGTCACGGGGGTCTGGGTGGCGGACCGGCAGCTGGGCGCCGGCGACGGCATTGAGGGAGACGCCCTCATCGAGGTCTCGCTGGACGTCGCGGCAGAAGACCTGAAGAGCTTCGAGCTCGAGGGCATGCTGTGGGACGCCCGCGTCTGGGTGGTTCCGGCCGAGCTCCTCAACGCACGAGGCAAGGCACGCATCCTCACCGTGGATCCCAACACCTCGTGGTTTCACCAGGCGTGGGACGGAGACGGTCAGACCCCCGGCCCGGAGTAGCCCGTCCGCTCACCCCCTGTCAGCCAGTCAGACGGTTGGTCACCGGGCGGCAAGAACCATGACCCCAGGAATCCAGCACGACGAACCTGCGGGCAAGTTCTTCACGATTCTGGAGGGCCGGGAGGCCCACCTCACCTACAAGGTCGTGGATGAGCATGCGCTCGATTTCCGGCACACCTACGTCCCGGTCGAGCTTCGCGGTCGGGGGTTGGCGAAGGCGCTGGTCGCTGCCGCGTTCGCGCATGCCGGCGAGCGTGGGTACCGCGTAATTCCCACGTGTTCGTTCGTTCGCTGGCTGGCTGACCGCGTCGACGAGTACGGCGAACTCACGCTCAGTCACTAGCCGTCCAGGTCTCGGGTACTCAGCGCCCCACATCGCCGACGTCGATCCTCCGCACGCCGTCGCCCGGGTTGGCGTCGGGTACACAATCAAGTATTTTCGATGGCTATTATGGCGGATATCTCTCTTACCTCGAGCAAGATGCTGTTGATGGCCGGGACGGCGAACCGTCCGCTGGCCGAAGAGATCGCGGCGCAGCTCGGGCAGCCACTGTGCCAGGTGACCATCCGGCGCTTCGCCGATGGTGAGATCTTCGCCAAGATCGACGAAAATGTGCGGGGCCAGGATGTATTCATCATCCAGCCGACGAATCCGCCGGCGGAGAACATCCTCGAGCTACTGATCCTCATTGACGCCGTCAAGCGCGCGAGCGCGGCGCGGGTGACGGCGATCATTCCCTACTTTGGGTACGCCCGGCAGGACCGGAAAGACCAGCCGCGGGTCGCGATCAGCGCCAAGCTGATGGCGAACATCATCACCACGGCGGGAGCCGAGCGGGTGCTCGGGTTGGACTTTCATCAGCACCAGCTGCAGGGATTCTTCGACGTTCCCGTCGATCATCTCTATGCCGCTCCGGTGCTCGTGCAGCACTACCATCAGAAGAGTCTGCACAAGCCGGTCGTGGTCGCACCCGATGTCGGCGGGGCGAAGATCGCCCGTGGGTTCGCCAAGCGGCTCGACGCGTCGCTCGCGATCATCGACAAGCGACGGCCGTCGGCGAACATCGCAGAGGTCGTCAATGTGGTCGGCGAGGTGGACGAGCGAGACTGCCTCCTGGTGGACGACCTGATCGATACCGGGGGGACGATGGCGGAGGGCGTCATGGCGCTCAAGCGGCTTGGGGCGCGGGATGTGTACTGCTGCGCATCGCACGCATTGTTGTCCGGCCCGGCCATCGACAGACTGGCGTCGTCAGCCGTCACCGAAGTGGCGGTCACCAACACCATTCGGATCCCGGAGGAGCGGCGGTTCGCGAAGTTGACGGTGCTCTCGATCGCCCCGCTCCTCGCACAGGCAATTCGATTCACCCATAGCGATCAGTCGGTCAGCTCGCTATTCGACTGATCTCGATACAAGCAATGGACAGAAGAGAGTTATGGCTGAGACAGTGACACTCAATGCCGAGCGTCGTGACGACACCGGTAAGGGCGCGGCCCGGAAGCTGCGCCAGCGTGGGAAGATCCCGGCTGTCGTCTACGGCCACGGCCGCGACCCGGAAGCCCTGACCGTCTCCCAAATGGAGCTCGATCGGGTCTTGCAGCAGATCGCCGGAGGCTCGAGCCTCGTCGATCTCACGGTGGACGGCAAGGGACTACGCGCCCTCATCCGTGAGATTCAGCGACATCCCACCAGAAAGACCGTGACCCACGTGGACTTCTACGAGGTGCATGCGGGCGAGCGGTTGTCACTCGATGTCCCGATTGCGCTGAGTGGGTCTCCGGAAGGGGTCCGCAATGCCGGGGGCGTGCTCGAGCAATTCGTCCGGGAACTGAGCATCGAGGTCCTCCCGAGGCACATCCCGGAGCGAATCGAGTTGGACGTGACCGAGCTCCGCGTCGGGAACTCGATGCACGTCGGTGACATCACCGTTCCGAACGCGAAGATCCTGACCGACCCCGACGCGACCATCTGTACGATCGTCCCGCCGCGGGTGGAAGAAGTGCCGACGGTGGAGGTCGTGGAAGAGGAAGAGGCAGAGCCGGAGCTCATTCGCAAGCCGAGAGCCGAAGAGGAAGAAGCAGAGGAGCCTGGGGAAGCGTCCGAGGAGTAACCCTGCGGACCGTTGTCGCGCTCGGCAATCCGGGGCCGAAGTACGCGGTCACCCGTCACAACGCGGGGTTTCTCCTGGCGGACGTGCTCGCCGAACAGTGGAGCCTGCCCCGGTTCCGCAGGGTGGGGAGGACGCGGGTGACAGAGGGATCCTGTGGAACCGAGCGGTTCGCGCTCCTCAAGCCCCAGACGTACATGAATCTCAGTGGCGACGCCATCAGCCCCCTGCTGGCCTCGTCCACCTTCGATCCGTCGCGCGATCTCTTGGTGGTGGTCGACGATATTGCACTGCCGCTCGGCAGTTTCCGGCTGCGTGCGCGGGGCTCTGCGGGGGGGCACAACGGACTGCAAAGCATCGAAGACGCACTCGGGACCGACCAGTACGCCCGACGTGCTCGAGTCGTTCGACAGAGACGAGCTGGCGACACTGGCGGACCTGTTGCCCACGCTGGCCGACGCCGTGGAGTGTTGGCTGGTCGACGGCATCGAGCCGGCGATGAACCGATTCAACCGACGTGGAACCGGAGACGGAGAGGCAGAGTGAGTCAATTCGCGTACTTGCCCACTTCCGCCATCGTGGCGGGCGCCGTGGGCCTGATCATCGCTTGGGCGACGTTCATGTATGTCCGGCGGCAACCCGCCGGCAACGAGCTGATGCGGGGCATCCAGGAACAAGTGCACACCGGCGCCATGACCTTCCTGAGGCGCGAGTACATGTACCTGGTGCCGTTTCTGGCCATCGTCGCCGTCCTGCTCGGGATCGTCATCGGCTGGCCCACTGCGATTGCCTACCTGGGCGGCGGGATCTGCTCCATCCTCGCGGGCTTCTTCGGTATGAGGTCCGCGACCCAGGCCAACGCCCGCACGAGCGAGGCCGCCCGGGATAAGGGCCAGGCGATGGCCCTGCGCGTCGCGTTCAACGGCGGCGCGGTGATGGGGCTTTCCGTCGCCAGCCTCGGCCTGCTCGGCGTCGGTCTGGTGCTGCAGGTGTTCCTGGGCACACCCGACACGCAGGAAGCGTGGAAGGCGTTCAGTGAGATCATCACGGGCTTTGCGATGGGCGCATCATCGATCGCGCTGTTCGCCCGTGTCGGCGGCGGCATCTTCACCAAGGCTGCCGACGTCGGCGCCGATCTGGTCGGAAAGGTGGAGGCCGGGATCCCGGAGGACGATCCCCGAAACCCAGCCACGATCGCCGACAACGTCGGCGACAACGTCGGTGATGTTGCGGGTATGGGTGCGGACATCTTCGAGAGCTATGTCGGTGCCGTGATCGCGACCATCGCGATCGGGGCGACGAGCCCCGCAATCTCCAGCCAACTTGGAGCCATCGCCCTGCCGATGCTGTACATCCTCGCCGGGCTCGCGGCGAGCGTGATCGCGATTGGATTGTTCCGGATTCTCGAGAACTTCAGCCCGGCGGGTGCGCTGCGCTGGGCAACCTTCATCGCCGCCGGGCTGTTCCTCGTCGCGGCCTACTTCATCACGAGGCAAGTCGATATCGGCCTGACCCTCCAGAACGGGAACTCGAGCGCCCTGGGGCCGTTCTGGGCGGTGGTGGTTGGCACGATCGCCGGGATCCTCATCGGGCTGGCCACGGAGTATTACACGGGGGCCAAGCCGATCCGGACCATTGCGGAGGCCTCGCTCACGGGCCCAGCCACGAATATCATCGCCGGACTGGCCATCGGAATGCGCTCGACCGCGATCCCACTCCTCGTCATCTGCGGTGCGATCTTCGTCGCCTACAGCACCGCGGACCTGTACGGGATCGGCATCGCCGCCGTCGGGATGCTCGCGACGGTCGGGGTGACGATGTCAGTCGACGCCTATGGCCCGATCGCCGACAACGCGGGCGGCATCAGCGAGATGAGTGGCCTGGGACCCGACGTCCGCAAGATCACCGACACCCTGGACGCCCTTGGCAACACGACCGCGGCTATGGGCAAGGGCTTCGCCATCGGTTCTGCCGCGTTGACGGCCCTGGCGCTCTTCTCGGCGTTCACCAATGCCGTCACCCCTCCGGGCGCCGACCCGATCACGCTCAACGTGGCCAACCCGAAGGTGGTCATCGGGATGTTCCTGGGGGGCATCCTTCCCTTCTTCATCGCCGCCACGACCATGACCGCCGTGGGGCGCGCGGCCGAGGGGATGGTGCAGGAGGTACGGCGTCAGTTCCGAGAGATCGCCGGACTCATGGAAGGCACCGCCAAACCCGACAGTGCCCGCTGCGTGGATATCTCAACTCGGGCGGCGCTCCGCGAGATGATCCTGCCGGGTGTGACCGCGGTGGTGGCGCCGGTGATCGTCGGGAAGTTCCTGGGCGTCGAGACCCTGGGCGGCCTGCTTGCCGGCGCGACCCTGACCGGGGTGATGCTCGCGCTGTTCATGGCGAACGCCGGGGGGGCCTGGGACAATGCCAAGAAATACATCGAGGGCGGAGCGCACGGCGGGAAGGGATCCGATCCGCATAAGGCCGCCGTCGTGGGGGACACCGTCGGCGATCCGTTCAAGGACACGAGCGGCCCGTCGCTCAACATCCTCATCAAGCTGATGGCGGTGGTGAGCCTCGTCCTCGCGCCGTGGTTCCTTAGCTAGCGGCGGAGCGGCGGACCGACGGTGAAGCTCCGTCGGTCCGCCAACGCTTCGCCGAACTGCCGCTTCGCGTGCTCCGCCTCGGTATCATCGGCCTGCCCAACGTCGGCAAATCGACGCTCTTCAATGCGCTCACGAAGGCTGGCGCCGCCGCCTCCAACTACCCGTTCTGCACCGTCGAGCCCAATATCGGCGTGGTCGCCGTGCCGGACGAGCGCCTCGACCGCCTGTTTAGGGCCGTGGGAGGGCCGCGTCGCGTCGTCCCCACGACGGTGGAGTTCGTTGACATCGCTGGATTGGTGGAGGGGGCGAGTCGTGGGGAGGGGCTCGGAAATCAGTTCCTCTCCCACGTCCGGACCGTCGACGCGCTGGTGCACGTGGTCCGCTGCTTCGAGGAGCCTGACGTCACTCACGTGATGGGCACGATCGCACCCGAGCGGGACCACGACGTCATCACCAGCGAGTTGGCCCTGGCCGACCTCGCGGTGGTCGAGCGCCGGCACGAACGCGTACTGAAGCTCGCGCGCTCCGGCGAGAAGGAGGCGCAGACCGAGGCGGCAGTGCTGGAACGCGTCATCGGGGAGCTCAATGCGGGTCGCGGCGCGCGGGACGCCGTCATCGATGACGCTGACCGTCGGCTGCTGCGACAATTGGGACTCCTCACCCTCAAGCCCATTCTCTACGCGGCCAATGTCGACGAGGACCTGCTGGGCAGGGAGGACATCAGTGCGGTAACGGAGCTCGAGCGGACGGCCCGGGCCCATCACGAGGAGGCCGAGGTCGTGGCGTTCTCGGCGCGCTTTGAAGCGGAACTCGCTGAACTAGACAGCGAGGAGCGGCGGGCATTCCTCGACTCCGCGGGCATCGCCGAACCCAGCCTCAACCGGTTGATCCATTCAGGCTATCGACTGTTGGACCTGGAGACGTTCTTCACGGTCGGCGATGCCGAAGTCCGGGCGTGGACGGTGCGTCGAGGCTCAACGGCTTTCGAGGCCGCCGGAGAGATTCACTCGGACTTCCAGCGTGGCTTCATCCGGTGCGAGACCGTGCACGTCGAGGAGTTCATCGACGCCGGCTCCTATAAGGTCGCGCGGGAGCGTGGATTGATCAGGAGCGAAGGCCGCGAGTACCGTGTGCAGGATGGCGAGGTGCTGCTGTTTCGGTTCAACGTTTGACCATCACACGGCCTGGCATCCGCGGTCTCGACCCGCTATTTTGCGACGCTCATACTGCCTACTCCGTCCCGCACCGGGCGGGGTCACTAGTCCAAAGGATGGTGTCATGACACGCGAATACGAGCTGGTCTACATCTTCGACAGCGCGCTCGAGGAAGCGCAGGTCAACGAGCGGCTGGAACGGTTCCACTCCCTCCTCACGAGCCCCGAATCGGTGACGGCGACGAACCACTGGGGCAAACGCACGCTGGCATACCCGATTCGCGGGAAGGACGTCGGGTATTACGTGGTCGTACAGTTCGAGACGCAACCCGAGCGACTCGGAGAGCTCGAGCGCGCCATCAAGCTCGACGACGCGGTGCTGCGACACCTCATCGTGCTGAACGAGGGACTTGCGCCGGTCGCCGCGGCCGCGGTCGAGACCGAAGCCACTCCCGCGCCGGACGAATCGCCGCAGGAGAGCATGGAGGACAAGGAATGAGGCGTCCTCGGAAGTCCTGTCAGGTCTGCGAGATGAGCGTGCGGGTGATCGACTACAAAGACGAGCGGCTGCTATCACGGTTCCTCACGGAGCGCGGAAAGATCATTCCCAGCCGTCTCTCCGGCATGTGCGCGCGGCATCAGCGGCAGCTGTCCCGCGCCATCAAGCGTGCACGGTCCATCGCGCTGGTGCCCTACATTCGCGGACACGCGCGTTAGATGACAGTGCCGTCCGAGGCGCCACGCGGCGGGCTCGGGCGTCTCATCGCGGCCGGAGTGCTGTTTGGGCTGGCCGCTCCCATCGCGCTGGCCGCGCTGCCGTTGGCCGCCCTGCTCCTCGTGTCGCGACCCCGCTCGGCCGGCGAGCTCCTGGTGGCTGGCGTCGCGGGCGGGTTCGCCCTTTGGTGGCTGCTCGTTCCCGGGGCCCTTCCCGAACAGATGCTCCGAGCCGCGGCGGTCGTTGGGACGGCCGCATTCGTGGGCGCCACCCTCTGGACCAAATGGGCATTCACCCACCGCGCCCTCCTGGCCGCGTCTATCGCCGTGGTTGCCGTCTCCGCACTGCTCCTGCTCCTCGGATCGTCCTGGGAGGAGCTGCGCTGGTGGGTCGAGCACCAGGCGGGACTCTCAGTGCGGGCCGTGATCGGTATGATCGCCGCGGGCATGGGGGGAGAAACCAGCATTCCGCTGTTCGCCGTCGAGATCGAGGAAATGGAGGCGTGGCTCGGGACGATCATTCGGTGGATGGCCGATTTCTTCCCTGCGGTCACCATGCTCGAGCTGCTGGGTGGATTCGCCTTCGCGACAGCCGTGTACGGCCGGACCGCGCGCCGGCCACGGTGTGTGCCGCTGAGCCCACTCCGCCAGTTCCGATTCAACGAGCATCTGGGTTGGGCCGCCGTAATCCCGCTGGCCGTGATCCTCCTGCCCAAGCTCGCCGCCGCGAAGCTCGCTGCGGCCAACGTCCTGCTCATCGCCTGCGCGCTCTACGCGCTGCGCGGCCTGGCCGTTGCCGCGTTCGGGTTCGCGCTTCTGGGGACCGGGGGGTTCTTCCTTTGGGCCGTGTTAGCGGTAATCTTCTTCCTCATGTTGCCGGTGGTCGTGGGCGGCAGCATCCTTGTGGGGGTGCTGGACGCTGGCTTGAACCTCAGGCGGCGGTGGACCACACCGCCAGCGAGTCGCTAGATGGAAGTCATTCTCAGACAAGCAATTCCGAAGCTCGGACGCGTCGGTGAGATCGTCGTCGTTAAAGATGGCTACGCCAGGAACTACCTGATTCCACAGGGCCTGGCGTACCTCGCGAGCGCAGGAAACAAACGGCGGATCGAGAACGAGGCAAAGCATCACGCGGTACGCCTCGCCTCCGAAGAGGCCGACGCGGAGACGCTGGCCGCGAGGCTCGGGTCGGTCGAGTTGCACTTCACGGCCAAGGCTGGCGAGGGAGACAAGCTCTTCGGATCGATCACCTCGGGAGACATTGCCAGCCAGCTCGCCGAGATGGGCTATCAGGTGGACAAGCGATCCATCGAGCTCGAAGAACCGATCAAGATGATCGGCATCTACAAGGTGCCCATCCGACTCCACCCCGAAGTGCGCGCCGAAGTGCGTGTCTGGGTCGTGAAGGAAGAGTGACGAGTCCCGCGATCGGCATCGGCTATTTGGACGGCCCGCGGCTGAGGCGCTCGCTGCTGGCGGCGGCGGACTGGGTGGATGCCGGTCGCGACGAGCTCAATCGCATCAACGTGTTCCCGGTCCCGGATGGCGACACGGGCACCAACTTCGCCATGACGCTGCGCGCCGCGGCGGAAGCTGTGCGGTCGCTCCGCCAAGCCGAGCTCCCCACCGTGGTGAAGGCCATGGCGGATGCCTGCGTACTGGGAGCGCGGGGCAACTCCGGAATGTTGCTTTCACACTTTCTACTGGGATTTCGGGAAGCGTTGGGCGATCTCCGAGTCGCACGAGCACAGGATGTGGCGCGCGCCGTGCGCCTGGGCGCCGATCGGCTCTACCGCTCCCTCGATGATCCGGTCGAAGGGACAATTCTCACGGTGTCGCGAGAGGTCGCGGATGCGGCCGAATCGGCGGCGGAGCAGACCTCGAACCTCCGAGAGTTGCTGCGCCACATGCTGATCCGCGCCGAGACCGCCCTGCGACACACGCCGGAGCTGCTGGCGGTGCTGCGAGAGGCTGGCGTGGTGGATGCCGGGGCGAAAGCCTTCGTCCGCGTGCTGGAGGGCATCGTTCGCTTCATGGAGGGCGATCCTATCATGCCAGCCTCGGCGACCGCGGAGTTCGCCGTGCCCAACGCAGCCGCCTTGGCCGAGGTGGCCGCCGATCAGGACTACGGGTTCTGCACCGAGGCGCTCGTGCGGGGGTCGGGATTCCCGTCAAGCATCGACATTCGCGCGACGCTTCGAGAATACGGTGGCTCCATTGTCGTACTGGCCACCGAGGACATTCTCAAGATCCACATCCATACCGACACCCCCGATGCGGTATTCGCTCTGGCCGCGCAGTGGGGAACGATCGAGACCACCAAGGCTGACGACATGCGGGCGCAGCATGCCGGGCACGACACGGTGCATCGCAAGGTCACCATAGTGGTGGACTCGTCGTGCGACCTTGCGGACAGCGTGCTCGACACACACGGGATGGTCGTGGTGCCGTTGCAGGTGATGGACGGCCAACGCACCTATCTGGATCGCATCGAGATACACGGCGCGGACCTGTACGATCGCATGCGGGACAACGGTGAGATCTTCACAACATCACAGCCGACACCCGCCGCGCTGATGCAAGGGTTTCGGGATGCAAGCGCGAATGCCGACCAGGTGCTTGGGCTGTTCGTCGCCGGCGCGCTTTCCGGGACCTTGCGATCTGCGCAGGCGGCGGCGCAGGCCGTTGGGCTCGACGAGCGGCTCAGGGTTGTCGATTCGCGATCCGCCTCGCTCGGATTGGGCATGCTGGCCCTGCGCGGCATCGAGCTCGCCGAGGCCGGGTGGTCCGTCCCCGACATCGTCGTGGAGTTGGATCGCATTCGCGATCGTTCGGGGGGGTTCTTCACCGTCGAGACGTTCGAGAACCTGCTGCGGTCCGGCCGGGTGAGCCGGGGGCGGGCGTGGCTCGGAGGAATCCTCAACATCAAACCCATCCTCGAGCTGGATCGTGACGGCCGGGTGATTCCGCTGGACCGGGTGCGCGGAAGCGACGCAGTATTCCCCCGGGTCCTGGAGCACCTCGACCGCCGGCTCTCGCCGCGCCCCTCCTCGTTCCGACTCGCGGTGGCGCATGCCGGAGTGCCCGAGCTGGCAGACCGCCTGCGCGAGCAGCTTATTCGCCGCTACCGGCCGCGCGACTGCTTCGTAAACCACGTCACCGCCGCGCTCGGCGTGCATACCGGTCCGGGCGCGTGGGGTATATTCTACCAGATAGAGGATCCAACACCTGTCGAGATTGGGGAACAATTTTCGGCGAATCGCGCTACGATAGGCTAAGAGACGGGTCGCGCCGGGACCTTCGGCTCGCCGTCCGCGCGCTCGAAGAGCACAAAGCGCTCGACATCGTGGTGCTGGATCTTCGGCGGGTGTCCGACGCCGCCGATTTCTTCGTCATCGCCTCCGGGACGTCCGACACGCACGTGCGGACCCTTGCCGAGCGTGTGGTGCAAGCCATCGAGCGGGAAGGCCGCCATCCCCATCACATCGAGGGTGCGGCCGCCGGACGCTGGGCTCTCCTGGACTTCGTGGACATGATCGTCCATGTCTTCCACCCGACGCTACGCGAGTATTACCAGCTCGAGCGGCTCTGGGCGGATGCTCCCGTCCTCACCGCAGAACTCGTTGGGTAGGTGCCCATGCGTCGAGTCCTCCCAATCGCCGGAACACTGCTCGCCATCCTCATTGCCGGCCCCGCGAATGCGCAGTACTTCGGCCGCAACCAGGTGCAGTACCGTCATTTGGATTTCTCGGTCATCGAGACCGATCATTTCGACGTCTACTTCTACGAGGAAGAGCGCGAAGCAGCCCTCGACGCGGCACGCATGGCCGAGCGGACCTATGCCCGTTTCTCTCGGCTTCTCAACCACAAATACCGAGAGCGTCAGCCCATCATCCTGTTTGCCTCGCACAGTGAATTCCAGCAGAACAATGTCAGCCCGGTCGGCGAGGGGACGGGTGGCTTCACGGAATGGTTCCGCCATCGAGTCCTGCTCCCCTTTACCGGGTCGTACGCCGACTTCGAGCACGTTCTCCAGCACGAGCTCGCGCATCAATTTCAGATCGACATCTTCGCGCGCGGGCGCATCGGCGCCGGTATCCAACGGCTGCTCGCGGTGAACCCTCCACTCTGGTTCATGGAGGGCATGGCCGAGTACCTCTCGAGTGGTCCGATCACGCCGCAGACGGCAGTATGGCTGCGCGATGCCGCGCTCGACCGTGGACTCCCCTCCCTGGAAGAGCTGACGTGGGATCCCAGCTACACGCCGTACCGATTCGGTCACGCGCTGTGGTCCTACATCGGAGAACGCTGGGGTGACGAGGCCGTCGGCGAGATCCTCAACGCCGCAGGCGTTTCTGGCATTCCGGGAGCATTCCGGCGTGCGCTCGGTGTGAAGCTCGACGATCTCGTTGCCGATTGGCACGACGCGATTCAGCGGACGTATCTCCCGCAGCTTGCCGACCTGCAGCAAGCTCGCCAGTTGGCGCGGCCGGTACTCTCGAAGAAGCGGTCGACTGGGACCCTTCACATCTCACCCGCGATTTCGCCGGACGGTTCGGAGATTGCCTATCTCTCCGAGGGAAACACGTTCTTCATCGACCTGTACCTCGCCGACGCGGAAACGGGAAGGGTGAAGCGTCGCCTGATCAAGAGCGCCTTCAGCACCGACTTCGAGAGCCTCCGATTCATCAACTCGGTCGGCGCCTGGTCTCCGGACAGCCGCTTCTTCGCATTCGCCGCCAAGCGCGGTGGTGCGGATGATCTCGTCATTTTCGACGTCCGTAAGAATCGCGTGCACGGGCGCATCACGGTGCCGCTGGCCGGTGTCACCACCCCATCATGGTCGCCGGACGGATCGCACCTGGTGTTCAGTGGATACGAGGGCGGCTTGTCGGACCTGTTCATCGTTGCGGTGGACGGCACCAATCTCCGCCGCCTCACCCACGATCGCTACGCAGACCTCCATCCCGCGTGGTCGCCCGACGGCAAGAGCATCGCGTTCGTGACGGACCGGGGTCCGCACACGGACATGGACCAGCTGCAATTCGGGGGGCTCAGCATCGCCCGGTTTCACCTCGACGACCAGTCGATCGATCTGCTCATGGGGATGAGCGGGAACAACATCAATCCCCAGTGGGCGCCGGATGGTCGTTCCATCGCTTTTGTGTCCGATCGGACAGGCATTCCCAACGTCTTTCTGTACGACCTCGGCGATCGCCTCACCTACCAGCTGACGAGCTTGTTCACGGGCGCCACCGGCATCACGCCGCTCTCCCCGGCCATCTCGTGGGCGTCGTTGGCGGACCGGCTGGTGTTCACCTACTACGAGGCCGGCGAATTCGACGTCTATGGACTCGACAACCCGCGCAGCCTGAAGGGTGAGCCGTACGACGACTTGGCACCGCGGCCGGTGGTGGCCTCGCTGCTGACCGATCCGACCCCTCGCCGCGATCCGTCTCGAACACGCACCGGCCGTGCCAGCCGACTCGCAGCCATGATCCCGCTGCTCGCGGCAGACAGCAGCAATGCGGCGCGGCGGGCCGAGCCCACGGCAGGAGCATCGTATTACCGAGCCGGAGCGGGGCTCCGGGCGTCGGGGCAAGTGCCGGAAGGTGCGGACTCGACGCCGCCGCCCATTTCGGTGAAGGCGTTGCTCGACAGCGCCACGCTCGCGCTGCCCGACTCGCTGGAGTTCACGTTCCGCAACTATTCGGCGAAGCTCACACCCGACTACATCGTGCAGCCCTCGATCGGCTATGTGCGCGACAACTTCGGAAGCGGGATCTACGGTGGGAGCGCGATCGCCCTGTCCGACATGTTGGGTAACCACCGTCTCCTCGCGGCCGGACAGATCAACGGCAGGATCGACGAAATGCAGATCCTGGCCGTCTACGCCAACATGAGTCACCGGGTCAACTGGGCTGTCGGCGCATCTCAGACGCCGTTGTTCTACTTCACTTCATCTGCCTTCGGAGTGGATTCGCTCGGCCGACCGGTGCTGACCACGACGCTGGACCGGTACATCGTTCGCGAGCTGTTCTTCCGCGCCCACCGCCCGTTCAATCGGTTCCGACGTGTGGAACTCGGACTTCGCGGCGTGAACGTGGAGCGGGACGCCGTGGATTTCATCGAGGCATTCGACCCGGCGACCGGGTTCATCTTCGATCAGGACCGCCGAACGCGAAGCCTCGGTTCGGCCAGCTACGTGCAACCATCGATCGCATTCGTGTTCGACAACTCCATCTCCCTGTGGGTCGGTCCGCTCATGGGGAGACGGAACCGGTTCGAGTATGCCCCCGCCATCGGGGACTGGCGCTTCCATCAGTTCCTCGCCGACTACCGCCGCTACGACAACGTGCTCGGCCCATTCACGTTCGCGACGCGGTTTCTGTTCTTCGGCCGCTTCGGACGGGATAGCAATCAGTTTCCCGTGTTCATCGGCAACCCTGAGCTGCTGCGGGGCTACACATCGGGCTCGCTGCGCAACAACGAGTGTCTCACCGATACCGAGGGATCGTTCTCCGGATGCAGCGCGCTCGACCAGCTGATCGGCACCCGCATCGGCGTCTTCAACGCCGAACTCCGTTTCCCCCTGACGCGGAACGTGTTGCTGGGGTTTGCGCCGATCGGAATCCCGCCGATCGAGGCCGCTTTGTTCTTCGATGCGGCGGTGGCCTGGGACGGGAATTCCTCGGTCCAGCTTTCCCGGGAGCCGACAGACAACAAGGCGTTGATCCGCGTCCCCCTGACCAGCTGGGGGCTCTCCCTGCGGGCAAATCTCCTGGGCTTCATGATCCTCCGATTCGACTTCGCCAAACCCCTGAACCGACAGGAGCAGGGATCGTACTGGACCGTCTCACTCGGACCGACTTTTTAGGAGGGACAACGGCGTCCCTCCACCACCGCCCGACGTCAGGGACCGCCCGCAGCCGGCTTGCATCCCCTTACCCGCGCCTCTACCTTCCGCCCGTGCTGGCCCGTCTTCCCGTTCCGCTGCTGCTCGCCGCGCTGATTGCCTGCAACGCAGGCGCTCGCTCGAACCCGGCAAGAGAGGCCTTCGCGCAGTCCTCCCGCACGATCGATCCAGGCACGGCGGTGGCGTTTCGGTTCCCCGCGAGTCGCGGCCCGCGTGCCCGACTCTACCGGCTCCCGTTTCTCGAAGAGGTGACCTGGCGATTCGAGTCGAGTGACAATCCGCCTCGGTCCATCGTCGGGTACGCCATCGATCAAAACCTCGTGTACAGCGTGACGACTGCGGACGAACTCGTGGCGCTCGATCTCGCCAGCGGACGGAGTCACGCCGTGGACACGAGCGTGGCACTTGCCGCTCTGGGACCGAGCGGACGAGTCCTCGTCGTTCACCAGAGTGGATCTGTCGCAACGGTCGACCGCCGTTCCGTCCACAGATGGTCGACCGGGTTTCTGCGACCACCGACGTCCGTGTGGGGCGCATCCCGCGAGCGGGCGATCGGGATCGTGCCCGACGACGCCGGTCGCAGCCTGCACCTCGTTGGGGACGGACAAGTGACCGTGACACAGCGGATTCCACAGGGTAGCGTGACGGTGTCGCTGTGGGGCGACGCGGCCGCCGTCGTGGGCGACTCGAGTCTGTTGCTGTTGAACCCCGCGGATCCCACCGCACGCCAGATCCTGGAGCTGGACGGACCGCCGGTACTGGCAACGTTCTCACCATCGGGTCACCGACTGCTGGTGGCCATCGAGGACGGCCAGCTTTTGTCAGTCGACCGCTTCACCTCGAACATTCTCAGAACTCTCCAGTTGCCGAGTGCGCCGACAGATGCGCGCGTGGATCCCTGGGGACGATGGTTGCTGCTCCGACCGGCATCCGTGGATTCGATCTGGGTCGTCGATCTGGTGCTGTGGACTCAGAGACCGACCGTCGCAGGGGATTGGGACGACGGGCTGCCCGTCGTCGCCCCCGATGGGACTTTGCTGGTCCGGCACGACGGGACGATCAGCGATCTCACCACCGATTCGCTGATACCGGCCGGGTCCGTGGAAGGCGCGGGTGACGATCGGTGGATGGTCTTTGCTTGGGACCCCAGACGCCCCGCACTCGAGGCTATCGAGACGCCTCAGGTGGAGACGAGGCGGCGTGCGGCACAGGAGATCTATGTGCAAGTGAGCAGCACCGCCAATCCGGCGTGGGCGGATGACCTGGCCGGCAATCTCCGGCGCGCCGGGATGGCGGCATCGGTGCTGCCACCCGATCGCGAAGGCGACCCGTACCGGGTGGTCCTCGGACCCTACCCGACCCGTGAAGAGGCCGAAGGGACCGGACGGAGACTGAAGCTGCCGTTCTGGATCTTCACCCGAGACTCGCTGACAGCCACGCCATGACGCCTGGCCGTAGGGCCTTCGGTACCGCGTGCTCCGTAGCTACATTGCGCTGGGCCCCGGCGCCTGCCGTTGTGTGGGCGCCGTTGTCGTATGGCGGACGACCCCGTGCCTGCAGGATCTGCATGAACTTCGCGGAATACCCGGAATGAGACTGACGCGCCTCGAACTATCGGGGTTCAAGTCGTTCGCGGACACCGTCGACCTCGCCTTCGACGACGGCGTCACCGCCGTCGTCGGTCCGAACGGCTGCGGGAAGTCCAACATCTCAGATGCCGTTCGTTGGGTACTCGGCGAGCAGCGCGCCCGCTTGTTGCGCAGCACGCGCATGGACGAGATCATTTTTCAGGGCTCGGTCAAGCGTCACCCAGTCAACATCTCCGAAGTCTCGTTGATCTTCGACAACAGTGACGGAGTGCTTCCCGTTTCGTACCACGAAGTGGCGATTACCCGCCGCCTCTCTCGCAGCGGGCAGAGCGAGTATTTCCTGAACCAGGCGCCTGTCCGACTCCGAGACATCATGGATGTGCTGCGCGGAACCGGGCTCGGAAGCGACGCCGGAGTGGTGATCGAAGCGCAGATGATCGATCGGTTGTTGTCCGACAAGACAGAGGAGCGCCGCTCCCTGTTCGAGGAGGCAGCCGGGATCGGACACTACCGCGATCGGAAGGATGCCACTGAGCGCCGACTGGAGCGCACCGGTACCGATCTTCAACGGCTCGACGACATCATCTCCGAGGTCCAAACCCAGGTGCGCAGCCTCGCGCGCCAGCGCGGGAAGACAGAACGACACGACCGGTACTCCACGGACCGGTTCGGAGTCGTCATGACGCTGGCGCGGCAGGATCTGGCCGACTTCGACGCCAACCACACGACATTGCGCGAGCGCATCGAGGCACTTCGCACCACGATTCCAGAAACCCGTCAGGTCCTCGAGACGCGTGAGCGGGCCCAGACGAAGCGATCGCAGGAACGATCTGCCGTCGAGATCCGTCGAACCGAGCTGGAACGACAGCTCGCCGAGGCGCGTATCGCCATCGAACGGTTGGAGGGCGATCTCAATCTGGCGGACGAGCGGCTGCAACACGCGGTCGAGCGCCGGGCAAGCGCGATCGAAGAGCGAGCGCAGGCTGAGGTGCACGCCGGCCAGGCCACGAGTGACCTGGAGGCCGCGCTCGCCGAACGGAACTCGGCGGCCGCCGCTCGCGAGTCCGTGCAGACGGAACTGGATCTCCGGTCCGCAACGGAAACCGAAGCCCGCGAGCAGTTCGGCCTCCAGCGTGCGGCCGTCCGTGAGCTCTCCGAGCAGCTGCAACGAAGGGCGGAGACCCTTCGCGCCCTGGCGGGAGAGCAAACGGCGTTACACCAGGACCTCGAGGAGCTGCGCCGCCAGGAGTCGGATCTGCGTTCCCGTCTCGCGGCCACGGCGCAGGAGCTTCGAACCGCCGAGTCGGAGCGCGCGTCCGCCGAGACCACCTTGGCCGAGCGCGAACGGCAGGTGCACGAGGCGGCAACCGAGCTTGAACGCGCTCGCCATCAACTGGCGGCGGCGCGTGAGCACGAGGCGGCGGTGCGGATCGAGCGGCGCGAGGTTGCAGACCGGAGCGAGCAGCTTGCCGCCCGACTCGACGCGCTCGCCGAGCTGGAGCGGACCCGCGAGGGGATGGACCCGGCGGTGCGTGCGCTGATGGAATCATCCGACCAGTTCGGCGGGGCGGTGCTCGGCCCGCTCAGCGATTTCCTCACCATCGAGGCGAGCGAGGCGCGCCTGGCGGAACGGCTCTTGGGTGAGTGGCTCCAAGCGGTGCTCGTCCAAAACGACGCGGCCGTCGAGGCCATTCGTCGGTGGCATGCGGTGCAGAGTCCCGGGCCGCTGGTTCTGCTACCGGTCGACCCCGGCCCGAGTCGCGACCGCTTGGCTGACACGACGACACCGGTGGGACTCGATGTGGACCCTCGTGCCGAAGCGTGGGTGCACGCGTTGCTGGGTGGAACCCGCCCCGGCGATGCGGACGGAAACGTCATCCGCCGCGCCAACGGCGCGGTGTTCCTGCCCGGCACGCCGGTATCGGGGCCCCTCAGCCGCCGGGCGGAACTGGAGCAACTGCGGCTCGACCTGGAGCGGACGCAGCGACGGCTCGACGAGCTGAAGGCCGCCGCCGCGGCCGCCGAGCAAGCCCACGTGGAAGGGGAGCGGGCAGTGGATGCGGCCGTGGAGCAGAATTCGCGTGCTCGGGCAGCCCTACGTGACGCCGAAGGTGCGGATGACGACGCGGGCCGTCGCCTGCAGCGCGCCGAGCGAGAGCGGGACGAGGCCGACGCCGCCATCGAGCGGGTTGCGCACCGCATTGAGGAACGGGACACCAGGCTCCAGTCCGTCGCCGGAGAACTCGCGACAGGTGACGACGAGCGCGCGCGCTTGACCGAGCAGCTCGCCACGCAGCAGGCAGCGCAGGAGGACCTCGAGTCCGCCCAGGATGCTGCCCGAGAACGGCGCGTGCATTGGCAGGTCGAGGAGGTACAAGTCTCGGCGCGCGAACAGGCGGCCATCGAACGAGAGACCCGCGCCCGTGCATCGTTGGATGCAGCGAACGCCGCCATCGCCCGTCTGGACACGGAGCTCGAAGAGATCGGACGCACCTCCGAGGAGTTAACCGGGCAGCGCAGCGAATGGAGTGACAAGCTGGCAGAACAACGGGTAGCGGTGCAGGAGATGGAGGCGGCGACACGTGCCGCAAACGCCGCGGTCGAGACGGCGGAGAGCCAACTCACCGAGGCCGCCCGCACGGTCGACGAGGCCCGGACAACCCTCGGCCGCGAAAGTGAAGAGCTCCATCGGTTCGAGCTCGAGCTCACGGAGGCACAGGGCCGTCGCCAGGCGATGATCGAACGCATTGAGACCGAGTGGCACAAACCGATTGCCGTGTTACTCGAGGAGGCACCCACGATCGATGGCGACCCCGATCAGCTGCGAGCCGAAGCGGAGCGGCTGGCCGCCGAGCTGGAGCGCATCGGCCCGGTAAATCCCCTCGCCGTCGAGGAGCATGCGGAGGAAACCAAGCGACTCGAGTTTCTTCAGAGTCAACGTGACGATCTCGTGGCGGCGCGCGACTCACTTCGACAAGCGCTCCGGGAAATCGAGACGACGGCACGGCAGATGTTCCTGGAGACATTCGCGGTGGTAAAGCAGAATTTCCTCACCGTGTTCCAGACGTTGTTCGATGGTGGGGAGTGCGACGTGCGGCTGATGAACGAAAGCGATCCGCTGGAGAGCGAAATTCAGATCAGTGCCGCTCCGCGCGGCAAGCGTACGCAGCGGATTCACCTTCTGTCCACCGGCGAGCGGGCGCTCGTGGCCATCTCGCTCCTCTTCGCCATCTATCTCACCAAGCCAGCACCGTTCTGTCTGCTCGACGAAGTGGACGCACCATTGGACGACGCGAACGTCATGCGATTCGTGCGGTTGCTCGAAGAGTTCAAATCGGACACACAGTTCATCGTGATCACCCACAATCCGCGCACGATGCAGGTGGCGGACGCGGTCTACGGCGTGACCATGCAGGAACCGGGTGTCTCCACGATCGTCGGCGTGCGGCTGGGGGAAGTCGGATCATCGGTCGCCTGACACGCATCCTCGTCGTCTGCGCAGCACTCTGTGTCGCTCGGGGGTTGGCGGCGCAACAGCCG
Organism: Gemmatimonadota bacterium; assembly: GCA_039588295.1. GTDB lineage: Bacteria > Gemmatimonadota > Gemmatimonadetes > Gemmatimonadales > GWC2-71-9 > JAOTVV01. Next base: position 56,312 of record JBDHAB010000021.1, read on the forward strand.
ACCATCTCACCGCAACTCGAACGAGTCCTCGGGCGCGATACGCTGATTACGGTCTGGTTCTTCGGCGCGCCAGATCGATCACTCGACGACGTTGCACGCGTGGTGCTCGCGCTGAACGGGACCATTCGGCACCGAAGCCGATGGTTGCACGCCGTCTCAGCGCAGGTCCCGGCCCCCGCAATCAGCCTGGCCCGCACTCGCGGCGAGCTCCGCCACATCCAGCTCGTCGCGCGCTTCCGCGCGGCGCCAGAGCCATCGGCCGCGGCCCCGCTATCGCTCGGGCCGCCCGTGGGCGGAAGCGCCGCAGATACCGCCTACGGGCCGTCCGCCATGCCGCTCGAGCGCCTCAACCTGTTTCCCTTGGCTTCGCGCGGCGTCAAGGGAGCCGGGATCACGATCGCGGTATTCGACACCGGCTTCGAGACCGAGTTACCGGCCTTCGCGGCCACGAATGTGGCGGCACAGCACGACTTTGTATTCGGTGATTCGGTCGTGCGCAACGAGCCGGCGGATGTCGCCACCGCATCACGCCATGGAACGGAGACGTGGTCGCTCCTTGGAGCAAGCGTCTTCGGACAGATCATCGGCATCGCTCCCGAAGCGGATTACCTCCTGGCAAAAACGGAAGACATCCGGTCGGAGACGAGGGTCGAGGAGGACCACTGGGTTGCGGCGATCGAATGGGCAGACTCGCTCGGGGCGCACGTCGTGAGCTCGAGTCTCTCCTACTTCGCGTTCGATGGCGGGTTCAGTTACCAGCCACAAGACCTCAACGGCGACGTCGCGGTGACGACCGTGGCGGCGGATTCCGCCGCCGCACGGGGGATCGTCGTCGTAACCGCCGGAGGCAACAGCGGACCGGGCTTCCGGACGGTTCTGACACCCGGGGACGCGGATTCGGCCCTCACGACCGGAGCAGAGGACTCGCTCGGAGTGCTTGCAAGCTTCAGTGCCCGTGGTCCGACCGCCGACGGGCGCCTCAAACCGGACTTCGTCGCCCCCGGTGTCAGCGTCTTCGTCGTCGACCCGACCTCGGGAACAGGATTCGCACGCGCGTCCGGCACCTCGTTCGGCACTCCCATCATCGCCGGCGCCGTTGCACTGATCCGGCAACTCCATCCGACGTATTCGGCCGTCGATGTCATCGACGCGATGCGACGCACGGCGGACCAGCGCAACCAGCCCGACTCCAGTCGTGGCTGGGGGCGTCCCGATGCGGCCGCGGCGGCATTCTTCCCGCACGGGATCGTCGTGAGCGCCCCCGTGGTCTCGCAGCTGACTTCGGTCACCCCCGGTTTCACCTGGACCGTTCCCGATGTTCCGGCAATCGCTTCCCCCGTGGAGTTCCGGTTGGCCGTCGCACGCGACTCGGCATTGACACTGATCGTGTTGGACACCGTGGTCTCGGCATCCCCGGTGACACTCGCGCCACAGAGTTCCGGCACCCAGCTGTGGTACAAGCTGACTGCCATCGCAGTGGATTCGGTACGCTTCGAGACACCATCCACCGGCCGGTTCATCGTGCCGGCTTGGGTCGAGTTGCTCGAGCCCGACGGCCCGGACGGCACAACCGTCCGAGACCTGCGACCCACCTTCCGGTGGATATCCCCGGCTGCGTCGGCGCCACCAGGGCCGTTTCGCTACGACGTCATGATCGTTCGAGCCGACGACGGTGCGACGGAGCTCGAGGCGTTTGACCTCACCGCGACCCAGTTCGTCCCACCCCGCGATCTGGAGCGCAACACGCCGTATCGATGGAGCGTCATTGCACGGCTCGGTCAAGGGAGTTTCACCGCGGAGAGCCAAGGCACGTTTATCATCATCGATGAGTCCGCCCCACCCGCGACGCTGTTGTTCCAGAATTTCCCCAATCCGTTCCCCATCCAGGGCGGCGGTCGCGCGAGCACGTGCATCTGGTTTGATCTCGCATCGGATGGGCGGGTGCAGCTCGACATTCTCGACGTGCGAGGACACGTGGTGCGGAACCTCGTTCCGGGGACGGCGTTCCCCGCCACCCTCCAGGCTGGGCGCCATGGAAGACCGGCGGTGGAAGGGACGGGGAGTTGCGACCCGCGACTCGAATGGGACGGTACGGCGTCCAGCGGCACAACGGTACCGCCAGGCGTCTACGTGATCCGGCTGCAGACCCCGGACGGATCCTTCTTCAAGCGAGTGGTGTTTCTCGGCGCAGGCCTCTGAGATGGATCTCACCGTCCTGGGCAGCGGCACCGTCGCCCCCGAGAGGGACCGCACCCCCGCGGCGTACTGGGTCGACACCACGTCCGTGCAGTTGCTCCTGGACTGCGGGTCGGGAACGCTCAATCGTGCGGTGACATTCGGGATCCCATGGGCCGACGCCACGCACGTGGCCGTGACACACTTCCACGTTGACCACTGGGGCGAGCTACCCCTCTTCCTCTTCGCCCTGCGTTGGGGAATCGAGCCGCCGCGAGCCGACCCGCTCATCGTGATTGGCCCTCGCGGGCTGCGCTCACGTCTCACGATGCTGGCGGAGGCCTACGGCGCCTGGGTGACTGCTCCCGAGTTCGGCATCGAGATCGTAGAACTCGAGCCGGGGGCACACTTGGAGCTCGCACCCCACGTGGAGCTGGAGGCATTCAAGACACCGCACACCGACGAGAGCGTGGCCTACGCCGTGCAGGACGGGACCGCACGGCTGGTGTACACTGGAGATACCGGGTTCGACGAGACCTTGGCCGACTGGGCCTCTGGCTGCAACCTCATGCTTGCGGAGTGCTCGCTCCCCGACGATCGCAAGATCGAGGGGCACCTCACACCCTCGTTGGCAGGCAAGCTCGCGCAACGCGCCGACACCCGCAGATTGGTGCTGACCCACTTCTATCCGGTTTTCGGAGACGTGGATCCTGCGGCCCTCGCGGCGGTACACTATGCAGGCGATGTGACCGCCGCCCGGGACGGCGATCGGTTCTCGCTCTGACCACGTCGCGCGGATATCTGCAGGAGGTTGGATGGTTCGGTCCCTAACAATCTTTCTTCTCTGGGCAGCTCCTCTGCTCGGCCAGGACGCTCGCGCAGCGCTCGAACGGGCTGAGCGGACGTACCAGACGCTCTCGACGCTCACCGCTGAGTACCGACAGACCCTGGTGAACCCGATGCTGGGCGGCCCAGAACAATCGCGAGGTCTGCTCTTCCTTGCGCCTCCAAGCCGTTTTGCCATGCGGTTCACCGAGCCCGAAGGCGAGCGCATCGTGGCCGACGGTCAGTCGCTGTGGTTGTACGCTCCCAGCAGCGCTCCGCGCCAGGTGATCCGACGCCCGATTCCGCGGGGTGGCATGGCGTCGCCGAACCTCATGGCGCAATTCGTGGATCGGCCGTTCGACCGGTACGACGTCGAGTATGCCGGCGTTGACACGCTTTCCGGCACGGTGGTCGATGTGGTCACGCTCCGGCCACAGGACCGAGGGCTGGGGTTCACGGTGGCCCAAATCGCGATCGCGCGAAGTGATGGGCTACTCCGTCGGATCGCGATCACAGAAGTCTCGGGTCAGCGCCGAACCTTGGTGTTCGACCGCCTGCGCGCCAATATTCCCATCGCCGCGGACGAGTTGCGCTTCGACATTCCAACTGGCGTTCGCGTCGTCCAGCCGTAAGACCGACCCGGGGGGGTGATACCCCACACGAACGAGGGCGAGCAGCCTTCCTTCAGCTGCTCGCCCTCCGCGCGTTCGACCCCACCGGGATGCACTCCTACGGAGTCTTGTCCGCCTCCTGCGTCTCGCGTTCCGCAAGCGCGAACAGCTCGGGCTGGGTCCCGACGGTCCGCAGGAGCTCGAGACCCTTCTGAACCTGCGGGTCGTTCTCGAGCCGCCGTAGGCTCTCGGATTCGCGACCGAACACATAGCGCTGCACTTCGTACGTGAACTGCTGATCGATGAGCCGCTGCGCGCCTCGAATCGCAGCACCGGACACGTCGATCCCTCGCTCGTCCAGGCGTCGGACCAGCTCCCATCGCATTTCGTTGGTCACCTGGAAGCGGGAGCTTTGCACGGCGTCGGCCCCCTTCAACTCCAACGCATAGCTCGTCATCACATCGCGATAAAGCGGGATCTGGGCCCCGAGGTCCTCCAGGAATTCCTGCTCGCTATCGAGCAGTGTGTCGGGATACACGGTGAGATCCGGACGAATGCCACCGCCACCACTCAGCAGTCGCCCGCCAGACGTGCGAAACATGACCGAGTCACTCGGCGTCACTTCCGGCTGGACATCTTCCGACGCGTCAGCAACGAGGGCGGCCGTCGGGTCACGGCTGGGGCGCTGAATCGTGCGACCACTCGGCGTGTACCACCTCGCCGTGGTGAGACGCAACGCCTGCTTACGACCCAACCGAAAGACCGTCTGCACCAGGCCCTTCCCGAACGTGGGGAGGCCAACGAGAAGTGCGCGGTCATAATCCTGAAGCGCCCCCGCGATAATCTCGGCGGCGCTCGCCGTTCCTCCGTTCACCAGCACGACGATCGGCATGTCCGGCCAACGCTGCTCTGCTCCGGCACGGTACGATTCGGTCGTGCCACGCGCCCTGCCGCGCGTCGACACGACCACCTTGCCCGGATCGAGGAACAGGTCGGCAACTTCGACTCCTTGATCCAGGAGACCACCCGGGTTCGATCGCAGATCGAGGATCAGTGAGCGCGCCCCGCTGTCCCGGAGGCTGTCGACGGCCTGGGCCAACTCGCCCGCGATCGTCTCGCTGATGTTGGAATAGACGAGCGAAACGTACCCGATGTCGGGCTCGATGATCGTCGCGAGCTGGATCTGCTTCACGTGAATCTCAGCGCGTGTGATGGTAACCTCGAACGGCTCCGGAATGCCGGGCCGGGCAACCCTGATCGTCACCTCTGTGTCAGGCTCACCTCGGAGTTCCCGGACCGCCTTGTCGTCCTTCCAGCCAAACGTCGATTCTCCATCGACGCTCACGATTCGGTCTCCCGTTTCGAGACCGGCCTCGTCCGCTGGCGTCGCCGCAATAGGGGCAATCACGGTAATCCAGCCGTCGCGGACGTCGATCCGTATGCCGAGACCACCGTAGTTGCCTGTCGTGCTCTCGGTCAGCTCGTCGAAATCTCGTTCCCGGAGGAAGCGGGCGTAGGGGTCGTCGAGCCGATCCAACAGACCGTCGATCGCCTTATCGTAGAGTTGGGCCTCGCTCACAGAATCGACGTAGAAGTCGGCAACATACCCAAGCACGTCGTCGAACAGCCGGGCCTGCTGGTAGACGTTGCCCGCCTGGGCGGTCCCGCGCTGCAACAGCCATCCGCCCGAAACGAACGAGACGAGGCCCACTAGCGCGAGCAACATGATTCGCTGACCCTTCATTGCATTCCTCCCACGCGATTCAGCACCGATTCAGACGAGCTCAACTGTCTGTTGAACCCATCGCTCCCTCCTCTGTTCCGCGAAGTCGTGCCCGGAGTTTCCCCCAGGCAGCCTCTTCTACTGCACCGGGCGGCTGCGTCGCGTCGAGATGCACCACGTCGGACCCACCGGCATCCAGGTAGAAGCGCGCCACGCGTTCGTGCAACGCCGAATCCTCCAGCTCCATCCGGTCGGGACGCTTGCCCTGCGCCAGCTGGCGCTCCCGCCCCACCGCCGGCGGCACATCCAGCACGAACGTAAGATCCGGGCGCAAGCCGCCGGTCGCCAGCCGATTCGCCGCGAGGACGTCCGACGACAGGAGCCCCCGGCCGGCCACCTGGTACGCCTCAGTGGACAGGTCGAACCGGTCACCGATGATCACCGATCCTCGAGCGAGCTGTGGGCGGAGCACCTTCTCCACCAGCTCGGCTCGCGCCGCCAGCACCAGGAACAGTTCGCCAACCGCCGTCCAGTCCCTGGCTGGATCCCACACGAGTGCGCGTGCTGCCTCCGCGGTCTCCGTACCTCCGGGTTCCCGAACCTCCAGCACCTCGAGCCCGGCAGACCGAGCCCGCCGGGCCAATCCCTGCGCCAGGGTGGTCTTCCCCGCCCCATCGGGCCCTTCGACGACGACGAACAGGCCATGCACCGAAGCGCCTCGCCTAACCCAGCGTGATGATGCGGCTCTCCGCGCCCTTTTGCATACCTTCCATGATCTGCTCCTGGACGCGCAGCATCAGTTTGTCAAAGTTGGACTGCGAGGCCACCAGCCCCTGATAGGCAGGATTCGCCTGCACGTCCCCGAGCAGCTGCTCGTACTGTTCCGTTTCCGCCGAGTCGGGTTGGGTGCCTTCGGCGATCGTTCGCTCCAACTGGCTCGCGAGGCCCTCCAGCCGTTCGAGCTGCTGCTGGAGGTCCTTGTCCTCAGCAAGCGCGGCCCGTGCCCGGTGGAGCGCTTTGAACTCCTCACCCTGGCCAATGAGCTTGCCCAGTTCCTGCGCCTTTTCTCCGATCACGTACCCTACTCCTTGATCACTACGAGGTATCGCTCTCTTCCGAACATATCCCGTTCCAACCTGCTATCCCCCCACCCGTGCCGGTGCGCCATCTCGAGCGCGCTGCGCGCCCGCGTGGCGTCCACCTCTAGCGCGAGCATACCGCCATCGCCCAGGTACGCCGGCGCTTCCCGGAGCATTCGTCGCACGTGCTCCATACCGGCAGCCCCACTCACCAAGGCAAGGCGCGGCTCGAAGCAACGCACTGACGGTGCCAAGGCTGCGAACTCCGACGCTGAAACGTACGGGGGGTTGGAGATGATCACCGCGAATCGTTCTCCGACGAGCGGCTCGAAGAACGGCCCATGCCGTAGTTCGACCGGAACCGGTGGCGCCACGCGGTGGAGGTTTTCGTTGGCAACCTCGAGCGCCGCTCGTGAGAGATCCGTCGCCACCACGCGGGCGAATCGCCCCTCCACCGCGAGGCTCAGCCCGATGCAACCGCTGCCCGTCCCCACATCCGCCACGGCGCCCCACGACGCTGCACCCGCAGTGCGAGAGGCCCACGCGAGCACAAGGTCGACGAGCCCCTCCGTCTCAGGACGCGGGATCAGCACACGGGCGTCCACCCACAACTCCAGCGTGCGGAACCCGACCGTACCGATCACGTACGCCAAGGGCTCCCCTGCGGCGCGGCGTGCCACCGCTGCCCGATACCGCTCGAGCGCCGCCGGCGACACCGAACGTGGGCGTTCCAGCCACGTCTGTCCCACGGTCGTCCGGGCCACACCGGCCCAGAGCCATGCTGCCTGTCGGCGCGCGTTCGGGAGACCCGCGGCGCACAGCGTTTCGGCGGCCGTATCGAGCACGCTGCCCAGCGCCGGTACCGCGGCAAGCTCAGACTTCAACGTGTTCAGCACGCTTGGCGTCACGGAGGCCATCAACGATCGCATCGAGCTCACCGTCGAGGATCTCCTCCAAACGATGTAGCGTGAGACCGATTCGGTGATCCGTAACGCGGTTCTGCGGGAAGTTGTACGTGCGGATCTTTCCCGACCGGTCGCCGGTGCCAACCATCGCGCGGCGCTCCCGCGCCCGCGCGGCCTCCTGATCGGCAATGATCCGGTCGAGCAGCCGGGCGCGGAGCACTTCCATCGCCCGCAGCTTATTCTGCAACTGGGACTTCTGGTCCTGGCACTGCACCACGAGCCCGGTCGGGAGGTGGGTGATCCGCACGGCACTGTCGGTCGTGTTGACGCTCTGGCCCCCCGGCCCCGATGAGCGAAACACGTCGATCTTCAGGTCCTTGTCATCGATCCGCACGTCGACCTCCTCCGCCTCGGGCAACACGGCCACGGTCGCTGCCGACGTATGGATCCTCCCCTGCGCTTCCGTGGCTGGGACCCGCTGTACCCGGTGAACCCCAGATTCATAGCGCAACCGGCCGAATGCTTCGTCGCCTCGAACCTTGAAGATCGCTTCCTTCACGCCACCGACGTTGCCCTCGGAGACCGAGACCATCTCGATCCCCCACCCGGATCGCTCCGCATACCGTGTATACATTCGGAGCAAATCGGCTGCAAACAGGGCCGCCTCGTCGCCCCCGGTGCCCGCACGGATCTCCACGATCGTCCCTCGATCGTCCAGCGGGTCTCGGGGAGTCAGGAGATCACGGAGTTGCGCCTCCACGTGTTCGATCTCGGGACCCACGCGCTCCATGTCGGTACGCGCGAGTTCGGCCAACTGCGGATCGGCATCCTGCAGCAGCCCCGCTGCCTGCTCCCGTTCGCTGCAGAGCTTTTCGTACTGGGTCGCTAGCCGCTTGATCCGCTCGAGGCGAGCGTGCTCGCGTCCGAGCGCTCGGAGCTTGGCGGGATCGCGTGCGGTGGCGGGTTCGGCGAGTTCGCGTTCGACCTCGGCCGCGCGGGCAAGCGCGGCGTGGAGCCGCGCTTCCATGGCTCGTTACGCTCCCGAGCTCTGCTCGGCGGTCGAATACCGCTGGCGGAAGCGCTCCACCCGACCCGCCGTGTCGACCAGCTTCTGCCGCCCGGTGAAAAACGGATGGCACCGAGCACAGATCTCCACATGGATCGACGGGATGGTCGAACGCGTCTCGAAGGTGTTGCCGCAGGCGCACTGCACCACTACGCGCTGATACTTGGGGTGAATCCCGGCTTTCACTACTACCTACTCCGTCAAAAGGCAAGTCTAAAGAGCGCGAAATATAACGGCCGCAGGGACTTGGGAGCAAGGACGGCGCCGGTAATTCGATTGACAGGTCCCCAGCCGCGGCGTAAGCTAGGCCTTGCCATGTCCGACGTCCAATCCGCCGGCATCCCGCCGGTCGCCGAGCGCTTGCGCAACGTTCCGCTGTTCACGCATTTGGACGATGCAGAACTGACTCGCCTTGCCCGTGCGGCACGGGAAAAGAACTACCCAAAGGGCAGCGTCATCGTGTTCGAGGAGGACCCTGGGGACGCGCTGTACGTCGTGCTCTCGGGTCAGGTGAAGGTGGTGTTGATTGGCGACGACGGGCGAGAGGTCATTCTCTCGATTCTCAAGAAGGGCGATTTCTTTGGAGAGATGTCGCTCATCGACGACCAGCCACGGTCGGCCCACGTCATTGCGACTACCCGCGCCAACCTCCTCGTGTTGCGCCGAGACGAGTTCCACCAGTGCCTCGCGGACAGTCCCGGGATTTCCCTGGGCTTGCTCCAAGCGCTCTCGCGTCGACTGCGGAGGGCCGACGACAAGATCGGCAGTCTCGTTCTGCTGGACGTGAACGGCCGGATCGCACGGCTATTGCTCGAGCTCGCCGACGAGCACGACGGCCAACGCATCCCTCGCAAAGTCACACATCACACCCTCGCACAGATGATCGGCTCGACCCGGGAGACCGTGTCGCGCACCTTGCGCGAATTCACCGATCAGAAGCTCCTCGAAATCTCGCGCGAGAGCATCACGGTCGTTGACCGACCCCGTCTCGAGGCATTGGCTGGCCTGTCGTGAGCGATGTCACCGGCCGAGGGTGATGGCCCGTCTTGCAGCCGGACCTCTGCGATCCCTAGCTTGAACGGATTAGCCATGGGACGAGGCTTGTGCAGTACACGCTAACGATCTGGGGCGCCAGGGGCTCGATCCCCACCCCCGGCGAACCCACAGCTCGGTACGGCGGGAACACGTCTTGCATCTCGGTGGAGCGAGATGACGCAGACGGCAAGCGGCTGGTCGTACTGGATGCCGGAACCGGTATCCGGCCTCTCGGAAACGCGCTGACTGAGCGTGACCAGGGAGTAGACGTCGACCTGCTGCTGACGCACACGCATTGGGATCACATCCAAGGGGTTCCGTTCTTCGCGCCGATCTTCGTCGAGGGGAACGGCGTGCGGGTCTGGGGATCGAAGCAGGGGGATGTCGACCTGGAAGTCATTCTGCAGCAGCAGATGCATCCGGTCGTCTTCCCGGTCCCGTTGGAGCAGCTGGCTGCCGAGTTGCGGGTGGAGCACGTGACGCCCGGTGCATTCGACATTGAAGGATTCGCCGTGCAAGCGCTCCGGTTGCGGCACCCTGGGGATACGCTCGCGTACCGGTTGACGCCGGTGGGAGGAGGCGCGACCCTCGCGTACGTGACCGACAACGAGCTGGGGTCAGGCGGCAGCTATCCTGTGGGGGCGAACTGGCGGTCGGACCTCGTCGAGTATGTTGGCGGGGTCGACCTGTTGATTCACGATGCGATGTATACGCCGGATGATATCGAGCAGCACCGTGGCTGGGGACACTCCTGCTATACCGAGGCGGTGGCGCTCGCGGTCGAGGCGGGGGTGAAACGACTGTTGCTGTTCCACCACCGGCCCGAGCGGGACGACCGGGCCATGGACGAGCTGCTGCAGGCGGCCCAGCGGGCGGCACAGCAATCAGGACACGACATCGAAGTGGTTGCGGCAGCGGAAGGGATGCAACTGACCCTCTGAGGAGAGAGGAACCCATATGCGTTGGCGTTCATTACTCACAGGAGCCGTGGTGCTCGGTCTGGTTCTTCCCAGCATCGCGGTGGCGCAGGACTCGAGGCCCGGTATTGCCGTCCTGCCCTTCGAAGACGGTGGATCGTACGGGGAGGACAAGGAGGACTTCCAGGCGCTGTCGATCGGCCTGCAGCAGATGCTCATCACGGAGTTCGCCGCCAACGGCAACCTCCGGGTGGTCGACCGGGCACGCATCAAGGAGATCCTCGCCGAGCTGGAGCTCGGTACGTCCGGGAAGGTCGACGCACAGACCGCCGCCCGGGTTGGCCAGCTCGTCGGCGCCCGCTACATGGTGATGGGTGGCTTCGTCGACTGGTTCGGCGACATGCGGCTTGATGCCCGGATCGTGAGCACGGAGACCAGCGAAGTCGTCAAGGTAGAGCGCCGCCGCGACGATCGTGCCGAACTGTTCCCCATGGTTGTGGATTTGGCGGACGGGATTACCAAGGATCTCGATCTTCCACAGCTTCCGCGCAACGAGGCGCAACAGCGACAGCAACGCAGTGAGCGAATCGATCACGAGGCCGTGCAGCTGTACATGAAGGCGCTGTTCTACGCCGACCGCGGTGATACGGATCGCGCCGTCGAGCTGTTCAACCAGGTGACCGCACGGTTCCCGGACTACACGGAGGCTCATGAGGCCCTGAGGCAGATCCAGCAGGGGCCTTAACGGCGTCGCGTGACGACGCCGGTTGCGGCATTCGGTAGGGGAGTAGCGCGCACAGTCGCCTGGATCGGCGCACTGGCGCGCTTCTCATTTGAGGCTGGGAGGGCGACACGCTGGTTCCCCCGCGCGGGCCGGCGCGTCGCCGTTCGTGTGCTGGCCAAACAGGTGCGTTTCACGGCCCTCCAGGCGATTCCGCTGATCGTCATCCTGGCGTCGATCCTGAGTTTTCTCGTCATCTCCCAGGCGACTCGCGAGTTGGGCCGACTCGGGGCGACGGAGTTGATCGGCCGACTCATGGTCGTGGTCATCGTCCGGGAGCTCGGCCCGCTTCTCACCGCGCTCGTGGTGGCCGGTCGGTCTGGGACCGCCATCGCGGCCGAGCTGGCCACCAACAAGGTGATGGGCGAACTCAATGCCCTCCTCGGAATGGGAATCGATCCCTTGCACTACCTCGTGCTTCCCCGGTTGGGTGCCGCGATCCTATCGGTCTTTGGCTTGATCATCTGCTTCGACCTGGTCGCCATTCTGGCGGGATACGTCGCAGCGGGATCGGCCGGCATGACCAGCGCCCGGTACTTTGACATCGTCCTCGCCTCACTCACGTTCCGGGACGTGTGGCTCACGGCTGCCAAGGGACTCGCGTTCGGTGTGATCATCGGCATCGTTCCGGCCTATCACGGACTCGCGATCCGTGGATCCCCCACCGAAGTACCCGTGGCCTCCAGTCAGGCGGTCATGGGAAGCATCCTGGTGATTTTTGTATGTTCAGGTCTCTTCGTCGCGCTCCTCACATGACGGAATCCGTGTTGCGCTTTGAGGATGTTGTGATCCCGGGCACGCCTAACCCGCTCTCACTGGAAGTGCCCGATCACCAGGCCGTCTTGATCACGGGGCCGGAGGCGAGCGGCGTCGACGCACTTCCCGCAATCGCACTACGACTCCGTCGGCCCGCCCGAGGGCGGGTCTTCCTGTTCGGCGAGCCGATCGACGCCCTTTCCCCTCGCGCGGTGCTCGCGTTTCGACGCAAGGTCGGATACCTTCCCGCCGGCGACGGTCTCTTGCACAACCTCTCGCTGCATGAGAACGTCGCCCTGCCGCTGCGGTTCGGCAGTGACCTGTCGGAACATGCGATTCAGGGCCGGCTCCAAGTCATGCTTGCGCTCCTCCGGATCGCAGACGCGGCCGACCGGCGACCGGCGGAAGCGACCGAGGAGCAGCGCCGTCGAGCGGCACTGGCCCGGGCCTTGGCCTTCGACCCGAAGCTCCTGATTCTCGCGGATCCGTTCGACGGCCTGACAGCCAAGACGGCGGCGGAGTTGTTCGAGATATCGCGGGGCGGCGAGACGGGCGAAGGCTCGCGTCGTGCCGTGTTCATGACCGCCCAGTTCGTTCCCGAGCGACTCGAGACGCGGATCGAGTACCGCTACCGGCTCACCTCGGGTACGCTGCAACCGGTACTCTGACGGCGGGAGGACGTACGGGACGCACGGACTTCTTCGTCGGGTTGTTTGTCCTCGTGAGTCTTGGCGTGCTCATAGGGGCGCTCGTGCTGACGAGCGGCATGCTCGAGGGACGGTACGACATCCACATGTACGCCGTCGAGGCCGAGGGGCTGAACCAAGACACGCGCGTCGTGCTCCAGGGACTCGAGATCGGACGCGTGAAGAACGTCAATCCGCAGCTCGACCGAGCGACCAACACGTTGTCGTTCATCGCAACCCTGTCGATCCGCGAACGGTTTCCTGACGGCACACGATTGACCCTGCCGGCGGGCACGCGAGCGCTGATTGCACCGCCGCCGACGTTGGTCGGTCCGACGCTTATCCACCTGGTCATGCCGCCCCCCTCACGGGACACTTTGTTCCTCCAGACCGGGGACACCATCGCGTCCGAGCGGCGCGCCGGGGTCCTGGACGCGCTGTCCGAGATCGCCATCGACTTCCGCGGCCAGCTGGACTCGACCCTGGCCGAAACCCGCTCACTCCTGCGACGCACGGCACACACGGTCCGCGAAACGGGAGCTTTACTGACCCAGGCCCGGCCCCAGGTGGACCGGGTGTTGGCGCGGCTCGACGCCGGATTGGGGCGGACCGAAGACATCCTGGCCGAGGTGGAGCCTCGCGTCGGCCCCCTGAGTGACAGTCTCGTCGCGACATTGGCCGCAACCCACCAGCTGCTGGTCGAACTGGACAGCCTCACGTCGCTGGCGCAGACTATGGTCCAGGAGAACCGCGGTGCCATCAGCCAGACGCTCGAGAACTTGAACCGGTCGGCGATCGTGTTGCAGCATTTCGCTGACCAGATCAGTCGGCGACCACTCCGATTCCTCTGGGGCGTGACGCCTCCACCGAATACGGTCGTCCCACCCGACTCGTCGCACCAGCCGTGAAGTACCTGCTGCTCCACGCCACCTCGCTCGAGCTCGGCGGCCTCACGTCCGCCCTCGCCGCTGAAGACATCACCGTCCGAGCAATCTCGTCCGCGAACGAATTGAACGCCGGTCACATTCCGACGGCGCTCCTGCTCCACCCCGACAGTCGTACCCTGTTCGGACAGCTCCACCTGCAGCGATTCACACGGGACGGCGGCGGCGTGGTCGCCCTCGGTGCCGCGGGCGAGAAGGATCCGCCCGACGACCTCACCGATGACGTTGTGAGTGTGTTCGTCCCGCATCCACACGGCCGGCGTCAACTGTTGCTCGCCTTGCGCACCGCCTACCGCGAGGCAGCCGCCCGGGCGGACGCCCTGAACGCACGCACCGAAGCGGCGTCCCGAACCAGAGAGCTCTCGGAACTCACGCACATCGGCATGGCGCTCACGACGGAGCACGACTACAACACCCTCCTGGACCTCATTCTCACCCAGGCACGGAAGATCACGAATTCCGACGCCGGGAGTCTCTACCTGGTGGAGAAGCCCGAAGGGGAGCCCCGCCAACTTCGGTTCAAGCTCTCGCAGAACATGTCCCGCCCCGACATCCCGTTCGTCGAATACACGATGCCGATCGACATCTCCAGTATTGCGGGAAACGCCGCCACCACCGGTCACCCCCTCGTCATCGACGACGTCTACGACCTGGGATCCGCCGTCGAGTACACATTCAATCGCTCGTTCGACGAGAAGTACGGGTATCGATCCAAATCGATGCTCACGATCCCGATGAAGGACCACAAGAACGAGGTCATCGGGGTGCTGCAGCTCATCAACCGCAAGCGGCATGGAACGGCGAAACTCACGGAGCCCGAGGACTTCCGAACGGAGATCATCTCCTATTCTCAGCGCCAGGTAGACCTCGTCTCGGCCCTCGCTGGCCAGGCGGCCGTGTCGATCGAGAACAGCCAACTCTACGAGGACATCGAGCGGCTGTTCGAAGGGTTCGTGCTCGCATCGGTGACGGCCATTGAGCAACGTGATCCGACGACGTTCGGCCACTCGGGGCGCGTCGCATCGATGACGGTCGCGCTCGCGGGCGCGGTAGACAAGGACGGCGACGGTGCGTATCGCAACGTGAAGTTCGCCCGCCAGGAGATCCGCGAGATCCGCTATGCCGGCTTGCTGCACGACTTCGGAAAGGTCGGTGTGCGCGAACAGGTATTGGTCAAAGCCAAGAAGCTCTATCCGCCCGATCTCGCTCTCATCAGGCTCCGACATGCGTTCATTCATCGCACCGCGGAGGGTGAGTTCCACTTGCAGCGGCTCCGGTTTCTGGAGACGCACGGAAGAGAGGGTTATGAGGAGTATGCCCGGCGGCTGGAGGAGGAGCACCGCAGCAAACTAGACGAGTTGGATCGCTTCCTACACTTGGTGTCTCGGTCCAACGAACCGACGGTGCTCCCGGAAGGCAGCTTCGACGACCTGCTCCATTACGCCAACCGGTACTATCAGGATCTGGAGGGTACCGAACTCCCGTACCTCACCGACGATGAAGTGCGGTTCCTCAGCATTCGCAAAGGGAGTCTCGACGAGAGCGAACGACTGGAAATCCAGAGCCACGTCACCCACACCTATCGGTTCCTGCTGCAGATCCCGTGGACCAAGGAGCTGCAGTCTATCCCAAAGATCGCCTACGGACACCACGAGAAGCTGGACGGCTCCGGCTACCCGCGTCGGATCCGCGGCGATTACATCCCGATTCAGACGCGGATGATGACGATTTCCGATATCTTCGATGCGCTCACGGCTGCCGACCGCCCCTACAAGCGCGCGGTCCCGGTACCCAAAGCGCTGGACATTCTCGCAGAAGAAACGAATGCCGGTATGCTGGATCCGGGGCTGTTCAAACTGTTCGTGGACGCGCGAGTGTTTGAGAAGGCCTCCGAGAGCGGAGATCCCACGTCGTACGCCTGAGCGGCACGCCGCGCCGGCCGGTCAGCGGGCGGACCCCCACCCTCCACCTCCCGGCGTCTCGATCGTGAGCACATCCCCAGGAACCATCCGAAACTCGGCGCGCCCCGCCACGTCTCGTCCGTTGAGCGTGTTCCGGCCCGGGACACCGTCTTCACCACCGGCAACACCGCGCGGCACGTGTCTCCGACGCTCGCCGATGAGACTCACGTCCACGTCATCGAGTGATTCGTAACTGCGGATCACACCGGCCCCGCCGGGCCACGCGCCGGCACCGCCACTGTCCGCTCGCAGTCCGTACCGCACGATACGAAGCGGGTGCTCGAGCTCAAACACCTCGATTGGCGTATTTCGGGTGTTCGACATGCCCACGTGGACTCCCGATGGGCCGGGACCGGTCTGCGATGCGCCTTGTCCGCCGCCGAGCGTCTCGTAGTAGGTCCATCCAGCCCCACCAAACACGACGTTGTTCATCGTTCCCTGACCCTGCGCCGGAACCGCCGCCGCGCCAGCCAGCGCGAGAAACATCGTGTCCACGATGCGCTGCGACGTCTCCACGTTTCCCGCGGCAACCGCTCGAGGCCTCGGCGCATTCACGATGGTGCCGGCCGGCGCGTGCACCGTTACGGCGCGGTGGAGTCCACCGTTGTTGGGAATGTCCTCTCCCACCAGGCAGCGAACGACGAACAGCACGGCGGATCGCGTGACGGCGATGGGGCAGTTCACGTTGCCGAGTGCAGCCGACGCACTGCCGGCAAAGTCCACAACGAGGGAACCGTCCCTCACGTCGATGGCCACGCGAATCACGACGTCGTCAGTGGAAACTCCGTCACCTTCCAGGTAGTCCGTCGCTTCGTAACGCCCCGCACGAACCTGCGCGCCGAGTGCGGCACGTGTGCGGCGTTCCACATAGTCCAAGAGATCGTGTGACGCCCCGTCGATGTGGGCACGGCCATGTCGGTGCACCAACTCCCGAAACCGGAGCGCGCCACGTTCACACGCGGCGAGCTGCGCGGCCAGGTCACCACGGCGGATCTCGGGGGTCCGTACGTTGGCGAGCAAGAGTCGCACGAGATCTTCGTGCACGACCCCCCGCGTGGCCCATCGAACCGGGGGTATGATGAGACCTTCCTCGTAGACCTCCGTGGAGTGCGGCGGCATGCTCCCAGGGCGCGAGCCACCTACATCCGAATGATGGGCCCGGACGACGGTGAACCCGCCGACGAGACCGTCGAGGTCGATGGCGTGCACGAAGGTGATATCCGGAAGGTGCGTGCCCCCGGTGTACGGGTCGTTGAGGATGAACGTGTCGCCCGGATTCGGCTCCAGGGCGCGAACTGCTGCGACGGCTTCCGGCATCGCCCCCAGATGGACGGGGATGTGCGCGGCCTGCGCGAGCATCTCACCCGCACGACTAAAGAGGGCGGCAGACGAATCACGGCGCTCCCGCACATTCGGCGAACGGGCGCTCGCCACCAACACCCCACCCATCTCCTCGGCGATCCCTGCGAATGCGTGGGCCATGACTTCAAGGCCGATGGCGTCGAGGGTCACGCGTGCTCCAGGACGACCGCTCCGGTCGCGTGCACCGTCCCTATCCAGTCGGGTTCGATGCGCACGGTGCAGTCGGGCGCATCGAGCATGAACGGACCTGAGAGCTTGACGCCCTCACTCACCTCGGGCAGGTACGCGCGATCCGTTCCAGCATGCAGCGCAGGCCGGTGTTGTCGTGCAGCCAGGCGCACCGGTACCTCTTCACGAACCGCAAGCACGCGGAGGTTGACGATTTCTACCGGTCCTGAAACGTTGGCATGGCCATATCGGTCGCGATGCGAGTCGTGGAAGGAGCCGGCCAGAGCCGCCGTTCCGCCAAGGGCGGACACGGTGAGTTCGTAGCCTTGCCCCGGGTACCGGCAATCGCACAAACGGTGCGCGGCCGCCCCGTCGAGTTCATCGAGCGCTGCCCGCTCCAATAGGGCAAACGCCTCGCCCAATTCGTCATCGCTCGTGTCGTCAACGCGACGGTGGAACGAGAACATCCGCTCGAGCTTCGCGGGTGCCGCCGCGAGCCCGAGGGCCGACAGCACCCCGGCATTCGGCGGCACCAACGCTCGGCGAATCCCCAGGCTATCCGCTAGCCGACAGGCGAACATCGGGCCGGCTCCACCGAAGGCCACCAAGGTGAGCTCACGCGGGTCGATGCCCCGCTCGACACTCACCCTCCTGAGCGCGCGCACCATGGTGGCGGTGGCGATCTCGACGATGCCCTCCGCGCAGCGCCGAGTAGACAGTCCCGCAACGCCGGCGAGCTGCGTCACGGCCCGTTCGGCACGAGCCGGGTCGAGTCGTACCTCGTCTGCGAGTGGGCGCGACGGATCGAGCCAACCGAGCACGAGCGCCGCGTCGGTCACCGTCGCGTCGGTTCCGCCGAAACCATAACACGCCGGTCCGGGCTCGGCGCCGGCGCTCTGCGGACCGACCCGAAGCGCACCGCCCCGATCGACCCACGCGAGACTCCCCCCTCCGGCACCGACCGTCTCGATGAGCACGTGTGGCAGGGCGATCGGCATGCCGCCGACCGTCCCCGCCTGCTGCATGAGTGGTCGACCGTTCGTAACCACACTGGCATCGGCACTCGTGCCGCCCATGTCGATGGTCAGGAGATCCTCACTTCCCAGCTGCGACGCAATCCGGCGGGCACCTTCCACACCACCCGCTGGTCCTGAGAGCGCGAGCGCCGCGGCATGGTGCTGCGCGTGCGCCAGACTGAGGGTGCCGCCGTTAGACGCCATGACGCGGAAATCCTCAAAGCCAAGGTCGCCCGCGCGGCGGGCCATGCGATCCAGATACCCCGTCACGACGGGTCGGAGGTATGCCTCGACCAGAGTCGTACTCGTTCGCTCATGTTCGCGGAATACGGGCAGCACGTCGTAGCTCGCGACTGTCGGGACCCCAGGAAGCCGGTCTGTGATCGCTCGCAGGAGTTGCCGTTCGTGCCGCGGGTCCCGGAAGCTGAAGAGCAGTGAGATGGCAACGGCATCCGGCGCGCGCGACTCGACCTCGGCCGCCACCCGTTCGACCTCCTCAGGCCTGAGCTCCTGCACGACCCCCGTGGCCCCGATCCGCTCCCGGACCCCGATCACGTGGTCGCGCGCCACCGGCGGCGCTGGGTGATCGCGAGTGAGATCGTAGAGATCGGCGCGGTCCTGCCGACGGAGCCAGAGCAGATCTTCGAAGCCGGCGGTCGTGACGAGCACCGTGCGCCCTCCACTTCGCTCGAGCAGCGCGTTCGTCGCGACGGTCGTGCCATGAATCAGGAACGCTCGAGCCGCCTCGCCCGTCTCATCGCGTCGGAACCCGTCCAGGGCGGACCATGCCGACTCGGGCAGCTCTTCCGGCCCGGACCGGACTTTGCCCACCGACACCTCGCCGGTCGGCGATACGGCTACGACGTCGGTGAACGTGCCTCCGACGTCTACGCCGAGCCTCGTCACGGTCGGCGCCAGGCCGCGTACGCTACGAGGCCCGCGGCGAGCAGCAGTGTCACAGTGCCAACCCAGTCGCCCATGCGGGCGTAGAACGAAATGGTGTCGCTGGTCGTGAGCCGGCCCGTCACGTGGGTTTGCCGGTACAGTCCCGTCTGGTGCGACACGTCGCCCAGCGGGCCCACGAAGCCCGAGATCCCGCTGTTCGCCGCCCGGGCGATGCCAACCCGGTTCTCGATCGCCCGCATCACCAGGTGCGCCGCATGCTGGTACGGGGCACTGGTGCGGCCGAACCATGCATCGTTCGTGATATTGACGACAAAACCGGCCCCATGCATCCGATAGTATCGGGTGAGATCCTCAAAGGCGGACTCGTAGCAGATGAGCACGCCGAACCGACCGATGCCCACCTCATACACCGGTCGCTCCCGCCCGGCGGCGAAGCCTCCGAAGTACCGGAGCTTGAACCACCGCGGATTGAGAAACGGAACCCGCTCGGTGACCGGAACCAGGTACTGTTTGTGGTACACGGGCTGGTCGTCCCGGCCGAGCGAATCAAACAAGAACGCCGAGTTGAAATACGCGTAGTCTCCGTCTTCCGCGTACATGAGGTGCACGCCACCGACCAATTGCGGGGTTCGCGTTGTGCGCGCCGACGCGGCGATGGCGCGGCGAAGCCGTGGGAACTGCCGGAAATTGCCCGGTACCGATGCCTCGGGCCAGACAACCAGATCGGGATCACCCTCCTCGATCGCGCGATTGGACAGGTCGAGCAGTCCGCGCATGATCGTATCGCGCTGCCCCCGACCCCACGTGTCAGGAAACACGACATTGGGCTGCAACAGAGCAACGTCGCCCACCGGTCGAATCGTGAGTGATCGCTCTCGCAACACGCCGTACGCGACGGCGACCACGATGCCGAGGCCAACCGTGCCCGCCATCGCCACCGCCCGCGAGCGTTCGCGCCGCCGCCGCCACGCGAGTGCGAGCACCGTATTCGCTAACACCAACAGCAACGTGACCCCCCGTGCCCCGATGACATCGGCGATCTGAACCGCGGTCGGGTACCCGGTCAGCGACGTTCCCAGGCCCAACCACGGGAACCGAAGGTCCCCTTGGTGACCGACCATCCACTCGACGGCGGTCCAACACACGGGAAACGAGAGCGCGAGACTGAGGCTGGTCCGCCGACTCACCCATCCGGTCACGGCGAAGACCCCCGCGCTGTACACCCCAAGCACGGTGATGGTCGCGGCGTATCCCAGCGCGGACAGCGGCGTCAAGTGCCATAGTGCCACGATCATCCAGAACAGGGTGAGCGCATTCGTGAGCAGCCCGAACCAGAACCCTTGAACCAGATGGCGCCGCAGCGGTCGTGGATCGTCTGCACCATCCACGATGAGCCACACGGCCGGTACGAGGCAGATCAGGGAGGGAAGGAACAGATGAAACGGGGGGTAGGCGGCGCACAGGAGCACGGCTCCACCAACGATCAGCGGCCAGTCACCCCGCGGCAGCGCGAGGTATCTCACAGAGTGATTTCGCGGGCCTCGCGAGCCGAGCGGGTAATCGCGTCCATCGTCCGGTGCAGCAGGAGTTGCTCGCTCAGGTCCGGCGGTTCCTGTTCTCCCCGCACGGCGCCCAGGAAATGCTCCCACTCGGCCCGGTAGGAGGCGCTGAACGGATCCTCACGCTCGTCGCCACGTCCTGGAGTGACGTCTACCGGCGTGCCGTGCATCTCCTTGAACACGGTAAGCGGAGCGGTGGCCGCGGATCCGACATCGCCAACAATCTCGAGCGCGAACCGATCGTGTGGGCCAACGTGCCGCCAGGAAACGTCGACAAAGATGCAGTGCCCTTCGGTGCATTGCAGATAGGCGCTCCCAAAATCCTCGACGCCTCGATCCGTCCCCCGTTCGCTGTAGACCGCAGACACCCGTTTGGTGGCCGGACACTGCGCGAGCCACAGGGCGAGATCGACGAGCGGCAGCCCGAGGTCGAACATTGCGCCGCCGCCAGACTGCTCCCGACGTTCCCGCCATCCGGCCGGAATGCCGATCGGCCGATGAATGTGCCAGTAGCCGCGCACGCTCCGCAGCGCCCCGAGCTCACCTCCCACGAGAAAGGAGCGAATGGCTTGCATGTCGCTCCGGTATCGATGATTCAGCCCTACCATGACCGGTACCTGCGAGTTCGACTGCGCCGCCATGACCCGTTCCACACCGGCGGGTGTGAGCGCGAGCGGCCGTTCGCAAAGGACGGGAACGCCGGCCGACAGCACGCTGATGACGTGCACTTCATGGAGGTGGTTTGGGGTGCACACGACGACGGCGTCGGGCCTGGCATAGCGCAACAGATCTTCGATGTCGTCGTAGACGTCCGGAACCTCGAACCGTCCTGCCAACGCCTGGGCCTTGGGAACGTCGGTGTCGCACAGGCCTACGATCTCTACCTCATCGATCTTGTTCAAGACCACGAGGTGGGCAACCTGCGCGATCGCCCCCGTTCCGACCACTCCGACGCGTACCATGTCACCCACATCGGCCTCCCTACGGCAGCCTGTACATCAACCCGCCTCGCGCGGATACTGTCCGGAGCTCGCTGGTCAATCCTCCGCGTAGCTCGGCGAGGACCGATAACCATCGCACGATGGCCACCTCGAGCCCCACGGTGACGTTCATGCCGGCGGCGACCGTGTCCAACGCATCTTCCACGAAGGTGCCATCGATGGCGGCACCGTCTCCGTTGCGGATGTGGGCGCTGGCACCGAGTCCGAGGTAGGGTTGCACGCGGCCCCAGCCGCCGGGAAGATACTGCAGATCGAGGAATGCCTCGACGTCGGCCAGCGTCACCGAACCCACGTCGATGGTGAAGTCACCACTCGGATCCTGGACGACGTTGGCAAGCTTCTGCTCGAACTCCGCAATCTTCTCATCGCTGAACTCGCCCTTAAAGTACGACGCGCCAAACACGAGGCGCACCTTCGGGCCGAACGCACCATAGTCGATCCGCAGTCCGCCAACCGGCTCCGTCGTGAGGTTGTTCGAGGCAATCGCTCCGAAATCCACGCCGATCGCCGTCAGGCCGAGTCCCTCGTAGCTGAACTGCTCGAGAAACCCCTGCGCCGTCGCAGACGCTGGAAAGAGAAGGAGCAGTGTGGCGACTCTAATACCAGTATTCAAGTTTCGTCCCCGGAAAATAGGTGGTGACGATAGTCTCGGCATCCTGTCCTCTTCGCGCCCGGCCGACTGCCCCCCACTGGCACATGCCCACGCCATGGCCCCACCCGCGTCCGTCGACGGTCAGCCGTCGTACCGCACCATCGTGTTGCTCGACCGCGATGTCGATCACGGTGCTTCCGAGCAGCCGCCCGTCCGGCGTTTGCAGCACCGATCGAATATCGGGTCCGAACACGGGAATGTCGCCTCGGGACACCCGGAGCCTGAGTTCGGTAGCCCGGTTCGACGGTCCTCGTCGATGAACCCGCACGTCTTGCACTTGATCAACCGCTTCGGCATCGATGCCGAGCGCAGCCGGCACGCTTCGCCGTAATATATGCTGCAGGTTCTCGCCCTCCCACTCGACCGTCCATCGAAATCGCGGAGAGATGTCGCAGTAGTACCCACTCGAATGTCGGTCGGAGACCGGGCGGAGGTAAGGCCGGTCGCGGACCGAGCGAAACGCTTCGGAGGGCACGGCGGTCGAAGAGCCGCAGGTCGAGTGGAAGAAGGTGGTGGCAAGCTCTCCACGGTACGTCAGGACGAGGCCGGCCGTCGCCTGGACGGCTCGGCGCCCGGCGTCGGTCTCTGCGGTGACGCCGCCGTACGCCTGATCGGCCACGCTGCCTCTGAGATCGAATCCTTCCGCCCCGAACTTCCCTCGGTTTCTGAGACTGTACGTCCGAGCAACGATGGCTTGCGCCTCGAGCGCCGCCTGCTCATCCGGTCCACGCCGACCCATCTCCGCGTTCACCACCCCAGCGAGGTAGACGTCGATGGGGAGCTCGTTCACGGCCGTGAGCGCGGTCCCACGAGCGTAGACCTCAATCACGCCGCGGTACGGCGTGTCTCCTAGGATGACGGAGCCCGACGGGTCGAGACTCACGAAGCTCAACCGCTGGTGACGACTCGTACCCGATGGCGTCGTCATGACGACGGTGCGCCCGTCAGGGCTGAGCGTGGCCTCCTCGCCGTCAGAGAGCCGGACGACCACGGACCCGGCGTCGACGGCGGCGAGACCGCCGTTCCCGGCGAGTTCGAGGTTGCTCACTCCCACTGCGAGCCCGATCCGCAGATCCGGCTCGGTTCCCCGACGGCGCACGGGCGCCGGTTTGGCACACGCGGTCAATCCGAGTGTCACGAGTACCGCGGCGGTCGCTGCGGCCCGCACCCGGATCGGCCGTGCTCCAACCGTCGGTCGGTGCCGGGGGAGTTTCGAGGTCATGCGAGCGCGGCGGCGTGGAAGTCGTAGTCGAGGTTGTCGTCGAGTCGTACCCGCAGGAATTCGCCCGCCCGTGCCCACCCACCGCGCTGCACAAAGGTCACACCATCCACGTCGTCGGCCTGCCACATGACCCTGCCGACATGCGTCGCGCCATCCTCGTCTGGATTGGCGATGCGGTCGATCAGGACCTCCGTTTCGCGTCCCACGTAGCGGTGCAACCGATCTTGCGAGATCACCCGCTGCACCTCGAGCAGCTCCTCTTGTCGCGCCCGCTTGACCTCGTCTGGAACATCGTCGGGGTACTCGGCTGCCGTGGTTCCCTCCTGCTCCGAGTACGTGAACACGCCAAGACGCTCGAACTGCATCTCCTCGGCAAACTCACAGAGGACTCGGAAATCCTCGTCCGTCTCCCCCGGAAAACCGACAATGGTCGTGGTGCGCACGGTGATGTCCGGCATGGTCGCCCGTAGCCACGCAACCTTCTCGCGGATCGTGCGGCGTCGCTCGGGGCGCCGCATTCGCTGGAGCATGCCGTCCGCCGCGTGCTGAATCGGGATGTCGATGTAGGGAACGATCCGCGGCTCGGACGCCATCAGGTCGATCAACGGCTCCGTGAGCCCGGCGGAGTAGACGTAGAGAAGGCGGAACCATCGGATGCCAGTCTCCGTCACCAGCGCTCGTAGCAGATCGGGGAGCGCTGGACCCGCACGGCCCAAATCCCGCCCGTAATGCCCCAGGTCCTGCGCCACCAAGTTGACCTCTTTGGCACCCGCGGCCTCCAACTGCTGCGCTTCGCGCACCAGCTGCGTGAGTGGCTCGGAGCGATGGCGGCCCCGCATGAGCGGAATCGCGCAGAAGGCACAGCCGTGGTCGCACCCCTCGGAGATCTTGAGATAGCGTACGTGTGGCTGGTCCCCCAGGTACTGACGAACACCGGGGTGCTCGGCCACAGGATCCTCGATGAGCCCCCGCGCTGCCAGCTCCGGCACCAGGGTGTGGAGGTCGTGGAATCCCAGGAGGAGATCCACCTCGGGCATCTCTGCACGCAATTCCTGCTGGTATCGCTGCACGAGACAGCCGACCGCGACCACGGCCTGGACCCGACTCGACTTCTTGAGGGCCGCCGCTTCGAGTATCGCCTGGATGGACTCGGCCTTCGCGGCATCGATGAAGCCACAGGTGTTCACGAGCACGACGTCCGCGTCATCCACTTCGTGAACGACGGTCGCCCCGTGACCCACGAGCTCGCCGACGAGCCGTTCGGAGTCCACGGTGGCTTTGTCACAGCCTAGGGAGATGACGCCGAGTCTCATGAGATCGGAAGTCTACACCGCCTCCGGCGCGTGGGAAACGGGAAAGGGGAAGCGCTGCAGACCACCGTCGCTTCCCCTTCACGATGACGAGCGGACCGCATACGGTCTACGATAGGAAGCTCTCAAGCGCCCTGGCACGACTCACGTGGCGGAGGCGGGCCAACGCTTTCTCTTTGATTTGCCGCACCCGTTCCCGAGTGATGCCCATCATGCTCCCGATTTCCTCGAGTGTCATTGGCTCTTGCCCGTCCAAGCCGAAGTAGAGCCTCAGGATCTTGGCTTCCCGTTCCTTCAAGGTGCTGAGCACCTCCTCGATCGAGTCGGTCAGCGCGCGTTCGAAGGTCTCCTGATCGGGACCTGCATTCTGGGTGTCGGGGAGGTAGTCCAGCAGCTTGTTGTCTTCGCCAGGCGTGAGCGGCGCATCGAGGGAAAGATGACTCTGGGAGATGGAGAGCGTCTTCGCGACCTCTTCCTCTGATATATCCATCCCCTCAGCGATCTCCTCGACGGTCGGCTCCCGACCCAACTCCTGCTGCAGCGCCGAGGACCGTTTCCCGATGCGGTGGAGCGTTCCAGCGCGATTGAGCGGCACCCGGACGATTCGGCTCTGCTCGGCGAGGGCCTGCAAGATCGCTTGCCGGATCCACCACACGGCGTAAGAGATGAACTTGATGCCCTTCGTTTCGTCGAACTTGTGCGCCGCCCGAATGAGCCCGAGGTTCCCCTCGTTGATGAGGTCACTGAGGCTCACCCCTTGATTCTGGTACTTCTTCGCGACGGAGACGACGAAACGGAGATTGCTCCGAACCAACTTGTCCAGCGACTGCTCACAGCCACGCTTGATGCTCTTTGCGAGGTCCACTTCATCCTCACGACTGATCAGCGGGTACTGGCTGATCTCACGGAGGTATTGGTCAAGCGATCCTTCGTCGACCGCCGTCCTCCGCACGGGATTGAGTCGCATCGACGAGGTCCCTTTCTCCTCGTGGGAACCTAACGCACCACACGAAAAGCGGCGGCCGTATCTGACCGCCGCCTCAACACCCACCCCGGTCCATTCGCGGACAGGATCACCAGCGGGAATGACCAGTACAAGAATTCGCGCAACTTTGGCTCGCCCCCGGAGATCAGCCGCATGATTTACGTTAGCCAGGGCCGCGAAGTGGCGCAACCGTCACCGACCAGCCCCGCCCCGCCGCCCAAGGCCGCAGCACCGCTGCCAGTTGCACGGTTTCGCATTCATGCTCCAGCGTGGCGGCAACGCATGTGGCGCGCTCCCCATGAGCGAATTCCGCTCGGACCAGTGTCGCCACTGGGAGATCGCGCAGCGCGACCGCATCGAGCGCCGCACCACCGACACTGAGAATGACCGCGACGGACTTCTGTAGTTTCTGCACATGGGCAGGTTAACCCAGTCACCCAGCATGGTGATACCACTTCCGCTACGCCGCGTGACACAATGTTGCGTGCCCCGGGTCAGGCTCAGCTCCGCTCCAGCCCATACTTCTCGATCTTCTTATAGAGATTGCTCCGCGGCATACTCAGCCGCCGCGCCGTCTCACTCACGTTCCACCCGTTCTCGCCGAGTTTGGTCTCGAGAAAGGCGCGCTCGGCCTGCTGTTTGAACTCGTCGAACGTGGCGCAATGTGCCAATTCGGCCAGAGCGGCACCGCTCGTCGCACCCGAGATGCGGTCCACGTCGGCTGCTGTGACGGTTTCGCCGCTCGTGAGGATCAGCAGCCGTTCGACTGCATTTCGCAGCTCCCGGACGTTGCCCGGCCAATCACGACTCCGCAGCACATCGATCGCGTCGGCGTCGAACGCCTTGGGTTTCACCCCGCTGTCCCGGACCATGTCGGCCACGAACTTGTCGATCAGGAGCGGGACGTCACTCCGGCGAGCGCGGAGCGGCGGCACGTCGACCGGTACCACGTTGAGGCGGTAGTACAGGTCTTCCCGAAATCGGTTCGCCGCGATTTCGTCGGGCAACGACTTGTTCGTCGCTGCGATCACACGGACGTTCACGGAGATCGCTTTCGTGGCACCGATACGGGTGACCCGCCCCTCCTCCAGTGCCCGCAGCACTTTGGCCTGCGCTGCCGCACTCATGTCGCCTACTTCGTCGAGAAACAAGGTCCCACCGTCCGCTTGCTCGAACTTGCCCGGTCGGTCGGCGAACGCGCCGGTGAACGACCCCTTCATATGCCCGAACAGCTCGCTCTCGATAAGCTCCCCTGGAATCGCCGCGCAGTTCACTTCGACGAACGGTGCGTCGGCCCGTGGCGATTTTCGATGAATGGCCGAGGCCACCAACTCCTTGCCGCTCCCGTTCTCACCCATAATGAGAACGCGCGCCCCAGTTGGGGCGACGCGGTCGATCACCTCCAACAACTCCTTGACTGCGGGACTCTCCCCCACGATCTCGTACCGGTCGACGACCGTCGCGCGCAGCCGCACGTTCTCCGATTCGAGTTCCGCTCGCTCGAAGACGTGGCGTATGGTGAGCAGAATCCGATCGGTGTCGAGCGGTTTCTCGAGGAAGTCGTATGCACCCAGCTGCGTGGCCTCGACCGCCGTCTGGATGGTCCCGTGTCCGGAGATCATGACGACCTGGGCCAGCGGATCCGTCTCCCGCAGCCGCGCCAGGGTCTCGAGGCCATCCATCCCTGCCATCTTCACGTCCAAGAACACGAGATGCGGGTGGAACTCCTGATAGCTCTTCAATGCGGCGTCACCGGAATCGACCGTTCTCACCTCGATCCCCTCGTATTCGAGTATCTGCCGCATTGCGTCGCGCACACCCTTCTCGTCATCGACCACCAACACGCGTCGTGCCATTAGCTCACCCGTCGAAACAGAGTCACTCCATCAGCGTTCACGCGGATCTCTCCCACCGTCTCCGGTACGGGGATGATGAACGCTCCGTCGGTACCACCGGTCATACGGTTCACCAGTCTCGGGATCACGGATGCCGGAAACGGAAACGCCCGAATCACGAATTCGTCGCATTGCCAGGCTGCGCGACCCGGCGCATGCAGCGTCACGGGCCCTGCCAGCCGGACCGGCTGCCGAGTCCCCAGCAAGTCACGCAGCGGACCCAACAGATCCTGGCCGAACACATCGAGACGCATCTGACCGACGAGGGTCAGTCGATCATCGCTCAGAATCACCCGCAAGGAGTCCAACGCCTGTTTCGCAACAGGATCCAAGCGATGCTGGACAAGCGCCGCGACCTCGTCCGCCGTGAGTCGCACGTACCCGACACCGCTCCCGCGGCCGATGTCCGCCTCCTTCCGCTCCGCCTGCCGCAGCGCTTCCTCGGAGGGCAGGCCGACCACCGAGTCGGCAAACACCGGACCGCCGCTGTCGTCCCCGACGTCTGCAAACGATCGGTACACCCCCAGCAGCTGATCGCGATACACCCACGCGCCGATCGCCACCGCGACCAACACGGTGACACACCCGAGCGTGGCAAAGAAGTTCTTGAAGCACCCTCCCGTCATCCGGTTCCTCCCGCCCTCTTACCCCTCGAGCGGTGTCGCGTGCCGCCGAGTGTACGTGGCGCCCCGGCGGCTGAGCACACTCTGCATGAGGTCGATCGATGGGACGGCGATCTCCGTAGCGTACTCCAGCGGCTCGATGATGTCGACGAATCCCGCCAGGTCTCGTGATCGGGTTGCACCCTTGACCCGTCCCAGGGTGATGTGCGGGTGAAACGGCCGCCCCTCGAGGGGGAACCCGATTTGCGCCATCTCCTGCTCGACCCGATGCTGGAGCAGCTCGAGCGCCGGAGCGCGCTCACACCCGATCCACACGACCCTGGGCCGAGCGACGGAAGGGAATGCGCCGAAGCCCGTGACCATCAATGTGAACGGCCTCGCACCCGCAGCCGCGCGGTGGAGCGCCGCAACGATCTCTTCCTCCCGTTCGGCAGGGACTTCACCCAAAAACTTGAGTGTCACGTGCAACGCGTCCTGCGCCACCCAGCGAATCGGAAAGTGCGTCGTGCGCAGTGCACCCGCCGCCACCCACGCCGCATGCCTGACTTCCTCCGGAAGATTGACGGCGACGAACAGGCGCATGCGGCCGTCAGGTCCTGGCTGCCAGGAGCTCGACGTCTCGGCCGTTCGGGGACAGCAGGCTGCCGCGCCGGTAGCCCCCGAGATCCAGCGCAACCCGTTGGAACCCGAGCGAAAGAAACTCGCGAGCTATTTCGTCTCGATGCGCCCGAATGCGTGAGAACTCCGAAACCGCCACCTCGATGCGCGCCTCCTCCCCCCGATGGCGCACGCGGAGATCACCCCGGACCCCGATCGCTCGAAGCAACGCTTCGCCTGCTTCCACTTGCCTGAGCCGCGCCGGCGTCACCGACAGACCATACAGGATGCGGCTCGACAGGCACGGTGCCGCCGGCGCGTCCCACATGGGGAGCCCCAGCGCTCTCGCTTCGCGCCGCACGTCAGCCTTGGTGTAGCCAGCCTCGGCAAGCGGGGACCGCACGCGGTGTTCCGCCGCCGCCCGGAGTCCCGGACGGTGCTCGTGCGTGTCATCGAGGTTCGTGCCATCGACCACGACGGCCATCCCGCGCTCCTGAGCGACCTTCGCGAGCGAACGCCAGAGTTCGGTCTTGCAGAAGTAGCAGCGGCTTGGCGCGTTGGCGACATAGCCCGGATCGTCGAGCTCATGCGTCGCGACTTGGACGAGGGCGAGATCGAACTCCCTCGCTACCGCGAGCGCCTGCTCCCGCTGCACGGCAGGAAAGGAAGGGCTGACTGCCATCGCGGCGACAGCACGTTCCCTGCCCAGGACGCGACGCGCCAACACGGCAACCAGTGACGAGTCCACACCGCCGGAGTAGCCGACGAGAATGGAGGGGAACGTCGCCAGATGGGTTGCGAGTTTGGTGGGATCGGGCATGCGCGAATTAATAACGGAGGGGATCGGGTGACGGAAGCGCGGTGCAGCCAGATCAATGCAGTCGGCGCACCACGCCCTACACCACGGGCCGATCCAAGCTCCGGTACTGCACCGCCTCGCCCACGTGGTCGGCCCGGACGGCATCACAGTCGGCCAAGTCCGCAATCGTGCGGGCGATCTTGAGCACGCGGTGGTATGCGCGGGCCGACAGCCGGAGTCGCACGATGGCCGTCTTGAGCAACCCCTCCGCTTCGGACGTCACCCCACAGTGCTTCTGAAGGTCTTTCGGTGTCATGTGCGCGTTGGCGAACACGCCATCCCGACCGCGGAAGCGCTGCACCTGCCTGCCCCGCGCCTGGTTCACCCGTGCCCGGATCACCCCACTGGGCTCGCCACTCCGCTCGCACGACAGCTCACGGTATGGAACGGCCGGTACCTCCACGTGCAAATCGATACGGTCGAGCAGCGGCCCAGAAAGCCGCGCCACATACCGCTCGACCCCCACCGATCCGCAGGTGCAGGCACGACCCGGATCGCCGAAGTAGCCGCAGGGACACGGATTCATCGCGGCCGCGAGCATGAAGCGCGCGGGATAGGAGAGCGACGTGGCGGCACGCGCAATCGTGACGTATCCGTCTTCCAACGGCTGCCGCAGGACTTCGAGGACGTTCTTGCGAAACTCGGGGAGTTCGTCCAGGAAGAGCACCCCTCCATGAGCGAGACTCACCTCACCCGGTCGCGGGTAGGAGCCACCACCGATCAACCCGGCATCACTGATGGTGTGGTGCGGCGCCCGAAACGGCCTGGTGGTAACCAGCGACCCTCCCGGCGGAACCAGACCCGCCACGCTGTGGATCTTGGTCGTCTCCAGAGCCTCAACGCGCGTCATCTCCGGCAGCACAGTGGGGAGCCGGCGCGCCAGCATGGTTTTGCCTGACCCCGGCGGACCGATCATCAAGAGGTTGTGTGCACCTGCCGCCGCGACTTCGAGCGCCCGCTTCGCATGCTCCTGCCCCCTCACCTCCGCCAGATCCAGATCCTCGTGGGTGACGCGT
>JBDHAB010000022.1:0-45101 GCA_039588295.1 Gemmatimonadota bacterium
CACGACATGCCGATGCTCGAGCGTGCCCTGGATGCGTTCAAGCGAGTCGGAGAGCGGTACGGCATCCTCGGCCTGGACAAGGAAGGGATCATCGAGAAGTTCGGTGCCTGACGCCGGACCCGGCCGAAGGGACATGGAGCAGCACCGGGACCTCTGGTGGAACTCGCCGACCTCCGAGTTCGGCCACGTCGTACACCTCGATCTCCCCGAGCCGCTCCGGATGGTCCACGGCGGCTCCCTGCCGTCGCTCCAGGTCAGCTACGAGGCATGGGGTACCCTCAACCAGGCGCGGGACAACGCCGCGCTGATCATCCATCCCATGACGGCCGATTGCCACGCGACGGGCGAGTTTGCCGATCAGCCGACCGGGTGGTGGGAACCCCTCATCGGCCCGGGACGGGCGATCGACACCGATCGCTTCTACGTCGTGTGCCCCAACCTGGTCGGTGGCTGCTATGGGACGACCGGACCGCGATTCCCGGACGCCGAGGGGAAACCCTACCTCGACACGTTTCCGCTGCTCACACCGCGCGACATGATGCGGGTGCAGCAGTTGTTTCTCGGACAGCTCGGTGTAGGTCGCTTGCACATGGCCATTGGGCCCGGCATGGGTGGCATGATCGCATGGGAGTGGGCGGTCGAAGGTCGTGATATGGTGGAGACCGTCGTCGTCGTCGCCGCCCCGCTGCGGACCTCGCCCTATCAAATCGGTCTGAACTGGCTGCAGCGACGCGGTATCGAGCTCGACATCACGGAGAACGAGGTGATAGCCACGGTGGGCCAGATGGTGGCGCGCGGGGTCGGGATGATGAGTTACCGGTCACCGGTGGGGCTCGAAGAGCAGTTCGGCCGGGAGTGGTTCAAGGAGCCCGGATCGACGCTTCGGGAGCGCGGCATGTACAACGTCGAGTCGTGGCTCCGACACCACGGACGGCGAATCACCAAACGATTCGATCCGTACACCTATCTCCTCTTTAGCCGCGCGATGGACTTGCACGACGTCAGCGATGGGCGCGCAGATCTTGTGACGGCGCTGAACCAAGTAGCGTGTCGCGTGTTGGTCATCGGCATCAGCTCCGACAACCTCTACCCGCCCGCGGAAGTGAAGCTCGGCGCCGATATCCTCGACCACTTCGGCCGCGACGTGCGCTACGAGGAAATCCGCTCGCCCAATGGTCACGACGGCTTCCTCCTCGATACGGATCAAATCGAGACGTTCGTGCGCGGTTTCCTCGCCGTTGACGAGCGCGCGGCGCCCGTGGCTGCTGAGCGAGCGCTGCGGCCCGTGCGTGTCGGGATTCTCGGGGCGGGGCAGGTAGCCGCGTCGTTCGTTCGGCTGGTCGAGGAACGCACCGAGCAGCTTGCGGACCGCCACGGCATCCGGTTCGAGATCGCGGCAGTCGCGGAGATCGACCAATCGAAACGACTGGATCCGGTGTTCGACACAGTGGACGTGGGATACGACCCGGGTGCACTCGTCGACCGGCAGGACTTGGACGTGATCCTCGATCTCACGCGTGGACTCGGCACGCTGGAACTCGTCGAGCGGGCGCTCCGCGACCATCGACCGGTCGTAACCCCCAACAAGGTGCTGCTCTGCGCATTCGGGGAGGTGCTGGACCGCATCGCCTTCGACCACGGGGTCCGTCTTGCCTACCACGATTCGATTGCTGCGGGATGGCCACTGATGTACGCGCTCGACCGCCCCTTGGCACACGGCCAGGTCGCCGAGATTCAGGCTGTGCTCTCGAGTTCCTGCAACGTGATGCTGGAGCTCATGGAGGATGGGGCCGATCTCGAAACGGCCGTGCGTGGAGCGGTGGCGCGCGACCTCACCGAGCCCGATCCCCAATTGGATGTATCCGGGTGGGACAGCGCTCAGAAATTAAACCTGCTGCTGACCCGCGCGACGGGCCGGCGCCACGTAGGCCAGGAACTCGATATGGCTGGCCTCGATTCTGTCGCGCCGGAGTTGGTGCGGCTCGCACCGGAGCTGGGCCTCAGGGTGAAGCTCTGCGGCATCGCGATGGCGCCGCGTGGCGTGCTGTCTGCAGCCGTGCGACCGATCGCGGTGCGAAGCGACAGTCATCTGGGAATGGTGCGCGATCGAAACCACGCGGTGGTGGTTCACACGCGGGACGGCGGCGAGGTGGTGTACTCCGGGGTCGGCGGAGGCGCACTGCCCGTCGCGACGGCCGTGTTGAATGACCTCGTCGGCGTCTTCGATGCCGAGCACAGCTGGACGGGACGATTTCCCCCCGTCGAAGCAAGTGTGCCAGCAGTTCAGTTTGACACATGGCTCGAACTGCGTGAGGCACGGCCTACCGTTACGAGGCGGGAGACACCAGGAGCGATTCCACTCCTCTCCGTCGTGCGCGGCGAGGCCAGTGCATCCGATGACGCGGCTTGATGGGGTACGGTTCGCTGGGCAAAGAGATTTGAAGCTCGAGAACCTGACAGGACGGGGTGAAGTGCAGCCATGAGCAGTATGATCGAGTTCCGAGCAGAACGCTCCAAGACGGGATCGGGCCAGATCCCACGCCGGTACCTTCGTGCGCCGGACTGGGGTGAGGACGTTGGTGACCTTTCCACGCTCGAGGACGACTGATGTTTGAAATCCTCGCAGGGATCGCGCTCATCGTTTTTGCGCAGAAGACCGCCCCGGCGTTGGCCCGGCGGCTCAGCGGGCAGACGATGGACGGCACTGCCGCCCGGCGGCTCGAAGATCTCGAGCAGCGGATTGCGCAGAACGAGGACCGTCTCCTGGAGTTCTCAGCCGGCGCACACGACCGGATGATGGAGGTCGAGGAGCGGCTCGATTTCGCTGAGCGCGTGCTGCAACAACAGCGGCAGCAGCACAAGCTGCCGCCCCAGTAGGAGGTGCGGTTACCTTTATCGCGCATCTGGGCCGGCGCGAGCACCTGCCACGCGCGGCATGCCTCGTGTCGCATCTCGAGAGGATCGTTCCAATGAACACCGCTGCCTTGCTGGCCGAAGTCGACCGATACAGCGCCCACAACTACCATCCGCTTCCCATCGTTCTCTCCAAAGGAGAGGGTCCGTGGGTATGGGACATCGAGGGCAATCGCTACCTCGACTGTCTTTCAGCGTACTCCGCCGTCAACCAGGGACATCGCCACCCAGCGATCGTCGAGGCGGCGAAGGCGCAACTCGACCGCCTCACACTCACCTCCCGGGCGTTTCACAACGATCAGATGGGTCCATTTCTTCGCGAACTCTGCGACGTTACGGGCTATGCCAAGGCGCTGCCCATGAATTCGGGGGCGGAAGCCGTCGAAACCGCCATCAAGGCCGTACGCCGCTGGGGGTATCGGGTGAAGGAAGTCCCGGCGGATCGCGCCGAGATCGTGGTGTGTGCCAACAACTTCCATGGCCGAACCACGACGGTAGTGTCATTCTCGACGGAAGAGTCGTACAAAGCGGATTTCGGTCCGCTCACGCCGGGATTCACCATCATTCCCTACGGGGATGTCGAGGCGCTCCGCTCTGCCATCAACCCGCACACGGTGGCCTTCCTGGTGGAACCGTTGCAAGGCGAGGGCGGCGTCATCGTGCCCCCCGACGGATACCTTCGCGAGACGGCGGAGATCTGCCGGGAGCACGGGGTGCTGTTTGTGGCGGACGAGATTCAAACTGGACTCGGTCGCACCGGGAAGCTGTTCTGTTGTGACTGGGAGGACGTGAAACCCGACGTGCTCGTCGTGGGCAAGGCGTTGAGCGGTGGGTGCTACCCCGTCTCCGCGATGTTGTCGAACGAGGAGATCATGGGCGTGTTCCATCCCGGCGACCACGGCTCCACGTTCGGTGGGAACCCATTGGGTGCGGCGATAGCTCGTGCCGCGGTCCGAGTGATCGTCGAGGAGCGGTTGCCCGAGCGGGCACGCGAACTCGGCACCTGGTTCATGGACGAGCTCCGGCGCATCGACTCGCCGCACGTGCAGGAAGTGCGCGGTCGCGGGTTGATGATTGGGGTGGTGATCCGGCCCGAGAGCGGCCCGGCTCGGCCGTTTTGCGAGGGGTTGATGCAGCGGGGAATCCTCGCGAAGGAAACGCACGAGCAGGTCGTGCGGTTTGCGCCGCCGTTGGTGATCGAACGTTCCGAGCTGGCGTGGGCGCTCGAGCACATCCGTGCCGTCCTGGCCGGCGTAGGCGTGGCTTCCGGTTGAGCGACTTCCGTATCGAGAACATCCGGGGTGGGCTTGTCGAGTCCACCCATCGTGTCTCCGTTTCCGTGTGCGACGCCGACGGGGCGCTGCGTGCGGTGTCGGGAAACCCGGACCGCATCACGATCATGCGCTCATCGGCCAAACCGTTCCAGGCGATTCCACTGGTCGAAGATGGCGTGGTTCAGCGGTACCAGATCTCACGAGAAGAGCTGGCCCTGGCCTGCGCGTCCCACAGTTCTGAGCGCCGACAGGTGGAGATCGTGGCGGCGTGGCTCGCGCGGATTGGGTATGTCGAGACTGATCTTGCCTGCGGACCGCACCGACCGTTGTCTCGGGAACTCGCCGTACAGGACTTCGATGCACCGGTCGAACAGGATCCGCTCCCGCCGTCGCCCGTGACGAGCAATTGCTCGGGCAAACACACCGGGATGTTGGCCCTGGCGAAGCATCATGGATGGGACATTGCCGGCTATAACACGCCCGACCATCCGGTGCAGCGACGGATCATGAAGGAGATCGTGCGCTACATGGGGATCGAGGTGACCGAGATTGCCACCGCGACGGATGGGTGCGGCGTGGTCACGTTCGCCGTACCGCTGCACGCCATGGCGGCGGCATTTGCGCGTATGGCCGCGAGCGCCGCCGCCGCTCCACGGGCGATCGTCGGTGCCATGGTGACGCATCCCGATCTCGTCGGCGGCGTCGGTCGGCTCTGCACCGCCGTGATGCAAGCCTATCCGCGACGGGTACTGGCCAAGGTGGGCGCCGAGGGGGTGTATGGAGGTGCACTCCTCGATGAGGGACTCGGGATCGCCCTCAAGGTGGAGGACGGTAACGCGCGGGCCGCCACGGTGGCGCTGGTGGCGGTGCTGGAACAACTCGGGCTCGAGCCCAAGCCTTCCCGCGAGCTGGGCCGGTTCGCGCAACTTCCCATCCTCAACACCCGGCGCGAACACGTGGGCATGATGCAGCCGGCCGGCACGGTGTCGTTCGTTTGATGTCGGTGGCGGCGGATTGATGGGAGCGAGATGGGCAAGCGGCTACATCGTCCGGTGATGCACCGAGGCACAAGGCCATGAAGTTCATCGACCACGCCACGATTCGGGTCAGGGCCGGGACGGGAGGGTCCGGCTGCGCATCGTTCCGTCGAGAGGCCTTTGTTCCCAAGGGCGGGCCCGACGGCGGAGACGGTGGCCGCGGCGGTAGCATCCATCTCCGTGCCGATCGACATCTCACGACGCTGCTCGACTACCGCTACAAGACGCATCGGACGGCGGAGCGTGGACAGCATGGCAAGGGCTCCAACAAGACCGGTCGTTCAGGGGAAGACATCTACCTCCCAGTGCCGCCCGGCACGCTCGTGCGGGACTGGGAAACAGGTGAGCTGCTGGGTGAGCTGCTTGAGCCGGAAGAGACCGTGCTCGTGGCGAAGGGTGGTCGCGGTGGCCGCGGGAATGCACGCTTCGCGACGTCCACCCATCAGGCGCCGCGCGAGTGGGAGCCGGGTGAGGAAGGAGAGGACCGCACGATCGAGCTCATCCTCAAGCTCATCGCAGATGTCGGGCTGGTCGGAGAGCCCAACGTCGGGAAGAGCACGTTGCTGTCGGTCGTGTCCGCTGCACGTCCAAAGATCGCCGACTACCCGTTCACGACCCTGGCGCCACAACTGGGCGTAGTCGAACTCACGGGGTCGAGATCGTTTGTCATGGCCGACATTCCCGGACTGATTGAGGGAGCGCATGCGGGCAAGGGCCTCGGCGATCAGTTCCTGCAGCACATCGAGCGGACCAAGGTCCTCGCGTATATGGTCTCCGTGGAGGAGCCCGACCCGCAAGCGGCGTACGATCGGATTCACGCCGAAGTCGCACAGTATGACGAAGTGGTGGCGGCGAAACCGCACGTGGTTGTGTTGACGAAGGTAGATCTCCTGCCACCGGACGCCGAGCCTCCAGCCCTCACCGCTCCGCTTGCACACGACGTCTTTCCCATCTCCTCCGTTGCTCACCAGGGGCTGGAGCCGCTCAACGAGCGGCTGTGGGGTCTGCTCCGGGAATCGGAACCGGATTCGGGCGTGTCGCCTCCGTGAGTCAGCCCGATCTCGCCTACGTCACCCTCGCGCTCGTCCCCGGGATCGGTCGGACGCGGCTCGAGATGCTCCTGGCGGCATTTGGCTCCGCGCAGCTGGCGCTCGACGCGTCGCTCCGGGCACTCTCGGACGTGCCGTCGATGTCACGCGCCGCCGCCACGGCCGTGCGCGGTGCGAGCGTCGAGGACGGCCGACGGGTGGTTGCGGGCACGGTGGACCTGGGTGGTGTCGTTCTGCTGCCGTCGGACCGACGGTTTCCCCAGGCCCTTCGCGCCATTCCAGACGCGCCGACGCTCCTGTTTGCCAGGGGTAGATTGGAGTTCCTCAGCCGGTCCGCGGTGGCGATCGTGGGAAGCCGTACCCACACGCGGTACGGTGCGGAGGCGTGTCGGCACTTCGCATCGGGGCTTGCGCGAGCGGGGTTGGCCGTCGCGAGCGGCATGGCCCGTGGTCTCGACGCGATCGCGCACGCCGCGTGTCTCGACGCCGGCGGCGCAACCGTTGGTGTACTGGGCAACGGCCTCGGAGTCGTCTACCCGGCGGCGAATCGTCGGCTCTACGATCGCGTGGCCGAGTACGGGTGTCTCATCACGGAGTTTCCTCCGGGCGACCGTCCCCACGCGGGAAGCTTCCCTCGACGCAACCGCCTGATCAGCGGGCTCGCCCGGTGTACGCTCGTGGTCGAAGCGCGGGAGAAGTCGGGGGCTCTCAACACGGTTGAGTGTGCCCTCGCGCAAGGTCGCGAAGTGCTTGCGGTTCCCGGCCCGATCACCAGCCCGACGTCCATCGGTGCCAACCGTCTCATTCAGCATGGTGCCAAACCGGCGCTCGGCCTTCGAGACGTGTTGGAAGAGTACGAGCTCCCGACGACCGACACGATCGCCGCGCATCAGCCGGAGGGTCTCACCGCACTCGAACGACGCACCTTCGAGTTGCTGGGTCTGGGCGTTGAACAGGTCGACGATGTCGCTGTGCGCCTGAAGTGCTCGGTGTCCGAAGCGCTGTCGGTGCTGACCAACTTGGAACTCCGCGGCCTCGTGTCGCAGGAGCCCGGCAAGCTCTTCAGGCAAGGCGCCGGCGCCCTGACCTGATTCGAGGAGGATGCAGCACCTCTACGTGCACGTCCCGTTTTGCCGACGTCGCTGCTCCTACTGCGACTTCGCCATCGCCGTCCGCCGGAGGGTGCCCGCAGACCACTACGTCAACGCCATCCTCGACGAATGTCGGCTGAGACTCGCGGAACCCGCGTGGCGTGACCAGCCGCTCGAGACGCTCTACCTAGGAGGGGGAACGCCGTCGCTCCTCCCCCACCGGCAGTTGTCGCGGCTGGTGCACGGGCTGCTGACTGCTGTGAGCGACCCCGTGTCGGGGGACCTGGAGGTCACGCTCGAAGCGAACCCGGACGACGTCACGGCCGAGACCGCGGATGCCTGGGTGCGAATGGGGGTGAATCGGGTCTCCTTGGGAGTGCAGTCGTTTCACCCTCAGGTGCTCGAGTGGATGCACCGGACGCACAAGGTAGAGGCGTCCGAGGAAGCCGCGCGCGTGCTACGCCAAGCGGGCGACGTGTCCCTTTCGCTCGACTTGATCTTTGGCTTGCCGCAGGAACTGCGATCGGACTTTCGTACCGATCTCGAGCGCGCGCTGACGCTGGATCCCGATCACCTCTCGATCTACGCGCTCACCACGGAACCGCGCACGCCCCTCGCCCGCTGGATTGCACGGGGGCACGTGCGGGGCGCGCCGGATTCCGACTTCGAGGGACAGTTCCTCCTGGCACACGAGGTGCTGACCCGCTCGGGATACGAGCACTACGAGGTCTCGAGTTACGCCCGTCCCGGACTCGCGGCGCGCCACAACACGGCGTACTGGTCAGGTCACCGCTACCTCGGGCTTGGACCTTCGGCCCACAGCTTCACCGGAACCGAACGCTTCTGGAACGTGGCACAGTGGGCGGCCTACGCCCGCGCGCTCGACGAATCGCGCGATCCCACCGACTCCCGAGAACACCTGACAGAGGAACAGCGACGGTTGGAGCGAGCATACCTGGGGCTGCGTACCGCCGCTGGAGCGCCGCGCGCGCTGCTCCCGGGCCTCGGCACGGCTCCGGCCCGTGCCGCCATCAAGGAGCGATGGCTGGCCGACGAACCGGACCGGGTGAGACTCACGCCCCACGGGTGGCTTCGGCTCGAGAAGTTGGCCGCCATCTTGACCACTAAGCCCGGTGGTGGGTAATATGACCCGTTGACCACTTGACGCGAAGGTGGCTAATCGGTTTCAGAACAATGACTTGGGCACGCAAACACGACGACTTGACTGAACGCGAGCGGCGCGTCCTCGAAGCCGTGATCCAGACCTACGTGGAGACGGCGGAGCCCGCCGGATCACGCACGATCGCCAGACGGTTTGACCTCGGGGTTTCGGCGGCGACGGTGCGCAACACGATGAGCGACCTGGAGGAGCGCGGGTACCTGTATCATCCGCACACGTCCGCCGGGCGCATTCCGACGGATCACGCCTACCGGGTCTACGTCGACAGCCTAATGGCGCCAGCTCCGCCGACGCGCAAGGAACAGGATGCGCTGCAGCGTGAATTGCGCAGCGGCGGAACGCGGATTGAGGCAATCCTGCACAAGGCTGCGGAGGTGCTGAGTGTGCTGACCCAGGAGCTCGGCATCGCGGTCGCGCCGGAATTCGACGAGGCCGTGCTCGAGCGCTTGGAGCTGGTGCAGGCGTCGGACGAGCGGCTGATCATGATTCTCGTGTTGCGTGGCGGGGCGGCTCGGACGCTGTTCGTCGAGATCTCGGACATGATCCCGACAGAGGCGCTGGCCGGCGTGGCGCAAGTACTGAACGAGCGGCTGTGTGGCGTCCCTCTGCGAGAGATTCGCGCAAGCCTGCGCGAGCGGCTGCGGGATGCGGGGGACAATCGAGAGGCCCGCCAGCTGCTGAACATCTTCATCGAGGAGTCCGATCACCTCTTTGAGATCGCTCCGAAGACCAGGAGCGAATTGGTCCTCGGCAGCGCGCAGATGTTGGTGGAGCAGCCGGAATTCGACACGAGCGACCGGATGCGTAGCCTGCTGGAACTCACGGAGCGGCGGGAAGTGTTGCGCAAAGCGCTCGAATCTCGACCGTCGCCGGGGATTAGTGTGACCATTGGCGGCGAGAACCTCGATCCCAAGCTCAGTGCCTTCACCATTGTCACCTCGGCGTACGAGTGCGGTCCGTTTACGGGCGTGATCGGGGTCATTGGACCGACCAGGATGCCGTACGAGAAGGTCGTCACCATGGTCGAGCATACCAGCCGGCTCCTCGGCGACTTGGTGCAATAGCCCACGGCAGCGCATGGCTCGCGATCTCTACGAAGTGCTCGGCGTCGATCGCAACGTATCGGAGGCGGACCTCAAGAAGGCCTATCGCCGTCTTGCGATGCAGTACCATCCCGACCGGAACGACGGTGACAAAGTCGCTGAGGGCCATTTCAAGGAAGTCGTCGAAGCGTTCGAGATCCTGCGCGACCCGCAAAAGCGCGCGCAGTACGACCGCTTTGGCATGGCCGGGGTCAAGCGGGGTGCGGGTGATTTCGACTTCGCGCATTTCGATCTCGCTGAGGCCCTCAGCGTGTTCATGCGTGATTTCGGGGGCTTTGGCGGATTCGACTCGCTGTTCGGCGGCGGACGGCGGCAGCGACGCACGAGACGCCGCGGGCAGGACGTGCGTGCGACACTCAAGCTGACGTTGGAAGACGTGGCGCATGGCGCCACGCGAAAGCTGCGGCTGCGCACACTCGACCCGTGTGAACACTGTGCCGGGAGTGGGGCGAAGCCCGGCACGTCGACCCGCCCGTGTCCGACCTGCAGCGGGACCGGTGAAGTGCGCCATGCATCGCAATCCATCTTCGGTCAGTTTGTGTCGGTATCGCCATGTCCAACCTGCGAGGCGGAGGGGACGGTCGTGGCGGAGCCGTGCGAGGTATGTCGTGGGGATGGTCGCGTACGTCAGGAGCGGGAGGTGGAGGTCGAGGTTCCGCCGGGCGTTGACGTCAACAACTACATCACGCTCCGTGGCAAAGGCGTCGCTGGCCCACGGAACGGCCCAGCCGGCGATCTACTTGTCGAATTCGAGCTCGAGCAGGATGAGCGATTTGAGCGCCGGGGGGACGATCTGGTCTACAATCTCCCGGTTTCCTTCAGCCAGGCGGCGCTGGGCGGGGACGTCACCGTGCCGACACCGTACGGCGAGGAGCAGGTAACGATTCCGGCCGGTGTGCAGAGCGGTACCGTGCTCAGCCTACGATCCAAGGGATTGCCGAACGTCTCGGACGGGCGGCGAGGCGCGCTGCACATTCGGGTACAGGTCTGGACACCGACCAAGGTGTCCGGTGAGCTACGGGGGCTGCTCGAGCAACTGGCCGACGTCGAGGGTGATCCCCCGAAAGACGAGGGGCTCGGGCGAAAACTGTGGGACAAGATGAAAGAAGCCTTCGGGACGTAGCCATGAGCGATTGCTTGTTCTGCAAGATCGTGGCGGGTGAGGTTCCGGCGACAACGGTGAGCGAGAACGATGCCTTCCTCGCGTTTAGGGACATCAGTCCACAGGCGCCCACGCACGTCCTCGCCATTCCCAAGCGCCACGTGGCGTCGCTCAATGAGACCGACGATGCGACGCTCATGGGCGACCTCCTCCTGTTTGCGCGCGACGTGGCCCGCGACGAGGGACTTGCCGACGGCGGCTATCGCGTGGTGATCAACACGAACGCCGGTGCCGGCCAAACGGTGTTTCATATCCACGCTCACGTGCTCGGTGGGCGCCCCATGCGGTGGCCGCCGGGCTAGCATGAGGTTGGTGGATAGGGTGCCCGACCCTCCTGGTTGCGATTCATTTCGGGAGCACCTAGCTTTCCGAGCCTGTGGTTGACATGGGCAGGAGACCCGGGTAGGCATGCCCGAAGTCTACATCTCGGAAGATGAATCGTTTGACCGGGCGCTCAGGCGCTTCAAGAAGAAGTGTGAAAAGGCCGGCATCCTCTCGGACCTGCGGAAGCATCGGCATTACGAGAAGCCCAGTGAACGCCGCAAGCGCAAGATGAATGCGGCACGGCGCAAGCAGCGACGTCCACGGTCACGCTAATCATCCCTTCGGCGGAGTAGTGCGGAAGACTCACGCAGACGCTACCAAGGAGCCACCGCGTTCAGCATGATGCGCGAGGGTCTTGGAGTACGAAATAAGGGGTGTGGGTGACCACGGTTGCCGGCACCCCTTCCTCATTTCCCGCGGTAGTGCTCACGGAGACGCTGGATCAGCTCGAGTTCGGCCGTGTGCTCGATCTCGTAGCGGAGTACGCCGTGTCTGAGCTTGGCGCCCGGTCGGTGCGTGCCCGCGTGCCTTCGAGCGTCCCCGACGAGATCGCGGAGGAGTTGGCGCTCGTTGCCGAGCTGATGCGTGCGTTCGACCGGGGGGAGGCGTTTGCGCCGCGCGCCGTACCGGACCTGAGCGAATCCGTGAAGACGCTCCTCACCGACGGTGGGGTGCTCGAGGCGGCGGCACTCGTGGAGCTGGCCGGAGCGCTCGGGGCCATGCGAGAGACAGCGGCGGCGCTTCGTGCCCTTCGCGACGACGCTTCACGTGTCGCCGGCCTCGAAACAGACGTGCCACCAGTCGGGTTGGAGCAGGCGATCGTCCGGGCCATCGAACCGGACGGCCGGGTCAAAGATGATGCCTCGGCCGCGCTCCGCCGGGCGCGGAGGCGGGTGCGGGAGACCCGAAACCGTTTGATCGGACTGCTGGAGCACCACCGCCGCACCTTGGCGACTCATGCAACGACGGGGGACACGGCGGTGACCATGCGTGGCGGCCGCTACGTGATTCCCGTGCGCAAGGACGCGCGATCGTCGCTCACCGGCATCGTGCACGGGGAATCCGCCTCCGGCGCCACCCTCTTCGTCGAGCCGGCGGAAGCCGTCGAGCTTGGGAACGAACTCACCGCGTACGAGGCCGAGGAGGCGCGGGAGGTCCTCGCGGTACTGCGTGCCCTCACCGGTGACGCCCGTGAACATCTCGACAGGATCGAGGCGGGCTGGGACATGTGCATCCGGGCGGACGATCTCTACGCACGGACCCGTTACGCGCAGGCGTGCGAAGCGCACCTCCCGGACCTCGTGGCTGATGGGCCAGCGCTGTCGATCTCTCACGGCGTTCATCCGTTGATCCTGGCTGAATCGGAACGAGCGGTCTTCTTCGACCTCGAACTTGCCGACGGTGAGCGGACGGTCGTCGTCAGCGGTCCGAACGCCGGTGGCAAGACGGTGCTGCTCAAGGCCGTGGGACTCATCAGCGCCATGACGCAAGCCGGAATCGTCCCGCCGGTCGGCCGTGGCACGAAGCTACCGGTGTTCCGGCGCATCTTCTCGGACATCGGCGACCATCAGTCCATCGCGGCGAGCCTCTCGACCTTCAGTGCGCATGTCGCCGCCCTCAAGGAGATCTTGGTCGATGCAGACGAGGGCGCGCTGGTCCTGCTCGACGAGTTGGGTGGGGGGACCGACCCTCTCGAGGGCGCGGCGCTTGCCGGGGGCGTGATCCTGTCACTCAACGGGCGGAGAGCGATCACGATCGCGACCACGCACCTGGGTGAGCTCAAGGAGCTGGCTGCGGGCACCGACGGAGTGGTCAACGCCAGCATGGAGTTCGACGGTGACACGCTCGCGCCCACCTATCGCTTCGCAAAAGGGAAACCCGGCCGTTCGTACGCGCTTGCCATTGCGTCTCGGTTGGGAATGCCGGCGGACGTGATGGCCACGGCGGAGTCGCTGACGCCCGACGTGGTGCGGTCGCTCGAAGCGACGCTTGCCGAGCTCGAGAAGCGGGAGGCAAACCTCGAACGCCGTGAGCACGAGGTCAGCGACCGTGATCGGGACCTTATGATGCGGGCCGACGCGGTTGGCAGCGAGCGCGAGAAGCTCGATCTCCTGAGTGCGGAACTGGCGGAGCGTGAAGTGGAGTTGGAGCGCAGCGGCCGCGAGCAGGCGCGGAAGTTTCTGCTCGAGGCGCGTCGCCGTGTGGAAGACGCCCTGGGGCTCGCCCGGGCGGCCGTAAGCGAGGCGACGGCAAAAGAAGCACGTCGGCTCGTTGAGGATGGAGTGCGCGCAGAGGGTGACGCGCTGGATAAACTCGCTCGCGAAGCGGCCAGCAAGGGGTGGAAGGTGAAGGGAGCAGGGGGCAAGGGGGAAGGGGAAAGGGGGAAGCAGCGAGGGACGGCGGAGCCACGGTGTGAGGTGGCGGTCGACGAACCGCGGAGAGGCATTGCCGACGTGTCCGATCTCGGGCAGCCGGCATCACACGAACTCGATCTCCGCGGGCTCCGTGCGGAGGAGGCCGAGACGCGGTTGATGCTCGCCATCGACGCGGCGGTGGTCGCCGATCTCCCGTACCTGCGCATCATCCACGGGAAGGGGACGGGTGCGCTCAAGGCGGTCGTGGCGGATCTCCTGAGACGTGACCCACGTGTCGGCTCGGCTCGGCTCGCGGAGCCCCAGCACGGCGGCACGGGTGTGACCATTGCCGAGTTGCGATTATGAGCCAGATCCCGGACGAGGTCATCGAGCGGGTGCGCGACGCCGCCGATCTCGTGGAAGTGATCGGCGAGCACGTCGAACTCAAGCGGACGGGCTCCGACTACCGCGGGCCCTGTCCGTTTCACGGCGGC
Source organism: Gemmatimonadota bacterium (assembly GCA_039588295.1). Lineage (GTDB taxonomy): Bacteria > Gemmatimonadota > Gemmatimonadetes > Gemmatimonadales > GWC2-71-9 > JAOTVV01. Next base: position 13,982 of record JBDHAB010000022.1, read on the forward strand.
AAGCACCGCAACTTCGCGGTCATCCCGAAGAAGCAGATGTTCTACTGCTTCGTCTGCCATGAGGCTGGCGACGTGTTCACGTTTTACATGAAGAAGCTCGGCCTCGATTACCCATCGGCCGTGCGCGAGGTCGCACGCCGCTGTGGCGTCACCATCCCCGAACGCACCACCAGTGGCCCTGATCCCCGGGAGCCGCTGTTCTCCGCGGTCGCGGTGGCGGGAGAGTGGTACGCCCGTCGACTACGGGAGGCGGATGATGCCGATGCGGCGCGTCAGTATCTGCGGAACCGCGCATACGACCTCGAAGCGCTGTTGCCGCACGGCATCGGTTTCGCCCCGCGTGGCGAAGCGTTTCTCGAAGCCATGGCGGCACTGGGTATCGCGGTCGAGGTCCTGCTCCGAGCCGGATTGGCGGTGCAGCGGGACGATGGCACGGTTCGCCCTCGGTTCTGGAATCGTGTCGTGTTCCCGATCCACGATCTTCGCGGGCGGGTCGTGGGTTTTGGCGGTCGTATCGTCGGTGAGGGCGAGCCCAAGTATCTCAACTCCTCCGACACCGAGATCTTTCACAAGGGCTCACTGCTCTACAATCTGCATCAGGCGAAACACGCGATGCGAAAGGTGAGCCGCGCCGTCGTGGTCGAGGGGTACTTCGATGTGCTCCGTCTCGTCGAGGTGGGGATCGAAGAGACGGTGGCCCCGCTGGGAACGGCCTTCACGGTGGAACAGTCGCGCCTCCTTCGGCGGTACACACAAGATGTGACGCTGCTGTACGACAGTGATGCCGCAGGGCTGCGCGCCAGCTTCCGGGCGGCGGACATCCTGCTCCATGCAGGGCTCAGGGTGTCGATCGCCACGCCGCCCCAGGGAAGCGATCCCGATTCCCTCGCCGCGGAGGGCGGGGCCAAGGCCGTTGGGGTCGTCCTGGACGACGCACTCGACGTGCTCGAGCGCAAACTCCAACTTCTCGAGCGGCGGGGATGGCTCGGGTCCCTCTCCGGCCGCCGACGCGCCCTCGATCGGCTTCTGCCGACGTTGCGCGCGGTGAGCGACGGTGTGACTCGGGACCTCTATCTCGGCCGGTGCGCCGAGGCGCTGGGGATCTCCCAAACGGCGCTGGTCAACGAGGTCGAGGGCGGACGGTGGTCGGCGCCGCCGGCTGCGGGCGAGCAGCGAGCCCGCGCCGAGACACCAGGGCCGGAGGCACGAGGATTCCGGTCGCATCCCGAGCGCGATCTGCTGCGCGTCATGCTGCACAACCCGAGTTGGCGAACGCGCATCGCCGAGCACGTGGCGCATCTCCCCACACGTGATACGGTAGAGTGGCGGCTCGTGCGTACGGTCAGCGAAACCGCCGCCGACGTCTCTGGTGGTGCGCTGCTGGAGTTGGTTGAGGCGGAGGGACGAGCGATCCTCGCGCGACTCGTGTCGGAGCCATTTGGCGGTCTCGACGAGGACGCGACCGTGGATGGCGCGTTGCGCAAGATCGAGAGTCGCACCCTGGAGGACCAATTGCGGGCGATCGATCGCAAGATCCCAGTTGCGAGCGATGCCGAGAAGATGGCGCTCACGCGCGAGAAAGAGGACCTGAGCCGAAGGATTTCCATACTCAATCCAGCACGTTGGAACGTTATCAGGAAAGGAAGGAGCGGCAGTGCACGCTGATCTCGAGACGTTATTGCGGTTGCAGGAGAAGGACAAAGTCGTGATGGAGGTGCAGGCGGATATCAGGGCATTGGAGCCGGAGCTGGAGGCGCTCGATCAGGAGCTGGCCGAGGTTACGGCGGAGCTCGAGGCCGCCCGATCGCGAGCGAACGAGGCGGACCAACGTCGTGCCGAACTGGAGGGGAAGATCGAGAGCTATCGTGTCATGCAGGACCGCCGGCGCCAGCGGCTGGAGTGGGTGCGCGGTGCTAAGGAAGCGTCGACCCTCATGGCGGAGCTCGATCTTGCACGCACCGTGCTCGCGAAGGAAGAAGCGGAGTGGGTGCGGTCGGCGGACAAGGTGCAGCAGGCGCAACACGTCGTTGCCGAACAGGACTCTAAGGTCGTGGAGCTCAAGGAAGCGCAGGCCCCAAAGCGCGAGGAGCTGGCGGCGAAGCTCGCGGAGTGCGACGACCGCCTCCAAGCGGCGCAGGCGGAGCGGGAGGAAGTCGCCAAGACCATTGCCGCGGAACTGCAGGATCGCTACCAGCGCATTCTGCAGGGCAGGGCGCCGCTCGCGCTCTATCCGCTCCGCAGCGGCGCGTGCGGCCATTGCTTCACGTCCGTGCCTCTGCATCGGAGACAGAAGCTCCAAGGAGCGGAGTCACTCGAAAATTGCGAGGCGTGCGGGGTGTTGCTGTACGCTGAGGAGTGATGATCGCGATCGAGCCGCGATGGGAAGTCGCGGGGGCGGCGGACCCCGCGGCGGTTGAGTCCCTCGTCGAGTCCCTCAACGTCCCACCAACCCTTGCCGTGCTCCTCGTGCAGCGGGGATTCCATGCGCCGGAAATGGCGAAGCAGTTCCTGCGGCCGCAGCTCGAAGCGCTCGGAAGCCCGTTCGTGCTGCGCGACATGACCCGCGCTGTGGAGCTGATCGCCCACGCCGTGCAGCAGGGGAACCGCATTCTGGTTCATGGCGACTACGATGTCGACGGTCAGTGCTCGACGGCGCTGTTGACCCGCGTGCTTCGGGGGGCGGGCGCTGACGTCGAGCCGTTCGTTCCCAATCGCCTGCGAGACGGGTACGACTTCGGCCCTGCGGGGTTGGCAATGGCCAAGACGTCGGGCGCGTCACTGGTCGTCACGTGCGACTGCGGTACCACGGCACTCGAGACGGTAGATGCCGCCCATGACGCTGGGATCCAGGTCATCGTGACGGACCACCACCTTCCCGGCGTCATGGCAGCAGCAGACGCGGTGGTGAATCCGCAGCATCCCGAATGTCCCTCCGGCCTCACGGAGCTCTGCGGGGCGGGGGTCGCATTCAAGCTCGCGCAGGCACTCGTGGAAGAACTGGGACTGTCGGAGCATCTGCCGCTGCATCTCTTGGATCTCGTGGCACTGGCGACGGTGGCCGACGTCGTCAGACTGACGGGCGAGAACCGCATCCTCACCCGCTTCGGTCTCAAGGTGTTGGCTGACTCACGATGGGTCGGAGCCCGAGCGCTGATCGAGGTTGTGGGACTCAAAGGCAAGACGATCCGTGCGGGTCACGTCGGGTTCGTCCTCGCCCCGCGGCTCAACGCTGCCGGCCGGATCGGTGAGGCGATGGACGGCGTACGACTGCTCTTGACGGATGATCCCGGTGAGGCCCGAGCGCTGGCGTTGAAGCTGGAAACTACGAATGCGCGACGGCAAGCCATGGACGAAGCGGTGCTCAACGAGGCAATGGAGGTCGTGGAGGAATCGGTCGATCTCGGGCAGCAGTATGGTCTGGTGCTGGCACGAGACGGGTGGCACCCGGGCGTGATCGGGCTCGTGGCCTCACGCATCGTCGAACGGTTCGCCCGGCCCACCGTCATGGTGGGGCTCGACGGTGACGAAGGCAAAGGATCGGGACGCAGCATCCCGGCGTTCGATCTCCATGCAGCGCTCACCGAGTGTGCGCCGCTGCTGACCCGATACGGCGGCCATCGCATGGCCGCCGGGCTCACCGTCCGGCGGGATCGGGTCGAGGCGTTTCGCGAGCGGTTCAACGCGGTCGCGCGGGCAACACTCTCGGCCGACGATCTCGTGCCAGGCCAGCGGATCGATATCGTGGTGCCGATCGAACGCATGGACGATGACCTCGAGCGCCTCTTTCGCCATCTCGAGCCCTGTGGTCCGGGGAACCCCGCTCCCGTGCTCGGCATCGTTGGCGCGTACGCGAAGCACCAGCGCGTGGTCGGCTCGAACCACCTGCGCTTCACGCTCACCGATGCGACGGGCACGATTGGAGCGATTGCCTTCAACTGGGCGGACCGTGTGCCGGATGACTGGTGGCGGCAACCTGTCGACGTCGCGGTCCGGCTCGAGCGCAACGAGTTCCGCGGCGAGAGCACGCTGCAAGCGCGCGTGGTGCAGATCAAGTCTGCGGACTAGCCGCGACGGGTTGGTCTATGCGGATCATTGCTGGGGAGTTCAAGGGTCGGCGCCTCAGCCGCCCAACGGATCGGCGAGTAAGGCCGATCACCGACCGGATCAAGGAGGCGTGGTTCGGCATCCTGAATCCGCGTCTCCCGGACGCGTCGGTGGTCGACCTGTTTGCCGGCTCGGGCGCGCTCGGCCTGGAGGCGCTGTCGCGGGGGGCGTGCCACGTGGATTTCGTTGAAATCTCGCCACCCTCGCTCGAAGCGCTGAAGGCCAACGTCGAGGCCCTCGACGTGCAAGATCGAGTGCGCATCCGGCGGGCCGACGCGCTGCGCTTTGCGTCCCGCCTCTCCGGGATCACCTACGACGTCGCCGTGGCGGATCCGCCGTTTTCCACGGACCACGCGGCGCGTCTGGTCGCTATCTTCCGCAAGCGGCCGTTCGCGAGCGTGTTGGTGCTCCAGCACCGGACCGCACTCCAGTTAGAGGGGGACGAGATGCGTCGCTATGGCACCCACGCGCTAACCTTCTGCTACGCACCATGACAAACATCGGCATCTACCCGGGATCGTTCGATCCAGTCACGCTGGGTCATGAAGACATCATTCGCCGCAGCCTACAGCTGGTGGATCACGTGGTGGTGGCCGTGGCGGTCAATCTGGTGAAGGAGCCGCTTTTCGGGCTCGAGGAGCGGGTGGCGTTGCTCGAAACGGTCATGCAGGATGAGCCGACCGTCGAGGTCGTGGCGTTCGACGGTCTGCTGACCGATTTCGCGCGACAACGGGGCGCACGCGTCATCATTCGTGGGCTCAGAGCCGTCAGCGACTTCGATTACGAATCCGGCATGGCGCTGATGAACCGGCAGCTCTATCCCGAGCTCGAAACGGTGTTTCTCGTTCCGGCACTCCATCTCACCTACTTGAGTTCGAGCCTGGTGCGGGACATTGCGCGGCTCGACGGTGACGTGAGCACGTTCGTCCAGCCCGCCGTGGAACAGGCGCTCCGACGCAAGTTCGGTCGATGACGTTTCGAGAGGACCTCCGTGCCCGAGCGGCGCGCAAAAGCGGCACGGTGATCCTCGCGGAGGGATGGGACGGGCGCGTGCAGTCGGCGGCCCGGACGATTGAGCACCTGGGGATGGCGGGCGTCACCCTCCTGGACCGCTCGATGGCGGCTGACGCCAGAGTGGAGCATGTTGCCGAGCATCTTGCCACTCGTCGACCTGACAAGGTGCGCGACCGGGCGCACGCACGGGAGCTGGCCGCCGATCCGATTCGGTTCGCCGCCTCGTTCGTCGCGCTCGGCGAAGCCGATGCCGCTGTTGGCGGCGCCACGTGTTCCACGGCGGATGTCCTCCGCGCCGGGTTGTGGGCAATCGGACCGGCGGAGGGCATTGCCACCGTCAGCGGGGCGTTTTACATGGCGTTCTCCGTCGTGCCCGTGCCCCGAGATAATGGCGCCGAAGCCGTGGGACGGACGGTATTCACGTTCGCCGATGCCGGCGTGGTCCCGGAGCCGACGGCCGAACAGTTGGCGGAAATCGCGGTGAGCGCGGCGGCAGACCGGTCGCTGATTGTGGGTGACGAGCCGGTGGTGGCGTTTCTGTCGTACTCCACCAAGGGGAGCGCCGAGGGACCGCGCGTGGACAAGATACGGCGAGCCGTCGAGCGGTTTCGGACGTTGGCGCCGGCCGTGCGGGCGGACGGCGAGTTACAGGGCGATGCCGCACTGGCGCCACAGGTGGCCCGACAAAAGGCGCCGACCTCCCCGGTGGCCGGTGATGCAAACGTCCTGATCTTCCCCGACCTTGACAGCGGGAACATTGCCTACAAACTGGTGCAACGCTTGGCGGGAGCGACGGCCGCCGGCCCGATCGTGCAAGGGTTGGCGCGCCCGCTGATGGATCTGTCTCGCGGCACCACGTCCGACGACATCGTGGACGTGGCAGCCATCGGCATCCTGAAGGCGGCTCGCCCCGCCGCTACTCCAGCACTGGAGGACGCATGAGTTTCACGGTCCGGAAGGACGACGCGAAGGGTGTGGTCATCATCGGTGTCGACGGCCAGCTGATCGTGGGAAATCGACACGATCTCAAGAAGAAGGTGCTCGACGGCGTCGAGGGTGGGGAACGCAAGTTCGTGATCGACTTCGCGGTTACCGGCTACATCGACTCCTCGGGGCTTGGCGCGCTCGTGTCGCTGGCCAAGAAGGTGCGCGAGGTCGGCGGAGATCTGCGCCTGGCGGGGCTCAACGAGGACCTGCGCACGCTATTCGAGCTTACGAAGCTCGACACGCTCTTCACGATCTTCGGTTCCACGGAGGAGGCGGTCGCCGCGTTCTGACGTGACGGCTCCCCTCAGGCTTGTCGTCCGCCGTCGCGAGACGTCTCCGCCCGACGCGGAGCGGCGCCGCGTCGAGATCTCCGTCCGGCTCCCCACCGATCTGGATGTCGTGGAAGAAGCGGTCGACCTGGTCGCACGGCATTGCCTGGCGTGCGGGGTCCCCCCGCGGGCCGCACGGTTCGTCATCCGTGTGGTGTTGTGTGAGGCGCTGGCGAACGCCATCCTCTACGGAAACTGCCTCGATCCGGAGAAGCGTGTCGAAGTGTGTGTTCAGGTGGACGACGAGACACTGCAACTCGACGTGCGTGACGAAGGGAGCGGGTTCGACCCGAGTGCGGTTCCCGATCCCACGGGCCACGAGCGCCGCGAGTTGGAACGGGGACGCGGGCTCTACCTCATCAGGCAATTGGTGGACGAGGTCCGGTTCAACGACAGGGGGAACGCGATCTGCATGATCATGCGCCGCGCCTAGAGCGCCTGGATGCGGTCCTGCAGTCGTTGGGGACCATGATGGGTTGCCGGCTGCGTCTGTGGCGGGCCGGTCGTGGGCGCCTGCGACCGGTGGTGGGGGCGGACCGTGCGTCGCCGCCCACGGTCGAGATCGACGAGCTCGGTATGGTCACACCGGTCGATCGGGATCGGCGGTTCGCCGCAGTGCCGAATCTCGATGGGTACTTCTACGAGATTGTCGACGCGTCGCCCGAGTCCAACGACCTCGAGACCATGCTCTCACCGCTGCTCGCGCGGCTCTTGGACAGCGAGCGTGAGATCCTCGCACTTGCCAAGCAGCTCGCGGCGCGCTACGAGGAGATCGAGCTCCTCTACACCATCAGCGAGATCCTCGCACTCACAACGCGTCTTGAACAGGCCGCCGAGACGATTCTCCGTGAAGTGAGCGACGTCGTGGGCGCTCGGCGCGCCTCGATTTTCGTGCACGATGAGGCGGCAGGTGTGCTCCGGCCCGTTGCAACGATCGGCAAGGCGATCGACGAACTTCCTGCGATCCCTTCGGACGATGAGACCTCGTTCACCGCGCGAGCGTTTCGTACGGGCCAGACGCTGGGGTACGACCCGCGGCAACCCGAGGGGCCGGAGCCGACAGGGGGCGAAGCGCGAGGGTATCGGGGATCGGCGTTTCTCTGTGTTCCAATCGTGTATCGCTCGGCGTCCCAGGAGGCGCGTCCGGTCGGGGTGCTGAATCTGACGGACCGCCTCGCCAAGGACGCGTTCAGTGGAGGCGAGCGACGGTTGGTGATCGCGGTTGCCAACCAGATCGGGGCGGCCCTTGAGCATGCGCAACTCGTCGAGCGAGATCTCGTGCGCCAGCGAGTTGGCAGAGAGCTGGAGCTCGCGCACGGTCTCCAACTGAAACTGCTGGCATCCCCCGACGTCCTGGGTCCGGCGGTCGACGTCGCCGCTCGGTGTGTGCCGGCGAGAAGCGTCGGCGGTGACTTCTACCACTTCGTGCGGCTCCCCGAGGGACGGATCGGCGTCATGCTGGGTGACGTTTCGTCCCACGGGTTCGCGGCCGCGTTGATCATGGCGCTGGTGCTCTCGGCCGCCGGCATCCACGCCGCTGAGGTTGCCTCTCCCGATGACACCCTCCGCCGGTTGTTGGAGTCGGTGGCGGATGACCTCGCCGAGACGGAGATGCACCTGTCCTTATTCTACGGCGTCGTCGATGCACGGGCCGGCACGCTGCGATACGCCAACGCCGGGCACCCCCACGCGTTCCGCGTGCGAAAGACGGGCGTGGTAGAGCGCCTGGGAGCCACGTCACCGCCGCTCGGACTTACCAATCCCGAGGCGATTACGGCGGCGGAGACGGAGTGGAGTGCGGGAGAGGACCTCCTGCTGCTCTTCTCCGACGGCATCGTCGAGGCCCGCAGCGACACCGGGGAGGCCTTCGGAGAGGAGCGCGTGCTCGAGCTGGTCCAGATGAGCCTCTCCGCACCGACAGAAGCGCTTGTGGAGGCTGTGCTCGCCGCCGCCCGCGAGGTCGAAACCACAGCCAAAGACGATCGCGCAATTCTCGCGTTGCGTGTGTAGTGGGCCGCAGACTCGGGCAACACTTCCTGACCGACCCCAGCATCCTGGATCGAATCGTCGAGGCGATCGACCCACATCCCACCGATATCGTGCTCGAGATCGGCCCCGGTCGCGGTAGCCTCACCGAGCGGCTGACTCCGAAGGTGGCGCGGGTGATCGGGATCGAGAAGGATCGGGAGCTCGGCAGCGTGCTGGGAGCAGCGAGCGCGCGGACGGTGGGCGAGCACGGCAACGTTTCCGTGGTGGTCGGCGATGCGCTCCGCACAGACTGGCACGCCGAACTCAGCCGAACCGGTCCCGCTACGCCGTTTCCCCCGATGACGTTCAAGGTCGTCGGGAACATCCCCTACTACATTACGTCTCCCCTCATCGACAAAGCGCTCACGCCGCCACTGCCCGAGCGCATCGTGTTTCTCGTCCAGCGTGAGGTAGCGGATCGGCTGGCGGCGGCACCGGGTACGAAGACCTACGGTGCGCTCACGGTTGGCGTGCAGGCCGCCGCCACCGTCGAGCGGCTGTTCGTCGTGCGCGCCGGCGCGTTCCACCCGCCGCCCGCGGTCGACTCGGCCGTCGTGAGGATCACACCGCGCGAGCACCCGCTCGTGCCGCACGAGCACAGGCAGGCCTTCCGGATATTCGTGCAGCAGGTGTTCTCGCAGCGGAGGAAGCAGCTCGGTGGGATCCTGCGTCACGCAACCGGACGTGATGCTCTGACCGTCGACGCCGCGCTCGAAGCGCTAGGCGTGGATGCCACGGCGCGACCCGAACGATTGGCGCCGTCGGCATTCGCCCAACTGTACGAGTGGAGTCGGGTGTGACCGGTCGACAGCGCCGTCGAGCAGGCTTGGGTGTTGAGGTAGATTGCGTGCCATGACCGGCGTACGTGTCACAAACGAGATCGGAGCCCTGCAAGCGGTCCTGGAGCATGCACCAGGGAAGGAACTCCAGGCGGTGACCCCGGGAACGCGGGAGCACTACCTCTACGACGACATCATCGACATCGATTTCGCTCGACGCGAACACGACCGACTGACACGGGTGCTCCGGCGATTCGCCACCGTGTATGAGGTGTGGGATCTCCTGGTCGATCTGCTCGAGCGCCGTGCCGCGCGCGAATTCCTCATCGCACGCACGATGGATGTGGTACCGTCCGACGCCTTGGCGCGACAGTTGGCCGACTGGCCGAGCGATGAGCTAGCGACCATGCTCATCGAGGGGGAGGAGGAAGAGGGTGGCCCGATCACGCGATCGCTCAACGTGGTAGGCTACACGCTGCCACCGGCGCCCAACCTGTTCTTCACCCGCGATATCGGGATCGTGATCGGGGATCACGTGGTGATCGGGTCCATGCGGCACGAGGTGCGCTGGACCGAGGAGCTTCTGATCAAGGCGCTGTTCTCGTTTCATCCCGCGCTCGCGAACAGCGGCATTCTGTACGACGGATCCGAGGAACGCCGCCCCACGCACTGGCTGGAGGGTGGCGATGTCCATTCACTCCGTCCCGACCTGATCCTTCTGGGACACAGCTCGCGTTCGAGCACGACGGCGCTGGATCACTTGTGCGATGCGCTGTTCGCGCAGACTCAGGTGAGCGACATCTTGGTGGTCATCCTGCCCGACGAGCCGGTGGCGATCCATTTGGACATGATCTGCACACAGGTGGATCGAGAACTCTGCGTTGTCTATCCACCGCACTTCGTGGGACCGGGGCGGCTGGGGGTGCTCCACCGGCGCAAGGGGACGCACACGGTCCGCGAAATGCCGGATTTCTTCTCGGCGATGCGAGCCGTGGGGTTTCCGCTCGAGCCGGTCTTCTGCGGTGGAGCGCACCGTGCGGTGCAGGATCGGGAGCAGTGGGGATCAGGCTGCAATGTCGTGGCGGTGCGTCCGGGTGTGGCTCTCGCCTACAAACGCAACGAGGTGACGCTCGCCGAGTTTCAGCGCGCCGGCTTCTCGGTGCTCGATGCTGAGGAGTTTCTGGCGGTAGACGGCCCCACGACCGACGACGAGCGAGTGATCATCACGCTGGAGGGTGCGGAACTCGTTCGCGGGGGCGGCGGTCCGCGCTGCATGACCCTCCCGTTGAAGAGGAGCGAGGCGTGAGCGATCTGGGAGTGCGGGCGACTCCCACCGGGACACTGGTCGACCGGGCGCTGCGGCTGCTCACCGATCAGGCGGCGGACAGCCTCACCCTGGCGCGTGACGTCCTTGGTATCGGGCAGGTGACGCGTGCGATCGCCGATCGGGTGGCCGTGGCGCTGCTCGGCGCGGATCCGCGTGTCCGCAGGCTGGGCGACGGCCGCTGGGCGCTGTCCTCCGTGCGAGAGCTCGCACAACCGCTCGCGTCCTGCACCTTCGCCGTCGTCGACATCGAGACCACCGGCTCTCGACCCAAGCGCGATCGGATCACCGAGCTGTCAGTGGTGACGCTGGCCAGCGGCAAGCTCGAGGTGGCGATGGATACGCTGGTGAATCCCGAGCGACCGATTCCGCCACCAGTCACCTCGCTCACGCGTATCACGAACGAGATGGTACGAGACAAACCGGTGTTTGCAGAGGTAGCCGACGACGTGATTTCGATGCTCGCGGGGCGCATCTTCGTCGCGCACAATGTACGATTCGATTGGTCGTTTCTCTCACGCGAAGTCCGTCGGTCGGTCGACCTGTCGCTGGAGGGTCCACGACTCTGCACGGTGCAACTCACTCGGCGGCTCGTTCCGGGACTGCGCTCACGGGGGTTGGACAGTGTGGCCGCGTACTTCGGTGTGGAGGTCACACAGCGGCACCGAGCTGGCGGTGACGCGCTCGCGACGGCGCAGATCCTCCGGCGCCTCCTGGCGATTGCCGATGAGCGTGGCGCCAGGACGCTGGAAGAGCTCCGCGAACTGGGACGGCCACGCCGACGCCGGAGGACCGCAATGCCAACATCGATGAGGAATTTATGAATCTGGTCACGACGTTCACCGTCGGTGGCATGAGGTGTCACGCGCTCGAGGCTGGACGGCAGTGGTTGGATGGCGGGGCGATGTTCGGCGTCGTGCCCAAGCCGTTGTGGCAACGGCGCATCGAGCCGGACGAGCGAAACCGTATCCCGCTAGCTCTGCGCTGCCTCCTCGTGGAGCACGACGCCGGACCCGTATTGATCGACACCGGGCTCGGGAACAAGGAATCGAAGAAGTTCCGCGACATCTACGGCGTCGAGAATGCAGGCTCGGCCGGACCGACCCAACTGGACGACGCCCTGGCCGCCGTGGGCCAATCGGCGGCCGACATTCGCTATGTGATCAATACGCACCTCCATTTCGACCACGCCGGAGGCAACACGTTCAACGGAGATGGGCGCGACGCCCAGATAGCGTTTCCCAACGCCACCTATGTGGTGCAGCGGGCAGAATTGGAGTTTGCGGGTGAGCGTAACGAGCGCACAGCCGCCAGCTACCTGCCACCGAACTTCGACCCGATTGCGGAAGCTGGTCGCTGGGAGCTGGTCGCCGGAGAGCACGAGCTGCTTCCGGGCGTGAGACTGCTGCCGACGCCGGGGCACGTCCCCCACCATCAGTCCGTTCTGCTGACGGATCGCGGGGAGACCGCCTGCTTCCTGGGCGACCTCGTGCCCACGTCCGCTCATATCCCGCTGCCGTGGATCATGGGTTACGACCTCGAGCCCTTGGTGACGCTGGAAACCAAGCGCCGGGTGTTGGGGGAGGCCGCCGCGGAGGAGTGGACGCTCGTGTTCGAGCACGACCCCAGGCACGCGACCGGGCGAGCGGTTCCGGACCTCAAATCCTTCGAGTTTGCGCCGCTTGACACTGCCCAAGGGGCGGCGTAGGTTTTTGAGCGACAATCAGATAAGCAAGCGCGTGTGCGCTTCACCCTCCTGCCGCCCGACTGGGCGCGCGTTCAGGGTTCAACGAATGTGCGGGGTGCCACGGCCCCCGTCGCCGGCGAACTCTGGAGGGTACAGGGTTCGCTTCTGTTGTTGGTGCATGCCTAACTGAAGGAGGAGTGTCACTGGCGGCTCAAGACGACAAACAGCGGGTGCGGGTGAACCACCAAATCCGGATCAGCCCAGTTCGGCTGATCGATGCTGAGGGCGAGCAGGTCGGCGTGGTTCCGGTCGACGACGCGCTCAAGGCGGCGCGCGAGCGCGGACTCGACCTCGTTGAGGTCGCCCCGATGGCCCGCCCCCCCGTGGTCAAGATCATGGACTACGGGAAGTATCGGTTCGAGCAGGCGAAGGCCGCCCGAGCCGCGAAGAAGAAACAGCACGTGATCCAGGTGAAGGAAGTGAAGTACCGGCCGAACATCAGCGATCACGACTTCGAGTTCAAGACTCGGCACGCGAGGACGTTTCTCGAGGAGGGTAACAAGGTCAAGCTGACCCTGATGTTCCGGGGTCGCCAGGTGACCCACCCCGAGTTGGGTAGGGCGGTGCTCGATCGGGTGTTTGACGAGCTCCAGGACGTGGCCAAGGTGGAGACGGCGTCCAAGCTGGAGGGGCGCAACATGACGATGGTCTTGGCGCCGAAGTAGTGACAAGCGGGAAGGGCATAAGCGATAGGGCATAAGGCATAAGGGCATAGGGGATAAGGGATAAGGGATAAGAGAGAGGCAATTGGCGCCGCGGCGGGTGGACCCGTGCGCGGTGCCGTAACCGGTGGGTGAACGATGCCGAAGCAGAAGACGAAACGAAGCGCGGCCAAGCGCTTCAAGGTGACGGGCCGTGGCAAGGTGAAGCGGGCACGCGCCAATAAGAGTCACATACTCACAAAGAAGCATCCCAAGCGAAAGCGTCGCCTCCGCACCGCTACGTTGGTGGCGAAGGCGGACGAGCGCCGGATCAAGCGCCTGCTGCAGGCGTAGGAGCGAGCCATGCCGAGAGTTCGGAGCAACGTCGCCCACCTGAAGCGGAAGAAGAAGATCATGCGCGCGGCGAAGGGCGCGCGCGGTGGGCGCAGCAAACTATACAAGTCCGCGAAGGAGAACGTGGAACGGGGGCTGCGGTATGCCTATCGTGACCGCCGACTCCGCAAGCGCGACTTTCGACGACTCTGGATCGTGCGGATCAACGCGGCGGCGCGGCAGCACGACCTGAGCTACAACCGATTCATGTCCGGCCTCAAGAAGGCGGGTGTCGAGATCAATCGGAAGGTGCTGGCCGACCTCGCTGTTCGGGATCCGGCTGCCTTCGGCGAGTTGGCGGAGGTGGCGAAGCGGAGTCTCTGACGGCTCGCGACGCCGATGTCGAATTCCACACGCCACCAGGATGAGCTCGACGTAATCGCACAGGCGGTGGAGCGTGTTGCCGCCGCAGATGCGGGAACGCTCGCCGAGATGCGAACCGAGTTCCTTGGCCGCAAGGCGGGGAAGCTCACCCAGATTCTCAGATCGCTCGGATCGCTTGCCCCCGAAGAGCGCCGCGCCATCGGTGCGCAGGCCAACCAGGTCAAGCAGCAGCTCGAAGCGGCAATCGCCAGTCGCGAGCGGGCTCTCGAGACCGGCGCGCGGCGCCCGGTCGATGTCGATCGCACGATGCCGGGGCGCCATGTGTGGCGCGGCGCGATGCACCCCGTGGTGTCGGTCATCGACGAGATCTGTGAGATCTTCGGTGAACTCGGCTTCACCCGGGTCATCGGTCCCGAGGCCGAGCTCGAGGAATACAACTTCACCAAGCTGAACATGCCGCTCGATCACCCGGCGGCTGACGAACACGACACCTTCTATTTGGGGCGGGGCGTTCTGCTGCGCACCCACACCTCGCCGATGCAGGCGCGGATCATGGAGCAATATCAGCCGCCGATCCGTATTCTCGTGCCCGGTCGTGCGTACCGTCGGGACGCGTTCGATCCGTCCCACTCGCCCGTGTTCGAGCAGATCGAGGGTCTGGTGGTCGATGAGGGTGTGAGCTTCGTCGACTTCAAGGCCAGCATCGACTTCTTTGTGAAGCGATTCTTCTCATCCGATACGACCGTGCGGTTCCGGCCCTCGTTCTTCCCGTTCACCGAACCGTCGGCTGAGGTCGATGTGCAATGTCAGATGTGCAAAGGGTCCGGCTGTGCGACGTGTAAGCAGACCGGGTACCTGGAGATCATGGGCGCCGGGATGGTGCACCCCGCCGTCTTTGAGAATTGCGGTATCGACTCGGAGCGCTACACCGGCTACGCCTTCGGCATGGGCCCCGACCGCATCGCGATGCTGCGGCACGGCATCCCGGACATCCGGTTGTTGTTCGAGAACGACATGCGGTTCCTTTCGCAGTTCGCGGAGTAGCTCGTGAACGTCTCCGTCAACTGGCTCTCGGCAATGCTGGGCCGCACCCTGGACCCCGAGGATGCGGCAGCACGCCTGACGGGTCTCGGCGCCACCGTGGAGGCCGTTGAGCACATGCACGCGGAGCTTGGCGATGTGGTGATTGGGATCGTCGAGCGGGTCGAGCGGCACCCGAATGCCGATCGCTTGTCGTTGTGCCGCGTCAACGCGGGGAATGGGACGGTCGAGGTGGTCTGCGGTGCGCCCAATGTCCGGGCGGGCGCGAAGTACCCCTATGCTCCTGCGGGCGCCGTGTTGCCCGGGGGGTTCAAGCTCTCCGCACGGAAGATTCGCGGCGTGACGTCGAACGGTATGCTGTGTTCGGCACGAGAGCTCGGACTGGGGACCGAGCACGAAGGGATCCTGGAGGTGCAGACCGATGCCGCGCCGGGCACGCCGTTCGTGCAAGCCATGCCGGTGGCCGATGTGTGCTTCGACGTCGAGGTCACGGCAAATCGTCCGGATCTGCTATGCCATAAGGGCGTGGCCCGAGAGCTCGCGGCCGTCTATGGGCTGCCGGTCAAGTTGCCGGCGATTCCCAACGCTCCCACCGGTGTCGGTGCGCCGCGCCGAGTGGAGGGGCAGGGTGCCGTTGATGGTGTGGAGGTCGTGATCGAGGACGTCGAAGGGTGCCCCCGGTACATGGCGGCGCTGATTCGCGGCGTCGAGATCGGTCCGTCCCCGGTGTGGTTGGAGGCGCGGCTGCGCAGTATCGGGGCTCGGCCGATCAACAACGTGGTTGACGCCACCAACTACGTCCTGTACGAGCTCAACCAGCCGATGCACGCCTTCGATGTCGCCAAGGTGCGCGGTGGGAAGATCATCGTGCGGCGGGCCATCGCGGGCGAGCGACTCACAACGCTGGACGGTGAGAAGCGCGAGCTCACGCCCGACATGACCATGATCTGCGACGCGAAAGGCGTAACGGCGATCGCCGGTGTGATGGGCGGTGCCGACTCCGAGGTCACCAGCGAGACGACCGACGTCCTGCTCGAATGCGCGTATTTCGACCCGCGCAGTATCCGCCGGACCCGTCAGGCGCTCAAGATGACCACCGAGGCCTCCTACCGGTTCGAGCGAGGCATCGACCTGGAAGGAATGGCCGAGGCGATTCGCCGGGCCGTGACGCTGATCCGCGCCATCGCGGGCGGTGAAGAACCGGAACCGGCGATCGACGTCTACCCGAAACTCCGGAAGGCCCGGAGTGTGTTCCTGCGGCCCGAACGCGTCGAGCACGTGCTCGGGATGCCGATGTCCCGTGACGAGATCGAGGGGCTGCTCGTGAAGCTCGGGTTTCCGGTCGCACCGAAGGACGACCGCCTGCACGTGCAGGTGCCGGGATGGCGGCCCGACGTGACCCGAGAGATCGACTTGATCGAGGAGTTGGCTCGGCTGAAGGGCTATGATTCCTTCCCCGTCGAGCTGCGACCGCTCAGGCCAAGCGTCGTGCCGAACGATCCGGTCGAGCCGGTCAAGGCCAGGGTGCGCCGGGTGCTCACCGGCTGGGGGCTCAACGAAGCTCGCTCGCTCTCGCTCACCTCAGCGGCCGGCTCGGACGCCGTCCGGGTGCTCAACCCGCTGTCCGCGGAGGACGCCTACCTGCGTCGCGACCTGCTCAGCGGACTGGTCCGATCGGTCGAGCGCAACTGGGCCGTGCGCGAGCGCGACGTCCGGCTGTTCGAGCTCGGAACCGTGTTCCGCGCCTCGGGGGCCCCGCTTCCGGAGGAAACGCACCGGCTCGCGGCGGTGATCTCGGGAGCCCGACTCCCGCCGCACTGGGGGGGCGCCGGGAAGACGATCGACTACGATCTGTGGGATCTCAAGGGCCTGTTTGTCGAGGCCGTGCGGCTCGTTGGGGGCGAAGGCGAGATCGTGTCCAGCGACGAGGGCTGGGAGTTCCGAGATCCGTCCGGCCGGTTGACCGGGCATGCCGGGCCGGTGGATGCCGACCGGCCGGCGTGGGCGGCACCGCTGTATGGGTTGGAGTTGGATCTCGTGTTGCCGGAGCGGCGTTTCGTGTGGTACGGGTCCCTGCCGACCACGCCACCGGTGGAGCGAGACGTGGCGCTGGTCCTGCCGGCGGAGGTCAGCGCCGCCCAGGTGGAGTCGGTCGTGCGCGACGCAGGAGGCGCGCTGCTTGCCGAAGTGCGCGCATTTGACGAGTATCGAGCAGAGGGAATGGCCGGTCGGAGCGTGGCGTGGCGGCTGGTGTTCCGTGCGCCCGACCGGACCCTGCGGGACCAAGAAGCCGATGAGGCCCTGTCGAGGGTACTCGCGGCGGTGAAGGAGCGCCTGGGTGTCGAGCGAAGGCAGGCCTGAGTTTCAAGCGCTGGACGAGCTGCGAGTGGTCTTGACGTCCCTCAAGGGCGAGCTCGCATCGTGGCGCCGCCGCGCGCTCACGGCGGAAGCCGACCAAACGCAGCTCGGGTTGGGCCAGGACGTGGTGGCGAACCGGGAACGGGTCGTCTCCCTCGAAGCGGAAAACCTGGAGTTGCGGCAGCGACTGGACGCCGCACGCGATCGGCTGGCCGAACTGATCTCGCGGCTGCGGTTTCTCGAAGAACAGGTCGCGATGGAGGAACAGGGCCAATGACTGAGAAGAAGACCGTGGTCAAAGTCTCCATCGGTGGCGAGGAATACACGCTCAAATCCGACCGACCCGAGGAGTACGCTCGCTCGGTTGCCGAGCACGTGGACCGAACCCTGAAGGATGTGCTGGCGGCGGGTACCATGGTGGAAACGCACAAGGCGGCCATTCTCGCCGCCCTGGCGATCACCGACGAGTTGTACCAGTCCCGGCGATCGCAGCGCGAGATGGCCGACCGACTGCGGGCACTGGCCACAGAGCTCTCCCGCCTCCTTCCTCCTGCCAAACGGCGTTCCAAAGCCAGCGGATCGTTTGCCTCGACGCCAGAAGCCACGTAGATTCGGCACACGTCACGTATTCGTGACGGTGCGGTAGGAATGCAGTAATAATGCGGCCGGCGCCGATCGTGGGCGTGAGCGGCCGCTGGAGCATATAGACATGCAAGCCGACCAGCTCGTGCTCTTTGTGGCAACCGTCCTCGTGGTGGCAGCAGTCGCCGGGACGGTTTCGTATTTCATGGGGCGACGGGCGGAGCGCCGCGAGGCGGAGGCGCTGGGCCGCGCTGCCCAGCAGCAGGCTGATCGCCTCCTCCAGCAGTCGCGGCGCGATGCCGACGCGGCCAAAACCGAAGCGCTTCTGGAAGCAAAGAGTGAGATCCTGCAGCTCCGCGAGGATTGGGAGCGTGAAGCCAAGGAGCGCCGCGACGAGATGGACCGCCACCAGCAGCGGCTCGAGGAGCGCGAGACGCTCATCGACCGCAAGCTGAATGCGCTGGATGACCAGGCAAAGGATCTGGAGAAGCGCCAGCGCGGGGTGGAGAAACGCGAGCGCCAGGCGGAGGAGCGGGATACGGAACTGGAGCGGCTCACGGTCGAGCGACGCCACCGGCTGGAGGAGCTCTCCGGGATGACGGCCGCTGAGGCACAGAAGCAGCTCGTCGAAGAAATCACCGAGACCGCGAAGAGTGAGGCTGCGGCGACGGTGCGCGATCTTCGCGAGGACGCGAAGCGGACAGCGGATCGTGAGGCGAAGAAGATCATCGCTCTGGCGGTTCAGCGGCTGGCACCCGAGCACACGACCGAGACGACGGTCTCAGCCGTCCCGCTCCCGAACGACGAGATGAAAGGCCGAATCATCGGCCGTGAGGGACGCAACATTCGCGCGTTCGAGACCGCGAGCGGTGTGGACGTGATCATCGACGATACCCCCGACACAGTGGTCGTGTCGTGTTTCGATCCGGTGCGGCGCGAGGTGGCGCGGCGGGCGCTCGAGGTGCTCATCGCGGACGGCAGGATTCACCCGGGACGCATCGAAGAGGTCGTCAGCAAAGTGAAGAGCGAGCTCGAGAAGGAGATCGTCGAGGCCGGAGAGGAAGCGGTGTACGAGCTCGGGGTTCGCGGTCTGCACGCGGAGTTGGTCAAGCTCGTGGGACGCATGAAGTATCGCACGTCGTACGGGCAGAACATGCTGGCGCACTCCAAGGAGGTCGCGTGGCTGGCCGGCATCCTGGCGGCGGAACTCAAGCTGGACGTCCACCTGGCCAAGCGCGGCGCACTGCTGCACGACATCGGGAAGGTGCTCACGCACCAACACGAGGGCACGCACGTCCAGCTGGGTGTCGAAATGGCAAAGCGGTACAACGAGCACCCGGTTGTCGTGAACGCCATCGCCGCGCACCACGACGACGTGCCGCACGAGACGCCCATCTCCGTCATCGTGCAAGCGGCGGATGCGGCGAGTGGAGCGCGGCCGGGCGCGCGGCGGGAGGCATTCGAGACCTACGTCAAGCGGTTGAGCGCGCTGGAAGAGATTGCGGCGAGCTTCCGCGGCGTCGAGAAGGCCTTTGCCATCCAGGCGGGCCGAGAGGTCCGCATTGCGGTGCTGCCGGATCAGGTTTCCGACAGTACGGCCGCCGAGCTCTCCGAGGAGATCGCTCGTCGGGTGGAGAACGAGCTGCAGTATCCCGGACAAATCAAGATTGTCGTCATCCGAGAAACGAGGGCTATCGACTTTGCCCGCTAAGATCATCAGTGGAAAGGCAATCGCCGAGACGATGCGCGCCGAGCTGGCGACGCGGGTCGAGGAGCTGAAGGCCAAGGGTGTTACCCCGGGGCTCACGGTGGTCCTGGTGGGTGAGGACCCCGCGAGTCAGGTCTATGTGCGGATGAAGGGCAAGGCCTGCGAGCAGCTGGGGATGAAAAGCGAGACTATCAGGATGCCTGCCGAGACGCCCGAGGAGGAACTGCTCGGCGTGGTCGAGCGCCTCAATGCGGACGACACGGTCCACGGGATCTTGGTACAGCTCCCGCTGCCGGATCAGATCAACGAGCGTCGCGTCCTGCTGACGATCCGCCCCGACAAGGATGTCGACGGCTTCCACCCAGTGAATGTCGGCAAGGTATCGGTCGGCGATCCGTCGGGATTTCCCCCTTGCACGCCATTCGGCGTGCAGCAGATGTTGGTGCGCAGCGGCGTCGAGATTTCCGGCGCACACGCGGTAATCGTCGGCCGCTCCAACATCGTCGGGCGGCCCATGGCGTCGTTGCTGCTTCACAAGGGCGAGGGTGGCAACGCCACGGTGACGGTATGTCACTCCCGCACCAAGAACCTGCCCGAGGTCACCCGTCAGGCCGACATTCTGATTGCCGCCATCGGCAGTCCCGAGTTCGTGAAGGGGGACTGGGTGAAACCTGGCGCGGTGGTGGTCGATGTCGGCGTCAACCGGGTCGACGACCCGACGAGCGAGAAGGGGTATCGTCTCGTCGGCGACGTCGAGTTTGACGCCGCCAAAGAAGTCGCGTCCGCCATCACGCCGGTACCGGGTGGTGTGGGCCCGATGACGATTACCATGCTGCTGTACAACACCGTCCAGGCCGCGCGCGAGTGGGTGGACTAGACCTCTTCGAATCGGTCACACCTGCGTCTCCGGAGGGCGCGTGGCGCGTGGCGGAGGTGACGCGGCGTGCCCGCCAATTGGTCGAGGCAGGCCTCCGTCGCATCTGGGTGCGCGGCGAGGTCGCGAGCCTCAAGACCTACCGGAGCGGTCACTGGTACTTCACGCTGCGCGACGCGCAGGCACGGGTGAAATGCGTCATGTGGCGCAGCGATAACGAGCAGCTTCCCGCGCCACCAGACGAGGGCATGGAGATCTTCGTGGAAGCCCAGCCCACGGTGTGGGAGGAGCGGGGCGAATTCCGGTTGACGATCCGGCGGCTCATCCCCACGGCGGTCGGCGGCCTCTGGCAGCTGCAGCTGGAGCGCGCCAAAGCGGCGCTGGAGCGTGACGGTCTGCTCGACCCGTCGCGCAAGCGGCCGTTACCGCCGTTCCCGCGTCGCATCGCCGTCGTGACCAGTGCCGATGGCGCGGCGCTGCGAGACATCGTATCCGTGTTCGGGCGCCGCTGGCCGGCGTTGGAGGTCTGGGTGGTCCCGGCTCGTGTCCAAGGGGACGGTGCGGAAGACGAGCTGTGCGCAGCGCTCGAGCGCGTCAACCGACTCGAGGGTGTGGACCTCGCCATCGTCGGGAGGGGTGGGGGCTCACGGGAGGATCTCTGGGCGTTCAACAGCGAACGCGTCGCACGGGCCGTTGCGGCCGTCGGCGTCCCCACGATATCCGCGGTGGGACACGAGACCGATGTCGCGCTGACGGACTTGGTCGCCGACGTACGGGCGCCGACGCCGTCGGCGGCTGCGGAGGCCGCCGTGCCCGAACGGGCTGCCGTGCGGAAGACCGTCGATGTCCTTGCGCGGCGGTTGGCTCGGAGCCTCACCAATCAGTTGGAGCTCGCGCACCAGTGGGTCGCTCGCACGACCGATCGTCTGACGTCGAGCGCGCAACGACAGGTCGAACGGCACGTCACCAGCCTCGAGCACCTCGCGGCCAAGCTCGAGGCGTTGAGCCCGCTGCAGGTGCTCGCGCGCGGCTATGCCGTCGCGCGAGACCAGGCCGGTGCAGTGCTCAAACGCGTGGCGGATTTCGCTCCCGGGCTCGAATTCCGCCTCAGTCTTTCTGACGGCGATGTGCGGGCCAAGACGCTGGAGGATGGCGGGTGAGTGCTGAGCAGTCTTCGTTCCGGGAGGAGGTGGAGCATCTCGAGGCCATCGTACGCAGGCTCGAGGAGACCGACCTCGATCTCGACGAGGCGCTGCGGCTATTCGAAGACGGCGTGCGGCGGCTCAGCGCAGCGCGGCGACTCCTCGAGACCAAGCAACTGACCGTGAAGCGCGTGCTGGAGGAGGCCGACGGTACCATCCGGACCAGTGATCTCGAGCGCTGAGCTCACGGCCTTTCTCGCGCAGGCGCGAGAGGCGGTGAACATCGAAATCGAGCGGTGGTGCGCTCGAGTCGAGCAGGAACTCGACGAGCGCGTGGGCGCGGCGATCGCCTACAGCCTCCGCTCTCCCGGGAAGCGGTTTCGACCTGCTCTGACGCTGGCAGCATACCGCGAGCTGGGTGGGGCGGGAGATGCGACGACCATCGCGACCGCCGTGGAAGTCGTGCACACGTACTCACTGGTCCACGACGATCTCCCCTGTATGGATGACGACGCCCTGCGGCGCGGCCGTCCCACGACGCATTGCCAGTTCGACGTCGAGACGGCCACCGAGGCCGGGTTCCGCATGGTGCCCCTCTCCGCGCGTGTCCTTGCGGCGGGAGCGGCGGGGCTTGGGCTGGGCGGCCGGATACTTTCATCGATGGCGCGTGAACTCTATCAGGCGTGCGGGGCCGCCGGCATGGTTGGCGGACAGGTGCTCGACCTCGCGGCCGAGGGTCAACACATCGACCTGGACGCACTGATCGAGATTCATCGAGCCAAGACGGGGGCGCTCATCGCGGCCAGCGCGGTGCTGGGTGCGATGGCGGCGGGCGCCAACGACCACCTGGTCGAGTGTCTGCGACGGTACGGCTTCGAGGTCGGCCTGGCGTTTCAAATCGTTGATGACGTGCTGGATGAGACTGGCACGTCGTCGGAGCTGGGGAAGACCGCGGGCAAAGACGCCGCGCAACGGAAGCAGACCTTCGTGTCGCTCATGGGGGTGGACCGGGCGCTCCGTGTGGCCCGGGAGCATGCCGAGCGGGCCGTAGACCAGCTCGGGGCCCAGGGACTAGATTCCACGCTGCTGCGTGGATTGGCATCGTTCATCGTAGAACGGCGTTCCTAACACACTCGCTGACGTGAAAAAGACCGAATACCACCCATCCCTGACCTTCGCGCCCTGAACCATGTCCCTGCTCGACACGATTCACAGCTTCGTCGACGTCCGGGACCTCCCGCGCGAGGAGCTGCAGCCGCTCGCCGATGAGGTGCGCCAGCGCCTGATCGAGGTGGTATCGCAGACGGGTGGGCACATCGGGGCCGGGTTGGGTGTGGTGGAGTTGACCATTGCCCTCGCGCACGCCTTCGAGTCCCCGCGCGACAAGATCGTGTGGGACGTGGGGCATCAGGGCTATCCGTGGAAGGTCATCACGGGTCGCAACGACCGACTGCCGACCCTGCGGCAAGAGAACGGTCTTTCGGGATTCCTGCGCCGTGCGGAAAGCGAACACGACATGTTCGGGGCCGGGCACGCCGGCACGGCCATGTCGGCGGCGTACGGCATGGCGGCCGCCCGCGATTTGATGGGTGAGGGGTATCACGTCGTGGCGGTGGTCGGCGACGGTTCGATGACGTGCGGGCTCTCGTACGAAGCGATGAACAACGCCGGGGACTCCGAACGCGACATCATCATGGTGTTGAATGACAACGGGATGTCGATCGCGCCCAACGTCGGGGCCATCAACAAGTATCTCGGTTCCGCGATCGCGAGCCCGTTCACCAATCGGATGCGGCAGCACGTGAAGCACTTGATCGAGAAGGCGTCGCATCTGGTGGGTGGCAACCGCATGGTCGAGTTCGCCCGGACCGTGGAAGAGAGTATCAAGAACCTGTGGTCGCCGGGGATGCTCTTCGAGGAACTGGGGTTCCGGTATTTCGGGCCGATCGACGGACACAACATCGACGCCATGCTCAAGACGTTCGAGCTCGTCAAGACGCTTGACGGGTCCCGCGTCGTTCATGTGGTGACTGAGAAGGGGAAGGGGTTCCCCCTCAAGGAGCCCCACCCCGAGAAGTTCCACGCAAGGAACCCCTACGATCCCGTCACGGGCGTTGTGCGGCCAACGTCGTCGAGCTCGGCGAGCTGGACGAACGTGTTCGGGACCGCGATCTCCGAGTTAGCCGCGGAGTACCCGAAGGTCGTCGCGATCACGGCCGCCATGCCGTCGGGCACCGGCACCGACATCTTCCAGGAGCGGTGGCCGGACCGGTTCTTCGATGTCGGGATTGCGGAAGGCCATGCGACGACGTTCGCGGCGGGGCTCGCGACACAGGGACTGCGGCCCATCGTGGCGATCTACTCGACGTTCCTGCAGCGAGCGTTCGACAACATCATTCACGATGTGGCGATCCAGAATCTTCCCGTCACGTTCTGCATGGACCGCGCTGGGATGGTTGGAGCGGATGGACAGACCCACATGGGTCTGTACGACATCGCCTACATGCTGGCGGTGCCGAACATGACCGTGACGGCGCCCAAAGACGGAGCGGAACTGATCGGACTGCTTCGCTGCGCCCTCGAGCGCGACGGGCCGTTCTGCACGCGCTACCCGCGCGACAGCGTGCATGGTGAAGTACCGCAGGTTGCGGACATTGCCGCCACACCGTTCGGGACGTGGGAAATCCTGCGGCAAGGTCGAGACACGGCGATGCTCGCCGTGGGCGTCATGTGTCAGCCGGCACTCGAGGCGGCGGAGGCACTGGCGCGGGACGGGATCGACGTGACGGTCGTAAATTGCCGGTTCATGAAGCCGCTCGACCGCGCGATGCTCATGGAGCTGGCGCGCGGGCATCGGCTGTTGGTCACCGTCGAAGACGGCGTGGAGGTGAACGGCTTCGGTGCCCACGTTGCCGCTGCGGTGGCGGCAGGCGACGTGCGAGTGACAGTGATCGGTGCGCCCGACCGGACCTATGGGCACGCTCCGCGTGCCCGCCAATTGGCCGAGGTGGGCCTTTCCGCGGAAGGGCTCGTGGAGCGAGTTCGCGCCCTCACCGCCGAGGAGACGCTCAGCGCACGATGAGAATCGGGGTCGTTGGCAACCAACGCTACGGCGAGCTCAGCCGTGTACTCCCACGGCTGGCCCGATACGTT
The DNA here is from genome assembly GCA_039588295.1 of Gemmatimonadota bacterium. Classification (GTDB taxonomy): domain Bacteria; phylum Gemmatimonadota; class Gemmatimonadetes; order Gemmatimonadales; family GWC2-71-9; genus JAOTVV01. The sequence continues at coordinate 38,510 of JBDHAB010000022.1, forward strand.
GCCGCGAACGGGCATGCGATCGCTGCCGAGTCGGATCTCGTGACGTACTGGTCGGAACCCGTCGAGGTGTTGGATCCCGACAACCCGGCCATCGACCTGCTGGTCACGTTCGGTGGCGACGGCACACTACTCCGCGGCGCTCGGCTCCTCGGCGACGTAGAAGTCCCGATTCTCGCCTTCAATCTGGGGCAGATCGGCTTTCTCACGTCGACCAAGTCGGAGGCGATCGAGGACGCGTTGGATGCGGTGAGTCGCAACGAGTACGGTGTGGAGCGTCGCTTCACGATCGGTGCGCATGTGCAGTCGGTGGAGGGCGACCAGCGACGCAGCGAGGTGGCCGTCAATGACGTCGTGGTCCATAAGCCCGACTCCGTCCGGATCATTCGCGTTCGAGTCTCGGTGGAGGGGGAGCACGTCGGCCAATACACCGCCGACGGCGTGATCGTGGCTACCCCCGCCGGATCGACCGCGTACTCGTTGAGCGCCGGCGGTCCCGTCCTGCTGCCCGATGTCGACGCCCTTGTCGTGACGGCCGTCTCGCCGCACACGCTTCGCGTGCGCCCGATTGTAGCGCCCGGGGCGGCCGAAGTGACGCTCGAGATCGTACCGCGCGGGACGGAGCACGCGCTCATCTCGGTCGACGGACAGCCGGGTGGCACGCTCGAGGGCGGCGAGCGGCTGACGGTGCGCCGCACTCCCCGGGCGGTGCATCTGGTACGGTTGGGGCAAGAAGGTTTCTTCACACGGATGCGGCAGAAGCTAGAATGGGGCGACCTGAGCGATCGGGAGTCCACAATCCGTGCTGACTGAGCTTCGCGTCCGCGATCTCGCCGTCATCGCGGATGTCCTGCTCCCTTTCAAACCGGGCTTGAACGTGCTCACCGGCGAGACCGGGGCAGGGAAGTCCATGCTCATCGATGCGCTGGCTTTACTGCTCGGTGAACGCGCCAGCGCCGACCTCGTGCGGCCCGGCGCCGACCGCGCGGTCGTCGAGGCGGCGTTCGATGTCCCGGCCGAAGGTGCGTTTCAGGCGGCGGCCGATCAACTGGGCATCGAACCCGAAGACGGCCGGCTGGTCGTACGTCGCGAAATCAATATGGAGGGCCGCAACCGTGCCTGGGCGAACGGCAGCCCGACGACCGTTGCGGCACTGGCCACCCTCGGCCGGCTCCTGGTGGACCTCCATGGCCAGCATGAGGCGCAATCGCTGCTCAAGCCATCGGCCCAACGGGACATGCTCGATGCGTTTGGCAATGCGGCGACGGAGCGGACGCGCGTCAGCGAGCTGTACGAGACCGTCGCGCGCTTCACCGCGCAGGAATCCGAACTCGTTGCGCGGCGCGACGATGTGCGCAAGCGCGCCGACTACCTGCGTCATGTGGTCAAGGAGATCACCGATGCCGCACCACGCCCGGGTGAGGGCGAGGCGCTCGCGATCGAGGCCAAGCGGCTCGCCAACATCGAGGACGTGACTCAACTCACCGAGCGCATCGCTGGCTTGCTGGAAGACGCGGACGAACGAGCGGCGCTCGCCTCGCTCAGCCAGGCCGAAAAGGCCCTGGACCAGCTCGAGCGGATCGATGCCAGTGTGGCGAGTTGGCGCGAGTTGCTGGACGGGGCGTATGCCAACCTGCAGGAGCTCCTCCTGGCGGTTCGAGCGTACGCGGGGGAGGTGGATCTCGATCCCGGTCGGCTCGAGGAGGTAGAGCGACGTCGCGACACGCTGTATCGCCTGGCCCAGAAGTATGGCCCCACCATCGAAGACGTTCCGCACACGGCGGAGCAGGCGCGGCAAGAGCTGGACCTGCTGGATACGGCGGATCTCGATCTGGGGACGCTGAGTACGCAGCGTGCGGAGGCGGAGCGTGGCCTGACCGATGCCACTGCCACCTTGACCGGAAAGCGCAAGCGAGCCGCGACGAAACTCGCGAAGGCGGTGGGGCACCTGCTTCCCGGGTTGGGGATGCCGAACGGGGAGTTTCGGGTGGATGTGACCCCCGCACCAAAGGTCACGTCGGCCGGTGCGGATGTGGTCACGTTTGTGGTGCAGCTCAACCCCGGGATGGACGCGCGCCCGTTGATGCAGGTGGCGAGTGGTGGGGAACTATCGCGGATCATGCTGGCGCTCAAGGTCGTGCTGGCCGCCCACGATGCCATTCCGACGCTCGTGTTCGACGAGGTCGATCAAGGTATCGGTGGTGAGGTGGCCGTCAAACTCGCCGATGCGTTGAGTGACGTGGCAGCAGCACGCCAGGTCTTGGTCATCACGCACCTCCCACCCATTGCCGCGCGCGCTGCCAACCATCTCTCGGTGGCCAAACGGCCGCGTGGCGGCGTCGCGACTGCGGATGTCCGGTCCCTCGATGGTGACGCGCGGGTGCAGGAGCTCGCCCGAATGCTGGGCGGGGCCAGAGATCCCGTGGTGGTGAAGCATGCGAAGGGGTTGCTGCAACGCAGAGGTCGTGTGCGGACCTGACCGCTATTCGGTAGCTGCTCCTCCAAACAGTCTCCAGAACAACCGTAGGTAGAAGCCGAGCGTCGTGCTCTTCGGTGTCTGACCGCCGGATCCAGAAAACGTCGCGCGGTAGTCGATGCCGGCTTCGACGGGCAGCGTGGGTCCGCTGCGCGCGCTGGTTGCCCGGTAGGCAATCCCGCCCCCGAACGAGAGCGTGCGCCGCTCGGTCTCGAAGCCCAGGTCCGCGGGATCCACGGTCGCGCTCGGTTGGGCTCCGCTGCTGAGCGCGAAGCCGTCGGCGGACTTCCGGTAGTAGTGCATCGAGCCGTACACGACGAAGGAGTCGTTCAGACGCAGCGACGGAAAGACGCCGATCCGCAGCTCGTCGCCCAGGTTGCGTTCGACATCGGCCCGAGTATCGAGCGGTGCGAGCGGTTGGTCGTGCGCGGTCACTCGACGAGGGAGGTTGTCGGCGAGCTGCAGCGTGTACGACGCTCCCGCTGCGAGAGCCAGGAACGCGCCCGGTTCCCAGGCGGCCTCGAGCCCCATGATCACGTCCATTTGGCGATCGCCGCTCCCGATGTCGGTGAAGTGATCCGGGAGGTCTCGAGTCCCGGTCGGGAGCCGGACCGTCGTCGATACCAGAGTTCGCAACTGACGCTTCCGCAGGAGGCCGATCCTGAGGCCGACTGCGGCATCGCCCAGGGCCTGCCGCAGTTTGGAGAACTGGAGGGGTGATGCCTCGTACCCGAATCCGGCTCCCGTCAGGACCCCGTTGATGTCGTCCGCTGCCAGGCGTCCGTTGGGGAGCGGCAGGGTGGCGGTGACCGCGGGTGCGCCAAGGGTCTGCAGTTCCACGGCCAGGTTTTGAATCGTGGCGAGCAGCGCCAGCCCGGAGCTCGAGGAGGCCAGCGGTGCAAACGGTGGCAGCACGGTGCTCAGGTTACCCGCCGCGTCGGCGCCCGACAGCGTCGTTACATCGAGTGCAATCTGGCGTGCGCGCGTCACCGCGCTGCGCGCCTGATCGCAGATCGGTCCGGCGGGACAGTCATACCCGCCCGCCGAGATCTGCGCCTCGACGGACTGCGCGGCTGCCTCCAACTGGGTGAGCAGGGCCTGGATTTCGCCGAGCGCCGCCGCGTTGCCGGCTTGTGAGGCGATCTGATTCCATCCGACGTTGGACGATGTCGAATCGACCACGAACGACACCTGGGACCGCGTCGTGACGAATGGAACCGACGCGCTCAGGCTCAGCCAGTCGGTGATGCCGAAGTGGAGCTCGAGTGGAAACCGCCGCACGTCGGCCTCGAGTGTCGTGCGAAACGCGCCGGCGTTCGTTGCGTACGCGGAATCTCCGGTGAGGGAGCGGACTGCCTGCTCGGACAGTGCGATGGTCGGAAACAGCCGCACGCCGGCCGTACTGTCCGAGAAATCGGTTCCCAGCGCCTCGACGTTGTCTGCCGCGTCGAAGCGTTCGCGTGCGTTCCAGTACTGCGGCTCGAAGCTGATCCGCAGGACGCCGCGAGGGACGAGTCGCGCATCGGGGTATTGGGCGCGCGCATTGGAGGCGTCCGTGCCGGCAACGATCGCCGTTGCCGCGAGCGCGGCGGCAACACGAACGAGGCATCGGGACGCGCGGGTAGGGTGGGTCATTGGTCGCGGGAATCTACCGCAAAGCAAGAGGCTCACCAAGGTGAGCCTCCCGCTTTGATCGAACCCGAAGCCCCAACGATCAGGGCGCGGCGACCGACGTGCCGTACTCCGCATTGATGGCCACAATCATGGCTGCGGCCACTGCGTCATGCAAGGTCGCGCTCCAGTGAATGCCGTCGATACTCAAAGCGAACCCGAACGGCTGCGTTTCGTGTTGTGGATCGGCAGGGTCGAAGGCCGGGAATGGCCGAAAGGCGCCGGCGGTGGCCGCGAGCCCCGTGAAGACGGGGGCAGGATCCAAGTATGCCCAACCGCGCGCCGTGGCTTCTGCTTCGATAGCGGCGTTGTACGCGGCCAGGGTCGCCAGGACATTGCCCAGTTCCGCTGCAGTGATGGCTTGTGCGTCCGTGCAGTCCAGCGCAGCGGGGATCACGTCGATGGGGTTCAACAGGCCGTTCTGCACGGAGTCGACTTTTGCGTTGGCCAATGCTAAGAGGCCGCCGCCAACCGGGAATGGCACGAATGCCGTGGCGCACGCTGCGTTCACGTCGAAAAAGTTGAGCGGGGCGGTCTGCCCATCGAAGAACAGCTCAAACTGCTGCCACGCGGCCCCCGCTGTGAAGAAAGGAGCGCTGACAGTAGTGGCATCGACAAAGACGGGCTGCACGCCGATCAGCACGCCGCCTTGAATCGTAGCCAGAGCCTCGAGCTGATCGAGCATGTCGCCGTATCGCGTGGCAAACGTCGCAGGAGCCGTGATCAGCGCTGGATCGCCCGGATTCGCCTCATTCGCCAGCGCACCCAATATATCATTGGACCCGATGGCGATTGACACAAAGGTCGGCTGCGCGTCGGCTGCTGCCTCGAGCTGGGTACGGCCACCAAGAATGAAGCTCGTGAGGGTGTTGGGGTCACTGTCAGGATCGAGATTGCTGAGTATGTCGATGACGGCCGCTCCAGGCACCGCCACGTTGTTGATGCGCGTGGGGATCGGCGTTACGCGAGCGGCGCATGGTGGAGCGTTGGGCCCGCCAAGGGTCTCCTGCGTGAAAATGTTCGTGAATGGCGGTGGGCATCCCGGCTTGTTGAGCAGCGGTATTTCGAACTCCGTCTGGAACTGCTGGGCCAGCAGCACCGCATACGACTGCAGCTGTGTGCTGTCGTTGATGCCACCCGACTGAAATCCGGCCGTGAGGCTGGCCCCCATTGCCACGTACCGGTTGAACATCGGGTCCACCGCGTCCGGCGGATTGAGCACATCATCGTCGCATGCGACGATGAAGACGGCGATCAGCAGTGCCAACGCCGCACGGCTCAAGATCTTTCGGCGAACCATAGCGAAATCTCCTCTATTTCCGTGGGTCGTTGCCATTAGAACGCGGCGGTCAGCGTCACACCGAACAGGTGTGCATTGAACTTGTAGAGGCCGCTGTTCAGCTCGTTGATTACCTCCGTTGCCGTCATGCCAGGTTCCCGTTCAGCGACCCGTCCACGGCGCTTGTACTGCCGGATGTACTGGTAGGCCACGTCGGCCGTGATCCTATCGCTGATCCTGAACCCGAGCCCGCCGGTGAACTCGTTCCGGGTTCCCTCTGGGAGGAGCGGTGTGACGGTCTCAGGTGGTGCGGCGCCCTGGTGGTGGAGATAGCCACCACGAAGCGTGAGCCTGTCGCTGGCCATCACCTCGAGTCCCAGGCGGATGCCGTTGGTGTTTTGGTAACTTTCGGTGAGGACGGGGTCATCCGCGGCGTCGAGGTTCCCGAAATCCAGCCGCAGGGTGTCGAACAGCGCCCAGTGCACCCACTGCCATTCGGCCAACACCGTCAGGGCGTTGGTGGGGCTGACAGCTAGGCCTACCGAGATCTGATCCGGCATGGTGATGCTCGCGTCGCCAGTCTGTGCGCCCAGTGGTGCGCCCGTGGCGAACTGAGCGGTGAGGAGCGGGTCGATCGGCAGGGGCTGGGTCGGGTCGAGGCCGAGCGCCACCGAGATCGGGTTGCCCGGCGGCAGGACAATGTTCGTCGGGATCTGTTCGAATGTGGCTTCGCCATTGTAGGTGAGCTTGACTCGCGACAGGTAGCGCGCTCCAATGCTCACGGCTTCATGCGGTGTGAAGAGGACGCCGAAATTCCCACCGAAGCCGGTAGCATTATGTGCCTCCAGCTTGACGTCCGCAAAATCGGTGTGGAACGGGATGCCGAGGTTCCCAAAGGTGACGGTCTGTCCTGGGACCCCCTGCACGGAGAGATCGACGCGCTGTGTCAGTGTGACCGATCCCAGCGCAAAATCGAACCCGGCGCCGATGGCGATCATGGGATGGACCTGATACGCGAGAGTCGGCTGGAAATACAGAGAGCGGAGGTCGTTGTCGTACCCATTGAACCGACCCTCGAAGGTGTCAGGCCATTTCGTGCCCAATCCGTACGGCACGAAGAACCCGATTCCGGCCGTCAGCTGCGGCGTGACGCCGTACGTGACATACGC
>JBDHAB010000023.1:0-45015 GCA_039588295.1 Gemmatimonadota bacterium
AGCAGCAGCACTCCGAGCACCGGCCAGAGCGAATCGTACTGCACGAGCGCAATGGGCAGTGGGAGAAGTGTGGCGACGATCGAGCCGATGGAGGGCACGAAGTTCAGGAGAAACGCGGTGATTCCGAACACCAGGGCGAGATCCAGTCGAAACAGCCACAGGATGAGTCCGACCAGGATGCCGGTGGCGGCTGAGGCGGTGATCTTGGTGACGAGGTACTTACGCACCTTCGCGTCCATTTCCTTATAGATGCCGCCCCGGGGAGCCGACGGGCGCCGCGCGCTCACTAAGTAGATCACGAAGATCGTGACCAGGCCGACCTTGCTGACGATACCGACAACCGTCCCCAGAGTTCGCTGAGCGAAGCTGGCGATCGGGAGGCGGCGTACCGCATCGAGGAAGGACTGTTGACTGAGATCCAGTCCCATGCGGTCGAGAACGCCGAAGATCCGGGCGACGAGATCGGCGAGCTTCTCCTGATACACGTCGGCCGACGACAGGAGGCCGCGCACCGATGTCGTGACCAACAGCGCCAACAGCGCGACGGCCACGAGTCCCAGCAGCAAAGCGACGAACACGCCTGCGAGCCGTGGCACGCGGAACCGAAGCTGCAGCAGATCGACCACCGGTGAAACGAGATACGAGATGAAGACGGCCAACACGAAGGGGACCATGATGCTGCGCGTGTAGGCGAGTGCGGCGGCGGCGGCGATGGCCGCGAGGATCACGAGTGATGTGGTCACCAAACGGGATTGCTCGGTGGTGAATGCTGGCATAAGCCCTCGCGAGGTCGCGTCGGACAAGTACCTTGACAGACGGCCAGACGCCGTGCTGCATCACCGTCTGGCCGTCGCTGGTCCCGGCTAGAGATCCGGGAACACGGAGAGGGAGGGATTCGAACCCTCGAGACCCTGACGGGCCTACCGGTTTTCGAGACCGGCTCCTTCAACCACTCGGACACCTCTCCTCGGCCCGTGCATAATAGATTGCAGCCAACGTACTTTCCACCCCGGTTGGCGTGGCACAGCCTCAGCGACATCTGGAATACCGTGTAATCGAAGTGTGAGTGTAATGGCGACCATCCTGATTGCCGCCGAGCTGCAAGAGCTCCTGGACGCCGACCCTGTGCCGGGGCACGCGGTCAGCTGGATCGCCGCCGGCGAGCCGACCCCGGGAGGGGCGTATCCGGCGATCGTCCCCCTGCTGTCGCGACGATTCGGCGAGGCCGAATTCGCTCGACTCCCCGATCTTCGAATCCTCGCCAACTGTGCTGTGGGGTTCGACAACATCGATCTCGATGCTGCCGGTCGCCACGGGGTGACGGTGACGAACACGCCGGACGTGCTGACCGAATCGACTGCCGATCTCACGTGGGCGCTCATTTTGGCCGTCGCTCGACGTCTCAAAGAGGGTACGGCCATGATCGAGCAGGGAAGCTGGAAGGGGTGGGAGCCCCGCCAACTCCTCGGTCTCGAGTTGACCGGTAGCACCCTGGGGATCGTGGGCGCCGGTCGAATCGGGCAGGCGGTTGGCCGAAGAGCGCTGGGGTTCGGAATGGGGCTGCTCTATACGGACCGCTCGGCGCGGACGGAGTTCGAAACTGCAACCGGCGCGAGGCGAGTTGACCTGGATCACCTCTTGGCCGACAGTGACGTCGTCACCGTACACGTGCCCTCGTCGGACGAGACGCGCGGCATGGCTGACGCTGCGTGGTTCGCGCGCATGCGGCCGGGGAGCCTGTTCATCAACACGGCCAGGGGAGATCTCATCGATGAACGGGCGTTGATCGATGCCGTGTATGGGGGTCGCTTGGGTGGCGCTGGGCTCGACGTGTTTCGCAACGAGCCTCGCGTTCATCCGGCGCTCGTGATGCATCCGCGTGTCGTGACGCTCCCGCACATCGGGAGTGCCACTACAGCGACGCGGCGCGCCATGGCAGCACTGGCCGTGGGAAACGTACGGGCTGTCCTAGTGGGAAAGGCGCCACTCAGCCCGGTCCCGCTGGGGCGCGACGAGCACCGGAGCTCGGATACCGCCTGAGGTCTCGCCGGTGGGTCGCGCGGACCCGCGGTGCGGCTCGGCGGGTGCACCGCGTGCCGTGCGCGCAACCACAACGGTAGCGGGCTCGCGCGCGTTGACGCTCCACGGCACCCCGCCTAACTTGCGGCACGACGATGACCCCCCCTGAGCGACAGACCCTCCTCGACGGTGCCGACATCGCCGCGGCACTCGATCGCATGGCTAGTGACATCGTAATGTTGGCAGGCGGGACCGACCGTCTCGTCGTCGTGGGTATCCAGCGGCGCGGATCCGATCTCGCACACCGGTTGGCCCGGCACATTGCCGAGCGCGAGGGCATTACGGTACCGATCGGCGCCATGGACATCACGTTGTATCGCGACGATCTCGGGACCGTGGGACCGCGGCCGGTTGTTGGCGAGACCCATTTGCCGGTGGACCTCGACCACAAGGTCATCGTGATCGTCGACGACGTGCTGTTCACCGGTCGGACCATCCGTGCGGCGCTCGACCAACTCGCAGACTTCGGGCGACCGGCGCGCATTGGTCTGGCGGTGTTGGTCGATCGCGGTGGACGGGAGTTGCCGATTCAGGCCGATATCGTCGGAGCGACCGTCGATGTAGAGCCCGGTGATCGCGTGGACGTGTGTGTTGCAGAGCAGGATGGCCGTGATGCGGTAGAGCTGGTACACGGAGGCAGAACGTGACGGCGCCATCGCTCGGCAAAGATTTGTTGGGACTGGAGCCGCTTTCGCGGGAGCAGATTCAACTCATCCTCGACACCGCCGAGCCGTTCAAAGAAGTCAGTGAACGCGCGATCAAGAAAGTGCCGACGCTCCGAGGCAAGACCATCGTCAATCTCTTCTTCGAAGCCTCCACGCGCACCCGTATCTCCTTCGAGTTTGCCGAGAAGCGCCTCTCCGCCGACACTGTCAATGTCGCGGCGCAAGGGTCGTCGGTGCAGAAAGGCGAGAACCTCGTCGACACGGCCCGCAACCTCGAGGCGATGCGGATCGATATGGTGGTGATGCGGCACCCCTCCTCCGGAGCCGCCAACTTCCTGGCCGAACGCATCCGATCGAATGTCGTGAACGCCGGCGACGGAACGCACGAGCACCCGACTCAGGCGCTCTTGGACATGCTGACGATCCGCGATCACATGGGTCGGCTCGAAGGGCTCAAGGTCTGCATCTGCGGCGACATCACCCACAGCCGTGTGGCACGCAGCAACATCTGGGGTCTCACGAAGCTCGGGGCGGAGGTGGCGGTGTGTGGACCCCAGAGCCTGTTGCCGGGGGCGATCGGCGATCTGGGCGTGACGGTGTTTCGGCGCATCGAGGAAGCGATTGAGTGGGCGGATGTCCTCAACGTTCTGCGACTCCAGCTCGAGCGAATGGAGGCGGGATACATCCCGTCGTTGCGCGAGTACTATCGGGTCTTTGGGGTCACGCGGGAACGACTCGAGCGTGCCTCCCGGGAAATCCTGATCCTGCATCCGGGACCGATGAACCGCGGTGTCGAGATCGACTCTCAGGTCGCCGACGGCCCGCACTCCGTCATCTTGGAGCAGGTGACGAACGGTGTGGCCGTGCGCATGGCGGCGCTGTACCTGCTGTCCGGGGGCCGGCCAGAGCTGGCGGAGGCCGCGAAGGGAGCGGAGCGAGGGAGCGGAGCATGAAACCGGTGCTGCTCAAAGGTGGACGGGTGATCGATCCGTCCCAGGCGCTTGACGGGATCGCCGACGTCCTGATCGTGCAGGGGAGGATCGAGGCGGTCGGATCGGGGCTCGGTGTTCCGGATGGTGCAGAGCTCACCGACGTTTCGGGCAAGGTCGTGGCACCGGGCCTCGTCGACGTCCACGTGCACCTGAGAGAACCGGGCCGGGAAGACGCCGAGACGGTGGCGTCGGGCGCCCGGGCGGCTGCGGCAGGCGGGTTCACCTCCGTGTGCGCGATGCCCAACACGGATCCGGTGACTGACAACCAGGCGGCGGTTGGCTTCATCGTGAAGCAGGCCGCGGCGGCACGGGGAGCCCGCGTCTACCCCGTCGGTGCGATCTCGGTTGGTCAAAAGGGCGAGCGGCTCGCCGAGTTCGGAGAGATGGTTGGCGCCGGCGCCGTCGCCGTGAGTGACGACGGTCACCCGGTGGCCTCGAGCCATCTCATGCGAACGGCGCTCGAATATGCCAGGTCCTTTGGCATCCCGATCGCCGAGCACTGTGAGGACCCCGCACTCTCGAAGCATGGTGTGATGCACGCTGGAATCGTGGCCACGCGCCTCGGCCTTCGCGGAATCCCAGCGGCCGCCGAGGAGATCATGGTGGCGCGGAACATCCTCTTGAGTGAGTTGACGGGCGGGCACATCCACCTGTGCCACATGTCGACGCGGGGCTCGGTCGACCTGATTCGTTGGGGAAAGGAGCGGGGCGCAAACGTCTCAGCTGAAGCGACGCCTCACCATTTCTCGCTCACGCACGAAGCCTGCGAGGGCTACGACACCAACGCCAAGATGAATCCGCCGTTGCGAGAGCTGGCGGACGTCGAGGCCGTCAGGGAGGGCCTCAAGGACGGAACGTTGGATGCCGTCGCGACCGACCACGCCCCGCATCACTATGAGGCCAAGGAACGGGAGTTCGACGATGCGCCGTTCGGTGTGGTGGGACTCGAGACGGCGTTGGGTCTGGGGATCACGAAGCTCGTCGCGCGGGGGGGCTTGACGCTCTCCGAGCTCATTGACCGTATGAGCACGCGTCCGGCGCGGCTCTTCCACCTGCCGGCCGGGACCCTACGGGCGGGCGTGGCGGCTGATGTCGTAGTGGTCGACCCTGACGCGCAGTGGACCGTCGATCCTCAGCGGTTTCACTCCAAGAGCCGGAACACCCCGTTTGCCGGGTGGACGCTCAGTGGGCTTGTCCATCGGACCTTCGTGGGCGGGGTCACGGTCTTTGAGGCCGGAGCGTCGTAGAATCCCTCCTGGGCGGCTCCGGTCGCCCACTCGCGCCAAAACGCTTTATCTTATAGAGTTACTACCGATCCCGCCGGGGTGACGGTGGGCCGCATCAGTCCGACGGTGCGTTGGTATGGGTCGACCAAGAGGACGACATGGCGAAACGACAGAAGCATTCGACCGCGGCAATTCAGAGCCTGCTGGATGAGCGGAGCCAAATCGAGCGTTGGCTGCGCCGGCTGGGCATGGCCACGGACCAGACGCCGGAGAACGTTCGGCGCAAGGTCCGCACGGACTACGGTCGGCGGCTGGACGCCATCCTGGAGGAACTGCAGGGCTATCGGGAGGAGCTCGTCCTGACGCTCGAGCAGCATCGGGATCTTCGCGATGGCCTGGTGAAGCAGGAGGAGGACGCGTCGGAGAGTCTCGCCGAGGCGGAGCTGCGGCATTCCGTTGGCGAATATGATGAACCAAAGTGGTCGGCGATTCGGTCGGAGATCCTTGAGTCGTTGACGAGGATCCGCGACGAACTCAGTGGGGCGCAGCAGGAGATTTCGAGTCTCGAGGAGGTACTCGAGGCGATCGACGCTTCGGGAGGTGCGGAGGACGAGGAATTCGACGACGAAGAGCACGTATCGGCAGAATCGCTGGAGGAAGCGGCTCATGAAGCCGTGGACGCCGGCGAGCTGGAAGCGCCCGAACCCGAAGGGGGGAGCGAGGCCGGGGAGGGCGTAGGTTCCCGGAAAACCGACGAACTTGCCTTTCTCCAATCAGTGATCCAGCCCGACCGGGCCACTCCCGACAGCTCCTCGCCCAAGAAGGTGGAGGCGCCGGCGCAGGAAGCTGGTGTGGGGGCGGACGGGGTCGAGCAGGTCAAGCGGAGAGGGATTCGACCGGCGAAGGGTTCGTCCAAGAAGACGGTGAAGTGCGCCGAATGTGGGACGCTGAATCTTCCTACGGAGTGGTACTGCGAAAACTGCGGAGCGGAGCTGACCGCGCTGTAGGCTAGCTGGTCAGCCCCTTGGTCTTTGCGTTCTTGTGGAGCCGCCGCTTGGTGCGGGCGGCCGTGTTTTTGGCGATCAGTCCTTTGCGCGCGGCGCGATCCAGTGCTCGCTCGGCTTCCTCCGTCGCGACCCGTGCCTCTTCGGCCGTGGCGGCGCCTCGCGCCTTCTTGACCGCCGTGCGGATCGCCGCGCGTTGTACGCGATTCCGCGTTCGGCGCTTGACTGACTGCCGCATGCGCTTCTTGGTGGAACGAATGGTCGGCACAGCATCTCCCTCGGTGCAAAAACGGGGCACGCCGCCCCGAGAAAAACAGAGCGGTATACTACCGCGCAAGTCTTGTAGAGTCAAGGCGGTACGCCTTTGACACCACTTGGGGGGGCCGTTAGGTTTCGGCCGCAGCCGACCGGCGGATCACCCCCAAAGTGCAAGAGTTTCTTCTCGCGCTCCCCGTGCTGCTCCTTTCGATGGTGGCGCACGAATACGCGCACGGATATGCCGCGCTCAAGCAGGGCGACCCCACAGCGTTCCAGCTGGGGCGGCTGACATTTAATCCACTCAAGCACATTGACCCGTTTTTCACGGTCCTTATGCCGTTGATGCTGTTCTTTGGGTCTGGTGGCCGGCTGATCTTCGGAGGGGCCAAACCCGTGCCGGTGAACCCGAGGAATTACCGCAACTACAAGCGGGGAGACGTGATCGTTTCGTCCGCAGGCATTGTGGTGAACCTGTGCCTAGTCGTGGTCTGTGTTGGTGCGGCCCTTGCGGCTGGCCTCCTGGGTGGGCTCATCGGGGCTGAGAGCGTCTTTGCAGTGATCCAACGCATGTTCGCTTGGGGAGTGTGGCTCAACCTCCTGCTCGCGTTCTTCAACTTGATTCCCGTGCCGCCGCTCGACGGCTCGCACTTGCTCTATCATGCGCTTCCGCCTCGCCTGGGTTCCCGGTATCGGCAGCTCGGCCGTTATGGGCTGCTGCTGCTGGTCGGGCTCGTGTTCGTCACGCCCGGCGCACTTTGGGCACTCCTCACTCCGGCGCTGGTGCTGCAGCGATTCGCGTGTGAGCTGATGGGGCCGTATACCCTGCAGCCGTTGCCGGTGTGCTTCCCATGACGACCGTTCCCATTGGTGCGTCTGAGTCTCCGTTTGTGGTCCGGCTGGATGCGTTCTCCGGGCCGCTCGATCTCCTCCTGCACCTGATACGCGAACAGGAGATCGATATCGCCGACATTCCGATTGCCACGATCGCGGACCAGTTCCTCGAGGCCATCAACGAGCTGGGGCTCAACGAGGCGGCGGACTACCTCGAGATGGCAGCGCAGTTGCTCCGAATCAAGATCCAACTGCTCCTCCCGCGGCCGTTCGATGAAGAGGGGTGGGAAGATCCGCGAGCGGAGCTGGTACGCCGGCTGCTGGAGTACGAGCAGATCCGAGAAGTGGCCAGCTGGTTGGTGGAACAGGTCAGCCAACAGGGTGACCGATTCCCTCGCGGCTGGTTGCCGGAGCTGCCCGAGCGACCGCCCCGACCGCTCCACCTCACGGTCGAGGACTTACTCTTGGCGGTCGAGCAGGTAATCGAGGCGATGCCGGAGCCGGTATTGCACCGCGTCGTGCCCCGACCACTCGACGTCGAAGGCGCCACGACCCGGATCCGAGCACTGTTCGCGTCGCGAGACGAGGTGAACTTGTGGGAGATTCTCGGCGACGGCCCGACGATTTCGGACATCTTGTCGTCGCTGCTCGCCCTCCTCGAGCTCGCAAAGATCGGGTTCCTCCACCTCGCGCAGCACCAACCCTTCGGCTCTCTTGTGATTAACCGTGCAACCGCTGACCCGACTGCTTGAAGCGGCGTTGTTCGCCGCCGCACACCCGCTCACGCTGGCGGACCTGGCCCGCCTCGCGCCGGAGGCATCCCGCGCGGAACTTGTCCAGGCAGTGAATGAGCTGCGCGAGCACTACGAGCAGGGTGAGCACGGCATAGAGCTGCTCTCGCTGGCTGATGGGTTCCAAGTGGTCACGCGACCACGCTTTGCGGAGGCAATTGCGGAAGCCCAATTGGTGCAGCGTCCTCGAAAACCCTCCCGGGCCGCGCTCGAGACGCTGGCGGTGATCGCCTACCGTCAGCCCGTGAGTCGGGCCGAGATCGAGGAGATCCGGGGTGTCAACGTCGAAGGAATGCTTCGGTCGCTTCATGAGCGGGGAATCATCGAGGTCGTTGGCCGAGCGGAGGGGCTCGGCCGACCACTCCTGTACGGGACGACGTCGCTCTTCCTCGAGTTGGTCGGGCTGGGTTCTCAAGACGAGCTTCCGCGACTCGAGGAACTCGAGGTCGCGCTCAGACCGCCGACGGAGCAGGGGGAATTCGGCGAGCCGTGACACGGATGCGGTTGCAGCGGGCCCTGGCGCGGGCTGGGGTCACGTCTCGACGCCGCGCCGAAATCCTCATCAAGGACGGGTCCGTTCGCGTGAACGGAACCGTTGCGACCATTGGCATGTCGGTTGATCCCGATCGCGATGTCATCACCGTCGGGCGGAAGAGAGTCAAGCCCGCCGAGCCGACCTGGATCGCGCTGCACAAACCGGTCGGGCATGTGGTGACGAAGCGCGACCCGAGTGGACGTCCCACCGTGTTCGAGCTGCTGCCCAACGTGCGGGCGCTGACGTACGTGGGTCGATTGGACGTGATGACGTCTGGATTGCTACTGCTGACGACCGATGGCACTGCCGCCCACCACCTGATGCACCCTCGGTATGAGGTGCCGCGCACCTATTGGGTACTGGTGCATGGACGCTCGTCGGGCGACATTCGTCGAGGGCTCGAGCGACCGATCGTCATCGATCGCCGTGCCGTGCGCATCGACGACGTCACGGTCCGGGAACGCAGTGGTGCCGTCGAGCTGGTGCTGGTGCTCAAGGAGGGGCGATACCGGATTGTCCGGCGTCTGTGTACACACCTCGGACTGAAAGTCGAGCGTCTCGTTCGGCTCAGCTATGGTCCGGTCCGGCTTGGCAACCTGCGACCTGGACAGTGGCGGCACCTGACTAAACGGGAACTCAAGGAGCTTCAGGTGCTCGGCGTCGCCTGAAGCGGGTGGGGGAGAATGGAACTGCACGGCAAGACGGTTCTGATATTGGGCGGGAGTGGACTGGTGGGTCGCGCCGTGGCGCGACGCCTGCTGGCCTTCCGCCCAAGGACGATCGTGCTTGTGGCGCTCTATGAGGACGAGGTGCAGGCCGGGGCCGAGTGGTTACAGCCGAACGTCGGCGATACTACGATTGAAGCGGAATGGGGGGATGTCTTCCTGCCGGCCGAAGTGGCGAAACTCACTCGAGGAGAGCTGCTCGAGGATCCGGCGCACCGGGACCTGGTGCTCGGTGACTTGCTCGGCGACCTCACCGAAGACGTACTCGAGCGGAGTTTCTTGTATCAACTGCTCCAACGATATCGCCCGCACGCCGTGGTGGATTGCATCAATACCGCTACGGCGTTCGCGTACCGGAATGTGTTTCATAGCGCCCGTGACCTCCTCGCCGTGGCGCGCGACGGCAAGGTGACCAGAGAGCAGGTGGAGGAGCACATCCTCTCGATTCCGATGCCACAGCTCATTCGCCACGTTCAGATCATGCTCGAAGGCCTACGATCCGCCGGTGCCGAGGCGTTCGTCAAGATCGGTACGAGCGGGACCGGTGGCATGGGTCTCAACATCCCGTACACGCACTCGGAGGAGCGACCGTCGCGCACCCTGCTGGCGAAGTCCGGCGTCGCCGGGGCACACTCGCTGCTGCTCTTCCTCCTCGCGCGAACGCCCGGCGCTCCCGCGACAATTGAGATCAAACCGACGACGGCAATTGCGTGGCGAGAAATTGCGCACGGCCCCATCCGTCAACGCGGGGTGCCGGTCCGGAAATTCGACTGTCCGAAACCACTCCGGCTGGACGCGGCCTTGTCCGCCGACGCCGCAGGGTGGGTCGACTCCGGCGGGATGCTGGAATCCGTGTACGCCGATCTGGGTGAGAACGGTCAGTTCGCGCGTGACGAGTTCGAGACGGTGACGGCACTCCGGCAAATGGAGTTCATCACACCGGAGGAGGTGGCTGGCTACGTCGTGTCCGAACTGCAGGGGCGTCCCACTGGCCGCGACGTCATCACGGCGCTCGACGCGGCGACGGCGGGACCCACCTATCAGGCCGGCATCCTTCGGGCGGCGGCGATCGAGAGACTTCGGGCACTCGAGGAACGTCACGCGGTGCGCTCGATCGCCTTCGAGATGCTGGGACCGCCCAGACTGACCAAGCTGCTCTATGAGGCGTTTGTCCTGTCTCGGGTCCGCGACACGATCGCTCAGCTTGGCGCGAGCGATCCGGACGGCCTTGCGGCCGATGCGACGGGTTTGATCGCTCGCGACGCGGAGCTTCGTTCCACGATCATCTCGGTGGGGCTCCCCATTCTTGTGTCGAATGAGGAAGTCTATCGCGGCGAACAGGTCATCATCCGGGCGGACGCTGGGAGGGTTGAACAGGCCGTGTCGCGTGGCTGGGTGGACCTGCGGCCGAAGAACATGGGTGTCTGGATAGCCCGTGCGCGACGCGCGGTCGACCAAGCGGCCACGCGCGAACGCCAGTCGAGCAGCGATACCGATTGGGGAGCTATGGAGCCCGAGGACGCCATCGCGCCGCCACGCTTCGCAACGTGGATCTTCCGGTATGAAGACGGCGGGGAGCGGATCAAGCGATGAGCCCAACGGGAGCGGATGAATGACAACGCGCGCCTCACGTGCGGTGGACACGTCGACCAGCAACGCCATCGTCGAGGAAGTCGGCCGGCGTGTCGTGGGTCAGGAAGCGATGGTCGAGCGTCTGTTGGTTGGATTGCTCACTGGCGGGCACATTCTGCTGGAAGGTGTACCCGGTCTCGCGAAGACGCTCGCGGTGCGGACGCTGGCGGAGGTCGTCCGGACGTCATTCCAGCGTATCCAGTTCACGCCAGACCTGTTGCCGGCTGACATCATCGGGACGATGGTGTTTGATCAGCGGACGGGCGAGTTCCACCCCAAGCGAGGACCGCTGTTCGCGAACATCATCCTGGCGGACGAGATCAATCGCGCGCCCGCGAAGGTCCAGGCCGCGCTGCTCGAGGCAATGCAGGAAAAGCAGGTGACGATCGGGAATGAGACGTACCGACTCGACGAACCCTTCCTGGTTCTTGCGACGCAAAATCCGATTGAGCAGGAAGGAACATACCCCCTTCCCGAAGCCCAGTTGGATCGCTTCATGCTCAAGGTGTTTGTCGACTATCCGTCCCGCGACGACGAGAAGGAAATCCTCTGGCGCATGGCCGGGGGCGAGGAGATTCCGGTGGCTCGGGTGGCGGAGCCGCAGGAGCTGCTGTCCATCCGGCGCTCCATTGCCGAGTTGTACATGGACCAGAAGATCGTGGACTACATCGTTGATGTCGTCCGGACGACCCGCGAGCCGCAGGGCGCGGGGCTCCATGAAATCAGACCGCTGATTGCCTACGGGGCGAGTCCCCGCGCTTCGATCTATCTCGCGCAGGCGGCCAGGGCCCACGCCTACCTCCGTGGCCGCGCCTACGTCGTACCGGAGGATGTGAAGGCAATGGCGCCCGATGTGCTTCGCCACCGCGTCCTGCTGACATTCGAGGCCGAAGCGGAAGACGTGACTTCCGACGGAGTCATCCAGCGGGTGTTGGAGGCGGTGGACGTACCGTGAGCACCAGGTCCCCCCTCGTCGGGGCGGACGTGCTGCGCCAGGTCAAGAGGATTGAGCTCCGCACGCGTCGCCTCGTCAACACGCTGTTCTCGGGAGAGTACCGCTCGGTGTTCCGCGGCCATGGCATGGAGTTCGCCGAGGTGCGGGCCTACGAGCACGGGGACGACTACCGCGCCATCGATTGGAATGTCTCGGCCCGCATGGGCTCCCCGTTTGTCAAGACGTTTGTTGAGGAGCGTGAGCTCACCGTCCTACTCGTGGTGGACCGATCGGGATCGGAAGAGTTCGGGGACCCGATGACGAAGGCGGAACGGGGAGCGGAGGTCGCGGCGGTGCTTGCGCTCGCGGCGGCGCGGCAGAATGATCGGGTGGGCGCATTGATCTTCTCTGATGGGGTCGATCACGTCGTTCCGCCCCGCAAAGGCCGGCCGCACGCCCTCCGGATCATTCGGGACCTCCTGGCGTTTCAGAAGGCCGATCGCGGCACCAATATCGCGGGCGCCCTGGCGTACGCCACGCGGCTGCTGCGGCATCGGTCGATTGTCGTCATTCTGTCCGACTTCCGGGCGTCCCAGTGGGAAGAGACGCTCGCAAGACTCGCTCGACGACACGAGGTCGTCGCCATCACCGTTGATGATCCGCGCGAGAGCGAACTTCCGTTGGCGGGATGGATCGAACTCGCCGATGCTGAGTCAGGGGAGCGAACACTGGTCGACAGTTCGCACGGCGCCACTCGCCTTGCGCTCGCGATGGCCGCGGAGGAGGTGCGACTTCAACGGGCGCGCGCACTCAAGCAGGCCCGAGTCGACCACATTGCGCTGCGCACCGACCGCCCGTACGCGGAAGCCCTGCATAGCGCGTTCGCGGAACGAGCACGGCGTCTCCGGCGGTGAGCACGTCTTTCCTGCTGCTGTTTCAGGTCTCGACCTGGGCGGTAGCACCCACCGGTGCCACCGTCGGTGACACCGTCTTCCTCACGCGGGAGATCACGGCGACACCCGATGTTCGCGCCCGTCTCCAGCCGCTTGAGCGTTCCGCAGTACTGGAGCCTCTGGCGTCGCCACGATGGAGCTTCACCGAAGGATCCCTCACCGTGGTCTACGCCGTTGCGCTGTTCGAACCGGGGCGTCAGGTGATCGCTCTTCCAGCCATCGAGCTCATCTACGCCGATGGCAGAGCCGTGACGGTGACTGGCGATTCGGCATGGGTGGATATCGTCTCGGTGCTGCCCGCAGCTGATACCACCTTGCAGCCGAAGCCCTCCCAAGGACCGATAGGACGGGCGCGGCGAGACCCGCTTCCCGCGATGCTGCTGGTGCTTGGGGCGTTGAGTGTGCTCGCCGCGTGGGGGATGCTGCGACGTCGCCGTCGCGGACCTCGCCCGACCATCGAAAGCGACATCGTCGTGGCGAGTCCGCCCCTCGACCTGTGGGTTGCTGCCGGCGAGTCGCGTGCCGTCGCCACGGCGACGGCCGACCGTCTGCGTGAGCAGTTGGCGTTGCGGATTCCGCACGCTGAGCGATACCTCCACACCGAAGAGTGCATTGCGGTCCTCCTGCAAGGTGACCTCGGTACGACCGGCACTCAGCTCGCCACCGTGCTCCGGGCGCTCGAACGCGCGCGGTTCTCACCGGCAGCGCCGGGAGACGTATTGGAGGTTGTCGATGAGGCTGAACGACTGATTACCGTGCTCAGAACCGGTGAGTTGGCTGAGGCGTGATGTTCGCGCGGCCGGTTCTCCTGGTGCTCCTGCTCGCAATCCCGCTGTGGTGGTGGTATCGTCGGCGTCGCGCCAGCCCGGGTGCGGCGTATAGCGACGCCGGTCAGTTTCGGAAGGCTGCCTCGAGGCGGCGCTGGCTCGCGGAGCTTCCGGTCGGCCTTCGTTCGCTGGCGCTCGGAGCATGGATCGTGGCGGCGGCGGGACCGCGGTCCGATGCGTCCTCCAGCGAGACAACCAGCGAAGGCATCGCGATTGCGCTTGCCGTAGACGTGTCGAGCAGCATGCTGGCTGAAGATTTCGTGCCGTCCAACCGATTGGATGTGGCGAAAGAGCAGTCGATCGCGTTCGTCGAAGGCCGCGAGTTCGATCGGATCGGACTCGTGGCCTTCGCTGGTGAGGCACTGACACGAGTTCCCATTACCGTGGACTACGACGTCCTTCGGGAGGCGGTCCGAAGCCTGCGGGTCGGTGAGTTGGAAGACGGGACGGCGATCGGGACGGCGATCGCGACCGCCGCGAATCGGCTGCGACGCGCGCCAGGCGCCAGCAAGGTGATGGTGCTGCTGACCGATGGTGAGAACACGCGAGGCGTGCTGGATCCCCGTACGGCGGCAGACGCCGCGGCAGCGTTTCGGGTTCGCATCTACACCGTCGGTGTCGGGACCGAGGGTGAGGCCCGAATGCCGATCGGACGCGGCGCACAGGGGAGAATGCACTACCAGACACTCCCGGTCCGGTTGGATGAGCCGCTGCTCAGGGATATCGCGGCGGCGACGGGTGGACGCTACTTCCGAGCCACTGACCCCGAAGCATTGAGCCGGATCTTCCGTCAGATCGACCAACTCGAGAAGACGCCGGTTGTCGTCACGCGATACACACAGTACGACGAAGCGTTTCGGGTACCGCTGCTCATCGGTATCGCAGCGCTGTTGCTCGAGCTGATCGTGGCCGCTACAGTCGTGGTGAGGGTTCCGTGATGACGTTCGACACGCCGACCCTCGCCTGGCTGGCACCGCTGTTCGGCCTCGTCGTCGCAGCGCTTGCGCTCTGGGCGCGGGCTGCTCGGGTTTCTCACGCACGTCGGTGGTCGCCGACCCTCGGCCGGCGGGCAGCCCGTCTCGGTCGGCTGGGCCCGATCGGACTCGCCCTCGCCGCCGCCGCGGCTGGAGTGGCGCTCGCGGGTCCGCGGTGGGGTAGTCGGGTTGTGACGACGGAGACCAAGGGACTCAACGTCGTCATCGCGGTCGACATCTCGCGTTCCATGCTCGCAGAAGATGCCGCGCCGTCGAGACTGGAACGAGCCAAGAACCAGGCGCGACGAATCGTGCAAGACTTCAGTGGCGATCGCATCGGCCTCATCGCGTTCGCGGGGCAGAGCTTCATCCTCTCCCCTCTCACGGTCGACGGCGGCGCGCTCAACCTGCTGATTGACGCGCTCGATCCGGATCTGACGAGCGCGGGAGGAACCGAGATCGCGAGAGCGCTGCGGCAGGCGCGCGACCTGCTGTTTGCGGGCGATCCGATAGCCGATCGGGTCCTCGTGATGTTCACGGACGGTGAAGCACACGACACGCTGCAATCGATCCAGTCCGCCGCGGAGAATCTGCGCCGCGACGGAGTACGCCTCATCCTGGTTGCGGAAGGAGGCGTCGAGCCCGAGACGATTCCCGTCCGGGACGCCGACGGCCGGCTCATCGGCCAGCAACGCGACCCGTCCGGGGAGACGGTGCAGACGACGAGGCGCGATGATGTGCTCACGGCGATCGCGGACGAGGCACACGGCGTCGTCGTTCCAGCCGAGCATGGCGACCAGGCGGGCGCCGTACAAGATCTCGTGTCGGGGTACAAGCGTTCGCCACAGGCGACGTCCACGGCAGCACAGGATATCTCACGCGCCTGGCTACTCGCGCTCGTGGCCGTTGCGGCGCTCCTGGCGCACGCCATGACGCGGCGCTCGATGGCGTTGGCTTCGTTGCTGTTGCTGTTGGGGGCTGGTGAGGTGTTGGCGCAGGGACGCCGGAACGCCGCCGATGATGCGTGGGTGCGTGGCGACTTTCGAGCCGCGGCAGAGCAGTACCTGAAACAGGTGCGTGCCGGCGAAGGCGGGGACACGAGCTGGTACAATCTCGGCACGGCGGCTCTTGCGCTCCTGGATAGCGGCGTCGCCCTGCGAGGACTCGAACGGGCGACACGGTCACTCGATCCGGACCTACGCTTCCGAGCGCTATACAACCGCGGGTTGCTCGCACTGCAGCTTGCTCGACTAGACAGTGCCAACGCCTCGCAGCATCTGGAGACCGCGCGGCAGCAGTATCAGGAGGCGCTGTTGTTGCGACCAGGCGACCGCGAAGCGAAGTGGAATCTGGAATTGACGATCCGCCAGCAGTCTGAATCAGGCGGTGGTGGTGGGGGTGGTGGAGGGCAGGGATCCGGTGGATCGGGCGGGCAGCCGCGAGAGGAACTTGCGTCCGGACTGACGCCGAACCAGGCGGCCCAGATTCTCAACTCGATGGCTGAGGAGGAACGCCGAACGTTGCTGGACCGCAATAAGCGCAGCCGGCAGGCGCGCGAGTCGCGCGGGAGGAAGGATTGGTAGTCGTTGCGCTGGCGCTGGCGGTCGGGATGCAGCAGCCCCAAGTGACCGTTGACCTCGACCGGACCGAAGTCGTCGTCGGTGAAGAGATGGTCTTCACCATTACCGTGACCTCGCCGGGATCTCTTCCTGTAACGATCACGGACCCGCCGCTCGACGGCCTGTCTCTCGTCGCGCCGCGTGAGCGCAGCCGTGTGAGCTTCGTCGATGGCGCCGCCATTCGAGTAAGCACGCGCGAGCTCACCTTACGCGCGACGCGGCCCGGAACAGCGACGATTGGCCCGGTGCGTGTCGGGCAGGGTGAGTTTGTTGTGGCGACCGAGCCCAGCACGGTTCGCGTGCAGGAGGAGGATCCCGCGAGCCTCAACGCGCTCAGCCCACGCGCCCGTGCGATGCTCGGACGCGCGCCACCGCGACCGAGAACCGACGATGAGGTCCAACTCTCCGTCGTCGCGTCCGCCACGGCTGCGAGGGTCGGCGAGCAGGTCGACGTCATTGTCGTTGCGTGGTTCCCTCGTCAGGTACGTTCACGACTTCGCAACCCGCCGACGCTGGCTGCCCCGGAGGTGCGTGGCGGATGGGCCGATCCCAGGCCGACGCCGATTGGCACGGTGATGAGCCGCGAAATTGGCGGGAGGTGGTACGACGCGTTCGTTCTTCATGAAGTGGTCTTTCCGCTCAAGGCCGGCGATCTGGAGGTCGGACCGGCAAAGGTTTCGTACAGCGTTCCGCTATCGGGCTCGTTCCTGAGCCGCGAATTGCGCCGCGAAGCACTGAGCGAACCATTCACCATCGCCGTTCGTGGGCTGCCGCCGCCGGATCGAGCTGGGGACTTCACGGGTGCGACCGGGCAGGCGCTGAATCTGCGCGTCGACGTCTCGACCCGAGAACTCCGAGTCGGAGATGCCGCTCGGGTTTTGTCCGTGCTCAGCGGAGTGGGAAATGTGGCACTATGGCCCGAGCCCACGATTGCGTGGCCACCGGGTATCCGCGCGTACCGACAAGACGTCGAAATCGATCTCGTGGTTGAGAATGGAGTGGTAGGAGGTTCCAAAGCGTACGAGTACTTGGTCGTCGCTGATTCGGCGGGAACCCACCGGGTTCCCCCGCTGCGCTACGTGTACTTCGACACTCGGGCATCACGATACGAGACCGCGCAAGGTGACGAGATGGTATTCGTAACTCCGGAGGACGCGGTGAGCGTGGCTCCATTGCGCACCGTGCAGCCGCTGCTCACGAGCACCGGCGTCTCCCTCGGCGAAGCCCTGGTGGCCCGTGTCCCGTTTTGGACCTGGCTCATCCTGTTTGCGGTACCGCCACTGCTGGCCGCGTACACCCTTGGCGTGCCAGGACAGCTTCGCGCCCGCGCAGCCCGACCAGCGGTTCGCGTCCCAGCCATGAGCGAGCTTGACCGCCTGGAGGCTGAGTTCATCGAGGTGCTGGAACGACTGCTTCCCTCGGATGTCATTCCGGTCGGCGGCGGTCTGGCAGACAGCCTGCGCGCGGCTGGTGTCGACCCCTCGTTGGCCGCGCATGCCGCACGCGTACGGGATCGCCTGCGTCAGGCGCGCTATGGACCGGACGGATCGGGCGACCCGGAGGAGTTGGGAGCCGAAGTTCAGGAGGTGCGGCGGGCACTGGGAGGGACCGTGCTTCCCGCGTCCCGTGCCAAGCTGATGACGGCGGTGCTTGCCGTGCTCCTCGTGATCGGAGGTGCCATCCCGTTGAGTGGGCAGGCACCGGAACAACTGTACGAAGCAGGCGCCGTGCGCCTCGCGGCCGATAGCTTCGCGGCGCGGACCCGAAGTGCCCCCTTGGTGGCGGCACATTGGTACAACCTCGGCAACGCATGGCAGCGACTTGGGGAGGAAGCGAGGGCGCGGGCCGCGTGGTTGCGAGCGGCCCGGCTCGCACCGCGTCGTGACGTGGTACGCCGGGCGTTGGAGGCGACGCCTGCACCTGGGCCGTCGTCCGGCAACTTGACGTGGGTCTCCCCGGTCACACCCGGCGAGGCGATCGTGGGCGGCCTTACCCTCTGGATTGTGGCTTGGGTGGCGATTGCCCGTCGTTGGAGGAGGCGCACGGCGCTTGCCGTTGCGTTAGTGGCAGTACTGCTCAGCGGATACGGCGGGTACGTGCGCGGCCACTACTCCCGTCCGATCGCCGTGGTGCTGCAGCGTGAGACACCGTTGCGGTCGGCGCCGTACGGCAGGGCCTCGGCCGCAACCGTCTTGGACCAAGGGGCAGCCGTCCGCTTGGAACGGGCGTGGGGTCGGTGGCTGTTGGTGCGCAGCGGCCGCGAGCAGGGGTGGCTCCTGAACGCCGAGGTGGTGAAGCTGTAATGGGCCGGATTGCCGTCCTCCCTGGAGCCGTGGCCGATCAGATTGCGGCAGGCGAAGTGGTCGAGCGGCCTGCGTCCGTCGTCAAGGAGCTCGTGGAGAACGCCCTGGATGCCGGTGCGAACGCGGTGACGGTGGAACTCGAGGACGGCGGACGCGAACTCATTCGAGTGAGCGACGACGGCGCTGGAATGGACAGCACGGACGCGCTCCTCGCGCTCGCGCGCCACGCCACAAGCAAGATCCGTGCGGCGACCGACCTGATCGGAGTCGCGACATTCGGATTCCGCGGGGAAGCGCTCGCCTCGATTGGCTCCGTCTCGCGCCTTGAGCTCGAGACGGCGCCCCGCGAGTCGGGCGGTGACGCGGGGCTCGCGACGCACATCGTGATGCGAGGGGGAACCCTCGACCAGCCGGAAGCCGCGGCGCGCACTCACGGGACCACCGTGACGGTTCGGAAGTTGTTTACCAACACGCCGGCACGGAGGAAATTTCTGCGCAGTGCCAGGAGTGAGACTCGGGCAGCCGTCGAGGCACTCACCGTGTTGGCGCTCAGCCGGCTCGATGTGTCGTTCACGTTAATGAGCGACGGCCGCAGGATCGTGGACGCACCCCGGGTTTCGACGGCTGCCGATCGCATTGCCGCCCTTCTTGGCCGCAAGCTTGCCGAGCAACTGCTCCCGGTTGAGTATGCCGAAGGCTACATCAGCGTGGGCGGCCTGATTCAGCGGCCCGCCGATGCTCGCGCGAGCGGTCGGCGCGCCTATCTCTTCGTCAACGGCAGGCCGTTCCGCGACCCGTTTCTCATTCGGGCGGCCGAAGCGGGATACCGGGCCACCATCGCCTCCGGAACCCGTCCGACCATGTTCTTGTCCATCACCGTGCCGGGCGACCGGGTGGACGTCAACGTACACCCAACGAAGCTCGAAGTACGCTTTCGCGATAAGATGCTGGTGGAGCGGTCCCTGGAGCAGGCGGTGCGCGGGAGCTTGCGACCACTGGCTGCCGCAGCGAGCGTGGGCACCAGCGACCACGTCATCGCGGGTACGGCGGCGAATGGTGACGCCTCGATGGAAGCACTGTTGCACGCGCATGGTGTGGATGGCGGTAACAGCGCGTACACCGCCGGGACGCTGTTCGATGCCACCGCGGATGCGGCTCCGCCGTTTCCTGCTGCGCACGAACTCCTGCAGGTCTTCAACACGTACATCGTCTTTGAAACGACGGAAGACCTCACCTTTGTTGATCAACACTCCGCGCACGAGCGGGTGTTGTACGAGCAGGCGATGGCGCAGCTACGGGGCAAAGGGACGGGGAGTCAGCGACTGCTGCTACCATTCACCGTCGATTTGGCGGGGGACGAATTGGATGCCGCTGAGATCAATCGCGATCTCTTGTCGGGCATCGGGTTCGAGGTCGAACCGTTTGGGGGTCGGTCGATGGTAGTGCACGCCGTCCCAAACCCGCATCCTCGGTTCGACGCGCGACGGTGCTTTGAAGAGGTGGTGACAGACCTCGCGCGCGGACGTTTCGGGGGGATGGCGAATCGACTCGAGCGATTCGCCGCCACGTTCGGATGCCGGGCGGCAATCAAGGCGGGACACCGGCTCGAGTCGGAAGAAATGCGTGATCTGCTCCGCAGGCTCTTCGCATGCGAACTGCCACCGCATGACGTGCACGGCCGTCCGACCGTGGTGCAGCTTCCCAAAGTCGAGTTGGAGCGACGCTTTGGCAGATCGTAAGCCGCTGATTCCGGTGATCCTTGGCCCGACCGGCGTCGGCAAGACCGCGGTTGCCATGGAGCTACGGCGCCACTGGCCGCTCGTGATCATCTCCGCCGACTCGCGGCAGGTCTATCGGGGACTCGATATCGGTACCGCAAAGCCGACACGCGAGGAGTGCAAGCTCGTTCCGCATCTCGGCCTCGACGTCGTGGATCCGGGTGCGCGTTACAGTGCGGGTCGATTCGCGCGCGAGGCCGCCGGTTGGCTCGCGGATCTGGATCGCAGTGTGCAGCCGGTGGTCGTCGGCGGTACCGGCTTCTACATCAGAGCGTTGGCCGACGGCTTGTTCCGGGAGCCTCCGATCGACAGCGAGCGGCGCAATCGGTTACGACGGTGGATTCGTGACGCGCCGCGGTTGGGCAACTGGGCCGTGCGTCTCGACCCGGCGTACCGTGGTGGTGGTCGCCAGCGGGCGGCACGGGCCGTGGAGGTGGCGCTGCTCACGGGCCAACCGCTCTCTTGGTGGCAGGCCGAGGCACGCGCTGAAGGCATCATGCGTCCCTGGTACGTGCGTCTGACGCTTCCGCGGACGGTCCTGCGCCGCCGCATCGAGCGGCGTGCTCGCGCGATGCTCGACCGGGGGCTCGTGGAGGAGGTGCGGCAAGTCATGGAGCGGGGCGTACCGCCCGACGCTGCTGGGCTCGACGCCGTTGGGTATCGTGAAGTCGTCCTCCACCTGCAGGGCAAGCTGTCCGTCGAATCGTTGCTGGAGACGATCGTCGTCGCCACGCGCCGCTATGCCAAGCGGCAGGAGACCTGGTTTCGACACCAGTTGATCGGCTATCCCGTATTGACCTTGGACGCCACGGATGAGCCTACGCTGCTGGCGGATCGGATCGTCGAGTTGTGGGCAGAGCGAGGGAATTGATGCGCATCGGAATCACATGCTACCCGACCTACGGTGGGTCCGGTGCTGTTGCGACGGAGCTGGGGCTCGAGTTAGCCCGACGAGGGCATGAAATTCACCTGATCTCCTACGCATCGCCGTTCCGACTGCGCGGGTTTGCCGAGCACGTGTACTTCCACGAGGTCGACTTGAGTGGTGCGTATCCGCTGCTGGAGTATTTCCCGTACTCGCTGGCGCTTGCGGTCAAGCAGGAGGAAGTGGCGCTGCGCGAGGAACTCGACATTCTCCATGTCCACTACGCGGTGCCGCACGCCACCGCGGCGTTTCTCGCTCGAGAGATGATTCGCGGCCAACGTGAGCTCAAGGTCGTTACCACCTTGCACGGAACCGATATTACGCTGGTGGGACAAGAGCGCTCGTTCTATACCGTCACCAAGTTCTCCATTGAACGTTCCGACGCCGTGACGGCCGTCTCGGAGTATCTCCGGGACGAGACCTACAAGGCGTTCTTGTGCGAGGGGTGCGGGATCGACGTCATCCCGAACTTCATCAACCCCGCCGAATACTTCCCGTCGGACGACGTACGGTGCCGACAGGCCTTGGCGCCGGCAGGGACCAAGGTCCTCATGCACGTCTCGAACTTCCGGCCTGTGAAACGCGTGCCGGATGTTGTCAGAATCTTCGCCGAGGTCCGGAAGCATGTGCCGGCGGTCCTCATCCTGGTCGGTGACGGGCCGGAACGCCCGTTGGTGGAAGCCGAAGTCGAGCGACTGGAGGTCTCGGACGATGTGCGGTTCCTTGGCAAGGTCGACGCGGTCGCGGACCTCCTGCGGGCAGCGGATCTCTTCCTGCTCCCGAGCGCCTCCGAATCGTTTGGCCTGAGCGCGCTGGAAGCCATGGCGTGCGGTGTGCCGGTCATCGCGAGCGACGTTGGTGGCGTGCCGGAGGTCGTAGTCGACGGCGAGACGGGAGCGCTGCGACCGCTCGGTGACATCGACGCCATGGCCAAATGTGCGCTGGAGCTCCTCGAGCCGGAACGCTGGCAACAGACAAGCGCCGCAGCCGTCAACCGGGCCAAGCGATTCGATGAGGCGGACATCGTGCCGCAGTACGAGGCCTTGTATCGGCGAGTGCTGGGGAGGTGACGTATTGGCAGGGGCTCGTGCTCGGGTTGGTCCAAGGATTGACCGAGTTCCTCCCGATCTCGAGTTCGGGTCACCTGGTCGTGGCGGAAGCGGCGCTCGGGCTCCGGACGCCCGGTGTCGTCGTCGAGGTGGTGTTGCACGTCGCCACGTTGTTGGCCGTCGTGATCGTGTATTGGCGAAGACTATGGTGGCTGGTGTGCGGAGGAGTTCGTGGTGAGCGCGCGGCCTGGAACGCCATTGCGATCCTGGCGCTGGCGTCGGTCCCGGCCGGTCTCACCGGGTTCTTCCTCGCGGACTACTTCGAGCGGGCGTTCGAGTCGCTGCTGGCCGTCGGCATCAATTTTCTCGTGACGGGAACGATCTTGTGGAGCACCCGAGCCATTGCGTCCAGGGCCGTGCGACCCGAACCACGAGTCGGGGCAGCGACCGCAATCGGGTTCGCGCAGGCGCTGGCGATTCTGCCGGGTATCTCCCGGTCGGGCGCCACCGTGGCGGCTGGGCTCTGGTTTCGCATCGCGCCGGAACGGGCTGCGGAGTTCTCTTTCCTGCTTGCGATCCCCGCAATTGCCGGAGCTGCATTGCTCCAGTTGGGCGAGTTCTCGGACGGCGCGATCGCCATGGGGTCCGGCCCATTGTGGCTGAGTTTCCTGGCGGCCCTCGGATCTGGCGTGCTCGCTATTCGCTTTCTCGTCGCGCTGCTGCGCCGGGGCGCGTTCCACCGGTTTGCGCCTTACTGTTGGGGGATGGGCGCGATAACCATATGGTGGGCGCTGCTGCGGTGATGCCGAACGATGGCATGGGTGCGCATGCGCTCGCCGAGCAGCAGGGTGTCGCCGGAGTGAAGCGGATCGTGGGAGGGAACATTGTCGCAGCGTGATCTTCCCCTGTGGGCTCGAGGCCTCGCCGCAGTGCTGCTCCTGGTGGCGTCGTGGTGGTTGCTACAGACCGACTCCACGCTTGGGATCGTGGGCCCGTCGATCGCGCTCGTGGGGCTGGCGGTGGTTGCCGCGTCCATTTTGCGAGGGATGCATGTTCCCCTCGGGCTCTGGCCGGAAGGTCCCTGGCGTGCTCGCTTTTCGCTATGGATCGTGGCCGCGGTCGCTCTCGGATTCGCACTCGTGGTGGTGGCGACCGATCCGGAGGCGGAGAGCCTCACTCGGCCTATTGACCGAGGCATGTTTCTGATCGTCATGACCGGCGTGGCCGCCTGGGGGTTCGCGTGGGCCTTCGTGAGGCAGCGGGGCGCCCTTGCCTGGTATGGGGTGGCCTTTGGCGCTGCGCTCGTTCCGGTGGTCGTGGGCATCGTCGTGATCGCGATTCAGGGTCGGGACTCCACGACGTGCCTGCTCTCGGCCAGGGGCGACCTGTGCGATGCGTCGGCGGTCGAAGCCTTGGGCTTCACCCTCGCGGTGCACGTCGCCGCCGTGCTCGTCACCCTCGAACTCACGTTTCGCCGCCTGCTCGTTGGTCAACCCGAGAGAGCTGGGCTGGTGCTGATCCTGGTGGCTGCAGCATTATTCGGCGCGTGGACGCGCCTGATCGGCGCGGAGGGGTTCGTGCTCGGTCCGCCCGTGTGGCTGGGAACGTTGAGTGCCGTGGGGGCGGGATGCGCGTATGCCCTGTCGCGGTCGCTCCTCGTGTCCAGCGTCTATACGGCCAGTGTCTTTGCCGGCTACCAGGCACTGGTGCATGGCGTGCCGCGACTTCCGGAAGGTGGGACGGAACTGACAGCGTTTGGTTGGACGTATCCTCTCGTGCATTTGGGGATCGTAGTCGTCGGTGCTGTGGCCGTGGCGCGCCGTCGCGGACTCCTCACGGGAATCACCTGAATCGGATCGACTCGTGCTCCTGGCAGTTGACGTCGGCAATACGGAAATCACGCTGGGCCTGTTCGTCGGAGAACGCCTGAACGGGCATTGGCGGGTGACCACGGTCTCCCAGCGCACTCCGGACGAATGGGCGGCAATGCTCACGTCCTTCCTGGCGCACGCGGGTCATTCCACCCATGAGGTACGGGCGGCAATCGAGGGGTCCGTGGCCCCCACCGTGACGGAAGTGCTCGCCCAGGGGATCGAGTCGGCGTTGGGGTTCGGTCCGACGCAGGTCGGGCCCGGCTCACCGCTGCCGATCGTCCTGGATGTGGACGAACCCCACACGGTGGGGGCCGATCGGGTCGTCAACACGCTTGCCGCCGCCGAGCTCTATGGACGCGACACGATCGTCGTCGATTTCGGGACGGCGACCACCTTTGACTGCATCACCGGTGACCGGACGTTCCTCGGCGGCGTCATCGCACCCGGCGTCTCGACGGCGGCCGACAACCTGACCCGACGTGCCGCGAAACTGCCGGCGACGGAGCTCGTGCCACCCGCGCGTGTCATCGGCCGACGTACGGAAGAGTGTATTCGGGCGGGGGTCGTCTACGGAATGGTCGATGCCGTGGACGGACTCGTCCGGCGAATCAAAGCCGAATGGCCGCGCGACGACGTTCCCCTTGTCGTCGCGACAGGAGGGCTCGCGTTGCCGGTGGCGGACTTGTGCGAGGAAATCGAGCTGGTAGAGCCGCACCTTACACTTCTCGGGCTCCGAATCGCCGCGGGGCACCTCGGCCTGGAGTGGTGAAGGGTGATCCGTGCCTCCCAGAACGGCGCCTCCTTCTGCCCTGGCAGTAGTCTGGTGTCTGATCGCCGACTAAGTTGAACGGTGTCGATTCGGTGACCTCCGGGAGCGAGTCATGACCGCTGTGGTTGAGCCGGTGGGCGAACGGTACGACGTGCGGACGATTGTCGGCAGTGGAGTGAAGCTCGGAGTGATCACCGCGCTCGCCGTAGCGGTGTTCGCGCTGGCGTCCCGTGCGCTCGCCGGAACCGCCGAAACCGCCGTGCAGTTCCTGCTCGTATTCGTGGGTGGGGCGTTGGCGAGTTACTTGCCTGCCGTCTGGGTCCGTCCGAGAAGCGCGGACGCAATCGCCTGGGCAGCTCTGGTTGGCCTGCTCGGTGCGCTGGTGTTCACGGTGCTCGACACTGTGCTTCTCCGACCGCTGGGTTTCTACCACTGGACGTGGGATGCTATCGGGGGGGGGAGCGGGTTCTGGTATGTGCCCGTATGGTGGATGGGGGCGGCAGTGCTGGCGTGGCTTGGCTCCTGGATCGCGGCCCTCGGATTTGGTGCCCGAGCAGCACCGAATATTCTGGCGGCCAGCGGTGTCACCGCGGTACTGGCGGTGGTCGTGTTTGCGATTCTTGCGGTGACGCGGCTCGCTCCGGTTCACCCAGCCGTTCTGGCACTGGCATGGGCCATCGCGCTCGTGCTTCACGTTCCGCTGGCAGCGGTGCTCGTTCGGAGGTGAAAGCGCGAGGCGCGGGCCGAATCGTTCGCGCGGTTAGCTGGCTGCTCACACCCGTCGTGGTGTGGGCAGCTTCCTTTTGCGGTGGGTGGCTCGCCGCCCTCGTCGCAGACGCGCTCCGGGTCGGGGAGCAGGCGGTCGTGTGGCTGGTGAGCGGTGGTATCGTCGGAGGGGTCGCGGGTTTGGCGGCCTGGGTGCTCTACCTGCGCAGACCAGGCGTGCGGCCAGAACGAGCGAAACGAACGACGTCCGCCGATCGCACGTCTCCGAACTGAGACGGGGCTCCTGCTCGCAAGACCGCTGAGCGCTCATCGCTGCGGTTCCGGGCGTCCGCGAATCTGGGTTCCGGCCAGCAGCGCCACATGGTAGTAGTAGGTCGCACCGACGGCGAGTGCGTGTGGGTCGAAATCGAACAAGCTCGAGTGGGCTGGCTGGGGTGGTCGGTCTGGGGGGGCGGCACCGAAGCGGACGAAGCAGCCCGGGATGCGCTCGAGATAGAAGCCGAAATCCTCGCCGCCCATGTTGCTGATGGCCTCCGTGCGCACCCGGGCTTGACCGATCGCCAACGCGGCGGCTCGCTGCGCGAGTTCCAACGGTGCGCCATGGTTCACGACCGGCGGAGAGCCGGCGCCTCGTCGGAAAGTCACCTCTCCGCCGTGTGCGAGCCCGACGGCCGCCGTCATCTCCTGCAGCGCCGCGATCAGTGACGCGCGAACTTCGGGACGCTGCGCTCGAAGGGTTCCCTCGAGACGCACGCGATCAGCCAGCACATTCGGGGCGGTTCCACCCTCGATACGCCCCACGGTGATCACGGCGGCATCCTGGGCCGCGACCTGACGGCTTACGATCGTCTGCAGTGCCGATACCAGCATGCTCGCGGTCACAATGGGGTCGACGCTCTCATGCGGTCGCGCCGCGTGGCCGCCCGGTCCCGTGATCTCGATCATGAACTCGTCGGTGGAGGCGTTGACGGGACCGGCGGGCGCCACGATCTCGCCACACCGACGACTGATATCGACGTGTCCGCCGAAGATCATCGCCACATCATCGAGCACGCCCGCCGCGATCATGGCGCGTGCGCCCTCGGCGGTTTCTTCCGCCGGCTGGAACACGAGCCGAACGCCGGCCGGGAGCGACGGTTCCCGAGCGAGCAGCTCGGCGGCGCCGAGCAACATGCACACATGTCCATCATGGCCACAGGCATGCATGACGCCGGGAACTTGTGAGGCGAACGGGAGTCCGGTTCGCTCCGTGATCGGGAGGGCGTCCATGTCCGCGCGAAGCGCAATGCGGGGCTCGGTCCGCGGTCCACCCAGGTCCGCGACGACACCGGTCCCCGCGACGCCGCGCCGCAACGGGATGTCAAGCCGGGTCAGAACCTCGCAGATACGCTCAGCGGTCTGTTCCTCGCACCCGCTCAGTTCGGGATGCTCGTGCAGTGTGCGGCGAAGTTGCACCATGTGGTCAACGATGCGCGGATCGATGCTACGAGAGTCGGTGTCCGCCGTCATGGGGCGACGATCTCCTGGCGCTGCGTGATGTCGTCGACGAACGGCAGATCGACATCCACGCCACTGCCCACACGGTCGAGTGGGACGGTGAGCGCGCCATCTACCATCGTCCATTCCGGGCGCACGATGTCCCGCTCCCAATAGCGGGCACTGGGACTCAGGTCGCCAGGAAGGGTGAAGTGGGGGAGGGAACTCAGCGCAACGTTGTGCGCCCTTCCGACGCCGGTTTCCAGCATGCCGCCGCACCACACGTCGACGCCGCTTCGGCACGCCAGGTCGTGAATACCGGTGGCGGCGGTGAACCCGCCAACTCGTCCCGGCTTGATGTTGATGATTCTGCCGCTTCCGAGCGCGATCATGTCCTCGGCGCGCGCGATCGACGTGATCGACTCGTCGAGGCAGATGGGCGTGGCGAGTGCCCGTTGGAGCTCTGCGTGGCGCAGGAGGTCACCCTGCTCGAGGGGCTGCTCGATCATGGTCAGGTCGAACTGGTCGAGTTGTCGCAAGAGCTCGGTGTCCTTCGGCTCGTAGGCGGCGTTGGCGTCGACGCTGAGCTGGAACGAAGGGCCGACGGCCCCTCGTGCCGCTGCAACATACTCGATGTCACGCCCCGGTTCGATCTTCACCTTGACGCGTCGGTATCCTCGCGTCACAGCGTCGGCGGCGCAGGCTGCGAGCTCTGCGGGGGTCTCCTGGAGCCCGAGGGAAATACCGGTCGCGACCCGCTCACGCACTCCGCCTAGCAGCGCCGCGAGGGACCGTTGCTCGATACGCGCAGCCAGGTCCCAGCTCGCCATCTCAACGGCGGCACGCGCCATCGGATGGCCGCGGACGGCGTGCTCGAGCGCGCGAGACACCGCGACCGGGGTGTCGAACCGCTTTCCGACGACGAGTGGCGCTATCCAGCGCTGGACGGCGAGCCATGCGGTGTCCACGGTTTCGGGCGAGTAGTGGGGCGTTTCCCCGGCGACGCACTCGCCCCAACCGACGAGTCCGTCCGGGTGCTTCAGCTCGACGAGGAGGATCCGTCGATGATGTGCGATGCCGGAGGAGATCTGAAACGGCCGTTTCAGACTCAGTCTGATCTCACGGAGCACCGCGTGCGATATCTCAAGCATGGCCGGCCTCGAGGACGTAGCAGCAGCCCACGGCCGGTCCCGGCAGTGATGCCACTCCCCGGACATGATACCCGTGGCCGAGGTAGTGCTGAAGCACCTGGCGCGTCGCAAACCGCCACTGGGCGGCGAGCGCCGGATCACGATCCTTGAGCGCCTGGATGTCGGTGGGAATGCCAACGGCGACCGTCCGTCCGCTTGGCAAGGCCGTCGGTCGGGCGCAATCGCCGGCGCTCAACAGCCGCGGTACCTCCGATCCGATGCGAAGGGGCATTCCGCTCGGGGGTGCAGGCTCCGAGGTCGCCAACTCGACGACAAAGCGGTCGGTGCCGATGACCGAGTCCGTCGTGCTCATGGGGTCGGGGTCATACATGTCGGGAACGTATTCGATCGCCCGTGCGCCTAGACGCACCAGGTTGAGGTGCGCATTGCGTGCGACCAGTGGGTCGAATGTCCACAGGGCCCGTTCGACACCGAGGGCGAGCAGGCGTGCGCGCTGGGCTTCCTTGAGCCGCCGACCAATTCCGTGATCCCGCATGTCGGTTCGCACGGCCAGCATGTGCGACCAGTGCGCTAGGCGTCCCTCGTACATTCCAGTGAGGCCGAACACGAATCCCACGAGCAGCTGCCTCGCATCGAACGCACCCAAGGCGATGCCGCCGACCTTCTGCACGATTCGAATCATCGCGGGCGGAACGTGCTCTCGGAAACCGTCGCCCCATGTGGCACGCTGCAGGCTGACACATTGCTCGATGTCGTCCCGGGACTCGAGATTTCGGATCACGATGTCCGAGTGCGGTGAGACCGATTGGCTGGAGCCCATCTTGCTGTGCGGCGGCGCCCCTGGTTGCATTGGAGCATTCGACGGTGCCGACACGATAGTACACGCGTGCCACAAGAACGGTAAGGCACCAAGCCGAGCGGATGCGTTCCCGTCGAATGAACTTGCCACCATTTTCCGAGGCATGCCAATGCAGGTACCACGCGTGATCAGCTGCGTCGTCGTTGCGAGCGCTCTCGCGGCACTACCATCGCGGATGCCAGCGCAAGAAGGTCGCCCGCCCACGGTGACTCCCGCTCCGGACCGGCAACCGGGCGAAGGCGAAGGGCCATTCGCACGGCTCCTCATTCGCGGAGCAACCGTTATCGATGGCACGGGGGCACCGGGCATCGGCCCGATGGACGTGGTGATCGAAGGCAACCGCATCGTCAGCGTGCGGCGCACCTCCCGGTCCGACCTCGCTGCCGACACGGTCCCGGCTGCGCAGGGGACCCGGGACCTCGATGCGCGGGGGATGTTCCTCCTCCCAGGCTTCGTCGACGTGCACGCACACATCGGTGGCGAGGCGCAGGGGACGCCCGCAACGTACGTCTACAAGCTCTGGCTTGCCCATGGCGTCACGACGGTGCGGGACCCAGGGTCTGGAAACGGGATCGAGTGGACCCTGGGCGAGCGCGAGCGCTCACGAGCCAATGCCATCGTCGCTCCTCGCATCTTCGTGTATGCTCGGCCCGGTCGAGGGTGGGACCGGGGGCCCATCGATACACCCGATCAGGCTCGGGAATGGGTGCGCTGGGCGGCCCGCAAGGGCGTCGACGGGCTGAAGCTGGGATCGCACGATCCAGCGATCATGGCGGCGTTGATCGACGAGGCGCGCGTGCGCCGCCTCGGCACACAGGCGCATCTGGGGCAGATGGGCGTTGCCCGGATGGATGCGCTCGACGCTGCTCGCCTGGGACTCGGATCGTTGGAACACTGGTACGGCTTGCCCGAAGCGCTCTTCGACGACCGGTCGGTCCAGGATTTCCCGTTCGACTACAACTACAGCAACGAATACCACCGGTTTGGTCAGGCGGGTAGGCTGTGGCAGCAGGCAGCAGGGCCCGATAGCGATCGCTGGCGGGAGGTGATGGACGAGCTACTCGCGCTCCGCTTCGTGCTCGATCCTACGATGACCATCTACGAGGCGAGTCGCGACGTCATGCGCGCACGCGAAGCCGAATGGCACGACACCTACACGCTCCCATCACTCTGGCGCTTCTACCAGCCCAGCCGGGAAAGCCACGGGTCGTACTGGCTCGACTGGACCACCCAGGACGAGATCGAGTGGAAGCGCAACTACCAGCGGTGGATGCGGTTCCTCGATGAGTACAAGGACCGAGGTGGTCGGGTGTGTACCGGCTCGGATGCCGGGTTCATCTACAAGCTGTACGGTTTCGCCTTCGTACGAGAGTTGGAGCTCCTGCAGGAGGCTGGCTTCCACCCACTGGAAGTCGTGCGCTCGGCCACCCTGTGCGGCGCCGAAGTGCTCCACGAGCCACAGGGACAACCCGTGACATTCGGGATCATTCGTCCGGGTATGCTCGCGGATCTGATCCTCGTCGACGAGAACCCGATTCGGAACCTCAAGGTGCTGTATGGAACCGGAGCCGTCCGACTCAACGATGCAACCGGAGCAGCGGACCGGGTCGGCGGCGTGCGGCTCACGATCAAGGATGGCATCATCTACGACGCCAAGCAGCTGCTTGCCGACGTCGCGCAAATGGTAGCGGAAGCGAACCGGGCTGCGAGCGCACAACCCTGACCCGGCTGCAACCGGGTTCGGGGAATCACTCCAACGGCCGCACCTCCACGCGATTGGCCCTGAACAGCGGGATCAACACACGGTTGCGGCCGTCGTCGAAGCCGATGTCGGCTGGCGCCTCAACGCTGTCTACCGCGACGGTATACTGTCCGCCGGCCCCCATTCGGTATACCGCCTGGCCATCCCAACTCGAGATCAGGTAATCGCCGTTGGGCATCTCAACGATACCGTCCAGCGATCCGGCTCCCGGTGCCGGGAGACCACTGATCTGTCCGGACTCGGGATCGATGAGTATCACCTGGCCGGAGCCGAAGGTGACGACCACGACCCGATCGTCATCGATGAGGATACCGTTGGGGCGCCCAAGGCCATCGCCGCTGACGAGCGCGACGGCTTGACCGTCTTCATCGAACCGGTAGACGGCGTCGGTGCCCGTCGGCTCGAGTCCGTTCACGCCAGCCCTCAGGCCACTGTCGGTCACGTAGAGGGTTCCGTCGTCGGCGACGGCCAGGTCGTTGAGGAACGTGACGCCGGGTACGTCCCACGTTCCCACCGAGGCACCAGTTTGACGGTCGAAGAGACGCACGGCGTCGATGTCAGCGACAAAGAGAGTGTCTCCTCGAATGGCGAGCCCTTTGGGAGCGTGCAATGTCACGGCGGGATCGCTGCTGTCGATCCAGCGCAACGCCGATACACTCCCATCCGGCGTCAGGCGGGAGATGAATCCGTTGTTGTCCTTCGCCAGCGGCGGACCGTTGACATTCGAGACCAGGTACATGTCGTCTACCGAATCGTGAAGCACGGACTCGGGCGTTTGGAATCCCACGTCGGCGATGGACAGAGGTTGATCGTGAGCGGCCTGCTGGGCCTCCCGGCCACAGCTCCCCGAGAGAACGATCGCACTCAGCAGGACAAATGCGGTTCGTCGTTGGTGTGTCACACGTCACCGTCCTTCGTGGGAGGTCAGGGGTCAGCCGCCCCCGGACACCGAGGCGAGACCGGCACGGCCGAAATTCACCAGCACCCAGAGTACGCCGACGATCGCCAGCGGGGCGCCGAGACCCTTCATCTTGGTACGGATCTGATTTCCCAACGCGAGCAGGAACACGTTCCACGCCCCGAACAGGGTAAACTGATTGCCAAGGTGGTGCAGGAAGCCCTCGCGAAACAGGAATCCCAGCGACAGCTGCATTTGCTCGAGGCCGGCGAACCGGGCCAGCAGCACGAGGAGCGTCGCGCCGAGCAGTTGTGGAACGTAGGCGTGTGTCACAATCGCGAGCTCGTCCTTGAACTTGAGCGGCGCACTGCCGACTGCACCGAACACGAGTTGCAGGACGCCGGCCGCGATGAGGAGCACGACAAGACCGACCGCGGCCCCAATACCGCCGATGAACAGCCGGCTCCTAACGTTGCTGGCGTTGGCAATCCGTTCGGCCCACTCATCTTCGTCGAATCGATCGGGTGCCCGCTCCTCCAAGACCTGCGCCTGCCGCTCGACGCTGCTCTGCAGCGTGGAAGCTGGTGTGCCGAACCCAACGATCAATGCTGTGACGACGAGCAATGCCAAAGGGACGACGACTTGCGGCTTCACCGCGAGTTGACGGAACACCGCAATCGGCTCGTCGATCACGCGGAGCACGAGCCACCACGGTTCTCTGGTTGGCTCAGGATGCCCGGAGTCCGTCATGTGTGTACCCTCCTGCTGGTGGCCTGCCGCGACTCGCGTTTGCTCAGCATGCCGGACGCGGCGAGTCTGGTCCGGAGAGTGCGCGGTTCACGATACGAATTCCGGTGGAGACCCAATCGAGCGTCACGTCGCCTTCCCCGATCACGGCGTAGCGCCGGTTGCCCTGTAGCAGGAGGCCGGCGGCCCGCGGCTGGAGCGACACGAGGACATCGTAACAGCCATTCGGTGGCCGGATCTCGACTTTCAAGCGCTTCGTGGGGCGTTGCTCCAGCGACTGGTAGACGCGGTACTTGCCCATCGTCTGCGGTGGAGGCAAAACCGCGGGGCTTTCCTCTTGGGTGGCACCGAGAAGCGCCAGCGTGCCACGGACGGTCCGCTCCGGCATGCCGACCCGTAGACCCTGCCAGCTTCGATTGGGCACGCTGAAAGCGATGGCGTACACGGTCTGGTTCAGTGCGTCGATCTGGAAGTCCGTGCCGTAGCTGTACCGGGCGAGTCGCGGTGCGTCGGGGACACTCTGCGGCGACTGCGTCCCGAGCACGGCGAACACGGTCGTGATCCGGCTGTTCGGATGGATCGGAAGCGGCCGTAGTGTCTCGGTGAGTTCGGGTGGATTGGGCGCTTCCACAAACCGCGGACCCGTCGTTGCCATCAACACGAGAATCATGATGACGACCGCGAGTGCCGCGAGGGTCAAGCGTTGGTTGTCTCGCATACCCTGCAACAGTCTGGCGACCGCCCCCTGCGGCACGGCTGGCGCGAGTGGCGCCTCCGTGACCGAGCGTCGCGCGGCGCTCGTGATGCTGCCGGTCGAGGTGCGAGGCGGCGGGGCCGTGGCCTCGTCGGGTCGACTGCGCATCGACCGAGACACGCGCGCAAGCTCCTGCATGACCGCTTGATCGCCGCCGTCCTTCTCGCGGGCGCACGCCGGGCACCCACGAGGGTTCTCGTCGTTATAGGGGATCTTGTGCTTGGGGCAGCGAACGAGCGCCATGGCCGGGACCCGTCAGATCCTCGGCAGCGTCACGCCGCGTTGGGCCTGATACTTTCCCTGCTTGTCCGCGTATGAGACGTCGCACACATCGTCATCGTCGGCCTCAAAGAACAGCACCTGGGCAATGCCTTCCGTCGCGTAGATCTTCGCGGGCAACGGGGTGGTATTGGAGATCTCTAGGGTGACGTGCCCCTCCCACTCGGGCTCGAAGGGTGTGACATTGGTGATGATGCCGCAGCGGGCATACGTGCTCTTTCCCACACAGATGGTCAGCACATTGCGCGGAATGCGGAAGTACTCCACGGAACGCGCCAGGGCGAACGAGTTCGGTGGAATCAAACAGGCATCTCCCTCAAACTCCACGAAGGATCGCGGGTCGAACGCCTTCGGGTCCACGACCGGGGAGTGGACGTTGGTGAAGATCCGGAACTCCCGCGCCACGCGCATGTCATACCCGTAGGACGAGACGCCAAAGCTGATCGCCTCCGTTTGGACCTGCGAGTCCTCGAACGGTTCGATCATGTGGTGTTCTCGTGCCATCCGGCGAATCCAACGATCCGACTTGATTGACATGGACGACCTTGGACGTCGAGTTCGCCCCGCAACCGCGGCGGCCACCGGGCCTTCCTGCGCCACCTTCCGCAGGGCTCCGGAAAGATATGTAACCATCGCTCTCGCGCCAGCTTAGGTTTGCTTGACACTCCTCGCAACGCCTAGGTAACTTCCCACCGCCCTAACACCGAATTCTTCTGTCGAGCACGACTCACGGTGCTGCAGGAATACATTCCGCTCATTCTGCTGCTTGGCATGGTGGTCGCGACTGCTGCGGGCATGATCGTGCTCTCGCACTTCATTCCCCGGGCCCGTCCGACTCCGATTAAGCAGGTCCCCTACGAATCAGGCATGCCGCCCCTCGGCACGACGCGCGAGCGCTTCAGCGTCAAGTTCTACCTCGTGGCGATGTTGTTCATCGTCTTCGATATCGAGACGGTGTTCATGATCCCCTGGGCCGTGTCGTTCCGCCGGCTTGGACTGTTCGGGTTGGTCGAGATGCTCGTCTTCGTCGTGATCCTGCTGGTCGGCCTCATCTACGTCTGGAAGCGGGGAGCACTGGAGTGGGATTGATGCCGCGGGATCCGCAGCCCAGCGGGGCCGCTGCGCAGGCGGGGACAACCGTTGTGGGTCAGGTGTCCCCCAACTGGGTGACGACTCGCCTCGATTTTCTGGTCAATTGGGCGCGCTCCAACAGTCTCTGGCCGATGCCTTTCGGGACGGCCTGTTGTGCCATCGAGTTCATGGCAACTGCGGCCAGCCGATTCGACATCTCGCGCTTCGGGATGGAGCGACTGGGCTACACGCCTCGGCAGGCGGACGTGCTGTTGTGCGCCGGGCGGTTGCCCTTCAAGCTGGCACCGGTGATCCGACGGATCTACGATCAGATGCCGCAGCCCAAGTGGGTCATCTCCATGGGTGCCTGCGCGTCGACGGGCGGTATCTTCGACACGTATGCCATGGTGCAGGGCATCGATACGGTCGTACCGGTGGACGTGTATGTTCCGGGTTGCCCGCCGCGGCCCGAGGGGTTGCTGTACGGGATCCTGATGCTGCAGAAGAAGGTGCGTGGCGAAACGATGGCCGATTCGTCACTCAGGGAGGAACAGATCCTCGAACCCGGCTCCCTCCGTATCCCGCCGCGCCTCGTCGACGAGTTGTCGGAGCCGTTCGGCAACTCGATTCACCAGACACGATCTGCGTAGCCGTTTCATGAATCCGACGGTCGACGCCCTCCGACACACGTTCGGTGACGCCGTGGGGCGGGCTCAGGTATCGTGCGACCAGACCATCGTGTATGTGGAGGCTGAGCGGGCGCGCGAGATTCTCCGGTGGCTCAAGGGGACGGCCGGAGAACACTATAACTACCTCGTCGACGTGACGGCGGTTGAGTACCGAGACACCGAGCTCCCACTGGAGGTCGTCTATCAATTGCGGTCGCTGGAGCGCGGCGCGGAGCTGCGGGTCAAGGTCGAGCTCGCCAAGGATGACGTGCTCGAGGTGGATTCGGTCGTGGAGCTGTGGCGGGCCGCCGATTGGCTCGAACGGGAGGTGTACGACATGTTCGGCATCACCTTCCGTGATCATCCGGATCTCCGGCGCATTCTCATGTGGGAGACGTACGCGGAGGGGTACCCATTGCGAAAGGACTTCCCGCTGCGCGGGAGGTTCTCCCGGTCGGAGCAGGTCCGTCAAGCGCTCCATGCCAATCCGGAAGCGCACTACTCGATGGAAGAACTATCCTTCGCCCAATCGCAGTACGACCTCCCGATGGAGATGCGTGAGCGGCTCGAGCGCGGACAGCGGGGCCGGGTTCCCGATCTCCCAGAGGAGAGCGATGGCTGAGAAGCGGACGGTCGAGCTCGATCTCGCGACGCCAGGCCTCGATCTCGAGGGCCACCCGACTCGTGTACCTGTTGGCCTCGCCGATCGGGAAGCGGAGCCGGACTTCTCGGCGGAACGCATGCTCCTCAATGTGGGACCCCAGCACCCCGCCACGCACGGGGTGTTGCGGCTCGTCGTCGAGCTCGACGGTGAGGTCGTCAAGGGCGTCGTGCCGCACATCGGGTATCTGCACTCCGGGTTCGAGAAGCTGGGCGAGTATCGGCACTACAACCAGATCATTCCGCTCACCGACCGTACAGACTACCTCGCCCCCATGGCCAACAACGTCGCGCTGGCGTTGGCGGCTGAGCAGCTCATGGGGATCGAGATCACCGAGCGCTGTAAGGTGCTCCGTGTCATCGCGTGCGAGATGAGCCGCATCATCTCGCACTTGGTGTGGCTCGGAACGACCGCGGTCGACATCGGCGCTTTCACCCCGTTTCTGTGGACGTTCCAGGAACGCGAGAAGATTTACAATCTTCAGGAGGCGTGGACCGGAGCACGGCTGACGACCAGCCTCACACGAGTCGGCGGGATGATGGCCGATATCCCGGACGGGTTTGTGGAGGATCTGGCCGACTGGTGTCGGAACTTCCCCGCGGTCCTCGACGAGGTGGAGCGACTGCTCACGGCAAACGCCATTTGGTGTGGCCGGACGCAGGGCATCGGCGTCATCAGCGGCGAGGACGCGATCAACTGTGGCCTGTCGGGTCCGATGCTTCGTGCCAGCGGTGTGGCCTATGACATTCGCCGGGACCGACCCTACCTCGATTACGAGACGTACGATTTCGACATCGTCGTCGGCGAGGCGGGCGACGTCTACGACCGGTATCTGGTTCGGATGGAGGAAATGCGGCAATCGGTGCGCATCACGCAGCAGGCGCTGCAGCGCTTGCCCGATGGCCCGCTCAACGTGAGTGATCCCAGGGTGATTCTGCCGCCCAAGACGGCCGCGATGTCTGACATGGAAGCCATGATCTTCCACTTCAAGCAGGTTATGGAAGGTGTGCCGGCCCCGGTCGGGGAGGTGTACTTTAGTATCGAGAACGGCAAGGGTGAGCTCGGATACTACTTCGTCTCGGATGGCACGGCCAAACCCGTGCGGTGGCGGATACGGCCGCCGTCACTCATCAATCTCGCGGTCCTTCCGCAGTTGGCGGAAGGGCACCTCCTGGCCGACCTGATCGCTATCAACGCTAGTGTGGACATTGTGATGGGAG
Source organism: Gemmatimonadota bacterium (assembly GCA_039588295.1). GTDB lineage: Bacteria > Gemmatimonadota > Gemmatimonadetes > Gemmatimonadales > GWC2-71-9 > JAOTVV01. The sequence continues at coordinate 37,016 of JBDHAB010000023.1, forward strand.
AGATCGACCGCTGAACTCGCGGAGCGGCCGCAGAGGACCGAGAGCGTTGTGATGCACGAAACGACAGCACATGAGCGCGTGTTCACGGGTGATCGCCGAGCCCGCCTCGACGATGTCCTCACACGCTATCCGTCGAGGCAGGCGGCCCTCTTGCCGGCGTTGTGGATGGTGCAGGAGGCGCGCGGGTGGGTGTCCGATGACGCGATGGCGGAGGTGGCTGAGCTCCTCGCGCTCACGCCGGCGTACGTCAAGGGTGTCGTAACCTTCTATACGATGTATCACCAGCACCCGGTGGGGCGTTACTTCATTCAGGTGTGCACGACGACTCCGTGCAATCTCTGCGGCGCCGAGGGTGTCGTGGAGGCGTTTCTCGAGCACACCGGATGCGGCGAGCTCGGGACCACCTCACCGGATGGGAGGTTCACGGTAATCGAGGTCGAGTGCCTCGGCGCCTGTGGGTTCGCGACACCCGTGCTCATCAACGACGATTTCGTGGAGGATGTGATTCCGGAGAAGGTGCCAGAGTTGCTCGGCAGGTATCAATGACCATGGGTGGAACGCGGGACACGCTGGCGGGCTTTCGGTTGGAGGGTTGATGGGATATCCCCACAAGCCGCATCCCAAAGAGACGGTCGTCCTGAGCGAGTGCTTCGGCGACCGGGACGCACGCTCATACGATGGCTGGATCGAGCGCGGCGGCTATCGGGCGCTCGAGCAGGCGCTTGGGATGGACCCGCAGGATGTGATCACCGAGGTCAAGGAGTCGGGGCTTCGTGGTCGTGGCGGGGCAGGGTTTCCCGCGGGCGTGAAGTGGGGGTTCATGCCGAAGAAGAAGTCCAAGCCCCATTACCTGTGCTGCAACGCTGACGAGTCGGAGCCCGGCACCTTCAAGGATCGGGAGATCATGCGATGGACGCCGCACGGTCTCATTGAGGGGTGCGCCATCACGGCCCACGCGATCCAGGCGGAGATCACCTACATCTACATCCGTGGTGAATTCACCGAGCCGATCACGATCATGCAGCAGGCCTTGGATGAGGCCTATGAGCGCGGCGTCCTGGGCGCCGACGCGATGGGGACCGGCCGCCAGATCGACATGTATGTGCATCGCGGTGCGGGAGCGTACATCTGCGGTGAGGAAACCGCGCTGATGAACTCGATCGAGGGAAAGCGCGGTAATCCCCGGATCCGGCCGCCGTTTCCGGCCGCGGTGGGGGTCTTTGGGATGCCGACCACGATCAACAATGTCGAGACCTTGGCGTCGGTGCCCCACATTCTGACGCGCGGTGCGCAGTGGTACAAGTCGCTGTGTCGCTCGAATCCCAAGAGCACCGGAACCAAGCTCTTCAGCGTTTGCGGGCACGTGACGAAACCGGGCAATTACGAAGTCGAAATGGGATTCCCGATGGGCGAACTGATACACGAGCTCGCGGGCGGCATGCGTCCGGGGCGCACGCTCAAAGCCGTGATTCCCGGCGGGTCGTCCGTTCCACTCCTCGATCGGGAGGAGTCCGAAACGTGTGTGCTCGATTACGAAGGATGTGTCGAAGCGGGCACGATGTTGGGGTCGGGTGGCATGATCGTGTTCGACGACAGTGCGGACATGGTGTACCAGATGATGCGAATCGCACGGTTCTACGCGCACGAGTCCTGTGCCCAGTGCACGCAGTGTCGCGAGGGAACGGCCTGGACCGTCAGGATCTTGCAGAAGATCCTGCGAGGTGAGGGCGCGATGACGGATCTCGATCTCTTGCTCGATGTGGGCGAGCAGATGACGGGGAAGACGATCTGCGTGCTCAGCGATTCCTGCGCCGCGCCGGTGGGGAGCGCGATCAAGAAGTTCCGTGGTGAGTTCGAGGCGTATATCACGGGCGCGCGACAGGCAGTCGCGGCCCTCGTGTGAGGTTCGATGGCGGATCAGGATCTGGTCACAGTCACGATTGACGGCATTGGGGTGTCTGTCCCGAAGGGGACGTCGCTCCTGGAGGCGGCGAAACAGGCCGGAGTGCTGATTCCGCACTACTGCTATCATCCGGGGCTGCCCGTTGCCGGGGTCTGCCGCATGTGTCTGGTCGAGGTCGAAGGCGCGCCGAAACTCCAAATTGGATGCGCCACCCCCGTTGCCGAGGGCCAAGTGGTTCGGGTCAACCGATCACCGGAGGCGCAGCGCGCTCGGCAGGGTGTCCTCGAGTTCCTCCTGATCAATCACCCGCTCGACTGTCCGATCTGCGATCAGGCGGGCGAGTGTGAGTTGCAGAACTACGTGTTCCAAGAGGGGCAGGCCCGAACACGGTACACGCCGACGTTCGCCAAGCGTTTCAACCCGGTCGAGGACTTCGGGCCGGACATCCTGTACGTCCCGAATCGCTGCATCCTCTGCACACGGTGCGTGCGCTTCATGGATCACGTTGCAGGTGAGGAAGTCCTCAACGTAAGCGAACGTGGCGACCGAGCTTTCATCGGGATTCATCCGGACCGAGAGCTCGACCACACGTGGTCGGGGAACGTGGTCGATTTGTGTCCCGTTGGGTCGCTCTTGTCGAAGGACTTTCTGCACAAGGCTCGGGCGTGGGAACTCGACAAGACGCCGAGCATTTGCACCGGGTGCTCGCAGGGATGCAACGTGAATCTCGACGGCCGCGGCCACACGGTTGTTCGGGTGCGTCCGCGCCCGAACGTCGAGGTGAATCGGTATTTCATGTGCGACCTCGGGCGGCTCACGTATCGATCGATGAATCGCGGGGACCGGATTGAAGCGCCGCTGATTGCCAAGGGTGGGCAGTTGCATGCGGTGGATTGGGACCATGCGTTGGCGCGGGCGGCTGACGCCATGCGAGGGGCGAGCGGACGTGCGGTGGTGTTAGCCTCGCCGAGCTCCTCCAACGAGGCGTTGTATCTGGCGAAGCGGCTGTGCGAGCCGTTCGACTTCACCGGGGCGGTTCGAGCGGAGCAGGCTGGTGAGGAGGCACCGCTGCCGGGGGTCGCCAACCTCGCCTTGCGGGGTGAGCGGGCGCCCAATGTCACAGGTGCCACGATCTTGGGGTACACCGATCGCTTTGACGCCGCCGTCGAGGCGGCGGCGGGCGCCGCGTTGGTGCTCATCCTCGACGAGTCGTTGGAGGGCGTGTCCGGAGACACCCTTGCGAAGGCCGGCACGGTTGTCTATCTGGGAACGGCGCTTCCCGAGGTGGCGCGGGCAGCGGGTCTCGTGCTGCCCGTCACGGATGTGGCTGAGGAGGACGGGACGTTCGTGAATCGTGATCGCCGGGCGCAACGGTATGCGCAGGCGAAGCCCGGACCGGGGATGGCTCGGCCCGCGTGGTGGGTGCTCGGCGAATTGCTCGTGGAACTTGGGCGGGGCGAGCCGTTCAGCAGCGCCACCGAGGCGTTTGCCGAGTTAGCCGAGCATGAGTCGGCCTTCCACGGTTTGTCGTATGCGCGGCTGGGATGGGGAGGGGTCGTGCTCGAGGAGCGTGCACAGGCGGAGGTCACGGCATGACGCCGGAGTTGAAGGGCTTTCTGCTCGTCAACGGAGTCAAGGCCACCGTTGCGTTCGTGGTGTTGTTTCTCGGGGTCGCGTTCGTCACGTGGATGGAGCGGCGGGTGGCCGCGTGGATTCAAAACCGGATCGGGCCCAATCGTGTGGGACCGCAGGGCCTGTTCCAGCCCATTGCTGACGGTCTCAAGAACTTCGCCAAAGAAGAGGTGCTGCCAGGCCAGGCGGATCGGACCCTGTTTCTGCTGGCGCCGGCGATGGCGTTCGTCCCGTCCTTGTTGCTCTTTGCCGTGATTCCGTTTGCTTCGCCGTTGCCCCTGTCTCTCGATTTTACCTTCCCGCTGCTCGGACGCTTCGTCTATGACGGAGTGCTTCCGATGGTGGTTGCCGATCTGCCAATCGGTTTCCTGTTCATCCTGGCGATCTCGAGTCTTGCCGTCTACGGTATCGTGCTCGCCGGCTGGTCGGCCAACAACAAGTATTCCTTCCTCGGTGGACTGCGCTCCAGCGCCCAGATGGTGAGTTATGAAATCGGTCTGGGGATGAGCCTCATCACGGTACTGCTGCTTGCCGGCAATGTGACGCTCTCCGCTGTGATCGCACGGCAACAAGAGTCATTGTGGTTCGTCGTGCCGCTCACCCTGACCTTCGTGTTGTTCGTGGTCTCGGTGCTCGCCGAGAACAACCGTCTGCCATTTGATCTGCCTGAAGGTGAAAGCGAACTGGTGGGTGGGTACCATACCGAGTACAGCTCGATGCGATTTGCCATGTTCTTCATCGCCGAGTACGGGGCGTTGATTACGATGTCGGGTCTCATCGCGACGCTGTTCTTCGGCGGGTGGGACATTCCGGGGCCGTGGGATGCAGGCGAACCGTCGGTGCTCCTGTCCGTGTTGACGTTCGGCATGTTCACGCTGAAGACGTTCTTCTTCGTGTTCTGCTTCATCTGGATTCGGTGGACACTGCCACGGTTCCGCTTCGACCAAGTCATGGCGCTGGGCTGGAAGGTCATGCTGCCGGTCGCCTTGGCCTATATCATGATCATTGCCACGACGGTATGGGCGTTCGATGCCGTGAACTTCGCGTTTGGGCGCTTGTATGCCCTTGCCCTGTTCGGGCTGAACGTCGTGCTCTTGGCGGCGGTGTATTACGTGCTGGACCGTGGCCGGATTATCGAGGGTCGGCGCATGCCGTCCGAAGGGAGGGCGTGATGGCCATCGGGGTCAGGGTCATCAAGCGGCCGGAGCGCGAAGTGAGCTACTTACGAGCCGCGCTCACGGGAATGGCGATCACTTTTCGGCACCTCCTGCAGCCGAAGTTCACGATGCAATATCCGGAGCAGAAATCCGATGACGACTGGGCGCTTTCGTCGCGCTGGCGTGGGACGCATCGGATGCTCACGGACGAGCAGGGAAGAGCCAAATGCGTGGCGTGCGGCCTGTGCCCACAGATCTGCCCCGCCAACTGCATCAAGCTCGTCCCGGGCGAGGACGAACTAGGACATCGATATCCCCTGATCTACGAGATCGATGAGTTTCGCTGTGTGTTCTGTGGTTACTGTCAGGAGGTGTGTCCGGAGGAGGCGATTCACGTCGGTGTGCACTACGAGAATGCGGAATACGATCGGGGGCGCTTCGTGTACGATCTGGAGCGGCTTTGCGCGCAGACGCATCCGGTGTCGACGCTCTGGGATCCAGCGGATCCCAAAGGGGAGTGAGTTGTGACGCAATTAGTGGTGTTTTGGATCTTCGGTGGCGTCGCCATCGGCTCGGCGTTCCTGTGCATCACGCGGCGGAGCCCGGTCGTGAGTGCCCTGTGGCTCGTGAGCACGCTCTTCGCACTCGCAGGGATCTACGTGCTACTCGAGGCGCAGTTCATTGCGGCAGTGCAGGTGCTGGTGTACGCGGGCGCCATCATGGTGCTGTTCCTCTTCGTGATCATGCTGCTCAACCTTGGACGCCGCGGGCCGTCCGACATGATCGGCTGGGTCGGACGTCTCGTTGTGCTCGCGATCGGTGGGGTGCTGGTGGTGGAGCTCTGGGTCCTGAGACAAGTGATGCCGGCGGCAGAGCTGCGGCTCCCGGCAGGGAGCATCACGCGGTTCGTGGAAGAACAGGGGGCGGTGGGGGCGATCAGTGAACCCCTCTTCCGCGGATTCCTGATTCCGTTTGAGATCACGTCACTGCTGTTGCTTGCCGCGATCGTCGGAGCGGTCGTGCTAGCGAAGAGGCAACTCTAATGCTGCTCGGACCATCACTCGGCGTCTCGGCGATCTTGTTCAGCCTCGGTGTCGCAGGCGTGCTGTTTCGGCGCAACGCCATCGTGGTGTTCATGTGCATCGAGCTGATGCTCAACGCCGTGAACCTGTCGTTCGTAGCGCTCGCGCAGCAACTAGGGCGTGAAGGCCAGGTGATCGTGTTCTTCGTCATGGCGGTGGCGGCTGCGGAGGCCGCAGTCGGTCTGGCGATCATGATCGGGATCTATCGACACAAGAGCTCGGTCAACGTCAAAGAGTTCAATCTGTTGAGGGGCTGATGCCTGCGTCGGTCGGGTGGGCGTGGTTGGTCGTTGCCTTGCCGTTCATCGGGTTCCTGGTGAACGGGGCGCTCGTATTCCTGCGGCCGGACGCCAAGCGATCGGTGAGCGCGGTGGGCGTCGGGGTGCTGGTGCTCGCGTTTCTCGCCGCGGTCGTGGTCGCGAGCGGGGTGGTGGTCGAGCCCCCCCACGATGCCCCATACGTGCTCACGTACTGGTCGTGGATGCCGGCGGGCAATCTCCAGATCGACGTCGCGCTCCAGGTGGATCAACTGTCGACCGTGATGATGCTCGTCGTGACGGGCGTCAGTATGCTGATTCACATCTTCAGCGTCGGGTACATGGGCGAGGATCCAGGATACGCGCGCTACTTCGCGTACCTGAACCTGTTCGTCTTCTTCATGCTCGTGCTGGTATTGGGAGCCAGCTTCCCCGTGATGTTCGTGGGGTGGGAAGGCGTGGGGCTCTGCAGCTATCTCCTCATCGGGTTCTGGTTCGAAAACCAGGCCTTCGCCGACGCCGGCAAGAAGGCCTTCATCATGAATCGCATCGGGGATTTCGGATTCTTGGTCGCGATGTTCATGATCTTCCAGGCCACCGGCTCGCTGTCGTTTGCCGGTGTGTTCGAGGAGGCGCCGCATGTGTTCGCGGTGGGTGGGACCACCATCACGTTGATCACACTGGCCATGTTCCTCGGATGTGCCGGAAAGTCCGCACAGATCCCCCTGTACACGTGGCTGCCGGACGCCATGGCCGGACCCACTCCGGTGTCGGCACTCATCCATGCTGCAACTATGGTGACGGCTGGAGTCTACCTCGTGGCACGCTCGAACGTGCTGTTTGCGATGGCGCCGGTCTCCAGCTTGGTGGTGGCCGCGGTGGGAGCCGCCACGGCCCTGTTTGCTGCGACCATCGCGCTCAAGCAATGGGACATTAAGAAGGTCCTGGCATACTCTACGGTGTCTCAGCTCGGCTATATGTTCATGGGTGTCGGGGCGGGCGCGTATGCGGCCGGCATCTTCCATCTCACGACCCATGCGTTCTTCAAGGCACTGCTGTTTCTCGGCTCCGGCAGCGTTATCCATGCGCTGCATCACGCGTACCACGCCACGCAGCGCCACGAGGATGCGCAGGACATGCGGAATATGGGTGGCCTGCGCCGGTACATGCCGTGGACCGTGGGACTGATGTGGGTCGCCACCTTGGCGATCGCCGGGGTGCCGGGCTTCTCCGGGTTCTTTTCCAAGGATGAGATTCTGGCGATGACGTTCGCGCGAGGCCACGAAGCCAGCGCGTTTTACGTCATCTGGATCGTCGGCGTCATCGCGGCGCTCCTCACGGCGTTCTACATGACGCGGATGATGCTGTACACCTTCCATGGTCCCAATCGGACCGGCGTCGAGGAGCAGCGGCACCTGCATGAAGCTCCGTGGGTCATGACGGGTCCGCTGGTCGTGCTCGGGGTCGGGAGCGTCGTTGCCGGCGTGATCAATCTGCCGGCCATCTTGCCGGCAAGCGGATGGCTGCACCACTGGATGGAGCCGGTGACGGAGCTCAGCGCCGCGTATCTGCCCGAAGGGCATCTGTCGGCCAGCACAGAGTGGGCGCTGCTCGGACTCGCGACGGTCGTAGCGGCTGCCGGCATTCTGGGAGCGTGGAACTTCCTCAAACCTGCCCGGCTGCAGACGCCGGGCGAGGCACCCGTGGAGACGGGGTTGCAGCAAGTGCTGCTCCGCAAATGGTACGTCGATGAGATCTACGATGCCCTGGTTGTGCGGCCGGTGATGTGGGTTTCCGAGCGCGCCTTCTGGAAAGTGATCGACGAGCGGATCATTGACGGTGTGTTCGCCAACGGCTCCGCGACGGCGGTCCGGACCGTCGGGTGGATCGGGAGCCGGCTCCAGACCGGCCGGCTCGAGCCATACATGTTCTCCCCCGTGATGAGCTAGCTGGAGACACTCAGCGGTCT
>JBDHAB010000024.1:0-353 GCA_039588295.1 Gemmatimonadota bacterium
ACGAACCTGAGGTCCTGCGGGACCTCCGTGGGGATTTGAGCGCAGCTTGCAGCCCACGACACCACCGACTGCTAAAGCGCGAGGAAGCACATGTCGAAGCACTCACAACCACCGAACAGACCAATCGCACTCGGCTACGTCCGCGTCTCGACGGACGAACAGGCCCGGGAGGGAATCAGCCTGGATGCACAGGCGGCCAAGATCAAGGCTTACGCCGAGGCGAAGGAACTCACATTGGCTGAGGTCATACGCGATGAAGGGGTCAGCGGCAAGGACCTCAAGCGCGACGGCATCCAACAGATCGTCAGGGCCAGTCGCGCCCGTCACATTGACGCGATCGTCGTCGTCAAGCT
>JBDHAB010000024.1:409-42893 GCA_039588295.1 Gemmatimonadota bacterium
CGTCAAGCTTGACAGGCTCTCCCGCCGAACGCGTGACCTGCTGTATCTCGTCGAGGACGTCTTCCAATCTCACGACGTGGCGCTGCACAGCCTGCAAGAGACCGTCGACACATCCAATGCATCGGGACGCTTCTTTCTCCGAATCATGGGAGCCCTCGCAGAAATGGAGCGTGAACTCATTGGTGAACGGACGGCAGCCGCTCTGGCCCACAAGAAGGCGAACGGTGAGCGCCTCGGGGCAACGCCGCTCGGATTTCGCACGGCTTCGCCGGGCGGGGATCTTGAACCTGACCCGAACGAGTTGGTTTCGGTCGAGAGAGTCTTGACGCTCTGGAGGCGAGGAATGAGCTACCGACGCATCGCCTCGACGCTCAACGCAGAGCGGTGCAAGACCAAGCGAGGAGGCCGCTGGCACGCTTCAACGGTGGTCAAGATAGTCCGACGCAGGGCTCGGTACGCGAACGTTCTGGAGGCCGTCTAGGAGGTGAGTGTACACATGACGCTCGTCTTGTGTACGCCGCTCTCTCCAAGGGGGGTAATCAAGCCCCAGCGTGACACCATCCGCTGGAGTGGCCGGGGGGCGGCAGCAAGCCTTGATGTTTTTGTTTATCGATGTACAGCGATATTGGCCGTTCGCTCACGTGATCCCCGTAGACCTTGGGATCCTGCCCATCTCCTCGCATCCTTGCGCCAAGTCAAGACCAAGAATTGCGATGTGAAAACCTGGAAGGAACGTGGTAACGAGCCTTCTTCCACGACTTGCAGGAGGAGCGGAGTTGTTGCAGCCTACCGGGCGCATGCGGACTACCGAGAGTCCAGCAGACGGGGTGGAGTCGAGCGCGACTCTATCCCGTTCGCAGTTTCACCAACAGGAAATGGAGGTGCAGATGGACCGACTCACCAACGGTACGGGCAACAACGCCTACAACACCCCGTGGGATTTGATCTGCAGCTTGCTGCCCACGGGTATCACCCCTAACAGCGCAGAGAGAGAGAGGACATGACGACGCAACCTGAGCACCATGCAGCAGGTTCACCCACCACGGACAGCCAACAGAGGCTTCACGACTGGAGGAAACAGAAGGCCGCCAAGGAGCGACCTGTCCGCTGGATACGCGATGAAGAGTTCTTCGAGCTTCAGAGCCAGCAGCTAGCGCCCGGAAGACGCCTGGTGCTCTTGGCTCTCCGACTTCATGACCTGGAGGAAGACAATCCGTGGGGTGCCTTCCCTGGGCATAAGCGGCTTGCCGCTCTCACAGGGTTGTCGGCGGAATATGTCCGACGTATCCTCTCCGCGTTCTTCCGTAACGGAGTCATCGAGAAGAAGAAACGGGGAAAGTACACACACTACTATCTGGTCCCACCGACTACCGACGAGCATCTCAGAGAGCACGAGTGTGCTACCGGACCTGACATCGGTAGCTCATCGGCTGTACCCGACGTGTTACCTCCAGAGGTACACAGTAAAAGTATAGGTAACGGGAAAGTGATCCCGAAAGGGATCACGAACAGTAAGGGTATAACTGAAGGGAATGGTTCGGCGTCTACAGACACCGAACCACCTAATGTTAGACCTGGTGTAGGTGAGGGGTCACGGTCTGCGTCTGGTGACGGCGACCGCTCCCCTACCCCAGAAGGTCCAACGGAGCGCGAAGGCCGTCTTGGAACGGCCAGCGCTCCGACCCGATGCTCCTCTGGAGACGAGAACACGGCCGAGTTTGGCGCCGCGCCCAAGCGCGGCATCCAAGGTCAGGATGACGAGGGGGGCTCATGACCCCCGACGACATCATCACTCGGTGGCGCAGACGCCGCGACGAGTGGTGTCGGGTGCACGCATCCGTTGACGGCGCAGCACTCTGCGACGAGGTCATACGAGACATCGAGAGCTTGGCATCTGCTGACGCCGACGCGGAACTCACCCTGGCGGAAGCCGCTCGGCTCTCTGGCTATTCCCGAGAGCATCTGGGACGCCTTGTCGCGGAGGGCACCATCCTCAACGTGGGCCGTCCTGGGGCTCCCCGAATTCGCCGAGGCGATCTTCCGCGCAAGCCCCTGCCGAAATCGTCCCACCCTATCCACATTTCAGGCACCCGCAAGGGTCGGATTGTGCGGTCAGTCGTGGAGGAAGGAGTTCCACGATGACAGCACGCATGTGGAGTTACAGCGCGGGGGAGCGTGGACGGAACCGCGTTCGGGTGTTCACGAACCGTTGCGGCGTCTGTTACGTCGAGTGGTACGAACCCAATGAACACGGACGACCCGTGCCACGCCGAATGAGCCTCGGCCACCGTGACCGGCAACGTGCTCGACGCGAGGCCGACCGGATGGCGACGATGATCGGCGAGGGGAACAGTGTCCCCGTTTATGATCGGCTCACCCTCCGCCAGCTCTTTGACAATTATCAGCACGATGAATTGGTCCAGCGGAAGTCACCGCAGGAGCGGACCCACGACCGGCGGGCGATCCATCTACTGCTCACGGTCATCGGGCCCCAGACCCCTGTGATGAAGCTGGGCCGTCGTGAGTGGAATCAGTTTATCGCTGCCCGACGGGACGGGCTGGTCTCCACCCCGTCCGGCCAGACGCGAGCGGTGGGCGAGCGTGTGATCGCGCAGGACCTCAAAGTCCTGCGCACTGCGTTGCGGTGGGCCGTCGGGGCGAGGCTCATTCCGCGGGACCCACTGGATGGAGTCGGGGTGCGATTGCCCGCCAATCCGAGCCCGAATCGCCCGGTGATGGACGACGCCACATATCAGGCGTTGCTCCTGGTGGCCCCCCGGATCGACTGGCGCTTCGAGGTCGCACTCGTCCTCGCGCACGAGACCGGCCATCGGATCAACGCAATTCGGTTGCTGCGGTGGTCGGACCTGGACCTGGACAGAAAGACGATCCAGTGGCGCGCAGAGATGGATAAGACTGGACGGGAGCACATGACCCCACTTACATCGCGAGTCGTGGGGGTGTTGGAGCAAGTGCGGCGCACGCAGGGCCGCATCGGGGATGGCTGGCTCCTACCGTCTCCGCGACAGCAAGCGGAGCCAGTGAGCAGGAAGACACTGCACACCTGGTTTCGCACCGCGCTCAAGCGGACCGGAGAAGACAAGCAACCGGGACTCGGTTGGCATAGTCTCCGTCGGAAGTTCGCGACCGACTTGAAGAGCGCCCCACTGAAGGACGTGATGGAGCTCGGGGGCTGGCGGAGCCAAGAAACGGTGTTGGCGTATCAAGCGACCGATGTTGCGGCGATGCGGGAGGTCCTCGCCCGTCGCCAACCTACTCACAAATCCACTCACCGCGCTGCGCCCGCGCAAGAGGTAGGGCAGCGGAAGCCGCTGTAGAAGTGTAGTTTACGCGCGTTCGGGACAGGTGGCCGAGCGGCTGAAGGCACACGCCTGGAGAGCGTGTGAACGGGGAACCGTTCCGTGGGTTCGAATCCCACCCTGTCCGTCCACAATCGTTGTCCGATGTGCGACGCCCACGGTGCGCGGGTGCCAGCTTGAGTCCCGGCCGACACCCCCCTATCGCGGGGAAGAGGAACTGCATATCTCGGAAAAGCGGGAAACCCTGATCTGACAACAGCTTGTAAAGACATCTTCATCCCGCCTTGCTACTCCTATTCCCCTAAACCCATTAGCTTTTCTTGCTGAGCAGCGGTGAGTGGGCTGACAGGTCGATACGCGCTGGGCAGACGCCCAGCGCCCTGCCCGTTGGACCTAACCTGCCGCAACAAGGTCGGGAGGGGTGGAGTGGCCGGTTTGTCGATAACGCTAATGGGCGAGGACCCCCTGAGGCGCCTTGACCGCACTCCGCCCGGACTCACAGCCTTCACGTGACACGGACGCGTCCGCGCGAGAGTGTGAGATGACTGCATCGTCTACCACCACGCCTGCCAAGCAGAAGAAGAAATCCAAGGCCAAGGCATCTCCTGATAAAAAAGCCATCCTCGAGGTGGCCGAACACACGGTCGAAATCGTATCCGACCCGGGTGAGGGCGCCCAGAAGTGCGGTCAGATCTTCGGCCGCGTCTCCGCCCGGATGGGTAACGGGGTCTGGACCGTGGAGATCATTCCCGCTGAAATCCAGCCACCACCGCGCACGCCACCCAGCGCTTCGGGCAACCGGATCCGCATCGGCACCAAGCCGGTCACCAACTGGGGCGACGCCGCGCACCTCGTGGTGGCGTTCAACGAACAGGTCCTGCTCCACCGGCACCGCCTCGGCGCGCTGTCCCAGGGATGCACGATCCTCGTCGAGAGCATGTGGGAGAATCACGAGGACGAGGATATCCGCAACGCCTGGGCTACCGCGATGGAAGAGGTGGCCGGCAACGACTACCGGTTCGTCAAGGTGCCCTTCGAGGAGCAGGCCTTGGCCGTCGTCGAGAACCCGCGGCGCGGCAAGAACATGTTCGCGCTCGGGATGCTGGCGAACATCTACTCGCGGGATCTCGAGATCATCAAAGACGTCATCACAAGCGAGTTCCGCAAGAAGGCCCCTGAAGTTGCCGAAGCGAACATCGCGCTCCTGGAGCTGGGCCACAAATGGGCGGAGGAAAACCTCGATTTCAAAGTGGACGTGGCGATCGAGGCGCCGGGCGTGCCGATGGTCGTGATGAACGGCAACCAGGCAATCGCGATCGGCTCGATCGCGGCGGGACTCGAGCTGTGCGCGATGTACCCCATTACGCCGGCGACCTCAGCGTCCCATTACCTGAGCGAGATCTTCGAGAACTTCGGCGGGATCGTGCATCAGGCGGAAGACGAGATCGCCGCCATTGGCGTGGCGGTCGGTGCCTCCTTCGCGGGCAAGGTCGCGTTCACGATCACCTCCGGGCCGGGCCTGGCCCTCAAGACCGAGTTCATCGGGCTCGCCGTCATGACCGAGACCCCACTCGTATTGGTGGACGTGCAACGCGGTGGTCCGAGCACGGGACTACCCACGAAGATCGAGCAGGGGGACCTGCTCGCTGCCATCTTCGGGCAGCCGGGTGACGCCCCCAAGGTCGTCATGGCACCGGCTACCATGGAGGAATGCTTCCTCTGCATGACCACGGCCCGGCGGATCGCCGACGCGTTCCGCTGCGTCGTCGTGGTCCTAACGGACGCGAACCTGGCCACTGGCGTGCAGCCATTCCCGCGGCCCAACGTGAGCCGCGACTGGATCGCTGCGCCGCTGGACCTGAGTACGGTCCCGAAAGGCCAGCGACCACTCGATTGGGACCCCAAGACTGGTCTGTCGCGCCGCATCATTCCTGGCCAGCAGAACGGGATGTTCCGTGCGACCGGCCTGTCGCACGACGAGGACAGCAAGATCGGGTACAGCCCGGATGTCCACGAGCGCGGCTGCGCCATGCGGGCACGCAAGATGGCGGTGTTGCAGCAGACACTGAAGCCGCCGAAGGTTCGGGGCGACGACGAGGGCGATCTGCTCGTGGTGGGCTGGGGCAGCACCATGGGCGCGATCGAAGAAGCCGTCGATCGTGCGCGCCAAGAAGGGCTCTCGGTGTCTTCCCTGCACCTCCGGTTCCTGTCCCCGCTGGAACCCGGCCTCAAGGAGATCTTCAGCCGGTTCAAGCAGGTGATGACCGTCGAGATCAATTACTCGGACGATCCTGCAGCACCGTTCATCACCGATGAGAACCGCCGCCGCGGGCAGCTTTCCTGGCTGCTGCGTGCTACCACGTTGGTCGATGTCGACTGCTGGACACGCGTGCCCGGTGAGCCGCTGCAGCCCCGGCACATTCACGAGGCGATTCGGGGCTACATGCCCAATGGAGCCCAGTCATGATTCAACTCGGATGCTCATTGCTCGGGAGCTCGGTCGACGACGACCGCTCCTGGAGCATGGATGACTACGAAGCGGCCGTTCCCCGATGGTGCTCCGGCTGCGGCGATCACGCGGTCCTGAGCGCCGTGCAGCGTCTGCTCGCTGAAGAGCAGCTGCCGCCAGAGCAAACGGTGTTTGTGTCCGGCATCGGGTGCTCGAGCCGCTTTCCGCACTACATCAACTCGTACGGCTTCCACGGGCTGCACGGCCGCGCGCTTCCAGTCGCGACGGGAGTGAAGCTGCGACGGCCCGACCTGCACGTGTTCGCGGTGATGGGCGACGGCGATTGCTGCTCGATCGGCGCCGGCCATTGGATCCACACGACCCGCTACAACCCGAACATCGTCGCGCTCATGCTCGATAACGGGGTGTACGGGCTCACCAAGAACCAGACGTCGCCGACGAGCCCCAAGGGGCTGAGGAGCAACACGCAGCCACGGGGCGCGTACCTCGACGCCATCAACCCAATCGCCACGACGCTCGGTGTCGCCAACGCGTCGTTCGTCGCGCAGACCGGGGATTGGGTGCCGGACCATATCTATGAGACGATCAAGGCGGCGTTCCATCACGGAGGCTTCAGCTTCATTCGGATCTTGCAGCGCTGCCCGCAGTACACGGACAACCTGTTCCTCGACGCGATGCGGAATCCGGACACCATCGAGCTGATGGTGCACCCGAAGGGGATCCGATCCGAGGACACCGAGCAGATCTACAAGAATCACGTGCACCACGACCCATCGGATCTGGTCAACGGGTTCAGACTCGCACAGATCGGCGACAAGATCCGACTCGGGTTGTTCTACCGCGACGAGCACACGCCGGTGTACGAGGAGGTGCGGAACGTGCCGACTCACACCGCCGACGAAAAGCTCGCGATTCTCAACGAGGAGCTGGACCGCTATGCCGTTTGACGAACGAGTGGAGCGTGCGCTCGAAGCGCTGTCCGGCCAACGCGACGCCTTCCAATCGGCGCTCGGCACGACTGTCGAGCAGGTGCAGAGCTTTCTCGGCGAATACCAAGCGTCAGGGAACGGTCACCTGGACCGGATGGCCGCGGAGCTTGGGCCATTCGCGGCCGATCGGATCGACACGGAACGGTTGGGGAAGCTGTTTGGCAGCACGGTCAGCGTCGATCGGCTGACGTTGGAGACGATCGAGAAGGCGCGCGACACGATGGCCGAGTTGGCCAAACGCAACCACGAGCTGTTCCTCGTGGACGTGACACCTGGTGGTGACCTCCGTACCGCGGTCGCCAGGGCACTGGAGGAGGTCGGCCGCGCCTTCGGAGCGGTGCGAATCTTCGAGCTCACCCGCTCCGGCAGCTACCACGGCAACGAGCACGCCCGTTCGCTTGGCTCGTTCCCATTCGTGAAATGGAGCAAGGGCGAACGGCGTCTCGCACCGCCGCTAGTGGTGTTGGTCGACGGCGCGGACCTTCGGGCGGGGATGCTCGCAGAGTTCCTCGACGGATCGCAGAAGCTCGTGCTCGTGGTACGCGGCTCCTGTGCCCCTGCGCCGCTCGTACGCTTGATCACCCCGGGCACATTCGTCGTGCAAACCCACGACGCAAGCGGGCTCGAGCAGCTCGCGGCATTCCCAGGACCCGGAGTGGGTGCGCTGGTGCCCGATTCCGCCGCACGGTTTGTCCATGACCCGAGTGCCGGACCGGAAGTGTCGCAGCGGCTCACGGTCTCCTTCGTGCCGGAGCAGGAACCGCGGATGTCACTCGGTGGCATGAGCGGCAGCCAGCAAGCGGAAGAGCTGAGACAGCTCAAGGAGCTCGCCAGCCGACCGGCCGCAGCCACGGGCTCCGCAGCGGAAGGAGTCGTGGCGGCACCGAAGGCACCGCCACCCCGGATGGATCCGGTGGACAAGCTCGCGGCCTGGCTCCTCACGCAAGCGGACCTGTCGGATCTCGGGTAGTCGCGCGTCATGGAATTCACCGCCATCCTCGGCTCGGTCGCGATCTTGGGCGGCGTGGGATTCACGTTCGCCGGGCTGATCGCGCTGACGCATCGGAAGTTCAAGGTGTGGGAGGACCCGCGCATCGCGGGAGTCACCGACCTGCTTCCGGGCACCAACTGTGGTGCGTGCGGGCTCGCGGGATGCCACGCCTTCGCCGAGGCGCTGGTAGGAGGTGCCATACAGCCCGCCACGTGCACCGTGATGGGGGCCGACGATGTGGTCGACGTAGCCGACTACTTGGGTGTCGAGGCCGGCGAGGCCACCAAGCGGGTGGCACGGCTCCTGTGCGCAGGCGGCACCAACGTCGCGGTGCAGCAGGCCGACTACCTGGGCCTCGAGACCTGTAAGGCGGCCGCGGCGGTCGCGGGTGGCGGCAAGGGCTGCACGTGGGGGTGTCTGAGCCTCGCCGACTGCGAGGTCGTCTGCGACTTCGACGCGATCTACATGAACCAGTACGGGCTTCCCGTCGTGATCCCCGACAAGTGCACGGCATGCGGGGACTGTGTGGACGCCTGCCCGAAGGATCTGTTCACGCTCATGCCTCTCGACCAGAAGCTCCTGGTGCAGTGCAAGAGCGCGCTCGAGGGAGACGAGATCGAAGCGATGTGCAGGGTTGCCTGCACGGCCTGCGAACGGTGCGTGGCCGATGCGGCACCCGGTCTCATCGAGATCAGGGACGGGTTGGCGGTGGTGGATTACAGCAAGAATGACTTGGCGAGTCCGGCGGCCATCGAACGATGCCCGACCGGCGCGATTGTCTGGGTTAACGGTGCGCAGTTCGCCGAGACCCGCAAGCCCCAGGAGAAAGCGGTCGCATGATGTTCAAGCGCAAAGAACACACACCTCCCGAGCCCAAGTATCCGGGTACCCCGACAGCCGACGACGGCACGGGCGCGGTCGTCCAGATGGAAACGGATGCGAGTGAGGGCGCCGGTGCCTACCCGATCACTCCGTCGACCCAGATGGGCGAGGGGTGGGCCGCCGCGGTCGCGGCGGGCAAGACCAATGTAAACGGCCGCCGGCTGCTGTTCTTCGAGCCCGAGGGAGAGCACGCCGCAGCGGCCGTAACGGCCGGGATGAGCATGGTCGGCCTCCGCGCGACCAACTTCTCCAGCGGTCAGGGCATTGCGTACATGCACGAGTCGTTGTACGCCGCAGCCGGTAAGCGGCTCACCTACGTGCTCAACATCGGCGCACGGGCCATGACCAAGCATGCGCTCAACGTGCATGCAGGGCATGACGACTACCACGCGGTCGACGACACTGGGTTCTTCCAGCTGTTCGCTAAGGACGCCCAAGAATCGGCCGATCTCAATCTGATCGCGCACCGCGTGGCCGAACTCTCGCTCAACCCGGGCATTCTGGCACAGGACGGCTTTCTGACCACGCACGTCCTTGAGTCCTTCCGCATGCCCGAGCGGGAGCTGGTCAAGGAGTTCCTCGGCGATCCGTCGGATATCATCGAGTCGCCGACGCCGGCACAGCGGTGGGTCTTCGGTGAAAAGCGGCGGCGTATTCCGGAGATGTTCGACCTGGATTATCCAGCCATGCTGGGCGTGGTACAGAACCAGGACAGCTATCAGCAGGGTGTCGCCGCACAGCGGCCGTTCTACTTCGACCATGTGGTCGACTTCACCGATCAGGCGATGGCCGAGTTTGCGGCCCTCACGGGGCGGCACTACGGCCGCGCCACCGGCTATCGGCTCGACGATGCCGAGTGGGTACTCGCCGGTCAGGGGTCACTGGTCTCGAACGCGGAAGCGGTGTGCGACTACCTGCGTGAGACTCGCGGCCTCAAGGTTGGCGTCCTGAACATCACGATGTTCCGGCCCTTCCCCGCCGACGTGATCACCCATCTCGTCAAGGGAAAGCAGGCCGTCACCGTGCTCGAACGCGTGGACCAGCCGCTGGCGGTTGACCAGCCGCTCCTGCGTGAGATTCGCGCGTCGATGAGCAAGGCGCTCGAGAACGGGCGGGCCAAGGGCACGCCACCGCATGCCGGGGTCGCGGCCTGCCAGGCGCACGATGTACCGGAGTTCTATTCCGGGACGTATGGACTCGGGAGCCGCGATCTGCAACCGGGCGACCTGATTGCCGCCGTCGACAACATGATCGAGGGCGGAACGCAGCGGCGCCAG
The DNA here is from genome assembly GCA_039588295.1 of Gemmatimonadota bacterium. Taxonomy (GTDB): domain Bacteria; phylum Gemmatimonadota; class Gemmatimonadetes; order Gemmatimonadales; family GWC2-71-9; genus JAOTVV01. Next base: position 10,339 of record JBDHAB010000024.1, read on the forward strand.
TTCTACCTCGGCATCGATTTCGTGCGTGAGGGAACCAAGCTGCCAAAGCTTCAGATTTGGCAGGAGGAGCTGCTCGAGGCGTATCCGAACGTCAAGCATCTGTCGCTCCTCCCGTCCGAGGACGTGGACCTCATGCCGCCGGGCTCCATCTCGATCCGCATCCATTCGGTGGGTGGTTGGGGCGCCATCACCATGGGGAAGAACCTGGCGATGACGGCCTCCGAGTTGCTCGGCTTGAATATCAAGGCCAACCCCAAATACGGCTCGGAAAAGAAGGGTCAGCCCACGACGTTCTATGCGACTCTCGCGAAAGCGCCCATCCGGCTGAACTGCGAGCTCAAGCACGTGAACGTCGTGCTGTCACCAGACCCCAACGTGTTCCGTCACTCGAACCCGCTTGCGGGCCTCGAAGAGAACGGCGTGTTCGTGATACAGAACGACGGAACCCCCGAGGAACTGTGGAACAGTCTGCCGGCCGATGCGCAGCAGGCCGTCAAGGAGCGCAAGCTCCACGTCCACTGTCTCAACGCGTTCAAGATCGCCATGGAAGAGGCCAGCGATCCGGAGCTGCGCTACCGCATGCAGGGCGCAGCCTTCATGGGAGCGTTCTTCAAGGTCTCTCCGCTGATGGAGCGCGAAGGACTCACTGAAGAGACCCTGTTCGAGGGTATCCGCAAACAGTTGCAGAAGAAGTTCGGGCATCTGGGCGAGCGCGTGGTGGAGGACAACCTTCGAGTGATCCGTCGCGGCTTCGATGAAGTCCTGACCGTGGACCACGAGGCCCTCGAGGTGAATCAGGACGCCGTGGCGATCCCACCCGAGATGCCCGCGATCCTCGACGGTTCGGAAGTTCGACCCGGTATCGGCAACCCCGGACGGTTCTGGGAGCAGGTGTGCTACCTCTACAAGACCGGTGACGACGGCATTGCCGATCCATTCGCCGCGTTGAGCGCGATCCCGGCGGCCACCAGCACGATTCGCGACATGACGGACGTGCGGTTCGAGGTCCCGGAGTTCATCGCGTCCAAGTGCACGGGCTGCGGCCAGTGCTGGATCCAGTGCCCGGACGCGGCCATCCCCGGCTTGGTGAGCGAAGTCGAAGACGTGATCAACGCCGGCATCAAGACCGTCTCGAACGGTCGGTCGTACGACCGGCTCGGACAGATCGTCAAGCACCTGGGCAACGAGTCCCGCAAAATCATGCGGGGTGTGCCGTTCAACGACTTCGCGTCCGTGCTATCTCAAGCATACAAGACGGTGGTCGACAAGCTGAAGCTCGATCCCGAGCGTCGCGCCGCGATGGACGAGGAGTTTGGGCCCGTGTACGCGGCGATCTCCGAGTTTCCACTCGCCAAAACGGGGCCGTTCTTCGACCTCCCCGAGACCGCGGAGAAGAACACGGGCGGGCTACTCTCAGTCACCATCAGCCCCGACGCGTGCAAGGGCTGCAACATCTGCGTGCAGGTCTGCCCCGACGAGGCGCTGATCACCATTCCGCAGACCGACGACGTCGTCGACAAGCTGCGCCGCAATTGGAAGCTGTGGGAGCACCTTCCCGACACGGACGATCGCTACATCAACGTGTCCGATATCGAGGAAGGGATCGGCGTGCTTCAGTCGCTGCTCCTCAAGAAGGACACGTACCGCTCCATGGCGGGCGGAGACGGCGCCTGCATGGGTTGTGGCGAGAAGACCGATGTGCACCTCGTCATGTCGGCGGTCAATGCGCTGATGATTCCGCGCGCCGAGCGATACGTCACCAAGCTCGATGGATTGATTACGGCGCTCGACGAGAAGGCAAGGAAGATCCTGTCATCCGATGCCGACCTGCACGAGCTAGGGGTCGGCGAGGGTAAGACCGACATCACGCTCGACGAAACGAAGAAGCCGGCCGTCGCGCGTATCACCAAGACGATCGACGAGCTCAAGGATCTACGGTGGCGCTACACTCAAGGCCCCACGGGCAAAGGGCGTTCGACGATGGGTATGGCGAACGCGACGGGCTGCTCGTCGGTGTGGGGCAGCACGTATCCGTACAACCCCTATCCGTTCCCGTGGGTCAACCATCTGTTTCAGGACGCTCCGTCCATCGCGATCGGCATTTTCGAAGGTCACATGCGCAAGATGGCCGACGGCTTCGTCGCCGTGCGACGCGCCGAGTTGGACGTGGCCGGTGAATACGATGCCGACGTGCACGAGCCGTTCTTCGTCCAATTCAACTGGCATCAGTTCACCGACGAAGAGTTCGCGATGTGCCCGCCGATCTTCGCGACGGGCGGCGACGGCGCGATGCTGGACATCGGCTTTCAGAACCTCTCGCGACTCCTGGCGAGCGGGAAACCGATCCGCGTCATGGTGCTCGACACACAGGTGTACTCCAACACCGGCGGTCAGGCCTGCACCAGCGGCTTCATCGGTCAGGTGAGCGACATGGCGGCGTACGGCAAGGCGCAGCACGGTAAGGAGGAAACCCGAAAGGAGTTGGCGCTGGTCACCATCGCGCACCGAAACGTGTTCGTGCTGCAGGCCTCACAGGCCAACCCATCACATCTCCTGGGCGGCGTGCTCAAGGGATTGCAGTCCCGCTTTCCAACGGTGCTGGCGTTGCACTGCCCCTGCCCGCCCGAACACGGACTCGGCGATGACCAGCCACCCGATGCGGCAAAGCTCTCGCTCGAGAGCCGCGCGTACCCGGTCCTGGTCTACGATCCGGCAGAGGGCGAGAAGATGTCGGAACGGTTGAGCCTGGACGGCAATCCGTCTATGGACGACACCTGGCCTGAGTACGACCTCACGTATCTCGATGACGATAGCCAGGAACACACGATGACGTTGCCGGTCACAATTGCCGATTGGGCGGCGACGGAAGCACGGTTCAAGAAACACTTCAAGCGTATCAAGGGGGACGGGGACGAGCTCATACCGTTCCATGAGTTCCTCGAGCTGCCGCTGGAAGACCGTGCGGAGAGACAGCCGTTCATCTACGCGCTCGAGCGCGACCGCACGCTCGGACGGTTGTCGGTCTCGCCGGAGATGGTGCAGCTTGCCGAGGACCGGCTGGCGGTGTGGAGCCTGCTCAAGGAGATGGCTGGGCTCGACGAGGAGGTATCCGCCGAGGCCGAGGCAGGATTCGCGCAGGAGGCGGAATCCCTCAAAGCCGAGTACGAGGCGAAGTTGACCGATCTCAAGGCGCGCTACCCACAGATCATCGCGCGACGACTCGCCGAGGGGCTCGTACGTGCCGGCAACGGTCAGCGCACGATCGCCGATCTGCTCTCGGAGGTGCAAACGATGTCGGGGCTCGCGCCGATTCAGTTCGACGCGGGCGGCTCCGCCGCTCCGGCGGCGGGAGGTACGGCAACCGCCGTGGCCACGGCACCTGCGCCAGCGGTCGTGGAGGAGGAAGAAGGGCTAGCGATGGAGCCGTACATCGACTCGGCGCGATGTACGACCTGTAACGAGTGCACGAACATCAACAACAAGCTATTCGCGTACGACGACAAGAAGAAGGCATTCATCAAAGATCCCAAAGCCGGAACCTTCAAGCAGCTCGTGACGGCTGCCGAGCGCTGCCCCGTGCGGATCATCCACCCGGGCACGCCGCTCAATTCGAAGGAGAAGGGCCTCGACAAGCTGGTGAAGCGGGCGGAGCCCTTCAACTAGGGACCGATGCCTCGCCGCATGAGGTTCCGCCACGGGGTGCACCCCCCTGAGCTCAAGGAACTGACTCAGGGGGTAGCGATTCGTCGCATGCCATTCCCCGATGAGGTCGTGCTGCCGCTCAGTCAACATACGGGGAAACCGGCCAAGCCCATCGTGCGGGCGGGCGACCGTGTGGAACGTGGTGACCTGATCGGTGAGGCCGATGGGTTCATCTCGTCACCGATCCACGCATCGGCATCTGGAACAGTCACCGGCATCGATCTCTGGCCGCATCCTACCGGGAGCTACCAGCCGGCCATCCGCATCGACGTAGAGCCCTACTCCGCGCAGGTACCCCGTAAACGGATCATTCCCGACTGGCAGCACTTGAGCCGTGACGAGCTGGTGGAGGCTGTGCGCCACGCGGGCGTTGTTGGTTTGGGCGGCGCGGCGTTCCCGACGCACGTAAAGCTCGTCCCACCGAAGGATGTCGAGATCGACACCATTGTGATCAACGGGTGCGAGTGTGAGCCCTACCTCACCACGGACCATCGCACGATGGTGGAGTATCCCGAGCGGGTCCAACTCGGGATCCGGTTGATGATGCGGTGCCTTGGTGTCGATCGCGCGATGATCGGGATCGAGAAGAACAAGCCGGATGCAATCGAAGCCCTCCGAGCCACACTGCCGACGGACCTCGACGTCACGCTTCACCCGCTGACCGTGAAGTATCCGCAGGGCGCGGAGAAGATGCTCATCAAGGCGCTCCTCGGTCGCGAAGTGCCGTCCGGCAAGCTGCCGCTGAACGTCGGGGTGGTGGTGCACAACGTCGCATCGGTCGCCACGATCGCCGAAGTGTTCGAGACCGGTCTTCCCCTCATCGAGCGCATCGTCACGGTCACCGGGCGCGGAATCCGGCGGCCCTCCAACTTGATCGTTCCCGTCGGTACGAAAGTGGGCGACTTGATCGAGGCCTGTGAAGGCGTGACCGACGACGCCCGCGAAATCGTATTCGGCGGTCCGATGATGGGCGCAGCCGTTGGCGGCCTCGAGATCCCCGTGATGAAGGGTACCACCGGTGTCATCGTCCTGACCGAGGCCGAAGTGAAGCCACAGAAGTCGTACCCGTGCATCCGCTGCGGCCACTGCCTCGACGCGTGTCCCGTGTTCCTCAACCCGCAGGCGCTCGGCCAACTCGCGTTGGCGGACCGATACGACGAGATGGCAACGGACTTTCACCTCATGGATTGCATGCTCTGTGGGTGCTGTGGGTACACCTGCCCGTCGAACATCCCGCTCACGCAGCTGTTCGCGATGGCCAAGAACCACCTGAAGAAGCATCCGGTGGCAGCGTGACCGGTTCGCGCCTGTTGATCACGGCCTGGCCGCATCTCGCGGAGAAGGACACGACTCCGCAGATCATGTGGACCGTCAACGCGACCCTGCTGCCGATCGTCGTCGTGGCCACGTACTACTTCGGACCGAGTGCGCTCTTGGTCATTGGGGCGAGCCTGGCGGGATGCCTTGCCACCGAATGGGCGTTCGGCAAGCACGGCGCGCTGACCGACGGCTCCGCGGTGATCACGGGACTCCTCCTCGGACTCACGCTCCCGGCGGGGCTCCCGATGTGGATGGCGTTCGTCGGCGGCGTGTTCGCGATCGGGTTCGGCAAGCTCATTTTCGGCGGGCTGGGACAGAACGTGTTCAACCCCGCCTTGCTCGGCCGAGCGTTCCTGCAGGCGTCGTTTCCGGTGGCACTGACGACGTGGCCCGTGATTCGGGAAAGCTGGTGGCAGCTCCGCGGTGACAATCTCGCGTTGCCACTGATGAGCGCGCGGGAAGTGGACGTCATGACCACCGCCACGCCGCTGGGGCTCCAGAAGTTCGAGCAGACCACGACGGACCTGTGGCAGCTGATGGTCGGGGCCACCGAGGGATCGCTCGGTGAGACGGCGGGCATTGTCATCCTGCTCTGCGGCGCCTATCTCGCATGGCGCAAGTACCTCAACTGGCGCATCCCGATCTCGATCTTCCTGACGGTCGCCGTGATCGCGGGTGGACTCCACCTGTTGGACCCCGTGCGCTACCCGGACTCGCTGTTCATGCTGTTCTCGGGCGGTCTGATGCTCGGCGCCGTCTACATGGCGACGGACATGGTGACCTCACCCGTCACGAACCGGGGATCGTGGGTGTACGGCTTCGGGATCGGGGCCCTCGTCGTCATCATCCGACTGTGGGGCGGGCTCGCCGAAGGCGTGATGTACGCGATTCTCCTCATGAATGCGCTGGTGCCGTTCATCAATCGGGCAACCCAGCCCACGGTCTTCGGCACGCAGCCGGTCAAGGCGCACGCCGGGGAGGGCGCGTGAGCGGGCCGGTGCAGCTCGAAGTCCGCCGGGAGGTGCCGGCGTGGCGACTGCTGGTCACGCTGGGCCTGGGGGGGGCGCTGGCCGGGTTCGTCCTCGTGTTCGTCTTTCAGGCCACCGCACCGACGATCGAGCGCAACAAGGCCGAGCGCCTGGCAGCGGCAGTGCAAGAGGTGCTGAAGGCACCCCATCACTATGACACGCTCTACGTGCTCGACGATCAGCTCGCCAGCCAGCCACCGGAAGGAACCGACCCCAAGCGCCTGGAGCAGATTTACCGGGGCTACCGCGAGGATGGCACGCCAATCGGCTTTGCGATCGCCTCCGCGGAAGCGGGGTTTCAAGACATCATCCGCGTGATCTTCGGCTACGACGACGCTAATAGCTCGCTGCTTGGTATGAAGGTGCTCGAAAGCAAAGAGACCCCCGGACTGGGTGACAAGATCGAAAAGGACACGAGCTTCGTCTATCAGTTCGATGGCGTGCGGGCCCCGCTCGCGGGGGTCAAGGCCCGCCAGGCAACCGGCGATCCGCACGAGATTGACATGATCACGGGAGCGACGATCTCGTCGCGGACCGTTATCAAGATCATCAACAACGCCCTCACGCGGCTGGGCCCCATGCTGGAGGCGCACACCGCCACCGTGGTTGCCCAGGAGGCCGGACGATGAGCCCCAGGGTGACCACGGCGCAGCACGATTTCTTCCGCGGTATTTGGAAGGAGAACCCGGTCCTGATCCAGATGTTGGGACTGTGCCCCGCCCTCGCGGTCACCAATACGGTGGAGAACGCGCTCGTGATGGGAATCGCGACGTTCTTCGTTCTGACGGGCTCCAGCCTCTTGGTCTCGCTGGTCAAGAAGCTCATCCCCAATGAAGTGCGGATCTCGACCTACATCCTGATCATCGCAACGTTCGTGACCGTGGCCGATATGACGCTCGAGGCGCTCGTCCCCGACATTCACAAAGCCCTGGGCGCGTTCGTCGCTCTCATCGTGGTCAATTGCATGATCCTGAGCCGGCAAGAAGCCTTTGCCGCAAAGCACCCCGTCGGCAGATCCTTGTTGGACGCGTTCGGGACGGGGTTCGGGTTCATCATCGCCATGCTGCTCATGGGAGCCGTGCGGGAGGTCCTCGGCAACGGAACGTTCCTCGGAATGAAGGTGATTCCCGGGCCGTTCGAGCCGTGGGTGATCTTCATTCTCCCGCCCGGTGGGTTCCTCACGCTTGGATTCTGGCTCCTCCTGTTCGGCTGGCTCGAGAAGCGACGGACCGAGCGGGCCAAGGTACGGGAGTGGCCTCACGGTGTTGCCGCCGAGCGGGAGGCAGCATGATGGGCGAGCTCTTCTGGATCCTGCTGTCCGCGATGGTGGTGAACAACTTCACCCTGTACTACTTCCTCGGCCTGTGTCCGTTCATGGGCGTGTCAGCTCGCGTGGCAACCGCATTGCGGTTGGGACTCGCCAACATCTTCGTGCTCACCATCACGTCGCTCTGCGCTTCGTTCCTGAACGCGTTCATCCTGCCGTACGCCCCATACCTGCGGTTGATCTCGTTCATCGTCGTCGTCGCCTCCCTGGTACAAATCGTGGAGATGGTCATCAAGAAAGTCAGCCCCGTGCTGTTCCGGCAGCTCGGCATCTACCTGCCGCTCATCACTACAAACTGCGCGATCCTTGGCCTGGCGATCTTCCAGACCAACCGTGGATACAACTTCTTTGAAGGACTGTTCTTCGCGCTGGGTGGGGGCCTCGGGCTCACGCTCGCCTTGGTGCTCATGGCCTCGATCCGCGAGGCCACCGAGGTGGCGGACATCCCGTCGCTCGCCAAGGGCATGGCGCTCGTTCTGATCATCGCCGGCAGCCTGTCGCTCGCGTTCATGGGTTTTGCCGGACTGTTGAGCTCGGCATGAGTGAGATTCTCGGCGTTCTCGGTGTGGTCGTGCTGTTCGTGACCTTCGGATTGCTGCACCGGAACAGCCGGTCGGATCGCTGCCAGACCTGCTCGCACACGGCCGTGGGGCGGGACTGCTCATGCGATCTCATTCACGATCTCTCGGAGTCGTCGCATGGATGACCGTCACCGTTTGACGCTGCGCTACCCGTCACGTCGTGAGGTGATCGCGCTCGGTGTAGGCGCATTCGTTGTCGCCGCGGTTCCGTTCGCCCGGAGCCGGCGCGCGAGACTCGTGCGACGCACCGTGCCGACCATGGGAACGCTCGGCGAGATCGGGGTCGTGCATCGCGATCCCCAATACGCACACGCGGCAATCGATGCCGCGATCGAGCAGTTGCAGATGGTCGAGCGACGGATGACGTGGTTCACCACCACCTCCGAAGTCGGTCGGGTCAATCAGCGGGCAGCCGTGGATGCGGTACCGGTGTCCAGGCCCACACTCGAGGTGCTCGAAGAGGCGCTCCGTTGGGCGGAATCGAGCCATGGGGCATTCGATCCGTGCTTGGGGCGAGCGACCGCGCTGTGGGATGTCGGGCATCGCAGCATGCCGCCGGCAGCGGACGCGGTTCGTCAGCTGGCGGGTCGCCGGTTGTACCGCGCGCTCGACCTGGACCATCGGGCCGACGGCGGGCGGATTCGGTTCACGGATGCCGATGCATCGCTGGACCTGGGTGGCATCGGAAAGGGTTACGCTGTGGATCGGGCGGTTGCGGCGCTCCGGGAATGGGGCATCACGAACGGTCTGGTCAACGTGGGCGGCGATCTGTACGCCCTAGGTACGTCGGAGGACGGAGATCCGTGGAACGTCGGGATCCGGTCTCCGTGGGAGCCCGACCGCGTGGCGGAAAAGCTCGAGGTCGGCGACGGGGCCGTCGCCACCTCAGGCGATTACCTCCAGTACTTCCAGCATGGTGGCGGCCGGTTCCATCACTTGCTCGACCCAGCCACGGGAGCGCCGCGCCAGGCACGCATCCATAGCGTCACCGTACGGGCTGATGCCTGCATGACGGCCGATGCCGCTGCGACAGCCGTGTTCGGAATGGAGTCGCCAGCCGCCACACGGCTGCTGCGGCGTGCGGCGCCGGATGCGCAGCTGGTAAGCGCCATATGAAAAGGTGAAGCGTGAAGTGCGAAATGTGTTGAGCGGTTCTCCCGCTCACCGCTGCTCACATGGCCACATTCTCGCGCTTCACGCTTCACCCCTTCTTCCTTAGGCGCCGGTCGCTGCCACGGGGCGGCGGCCGGCGACCCGCTCAATGTAAACGCCCCCAGCCCTCCGCGCGTCTCACTGGGTGGATGGGGCAGACCCGGGACCGTTCGTGAGCGAACTCACCCGCCTGAATGAGGCTGTCGCGCCCCACGTGGCGCGGGCGCGAGGCGGCGACGAGCAGGCGTTTGCCGAGCTGGTCCAGGCTTGCCGTCAGCAGATCTACCGATGGGCGTTGGTCCAAACCGGGGACCCGGACGACGCCGAGGATGTCACACAGGAGGTGCTGGTGCGCTTGCACGGCGGGATTCGCAGCTACCGATCGCAATCACGCTTCACGACATGGCTGTACCAGATCACGCGCAATGCGGGGCTCGAGCACCACCGGCGTCTGACACGGCAGGAACGGTTGCTGAATCGAACTCGAAATTCCGTACTCGTGCTCCGGCCGGCATCAGCCGACACCGAAACCGTCGATGCACTCTCGAGTCAGGGGGTCGCTGCGCTGGTGCGGGGCTTTCTCACGACACTGCCGCAACGCCAGCGCGAGGTATTTGACCTGGTGGACCTTCAGGACCACGCGCCTTCTGAAGTCGCTCGCATGCTGGGCCTGAACCCGATCACCGTCCGGGCTCACCTGCATCGCGCACGTCGCGCGCTGCGCGCTCGTCTCCTGGCGCGTCATCCGGAGCTGGTGGAGGAGTGGGGCTCATGAGTTGCCACGACTGGCGTCAGCTAATTCTGGAAGCGGATCCCGCCGAGCTGCGGGGCGAAAAGGACTCCGCGCTGGGTCGCCACCTCACGTCCTGTCCCCACTGTCGCGTTGAAGCCGATCGCGTCCTCGCGGGCCAGGACCAGTTGCGCGATCTACTCGCAGCAGTGCGTCCCCGCGTCCCGGTCGAGCAAGCCCTCCCCGATGCCGTGAGGGAAGCGGCGCGACGCCGGCGGTGGTGGTGGTGGCTCCGTGCCGCGCCGTTGGCTGCTGCTGCGGGGATTGCCGGCGTGCTCCTGTTCTCAAACGGGGGACCGACACCGACGCCCGTGGCGGAACGCCCCCCCACCATGCCGCCACTCGTGGAAGCCGCACCGGAGCGGGATGTGGTGGTCTATCAGACTGACAACCCAGACATCGTCGTCGTCTGGTTCTACCAATCGAATGGGAGCGGAACATGAGAACACGCGTGTACTGGACGGCGATTGCCGTTGGCTTGGGCCTGGTCGCCTGCGGCCAAACCCCGGATCTCGATACGCGGACCTTCGAGCTACAGAATCTCGAGGCGGGTGACGCGGAGCTGATCATCCGCCCATACGTCTACCAGGACCGCCCAAACGCTGCTGGCTCCATCAGCTACTCGGGACACACGATCACCGTCCGTGAAACAGAGGATAACCTGGACAAGATCGCGCGGGTGCTGACGGACATGGACCGACCACGCCCAACTGTGCGGCTGCACTTCCAGCTAATCGAGGCCAACGGAGCAGCCACCACGGATCCGGCCGTCGCCGAGGTCGAAGCAGAACTGCGGAAGCTGTTCCGCTACGAGGGGTACCGGCTACTGCACCAAGCGGTCGTTGGTGGCACCGAAGGCAGCCACATTGAACAGGTGGTGGGTCCCGCGGAAGATCCCAGGCTGAATTACGTCGTCATGGCGACCATTCGCACCGTTCGGTCTTCCGGTGACTCCGGAACGGTGCAACTCGAGGTTGGGGTGCGGAACCCGATTCGCGGCGCACTGATGACCACGGTGAACGCGCGAGCGGGCCAAACGCTGGTGGTGGGAAACGCCGAATTGGTCGTTGGTGGCGGGACCCTGATCCTCACCGTCCGGCCGGAGTTCGTGGTACCCTAGCCTTCACGAGACCGACACCGCCCCCCGATCTCGTCCGCGGAGGCCGTGGGGGCGTGGTGCTAGTGGGGCAGCGGTGAACCCGCGGTGCCCTATCGGTTGCCTGCCAACTTCCGGAGGTGGCCACGGAAGACCTCGAGCGAAAGGATCGATTCGCGGATCAGTTGCACCGAGCTGTACACGAGCGCCAGCACGCCGAGGATGGTGAGAACTTGGACGATCCACGCCGACTCATTCAGCCAAAGGCTCGCCAAGCCGCCCAGCATGCTCCCGAGTGCCAACGTGCAAACGCTCACGTAAAGGCCCACCAACGCCCCGCGAAACAGCGCCGCTCGTCTCCAGAGCTGCTCGCCCTCCACACGAGCCGAATCATCGATTGACTCAAGCAGGTGATGGAACTCCTCGTGGATCCGTCCATACCGTACGGACGTCGAGAGTACGAGCAGTGCTACGCCCGGGAGCAATACGAGCGGGGTGAGCCAGAGACCGGATTCGTCCATGTCTGAACCTCAGTGCAGAAACCGAGTCATCGAACAGAAGGCGACGTGGTACGCTCCCCGCAAGCCTGTTACGAACCGAAGACGAGGCTCATACAGCTGCCGCCGGCCTCGGCCTTTTGCAGCTCCGAGAGATCGACCATGTGGACATCGTAGCCACGTTGGGCCAACAGGTCACGCGTGGCGGGAAACCCACCCGCCATGACCAGGGCATTTCCGATGCTGAACGTGTTGGCGGCTCGGGGCTCCGAATCGGGCACATCGAGCAGTGCCACCGCTCCGAACGCCTCCGAATCCAGCCACTCCCGATTCACCAGCACGAGACCGCCGCCGATGTGTGAGCACGCCGACTTCAGGTGGAGGCAACCGGTCACCGGCACCACCCGAACGTCGTACCCGTGAGGCGAGACGAGGCTGCGTAGCTGGGCGATCCCTTGGTCATTCGTGCGGCCAGTATGACCAACGTACATCGTCCGATCGATCACCAACACGTCACCGCCGTCCAGGGTCCCCGGCGTGCGTATCGCTTCCACTGGTCGGTACTCGGCCATGACGGCCGCAACGCTCTCGACTTCGGCCCGTCGCGACGGCGCACCCGGGTTCGTCACGACAGCAAGCTCCTCGAGCACCACGGCGACGTCCTCTACGAACACGGCATCGGGCAGATCGGGCTCCGGGGGCAGGGATCGCACGTGAGCGCCCAGGAATCGCAGCACTGACTCATAGGTCCGGTGCTGAGCCAGCGCGAGGTCGGTGTCGATGGGTTGCCGCGGAGCGTGCGTGAGCTCGCATCGCGATAGGGCTGGTGTAGGGCGCCGGGTGATGGCGATGATCGACATAAGACAGGGGGTAAGGGGTGAGGGGTGAGGGGTAAGGGAGAAGGGAGAAGGGAGAAGGGTGAAGGGTGAAGACTGCTCCCGGCTCTGCAACAGCTAGCGACGGGCTTGGAAAAACTCGGTCAGCAGTTCACCACACTGCTCTTCCATGACACCACCCATCACTTCCGGCCGGTGGCTCAGCTTGGCGTGTCGCAAGAGGTCACCAACGCTCCCCGCCATCCCTGCCTTGGGGTCAAACGCCCCAAACACGACGCGTTCCACGCGTGCCAGCACGGCCGCTCCCGCGCACTGCGCGCAGGGCTCGAGGGTGATATACAGGGTCGCTCCATCGAGCCGGTCCGTCGGCAGCACGTCGAGGGCCCGCTGAATGGCGAGCAACTCCGCATGCTGCGTCAGATCGCGGCGGGCCACCGTTTCGTTGTGCGCCTGACTCACCACCTGTCCGCCCACCATGACCGCAGCACCCACGGGCACCTCGCCCGCCTGGACCGCGTAGCGCGCTTCCGCCAACGCCGCGTCCATTCCCGTCCGATCGTGCTCGGACAGAGCGGGACGCTTAGGAACCGACACCGGCGGGCTCGGACTCCGGCGGTGCGCCGCGCTCCTTGGCTGGCACGCGCACAAACGTGAGCTCCTCGTCGCGGCTGCCGCGCTGAACGCGAACCATATCCCCTTCCTGGTACTCGCCTTCGAGGATCGCCATTGCCAACTGATTCTGGATCCGCCGTTGAATGACCCGTTTGAGCGGGCGCGCACCGAACGCGGGATCGTATCCCTCACTGATGAGTACGTGCTTCGCCTCCGGCGTCACATCGATCCGTAGTCCACGGCTCGCGAGCAGCTGCTCGACACGCTGAAGCTGCAGATCGATGATGCGCTCGAGGTGCTCACGTGACAGCGGCCGGAAGACGATGGTGTCATCGATGCGGTTCAGAAACTCCGGCTTGAACGCGTGACGCAGTGCGTCCATGACCCGCACCTCCGTCAGTTCCCATTCCTCGTCGCCGGCTTCCAGGATCCACTCCCCTGCGAGATTCGAGGTCATGATGAGCACGGTGTTCCGGAAATCCACCGTGCGACCCTGTCCATCGGTCAGGCGGCCGTCATCCAATATCTGGAGCAGGACATCGAAGACCTCCGGGTGCGCTTTCTCGATCTCGTCGAACAACACCACCGAGTAGGGTCGTCGACGAACGGATTCGGTCAGCTGTCCACCTTCCTCGTAGCCCACGTAGCCGGGCGGTGCGCCGATCATGCGGGCCACGGAATGCTTCTCGCTGTACTCGGACATATCCAGCCGCACCAGCGCTCGCTCGTCGTCAAACAGAAACTCCGCCAGGGTGCGCGCGGTTTCGGTCTTTCCGACACCCGTCGGGCCGAGGAAGATGAAGCTGCCGACTGGACGGTTCGGATCCTGCAGACCCGCTCGCGATCGCCGCACCGCATTGGCTACGGCCGCCAAGGCCTCATCCTGCCCGATCACGCGGAGACCCAGTTCGCCTTCGAGCCGCGTCAGCCGGTCGCGTTCCGATTCCAGCATTTTGCTGACGGGGATACCTGTCCACTTCGCAACAATCTCTGCTACATCCTCGGCATCGACTTCTTCTTTCAGATATCGAGCCTGGGCCTGGATTTCCGCGAGTCGCTGCTTCTCGCCCTCGATCTCCGCCTCGAGCGCCGGGACCCGCCCATAGCGGATTTCCGCCGCCCGCTGGAGATCACCGGCGCGTGTCGCCTGGTCAGCCTCACCGCGTGCGTCTTCGAGCGCGGCCTTCCTCTCCTGCAGCCGCGTGATCGCCTCCTTTTCGGCTTGCCACTGGGCTTTCATGGCCTGTGCCTGCTCGTCCAGCTCGGCGAGCTCCTTGCGAAGCGCTTGCAGTCGTTTCTTGCTCGGCCGATCCTTCTCGCTGGACAACGCCTGCTCCTCGATCTGCAATTGGATCTTGCGCCGTTCAACCTCGTCGATTTCCTGGGGAAGGCTGTCGATCTCAATGCGGAGCCGGCTTGCCGCTTCATCGACGAGGTCGATCGCTTTGTCGGGCAGATGCCGCTCGCCCAAGTACCGGTCTGACAACGTCGCTGCGGAGACGAGGGCGCGATCAGTAATGCGCACACCGTGGTGCACCTCGTAGCGCTCCTTGAGGCCACGGAGAATCGCAACCGTGTCTTCGACCGAAGGCTCACCAACATATACCGGCTGGAAGCGGCGCTCGAGCGCCTTGTCCTTCTCGACGTGTTTGCGGTATTCGTCGAGCGTCGTCGCCCCAACCACATGGAGCTCGCCACGCGCGAGCGCCGGTTTCAGCATATTCGACGCATCGACCGCGCCTTCCGCCGCCCCGGCGCCGACCAGGGTGTGGAGCTCGTCGATAAACACCACGAACTTCCCTTCCTGACTCGTGATTTCCTCGAGCACCGCCTTGAGCCGCTCTTCGAACTCACCACGGTATTTGGCACCTGCCAGGAGTAGTCCGATGTCGAGCACGATGATGCGCTTGCCGCGCAACGACTCCGGCACGTCGCCGTTCACAATCCGCTGCGCGAGGCCCTCAACGATCGCGGTCTTCCCGACCCCCGCCTCGCCAATCAACACCGGGTTGTTCTTCGTGCGGCGCGACAGCACTTGAATGACCCGCCGAATCTCCTCGTCACGGCCGATGACGGGATCGAGTTTCCCCCGCCGCGCCAACTCGGTGAGATCGTTGGTGAAGCGCTCCAGCGCACGGTACTTCTGCTCCGGGTCGACGTCGGTCACCCGGTGACTGCCGCGAACGGCCGCCAGCGCCTGGAGTACGTCCTCCCGCTCGACGCCACGCCCTTTCAGTAGTTCACGCGCCGACGTCCCCGTGGTCTCGATCAGGCCAACGAGCATGTGCTCGGTCGACACGTACGCGTCGTCGAGCTCCCGTGCCAGTGCGTCCGCGCGATCCAGCGCCGTCGTGAGCTCCCGCGCCATGGTCGGGCTTGCACCACCGGTCTGCGTGGGGAGCCGCTCCAGTTCGCGCCGCGCCTCCGCTTTGAGTTCGGCGACGTTGAGCCCGCTCTTCTGGAGCACCGGGACGACGATCCCTTCCTCCTGCTCGAGCAGCGCAAGAAAGAGATGCGCGTCGTTCACCACCGGGTTGCCTCGCTCACTCGCCGAGGTGACGGCAGTCTGCAGCGCCTCGCCAGCCTTTACCGTTAAACGATCACGTCCAATCATTGCTCAACCAGCTATCGGTTCTCGTTTCCCCGAACCCGCCGTTCGGGGTTTCCCATGACTCACCTTCGGGCAACCCCCATGCCGGAAGATTGCTGCAAGTTCGGCAATTTGCTGCCACAAAGACAGACGCGCCGGCGTTTCCGCCGGCGCGCTGGACTACAGGATCTGACAAATTGTCTGCGTTGCGATACGCTCCCCTCTACTTGATGATCGTCATCTTCTTCGAGAGCGCTCTCCCGTTGACGATCAGTTGATAGACGTAGACTCCTGACGCTGCCTCACGACCCGTACCGAGCACCTTGCCGTCCCAATACGCGGCGTAGTCGCCCGTTCCATTCCACCCCAGCGTCACTTGGTCCAGCGACTCTCCCGAACCCTGGAGGATCGGAATCGCCACGAGCTGTGCCAGGATGTTGTAGATCCGAAGGCTGACAACTGGCTGTGATCCCCCCGCCCAGAGCGAGCGGTCCAACGAGAAGGGGATCGTAGTCTCCGGATTGAACGGATTCGGGTAGTTCCTGTGCAGCTGCACCGGAGACGCAGTACTGTCTTGCTGTGCATGTGCGACCGCTGGTGCAGCGATCAGGAGCCCGAGCGCTACCACTACCGCCCAGGCTTGCAACTTCATGACCAACTCCTATCTGACAGAAATGAGTCTCGTGACTAACCCCTTCGGCTTGAGTCGTATCTGTCCACCTGACTCGAAGTTAGGATCACCCAGCAACCGCTGTCAAGTTCCGTTCCCCGCCGCGGGTGCGGCCGGCCCCAGCCGCCGGGCGTCGCCCTCGCGCACCGTGTACCCCGCGCCGTCAAGCCACTCTAGAATCGGGATGAGGTACTTCCTCGTAAGCCCAGTCATATTGCGGAGTTCCGCTGGAGTCGCCTGCCCGCGCTCACGGATGCCCCGCACCACGGTCTCTCGCAGTCGCTCGAGGGAATCGGGATCGTAATATCGGTCCTGGCCGACGCGCGCCGCTGTGCGCTCGCGCACCAGGAAGGCAGCCAAATTCCGCGTGTTCTTGTGGCGCACGAGGTTGGCAAGTTCAGCCTCCGAGCACCCCCGCGGTCCTGCGTCTCGCAGCGCGCGCAGCATCGCCTCCGTCAGTGCGCGCTCCTCTGGGGTGAGGGTTGGATGAAACGCGGCGAGCCGAACGATCCCGGCCTCGATGGAGACGATCCCCGTCTCTGAGAGTTCCGTCACGACGTGATCGGCGAGTCCCGGTGTCCGTGTCACCGCCCGCAGCAACTCACGTGGCATGCCAGGCTCCAGCGGCCGCTCCTGGTGATACGCCGTAACGGCAGTGACGCACTCCTCGCGAGCGTTGTCCACCGCCGCCTGACGCACCAAACGATCGCCGATCCGAACGGCACCGAGCGATCCCACCTGGGTCGCCACGGGTTGTACCTGGCTTGGATGGATGCCAACGCGGATGGCGAGCTCGGTCACGTCGAGACCGTCCGGACCTGCGGCCTCGACGAACTGGCGCACTCGCTCGACCGGCTCCACCACCAACCGTGCCTCGAGATCCCGGGGTCGGCGGGGACGACGGGGCGGGGACGGATCGACGACGATGCAGCCCCCGATGGTCCGCATCGGCGAGTACGACCGGATCACACCGCGATCGCCCCAGCGTGCAACAATCGGCTGTTCCGTTCGCAGCCGCGCAGCCATCGTCGCGCCTTGTGCAATCTCATCCTCGGCCGGCGTGACCCGCGCCATCACTTCGGCGGTTCCGAGGTGGAACCGCACCCGGGACCGTTGCGTGAGTGTGCGCGAGCCGGGAAGCAGGGTGAGCATCACATCGACCACTGAGGTCGCCTGCCACACCGTCCCCGAGACCACTACGCAGCCCCGTGCCGCCGCGGTCTTGTCGACACCCGGCAGCGCCAGAGCCGTGCGCCTGCCTGGCTCCGCACGATCCCTGGCCTCTCCGTGCACCTCCACCGAGCGCACCCGCGCGCGGATGCCTCCCGGCAGTACCGTCACCTCTTCGCCGACCGCCACGGATCCGCTCCACGTCGTGCCGGTCACCACGGTGCCGGCTCCGGCGATACTGAATGCGCGATCGACCGGCATGCGAAACACGTCGTCCGCCGACTGCTCGACGGCAGTCGCCGCAGCGCGCGTGAGGGCACGGCGCAGCTCCTCACTACCCTCCCCCGTCTGCGCGGAGAAGCACACGGGCGGTTCCCACCGGACCGACGAGGCGCCGATTCGCTCCGTCACGTCGGTCTGCACCAGCTCGAGCCAATCCGCCTCGACGAGATCGACCTTACTGATTGCGACCACGCCGCTGCGAACGCCGAGGAACTCCAGGATCGACAGGTGCTCGAGCGTCTGCGGCATCACGCCCTCGTCTGCCGCAATGACCATCAGTGCGACGTCGATACCGGTCGCTCCGGCCACCATGTTGCGCACGAAATCCTCGTGACCGGGAACGTCCACGATGCTGGCAGCCGTGTCATCACCGAGATCCAGGTGCGCGAACCCGAGGTCGATGGTGATTCCTCGCCGCTTCTCCTCTTCCCAGCGGTCGGTGTCCGTTCCGGTCAACGTCTTGACCAGGGCTGTCTTCCCGTGATCGACGTGACCGGCGGTACCGATGACCACATGCCGCCTCACGACACCAGCTCCTGCCAGACGCTCAGCGCCTTGAGCTCCTTCCCCTCCGCCACGTGCCGCTCGACGAACCGCACGAGGAGCCGTCGGTGCGCAGCGGCATGCTTCTCCGAGAGCCTGCCGACCTTTTCCGGGTGTCCAGCCATGAGCTGCTCGAGCGTCTCGCGGTCGGACGTCGCGAGCACCGTCGCAGCGACGCTCTTGGCACAGGTCACACACAGGAATCCGCCGTCTACGATTGAGAAGGCCACCGCCCCCCGCGGCAGGACCTGCCCGTCGCGCGCGCATGCGTCACTCCGCGGCGCGAACCCCAGCGCCCCAACGGCAGCCCAGAGCACCCCGAGGGTCGCGGCGTCGAGCCGGTCGTGCTCCACGGTCCCGAGCTCGCGAAGCCCTTCCACCGCCAAGCGGTACAGCTCAGGATGCGGCTCAGCCGGACAGAAGCGCATGAGGAGCTCGGCCAGCGCCGCCGCTCCGGCAAAGCGCCGCACCTCGCCCGCGAGCTCGGGATGCTGGGCCGTGACATCGAATTCGGAGAGTGTTTGCAGGTCGCGGTGCGGCTTGAGGTAGAGTTGCGCCGTCCCCTCGCTCAGAATCTGGAGCTTCGCACCGAACTTGGACCGGGGACGACTCGCTCCCTTTGCGATGGCGCTCACCACCCCGTGCTCTCTCGTCAGGAGCCGGACGATCTTGGAGCTCTCACTGTAGGGAAACGCATGAAGGATGACCGCTGGGGTCGAGATCAATGCCATGGTCCCAGTCACAGACTCGCCTTCATGCCAAAGCTCACCGTGCGTCCCGGGGTGCGAAAGCCGAACACCTGCTGGTCGACGGCGCCAAACAGGTTGCGGACACCGCCAGTGAGCGCGACCCGCGACCGAGCCGCCGATCGACGCCACACGGCGACCTCGGCAGTCAGGTCGACGGTCAGGTAGGACGGCAGCACGACCGGTGCCCCGGGGAAGACGGAAAAATCGCGGTCATCCCGCGCGCCAACGTACCGCATCGTGCCGGCGAGGGTCGCCGTCTTGGCAATCCGCTGCACCGCCCGTACGCTCATCGTGTGCGCCGGTCGGCGTAGCAGGCGCGTGCCGGACACGAACGTGGCGCCGCTCCCCTCGTCGAAACCCGCATCCGTCACACGTGTGTCGAGGTACGTATACGCACCGCGAAGTATGAGCCCCATTCCGAGTACGGCACTCGCTTCGAGCTCAAGGCCCCTCGCGTTGGCCGCCGCAACATTGAAGTAGGACGGATCTGTCGGCATGGGTGGCTGGTAGGTGTACTGGACAAGGTCGCGGAAGCGCTGATCGAAGTAGGTTGCGCCCACGCGTACGGCGTCCGCAAGATCCTGTTCGACTCCAACCTCCCACGTTGCGCTCCGCTCGGGACGCAAGTTCGGGTTTCCCCGAGCGAACGGCGCATCGGCAAACTGCTCGAAGAACGTCGGTTCCTTGAACGCTCGCCCGTACGCGATCCGGATGCGCGGGCCGCCCCCGAACCGAACCGACGCGCCTCCTCGATAGGACACAAAGGTCCCAAACGCGTCGTTGTCGTCGAGGCGGACACCGGCACTCAATGTCATCACATTTAGTGGCGTGGATTGCACCTGGGCGTAATACCCAACGTTGGTGCGTGCCGCATCGAACCTCGTGCTCGTTGGCCCGTACTCGCTCTGCGTTTCTGAAGCACTCTGTTGCTTCTGTCCTTCAATGTGGATGCCCCCCGACAGCACGAAGCCCCGAAGCACCGCGTTCACTCGAGCATCAGCGCTCTGCCGCGTTACGGCTTCGTCACTCGTGAAACCGAAGAAGCCAAGCGTGTCCGCGAGACCATCTTGACGGTCATCGATCCCTCCGTCCGCGTCGCTGAGCGCCAGCAGCACTCTCCCCTCGAGTGACGGTGTGAATCGGCGGACGACTTCGAGCGCCCCCTCGAGCCGCCGCCGTTCCTGAAGCGCGTTCCTGTCTTCCACCACGCCCGTGCCATCAGTGGGAAAGTGGAACCGGCTCTGCCCGTACCGCAGCGATAGGCTCGCGTCCGTTCTACTGTCGGGTGTGGCTCGCACACCCCCACTCCACACGGTGTTCCGGTAGGAGTTGTTGAACGGATAGATGCCGCCGGTGCGAGCGTACGACACGGACGTGGAGTAGCTCACGTTCGTCGCGCCTCCCGCCAGGGTTGCCGTTGCGTCGAGCGACGCGAAACTGCCGGCGCGAGCACTGAGTTCTCCCCGCGGCGTTCCGCGACCCCGGCGGGTGAGGATCTGCACCACACCCGAGACGGCGTCGGTCCCGTACAACACGCTCACGGGGCCCCGAACCACCTCGATACGCTCTACATTTGTGGTCGTGAGATCGGCGAGGTCGACGGCACCACCAGGCTGATTGATCGGTATCCCGTCGATCAATACCTTCACATAGTCGCTCTCGCCGCCGCGGACAAAGAGCGCCGTTGCACCCCCAAAGGACCCGGTCTCCACGATATCGAGGCCCGCGATATCGCGCAGCGCATCGAGCACTCTGGTCACCCCGTGGGCTTCGAGCTCGTCACGGTCCAGTACCGTCACCGTCGCCGCCGTCTGCGATCGTGCGATCGGCAGTCGTGTGGCAGTCACAACGATCGGATCCAATCGCGTCGTGTCAG
The DNA here is from genome assembly GCA_039588295.1 of Gemmatimonadota bacterium. Lineage (GTDB taxonomy): Bacteria > Gemmatimonadota > Gemmatimonadetes > Gemmatimonadales > GWC2-71-9 > JAOTVV01. The sequence continues at coordinate 31,160 of JBDHAB010000024.1, forward strand.
CCGGCTGCTGGGCAGCGGCGACCTGAGACATCGCACTCACGAGTAGGGTCGCGACCGCACACGTGACCGATTGGCCGAATCGGGACGCCGAGCACGACGCCGACGCCCTTCGGCTCGTCACTCGACTTCCTCCCCTTTGCGCAGTGGTACCACCTGCGGGGCTCCCCGCCACGACGAAAGCGCGACCGGCCATCCGAACACCTCCTCCAGCACCGAGTGCGTGAGTACCTCCTGCGGGTTCCCCACGGCGCGCGCCGTTCCTCGATCCATTACGAGGATCCGGTCCACATACCGCGCGGCGAGATTCACGTGATGGGTGACGACGAGGCCACCGAGCGCCTCGCCACGCACCAGCTCCGACGCCAACTCGAGCACCTCCATTTCGTGACGGATGTCCAGATTCGCGGTGGCCTCGTCCAACACCAAGACCCGCGGCTCCTGTGCGAGCGCCCGGGCGATGCGCACCCGTTGCCACTCTCCTCCCGACAACGTCGTCACCCAACGCCCGGCGATGTCGACGATGTCGCATCGCTCGAGGGCTCCTCGCACCGCCGCCCGATCTCGGCCACCGGGAGCCGCGACCGGTCCGAGGTGAGGATACCGCCCGAGCATCACCGCCTGCTCGACACGAAGCGGAAACAACGGTTCCTCGCGCTGGGAGACCACACCGATCAAACGCGCGAGCTCCTTGCGGCTCCAGTCGGCTGCCGGCCGGCCGGCGGCACGCACCTCTCCCATCGTGGGCGACAGCACACCGACCATGAGCCGCACTAGCGTCGTCTTACCGCTCCCGTTCGGCCCGACCACACCCACCAACTCTCCGGCAGCGACCGCGAGCGACACGTCGCGCACGACGTCGGCGGCCGCTCCAGGATATCGATACCACATGCTCCTCGCTTCGAGGATCAGGTCGCCCATCGCCGCACCAAGAACACGAAGACCGGGACACCCAGCAACGCCGTCACCACACCGACCGGAAGCTCTTGCGGGGCGAAGGCGGTTCTGGCGAGGGCGTCGGCCAGTACCAGCAGCGCGCCTCCGAGCAAGAACGCTGCGGGAAGCAGCCGCTGGTGCAGGTGTCCCCAGAGCATCCGAATGGCATGGGGAACCACGAGTCCGACGAATCCGATGATGCCCGAGATCGCAACCGCCACTGCTGTGAGCAGCGATGCGGTGAGATACAGGATCCGTTTGGACTGTTCCACGTTCGCGCCGAGAAAGCGAGCTGGCTCTTCGCCCAATGCGAGCAAGTCGAGCGTTCTCGCATAGCGATAGAGCAGCGCCAAGGGAAGTGTCGCGTAGACGGCGAAGACGGTGACCGCCCGCCAGGATGCGCGATCAAAACCGCCGAGCAGCCACATGAGGGCATTGCGGACCTGTGGCGCGGGAGACAGCGCCATGATGGCACCCATCAGGGACGCCGCGAACGCGCCGACCACCACTCCACCTAAGAGGAGCACTCGGGTATCCAGCATGCTCCCGGTTACGAGCGCCACACGATACACCAGCACAATCGCCAATAGGGCCCCGACGAGCGCTGCCAGCGGGACCCCCCACGCGCCGCCGATGCCCAGGGCAATCGCCACCACCGCACCGAGTCCCGCACCGCCCGACAACCCGAGGAGATACGGGTCGGCGAGTGGATTGCGCACGACGGCCTGCAGCGTCGCCCCCGTACACGCCAGGCTCCCACCGACCAAGAACGCGAGCAACACACGAGGGAGCCGGAGCGTCCGCACGATGGCGACGGTAACCTGGTCGGCGGTCCCGGTCAGGCCGCGCCAAACAGCGGCGATCTCCAGGCTGGCCGGTCCCACGGCGAGCCCGCCGACCAGGGCCAACGCCGCCACCACGAGCAACGGGCCCCACCGCCTCACCAGGACTGGCCCGCGAGACGCGTTCGCAGTTGGGCAACCGCCGCAGGCGCACGAAATGACGGCCAGCTGAACTCCGTGCCCTGCACCGTCGCAAAGCGCCGGCGGCGCACCGCCTCGACGGCGTGCCACTCCGGGCGATCCGCGAACGAGAGGTCGGCATCGCCAATCACGAGTACGACGTCGGGCGCTCGCGCCGCGATTGCCTCGATACTGACCGGGGCCGAGGGGCGCAGGAGGTCGCCGAACACGTTCTGGCCGCCGGCCAGTTCGACGATCTCGTCGAGGAAGCTCCCTCCGCCAATGACAATGGGGGGTGCATCCCACGTGAGCATGAGGACGCGTGGCGCCTTCGGCATCCGCTCCAATCGAGTCTGGTCGAGATCCGCCCGAAAGCGACGCACGAGCGAGTCCGCCTGCGCCCGCTGTCCCGTGAGATCGCCGAGGAGCAGGGCCACCCGCTCGAGGTCTCCGAGCCGGTCCAGCGCCACGGTGATCGTCGCGATTCCCAGTGCCTCGAGCCGCTCCCGCGCCGGCGCGTTCGCCCCGGACTGATACAGCACCACGAGATCCGGCCGCAGACTCGCAATGAGCTCGACATTGGGATTCAGACCGTCGCCGACCGACGGTACCTCGAGTGCGGCCTCAGGCGTATTGCAGTATTGCGTACGACCTACGAGCCGCGCGCCCGCACCGATACTGAAGAGCAACTCTGTGGTCGAAGGAGAGAGCGATACGATGCGGCTGGCCGGACCACCCGCATGCGCCGGCTGTCCACCGTCCTCCAGCGCCGCGTCGGACGACCCAGATCCTCCACACGCGAGCGCCATGGCGGCGCAGAGTGCTGCCGTTGCTCTACGAAACGTCAAAACCGCTCACTCCTCCCGGTCCGGAAGGACAGTGAGCGGACGCTCGAACGAAGAATCGCTGTCGCGTACCCACCTTCCCCCCCGCGAGGGATGCTGGTGGAGCGAACGCGCGGCGTCTCCTGACTTGGGGCAGCTGACTCGCCTTCCCGGTTGCCCAGTGGCGGTTGAGTCAGACTCCGTGCCCGTCACAGTGGCGGGGCCGTGCCGGCATCACACCGGCTTCCGCCCTCGCGGTCGCAAGGCTGTGTCAACAGGTCCGGCAGCGATTGACTCGTCGTCGATCGCGCGGACCACTCCTAACGAATAATGAAGGACACGGTTCCCGTCTACCCCCGCTGTGCCCGCTCGTCCAGCGCGGCGTTCAACCGCTCTTTGAGCTCCGCGCGACGTCGGCGGTATGTCTCATCCTCACGGCCGGTATCTGCGGCATCGAGTGCTGCAATCTCGGCCGCGAGCTGCATCGGGTCGTCCCGTCGTGTGGTCTGTTCCTGCTGGCGGCGCCACCATCGATAGAAACCGACGGTCAACGTGAGCGTGACGAGTGGGACCAGAATCCAGAGTAGCAACGAGCCCGTGCGGACACGTGGCGGGAACCGGATCTCGACCGGGACTCCGGCGGCCACGCTGTCGGCCCCAAAGCGCCGAAGCGCCGTGCCTTCGAGCTCCTCGACTCCCCGCAGGCTGAGCGAGCCCCCCGTGACCGTCGCCGCGTTGTCCTCGAGCAGGACGCTCAACTGATCGACCTCCTGATCAATCGGCACCCGCCACGCGCGGACACTGGGTCCGACGAGGTAGCTCACCAGGAGTTCCCGCTCGCCCGGCGGGATCGGTGCCACCACTTCGACCACATTGTCCCGCCACAGGATGGCAGCAGCCGCCATGTCGCTCATGCCGACTTCGAACTGCAAGGCGTCGGGGGGGAGTGACCAACGCCAGACGGGGGTCAGGGAATCCGGGGCAGTCCTCGTCATCGCTCCGCGATTGGCCAGCACCAACAACTCGATCACCCGCCGGGAACCATCCTCGGCAGGGTTACGGACCAGGATGTGCCGCTCGGCGAGTCGAATGGGAGGAGCGGTGGAGGAAGTATCGTACACGAACAGCGTCGGCAGGGAGTCGCCCGACACCTCCGTGGCGGCAAACGGCTCCCCAAAGTAGCCGATTCCCTGATGCCCCACGCTCACGAGGTAGCTGGCGGTGGTGTCGACGTTCTGGGCGCGCAGGACGTACCGCCCCCCGCGGTCGGTCTGCTGCGAGTCGATCGCGGCTCCCTGGTCGAGCGACACCTCATGGAGCACCACCCACAGCCCACGGACAGCGCTCGAATCATCGCCGGCAACGCGGAGGACCCGTCCCGCTACACGAAGGCCCTGGGCTTCGGCGGTTGCCGCGAGTCCCAGGGCCAAGACCGCCACGGCGACGCCGCTACGGAGTGAACTTGCCGAAATCTTCTGGGTCCAGGTTCTCCAGGTACGACCGCAGCGACTCGGGGTCCATCTTCTCCCCGTCGGGAGACAGCGGCTCGACCGTATCGATGGTCGTGAGCTCAAGCAGCGTTTCCTGGGTGAAGATGGGGGCCTTGAGTCGTAACGCCACCGCGATGCTATCGGAAGGGCGCGCATCGATGTGCACTACCTGATCGTCCCGGTACAAATGCAGCTCGGCGTAGTAGGTGTTTTCCTTGACTTGACTGATCAACACCCGCTTGAGGTCCGCACCCAACCCGACGACGACTTGCTTGACGAGATCGTGCGTCAGCGGCCGCGAGAACTTCACCCCGGCGAGCTCCATCGCGATGGCACTCGCTTCCGCGGGGCCAATCCAGATCGGCAGCACCCGCTCACCCTCCTTCTCCTGAAGGATGACGACGGGCGTGTTCGTGGCCCGATCGAGACCGAGATGTGCGACCTTCACTTCGATCATAGCGGACTAGGTGCCGGCGTCCCAGGACGCGAGGTACTGCTGCTGTTCCTCGGTAAGATCGTCAATTTCCACGCCGAGCGCTGCCAGCTTCAGCTTGGCAATGCGTTGGTCGATCTCCACGGGAACGCGATGGACGGCCTTCGAGAGTGTACCCGCGTGGGTGGCCAGATGTTCGGCCGCGAGCGCCTGGTTCGCGAAGGACATGTCCATCACACTGGCCGGATGGCCTTCCGCAGCCGCCAAGTTGATCAACCGACCCTCACCCAGCACGAACAATCGCTTGCCCCCAAGTGTCCATTCGTCCACGAACTCGCGAACCGGACGTGGGCCGACGGCTGCCTTGGCAAGCGCATCCAAATCGAGCTCCACATTGAAGTGGCCCGCATTGGCGATGATGGCACCGTCCTTCATCAGCCGCATGTGCTCGAGCCGAATCACATGGGCGTTCCCGGTCAAGGTTACGAACACGTCACCGACCTTGGCGGCTTCGGCCATGGTCATCACGCGGTAGCCGTCCATGCGGGCCTCGAGAGCGCGCAGTGCGTCGACCTCGGTGACGATCACGTCGGCCCCTGCCCCCCGCGCGCGCGTCGCGACACCGCGTCCGCACCACCCATACCCACCCACGACCACCGTCGCACCCGCCATGAGCACGTTCGTCGCGCGGAGTATGCCGTCGATCGTCGACTGTCCCGTGCCATAGCGGTTGTCGAAGAGGTGTTTTGTCTGCGAATCGTTCACGGCGATCACCGGGAATTGCAGCACACCCTGCTCCGCCATTGCCCGCAGGCGAATGACCCCGGTGGTGGTCTCTTCGGTCGACCCAACCAGCCGCGAGACGATCTCCTTGCGGCCCGACGCTGTCAGACCCTCGACCCACCGGCGGACCGGTGGTTCGAGGTCGTCCAGACGATCGAGCGCAATCATATGCAACGCTCCAACGAGATCCGCCCCATCGTCCATGGTGATATCCGGACCGTGCTCCAGCGCCGCCCGGATGTGCTCGTAATAGGTGTCCTTGTCCTCACCCTTGATGGCGAACACCTTGATCCCGTGGTCATGGACCAAATAGGCGGCGACATCGTCCTGGGTCGACAGCGGGTTGGAAGCGCACAGCGCCACGTCCGCCCCACCAGCCTTCAAGGTGACTGCGAGATTCGCCGTTTCCGTCGTGACGTGGAGGCACGCCGACAGCTTCTGCCCTTTGAGCGGCTGCTCCTTCTCGAACCGCTCGTGGATCTGCTTCAGAACCGGCATGAACCGCCCGGCCCACTCGCTGCGGCGCCGACCCTCGTCCGCCAACGCCAGATCGCGCACGTCACTTTCCACTGAGACCTTCGTCGCTGAGGACTTCACTGAGGTCATGGTATCACTAATCTCGGTTGGTGTACTCGGATTGAGTGCTCGTCAGGCCGCGCTCCGCACGGCGTCCCGGAGATCCGAACTCTTCGTGGGGTCCTCCCACGTGAAGAGGTCCACGGTACGGCCGAGCACATGCGCCTGTTCGGGCGTTCGACCGAAGTGCCCGTACGCTGCCGTGGCGCGGTAGATGGGGTTGAGCAGCTTGAGCGATTCGATGATTGCCCGAGGGGTCAGATCGAACACATCGCGAACGGCGTGTTCCAACTCCCGGTCGGACACATTGCCCGTGCCAAATGAGTCGACCATGATCGACACCGGCTCCGCGACGCCGATCGCGTACGCGAGTTGCACTTCGCACCGTCGGGCGAGCCCAGCCGCGACGATGGTCTTCGCGACCCAGCGCGCCGCGTAGGCAGCTGAACGATCCACCTTCGACGGGTCCTTCCCGCTGAAGGCCCCCCCGCCGTGTCGTGCCGCTCCGCCATACGTATCCACGATGATCTTTCGGCCCGTGAGGCCGGCGTCACCCTGCGGTCCGCCCAGTACGAAGCGACCGGTCGGGTTGATATAGAGCTTCGCACCGCTGGCATCCAATGGGTATTCGCTCAGCACCGGCCGAATCACGTGCTTGCCGACGCCGTGTTCGATCTCCTCGTTCGTCGCTGATGCGGCGTGCTGGGTCGATACCACCACGGCCCGCACCGCGATCGGGCGGCCTTCCGCATACTCGACGGTGACTTGGCTCTTGCCGTCGGGGCGCAACCAGGGCAACTCGCCACTGCGCCGAACCTCGGACAGGCGTCGTGTGAGACGATGAGCGAGCATGATGGGCATGGGCATGAGCTCAGGCGTCTCATCGCACGCGTATCCGAACATCATCCCCTGATCACCCGCACCACCCGTGTCGACCCCCATCGCGATGTCGGGTGATTGTGGATCCAGCGCCGCTAACACCGCACACGTGTGCGCGTCGAAGCCGAACGCCGCTTCTGTGTACCCAATGGACTCGATGATGCCCCGCACCGTGGCGGGGACGTTCGGCGCGACCTTCGTGGTAACCTCACCAGCGACCACGACCAAGCCGGTCGAAACGAGCGTCTCGCATGCCACCCGCCCCTGCGCATCGCACGCGAGCACGGCGTCCAGGATTCCGTCGGAAATCTGGTCCGCGATCTTGTCCGGATGGCCCTCGGTGACCGACTCGGAAGAGATGATGTAGCTGTGCGACGACATCGCGCTCCGCACGTTAGAGTGTGCCTGACTGAAAACTCCTCAACCTAGCGGCACCGACCACACGGGGCAACCGTCCAGCTTCGAGCAGTTCGATGTCCACGAACGCGGCGAGTCCTTCTTTGAGCGTTGTCTCGACTTCCGCACTGGTCGACGCCACGAGTGCGCGTTCTGCAGCCGCAGCCGCTGCGTTCATGTCAATTTGACGGACGAGCCAGCGTACCAACGGGAGCGCCGGCGGCGAAAGGCTCAGCACCCGGTACCCCAGGCCGAGCAAGAGGAATGCCGAAAGCGGATCGGAAGCCATCTCCCCACATACACTCGCCTCGATATTGGCCTGTTGCGCGGCCTCCGCAATTCGACGGAGCAGCTGCAACACCGCCGGATGACGCGGGTTGAAGCGCCCGGCCAAGCGCGCATTGCCGCGATCGATCGCGAGCGTGTACTGGGTTAGGTCGTTGGTACCGACGCTCAGGAAGTCGCTCCGGGCCGCGATCTGATCCACAATGACTGCGGCGGCCGGCGTCTCGATCATCACTCCGATGGGCAGCGATGCCGCAGCCGTGATGCCCTCCTGCTGGAGAGTGCGCGCCGACTCTGCAATCAGTTCGCGGGTGTGGTCGAGCTCTTCGACCTGAATGATCATCGGCAGCAGCAGCCGCACGTCCCCACTGACGCGGGCGCGGAGTGCTGCTCGGAGCTGCACCCGAAACAGCTCCGGGTTATCGAGACACACACGGATCGCGCGCCACCCGAGGAACGGGTTCGGCTCTGGCGCCGTCTGAAACGCCGCGGGGAACTTGTCTCCCCCGAGATCATACGTCCGCACCACCACCGGATACCCGCGGAACCGCCTGGCCACGTGTTCGAAGAGCCGGACCTGCTCGTCCTCGGTGGGCATCGTCTTGCGGCCCAACACCAGGAACTCCGTGCGGAGCAAGCCAACACCCTCGGCGCGATGCTGTTGCGTTTCGTCCAGCTCTTCCGGGAGATCGACATTGCCGCGCAGCGTGACCGACTGCCCGTCCCGGGTCTCGGCGGGGAGACCGTCTACCTCCTCCAGTCGGTCTTGTAGTTGGTGCCGGCGCTGCTCGCTGTCCGCTGCCTCGGCGATCTCGGCTTCCGTGGGCTCGAGCAGCACGAAGCCGTGTGTCCCGTCGAGGAGCACTTGCATCCCGTCGCGGACGCGTTCGAGGCCGTCGATCACCCCCATCACGCACGGGATGCCGAGGCTGCGGGCGAGGATAGCGGCATGCGCCGTTCGTGCACCCTCGACACTTGCCAATCCCGCCACGTTTTCGCGTTCGAGCTGGACCGTCAATCCTGGAGTCAGCTCGCGGGTGAAGACGATGGCCGGCGGTGCATCCGGAGCCGCAAGCGCCGGATGGATGGGCTTGTCGACCAGGTGATTCAGCACCCTCAACAGGATTCCCGAAAGATCCGCCACACGCTGTCGAAGCTGGAAGCTGGACGACTGGGACCACAGCGCCCTCAGCTCAAGCGTCTTGAACTCGAATGCCCGCTCCGCGCTTAGCTGGTTCTCCCGGATGAGTCGCTCGACTTCCCACACAAATTCCGGATCTTCGAGCATCAAGATCTGGGCGTCGAAGATCTTGGACTCTTCTGCACCGGCACGTTGGCGGGTGCGCTCCCGCAGATCTTCCAGCATCCGCTGGACCGCTCGGAGCGCTTCGCGCAGTCGCTCGATCTCGCGGTCGACCTCCTGCGGCGCCACGACGGTCCGCGTGACCGTCGGGATCTCCCACTGAATCACCTGGGCGGGACCGATCGTGATGCCGGGCGCGACGCCGACACCGCTCAAGACGCGATCCGTGGTCATTCTTCCACCAGCTCTTTGCTCAGAATCTCGATCAAGGCGGATGTGGCCGCTTCGGCATCCGCCCCCTCGGCACGCACGGTCACCGTGGAGCCGCACTCGGCTGCGAGGGTCATAACCCCCAGAATGCTCTTTCCGTTCACCCAGACACCGTCCTTACCGACCGAGACGTCCGCCGTGAACTTCCCCGCCGCCTTCACGAAGGCGGCAGCTGGACGTGCGTGAAGCCCAAGACGATTCTTGATGACCGTCGTTCGCTCCACCGCTACCATACCCATCCGACCACCAATGCAATAGCGGCTGCGGCTAGCCCGAACCGGAGCCCGCGAAACCTGGGAATGAGCCATCCGGCAAACGCGGCTGCCAGACCCGCCACTAGCACCATGTTCCCCTGTGCTCTCAATGAGAAGTCACGCGCCAGCCACTCGCCGACGACCGGTAAGGCAAACCCCACGGCGAGGGCGCCGAGCGGTCCTACGATTCGAAGCCCACGCTTGAGCCCTCTTGCCGTCAGTGCCCGCGACACGTCGCGGCCGCGTTCCCAGCCGGCATGGAGCGCCCACCAGCGCGTCACGAGGTGCACGGCATTGTACAGCACGAGAAACGTGATCGCGCCGGCGATGGGGGACGTCAGCGCGCACACGGCGAGCCCGATCCCGACGGCCGTCGGCATGACGCCTGCCCAGATCAGTTTGTCGCCGACGGAGCCGAGCGGCCCCACCAATGCGTGCCGCAGACGCCGTACCGTTTCCGGCGGCAGATCCTCGTGTTCGGCCCGAGCGACCGCGCCGATCGCCATGCCCGCCAGATACGGGTGGGCGTTGAAGAATTGCGTCGCGCGCGCCATTGCCGCGCGATAGCGCGGACCGTTCCGCCCACCAGGAAGCGCGCGCAGCATCGGTTCGATGGCCCAGGCCGATCCCACCCCAATCATGCGATCGTCATTCCAGGACGCTTGCAGCAGCAACGTTCGGAGCCAGGACACGAACAGGCGCCACCTCACGAGATCACCACCCACAGCACGCCGCCAGCCAGGCCCAGTCCAAACCAGCGCAGACCTGCTCCACGACCCACGGCGCGCACGACACCGCCCGCAGCCGCACCCAAGGCCGTCCCAACAACCACCAGGGTCACCAGCACGGCCCCCTGCACCGTCACGGGCGGCCAGCGGTACGCGGCGATCGCGAGGATCAGCCCGAGTGCGGTGACCACGATCGACCGCAGCGCGTCGCGGAGGAGCCCCCGTGCATGGCTGGTCACCACCGAGGTCAGGTCTCCCTGATCGAGCATCGCGCGATACCTCCTCACGTCGGTGGTGTTGCCCCTCCGCACGAGCCGCATACCGACCTCTCCCAGGTATGCCACAGCCAACCCCACGCAGACGGCCACCCCGGTTCCCAATACACCCGGCGCTCCGGCCGCTGTCGCCGCGGCAGCAACCGCGCCCACGCCGTAGTCCGGGTACCGCACGCCACCAACTGGGAGCACATCGAGCGCGAACAGCTCCAGGACGGCTCCCACCGTCCCACCGGCCAGTGGATCGCCGAGGATGACGCCGGCCACGGCACCCGCCACGATCGGGCGCGCAATCATGAACTGACCCACGCTCACCAGATCGAGACCAACGACGGTCCCCCACACCAGGAGCCAGCCAAACTGCTCGCTCACTTCAGCGCCTCGATCGGGATTGTGCGAGCCGTCGGCACATCTTGCGCGGTCACTTCAATGCCCTGCTCACGGAGTCCACGCAGTCGCGAGGCCTCCTCATCCGTCAAGTAGACGTACGCGAGACGCTGGGACCTGTCGTCTCCCTCGTGCAGGCCACCGAGGTTCACCTTCCGAACAACGGACGTGCGCTCGCAGAGCCGCACCATCGTGTCGACGTCTCCGACTAGGAGAATCGTCTTCGTGGCGTCTTCGCTCCAGCCGTCGATCGCCCGTGCGGCATCCACGACCGACACGAAATCCACCCGCAAGTCAGCGGGTACGCCGAGGGAGTACAACTCCTGCTCCCACGCATTCGCGCTCACCTCGTCGTCGATCAGGACTATGCGCTTGACACCGAGCGCCTGCACCCAGCCGACGACGACCTGTCCGTGAATCAGCCGGTCGTCGATCCGCGTGAGCACGATACTCATACGCTGAGTGCGCGAACCGACCGCGTTGCCGCGTCGATGGCGCGCTCCGCTGCCTGGTCGGGCGCCAGGTCGCGATGGAACACGAAATCCAGGAGCATGGGAAGGTTCACCCCCGCGACCACCGCCACATTGGACCGGGCGCGGAGCTCGAGCAGCGTGGCGTGCAGACAACTCCCGCCCGGCATGTCCACGAACACCACCGCGGAATCCACACCAACGGCGGCCGCGATGTCGCCACACAAGCGATCTCGGCCGGCGCCGGTGTTGCTGATCGGCACCAGCCCTCCATCGTCCCCCGTTATTTCTTTCACGGCGCGGACCAGCGCACCGGCGACGTCGCCGTGCGAGATGACCACGCCCGTCAGTAGGTCACTCATAATCCTCCGAGAGGTACTCCCGGAGCTCCGCCTGCTCCGCCATGCGTCGAATCAGGCGCTCGTTGAACTGTCGCGCTGAGTCGACGCCGCTGTAGCGCAGTAGGTGGTTCATCGCGACGACCTC
>JBDHAB010000025.1:0-42720 GCA_039588295.1 Gemmatimonadota bacterium
CGCGAACGAGCAGCTGTTCTACACCCGTCGCGTCGGCCGCGCGCCGCAGGGTGACGCGGATTCGCGCGGTGGCTACGCCGAGTCGATCGACCAGACCACGATCCTGGGAGCCGCAAAGCTATCCGGGAAGACGTCCAACGGCTGGACGGTCGGCTTCCTCACCGCGCTCGCCGCCGAGGAGGAGGCAGACGTCGTGGACGTGAACGGCGACCCGTTCGTGGACACCGTCGAGCCCCGCACCATGTACTTCGTCGGTCGCGTGGGTCGAGACTTTCGCGAGGGCCTCACCCAGGTGAGCCTGTTCGGGACGGCGGTCGACCGCTCGCTGCCCGACCAGCTCGATTGGCTTCGGAGTTCGGCGTACTCGCTGGGAGCGCGGTTTGGGCATCGGTTCCACAACGACACCTGGTCGATCAGCGGCTGGGTCTCGGGGAGTCACGTACGGGGTTCCGAGACAGCTATCGAGGAGACACAGCTCTCCTCGGCGCGGTACTATCAGCGTCCCGACAACGACTACGTCACATTCGATCCGACACAGACCTCGCTCAACGGATATGCCGGCCAACTGGTCGTGAACCACCAGGCTACGAGGTGAACGACGCCGGATTCCAACGTGAGGCGGACCGCACGATCCAGTTCGCCTGGATGGGCCTCAGGTGGTTCCAGCCTGGGAAGGTGTTCCGCCGGTTCGGTTTGAACTTCAATCAGAACACCGTGTGGAGCTATGGGTGGGACCGGTTGGGCGCTGGCGGCAACGTGAACGCGAACTGGCAGTTTCTGAACTACTGGAGCGGCTATTTGGGCATCTCGCGCAACATGGGCGGCCTGTCCACCGGTGCCCTGCGCGGCGGACCGGCATTCCGCAGACCGGGCCTATACAGCTCGTGGGGTGGCTTCAACAGCGACAGCCGCAAGCCGTTGAGCGTGGGACTGAACGGGTCGTGGTGGCTGCAGCCCGAGAGCGACTCCTGGGGATTCAACATCGGACCCAGGGTCTCGTGGCGCGCGGCGGCGAACATGGATTTCATGTTTGCGCCCCGAATGTTCCAGCAGTTCGACAGCTGGCAGTACTTCGACCAGGTAGACGCGTTCGGCGAGACCCACTATCTGTTCAACGAAATCCGGCAGACCACGGCGGCGATGACGTTTCGTGGGAACGTCACGTTCACACCGACCCTTTCGCTGCAGATGTACGCGGAGCCTTTCGTTTCGACCGTTGACTACGAAGGGTTCCGGCAGGTCGCCGATCCCCAGGGCGAGACCTTCGCCGACCGGTTCGACGACTTCGGACCCGACCGGCTCATCGATGATGCCGGCGAGCTCGCAATCGATTTCGACAGGGACGGGACGCCCGACTACGATATCGGAAACCCCGACTTCACGTTCCTCTCGTTCCGGTCCAACGTCGTACTGCGCTGGGAGTACAACCTGGGCTCGACGCTCTTCGTCGTGTGGCAGCATGGACGCTCGGGTGACAACAGTCGTTCCGACTTCCAATTCGGCCAGGGCATCAAGGACCTGTTCGATCTCGACTCGCGCAACACGTTCGTCGTCAAGATGAACTACTGGTTCAGCCTGTAGCAGACGGCTGGTCCGACATCGATCGTCCGTCATTCGTGGGAGGTTTGACTTCCTCCGGGTGACGGACGACTCATTCCTGACCGCAATCAACACCGACGAGTGAGAGCCAGTGCTGGACGCCATCGCGCAAGTCATCGAACAGTCCGGGGTGCTCATGTACTTCTTGGCCCCGCTGTTCATGGTCGTCGTCGCGATTCTCCCGATCCCGGCAGAGATCCCGGCGATGCTGAACGGCATGGTGTTCGGACCAGTGGCGGGAACCGCCATCACCTGGTCCGGGGCCGTGGTCGGAGCGCTGATCAGCTTCGAGCTCGCCCGTCGGTTCGGCAGACCGCTCGCGGAGCGGTTCGCGGCCAAGCACAGACTCGCACAGGCCGATCGTGTCGTGCTCTCGGTCGGATGGCCCGGGCTCTTGGCTCTCCGATTCGTGCCCACCATCGCATTCACCCTCGTCAACTGGGCGGCAGGGCTCACGGCGATACGCCGGTGGACCTTCGCCTGGACGACCGCCCTGGGGATCATCCCCGGCGCTGTGCTCTTCACTGTCTCAGGAAGCGGACTGAGCGCCCTCTACCGTCGGGCGCCCGCCCTGGCCGTTGCCGGAGCCATCGTGGCCGTGGTGGTGGTCGCGTGGTCCGCCAGGCGCTATCGCCGGAAGAGCGCCGACAGCATACCAGCCTGAATTCCGGCATGTTCTTCTCGCCACCGCCAGCCGCTTCTGGGAACCGTTGGCGGCAGTGGTGAGTTTATAGGCATTATTCGGCGCCCCACACACCGCGAGACTTAGAACGCATGATCACGCTCGAGCACCGCACGCCGCTCCACGTGCCCGACCTCCATTTCTTCGAGGACCACGGCATCTCATACGCGGTCGACCACGCTGCCCCCAACTGGATCGCAACCGACGCCAGCGGCCGAACGCTCCTCGATAGCATTGTCGAGTACGGAGCGCCTCCGACCTTTGGCAACCTCGTCGCCACGTACGCCGCAACGCACGGCCTCGAAGCGGGAAAGGCCTGGGTGCACGTCCACGATTTCCTGACGGCACTGAACCGGGCGGGAATGGTGTCGGACCGACCAATCACGGCCGATCCCTATCCTGGCAGGGCGCAGCTGGTACAGCCCGAGGGACTCCGCGAGTTGTGGATCCAGGTCAACAACGCCTGCAACCTGACCTGCGTACACTGCCTGGTGTCCTCCGGACCGGGGAAAGAGGCAGGCCTGCCTCCGGAGCAGCTCAAGCAGCTGGTGACGCGGGCCGCGCATCTCGGGCTCGAGCGCCTCTTCCTCACCGGCGGCGAGCCGTTCGTACGCAAGGATATCTTCGACCTCATTCGCCACGCCACCGACAAGCACGGCCTCGAGGTCATCGTTCTCACCAACGCCACCGTGTTCCAGGGATCGATCCGAGATAACCTCGCGACACTCGACCGCGAGGCCGTGCGATTCCAGGTTTCCATTGACGGCGCGCGCCGCGCCACCAACGACCGCATTCGCGGTGCGGGGACATTCGACAAGGCGCGCGCGGGCGCGCAGCTGCTGACCGAACTCGGGTTCGACCTCTCGCTCTCCACCGTGGTCGCCGCGGACAATCTCTGCGAGCTACCGGAACTGCCGACCCTCGCCCAATCGGTGGGGGCGCGCAGTCACCACCTCATGTGGGCGCATCGTCGAGGACGTGCGGCGGCAAGCCGCAACGGGTTCTTCCCAGAGGTACCCGCACTGCTCGCGGGACTGCGCGACGCGGTCGCCGCCGCGGAAGTGGCCGGAGTGGAACTCGACAATCTCGAAAGCGTCAAGCGACGGGTGAACGGCGTGCCCGGCGTGAAGTACGACTTGGGCAACGGGGGTTGGGACTCCTTGGGCCTGTACGTAGACGGCAAGGCCTACCCCACGGCCGCGCTGGTGAACGAGCCGCGACTACTGTGCGGTGATGCCACCCGCCAGGATCTCGCGGAGATTCTCACATCCTCGGCAGTCGTTCGGCAACTGCGGGAGGCAACCGTCGCCCGCAAGCCGTCGATGGCCAACGACCCGTTTCGCTTCCTCACCGGCGGCGGTGATTGGGAACACGCATTCTGGGCCAGCGGCGATCCGCTGGGCGACGATCCGTATTACCCGATCACCGCACATCTCGTGCGCCACGTGATGACCACACTGGGACGCGAGAAGCTCGCTCGTCGCAACACACGCTCCGGGTACGACGCGCCGCGCGTACTCCACGCGATGGGCCAGGGGGCGATCGCCTGCGGGACGGCGGACGGCGCCGCCGCCGAACGGCCCGTGCTCACGCTGCACTCGAACTGCGTGCTCTCGTTCGACGTCGACAAGCCGCGCGCCAAGATGCGCGAGTTCTACGGGCAGGCCGCCGAACAGCCGCAGGCCGAGCTTTGCTGCCCGACCAGGTACAACGATTCGGCCGTCGGGCACATCCCTCAGGAGGTGCTCGACCGCTTCTACGGCTGCGGCTCGCCGATGAGCAGCGCCAATATTACTGAAGGCGAGACGGTGGTAGATCTGGGGAGCGGGGCGGGCATTGACGTCTTCATCGCCGCCAAGCTGGTCGGACCGTCGGGCCGGGCCATCGGGATCGACATGACCGACCGCATGCTCGAGGTCGCCCGCGAGAACCAACCGAAGGTCGCCGCGGCGTTGGGCTATGACGTCGTCGAGTTCCGCAAGGGGTTCCTCGAGGACATTCCCGTCGAGAGCCGGTCGGTCAATCTCGTGACGTCGAACTGCGTGGTGAACCTCTCACCCGACAAGCCGCGCGTGTTCGAGGAAATCTGGCGGGTGCTCGAGAACCACGGTCGCATCGTCATCTCCGACATCGTCAGCGAGTGGGAGGTCCCGCCGCATCTCAAGGTCAACCCGCAGCTGTGGGGCGAATGCCTCGTGGGAGCGCTCACACAGGACGAGTTCCTCGCTCAGCTCGAGCAGGCCGGGTTCTACGGGCTGACGACCCTGACCCGCACCTATTGGAAGGAGGTCGAGGGGCACGCCTTCTTCTCGCTTACCATCGAGGGATACAAGTACGAGAAAGCCGACGGATGCGTGTATCGAGGACACCGCGCCGTGTACCTCGGTCCGGGGAAAGCGATCGCGGACGAGGAAGGCCACCTGTTTCCCCGGAACGAACCCTATGAGGTCTGTACGGACACGGTGGAGAAGCTGCAGCGCACGCCGTACCGGGAGATGTTCGTGATCCTGGAGCCTGGGGAGAATGCAGCAAGCTACGCGTGCTGCGAGCGCGACGGCGAATGTTGCTGAGGGCTCCGCGTGAGCCCTAAGTAGATCGCGCCCAGGGTGAGGACGGCGCCACCAGCTTGCACCACGGTGGTGGGCCGCCCGAACAGCAGGAGGTCCCACACGAAGGCAAGCGTCGGCTGCAAGAGCAGCGTCAAGCCAGCCCGCGAGGCGTCCACCTGCGGCAGCGCCGTCGCAATGAGCACCCACCCCGCCACCTGGGGCACCAGGGCGTAGGCCACCAGGATCCAAAAGGTGGACCAGTCCGGAATCCGGAAGCTTTCACCCTCGAGTCGTACGGTCACGGCGAGCAACCCGGCCGCGATGAGCGAGAGGATCGCCATCGTAGCGATCGGATCTGCCTTGCCCGCGCCCGCCTGCGCACGCCGGAGGCTCAGCAGATAGGACGCGTAGCACAGGGCCGTGAGCAAGCCAAACCCCACGCCAACGCGATACGCGGCATCCAGCGCGTTCCAGTCGATCCCGAACACGAGAAACAGCCCCACCATGGCGATCGGCACGGCAACGCCCAGGCGCCACGTCATGCGTTCCCCCAAGAGGAGGATGCCAAAGCCTGCGAGGAAGAACACTTGAAAATTGGCCAGAATCGTGGCCAAGCCCGGGCCAATGAGCAGGATGCTCCGGTGCCACACAGCCAGATCCAGCGCCAGGAACGCCCCGGCCACGGCACTCATGATTAGGTGGCGCCGACCCGCGCTCCAGCGCCCTCGTCGTGCGATCACGACGGCCCCCAGTACGAGGCCGCCGAACAACAGTCGGTAGAACCCCGCCGGCGTTGGCCCCACCCGAGCGATGTTCACCAACACGGGCGCGAAGCTGATGAGCACCGCCCCCGCGGTCAGTCGGAGCAGCGGACCTCGCGCGGTCCGGAAGGCACGACCGATCATGACACCAAACTAGCCTCACCACCTACCAACTGCTGCAGAACCGTAGGTGGCGACCGTCAGTCCCCACTTCTAGCTTTCTCGCAACCCACGCGTCTCCGTACGAACTCCAACCAGGACTCCCACGATGAACCGTCTCACGTCAGCCGCGATCGTGTTACTGGGCGCCGCCGGCATCAGCGCCTGCGCTACCGGGCGGGCACAGACCGCGCCCTCACCACAGCGGGGCGCCCAAGAGTCACGCGACGACACCAAGGAAAAGATCAAGCCGTACAAGGAAGTGATTACGGATGAGGCCGTGTCGGATTCCGGCATGTTCCTGATCCATCGTATCGATGAGAAGCTCTTTTACGAGATCCCGCACAACATGTTCGATCGCGAGATGCTCGTCGTATCGCGCAGGGCCCGGACGGCGACGAACATCGGATACGGGGGCGAGAAGAACAACACGCAGACGGTGCGCTGGCAGCGACACAACAAGAAGGTGTTGCTGCGCAGCGTTTCCTACACCAACGTGGCCGCGGATTCACTGCCGATCTACGAAGCGGTGCGCAACGCCAACTTCGAGCCGATCGTTCACGCGTTCGACATCGCCGCGTTCGCCATCGATTCGGCAACATCGGATACCACGGCGATCGTCATCGAGGCCACCGACCTGTTCACGTCGGACGTTCCCGTCTTCGGGCTCAATCGCTTCACCCGCGAGCGGTACAAGATCCGCACGCTCGACAAGGATCGATCGTTCATCAATTGGGCAAAGAGCTTTCCGCAGAACATCGAGGTTCGGGTCGTGATGACGTACAACGCCCAGGAACCGCCCTCCAACTCCACGACCGGCACGATCTCGCTGGAGATGAATCACTCGATGATTCTCCTGCCGGAGCGGCCGATGATGGCACGAATCGCCGACGCGCGGGTTGGGTTCTTTGCGGTACAACAGACGGATTACGGTCGGGCCAATCAGAAGGTCAAGACTCGCCGCTACGTCGCCCGCTGGCGCTTGGAGCCCAAGGACACGGCGGCGTTCCGCCGCGGTGAGCTGGTCGAGCCGATCAAGCCGATCGTGTACTACATCGATCCGGCGACACCGGAGAAGTGGCGCCCTTACCTGAAGCAGGGCGTGGAGGACTGGAACGTTGCATTCGCCGAGGCCGGCTTCAAGAACGCGATCATCGCCAAAGACCCGCCCTCGGCAGAAGAGGATCCGGAGTTCAGCCCGGAGGACGTGCGCTATTCCGTCATCCGCTGGTTTCCGTCATCCGTGCAGAACGCGTACGGGCCACACACCAGCGACCCTCGAACCGGCGAGATCCTCGAGAGCGATATCGGCTGGTTCCACAACGTGCTGAACCTGCTCCGCAACTGGTATTTCATCCAGACTGCGGCAGCCAACCCGGCCGCGCGACGGATTGAGTTCGACGACCAGGTCATGGGAGAGCTCGTTCGCTTCGTCGCGGCGCATGAGGTGGGTCACACCCTCGGACTGCCGCACAACATGAAGGCGAGCTCCGCGTATCCCGTGGATTCCCTCCGGTCCGCGAGCTTCACCTGCACGATGGGAACCGCACCATCCATCATGGATTACGCTCGCTTCAACTACGTGGCCCAGCCGGAAGACGAAGGTGTCTGCTTCCTGCCGGGCATCGGACCCTATGACAAACACTCGATCCGGTGGGGCTACCGACCGATTGTGGACGCCACGTCCCCCGATCAAGAGCGAGCGACGCTGGATGCGTGGATTCGTGAGCGGTACGGCGATCCGACCTACCACTACGGTGGCGGGAGCGGCACGGATCCGACGTCACAGACCGAGGCCTTGGGGGACGACGCCATGCAGGCGAGCGAGTATGGTATCGCCAACCTGAAGCGCATTCTCCCCAACCTGATCGCGTGGTCCTATCAAGAGATGGAGGGCTACGACGAGCTGCAGGAGCTGTACAGCCAAGCGCTGGGGCAGTGGAATCGGTACATGGGACACGTCGCGACAAACATCGGCGGCGTGGTGCAGACCCCGAAGACGTACGGACAGGACGGGCCGGTGTACCAGTTCGTGTCCGAAGATGTTCAGCGGCGCGCCATGCAGTTCTTCACCGAGCAGGCGTTCACACCACCCACCTGGATGATCGACGAGGATATTCTCCGTCGCATCGAAAACGTCGGGACCGTCGACCGCATGCGGGGTATTCAGGTCTCCGTCGTGAACCGCATCCTCGATCCCGGCCGGATGCAGCGGCTGATCGAGGCCGAGGCGCGAAACGGCAGCGACGCGTACACCCTCGGTGAGATGCTGGGTGACCTGCACGGCGCCGTATGGAGCGAGCTGCGCAGGGGAGGCTCCATCGACGTGTATCGCCGTAACCTGCAGCGGGGCTACCTCGAGCGGATGGAATGGCTCATGAACGAGGAGCCCGGACCCGTGCCGGCCTTCGCCCGGGCTTTCGTCACCAACGTGGACGTGCCGCAGTCCGATATTCGCCCGTTCGTGCGCGGCGAACTGGAGACGCTGAAACGGCAGATCCGCGCGGCACTGGGTCGGAATCCCGATCGCACCACGCGACTCCACCTGCAGGACGCAATCGTGCGGATCGACGCGATTCTGGACCCGAAAGACTAGCGGCCTCTGGTTGTCCGTTCTCCGTAGCCCTGCTCGAACGGGGGTTACGGAGCGCGGACGGCCCGCTCCACCTCGACTCGCGCCTCATTGTAGCACGCACCGCCACCGACTTCACTCACGGTCGGAGGACACACCGCGGTCGCCGTCTGACCGTTCATGGACGCGGCGCGCCACGCCCCCTTGGGTATCACGACGACCCCGCGACGGACCCCTACAGCCACACGTGCCACGCAAGCCACCGCTCCTAGATCGTTGAACACACGCACCGGATCGCCGTTCGCGATCGAGCGGTCCGCCGCGTCGGCCGGGTGGATCTCCACATACAACTCGGGCAGCGCGTATTCACCCATCGAGCTGTTCACGGTGCGGGAGGTCGCGGGACTCACCAGCGCGAGCGGGTAGCGTTCGTCCGTCAGCGAACGATACGCGTACGGCTCCGGTCCAAGCACACTCGGCACCAGGTGGATCTTCCCGTCCGCCGTGAGCGGATGCACGGTCTCAAACATCACCGGTGTCGTCCCGGGAAAGTCGTACTCCAACCACATCGAACCATGACTCGGATCCGCACCGTCCATCGACAACGCACGGAGCGCCGCCTGCTCTGCCTCCACCGGATCCCACTGGAAAGCCTCGTCTGCGAATCCCATGGCCCGGCCCAGGAGGGCGAATACTTCGAGGTTTGATTTCGACTGACCCAGCGGCTCGACGACGGGGCGCACCGGGCCAACGCCGTAGCTGCCGTACGAGACCCGCAGGTCGATGTGCTCGAGGAACGTGGTGGCGGGAAGCACGATATCGGCGTACGGAGCCGTGTCGGTCATCACCTGATCGAACACGACCGTGAATAGATCGTCGCGGGCGAGCCCGCGTAGCACCGCGTTCTGATCGGGCACGGTCGCCGCCGGATTACAGTTGTACACGACCAGCGCTTTGACCGGCGGCTCGACCCCGTCGGTCAGCACCTCGCCGAGCTTGGTCATGTTGACGACCCGACTCGTCCATTCCAAGGCACCGAGTGCCGCTCTGCGATCCAGTCGCGCCGCTCCATTATTGCTCAGCGTGTACCCGCCTCCACGAACACCAAACTTGCCCAGGAGTGCAGGCATCGCGAGGATGGCGGCGACGGCGTGGCCCCCGTTGCGATTCCGTTCCACACCCCAGCCGCATCGCATGACCGCCGGCGTGGACTCAGCGAACACCCGGGCCACACGCTCGATGTCCCCGGCCTCCACGTCGGCCTCGCGCGCCGCGCGTTCGAGTGGCCAGGCCGCGGCCCGCTCGAGGAGCGGCTCGAGATCGACCGCGTGGCGTTCGAGGAAGGACCGGTCCAAGGACCCCCAGTCGCGCCACAGGTTGATCATCGATAGCGCAACCGGCAGATCGGTTCCGGGAAGGACCGGGAGGTGCAGGTCCGCCTCGTTCGCGGAGAAGTTGCGCCGCGGGTCCACCACGGCAACGAACGCCCCTCGTTCCCGCGCGGCGCGAAGATAGGGAACGAGGTGGATGTTCGACGCCTTTGGGTTCGCTCCCCAGACGATGATGCACTTGGCATGGACGTAGTCCTGGAAGGCCACACCCGGCATCTTGCCGTACATCCCCAGTGCGACCATGGTCGTGGGCACGGCGCACAGCGTCTTCACGAGCCTCGAGGCTCCGAGCCGGGCGAAGAACAGATCGTCCAGATAGCCGTCGGTCAGGACCCCGTTGGAACCTCCGTAGTGATAGGGCAGGATGGCCTCTCCGCCCCACCGCTCCCGAATCTCGCGGAACCGGCTGACGATCTCACCAATGGCGTCGTCCCACGTGATCGGTGCAAAGTCTCCGGCGCCTTTGCGACCGACGCGGCGCAACGGGGAGAGCAATCGCAACTCGCCGTGCACCCGTCGGTCGAACCCGCGCACTTTGGAGCAGATGAAGCCGTTCGTGACGGGATTGAGTGAGGTACCCGCGATCTCGGTGATCCGTCCGTCGCTGACGCTCACTTCGAGTGAGCAGGCGTCGGGGCAGTCGAGCGGACAAGTGGTGTGGAGACGGGTGGGAGGCATGCGGCAAGATAGCGTTGGGGGTCCAGCAGGAGCTACACGGCACCCGCACTCCGCTGTCCGTTACGCGAACCCACAGGCGCCGGACAGCGGAGGAGGATGCGACTCGAGATTATGGTTCCTGCTCTACCCTGCTTCCAGAAAGCTCCCCCGAATCGAACCCCAGCGCCCACGTGCCCGTGTACGTGTTGCCGACGAACGTCAAGGTTATGACGAGATCCTCACCGCCCGCGTCGCCGAAGATGGTCATGACCTGACCCTCGACGGATACAGAGTAGATCTCGACGGGAGGAGGACCCGTGGTCGGCTCGACCATGCCCGTGTACGAGCCGGGTTCGCCCCGAATCACGATCCGCCCATTGATCATCTGGCCTTCGAAGGATGCCTCGAAGTTGTAGACACCCACGGGATCCAACACCCGGGGCGCTGGAGCCTCGGCACCTCCGCGAGCCGAACAGGCACTCCCCACAAGGACCGCGCCGAGCACGAGAACGGATAGCGGTTTCGTCACAACGTCTCCTCGTCGACTGTGGTGGTCAGCTTATCATCCGAGACGGGTGTACGGAAGAGAAGCTGTCGCGCGCTCGACCCGACAACCACCCGGCTCGAGCGTGCGCACACCTCCGTCTCATCGCACAGATCTCGACCTAGCGGTTCCGGACCTTGCTGCGAACGTGTAGCCGGACCTCCTCCCGGACCTCAGTCCGCAGACGATGGATCTGGTCTGAGAACTCGGTGCAGGCAGTGCCCGCCGAGCCGGACGCCACGGTCACGCTGGTCGCTTCACCGCTCCCCGCGACGACCGCCACCTCCGCAACCCCTGGCATATGCTCGCACGGCAGGTCCTCCTTTGCCAGGAAGAGGCCCAGTTCCTGATCGGCCCCTACCACCCCGACCGATCCAAACCGGACGAGCCCGCTCGTGTCCGAAATACACTGCATCGCGTGTTTGACGCCCCCGACGGGACCCCTACGGTCGAACGCATCCGGATCCAAATGGATGCTGCACTCTGAAAGTTTCTCGAGATCGGCCTCGTCCACGGACGCCAGCTCGATCCTGATACTGTCAACCGTGCCCGGTTTGTGGCGCTCGATGACCACTGCGTCGAGCTTCCCCACCTTGTCGCCCTCGATGTAGGCGGGCACGAATCCCAAATGCATGGTGACGGGGTTGGGGCTGTGCTCGAGGCTATCGGCCCAGGCTTCTATCTGGGCCTTCAGTTTCCCCGCGTTACGGACGCCCCACACCACCCCAAGCCCGACCACCACCACGAGCGGGGCTCCCACAGCCACCACGAGTCTCCGAAAGGTCGACATAGGCCTATCCTCGAGTATCCAGAGGGTTCACACCCTAATACGACCCCGGTCCACGGGTGGTTTCAAGTCCGGATCGGAGACCTGCAGGCCCCTCGCCGACGCCGACGCGCTCCCCCTTGCGGTTCCCGGAGCGGCGCGCTTCCCTTCCAGCGGAATCCAAGGGTTCCGACCTTTGCCGCGGAGCTATGCCGTGTCGTTCTGCCAGGAGCAGCTCACTCGCCTCAAACCCCTGTGGGATCTGATGCTCGACCACCGGTTCCTGCGCGAGACTCGGGACGGAACGATTTCGGATGAGCGTTTTGCGGTGTGGATGCGTCAGGACTACCTGTTCGTCGAGGCCGCCATTCCGTTCATCGCGGCGCTCATCGCCAAGGCCCCACAGCATCACTGGGAGCCACTCACCGGGGTGATCGGCGCGCTCGAGAAAGAGCTCACGCTATTCGAGGAGCGGGCAGCCGCGGTGGGGGTGACCCTCCGGGGTGCGCCGCCATCCTTCACCAATCACGCCTACATCCAGTTCCTCCTGGCAGCCGCGTACCGCGCGTCCTACGCCGAGGGCTATACCGTGCTCTACGCTGCGGAAAAGGCCTACTTCGACTCGTGGAGCGTGGTCCAGGCAGGCATCGACCGAGACTCGAAGTGGTACCCGTTCGTGGAGAACTGGGCCGGCGAGGCGTTTGCCCAGTACGTGGCCTATCTCGAAGGAGAGCTCGATCGACTGGCCAACGAGGCCGGCCCCGGGGAACGAGGGCGCATGGCCGAGCTGTTCGAGTTCACCACCAAGTACGAGATTGCCTTCTGGGAGATGGCGGCAACGGGAGAGGGATGGCCGGGAATGAGGGCGAAGGGATAAGGGATAAGGGAGAAGGGAGAGGGCTGCGACGGCTGCCTATGACGCTCACCGATCAGTGTTTCAACGCGGCGAAGCCCATCTGGGATGAGCAGCTACGACACAAGTTCGTGCAGCAACTCGGTGACGGCTCCTTGGCCGTCGAGCGGTTCAGGCGTTGGGTGCTGCAAGACTACCTCTACCTCAAGGAATTCGCGCGCATCTTTGCGTGGGCCGTGGCGAAGGCGGATCAGCTGGACTCGATGGGCTGGTACGCCAAGGTCCTCGATCTCACGCTAAACACCGAGATGGCGCTGCACCGGACGTACGCGGAGCGCTTCGGCGTTTCGCCGGAGGAGCTCGAGGCGCAGCCGATGTGGCCGACGACTCGAGCGTACACGGATTTCCTCGTGCGCACGTCCGCCGACGGCGACATGGCGGATCTCCTCGCGGCGCTGTTACCCTGCGCGTGGGGCTATGTCTACATCGCGCAGGACCTGGCGGGGCAAGACCCACCGGAAGATCAGCGATACGCCGATTGGATTGCCCAATACGCTTCCCAGGAGTTCGCCGACGCGGCGGAGTGGCTCAAGGCCGAGCTCAATCGGGTTGCTGCCGGCGCAACCGAAGAGAAGCGAAGCCGACTCATCGAGCTGTTCGTGTTATCCAGCCGCTACGAGTGGAGTTTCTGGGAGATGTGTTGGCACGGAGAGGCATGGCGTCCCTGAGCCCTCGCTCGCCGGACCCCGTCTGGCTCCGACAATCCGGGAAATCCACTCTCCTCCGACCGCGCTGGCTCCGTGCTGGTGCGGCCCGTATCGTTGCCAGGAACCCCGATAGCCGGAGCCGCCAATGCAGCGTCGCACGTTTCTCCGCACGAGCCTGTCTGCCGGCGCCCTGGGCGCAGGGGGGCTTGCCCTCGCTCCCCGCCTCCACCCCGTGGCCGCGCCTCAGGCGGGTGCCTCACCGATTCGACTCTCCTCGAACGAAAACCCACTGGGGATCTCACCAGCCGCGCGCGAGGCGATCGTCGCAGAGATGAGCGACGCCAACCGCTATCCCCGGAGGCGTGGAGAGATCATCGAGGCGCTGGCTGCCAAGCACGGCGTGGGAGGCGAGCACATCGTGCTTGGCGCGGGATCGACCGAAGTGTTGAAGATGGCGGTGCAGGCGCTGGCCTCTCCGAATGGGACCTTGATCCTCGCCGACCCAACGTACGAAGACGCACTGTTCTATGGTGCGCCGTTTCCGCTCCGGGTCGAGAAGGTCCCGCTCACTGCCGAGTACGCGCACAATCTGGATCGCATGCGTGCCCGGGCGGAAGCCGCAACGGGCAGGGTCCTGGTGTTTCTGTGCAATCCGAACAACCCGACCGGCACACTTACACTCAGCGCGGCGATCGATGCCTGGATCCGTGAGGCGCCCCCGCACGTGCACTTCCTGGTCGACGAGGCCTATTTCGACTACGTCGAGGACGATGCGTATTGGACGGCCCTCAGGTGGATTCCCGATCGCCCAAACGTGCTCGTCGCCCGCACCTTCTCAAAAGTCTACGGCATGGCCGGCGTCCGGTTGGGCTACGGCATCATGCATGCGAATCTCGCGCAACGGCTCAGGTCTTTCCACGTTCGCAACAACGCCAATCACTTTGCGATCGTGGGCGGCCTCGCCAGCCTGGGAGACGACGCGTTTGTCCGACAGAGTCTCGCCGTGAATGAGCGAGGGAAACAGGTTCTCTACCGGTGCCTGGACGAGCTCCAGCTCGCCTACCTGCCGAGCCACACCAACTTCGTGATGCACCGGATCACCGGCGACCTCGGGGCCTACCGTACGCGCATGCGCGAGGTGGGAATCTGGGTCGGCCGACCGTTTCCGCCGATGCTCGATCATTGTCGGTTGTCCATTGGACTCCCGTCTGAAATGGAGACGTTTGCGGAGACGCTGCGGAAGTTCCGGCTGGACGGGAGCGTCTGAGCGGGAGGACTCGCCGTCTAGCCTCCGAACACCTCTGCCACGATGCGGGCGCGGAAATCGAAGATCGCGTTGAGCTGACGCCGAACCGGTGCGGCGGCTCCCACAGCGTGATGAGCGAGTTCCACCGTTGCGGCATGGAGCCCTTCGCGCATCTCCAACTCACCCTCGTTGAGGACGCGGAAGCCCAGCCAGCGCGGCGTGATGCGAGCGAGGTTGCGCGGCTCGGCATAGAACGAGAACACCTCCTCGACGGGCCGTGGGACGGTCTGGGATCGCACGAGCAGGAATTCAGCAGCCATGGCAGGTGTTCTCCTGGGGCAAAGATGTCCGGTTTAGAGGACGAAGCGGAACGTAGCCTGGAACCGTAAAGTGTTGTACGACAACATGTTAACCTTTGGAACACATTTTGCTGTTCTCACGGGTGGAACTCGCGTCTCCCCCCGTACAAGATGTTAGGTTTCGAGGGGAGCCGAAAACGGCCTCCGGAGGAGGCCAGGCCCGGGAGGACTCATGGTTACTGCGCTACTCCTTTCTTCGCTGACGCTCTCGCCGGCCGCCACGCCTGCATTCCACGCCCAGGTCCAGGCACCGGTCCAGGTGTGGTTGAACAAGCAGGGCCATATCTGGCGTGGTGATCGCGTCCGCGTGTATGCGCGTGCCGAAGTGGATGGGTATTTGCTCATCCTCCACGCCGAGCCGGACGGGCGAGTCCGAGTGCTGTTCCCATTGGACCCCTACCATGACACGTACGTTCGCGGCGACCGCGATTTCGAGATTCGCGGGCGCGGCGATCGTGAGGCATTTCGGGTATACGAATCGAGCGGTGCCGGAACGGTGTTCGCGGCATTCTCGCGCGACCCGTTCGACTTCAGCCAGTTCGTGCAGGCGGATCACTGGGATTACCGCCTGCTCGATGCGTGGCGCGTTACCGCGGATCTCGACCCCGAGGCCGAGCTCACCGCGTTGGTCAGTGAGATGGCCGGCGGCGCGCACTTCGACTACGACCTGACGCACTACTACGTCGGCGAGCAAGTCGCGGGCTCGAGCGGGTACTACGGCGATTACTACGGCAGTCGATACTACCGGCCGTACGTCGGCCTCAGCTTCGGCTGGTGGGACCCATGGTATTGGCGGGTCGGGTTCTCCTGGGGTCGGCCGTACCACTGGGCCTATGACCCCTGGTACGACCCATGGTGGGATCCGTACTGGTACGGGTACTACCCGATGCGCTACCGGAGCCACTACTACTACGGCTACGACCGGTACTACTACGGTGGTCGGTCCTACTACCGTTACCCACGCACGTACTACGCTGGTGGATCGACCCGCGGCCGCTACACGTTCAAGACCTGGGATCGGAGTTTCGCCGACGGCGGCATCACGGTACGGCGCCGGTACCAGCCGCGCACCACGAGTGTCGTTCGGTCGACACTGTCACAGCGGGCGACCACCCGGTTGAGCGGGCAGCCAGTGCGGACGACCAGCCGTCGGGTTGCCCCGACCGCCGACCGCACGACCGGGCGCCGCACGGCGCCGGCGAACACGCAATCCAACGGTCGCCGGGTACAGCCGTCGGGCTGGGGTATCACCGACGGGCGGCGGACCATTCAGCCGACCGAGCGATCCCCCGACACGCGGTCCGCGGAGCGTCGCCGCGTCGACGAGTCACGGGACGCACAGGTCCAGAACGGGCGCCGGGCCACGCCGGAACAGAATGTTCGACCGGACGCCGGCGTCGAGACCCGCCGCGTTCCCAGCCCCAAGCGGGAGACCATTGAGACGCGCCGCGGGACGAGCTCCGAAACGCGCACTCGCGCACCGGATCGCTCGAAGACGCAGGTGAAGACCCAGTCGTCGGAACGGCAGGCGACACCGAGTCGGACGACGCCGCAGCGCCGGGCGACCCCGACCCGGCAAGCCACGCCGCAGCGGTCGACGCCGAGCCGGGCCCAGCCGCAGCGCTCGACGCCGACGCGGAAGGCTACCCCAACGCGCTCGAGCCCGAGCCGGGCCCAGCCACAGCGGTCCACACCGACGCGGAAGGCGTCGCCAGCACCCCGCCAGGCACCCACCCGGCGTGCATCGCCGGCGCCCAGGGCGCCATCGCGCCCGTCGACACGATCGGCTCCACGCCCGTCGTCACGACCGTCGGCTCGGCCAGCCCCATCACGCGGCTCGTCACGATCCGGATCGGCACGGCGGCCAAAGAACTAGCGTACTGTTCCGACATGACCGAAAGGGGGCCGATCGGCCCCCTTTTTCTTGCCCGCTGCGTGACGTCGAGCCTCAGCTCCCGGTGTCTTCGAGACTGGCGGCGCTTCACGGGGTTCCGTAGGTTTGCCAACACCACTCATGCTCCGACGGATTCTCGACTCGCCGCTGATCAAGCTCGCCGTGTACTACGCGGGGGTGGTCGCGGCCGCGTTTCTGCTCGCTCGGCTGTTTCCGGAATTGCGGGAGGGATTATCCCTCGAGCACTTGCAGCAGCCCGGGGCGGGAGGGATCGAGGACCTCGTCAATCCGAG
Source organism: Gemmatimonadota bacterium (assembly GCA_039588295.1). Classification (GTDB taxonomy): domain Bacteria; phylum Gemmatimonadota; class Gemmatimonadetes; order Gemmatimonadales; family GWC2-71-9; genus JAOTVV01. Next base: position 17,033 of record JBDHAB010000025.1, read on the forward strand.
CGGCTCGACTGCCCAGGGGTTTTTGACCCAGCCACACGTTGGCGCCCGGACGTTGTTGGCGGTACTCGGCGGCCTCGCCCTCGTGGCACCCATCGCGTGGGTCTACATGGTGACCAAGCGGGAAGTGCGATACGACCAATCGGTCGTGCACACCATCATCATGCTGCCAATCGCGGTGACCGGAATCGTGATCATCGTCCAGTGGTCGATCCCCCTGGCATTTTCGCTGGCCGGGATCGTCGCAGCCGTCCGCTTCCGCAACACCCTGCAGGACACGAAGGACGCCGTCTACGTCTTCCTCGCGATCGGTGTCGGGCTCGCTGCCGGGGTCGAGGCACTGCCCATCGCGCTCATCGTATCTGCGTGCTTCAACTCCGTCCTCATTGTGCTCTGGCTGTTCGAGGTCGGCAACATCTACGGGCCCGAGAAACAGCAAGCACCAACCCTATCGACGACGGCGATCACGACGGTGCCCAGCAGGAAACGCGGGTCCAAAATGCTCGACGTGTCCAAGCTGTCGTTCAAACGGGAAGAGACGGCCGAGCGGGTATCGGCTCCCGTGATCAATCCCGAGCTGAGTCTCCTGGAGTTCCACGGCCGCGTCCTCGCACTCGCTGAGGATCCGAGCATTCCCGTGCTCGCCCGCACGCGGTTCCTCTCGATCTTCAGCTCAAACCTCGACGAGTTCTTCATGGTGCGAGTGGGTGGACTCAAGCAGGCGGTGACGGAGGGTGTGAGCAAGCGCTCGCTCGACGGACTGACGCCCAGCGAACTCCTGCAGGCAATCAACGTGAAGCTTCGGGCCTTGGTTCGTCGGCAGTACCGGTGCTTCGAGGAACTCCAATCGGACGGCCTCGCAGCCAAAGGAATACATCTTCGACGCTTGGACGACCTGGACGAGCAGGAGCAGAGCTACCTCCGCGACTACTTCGAAGAACGGGTGCTCCCACTGCTCACCCCGAAGGCCATCACGCTGGCCGGCGGTCATCCGTTCCCCTTCATCGAGGATCTCCTCCTGTCGCTCGCGGTCATCGTACGAGACCCCCGCACGTCACGCGACCATTTCGTGCACCTCGAAGTGTCCGACGCGCTGCCCCGCTTTATCCAGCTGCCCGACTCGCAGGACTTCGTGCCGGTCGAGGAGGCGATCCGCGCGAACGTCGGCGACCTGTATCCCGGACGACAGGTTCTGGAGGTCCAGCCGTTTCGAATCACTCGGGCTGTCGGCCTGAAGATCGATGAGAAGACAGCGACCAACTTTCTCGAAGCGCTCGAGGATGAGCTGCGGCACCGTCCCGCGGGCGGCATTGTCCGCATCGAGGTCGAGCGTACGATGCCCTTCCCGGTGCGTGATCTCCTGCTTCGCGAGCTTCGCCGCGAAGACGAGAGCAAGGGAATCCCGCTCCAGGCCGCGGACATGTACGAAGTCGACGATATGGTCGATCTGGGTTCGCTTCGGGAGCTTGCAGAGATCTCGCGATCCGAACTCGACTACCCTCAGTTCACGCCGGCCGAGCCGATTGCCACGGAGGAATCGATCTTTTCGGTGTTGGATCGCGGGGATGTGTTGGTGCACCATCCTTATGACTCCTTCGACGCGACCACGGAACGGCTGATCGTCGAGGCCGCACGGGATCCTGACGTCGCCGCGATCAAGCTCACGTTGTATCGACCGGGCGGACCGTCAGCGCTCGCAGAGGCACTCGTTCAAGCGGCTACGGCAGGGAAGGACGTTTCCGTCTTTGTCGAGGTGAAGGCGCGGTTCGACGAGGAGCTCAACATCTATTGGGCCAAACAACTCGAACGGGGCGGCATCCACGTCGTCACCGGGCTCGTCAAGTACAAGACACACGCGAAGGTCGCCCTCGTCGTGAGACGGCACAACGGCCGGGTCCACCGCTATGCGCACGTCGGTACCGGCAACTACAACGCGGCGACGGCCCGCCAGTACACTGACCTCGGCCTGCTGACAGCGGACGAGACCATCTGTGCAGATGTGAACCACCTGTTCAACGAGCTGACCGGTTCCGCGCGTGCGCCGGCGGGAGATTTTCCGCAGCTGTTGGTGGCGCCCACGAACATGTTGCAGCATTTCGTGGAGCTGATCGATCGTGAGGCGGAGCACGCCCGCGCGGGACGACCAGGGCATATTCGTGCGAAGATCAACGGACTTGCCGACGGCGAAGTGATCGAGGCGCTGTACCGCGCCTCTCAGGCAGGCGTGAAGATCGACCTTGTAGTGCGCGGCATTTGCTCGCTCCGGCCCGGCGTGGCCGATCTTTCGGAGAACATCCGGGTGGTGAGTGCGCTCGGGCGGTACTTGGAGCATGCACGCATCTTCTACTTCGCGAATGGCGGTGCGGCCGAGTACTTCATCGGCTCAGCCGATTGGAGACCCCGAAATCTTCGACGGCGGGTGGAGGTCGTCGCGCCGGTGCGTGACCCGGAGGCGCGGCGGCGGCTCGACCACATTCTCGAGGTAGAGCTGACCGACCCCACCGCCTGGCAGCTCCAGGCCGACGGCTTGTACGAGTCGGCCCCCGGTGGGGGTCCCGACGCGCGAAGCGCACAACAGCAGTTTATGGACGAGAGTGCGGCTGGGGTGCCGGTCTAGCGAGGCATCATACTGGCGCCACGCACCGCTCAGCGCGAGTGAGCGCGGTGTCTTACCGGGCGAGATTCACGTTGAGAAACTCCGGCTCGCCAGTGACCTCGCGGTCGACCACAGGGGCGAGCCACTCCGGCACCACCACGTCGACCTCCGGCGAAGCAAGCTCGATCTCTGCGAGAAACAGCTCGCGGTCGAGGAACTCATCGAGTTCCCAGGTAAAAGCGCCGTCGGGTACGTAGTATCGCCGCTTGGTGACTCGTCGTCCCTCGGTCAGCGGCCAGAGCCGCTCGAAGACCTCCTGCGACGCTGCTTCCTCCACCTCGGTCCGGACCAACCCCTCACCCAGCTTCACCGTTCGAAAGTAGTGCACGCCGTTCTTGCCACGTGTGCGTCGCACACGCTCGAGGAGTCGAGTTCCGGGCAGCCAACCCTGGTCGACGTCGACCTTGTCGGCCGTCTCGATGACCTTGGGAAGCCGGGTGAGCAGATACTTGCGTTCCACCTCGACGCCCTCATCGGGACGTTCGGGGGTCACCAGCGCTTGGAGCACGAGCGTGATATCGCGATCCAGCAGCATCGTTTGGTCCTGGCGCCAGGCACAGAACCTCGCGAAGGTCTCCTCCTGTGCCTCTCGGCAGAGCTTCGTGAGCGCCAGCATGCCGGGCGTCGCATTCCGCCGCAGGATGCGTCGCCGCTCGCGCGTGTCGAGTCCCTCTTCCTTCTGGAGCTTGCTCAAACGTCGGGCATGTTCTGCGGCCGCTCGCTCGCTGGTCACCACGAACTCCTCCTCCACGACCTGGGCGTCGTGCAGCTCCCCAAGCACGGTTTGGAGATCCTTCAGCTGCCGCACAGCCGTCTTCGCCGGTGGAACTCGATCAACCACGAGCTCGAGCAGGTACCGCAATCGTTTGGCGCTGATGCGGGCGGAGTGCACGGCTGCTTCGTCGCGCGCGGACCGGATTTCCCTCCCCCGCTCTCGAAGCGTTGCGGCATGGTCCTCTACCAGCGCACGCAGCGCGCCAGCGAACGTCAGGCGCGTGCCGTCTCCTCCCAGCGGTTGTTCCGCCGCTGCGGCGAGGCGCTGCCGCAGGCTTCGATCGAGTCGTGCGAAGTCCTGTCGCACCGCACGCACGCTGGCATTGTACTCGCGCTGTTGCGTCTCCTCGAGTCGCTCGAGGAACCAGTTGGCGCCGACCCGCTGCGTGGGAGTGAGGTCCGATCGCCTGCCTTTGACCCAGAGAACTTGCACTTCCGCGTCACGCGCCGTGTTAGTCGCGCGCGTGAGATCCCGCAGCCGGCGGCGGAGTTTGTTCGGTACCTGGTGCTCCACGTACGGGCGGAACGCCCGCAGCACGCTTCGCAACCGGCGGAGGGCGACCCGGAAGTCGTGGAGCGCATCCTCGTCCGCGGCGTCCTTCAGGCGACGGCGCGCCTGCCTGGCGTCATCCAGCAGTGCCACACCGATGGTATCGACGGCTTCGACCGGGGTGCGACCGAGGAGACCTCGTGAGTACCTAGGCACCATCACTCCCCAGTGCCCGGAGGTGTTTCGGCGCCAACAGCCAGCGGATGACCCCTTTCCCCGGTCCAACCCTACCCACGAACTCCACCAGACATGCCGCTCCCTTCTTGAGCGATATCCCAGGGCTGCGCGACTGGGTCGTGAGCCACGAAACCAACAGGCTCAGGTCCGGCTCGTGACCGACGAGCGCCACCGTCCCGAGGTCGTGGTGTTTCCGTAACCACGCGATGACAGCATTCGGCTCCGATCCCGGCGTCAGGATCGGGACCGACTCCACCGTTGCATCGGGGTACGCAGCGCTGAGGATCGTGGCCGTCTGCACAGCCCGTGTGAGGGGGCTGGTGGCGAGGAGATCGATGCGCGGTACCACCGTGGTGAGCCCCCCCGCCGCTTCCTTCATGCGGCGTGCGCCCTCTGGTGTGAGCGGGCGCTGCTCGTCGGTCTGCCCGGTACGTGCAAACACCTCTCGATCTTCCGCAATGGCATGACGTACAACGAGCACACGCATCGAACTAGCTCACACTGACGTGTCGACGGATTGCTCGTCCTCGTGCGGTTGGCGAAGGATGGGACGAAACGGAGGATGAACCTTGGTTTGTTTCCGCGCCGCCCGACGGGCGAACTTCTGGAGCACCATCTGCGAACGCACCGCCTTCTCCTCTTCGCCTCGCGTTCGTCTCACGTACGTCCCGTCGGCCTGCAGCATCCGCGCCTTGACGTTGTCGGTCAGCTGGACCGCCATGATCTCCTCGACGATCCGCGTCTTGAGTCGGGCGTCAACAATGGGAAACATGAGCTCGATGCGCCGGAAGAAATTGCGGGGCATCCAGTCTGCGCTCCCGAGGAAGATCTCTGGATCGCCAGCGTTCTCGAAGTAGAAGATGCGCGAGTGCTCGAGAAACTTGTCGACGATGCTGACCACACGGATGTTCTCCGAAAGACCCGGCAGGCCCGGACGCAGGCAGCATGGTCCGCGAATGATCAACTCGATCTGGACGCCAGCCTGCGAGGCCTTGTACAGTTGGTCGATGACGGAATGCTCCACGAGCGCATTCATCTTCACCATGATGCGCGCTGGCTTTCCCTCCTCCGCGTGGCTCCGTTCCCGCTTGATCAGCTCGACCACGCGTTCGCGCAGCAAGACCGGGGCAAGGTCGAATCGACGCCACTCCTGGGCCCGTGAATACCCCGTGAGCAGGTTGAATAGCGCGGTCGCATCCTCGCAGAGGTCCGGGTCGGCCGTGAACAGACCCAAGTCGGTGTAGGTACGAGCAGTCACCGGATTGTAGTTGCCGGTCGACAGGTGGAGATACCGTCGGATGCCACCCTGCTCCCGCCGGACGACGAGCGCCGCCTTGCAATGGGTCTTGAGCCCCACCACTCCGTAGACCACGTGAACCCCTGCCTGCTCGAGCGACCGCGCCCACCCAATGTTGTTCTGCTCTTCGAACCGCGCCCTGAGTTCAACGAGTGCCGTGACCTGCTTCCCGTTCTGGGCCGCCCGGATGAGCGCCGAGATGATCGCGCTGGGGGCACTCGTACGATAGAGCGTCTGCTTGATGGCGAGCACATTGGGGTCGTCAGCTGCGTGCTCGACGAAATCGGACACGGCACCAAACGACTCGTACGGGTGATGAACCATCACGTCCTGCTGGCGGATGACGTCGAAGATGTCGCGGTCCTGCACGAAGGCGGGTACGACACGAGGCATGAGCGGCTCGTCCTTGAGCTCTCTGAATCCGTCGATGTCGTGCAACCGCCAGAAGGCGGTGAGATCAATGGGACCTTCGATGCGGTATACGTCACCCGATCCCAACTCGAGCGCCGTGCTCAGCATCTGCGCAAACTCTTCAGAAGCGTCCGCGGAGATCTCGAGCCGCACCGGGTCGCTCCGCAACCGCTGCCGCAGACTCTCCTCGATCATCTCCAGCAGGTCCTCCGCCGCTTCCTCCTGAATCGTGAGATCGGTATTGCGCGTCACCCGGAAGATGGTGGAACCGAGCACTCGGAACCCGCCGAACAGCGATTGCACATGTTCGATAATGAGATCTTCGAGCAGCAGGTAGCGAACGTGGTCGGCGCCCTGCGAAACGACGACGAGGCGATCGAGGACCGCCGGTACCTGCACCACGGCGGGCAGGGGCTCGGCATCCGGGTCATCGGAGGCCTGTACGAGCAGCGCAATATTGAGGCTCTTGTTGTGCACGTGGGGAAACGGGTGACCGGGGTCGATCGCCAGCGGCGTCAGCACCGGATAGATGCTGGCCTGAAACAACTGATCGACCATCTCGCGTTCCTCCGGTGTGAGCTCCCCATACTGCATCCGCGTCACCCCGGCCGTGTGCAGCCCAGGGAATACCTCCTCCCGCAACACGCGGTACTGCTCGCCGACGAGTTCGTGCGCTCGTGGATCGATCGCAGCCAACTGCTCCGCCGGGCCCATGCCATCGGCCCCGTAGTCCTGGGGCTCGACGCCGGCGTGAACCTGTTCCTGCAGTCCAGCCACACGGACCTCGAAGAACTCATCAAGATTCGAGCTGAAGATGGCGAGGAATTTGAGCCGCTCGAGCAACGGGTTCGTCGCATCCTGCGCCTCTTCCAGCACCCTGGCATTGAACTCCAGCCAGCTCAGCTCGCGATTGATGTACTGCTCAGACGGAAACTTCGGTTTTGGACGCTTGCCCATGACTCAACTCCGACCCTTCACCGCCCGCTGGTTCCCATGCCTCGTGCGGCTCGCCGTGCCTTGGCGACGCGGTCTCGACCACTCGAGGATCACCGGCGTGTCAAATGTCTTTTCGAACAACCCACTCTTCCGCTCGGCATCCATCAGCTCGACCTGCGGTCGGTGAGCCGCCGCAACGCGGATCCGAACCCCGTCGTCGTCGACGTAGGTCCGTATACCCGTCACCACCTGCCCGTGGGTGCGATCGAGCCCGTCGGCGACCCGAAGAATCCCGCTCAGCTGCCGCACCAGCTCACGATCCGACCGGTCCAGCCGCCCAAAGTTTTCATGCGACTTCTTCGGTGTGGCGCGGCGGTGGTAGCGGGCCACGTTGGCGATCAACTCGACCTCACCCGGCGAGAACCCGCGCAGATCGCCATGCATGATCAGGTGGTAAGCGTGCTTGTGGTGCTTCGCGTGATTGATCAGATACCCCACGTCGTGCAGCAACGCCGCGGCCTCGAGCATGTCACGACCGGCGGATGGAATCTCGAACGGCTCCCGCAGCGCATCGAACAGCTGCACCGACAGCGCCGCAACGTGATTGCAGTGTCGCTCATTCGATCGGCACTGGCGCGCGAACTCGCGGACCCAATTCATCCGATCCGGCGCCGGTGCCCCCCGATCGGCCCCCTCGGCTCCAAGCTCCTCGATCATCGACACGAGCAGACCGTCGCGGACACCCCGGTCGTTGACGAGAATCCGCTGCGTCCCCAAGCGTTTGGCCAGCCGCGCGATCGATGCCGCCCCAGCCAAGATGATGTCAGCCCGCTTGGGATTGAGGCCACACATGCCACGACGCGCACCAAGCGGGGTTTCCAGCAGCCGATCCAGCAACCGCACCAGATCGGCCCGGGTGAAGGCGTAGCCCCGGATCTGTGTGAATCGGCCCTCCCGCTCGCACTGCACCATCTCGCCAAGATTCGTGAACGTGCCGCCGCTGCCGATCATCAGCTCCGCAGCCATCGGCGGACGCCCAATGATTTGTTTGATCTCAAGGTCGATGGCCCGGCGCAGCTTCTTCCAGTGCCGATCCTTCAACGGATCGGACTTGACGTACTGCTCCGTGAGTCGAACCGCGCCCAGCGACAGCGAGTGCACCTGGTTGATGGCGCCGCCGGCGGCGAGGACGACCTCGACACTCCCACCGCCAATGTCCACCACCGCAATCGACTGTTGATCGAGCTGGAAGTGCCGCGACACGCTCTTGAAGGCGAGTTGCGCTTCCTCGTCACTGGAGACGATCTCGATGCGCGCACCACACCGGCGCCGGGCCTCGCGGCGAAAAATCTGTCCGTTCGTCGCTTCGCGCACCGCGCTCGTCGCGACGACACGGAGATCCTTCACCCCGAACCCGTCCGCGATCGCCCGCATCTTGCAGAGCGCCTGGAGCGTGCGCTCCATCGGCCCACGGCCGATCTGCCCGGACTTGTAGAGACCGCGGCCGAGCCGCGTCATCTCCCGCTCCTCGTCGAGGACACGATAGTTCCCGTCCGGCTCGACCTCCGCGACCACGAGCCGAATCGAGTTCGTGCCCACGTCGATCGCCGCCAGTCGCGGTAACGCATGCGTTGACGGTGAATCGGTCACGGGTTGCTTCACGACCATCCCCTGCCACCCTCCCGCACTGCCGAAGGACCTAAACTATTGTTATACAACAATTTAGAGACACACACCGCGGGACACCGTGGCCTCCCGCGGGAGTGCGCCGCCGTCGCGCGGCGCCTGCAGAACTCCAGAGTATTCAATGGTGCGTCGCCGGCAGCGATTCGGCAACGGTACGGCACCAATCCCATATCGCGCGTTGGGGGGGCATGCTGCACTCAGTTACGTGTTGCCCTGGTCGTCCTCACCGCTGAACCGGCGATAGAGTAGGAAGGTCCCACTCGCTGCCACGACCAGGAGCAGCGCCGGGACCACGACGGACCAGAGCACGCCGCCGATTGGCGCTTCCGCCGGCAGCGTCGACGGAGCGTCCTGCGATGCGAGGATCGCGGCCGCCAGGGAGAGCCATGCAACACTCATCGCTCGTTCCGGTTTCCCCCGGGGCGATGGCGTTTGCGCCAGGCCCAGTAGGCCAACACCAGCCCGAGCAGCGACGCAGCGTACGCGATGCTCATGCCGATCAGGGTCACGAGTCCCTTATCCACGTCAGCGCTCCGATCCCGAGTGCGAGTCGGCAGTCAACTGATCGCCATATTCCCAGTGCAGCCGTCGTTCCAGTTGCTCGAGGTAGCGGCCCTGCTTCGTCTCGTACTCGGCGGACACGGCCCGCAATTTCGGGTCGATCACCCAATACACCAGCCACCCGCCCAAGACCGCCGCAACGGTAAGCGTCAAACCGGACGGCTCCAGCAAGAGAAGCTTGGCGACTCCCACCATGAGACACGCAAACACCACAGGCGACAGCACGATCGCAATCCAATCTTCACGGCTCCACGCATCGGCTTGTTCCGGGGTCCACGTACGCCGGATGAGCGGGCGCGACCCCGTGCGTGGCCGCTCGCGCTCGGAATCGATCAAACCACGCCGCTCCGCCTCTCGGCGGACGGGCCCCCACCAGCCGATGGGACGGGTCATGACGTAGTATGCCACGAGGTGCTCCATCGGTTCCGACTTGGTGAGCAACGTGGCGGGGAGGAACACGACCGCACCCAGTACCATGAGTAGCCAGAACTGCACCGGCTCCGACAGTTCCGGTACCACGCCGAACGACGGCAGCACCCACACGACGAGCCAGGAGATCCCCAGGTTCGCGATCCACGATGACAGGTAGCCCCACGCGTTGAACCGCCACCACACGACTTGAAGGATGTTGGGCAGCCAAATCCCCGCCATCATGAGCCAGAGGGCGAAGATCAACCATTGCGTGATCTGCTCCATCATCAGTCCATAGAAGAAGGAACCGATGAGCAGGACGAAGGTGGCGATCCGACCCACCCAGACGAGGGTTCGCTCGTCCGCGTTCGGCCTGAGGTAACGCTGGAACAGGTCGCGTGTGAAATACAACGCCCCGAGGTTGAGGTGACTCGAGATTGTCGAGAGATGAATGGCCAGGATTGCCGCGAAGAACACCCCCACCAACCCCGCCGGCAGAAGCTCGAAGCCGAGACGGAACCACCCGAGTTCGTACTCCGCCGCGTCGGGGATATTGGGCACCAGTACGAAAAAGGCGAGAATGCCGGCCGCCCAGAACCCGTTGCGCACCAGCGTCACGGCGCCCCCGGCCCATAACCCGTAGCTCGCGTCCCGCACCGTCTTGGCCGACTGAATTCGCTGGGCTTCGACGTACCAATCGATACTGGTACCCATCCCGAATCCTCCGACCACGGCGATCACGAGCATCGTCAGCCACCACGCGGCAGGGAAATCGCCCGAGAGCCATCCCGTGAACGCGAGCGGATCCAGCCGCCACGCCTCGCCCATGCTCGCCAGGCGGGCAGTCACCTCAGTCGGTCCGCCAACGGCGAAGACGCCGACCAATGAGACGAGGACGATCGCAAACACCGCGACGATCCCTTGGAGGAAATCTCCCATGACCACGCCCCAGTAGCCGGCAGCGAGCGTGTACATCGCAGTGATCAACGTGGGAACGACGAGGCCGACCCAGATCGGCCACCCGAACGCCAGGTTCCCGACCTTCCCCATGGCCATGCCCACCCAACCGAGGATGAACATGTTCATGAACACCTGCCACCCCGCGAGCCAGCCACGCAACAGCTCGGCGCCGAGCCCGCCGAACCGAAGCGTCTGCCATTCAGCCTGCGTGTACGCCAGGGATCGACGGAAGATGCGGGCTGACACGAAGGACGCGATGGCAGTCCAAGCGGCAAAGAACGTGTACCACAGCCCTCGCAGGCCGTGGGCGTACACCGTGCCCGTCACCCACATGGGTGTATCGGTGGCGGTGTGGGTGCTGAACACCGAGGATGCAGGCAGCCACCAGGGCAAGCCTCGACCGGCAAGGAAGAAGTCGGATTCGGATCGCCGCGCGAGGCGGTAGAAGAAGAACGCCCCTCCAACCATCAGGAGGAGAAATGCACCTGTCCACAGCCAGTCGAGGAGGGTGAATTGGCTCACGGGTCGTCGCCGTTTCCACCGACAAGAACGATCGTGGATTCTAGCGCTTCGCCCGTATCACGACAACGGTCCTTGGTCTCACCAAATAGAACGCAATAGCCGTTTGACAACGGACGGAATTGACTGCTATGTAATCCTAGCCCAACGAAGGCTTCCTTCTAACGTTTTCGCTCTTTTGGGGGTCTCGGTCATGCGGCGGTCTTCCATCCTTGCGTCAATTACCGTTCTTCCCGTGGCGGTTCTGCTACTTCCGACGGCCCAGCCGGACGTCGGGCCTACAGTGGCGGAGTCGGCGTGTGTCGACTGCCATACCGATCTCCACCCGAACATCGTCGAAGACTGGCGCCTCAGTCAGCATGGGCAAAAGGGAATCGACTGTGCAGTATGCCACGGTAGCGATCACATGGAAGTCGAGGACGTCGAGGCCGTGCGTATTCCCACGCCGGAAACGTGTGCTATGTGCCACTCCGAACGCGTGGAGCAGTTCAAGCGCGGCAAGCACGCCTTAGCCTGGGCCGCAATGAACGCCATGCCGACCACGCACGCGTTACCGCTGGCCATGACCCAGGGCATGCGGGGCTGTGGCGGCTGCCACAAGATCGGGCTCAAGAGCGAGGAAGATCTGGCAGCGATTCGCGGTTTCGGAGCAAGCTTCGGAACGGCCTCATGTGACGCGTGCCACACGCGTCACCTGTTCTCCGTGAAAGAGGCACAACAGCCACAAGCGTGTCAGACGTGTCACATGGGCTTTGACCATCCGCAGTGGGAGATGTACTCCACGTCCAAACACGGTGTTCGCTACCTGCTCAAACAGAACGGCACCCTCCCGGAAACCTCAGCGGCGCCGACCTGTCAGACTTGCCACATGCAGGACGGCAACCACGAAGTCAGGACCGCATGGGGCTACTTCGCGGTGCGACTGCCGCTCCCGGAGGACGAGCAGTGGGAGGCCGACCGCGCCACGATCCTTCAAGCGCTCGGCGTGCTTGATCCGGCCGGGAAACGCACCGCCCGATTGGATGTGCTCAAAACGGTGGATGTCCTTCGGCTGACGCAGGAAGAATGGGAGCAAGAGCGGGACAAGATGCAAGGTATTTGCATGCAGTGCCACTCGATCAACTTTGCCCGTACCGAACTGGCCAAGGGTGATGACATCATCCGGGAGGCCGATCATCTCCTCGCGGAGGCGATTCGCATTGTCGCCGGCCTGTATCACGATGGGGTATTGGAGCAGCCGGAAGGCTATGCCTATGCCTTCCCCGATTTGCTCACCTTCCAGGATGCCCCGACGCCCATCGAGCAGCGCCTGTTCGTGATGCATCTGGAGCATCGCATGCGGGCGTTCCAAGGCGCGTTCCACGCCAACCCGGACTACTCGCTCTGGTACGGGTGGAGTGAGATGGTACGGGATCTCGCCGAGATCAAGCAAATGGCCGAGGACATGCGGCGTCACCGCACCGGAGGCCGCTGAGAGACGAACGACTTCCGTATGATGCGCACTCGATCCCTCGGCCCCGGCGCTCCCGCCGTCTCGGTCATCGGTTTCGGGGGTATGCCACTCTCCATCCAAGGACGACCCACCACGCAAGTGGGAATGAAGGTCATCCACGGCGTGCTCGACGCCGGTGTCACGCTCGTGGATACGGCGGACGTCTACTGCCTCGATGACGACGACATCGGGCACAACGAACGGCTGGTCGCCGAGGCACTCGCTACCTGGTCCGGAGACCGAACAAGAATCATCATCGCCACGAAGGGTGGGCTCACCCGCCCCGGTGGCGCGTGGGAGCGTGACGGCCGGCCCGACCAGCTCAGGCAGGCGTGTGACCGGTCGTTGCAAGCGCTCGGGATCGACTGCATCGATCTCTACCAGTTGCACGCCCCGGACCCAAAGGTGCCGTTCACCGAGAGCGTCGGCGCCCTGGCCGAGCTGCGGACTGAAGGCAAGATCCGGTGGATTGGGCTGTCTAATGTCTCGGTCGCGGAGATCACACAGGCTCGAACGCTCGTGGACGTGATCACGGTGCAGAACCGGTTGAACCCGTTCTTCCGCGAGGCGATCGAGACAGGCGTGGTGCAGTACTGCGCGCAGCACGGGATCGGGTTTCTGGCATACAGCCCCCTGGGCGGCGGGCGGTTGAACAAGAAGCTGCCCGGCCACCCGACACTCCGACCGATCGCCGAGCGGCTGGGCATCTCACCGCATGCCGTGGTAATTGCCTGGGTGGCGGCCCAGGGAGCAAGCGTGATTCCGATTCCTGCCGGCCGCTCGGTGGAGCACGCGCTGGATTCCCTCCTCGCGGCAGATGCGGAGCTCTCGAAGGACGATGTCTCTTCGATCGATCAGTCGGAGTTCTCCCGCGCCTGATCGCGGCAAAGGGTATCGATGGTGACAGCAGTCTGGCCGATCGAGCTGGACGACGTTGAAGCGGCGCGGGACCGCATTCGGCCGTATCTGGCCCCAACGCCCTTGCGCCAGTACGAGCTGCTCAGCACGGCCGTCGGCTCCGGCGTGACCGTTCTCGTCAAGCACGAGAATCACAACCCCACGAACGCATTCAAGATTCGCAACGCGATCGCTGCCATGTCGATGCTCTCGACCGACGAGAAGCGTCGCGGCATCGTCGCGGCGACCAGGGGCAACCATGGTCAGGGACTGGCGTACGCCGGACAGTTGCTCGGCGTGCCCGTGACGATTTGCGTGCCGTACGGGAATAATCCCGAGAAAAACGCCGCGATGCGGGCCTACGGTGCGGAGCTGATCGAGGCAGGTCGAGACTACGACGAATCACTCACGAAGGTGGACGCGCTCAAGCGGGAGCGCGGCCTCGTGGGCGTGCACGGCACGAACAACCGGTATGTGATCGCGGGTGCCGGTACCATCACGCTGGAGATCCTGGAGCAGGATCCAGATGTCGATGCCATCTTCATCGCCGTCGGCGGTGGCTCTCAGGCGGTCGGAGCGCTCACGGTACTGCGTGCCCGCAAACCCGAAGCACGGGTCTTCGCCGTTCAGGCCGCCGGTGCCCCGGCCATTTACGAGTCGTGGAAGGCAGGGCGATCACTCACGCTGGATTCGGCCGACACGTTCGCCGACGGTGTGGCAACCCGCTCGGCGTACGAGATGACCTTTCCCGCCCTGCGGGATGGCCTCGCGGGTTTCGTCACGGTGAGCGACGCCGAGATCGCGGCCGCACTGCGCCTGCTACTCGAGACGACCCACAACCTCGTCGAGGGCGCCGGCGCAGCCGGACTCGCGGGTCTCCGTTCGATGGCCGACCACGTCGCCGGTCAACGGGTCGCGATCATCCTCTCAGGCGGGAACATCGACGCGGAGACGCTGCGGAGGGTGGTGACGGGGAAGATATGAGGGGAGGGGAAAGGGATAAGCGATAAGGGAGAGGGGAAGCACCCTTGCAGTACCTCTTCACCCTTCACCCTTCACCCTTTTTTCCTGATTGTCATCCCCACAGCTCCCGACTCGGCGGATACAGCACGCTTCCTTCAAATCGGATCCCGTTCGGGCGATCTTCAGCGAGCAGCAGCGGGGCGTCGAGATCGACAAACCGCGCCGCACCGCCAATGAGGGTCGCCGGCGCGATCCCGAGCGACGTCCCGACCATACAGCCCACCATGACGCCGAGTCCGGCGTCGCGCGCCGCGTCGAGCAGGAGGAGCGCCTCCGTGAGTCCTCCAGTCTTGTCCAACTTGATGTTGATGAAGTCGTAGCGCCCCGCGAGGTTCGCGACGTCGGCACTGGTGTGGCACGATTCGTCTGCGCAGATCGGTACGGGATGCTCGATCTCCGCGAGCGCCTCATCCTGTCCCGCCGGGAACGGCTGCTCGATGAGCTCCACCCCCATCGAGGCCAGGACAGGCACGACTTCGCCGTAGACCTCGGGTGTCCACGCCTCGTTGGCGTCTGCGATGAGCCGGCAGTTGGGTGCCGCCTCGTGCACGGCACGCACCCGCGCTGCGTCACCTTCGCCCGTCAGTTTCAGCTTGAGGAGCGGTCGATCGGACACTACCCGAGCGGCGGATGCCATCTCGCTCGGTGCACCCAGGCTGATGGTGTACGCCGTGGTCAGCGGCGTAGGCTCGGGCAGTCCGGCGAGCTTCCACACCGCCTCGCCGGTTCGCTTCGCCTCCAGATCCCACAGCGCGCAGTCGAGCGCGTTGCGGGCAGCTCCGGGCGGGAGCAGCTCCTGCAGCTCCCCACGTGAGAGGCCCATCGCGACCCGATCGGACTGCGCCTCGAGTTCGCGAACGACGTCTTGCACTGTTTCACCGTACCGCGGGTAGGGGAGGCACTCACCGCGCCCGCTGATCGCTCCATCCTCGATCACGACGACGACGACGTCGCTCACGGTCCGCGCGCCACGCGAGATCCGAAACACGCCACGAATGGGCCAGGATTCGCTGCGAGCAGTCAGGTTGGGAATGAGCACCCTCCGTTGGCAACAGACCGCACAACCCATAAGCCCAAAGCATATCGTGTAGATTCCACCCGTCGACCGGACCGCCAGTCTGCAAACACTGTCCACGGCTCAGATGATCAAAGCGACCCTCAGGGCTCTCCGACGACTGCACGACGGCCTACGACAGACCGAGCAAATCTACATGGTCGTGGTGGCGGTCGTGATAGGGCTCTTGGGAGGGCTCTGCGCCGTCGGGTTTCGCGAGTTCATTCAGATCGTCAATCGCATCGCGTGGCGTCAAGGTCCGTACGCCTTGGAGTACCTGGCGGGACTACCGTTTTGGTGGAAGCTCCTTGCGCCGGCCGTCGGCGGCCTGGCGGTCGGCGTCATCATTCACGCGTTCGCGCGCGAGGCCAAGGGCCACGGCGTGCCCGAGGTCATGGAAGCGGTCGCCCTTCGCGGCGGCCGCATCAGGCCTAGGGTGGTGCTCGCCAAACTGCTGGCCTCCGGGATTTCCATCGGTTCCGGTGGCTCGGTCGGACGCGAGGGGCCCATCGTGCAAATCGGCTCGGCTCTGGGATCCACGGTCGGCCAATGGCTCGGGGTCGATCAGCGCCGGCTTCGTACGCTGGTCGGGTGTGGCGCCGCCGCCGGCATCGCCGGGACCTTCAACGCCCCCGTCGCCGGTGCATTGTTCGCCGTCGAAATCATCCTCGGCGATTTCGGTGTGAGCCAGTTCTCACCCATCGTCATCTCGTCGGTCGCGGCAACCGTCGTGAGCCGTGGCTTCCTCGGCGATTTCCCGGCGTTCGAGGTTCCCTCGTATCAGTTGGTGCACGCCTCGGAGCTATTCGCGTACGCCGGTCTCGGGATTCTCGCCGCCCTTGTCGCTCTCGCCTTTATCCGTACGCTGTATGCGTTCGAAGACGGATTCGACAGGATCCCGCTGCCACCGCCACTCCGGACGCTGCTCGGCGGCGCGCTGATTGGTGTGATCGGGATCTGGCTTCCGCACATCTTCGGCGTCGGCTATGAGGCCATCAACGAAGCGCTGAACGGTACGCTCGTGTGGCAGTTCATGGCGTTGCTTGTCGTGGTCAAGCTCCTCGCCGTCTCGATCACGATTGGATCCGGGGGCTCGGGGGGGATCTTCGCTCCATCACTGTTCATTGGAGCGATGCTCGGCGGAGCGGTCGGTACCGTCGTGCAGAACGTCTGGCCCGTGAGCGCGGCGGGCGCAGGGGCCTATGCACTCGTGGGAATGGGTGCCGTGGTAGCCGCCGGAACACACGCACCGATCACGGCGATCCTCATCATCTTCGAACTGACGGGCGACTACAAGATCATCTTGCCGCTCATGATCAGCTGCATCATCGCCACGTTGCTGGCGACGCGGCTGCAACAGGCCTCGATCTACACGCTCAAACTGCTCCGCCGCGGTGTCGATATTCAACGCGGCCGTGCAGTCAATGTGCTGCAGCACGTGCCGGTGCGGGAAGCGATGCGTACCGATATCGTCACGGTGCGTCCCGAAGACGGGGTACTCTCGCTGATCTCGGGGTTCATCGACCACGCGGGAAGCGCCCTGTTCGTGACCGACGAACACGGAACCCTGCTCGGCATCGTTACCGCGGAACAGATTCGGCCCATCATGCGGGATCCCACGGCGCTCGAGGGCCTGATCATCGCCGAAGACATCATGGTGCACGGGGAGTACCCACAGGTGACTCCGCGCGACTCCCTCGCCGATGTCATGAAGCTGCTGGGCGGGTATAGAGGAGAGATCCCGGTACTGGAAAACGGACGGATCGCGGGTGTGATCTGGCAGGAAGACGTGATCGAGCGTTACAACACCGAAGTGTTCAAGCGCGACATGGCCGGGAGCATGGTGTCCGCTGTGCGTCCCGACGCGAATGCCGAGCTGGTACCCGCGGCGCGCGACACGGTGGTTGGCGAGATTCCGATTCCGGCCAGGTTCGTCGGCAAATCCATTGGCGAGCTTCGCATCCGACAGGAACTCGGCGTGACGGTGCTGATGGTCAAACACACTCGCGGGGACGGTCAGGGGGGTCTCACGACGACACCAACTGCCGACTACGTCTTCCAAGCGGATGACGTCATGCTCGTGCTCGGCCCCACGGAGCAGTTGCGACACCTGCGAAGCGGGCGGATTACCTCACTCCGCTAGCACCAACGGGACCAGCCGATGGGTCAGCAACGCAAGACGTGCCAACAGCAGGTGCGATCGGACGGCTCGGGCCGGTTGCACGTCGGCACGTCCGGCTGGACGTATGACGACTGGGCCGGGCGGTTCTACCCGCAAACGGTCAAGGGCGCCGATCGCCTCTCGTACTATGCAGAGCGCTTCGACACCGTCGAGGTCAACGCCACGTTCTACCGGTTGCCGTTCGTGGGCATGATCGCGGCATGGAATCGGCGACTCCGTCCGACGTTTCACCTCGTTCTCAAGGGGCCCCGGACGGTCACCCACGCGAAGAGGTTGGTGGACTGTGAGGAGCCGCTCGATCGCTTCTTCGAACGGATCGCCCCCCTGCACACGCTCCGGGTCGTGCTGTGGCAGCTACCCCCGACCCTACGCAGAGACACCGAGCGGCTCTCGGCGTTTCTCCGCCACCTGCCACGAGCCATGCGGCACGCCGTGGAATTCCGACACCCGAGCTGGTGGGACCGCGAGACGGTCGACGTCTTGACCCGACACCGCGCCGCGTTCGTCGCAGTCAGCCACCCACGCTTGCCTGCCGACGTCATTCCCACCACGGACTTTCTCTATCTCCGGTTCCACGGCTTGGGCGGGGATCTGTATCGCTATGACTACTCGAGGAGGGAACTCCGCGAGTGGGCGGGTCGGGTCCAGCCACACGTCCGGGGTCGGGAGCTGTACGCGTTCTTCAATAACGACTACGAAGCGCATGCCCCGCTCAACGCGATGACGCTGAAGAGACTTCTCGGCGACTAGGCCACACTCCCCTGGGCGCTAGGGCTGCCCGAACACGCGAACCGGGATCGTGCTGTTCCCGCCACGGGCGCCGATCCCAAGCTGGCCCCAGTCGTTGCGACCCCAGCAGTAGGCCTCATTGGATACCGTCACCCCACAGCTATGGCCCCCCACGGTGCCCGCCGCCGCGGTGATCGACTGGAACCTGAATCCACCCGTCACGGGGATCGGGGACGTCGAGCAAAGACGGCCGCCGCAGCTCTCAAAGGAACCGGTCGTGCCGAGTGCACCGTAACCGTTGTCACCCCAACAATACGCGACGCCGTCCGCGGTAAGGCCGCAGGTGTGTCGATCGCTGGCGTCGAGCACAGCGAACGTGAGACCACCCACGACAGACGTCGGACCACTCATGCCACCCGATGCTCCGGAGCCGAGTTGGCCCGAGCTGTTGTCTCCCCAGCAGTAGGCGTGCCCCGCAGCGGTGAGGGCACACGCGTGGTTCGCACCAGCTGCAACCGAAGCGAACTCGACTCCCCCAGCCACGGGTACTGGCATCGGTGTCGGGCTACACGGGACCAGCGCCCCTTTGACGCCGATGCACTCATCGGGAGCGTCCGCGCGTCCGAGCTGTTGCCAGTCGTTGTACCCCCAACAGTAGGCCTCACCATCGACGGTGACGCCGCAGGTGTAGTTCCACCCCGGGCTCATGGACACGAACCAGGTACCACCCGCAACGGCCTGTGGCCCGAGCCACCACTCCTCCTTCGCTACGTCACCGAGCTGCCCGGCCCAGTGCGCACCCCAGCAGTATGCGGCAACCTCAGTCAAGCCGCACGAGTGCAGCCCGAATGACGAGATCGTCGAGAACGAGAGCGCTCCGACCACCTGGACCGGCTGCAGGGCATCGTGCTTGGTACCACTCCCCAGTTGCATCGACCGATTCGCACCCCAGCAGTAGGCATCCTGGCCCACCAGCCCGCAGGTGAACCGACCACCTGACGTGATATGTCGATACGCCAGGTCACCGAGGACTTTGACTGGTGTTCTGCGTGTGAGATCCGTACCGTCACCGAGCCGACCCTCGTGACCTCGCCCCCAGCAGTACGCGGATCCACCGGTAGTGATCGCGCACGTGTGGTGGCGTCCAGCGCTGATCGACCGGAACAATACGCGCACGTCGATGTCAGCCGTGTCAACCACGCCTTCCGAAGCGACAACGATGGATGCGAAGCCGAGCGCTTCGGCACGGACCAAGCCCTCCGCGGTGACGGTGACAACCCTTGGATTGGTTGTCCGGTACGCGATAGCTCTTCCCGACAGTTCCTCCCCGGCCGAGTCACGAAGCACGACGCGCAGTTGGATCGTGGCGCCCTCAAGTACCATGCTGTCGGGCGCCACCCAAACGGATGCGACCGGCTGCTCCGGCTCGTCGGGAGGGCTCCACGGCTCGGTACACGCGGCGCAGAACGCGACGATACAGAGCAGGAGCATGCCCAGAGCTACGAGGAGCGGACGGCGGCGAGAACGGCGGTTCACGGAAAATGAGGCCGCAGGCATGGGACCCTCCGGCGGTGCCTTGTATTACAGTAACGGTCCACGTCGCCGGGCGCCAACAGCAAAACCGAGCAACGACCTCCTGCATGCATCCGCACGACCAGGGGGCGCGGTCTCCGGCCGTCGCGCCGATCCGCTGTCGGCATCTGGCTGACACGCGCCGCCGGCCGCGCCTACAGCGTGGCGCGCGTTGCACCGATACTCTCGGGGAAGCCATTGCCGCATTGTTCGCTCGGAATGATACCACACCGGGCCGAGTTCACCGTGCTCCTGGCCGACGACTGCGATGTCGCTCGAGATCGCGTCGTCACGGAACTCCGGAGCATACCGGGCGTTCGGATTGTCGCGGAGGCGGCGGATGCGCGTTCGGCAACGGACGCAATCGTCGATCACAGGCCCGATCTCGTCATCCTCGACCTCCGCATGCCGGGTGGCGGCGGCTTGAAGGTCGTGGAATCCATCGGTGAGGTGCAGCCTCGCCCCGTCCTTATCGTGTTCTCGAATACGCCGAATCCAGCTCATCGTGAGCGCTACACGGCGCACGGTGTGCGGTACTTCCTCGACAAGGCGTTCGACCTGCGCAGACTCCGCCAGCTGGTCCGGCACTGCGCCTCGGGCATCGGTGGGGGCGTTCCGACCAGCAGCGTTCGCGCCGACGTCAGCATCCAGGCGTAATCCCTTCCACGCACGCTTCTTGCGGAAGCTCTACCAGGCCTGAATAATTCTGTCGGATATTTCCCACAGTAGCTTCGTGCAGTGTTACGGCCCGAAGGAGGCTCCATGGCCAACAACGACGGCATCTACCGCCCCGCGCAGGAGATCATCGATGCCGCTCACGTCCGCGATTACGACGCCTTGCGTGAAGAGGCGGCCGCCGACCCCGCAGCCTTTTGGGAGCAACGTGCGCGCGACCTGGATTGGTACGAGCCGTGGCGCCAGGTCCTGGACGAGAAAGACGCACCGTTCTTCCGGTGGTTCGTCGGGGCGAAGACGAACGTCGTGCTCAACGCGTTGGATCGGCACCAAGACAACGCGACCCGCAACCGGCTCGCACTGATCTGGGAAGGCGAGGACGGAACCCTCAGGACCTTCAGTTACTTCGCACTCAACCGTGAAGTCTGTCAGTTCGCGAACGTCTTGAGGAGCATGGGCGTGGGCAAGGGGGATCGCGTGACGATCTACATGCCGCGCATTCCGGAGCTGATGATGGCGATGCTCGCGTGTGCGAAGATCGGGGCGGTCCACTCCGTGGTCTATGGTGGATTCTCCGTCGAGGCACTGGCGGAACGAATTGAAGATTCGGAGTCACGCGTGTTGATCACCGCAGATGGTGGCTATCTGCGTGGGAAGATCGTGCCGCTCAAAGAAATCGCCGATGACGCGCTGCGGCGCTGCGGTACGGTGGAACATGTGGTGGTCGTGCGTCGGACCGGTCAGGACGTCGCGATGGAATCGGAGCGCGACTACTACTACGACGAGCTCATGAGCCTTCCAGTGGCCCGCGGCAATGACCAACGCTGTGCGACCGTACAGGTGGACGCCGAGGACCCGTTGTTCCTCCTCTACACCTCGGGAACGACCGGGAAACCCAAGGCGATCATTCACACCCACGGCGGCTATCAGGTCGGCATCGCGACAACGCTCAAGTACGCGTTCGATCTCAAGCCTGAGGACCGGTGGTGGTGCGCGGCGGATCCGGGCTGGATTACGGGCCACAGCTATATCGTCTACGGGCCGCTCATCCTGGGTGCGACATCGATCATGTATGAGGGCGCACCCACGTACCCCTACCCCGACCGCTGGTGGCGCATCGTAGAAAAGTACGGCGTCACGATCCTCTACACGGCGCCGACCGCGATCCGGGGCCTGATGCGCTTCGGGGAGTCGTGGGTTAACAAGCGCGACACGTCGACGCTGCGTCTGCTCGGAACCGTTGGCGAGCCGATCAATCCCGAGGCGTGGCGCTGGTACTACGAGGTCGTCGGCAAGGGACGCTGTCCGGTCATCGACACGTGGTGGCAAACGGAGACCGGCGCGTTCATGATCACGCCGGTGCCGTCATTCCCTCTCAAGCCCGGCTCGGGCACCAAGCCGTTTCCCGGGATCCAGGCGGAGATACTCGACGACGACGGCAAGCCGGTGCCGGCCGGGGAGGAAGGCAAGTTGGTCATCACGACGCCGTGGCCGGCCATGCTGCGCGGGATCTACAAGGATCCCGACCGCTACGTCCAGCAGTATTGGTCCACGTATCCGGGCAAGTACCTCACGGGTGATTCGGCCAAGATGGATGAGGACGGGTACTTCTGGATCATCGGTCGGATGGACGACGTGATCAAAGTCTCCGGATACCGGCTCGGCACGGCGGAAATCGAATCGGCCCTGGTCAGTCATCCGGCCGTGACGGAGTCCGCGGCAATCGGTATTCCGCATGACGTGCGGGGCAACGTGATCTACGCCTACGTGATCCTCAAGGCGGGATTCGACGGCAGCGACGACCTGGCAAAGGAACTGATCCAGCACGTGAGCCGGGAAGTCGGACCGATCGCGAAGCCCGAGCAGATCGAGTTCGTGGACGCACTGCCGAAGACACGATCCGGCAAGATCATGCGTCGGCTGCTCAAGGCCCGGGCGCGGGGGTTGCCGGAGGGCGACACGTCGACGCTCGAGGACTAGACGACGATTTGCCGGCCAATCTGCGAGCGGCCGGCTGGCGGATCTCTGACAGGGAAACGGTCCCGTATGCCTGGTTGATGGACGGTGGCGCGCGGCCCAATTTCAGTGGGGAATACGAAGCGGCAGGATCTCCGTTCTCGCCCTGCGCGGGAGCCAAGCACCGGGCAGCCTGTCTGAGGGCCGGCAGGTCGACAGGCGTCCATCACCCTATAGTCCATCACCCGGTAGGGTCCCAATACGATGAACGGCAAGCAAGAAAGCAGTTACGACGAGGTACCCTACAAGAGCCATCCCTACCCCAACACGCATCCTCGCAACCTCGAAGCCCTCGCGGCGCTCTTCGGCATGCAGCCGCCACCCCTACCCGGCTGCCGCGTGCTCGAACTGGGTTGTGCATCCGGGGGCAATCTGATTCCTCTCGCCGACGAGTTGCCCGAGACCCAGTTGCTGGGGATCGACCTGTCGTCCCGCCAGGTTCGCGATGGACAGTCGATGATCGCCGACCTGGAATTGAGCAACATCGAGCTGCGGACAGCCGACATCAATGAGATTGACGACAGTTGGGGACAATTCGACTACATCGTGTGCCACGGCGTCTACTCCTGGGTGCCCAGCCAGGTCCAGGACAAGATTCTGGAGGTGTGCCGGGGGAACCTCGTTCCCAACGGGGTCGCGATCATCTCCTACAACACGCACCCCGGGTGGTATCTGCGGGCCGCCGTACGCGACATGATGCTCTACCACGTGAGCGAAATCGAGGACGCCAGGCAACGGATCGTCCAGGCGCAAGCGATGCTGGACCTGGCGGTGGAGGGGTGCGACGAAAACGAGCCGTACGGTCAGCTGCTGAAACAGGAACTCAAACGGGTTCGCGCGGTGGACGACTCGTACCTCTACCACGAGCACCTCGAGGACTACAACGAGCCGACGCATTTTTACGAGTTCATCGAGCGCGCCCAGCAGGCCGGGTTGCAGTACTTGTCGGAATCGAACGTGAGTCGCATGCTCACGATCGATCTCCCGCCGCACGTGCAGGACGCGCTGCGTGATGCCCCGATCATTCGCCGGGAGCAGTACCTCGATTTCATACGGAACGTGGGCTTCCGATCCACGTTGCTCTGCCACCGGGAAATCGACCTGGACCGGGAGGTACCGGACGAGCGGATCGGCCGCTCGTCTGTGCAGCTATCCTTCAAGCCCAAGTCCCTGGAGGTCGACTTCCATAGCAACGATCCGGTGCAGTTTGACATCGCGGGAAACAAGGTCACAATGGCTGCTCCCTTGGCTAAGGCCGCCCTGGTGCACCTGGGACATACCTGGCCCGAGGCGATCGCGGTGACGGAGCTGCGGGCGAGGGGGTTGGAGATGCTGGGCCAGCCTGCCGGAACCACTGACCCCAACCACTCCATCGATGTCTTGAATTACATGCTCCGGATCGTGCTGCAAGCGAATCTGCTGGAGGTCTATCTCCATCCGCCGAAATGTGTGTCCACGATCAGCGACCGACCGGCGGCCTCGCGGCTGGCGCGCTACCAGGCCCCGCGTCAGACATACATCACGAGCCGCTGGCACCGCACCGTCAAGCTGGACACCCTGGGCCGCTTCGTGCTGGAGCGCCTCGACGGGCAGCATGACCGCGCTGCGCTCGAGGCCGAGTTGCACGACGCGTTACAACGCGGGCTCATCACCGTTAAGCAAGAGGGTGACCAAGCGAACCATTCCGCTGAACAGATTACGGCGATGGTCGATTGGGCCTTGCACGCGTGTGCCTCGGCCAGCCTGTTGATCGCGTGACCCGCCTGCCCGCCGGGCGGCGTCAGCGCCTTGGGCTCATCGATATCCCGGGAAGACTCGTCCGCTCAGCGCTGTTGGACTCCGGGTGTGCCATCCTCGATGACACATCGCCGGTCTCGGTGAACGGGGAACCGTCACCGGGAGATTGACGTTCCCACTACGCAAGCGCCCGCCTCCCCGCCAGGCGGTTTCGTTTACAGCCCCGAGCATCACGCGGCGTTCTGGGCTTTCGGTTGCGTCCAGATGAAGCCCGAGCATTTCACTTCAATTGTTGCGATCCTGCGACTCTTGCGCTCACAGTGACAGTCCTTAACCATAGGCGAATGTAGACACGACAATTCCCGTCGGTGGCCCTCCCGGCCCTGCCGCCAGACCGACGCCCTCCACCTGGACGCCCGCCCGACGACGAGACCTCCGCCACCGTGGAGTAACAGCGACCTCGGTGTTACAGCTTCGCCGGAGGGGCATCATGCGCAAATCGGCGCTCCCATTCCTGCTGCTGCCGCGCGTTGGCGGCAACAGGCGGACCCGACGATTTCTTCAAGGCTCCGCCGCCCTGATCACCTTCGCCTTGCTCGTGCCGAGTGGCTGTGGGGGCGATCAAGGTCCCCCGCCACTCACTACCGGTTCCCTCAGGGTTCGGACGGTAACCTCCGGCTCCGATCTCGACCCCGATGGCTACACCGTAACGATCGGGACAACCAGCCAGTCGATCGGGACGAACGCCAGCGTTACCGTCAGGGATCTCTCGGTGGACACCCATGCGGTCCAGCTCTCGGGTGTCGAGCTCAACTGCGACGTCGCAGGCGCCAATCCTCGTGATGTCTCGGTGACGACCGGCGCCACGACGGAGACCACGTTCGCAGTAGACTGCCTGGCCGCGGGCACCGTGGAAGTCACGATATCCACCAGCGGCGAGCCGGCAGATCCCGACGGCTACGCATTGTGGGCCGATGGGAGCCTGTGGGCGACAACCGGCGTCGACTCGACCGTTTCGCTCACGGTAAGTGCGGGTGATTACTCGCTGGAGCTTGGGGACCTGGCCGGGAACTGCGAACTCTCGTCGCCGACCCCTCAGGTGATTAGTGTCAGCATCGGGGCAACGGTGGCGGCGAGCTTCCAGGTAGCCTGCGAGAACCTGTTTCTCGATCAGATCGTCTTCGTCAGACAAGCCCAGCACCAGCCAAGTGATATCCACTTCGGGGACATCTACGTGATAGATCCCGACGGCGCGAACGTGCGGCAGCTTACGAACACCCCGCAGGACGACGATCACCCGGCCGTGTCGCCGGACGGCACGAAGCTCCTGTTCGACAGTGACCGCAGCGGCGACCACGAGATCTATGTCATGAACG
>JBDHAB010000026.1:0-40612 GCA_039588295.1 Gemmatimonadota bacterium
ATGCCGGGGTTCCAACAGCCATGCCGACGGTCGTGAGCCCTTCTTGGCCTGCCGCTTCACTCACCGCACGCGCCACGCCGAAATCTGTCACGGTCGCATGTCGGCCAGAGACCAACACGTTGTCGGGCTTAATGTCGCGGTGTACGACTCCACGGGAGTGCGCATACGCGAGCGCGTCAGCGACCTCGCGCATCAATCGCGTTGCCTCGGCAACGGGGAGTGCGCCTTCGCGTTCAAGCCGGTCACGAAGAGACTCTCCCTCGACGTAGGGCATGACGTAGAACAGGAAGTCACCGGCCTCTCTCGACTCGAAGAGCGGGAGGATGTGCGGGTGTTGCAGGTTGGCTGTAACCTCAATCTCGCGTAGAAACCGCTCGTGGCCCAGCGCGGCGGTGAGTTCCGGCTTCAAGACCTTGAGCGCGACCTTGCGGTTGTGCTTGAGGTCATGGGCCAGATACACGGTCGCCATCCCGCCAGCGCCGACTTCGCGCTCGATCGTGTAGCGGCCCGCAAGGGCGGTCGAGAGCCGGGAGATGATCTCGGTCATGAGACTAGAAGATGTCAATTCGTACGAGATAGGGCGAGACTCTAGGAGTTTGCGGTCCCATTTGGGGCCCCATACGGGAAACGCTCACTCGAGGAGGTGGCTGTCGAAGACGAGAAGTTGTTGGCGCGAAAGTGTTAACGCAATGCGCCGCCAGGGAATCGAACCCCGAACCTACTGATTAAGAGTCAGTTGCTCTGCCAATTGAGCTAGCGGCGCCGGTTCCAAAATTCGCCGGCAGCGCTCGCTCGCGCAACCCGTTTGGCCGCACACCGCGAATCGAAGGACTTATGGAACCCGTCGGAGGCGGAGGCGGCTGCCCGACACTTGCTCCACGATCAGTTCGAGCGTGTCCCCGCGCTCAATCGGGAGTATCTCGGTCGTGGACCTGCCGCCCGACAGAAAGTCGATCTCGAAACTGATTTCCAACGCGACCCAGCGGAACGTGAACGTGCGGGTGTCGTTCCCGGAGACGGTGCCGAGGCGCTGACGCCGCCCGGCAGCGCGGGCATAGATCGTGGCGTCGTTGAAATTGTAGTTCTCCACCTCGAGCGTGATCTCCTCCGACTCCTGCGGCTCCACATCCGACCGCTCACGTTGAGCGGACCCGCAGCCTGCCACCATGACGGTCGCGAGCAGCACGATGCTGAGGCCTGTTCCAACGTTCATGGCACCCACCTCCAATGGTCAGTCGTCGAACATCGCCGCCCGCAACTTCCTTCCGGTCCAAAGGTATTACCTACGCGCGACACATCAACCAGCTACATTGCGACCGCCATGACACTCTCGGCTGCCCTCCTCTCCATCACCGCAATTGCGGCGCTCCAACAGGACACGAGCGCGGTCAAGGACACCGTCGTGGTGCTCGACGAGTTTGTGGTGACGGGCGCGCGCGCAGCGGAGGTGCAGCGAATCGAGCAACCGCTCGCCGTCTCATGGGCGACACCCGACTTGGCGCAGCGGGCGTCCGGTTCCCTGGCCGTCCATCTCCTCCAAGACCTCGCCGGGGTGCACATCCAGCAAACGTCAGCCGGCCAGGGCGCAGTGGTGCTCCGTGGCATGGTAGGCAACCAGGTGTTGCTGCTGGTGAACGGCGTACCGATGAACAACGCAACGTACCGCGACGGGCCGGGCCAGTATCTGGCCAGCATCGATCCCGAGACCATCGAACGGATCGAGATCGTGCGTGGGCCCGCCTCGGTGCTGTACGGATCCGATGCGCAGGGCGGCGTGGTCAACCTCATCACCGCGACGCATCGCCATGCGGGCGCTCGAAGCGCGCGCGCCGCGGGCAGCGTATCCTCGGCCGATGGCGGGGCGCGGGCACGCGTCTCCGCCGGGCTGGCGGGCGTGGGATGGAACGTGGCCCTCGGTGGGACGTTCATGTCCGTGGGAAATCTGCATCCCGGTGATGGACTCGCGGCTCAGACTCCCACCGACTTCACTGCCGAGGGCCTGGATGCCGCTGCCGGCTTCCGGTTTGGCAACCGACATTCGCTGGTGGGGGTGGTGCAGCACTTCGCCATGCATGACGTGCCGCGGTACGATCGCTACGTCACCTTCCGTGCGCCCGAGCCCGGCAGCGACGCCGAGCACCTCTTTCAGCCACAGACCCGACAGCTCGCGTTCGCGCGATACCGGTACGCCCCGGAACGCCCAGGGCTCATGCGGCTCGAAGCAACGGTGAGCCTTACGACGCAACGCGAAGGGCGGGACCGCGTCCGGCTGCTCGACACAGGCGACCCAGCGGACGAGCGGACGCACTGGCGTGACGACGTGTACTCTCCCGGCGCGAGCGTCGTCGGATCGAGCGTCTTCATGGTCCGCCACCGGCCCGTCATGCTGCAGTGGGGCGCTGATTACTACCACGACATGCTCGACAGCGACGGCTGGGTGGAAACCATCTCAACCGGTATCCGCACACCGCTCGAGATCCAAACGGCGGACGGATCGATCCAGACCGGTAACTTCCCGGACGGTGCCAACGCCGACCGATTCGGCGTCTTTCTCGCCACCGACGTTCAGCTCACCGACCGTGTCAAGCTTTCCGCGGGCGCGCGGTGGAGTCGGTTCCGCAACGAAGCTATGGTCGGTGTCGACCTGGGCGGGCTCCTCGTCAATACCAGCTCCGATCTCACGGGACAACTCGGCATGGTGGTGGCACTGGCAAAGCCCTGGCGGCTGGCACTCCGGGTGGCAGAAGGGTTTCGCGCTCCCAACCTGTACGACCTCACCCGCGTCGGGCCTGTGCCGGGAGGCATGCAGCTTCCCAACCCCGGGGTTCGCCCCGAACACTCCGTCAGCGGTGAAGCCGGCATCCGGTACATGCTGTCCACCACCGCCTTCGAATTCACAGCGTACTACACGCGGGTCACGGATTTCATTGATCGCGTGCCGGGCGCGTTCCAGGGCGACACCCTGTTCAACGGCGAGCGGGTGTTCCTCGGGCAGAACATCGGGACCGCACGTATCTGGGGCTTCGAGGCACAAGGGGTCCGCGAGTTGGGACCGGTGCGTGTGAGTGCGGGGTTGGCGTACACCCGCGGCGAGCAGGAGGCGGCGGCGGGTGTGGAGGAGCCGATGTCCAAGATCCCGCCGCTGGGCGGCCACACGAGCGTTCGCTACACTCCACCCGCGCAGCGCTGGTGGATCGAATACTCACTACGCTGGGCAACCCGGCAGGACCGACTGGGGAGCCGCGATCTCCTCGACCCGCGGATCCCGAAACCAGAGGGCACGCCCGGATACGCGGTTCACGGTGTGCGGGCGACCGCGAAGGTAACCCCTCAACTCACGGTATCGGCCGGCCTGGGAAACCTCGCCGACGCGCTCTACCGCACGCACGCGAGCGGCGTGGACGCGGCAGGCCGGCATGTGTGGGTGGGAGCATCCTGGCTCGGAGGGCTGTGACCTCTTCTCCCGTCTCCCCCTTCCCCCTTATCCCCATCCCTTATCCCTACAAAACAATGCCCCCAAGGGGAGTCGAACCCCTGTCCCCACCTTGAAAGAGTGGTGTCCTGACCGCTAGACGATGGGGGCGCGCCGATGCACTCGGCAAAGCACGTAGTAGCGGTAACGGGATTCGAACCCGTGTTTCAGCCTTGAGAGGGCTGCGTCCTAACCCCTAGACGATACCGCCACACAGGCGCGTTCGCGCGCCGGGGGTCAAATATCGTATTGGTCCAGCGCGTCACGCAACCTGAACGTCTGGTACGCTCCGGGGCCGCAATTCCAGCGAAACACGTCCCGGCCTGGCGAGATCGTTGGAGGCGGGATATGCTCACTCTCGTTAACACGGGCGTCGCGTTTCGAAACCGCCGAGAATCTCCGTCCGTACGTGTTCACACAATCAACTACGGCGATCCGCATGGAATCACAAGTCCCGTCTACTGAGATCTCTCAGCGCTCGCGGGGCGTCGCGCTCCTCCTCGGCAGTATCATCGGGGTCTTCGGCGGGCACCGGTTCTACGTCGGCAAGCCGGTGAGTGGCGTGTGCATGGCCCTCACCTTCGGCGGTCTCGGCATCTGGTGGCTCTACGACATCATCTTGATCGCGGCCGGGTCCTTCCGCGACGACGAGGACAAGCGATTGGTTCGATGGGGAGAGACCAACCCGCTCGTCGAGCCCACCGCGGGACGCCTCCCTCAACAGTTGAATCTCGTCCTGGACGAGCTCGACGCGTTGCGGGGTGAAGTTGGCGAACTGGGGGAGCGCGTCGACTTCATGGAGCGCGTCATCGCCCAGGCGAAGGACCGGGAGGCACTTCCGCCGGCAGCGGGTCTCTAAAGCGCGACCCACGCGTAGACCACACCCACGGCCGCAGCCTGCCCCCTGAGGGCACGAGCCTGCGCCCCGGAGCCCACTTCCCAGACACCGCCGCCGGTTGACGTCGCTTCATCGGCGCGCTATTGCAGTGAGCATGCTGCGACGCATCGGACCGCCATCCTCGCCCTCGCCTCGCACGCGAACCCACGAAACCCGAGTTCAACCGCCTGCGGCTGCGCCATGTCTTCTAGAGGCGGCGCATGCAGAAACGGATCGCGGAGATGAGCGGCCACAATAGCGTCTGCGGCGACCGCGAACGGAACGTGTGGACTGACTCCCGCAGCTGGCGCGTAGCGTGACCGAGGGACACGTCGTCACCGGCGTCATCGCGATCGTGGGCCTGCTGCTCGTCGCCTCGGCGGCGGCGATGGGGCTCAAACGGGTCAACGTGCCCTATACCGTGGGTCTTGTGGTTGTAGGGCTCGTTCTCGGCGCACTCGCGGATCGTGTGGCTCCGATCGAGCCGCTCCGCCAGCTGACGCTTTCGCCGGAGATCATTCTCTTCATCTTCTTGCCGACCCTCATCTTCGAGTCGGCGTTCAACCTGGACAGCCGGCTGCTGTCGCAGAACCTGACGCCGGTCATCACCCTCGCCGCCCCCGGTCTGCTCCTCTCGACGGCAATCGTCGGCGGGTTGCTTGCGCTCGTCACCCCCCTGCCGATCGGACCGGCCCTGTTGTTCGGAGCCCTGATCTCTGCGACGGATCCCGTCGCCGTCATCGCCCTGTTCAAGGAGGTCGGCGCGCCCAAGCGTCTGACCATCCTGGTCGAGGGCGAGAGCCTGTTCAACGACGCCACTGCCATCGTGCTGTTTCGCATCATCCTGACGGTCGTTGCCGGCGGGGCGCTGGGTGCGGCGACGGTCGGCAGAGGCGTTGCCGAGTTCCTCATCGTGTTCTTGGGGGGCCTGGTGGTGGGTGCGCTGATCGGCTACTTGATGATTCGCTCGATCGCCCTCGCCGACGACGATCCACTCGTCGAGGTGGCCCTCTCCACCGTGGTGGCGTATGCGGCGTTCATCGCCGCTGACCACTACCTGGGCGTGTCCGGCGTCATGTCGACGGTCGGGGCGGGCCTGGTGATCGGAACACTCGGATCCACGCGATTCACGCCGGCGGTGCGGGCCTATCTGCAGCAGTTCTGGGAATACGCGGCGTTTGTTGCCAACAGTCTCATCTTCCTGCTGGTTGGGCTGAGCGTGAGACTTGGTGCCGTCTCCGAGTCACTGCTGCCCATCGCGTGGGCCATCCTGGCCGTGGTGCTCGCGCGAGCCGTCACCGTGTTCGGGCTGGTACCGTTGGTGAGCCGCCTCCCACGGACCGAGCCAATCGGATGGCGCATGCAGGGCGTGATGTTCTGGGGTGGGCTGCGCGGCGCCGTCGCGTTGGCCCTGGTGCTGAGCCTTCCCAAGGACTTCGCACAGCGCGAGCTGCTGATCAATCTCGCGGTGGGAGTCGTGCTGTTCACCCTGCTGAGCGGCGGGCTCACGGTGGCGCCCCTCATCCACTGGCTGGGACTCGACCGGCCGTCGTTGTTCGAGCGCGTAGCGCGGGCTCAGGCCGCTCTTGCCGCCAAGGGCGAGGCACTTGCCCGGATCGGCGACTTGGGAACCACCGCGCATTACTCAACGCGCCTGGTCACGGACCTCGAGAACTCGTACCGGGATAACGTGGCCGGCGTCGAGCAGGACCTCGATGCGCTTCGCGCCGAATGCTCGACCGGAGAGATCCGTCGGGTGGTATGGTCGGAAGCGCTGGCGGCCGAGCGCAGTGCGTACCACGAGTTGTTCGATGACGGCGTGATTTCGGAAGCGGTGGTACGTGAGTTGGAGTTGTCGGTGGACCTCCGGCGCGATCGCCTGAAGGTCGCGGACTCGCCGGGCGACGCGGTCGCCGCTCGCCCGATCGAAGTACGGATCATCGGCGGCGTCATCCGCCTGCTCGAGCGGGTTGCCCCTGGCCTGGGACCAGTGCGACAGCATCGGCTTCGGGCGCTCGCCGCCGAGTACGAGCACGACGCAGCGGTCCTGGCCGCCTGCCAGCGCGTGGCACAGGAGATCCAAGACCTCTCCGAGCTGGGCGGTCTCGCGCCCGATACCGCGGAGGAGTGCCGCACCGCCTACGCGCGCCGGGCCGATGAGGCGATGCGCCGGCTCGACACGGTGGCAGAGCACTTCCCGGAATACGTGCAGGCCGTCCAGCAACGGACCGCCAGACGCATGGCCTTCGAAGCCGAGGCCGACGCGATCGAACGGCTTGCCGCCGGTGGGGCGATACCTGAGCCGGTCGCGCGCGAGGCCCGCCGATCGGTGGAGCTGGCTCAACGACGGCTCATGCGACAGCCCGTGGCTGCCTTGGAGCCTCGGCCGGAGGATCTCCTGGCGCGCGTACCATTCTTCAGCGCCTTGGACGCTGGTGAGTTCGCGCATGTCGCGAAAGCGCTCGTTGCCCGCACCATTCTCCCGGCGGAAACGATCATCCGGCAGGGCGAGCGCGGTACGTCGCTGTTCCTGATCGCGCGGGGGGTCGTAGCGGTCATCGTGGCCGAGCCGGGACAGCCCCCTCGGCGCGTGGCGTCGCTCCACGCGGGCGAGTTCTTCGGGGAGATGGCGTTGCTGACCCAGGAGCCGCGATCGGCAACTGTGCAGGCGGTGACGGGCTGCCAACTCTTCGAGCTCAAGAGTCGGGACGTAGACGGCATCTGCGAGTTTTGCCCGCAGGTCCGCGAGGCACTCCTCAGGGCCTACGAGGACCGGCGAGCGGGCGGGCGGAGGAGCTCGGTGGCGAGCTGAACTCCGTTACCTTTCAGCCACTTACTTCGTCTCCATATTGAGCGGCATCGTGGAATCAAGCGACGGGAGTGTGGTGCGGCGCGTCCTGGATGGGAATCCTGACAGCTACCGGATCCTGGTCGAGCGCTACCGTGCCAAGTTCGGGGACTACGCCACGGCGCTGGTCGGTGATAGCGACATGGCGGCCGACGCGATGCAGGAAGCGTTCATTCGCGCGTACGACTCGTTGGCCCGCTGTCGCGATCCCGATCGTTTCGGATCCTGGTTCTTCCGGATCCTGACCAACCAGTGCCACGAGGCCCGGGACCGGCGTCGGCCCACCGTGGACATCCGCGCGGTGGATCCCCCGGACCGAATGCGCTCAGACGCTGACCTGGAACGCCACGAGCTCGCGGGGGCAATCGACGGCGCATTGGCCGATCTGACGCCGGAGCAACGTGAAGCGTTTGTGATGAAGCATGTCGATGGGCGTTCGTACGAGGAGATGGCGGATATCACCGGTGTCGCAATGGACGCCTTGAAGATGCGCGTACACCGGGCGCGAGACAGCTTACGGGCGATGCTCGGAGGACTCAGGTGACCGACAACGAGACCTTCAGTCGAGACGCACAGCAGTCCATGGACGGCGAGCCCCATGGGTCTATGAGCGATGCCGAACGGATGCAGGTGGATCGTCTGCTCCGCGCCATCGACAGCTATCGGGCCGCTATCATGCCGCCCGATGCCGCGCTCCACGACGCGGTGCTCGCTGGGATTCGCGGGCGGACGCCGGCTCGCAAACGCCCCGCATGGCACTGGCTGTTCGAGCCACGGCCGATCCGTCTCCGACCGGTCTGGGTCCCGGTTATCGCTGCCGCCGCCGCGCTCCTGTGGCTTGGCGTGCGCCCCGGCGCCGACATCGAGAGCCCACTGCCGAGCGAAGCTACCGCATCGGTCACGAGTAGCACGATGTTCGTGCACTTCCAGCTCACGGCACCCGACGCCAACTTGGTCTCGATCGCCGGAAGCTTCACCGACTGGCGGGCGGACACGTACCGCTTGGACCGAGAAGACGGCGGGATATGGTCCATCACCCTGGCGCTCCCGTTGGGGGAGCATCAGTACCAGTTCGTGATCGACGGTGACCGCTGGATCCCCGACCCCAGAGCGCATGCGCAGATTGACGACGGGTTCGGCGGGACGAACAGCCTCGTGATCGTGGGCCCGAGAGGAGTCGTACAAACATGACGTGGATCAACCGTTGCCTGCCGCTCACGGCGCTCCTGCTCGCCGCTGCGCCGTTGTCGAGCCAGGAAGTGGCCGTGAGGGCCCAGCTCGAGGCGCGTGGCCTGGCTCCGACGCTGATCGCCGAGGTGGCAGCGATCGCCGCCGACGCCACGGCGCAGGGGATCCCAACCGGTCCGTTGGCGAACAAGGCGATCGAGGGGTGGGCCAAGCGCGTCCCAGAGGCCCGCATCATGATGGCCGTGCGGCAGATGTCAGCCCAGATGATCCAGGCGCAAACCGCGTTACGCGCGGCGGGGCTCGATGGCCCGCCCGGAATGCTCATCGCGGCAGCGGCAGAAGCGCTGGGGCGCGGGATGCGTCCCGAGGACGTCCGCACGCTGCTCGACGCCGTGCCGGCTCCCGACCAGGCGGGTGACGGGCTTCGGGTTGCGGCCGCCCTCGCCGCACAGGGGCTAGGGCGCGAGCAGGCCGTTGCCGTCGTGGTACGGGCGCTTCGGCGCGGCGAACCCGCCGCACGCCTGCTCGACCTTCCGTCCATCGCTCAGGCGCTCAAGGCCCAAGGGCTCGGACCCGCTCAGATTGGAAAGCAGATGATGGAAGGCGGCGGCATGATGGGGAGCAGAGGCCAGGGTCAGGGCGCCGGCGGCCGTCCGCCGGGCGTCCCGCCAGGACGCCCCGACAACCCACCAGGACAGAGCAAGCGACCCAGCGGTACGTGAGGCTCCCCCGGCCTCGGTGTGTCGCGACCGCACTGCTCGTAGCCGCACCGCCGCTTTCTGCCCAACAACCTTCCGTATTCGTCGGTGGAGTGCACGCCGAATACGCCGACACCGTCTCCGGGACTGCGGGAACCGTGGGCCTCCGGCTTCACATGCAGTCGCGTCGGCTCTGGTTCACGGCCGACGGTTACTACACCCGGTTCACCTCGGGAACATGGACCACCCAGATTGGCAGCCGCTTCGCGACGGTCTTTCCGTTCGGGTCGCGCGCCGCTGTCGGGCTGCAAGGCGAGGGACAACTCAGCTATCTCGAGGGTGACGTGTGGAGCGGAGCGGTGGCCTTGGGACCGATCGGTGCGATCAGTGCGAGCGGCTGGCTGGCAACCGCCGGGGCGACCGCTGGGGGCGTCCGACGAGTGGACGAAACCTCTGATCCGGTCTTCGCCGGGGCACTCGGGCTGAGTCGACTCGCCGGACCCTGGAACATCGACGCCCGCCTCCACGGTACGGCGGCCGGAGACATCGTGTTCCTCGACGTGGGCTTGTCCGCCGCGTACCGCACCGCCATCGTCGAGCTCGGGGTGTCCGCGGGCCACCGAGTCGGGGATCTGGCAGACGACCCGTGGGCGCAGGGGAGCGCGGCGTGGCACGTTCTGCCGCTCGCCACCCTCGAACTCAGCCTGGGCTTCTATCCCAAGGATATCACCGGGTTCACGAGCGGGTTCTTCGTGAGCGGTGGCATTCGCATCGGCAGACCAGCGCCACCGACCGTTCGAGCACTGAGAGAGTCTGCGGTCGTGGTGGAATCCCTGGGTCCAGACCGAACGCGCATCACGTTTACGGTCGGTGCAGCCGCTCAGGTTGCGATTGCCGGCGAATGGAATGACTGGACACCCATTCCCCTTTCGCAGATCGACGGGCGACAGTGGCGTATCGAGCTGCCGCTGGGCCCGGGGCTCTATCGGTTCTCACTCGTGATCGACGGCGAGCGCTGGATGGTGCCGCACGGAGTCGCCACGCTGCCGGACGATTTTGGAGGAGAAGTGGGCCTGCTGGTGATCGGCGCACGATGAGCGGAATGTGACCGGGTCTACGTCTCGATCTCTCCCATCCCACGGACTTCTTCGTAGCGGTAACAACTCACCAGATGGTCGTTGACCATCCCCGCCGCCTGCATGAACGCATAACAGATTGTCGACCCGACGAATTTGAACCCGGCCGACGCCAGGGCTCGGCTCATGCGATCGGACGCCCTGGTCCGTGCTGGGAGCTGCCTCATGCTCCGTCGCCGGTACTGCTTGGGCACGCCACCCACGAACTGCCAGATGTAGCCCGCAAACGAGCCGTGTTGCTCCTGGAGGCGGAGAAACGCGCCCGCGTTTCCCACGGTGGCCACAATCTTCTGCCGGTTGCGAATGATCGCGGGATTGGCCACCAGTCGCTCGATCTTCCGAGCGGTAAAGCGAGCAATCCGGTCAGCCTGGAAGTCGGCAAATGCCTTGCGGAACCCATCCCGCTTGTTGAGGACAACGGCCCAACTCAGCCCCGCTTGAAACGCATCGAGCACCATGTACTCGAACAGCTTGCGGTCGTCATGCATCGGTACGCCCCACTCTTCGTCGTGGTAGGCGATCATCCGGTCGCTCCCGAGACACCACGGGCAGCGGATCGGGGTCGTCATCACATCAGGTCGGGTCACTGCATCGAGAGCGGCGCTGCGAGCCAGTCGACCAGCTGCGTCAGGTCGGTGACTTCCGCCGTCGGTCGCGCCGATCCCATCGGCGATTCGCGCTTGCGGTTCACCCACACGACGGGAATGCCCAGCGCACAGGCCGGCTCGATATCGTGGAAATAGCTCTGCGCCACGTGGAGCCACCGACGCGATCCGATTGCCGCTTGGGCGCGCTCGAAGTGGGCGTGGTCGGGTTTGTACGACCGGAGCTGCTGCGCCGTCACGAGAAGCTCGAAGGCCACACCGAAGTGTCGCCGCGTGCCCTCGAGCAGGTCGTCGTCGATGTTCGAGAGGATTCCCAGCATGTGTCCCTGCGCACGCAGGATCTCCAACGCAGGGTTCGTGTCGGGAAACGGTGGCCAGTTTGGGAGGCTCTCGGCGAGGAACCCGGCCCGATCGCGGGACACCGGCCACCCCAGGCGCCGCCCGCACTCCAGGGCGGATTCCGTCAGCACCTCTCGATAAGACCGGTACGTGGCGCGCTGGAGCGTCGGCTCCACATCGGCATACGTGGTCAGCACCGTATCGCGGTGGAGCGCTACGCCGTCTTCACGCGAAGCGGCGAGGAACGCGTCAGAGATCCCGCGTTCCCAGTCTATCAATGTTCCGTAGCAGTCGAAGGTCAGAACCTCCGCAGCGGACATCAGCCCACCTGGGCCATGAGCAGCCGTGCTGCCGACTCTCCATCGACAGGCTTCGAGAAGAGGTAGCCCTGACCATGCTCGCACTCGAGGGAGCGGAGTTTCGTCAGCTGTTCATCCGTCTCGACCCCCTCCGCGATGACGTCGATGCCGAGGTCGCGAGCGAGGCGAATGATCGCCTGAACCACCACCGACCGCTCGCCGGACTCCCCCAGACTCTCGATGAACGAGCGATCGATCTTCAGGGTGTCGATGTGGAGGCGATTGAGATAGGACAACGACGAGTATCCGGTGCCGAAATCGTCGATCTGCACTTGAATACCGAGCTCGTTCAGCTTCTGCACCACCGCTGTACTGAAATCCGGATCGTCCATCAGCACCGTCTCGGTGACATCCATCTTGAGCCGGTCGGGATCGATACCCGTGTCGTGGAGGATCTCGGCGACCTGGTTGACCAGATCGGCTTGCTGGAGCTGCTTGGCCGACACATTGACGCTCATCGTGAGATCGGGGTGGTCCGGGAACTGCACTTTCCAAATGGACATCTGGACGCATGCTGTGCGGAGCACCCACTGCCCCAAAGGAATGATGACGCCGGTCTCCTCGGCGACGGGCACGAACTCCAACGGCGGCACCAGCCCGC
Organism: Gemmatimonadota bacterium; assembly: GCA_039588295.1. Classification (GTDB taxonomy): domain Bacteria; phylum Gemmatimonadota; class Gemmatimonadetes; order Gemmatimonadales; family GWC2-71-9; genus JAOTVV01. The sequence goes on from JBDHAB010000026.1 coordinate 12,124, forward strand.
GCTCCGGATGTTCCCAGCGCACCAGTGCTTCGAATCCGGTGATCTGGCGGGTCGCGAGGTCGACCACGGGCAGGTAGTCGAGCCGGAACTGCTCCTGCTCGAGTGCCATGCGGAGGTCGCTATCCATTTCCAGAATGCGCATGGCCCGCGCGTGCATTTCCTTGTCGAAGACTTCGAAGCGCGCCCGGCCCCGAGCCTTGGCCCGGTACATGGCCGTGTCCGCATCCCGCAGCAAGTGTTCCGGCATCTCCTCCGTCGCGCGGTCGCTCGTGGCGATGCCAATGCTGGCCGAAGCGAACACGCGATGGCCATTTAGGACGAACGGCGCTTTGAGCTCTTCCTGCACACGCTCGGCCACACGAATCACGTCGTCGTTATCCTTGATCCCGTCGACGAGTAGGCAGAACTCGTCTCCCGCGAGACGTGCGACCACGTCGCCCGGGCGGAGGCAGCGTTCCAGCCGTTCCGACACCCCCACGAGCAGCCGGTCGCCGGTCTCGTGCCCCAGACTGTCGTTGACCAGCTTGAATCGGTCGAGGTCGAGGAACAATATGGCGAACTTGTACCCCTGCCGGCGGCGTACCCGACGCACCGAGCGCTCGAGCAGCGTCGTGAAGAACGTGCGGTTCGGGAGCCCGGTCAGCGAGTCGTAGAGGGCGTCCCGCGCCAGTTGCTGCTCGACGCGCTTGCGAGCCGAGATGTCCGTCAGCGAACCCGCCATGCGCAGCGCCTCCCCGTCGGCATCGCGGATGGCAAGACCGCGCATCAGGACCCACCGGTATGTGCCGTCCTTATGGCGAACCCGATGCTCATTCTCGAACTGTTCGGACTGTCCCTTCAGGTGCCCATCGAGCTCGGCACGCACCCGCTCAATGTCCTCGGGATGCACTCGACCGAGCCATGCCTCGATCATGCCCTCGATTTCACCGGGATCATACCCCAGAACCGATTTCCAGCGGTCTGAATAGTACGCCTCTCCTGACTGAATCTCCCAATCCCACAACCCATCGTTGGCACCCCGGGCAGCGAGCGCATACCGCTCTTCGCTCTCACGGAGCGCTTGCTCCGCTTCTTTGCGGCGAGTGATGTCCTCACACGTCGTCACAATCCCGAGCACCTCGCCATCGGGAGCGCGGACCACGTCGGACATGAGGTGCACGGGGAGCACCGTGCCATCCTTCCGCCGATTGACCGTTTCGCGGCGCCAACTCGTCACGGCTTTGAGCTGGTCGACGTTCATCGGCATGGCGAGGCTCTCAGCGGCGAAGACGCGGACATCCTGTCCAATCAGCTCCTCGACCGTCCACCCGTGCATGGCCGCCTCCGCCGGATTGGTGTACACGATGTGCCCGTCCATACTCGTCACCGTGACACCCAGCTGCGTGGTCTCAACGGCCTTCTGCAGCCGCCGCAGCTCGCGCTCGACCTGATTGCGCCCCGTAACGTCCCGATAGATGCCGAACACGACCACCTGGCCGTTTCCGAGGTTGACGGGCGCGCCGATGATCGCGACCTCGACCATGGTCCCATCCTTCCGGCGGCGGATGGTCTCGAGACTGACCTTTTCCCCTCCTGCCACCCGTCTGGTGATACCATGAGCCTCGTCGCGATATTCGGGCGACGTCAGCAACTCGTCGATGTGCTTTCCTATGACTTCCTCAGAGGTGAAACCGAAGAGCGCGGTGAAGGGACCGTTTACCTGGACACCGAGGCCCTCGCCGTCCAGCAGGACGATCGCCTCGGGGGAATTCGCGAAGAGCTCCTTCAGATAGGCCCGTTCGACTCCGTGCTCGACCTCGGCCTCATGCTGCCGCCATGCGATGCGCTGGAACAGCGCGACGGCAAACAGCGTGGCAACAGCCGCACTCAGGTCGGGAAGGTCGTCGATCCGAAACTCCAGGACCACCCCGAACGGCTCGATGCCGGTCACCACTGAGGCAAAGAGCCCGAACGCCACCACCAGGAGAAGCCCTGCCAACGCCAGCACGGACTGGTTCCGCGCCCGGAAGGCCAAGACGAGCGCCCAGGCCGTGGCGGCAATCAGCGCACTCAGGGTGACGACGACAATCGGGGTCATGGCGTCTGTGGCAACTAGGAATTCCGTTCGTGGGGCCCACGATCCGGGCCAAAGCCCGCCGCAGGGCTGCGATAAGTTGGCTAATCACCCCGATTTGCGCAAAGCCCCACGTCACACGGCCAGACGCAGCCCCCACGGGCACCCCAGGCACACCCGAATCTCGACGCCGTCCGTCATGAATCGGCGATATGGACGCCGCTCAGCCCACAGTTATGATCTATCGAGGTCAGGCAAGCCAAATCCAAGGTGAAGCACATCAATCAGCATGGGGAAAGGAGTGGGCTCATGGCCATCAGCCTCACGTTTCTCGGCCACGCCGGTTTCCTGCTCGACGACGGAGCACACGCGGTGGCAATCGATCCGTTCCTGACCGGCAATCCCGTGGCCATCGCGAAGCCGGAAGACATACACTGCCAGACGATCGTGCTCACGCACGGTCACGCCGACCACTTTGGCGACACCGTCACCATCGCCAAGGCGAACAATGCGACGGTGTACGCTGCATTCGAGATCGCGGAGTTCCTCGGGGAACAGGGCATCACGACGGAGCCGGGAAACCCGGGCGGCCGGATCACCGCCCCGTTCGGGTGGGTGGCGTTCACCCAGGCGTTCCATTCGTCGTCATACGAGGGTCGTTACATGGGTCTGCCCTGCGGAGCGATCGTGCACCTGGGTGGTGTCACGGTTTACCATCTCGGTGACACCGCACTGTTCGGAGACATGCAGCTCCTCGGGGAGATCTACAAGCCGGACATCGCACTCATCCCGATCGGAGACCGCTTCACCATGGGACCCGAGTTGGCGACCCGGGCGGCCGAGATGATCAACCCCAAGGTCGCGGTACCCATGCACTACGGGACGTGGCCGCTCCTGGCAGCCGACGCAACCGGGTTCCAACCGAGATTCGTCGACGTGAAACAGCTGAAACCCGGCGAGACCTGGCGGTTCGACTAGCACCACGCGCCGCGAAGGAGGACGCATGATGAAGACACGGATCGGATGGGGTTTGCTGATCGGCCTCGGCGCGGCCGCGATGAGCTGCGTCGACACGGCGCTGCGGAACGAGGTCGACGGCTTCCTCAGCCAATACGAAGATCACTATCAGGAACTCTACTACGAGTGGAGCCAGGCGGACTGGGAGTCCAACACGCGAATCATCGAGGGAGACACCACCAACGCCGCCCGCACCCGCCGTGCGCGTGAGGCATTCGTGGAGTTTGCGGGCAGTACCGCAAACATCGACACGATTCGCATGTACCTGGATCTACGCGAGCGGCTCACAGCGTCGCAGGTACGGCAACTCGAGAAGATGCTCTATGCCGCCGCCGACGGCCCACAAACGATCCCTGAGGTCGTCGCGGCGCGGATCGCCGCCGAGACCGAGCAGGTCGAGCGACTTTACGGCTATGAATTCCGACTCCGCGGGCAACCGCTGACGCCGAATGACATCGACCAGATCCTGCGGACAGCAACGGATCTGGCGCAGCGGCGCGACGTGTGGGAGGCGTCGAAGGCGGTGGGACCCACACTCAAACCGGGCATTCTCGCATTGCGAGACCTCCGCAACCAAACCGTGCAAGCGCTCGGCTACTCTGATTTCTTCAGCTATCAGGTTTCCGACTATGGTATGACCACGTCGGAAATGCTGCGCCTCACCGACCAGCTGGTCGAGCAGCTTCGGCCGCTCTACCGGGAACTCCACACGTGGGCACGCTATGAGCTCGCCGATCGCTACGGAGCACCGGTCCCGACCTTCCTGCCGGCCCATTGGCTGCCGAACCGGTGGGCGCAGGACTGGAGCGCGCTGGTCGAAGTCGAAGGCCTGAACGTGGACTCCGCGCTGCGTGCCGAAACCGCCGAGTGGGTGATGCAGCAAGGTGAAGGGTTCTACATGAGTCTGGGATTCGATCAGCTTCCCGCCACGTTTTGGGAACGCTCGTCGCTCTATCCCGCCCCGCCGGACGCCGAGTACAAGAAGAACACGCACGCGTCGGCTTGGCACCTGGATCTCGATACGGATGTCCGGTCACTGATGAGCGTCGTGCCGGACGCCTCCTGGTACGAGACGGTGCATCACGAGTTGGGGCACGTCTACTACTTCATGAGTTACAGCGGGCCCGAGGTTCCGTTGGTGCTCCGTGAGGGCGCCAATCGCGCATACCACGAAGCGATCGGCACGCTCATCGGGCTGGCAGCCTCGCAGCGCCGGTTCCTGGTCAACCGCGGTGTCGCTCCGGCCAACGCGCAGGTCGATCGCATCAGCCAACTCCTCAAAGAGGCACTCAATCACGTGGTGTTCATCCCCTGGAGTGCCGGAGTGATGACTCGCTTCGAGCGGGTGCTCTACGAGGACTCGCTTCCCGCATCCGCCTTGAACGCCACATGGTGGGATCTCGTCCGTCGGTATCAAGGAGTCGTGCCTCCGTCATCGCGCGGTGAGGAGTACGCCGACGCCCTGTCCAAGACGCACATCAGCGACGACGCCGCGCAATACTACGATTATGCGATCGCGGAGGCGCTGCTGTTCCAGCTCCACGATCACATCGCAGGGGAGATCCTCCAGCAGGATCCGTATGACTCCGATTACTACGGCAACGAGGAGGTTGGGCAGTTCCTACGGGCGCTGATGGCACCCGGTGCGAGCATACCGTGGCAAGAAGTGCTGCAGGAGACGACGGGACGGGAGCTCGATGCCCAGGCCATGGTCGACTACTTCCAGCCGCTATACGACTGGCTGGTGGAGCAGAACCAGGGGCGGCGGCACACGCTGCCGTGACGGATCGCTCGAGGACCGGGGCCTCACCATCGTGAGACCCCGGTCCCCAGCCTACCGAACCGTTCCATGCTTCCGATCATCCACCACCCTTCCTATGAAGTCGATATCGGCCCCCATGTGTTTCCCACGGCCAAGTATCGACTGATCCGGGCGCAATTGCTCGAGAACGGCACTATCCACGAGTCGGACTTCCGGACGCCCAGTTCCGTGACGGATGACGACGTGTCCTTGGTGCACACCCGGACCTACGTCGAGAAGATCAGGCAGGGGCGGCTCTCGATGATGGAGCAACTGCTGCTCGAGGTCCCGTTCTCGCCGGAACTGCGCGACGCCATGTGGCTCTGTGCCGGCGGAACGACACTCGCCGGGCGCCTCGCGCTCGAGCGCGGCGTGTGCGTCCACTTGGGTGGAGGGTTCCATCACGCGTTTCCGGATCACGGCGAGGGCTTCTGTCTGATCAACGACGTGGCGATCGCCATTCGCCTGCTGCAGCACGAAGGGACAATCGAGCGCGTCGTGGTGATCGACTGCGACGTCCATCACGGAAACGGGACTGCGGCCATCTTCGCCGACGATAGCACGGTGCACACGTTCTCGATGCATCAGGAGCACAACTACCCGGCGTGGAAACCCCCCAGCGATCTCGACCTGGGTCTCCCCGACGGCACCGGAGATGACGAGTACCTTGGTCTCATCGAGCACCATGTGCCGGCGATGCTGGAACAGCACCGCCCATCACTGGCCTACTATCTCGCCGGCGCCGATCCGTACGAGCACGATCAGCTCGGCGGCCTTGCGCTTTCCGTCGAAGGCCTTCGACGTCGCGATGCCCGTATCATGGAGATGTTGTCGGCCGCAGCCGTTCCGGTAGCGGTCACGCTCGCCGGCGGGTATGCTCGCCGGCCGGACGATACTGTCGCAATCCACTGCAACACGGTCCGCGAGGCAAAGCGCCACGTGGCGTAGCGCCCGCCAACTCATGCAGAAAGGGCAGCCCCGTCAGGAGCTGCCCCTCGAGCACCGATTCAGGATGGGGGCCGATACTACGAGGCTGCTTTCGAGGCCCGTTCGAGGTAGAGAATGATCTCCTGCACCTCGGCTTGCGGCGGTGACAGTCGCAGCATCTGCACCATGTGCTGCCGCATGCGGATGACCACGGCGGCCCAATCGGTCTCCGTATGCTGACTCGGATCGGGCAACTCGTGGCAGCGGCTGCAGTTCGTCACAAACAGCGCTCGTCCCGGCCCACGAGGAAGCTCGGAGCGGCTCACTTCAAGCGCGTACTCCAGCAAGTAGTCCAGCATCACCTTGCGTTCGGCGGCGTTGGGGACAGGCACGTCGTACTGGGCCGCCACTCCTTCGGTCCGCAGCCACATCCGTCGCAGCACCACCGGCCAATCGGTCGCCGAATGGGTCTGTGGGCTCGACAGGGCGTGGCAGGCCGTGCAGTACTGGCGGAGAAGCTGTGCGCCTTCAGCGTTCGGATCCGGGAGATCGCTCGGCGCCGTTCCGGGAGGTGGCAGGGCAATTCGCGCTGACGCGAGCACGAGATCGTCGACCGGGCTAGCCTGACCAGTGGTCGATGGTGACTCTGGGGGCGGGGGTTCCTGACAGCCAATGACGAGTGCCAACCCCAGTAGCAGACCCGACCACGTGCGGAATCGTGTACGCATCGTTGACCTCACCATGCTAATCCCAGGGAGACTCGAACCGATGAACCGCTAATGCCTCTGAAACCAAGAAAGTATGAAGATCGGATGAACAACCGCTTCACTGGGCCACCACCGAATCGCGGTCCTGCCGCTCCACGAGTACTTCACGCGCAATGGCGGGATCCAGGGCAAGTTCCGTCTCCCCAACCCAGATGACGCAGGAGGGCTGGTGCTGCACCAGCAAGACCTCCGCGCCAGGCACCAACCCGAACACGGCGAGGCTGTTGTGGCGGTCGGTACTTCCCGCCCCCAAACACAGCACCCGCGCCCGTTCCCCCGGCCGCAATTCGCGAACACTCATGACGTCTTCCGGTAGCTCCACGGCCGGCTTCCGCCGTTTCCGCATCAACCCGCCGAGCCATGAGACCGCCTGCGGCTTTTCCGCAAACTCATACTGACAATTCGGGCACCGCATGAGATGACACATTGCCCCAAGCGGACACCCGTGGTGACACAGCGTGTCCTCCTTCGCGAACTCGAAGCCGCAGAATGGGCAAGTCAGATATTCGTCAGCCATCGACCCACATAGTGTACAATCCCACCGACCAAGAATGCGAACGGAAAGATAAAGGCCGCCATCCGCCACGCGACACGCATGCCGTGCTCCTTCGCAATCATCAAGAAGTTCGCGAAGCATGGCATGAAGAGCGTGATCGTGATCATCGCGACCAGTATCTGCAGCGGCCCGAGCACGGCCGCGGGCCCAGTGGCGGCGTCCAGGATATAGACGGCGCCAAAATCCCGTCGCATGAATCCCACGAGGAACGCGTTTGCCATCTCGCGCGGCAGGCCCAGCCACCCGGTCACCAGAGGCTCCATGACTCTGCCGATCGTTTCCAGCAGATGGAAGGCGTCGAGGAAGAACAGGACCGCCGTTCCCGCAACGAACAGCGGGATCACTTCACGCAAATACCAATTCAGCCGACTGGTCGTCTTGACGAGGACATTCGACAGTTGCGGTCGTCGCATGGGTGGGATTTCGAGAATGAAGTCGGAGCCCTCACCGCCCACGACCTTGGCGGTGAGCCAGCCGACCAGCACAATGACGCCAATCACGATGCCCAACCACACAACGGCCCCGCCAGGTGCGAGGGTCGCCATCAACGCCAGCAGGACGCCGAGCTGTGCCGAGCATGGCACGGCGAGCGCCAACAGCATGGTGGTCACCAGGCGTTCCTTACGGGTCTCGAGAATCCTCGTGGTCATGGTGGCCATGGTGTCGCATCCCAGCCCCAGGACCATGGGGAGCACGGCCTTGCCGTTGAGCCCCATGAGACGGAACAGGCGGTTCACCATGATGGCCATCCGCGGGAAGTACCCCGAGTCCTCGAGGATGCCGAACACCAGGAAAAACGTTGTCACGATGGGCAGCACAATGGCGAACGCGTAGCTGAGCGCCATGGTGATCACGCCGTAGTCGCCAACCAGAAAGTCGTGGACGTAGCGTTGAACCTGGTCCCACCCAGTCAACGGCGCGTCGGCCATCACGTACGTGGTCCCGATGACGTCCCGCTGCACCGAGCCGAGTTCGACGTCGTGTGCCGGTGTCGCGGGCAACGAGATCACATAGTCGACCCCCGCCACCTGGTGGTCGTGTGGGAAGGGGACCAAGCCATCGACCAATCTGATTGCGGCCGGATTGAGATGGTGTTCGAACACGCCGATCTCCAACCCATCGACCAGCGTGCCGGCGCCGAACAAGCCCACGAACCAGAAGACCGCGAACAGCACCGCCGCGAGGAACGCAAGACCACGGACCGGATGCATCGCCCAAAATCCGAGCCGGACTCCGAGCGCGGCGTGATCGGGCTGCGCAATGGAGTACGTCTCCGCGAGAATTTCGTTGACCCGCTCGAGACGGCGGCGGTTTCGTTCGTACTCGGTCCGGGCTTCAGTAAAAGGAACGTTGAGATCACGGAGTTCCTGGGCGTGCTGCAGCGCGGCGATCAGCGCCCCGGTGCCCTGGTTCCGTAGCGCGACCGTTGCCACCACCGGGATGCCCAGGATCTCGCTGAGACGCTGGATGTCGATCTTGCCACCGCGCTGCTCGAGTTCGTCGAACATGTTGAGGACGAGCACGGTGGGGCGTTGGAGCTCGGAGAGCTGGAGCGTGAGCAACAGCGCCCGCCTGAGGTTCTTCGCGTCCGCAACCTGGACGATCGTGGCGTCGGCGTACTGGTCGAGCACCCCCCGCGTGACCCGCCCATCTTCGCTGCGGGGAGACAGATCGTTGACGCCCGGCGTATCCACCACCTCGATCTGGCGGCCGTTGAAGTTGGCCTTGGCCCGTACGATCTCCACCGTCGTACCCGGGATGTTGGAGACCGTGACGTAGCGGCTAGTGAGATTCTTGAAGAGGAGACTCTTGCCGACGTTGGGATTGCCCACCAGCAGCGTCGTGCGCTGCACTGGCGTGGGGTCCTGCGCACCCACACCGCGCACGCCGACCTCCTCGGCCCGGCCCGGGAACGGGCGGAAGATCCTCATCGCCGCGGTCCTCGGCACCGCACGGTAGCCAACGCGATCAGCATGACTGAATGATTACCAGGAATAGGGACTGAGGCCTATAGATGCCAGATGAAGGACCGTTCACTCCAGGAAAACTGGGGGCCCGCGGAGGATCGCGGGCCCCCTGATGCCGCCCTAGTTTGTGGCCGGCGGCTGTTGTTTCCGCGGCATCATCTCATCGCGCATGGCAAGGTGGTACACCGTCGCCGCAACGATGACGGCCGCTTGTTTCAGATCATCCAGCACCAAGAGATCATACGTGTCGAGGTTGGTGTGGTGCGTCCGGATGCCGTACTCGATCGGGTCCTGGATGAAGTTGAAGCCCGGGATGCCCGCCGCGTCGAAGGCCAGGTGATCGGTCCCACCGGTATTCCCGTGCTTCACCGCCACCACACCGAGATCGCGGAACGGCCACAGGATCTGTTCGAACACGGGGATCGCCTTCTCGTTCATCTGGTCCCAGATCCCGCGGACCCGGCCGGTGCCGTTGTCCACGTTGACATAAGCCGAGATCTTGTCGTGCAAGTCCGGATGGTCGGCCACCCAGCCCCGCGACCCCAAGAGACCCTGCTCTTCTCCACTCCACAGCCCAATGCGGATCGTCCGGCGGGGCTGGAGGTTGAGTGTCGTCAGAATGCGCAGCGCTTCCATCATCACCACCGACCCGGCGGCATTGTCCGTCGCCCCACCACCATAGTGCCACGAATCGAGGTGCGCGCCGAGCATCACGTACTCGTCCGCCTTGTCGGTGCCGGGGAGGTCGGCCAACGTGTTGTAGGCCTGCAGGTCGGCGTCGAAGAACCGGTTCTGGATGTCGATCTCGAGCTCGACCGGGATGCCGGCCTCGACGTTGCGGTAGATCTGATTGTACTGTTCCCGGATCACTGCCAGCTCGGGCGTCGGATCGGGATCATCCTTGTTCCGGCCTGCGGAGTTCCCGCCACCTCGGACCACGCCGAAGTTGCGGGACGACGGTGTGAGGATGACCGCCGCGCCTTCGTCGCGCAGCATGTTGGCCATCTGCTGTCGCACCTCTCGCGCCCGCATGAACTGCTCCCGCATCTCCTGGCGGCGACGCTGAAACTCCGCCGCGCGGGCCGCACGCTCCTCGAGCGCCGCCGGATCGGGCGGAGCCAGCAACTCGTCGAGCGAAGTGCGACGGTCCCGGGCCTCCCACTCCGGCTCCACCTCAGCGGGCTGCCGCATCAGCACGATCGCATCGCGCAGCTTGCCGCGATACTGCTCGAGATCGGCAACACTGTCCGCCCTCACGACAACGGCAGGTCCCCTGACCGTACCATTCGTACTGCCCGTCCACGCCACAGGCTGCGCGTGCAGTGGCTGCGCAAACGGCGTGACGATACGGCCGCTGTACGACACCCGCTCCCAGCCGCGACCGAACTCGCCCCACGGCTCGACCATGACGTTCTGCAGTCCCCAGGAGCGGAACTGTCCGGCCGTCCATTCGTTCGCCTGCGTCATCTGCGGCGAGCCGGTGAGCCTGGGCCCGATCACCTCGGTGAGGTACCGCGCCATCTCCGGTAGCTGCGACCGCTCGAGCCCCTCCTCCCGGATCTGCTCGACCACCGAGAGATCCACCCGTTCCTGCGCCACTTGCGCCCATGCGGTCGACGGCGCCATCTGCAACGCGACTGCACCGACCGTCAACACCAATGCTCGTTTCATCGTCTCTCCCACGTGAAATCTCTGTCCCCACCAATTCCGCCCCAGCGCCTTCCGAACCTCCGATTGTAGCCCACGGTCCGCCGCGGAGCAACGCGGAGCGTCCGAGGTCGCTCCACGCCGCTACTCCCTCCGCAACACCACCGCGGCGTTCACTCCGCCGAATCCGAACGAGTTGGACACAACGAATTCGGGTCGATCGCGAAGCCCACCGTCGGCCAGGTACCGCAGGTCACAGTCGGGGTCGGGTGTCTCCAGATTGACCGTCGGCGGCAGCCATCCGCGCGACATGCCGAGGGCGCAGATGCCCACCTCAATCGCGCCGCTCGCACCGAGCGCGTGTCCGTAATAGCCTTTGGTGCCACTCACCGCGAGGCGGTAGGCGTGCTCTCCGAACACGTGCTTGATGGCCAGCGTCTCGGTCGTGTCGTTGAGCGGCGTGGAGGAGCCGTGCGCGTTGACGTACGCGATATCCGTGGGAGACACCCGGGCATCCGCCAGCGCGAGCCGGACCGCCCGGGCCGCCTCCCGGCCGTCCGGCTTGGGGGCAGACATGTGATATGCATCGTTCGTGAGCGCGTACCCCAAGATCTGGGCGTATACGGGCGCGCCACGCGCCACCGCCCGATCGCGGCGCTCCAACACGAGCACAGCCGCCCCTTCCCCCATCACGAAGCCGTCCCGACCCTGGTCAAAGGGACGCGAGGCTCGCTCGGGATCGTCATTGCGCGTCGACATTGCCCGAATCAACGTGAAGGCACCGAATCCCAAGGGCGAGAGCGGTGCCTCGGACCCACCTGCGAGCATGACATCCGCCCGCCCCGAGCGAATCGCGTGAAACGCGTCACCGATTGCGATCGCGCCCGACGCACACGACATCGCGTTGGTCGCGTTGGGACCGGTCACCCCAAACTGGATTGCGATGTTGCACGAAACGGCTCCGCCGAACACCGAGATCGCGAGCGTGGGATCCACGTGTCGGATGCCGTGCTGCATGAACGTCGCGGCTTGCGCCTCAGCATGCGCGACACCACCCAGTGCTGACCCCATCATCACGCCGATGCGGTCCCGATCTTCCCGCTCGAACACGAGTCCCGCGTCTGCCGCCGCCAACGTCGCCGACACGACACCCAGCTGTGAGAACCGATCCAGTCGCCGCACGGCCTTGCGTGGGAGGTGGTCTTGCGCTCGAAAATCGTCGATCTCCGCCGCGATCTGGCAGCGGAACGGCGTGGGATCGAACCGCGTGATCCTTCGCACGGCTGACCGCTTGGCCTCGAGTCCAGTCCACAAGCCGTCCAATCCCGTACCGATCGGTGTCACACATCCGATCCCGGTGATGACCACGTCGGTCATGAAGTCTCAGCCTCTCGCTTGACTCCCGCCAACGTGCGGGAGGCAATGCTGTGGATGAAGATCGGGCCGATCACCCAGTTGGCCGCGATCCAACTGATGAGCGGCCACGCCGGCCCCGACCACTCGTGGACAATTGTGACGTCGACCTGGTCACCTCGAGGCTCGAAACGCCAAACGACATCCATGCCCGTCGTAATCCCCCGAACGTGGCAGTACCGCACCTCACGTTGTTGCGGGAGCACCTCCATATGCGAGACCCACCATGTGGGATAGCGGAACAGACCGAACGGACGCCACGCCGCCATCTCCACCACGCCGCCCGTCGGGGTGCGCTCCACTACGCGAACCCACCGGTAGTGCGGAAGGAAATCCGGCCAGCGCTCCACCTCCGCCGCGAGCCGAAACACACGGTCGACAGGCGCCGCAATCGTGATGCGGTCAACGGCGCGCACAGGACCTCCACGTGGCAACGAGTCGAAAGCCCGGCCGCCGGTGCACCACCGCAGCGACGCCCGCTTCGTTCAGGAGTGCCGTCAGCTCGCCCACTGAGTAGCCTCGGCGGACGGAGACCACCCCGTCGCGTCTGCTCACCGGATGAAAGCGCAGGGCATGTGCCGCAGCCCAGATCCCCACCGCGGCCCGTCGTGCACGCCGGAGATCCGCAACGACCACGCCAAGCTGTGCCACGCGATCGAGCTCCCGCACCACCCGGACGGCGGCCTCCCTTCGAAAGTGATGCAGTAGCTGGCTCGCCACGACGATGTCGACATCACAGTCAGCAAACGGCAGGAACCGGGCGTCTCCGACCGCGGACGGTACCGCATTGGCGGCGCACAGTCGGGCGGCTTCCCGATGCCAGTCGAGGGCGATCGGCTCGACCGACACGCCGTCCTTGCGGAGTCGCCCGCGCAGGTCGCGGAGCACGTCACCCAACCCGGCTCCCACATCCAGCACCCGCAGGGCTCGGCGGAGCGGCATGCCGCCGAGGAGCCGGCGCACCCCGTGCACGACTGCCGCTCGTCCACCAAACCACGCGTTTGCCAGCGCGATGTCGCGGAGGGTTGCGCGGGTGGTCGCCGCATCGAGTGCCGGGGAGTCCAACGCCTCGACGGCGATCGGTGAACGATCAGACGTGTGCACGGATGCGGATTCGCTCATCCCACCAGCCGCCACATATAGGAAGGTTTGAGGATTTCCGAGGCGGGAATGAAATCCCCCGTCACCCCCACGAGCAGGTCAGCGAGGGAAGGTCTCTCAGCCAAGCGTCGCGCCACGCGGTTGAACACCGCCGGGTGCGCCACCGCCCAGCTCACGAGGCGCTCGACGATCCACTTGCCACCGAACTCCCGACGACGGGCCGCATCGTATGGTGCGAGGTCGATGCTGCGCAACCGATCGTGCTCCAGCGCCGGCACGAGCACGTCGACCGCGAGCTCCGCTCCCCGCAACGCGGCGTAGATCCCCTCTCCCGTGAACGGGTCGCAGAAGTCCGCGGCGTCGCCCACGAGCACCACCCGATCATCGGTCGCGCGCACCGTTCGACGGGCAAACGGACCCACGACTCGGATGGGGTCCACGAAGGTCGCGCGGCTGAGTCGCGCCGCCACCGCGGGTACGCGCTCGAGTAACCGGTGGAACCAGGCTTTCGGCGGGACTTGCACGGAACCCCGACCTACATCGGCGACAACGGCCACATTGGTGAGCCCGCGCCCCACCGGCGCCAGGCCGACGTACCCCCAAGGGCCGACATGCATCTCCCCCACGTCTTCCATCCCGGTCACGTCGGTCGCGTGCGTCACGAGCGCCATCCGTCGTCTCCGCCCCCGCCGCACCACCCCGAGCCGCGATGCAATGCGGGAGTTGAGCCCGTCGGCCCCGACCACCACCCGCACGGTCACGGTGTCGCGAGCGCCATTGCAACGAAGCCCGAGCTCGACGACGTCTTCTCGCCCTCCCGCGAATCCCTCGACGGCTGTTCCCTCCCGCAGCTTGGCCCCACACCTCACAGCAGCCTGCGCGAGGTGGGCGTCCAGCACCTCGCGTGGCAGGGCGAGACCGTAATCCCGGTATCCTCGGTAACGGTGTACACCGCGGAACCGTCCCGTGAACGGCGTTCCCTGCGGACTGACGACCTTCATCCCGGCGAGCCGCGCCGGCCCTTCGGCCTCGACGGCAGCCAGCACCCCCAGCCGATCCAGCACCCGGGCCGCCTCGGGACTCAAGTACTCTGCACATGGTTTGGCACGAGGGAATCGCGCGCGCTCCAGCAACAGGACGTGGCAGCCACGCTGTGCCAACAGCGCTGCCGTGGCACTGCCGGCCGGGCCGGCACCGACCACTGCGGCGTCGAAGTCGGGACGACCCGTCACCGCGGAGGGCTCCGCTGGTTGCCTTGGTGTCGGACTGCAAGCACGTAGTACCTTTCGTCGCTCAACAGAGGAGGCCATCTGCGGCACCGCATGTCAAGTAAACACCATGCCCCCTGACCGGGATCCTTCAACCGAGCCCGAGGCGCTGCTCGCGCGGCTCGATCTCGAGGAACATCTCGAGAATCCTCACATCAAGCAGCGGTTCGTAACCACGATGTTCGACGCAGTGGCACGGACCTATGATCGATTCACGCGCGCGTTCTCGTATGGGATGGATCGCGGATGGAAGCGCGAGTTGGTGAATATTCTGGCGTCCAAGGCGCCGCGCGACGGCTTCGTGGTGGATTTGGCATGCGGCACCGGTGACCTCGCCTTCGCGGCGGCAGCATATGTCCCCGACAGTCGAGCGGTAGGTGTGGACGTCTCGCGCCGGATGCTCGCTGCCGCCGACGCGCGACGCAAAGCACAGGACGTGACGCGGGTTCGCTTCGTCACCGGGGACATGCTCCACATTGCCGCCCGGGACCAGGCCGCCGACGTTGTCACGGTTGGGTACGGGATCCGCAACACGCCGGACTTCGGCGCGGCACTCGACGAGATTGTGCGAGTCTTGAAACCCGGAGGGTTGTTGCTGACACTCGATTTCTACCGGCCGGCGAATCCTGTCTGGCGCGCGCTGTTTCTTGGCTACCTTCGCGTGGCCGGAAGCGTATTTGGACTACTGTGGCACCGGCAGGCGGTCGTGTACGGCTATATCGGTCCGTCGATCCGTCATTTCATCTCGTGGCAGGAGATGTCCGCGGCGCTCGAGGCGCGAGGCTTCGTGGTCGAGCAGGTACGCCGGAAGCTCCTGGGTGGAATCTGCATTCACGTTGCACACAAGAACGGACGCTACCCGTCGTCCCCTTCCGCATAGCGCACCATGACGGTCGAGAGGTTCAGGTTGTTCTCCAGCCGCCATACGATCTCTTCTCCCGGCGCCAAGAAGACGATTCCCGTCGTCATGGATCTCCGAGATCCGATCGCAAGAGCGAGAAGCTGAACCTCGCCCATACCGCGCAGCAGCCACGTGGGCAACTCGAATCGGGACGCGGTGTAGGAGTTGACCGTGCCAAGCCAAAACCGCTGGCCACTCCTCAGGGCGTAGACTCGCATGTCCAGCCAGTTGTTGTTCACGACGTAGGCAAAGATTTCCTCAGTCGTTACCACTTCGGTCGTGTCCTGCTCGGACTGCGCCCGCGCCACCGGGACGGTGAACACACCGAGCGCTACCGCGGCAAGTGTGGCAGGAAGGATCGTGCGTCTCATGGCATGCCGTCCCGGTTGGCGTGTCGTCCCATGTGGTAAGACGCCTCGACGGCAGTCGAAGTTCCATTGTAACCAGTGGAGCTGCCGGGTCGGCGTGCTACCAGCGCCTCGGAACGTCGGCCAAGACACGGAAACTGTCACGGGCAATCAGTAGCTCCTCATTGGTCGGAATCACGAAGGCGCGGAGGGTGGACCCGTCCGCGCTGATCTCCCCCGCGTTGCCGTCGACCATCACCGAGTTACGCTCGGTGTCGAGTGCCAGTCCCAGTCGATCGAGTCCCGTGCAGATTCGTGCGCGAATACTCGCGGCGTTTTCACCGATCCCACCCGCGAACACGACCGCGTCGGCGCTTCCCATCTCGGCGAGGTACGCGCCGATGTAGCGCTTCACGCGGTTGCAGAAGATGTCGATCGCGAGCAACGCGCGGCGATCCTGATTTTCGGCCTCTTCCTCCAACAGCTCGCGCATATCACTCGTCAGCCCGGATACGCCGAGTAGACCTGACTGTTTGTTGAGGAGCGTGTCGACTTCCGAGACGCTCATGCCTTCCTTGATCATCAGGAACTCGACGAGGGAGGCGTCGATGTTGCCGGCGCGCGTGCCCATGACCAGGCCTTCGAGCGGGGTGAAGCCCATCGAGGTGTCAAACGACTCACCGTGCTTGATGGCGCACGCCGAGCACCCGTTGCCAAGGTGCAGGGTGATGATGTTCACCTGCTCCGGTTGGAGGCCGTGCATCATCCGATAGCGATAGGCGATGTACCGGTGCGAGGTGCCGTGGAACCCGTATCGGCGGATCTTGTGACGGCGATACAGCTGGTACGGGATCGCGTAGAGATAGGACCGCTCGGGCATGGTGGCGTGGAACGAGGTATCGAACACGGCCACCTGCGGCACGCCTTCTCCCAGGAGTTCCATCGCCGCGCGAATGCCCTTGAGGTTCGCCGGGTTGTGGAGCGGGGCAAGCTCGATGCAGTCCTCGATTTCCTCGAGCACGCTCTCGTCGATCCGCACCGACTTGCGGAACCGTTCACCGCCGTGCACCACCCGGTGTCCCACGGCGTGAATGTCGGCGAGTGACGTGATGTGATCGATTTTGGACGCTCGCGACACGATCCAGCGCAGGATGTGATCGATGGCTGCCCGATGGTCGCGAAGCGGTTCGGCGCTCCGCTCCTTCGGCTGCCCCTGTGCCTCGAGAGCGATCAGCGCCTGTCCGCCCACCCGCTCAACGATGCCGCGCGCCAGACGGCGGTCGGCGTCCTGCTCAATCCGCTCGGCATCGGTCTCGATGATCTGGAACTTGACCGTGGAGGAGCCACAGTTGAGGACGAGGATGTTCATATCGACTCAGTGTGAAAGCGTGGTTCGTACTCCGCGACGGCGCGGCGCGAGCCACCAGGCTTACGTCGTAAGTTAGCGGGCAACACACAGTTGAGCTGAGGGGCCGCCAGGCACGGCGGCTGGGCACCCGCGCGACCCCTTCGCATAGTCCCGAACCCCTACCATATTGGAGGGTACGAGCCGTCAGAGGGAGCGGGTACCGTCGGTGGCGGGCACCCCGGAGGAGAGGAGTGCAGGAGACGGACGGCCGCTGCCCCCGGGAGACACGATGCGATTGTCTGCGAATGGTCCTGTTCTCGTTGCCACAGTGCTCGGCATCGTGCTCCTCGGGTGCACCACGAGAGCGCGCGACACCGCTCAGAATCCGCCGCCCGGCGGACAGTTCGTCACGGCGGAACAGATCCAAGCCAGCGCGGCCACCACCGCATGGGAAGCGCTAAAATACACCGTGCGGACCCATCGGTTCAGCGACTATCGTGGGAGACCCGTGCGGGTCTACTCGGCCCGCGGGCAGGGAAGCATCGTGCTACGCGAAGAGCCGCTGCTCTTCCTCGACGGGACGCGCCTCACTGACCTCATTATCCTCCGGGCGATCCCAGCCAACAACATCTACTCGATCCAGGTGCTGACGGGGCCGGACGCGACCACCTATTTCGGCACGTCCGCCGTTGCCGGGGTCATCCTCCTCGAGACCACCATGGGAGCCGAGGACGAAGACTCGGCAGAGGTCGACACGACCGTGTCACCGCGGGATACCATCCGCTAGACAACACCCTCCGAGAACCTGACCGCAAGCAAATGGGGGCGACCGAATGGCCGCCCCCATTGGTGTTGGGCGAATCCTTCACGGATCGCCGGTTACGGATTCCGATCCAGGCACTGCTGGAAGTTCGGGTTGTTCTCCTCGGGCTGCGGGACCGGGATGTTCACATCAACCCCGTACGACCCACTCTTGTGATACGCACCCGTCGGGAACACCGTCTCGCTCCCACGACCGTACTGTCGGATCAGACGCCTGAGGTCGCCCAAGCGGTGGCCCGTACCGTAGAGCCAGAACGCCCGCTCATAGAACAAGAGGTCCTCTCGAGCGGTGGCCGACCCCGGATCCAGCGTGTCCGCAAGCGCCCCGGTCAACGGGTTCTCCGGGTAGAGCAGCGGACCCGTGGTGGCGAAGTTCTGCCGCAGGCCGTTGAGGATGGTCACCAAGTTAGCGCCACCCGCCTGCAAGTCGGCTTCGGCTTCGATCAACCGGGCCTCTACCCCCGTTGCGAGCGGGTAGCTGTCCTCGCGCGACGTGTAGCCCATGAACTGATACAACGGCGTCTCGCTGTCGAACCCGATGCCGACGTCGGCCCACGGAACCCGCGGGTCCATGGCCGAGCGGAACGGCAACCCGTTGGCACCCAGGTTGTCGGCAACCGACCAGCGGCCGGCCTCGGGGTTCAGGTGATAGATGCCGTTACGCGCCCGGGCCGCCGTGTTCGAGTGCCAATTGTAGAACACGAAGTCGTCGGGCACGGCGGCGACGGCAGTGGCCGCCGCGCCGGCCTGGTCGAGGTTGAGCAACGCTCGGCCTTTCCCGACCCGCGCCATGTTCGCGATGTCACTGTCGACGGCACCATGTGCCAAGGCTGCGTCGAACAGCGCCACCGCCCGGTTGAACATTTCTACGTTCGTCAGCGGATCACCGAACAGGATCGAGTCCAGCGTCTCGCTGAACGGTACGCCGTTGCAGAAGTTTTCTCCGAACGCGATGTACGTGAACCCCGCGTACGCCTGCAACTCCGGGATCCGAGCGTCGGCGTTCGGATCGGGCACGGCCCGTTCAATCCGGATCGCCCCGCGCTCCAGGTCGGCGCGAGCGCGCTGAAGCCGGAAGAACAGGCCATCCAGGGTCGTGTTTTCCACTTGAAGTTCCCGACGGTCGACCTCTTGCCGCGTCGGGAACGTGCCCGAGTGGAACCACTCATCGGTCATGAGGCCGGAAAACACGACGATGTTGTCGCCGGCTTGGTTTGCCGACCACGCCTGTTGAAAGTTACTAACCGCACCGTTCCGAAGTGTCGTCAGGCCCAAGTCATCCTCCAGGTTCTCAGGCGTGACGATATCAGGATCGACTACTTCCAAGAGGTCACCGCACCCCACCATGGGTAGCGCGAGGAGGGCCACCATTGCTGTCATCGCGGCGAGGAACCGGCGGTTCCGCCGCCGCACATGAGAAGTCGTGTGCTTCGTCATGGCTCTGTTCCTCTCCGGTTAGAAGGTCAACTGCACCCGCGCGGTCCAGTAGCGCACCTGCGGCTGCGTCAGGAAGTCGGACGATCCGAAGTTGCCGGTGTTCCCCTGGACCTCCGGATCGACACCTGTGTAGTCCGTGATCGTGAGCAGGTTCCGCCCCGAGATCGTCAAGTTGGCGCGACTCGCGCCCACCATGCCGGCCATGCTCTGCGGCATGAAGAACGTGAACGACAGCTCGCGGAGCTTGATGAACCAGGCCGGCTCGATGTACCCGGCCGCCGTCTGGCTTGACGCAATCGCCGCCGCAACGGCACGTGCCTGGCCTTCCAGCGGGGTGGTCGGATCGTTCAACTCCTGACAGGTACGGAACCGACAGCGGAACCGCTCGGTGTTGTTGTACTGATGGTGGCCACCGCGGTAGTCGAACAACCCACTGATGCGGAGCCACGAGCTCACGTCGAACGAGTTGAACAGCGACACCTCGTACCGGGGCCGTGCGTACCCAATGAACTCCGTGGTGTCGCCACGTGTGATCTCGTCCGCGGCGATGTAGCCGTCGCCATTGGCATCGTCCCAGGTGAACGGCTCGTCCCAGAACGCTCCAAGCGGGTAGCCTTCCTTGTGCGCCTGATTGCCGAAGATGATCGGCTCGACGTCCTCACCCAGCTCGACCACCTCGTTCGAGTTGGTGGACCCGGTGAGGCTGAAGTTCCAGGTCACCATCGGGCTCTGGAACACGGTGCCGTTGATGCCACCCTCGAAGCCCCAGTTCCTGGTCTTCGCCAGGTTCTCGAACCGGCTCGTCGTGAGCCCAAGCGATGGCGCCAGGTCACGATCCACCAGCGCATCTTTCGTGGTCCGGCGGTAATAGGTGAGATCAACCCCTAGGCGGCCGCCGAACAGGCCGGCCTCGAAGCCCGCTTCCCACTCGGTCGAGCGCTCGGGCTTGAGATCGCTGTTGCCCGGGTTCGAGATGACCACACCCGTCTTATCGACGCCTCCCTCAGCCAGGACTTCCCCAGTGAAAAACAGCACGGCGTCGTTCGTGCCGGGCTGGACACCGGATGCACCCCAGGCCGCGCGCAGTCGCAGGTTGTCGACTACCCCGAAGCCCCGGTCGATCACCAGGTACGAGGCACCCACCTTCGGGTAGACCGTATAGTCGAAGTCTTCACCAAAGGCGCTGTTGTCGTCGCCGCGCACCGCGGCGGTTACGAACAGCCGATCGTTGAGGCCGAACTGCTGCTCGATATACGTCCCCAGCGTCCGCGTCTCGATGTAGTCTTCATCAATGAACTGATCGGTTGCCGCGTCATTCGAACCCGCACCAGGGGGGAGCTTTTCACCCCTGGTTTCCACGCTGTTCCGGTAGTTCCGGAAGTACTGCACCCCAGCGGAGGTGCGGGACGAGATCGCGTCGGTGAGCTGGAATTGAGCGGTCCCACCAAGGTCGAACGTGTACTGCCACGTGGAGCGCTTATCCGAATCGCGCGCGCCGTCGTCCTTGTAATTGGAGAAGTCCGGCCCGGTTCCGATGGCTTGGAACGCCACGTCGGACATCGAGGCAAAGTCCACCCCGACGAGGCCGCGGAACTCCAACCAGTCAGTCGGTAGGAAGTTGGCCGTAGCCGACTGGGTGAACCGCTGGATTTCCTGGTTGTGGTCGATCCAGAACACCTCCTCCGGCGCGGAGAAGCCCCAGCCGCCGACATCGGTGCTGTCACTACCACCGAGCAGCCCGCTGGGCAGCATCCCCAGAACGTTGTTGTCGTTCTCGGGGAGCTTGAAGTTGCCGTCCACGTACCCCGTGGAAATCGAAGCACTCAGCTTTTCGCTGAGCTGCATATTCAGGTTGGCGCGCAGACTGGTGCGCTGTACCTGATTGGGATTGAGCACGAAATCCGGAATCTGGAATCCCTCCGGACGTGCCGCGAGAATCGAGTCCTGCGTGCCCTGCGGCAGCGTATACACCCCGTCCTCTTGCTCGTACTCCGCGGACAGGAAGTACTGCACATCGGGCGTCCCGCCAGCCACATTCATCCCGAACTGCTGACGCTGGCCACCGCTGATCGGCGTCGTGTTGCTGCTCTCGAGCGGGTTGGCCGACTGCAGCTCGGCCTGGGTACAACTGCCCGCGGCCAGGTTGTACGTGCGGCAGGGGCTGCCACTCGCATCCAAGCCGGTGAAGTTGGTCGGGTACTCGTTGACGTCCGAGACGAGTCCATACTCACCGTAGACATTCCACACCGGAGCCCCGACCCGCCCGCGCTTCGTCTTGATGACGATCACGCCGTTGGCGGCCTCGGTGCCGTACAGCGCGGCGGCGGACGGACCCTTGACGACCTCGATACTCTCGATCTCGTCAGGGTTGAAGTCGTTGATCCGCGAGATGGTCTGACCGCCAGTGCCGAGAAAGCTGTCGTTCGAACGGTTGTCCACGCGGACCCCATCCACCACCAACAGCGGCTCATTGGTGAGCGACATGCTGCTCGAGCCGCGAATCCGGATCTTGGTCCCTGAGCCGGCGGAGCCGCTACTGTTGATGACTTGCACCCCGGGCGCCCGTCCCTGAAGCACGGACGACAGGGAGACTGGTGCCACTTCCTCAGCCGCCTGAGCCGCGTTGACCGTGGTGATAACGTTGGGTACCTCCACGGCGCGTTGCTCACCGGTTGCCGTGACCACCAGCGCGTCCAGGCTGATGGCGGCCTGGGTGAGCGCGAAGTTCGCGGTCACCGGCGCCGCGGCGACCACCGCCAGGGTGCGCGTCTGCGCCGCGTAGCCGATGATGGCCGCACGAATGGTCACGTTCCCGACCGGCAGTCCCACCAGCTCGTACGTGCCGTCCTGGCCGGTACGAATCTGCCGGTTGGTGCCCACCACCGAGATGAGCGCCGCGGAGATCGGCTGACCAGTCGCCTGATCAGTCACCGTCCCCCGGATCGACCCGGTTTGGGCAAACAAGGGTGGCCCGGTCAGCGCCAACAGCAGCACGGCGCCGAGCACGGGCACAAAACGTCGTAGTCGCATGTGACTCCTCCTGAATGGATGTTGCTCGACCGGGCGAGCCTCCGGCCCGGCCGTCCACCGCGGACAAGGCGGATCTAAAGCATAGGCATCACCTCTCTGCCCGATAGGTACACATCGATTTTCGCGTGTGGGTCTGCAACAAATCGGGGGTGGGACGCAGGCTCACACGCTCTCTCACGCCAGGCGTGGAGACATAAATGATTGATGCGGTCATGCATCACGTCAAGACCAGTCCGACCCGCACTTCTTCCCAGGGCCCGTTCCAATGTGGAACGAGTGCTGCTACCGCCGCGTCACGATCAGGATCGCACCACCCCGGTGCCCGGTGCCGAACCGGGTCGTGGCATCGGAAGCGGACAGGTGGCGCATTTCGAGCACCAGTTCGGCGGCGATCACAACGAGCGCGTTGGCATCGACCCGGCGCGTCCCGTCTACGTACACGACGGGCGCATCCCCGCGCGACCTCACCCGCAGCCACATTGGGCGCAACCTGCGGATGACGTCGAGCGCGTTGGCGGCGCTGGTCCCCTGGATCTCCGCCTGCGTAATGAGATCCGGATTGGAGCGCGGTCCCTCGGACTGCGACGCAGCGGCGCAGCCGGCACTGACCAGGACCGCACCGATCAACAGAAGCCGGCCATACATGAGTGGCCCCTTGGATGGAGTTGGACTGCTAGAATGGTCTTCGGTGTTTCCACCGGCAAGCCGCGGCATCGCCACCTCTTTACTGAAGCCGAATCAGCTCCGCGTTCGCAACACTCTCCAGGTACCGGAGCACGCCTTCCGCGGTCACCACGCCGAAGTAGTGACTTCCCGCCTCACGAGCCTCCGCAGCCACGTAGCGATGGATGTCGAGTCCCGTGCGCTCCCCGTTCACGGCATTCATGATCTCAAACCGCATCAGCCCGTGCAGTCCGGGCACAAACCGGACTTGCCCCCGGCCCGTGCGAAATTCCGACGGACCCGCTATCAGCTCCGGCATGAGCTGCGCGAGCTGCTGTTCAACCTCGGTCAGCTGTCTCGACGGCATCCGTCGCTCACCCGAGGCATGGCGGTAGGCAAGGTCCACCTCCCGCAGTGCCTGCACTTCCCGGCGCTCCACTTCCTGTATCAGCTGGTCGGCATAGCCCGCAGCGCTCGGGTGGATCTCGCGGAGCGACGTCAGTGCCACCCGCTCGCGATTTGC
Organism: Gemmatimonadota bacterium; assembly: GCA_039588295.1. Taxonomy (GTDB): domain Bacteria; phylum Gemmatimonadota; class Gemmatimonadetes; order Gemmatimonadales; family GWC2-71-9; genus JAOTVV01. Next base: position 35,712 of record JBDHAB010000026.1, read on the forward strand.
CGCGTACTGTACCTGGTCGACGGCATCGTGGTAGGCAGCGGCCTTGTCGTCGGCCCCCGCGATCCACGACAGTCCCAGCCCCAGGTTCCGTCCCATGCGCTCGACCCCGCGTCCCACGGTGGCGGCGGCCAGCGCGGGCACGTCGCCGGCGTCCGCGTTCGCCATCGCGTAGGCAATCAGCGCCACGGCTGCGGCGTTACGCCCGAGCTGGGTGCGGTCGATGTTCCACAGATCGTCGTCGCTCGAGTGGATGAACCGGTCCGGCATGTTGGTGAAGCTGACGGCCGGAATGCCGATCGGCGCCTCGAGAAACGGCATATGGTCGCTCGACGTGTGGAAGAAGATCATGTCGGCGTTGTAGCGGTGCATGCTGCCCAAGTGCGCGAGGTGCCCCTTGGGGTAGAGCGGATTCCCCGCCTGGGCCTGCGCCAACTCGTAGGTGTTGGCTGCGACCATGTAGTCGATGACCGACTCGACCACGTCATTGAAGAAGTGGAATCTCGCTGCGGGAACGCGGGTGATATTCTGCTTGCGCATGATGTCCTGTGACTGGTCCGCACCTACCATGTCCTGATTCACGTTGACCCAGATGGACTCGTGCGCCTGGGGGTTGTCGGCGAAGTACTGCCGCTGACTCCCGATCTCCGTTACCCACCAGAACCGCACATTGCGCCGGGGTCGGGGGAGCCGGCCGTCGTTGATGAGCCGATTGAGCGCTCGTGCTACCTCGAGCGTGCTGGCCGAGCCGCTCGCGTCATCGTTGGCGGAGAACCCCTCTTCCTGCAGGTGGCCGGTCAACACGATGTCCTGTCCCAGCTCGGGCTCGGTGCCACGAATGAACGCCTCGACCATCACCTGCCAAGGCTCGGTTCCCTGCTCCGAGTCGAACGCCGCATCCACCACCGCACGCACGACCACGGGCTCCTGCGCCCGCCGAAGTCGGTTGCGCAGCGCGACCCCCTGGCGCGTCGACAGATTGAACGCGAACGTGGGCTCGCAATCGTTGGATGCTCGGCTCGGGACCGTCAGCCACCGCAGCTGATCCGGTCGCGAGAGCCCCGCACCGCTCGTCCCGACGTCCGGCGAAAACGGATTGGGATACCACACGACACCGAGCGCCCCGCGCTCGCACACCGCCGCTCGCATGGCGGTCGAGGCCGATCCATGGGTGAGCACGATCTTGCCGCTCAGCTCCATGCCCTCGAAATCCTCTGATCCGCCCGCCCCAACGTCCACCAGCTCGCCCGAGACGTCCGCCGGACGGGAGTAATCGGCCAGGTGAAGCACCGACTGCAGCGTGCTGGCAATCCGTTCGGGCTCGGGCTCGACGATCCAGAGATCGGCGAACTTGGCGTTCCACGGCCGTGTGGTCGACGCCTGTTTGATGAGCTGTACGTCGGCGAGCCCAGACGCCCGAGCCGTCCGCTCCATGTATTCCGCGACCTCCCAGAGACCGTCGGAGCCACCGCGCGGGCGATGGAACTGCGTCATGTGGCGGATGTGCTCGTACGCGGCATCGCCCGAGACTTCCTGCGTGATGAGCTGCGTGTGCTCCTGTGCCAGGATTGGAAGCTCCTGCGCTGAAGCAAGCTCGACGGTGGCAGCTGACAGCATCGTGAGGAGCGTGATGAAACGGAGTGTTCGTGCGCGACCCATTGTGCCTCCTGGTGGCATGCGTGCGTTGGCTACCTGCCGACGGTATACGTCAACGTCGTGGTGAGCAGCATATCGTGCTTCTCGATACCCGGACGCGGATTGTTGTTGAACTCGTTGCGCGAGGCGAGACGGAATCCCAGCCCCTTGTAGATTGCGGTCGTGAGACTCGCTTCGGACACGAACCGATAGTCCGCGAAGTCCTCCACGCTTGGCGCCCAGTCAACGTCCCATGCGAAGGCGACCGGGCCGAGCTTCTGCAACCACGTTGCTCCCAGCGCCATGATCGGTGTCGAGGTGCTGCCGTCTGCCGTGAAGTTCTCGTACCGCACACCACCCGAGGCACTGAACCGCAGATCCGTCAGCGGTGTCGCGATCACCTGATACCCGAACCCCGCCTTGTAGTTAGACCTGAGATCGATGTCCTGGAACTGATCGCGCTCGTGACCGGTGAACCCGAACGCAAACAGGCGCTTGCTGAAGAACACGTCGATACGGACCGACCCGAAATACTTGGCGACGGTGGTCTGGAAGGCTCCGGCAGTGTCCGGCGCCTGCTCCCGCGCCAGTCCCGCCTTGAACATCAGCCGGTCCTTGGGACTAGTACGCCCGAACTCGACGGCCGCGCCCAATCCACGGGATCTGCTGTTGCCGCTCTTGTCGGAGAACCCCACACTCGCGGTTGCGCCCCAGAACCGGTCAATCGGTGTGAAATACCCGATATGCACGGGAACGAGTGCCTCGAGCGCCGTCGGGTCGCCCACTGCAGCCACGTCGGTCGCGGCAACCGAACGGACCGTACCATCCGGATCGGTGAGCCGAAGCTGCCCGCCCACGGTTGCGATCGAGACCGCCGCAATCGTGCCATCCACCAACCGCACACCGATGGGCCCGGCTGCATCGAACCCGGCAATGTCGGTGGCCGGAATTGACACGTCGGCGCCACCGTACTTGAACACCCACGTGCCGTCATCCACCGTGACGAGCGATCCGCTCAACCGATCTCCGTTCCGGCGGCTCAAGGTCTGCTGTGCCGCCCCGAGCGCAGGCAGCAGACTCAACACCATCCCCGCCCACACAAGTCCTACGGCTCTTCTGGTCACACGGTTTCTCCCGCTGGGACCCCACATTCGACATCCCCGCCCGTCCCGGCGGGAACCATCCTCGGCGGCGTAAGCTAACGCGGGGAACCGCAAGAGAAAGCCGCGGGTACCGGACGGCACCCGCGGCTCAAAGTGGCCATCAAGGTCGGCCGTTACGGATCGCAGCGCACGGTGAGCGCGCTATGGCTCGCGTTCCCCGGCCCGACATTGATACTGGACTGGAGCGAGCCACGGAACGGACCGCTAGGCGGCAACTCGATCTGCAGGATGAACTGCGACACCATGGTGACATTGTCCGTCACGTGCGACCTGGCGTGCTGCGCCACGTGCGCCTTGTACGGTTCGCCCGTGGGCACGAGCTCACCCGTCGCGGGATCCGGTGCCAGGGGCAACAGATTCAGCGTGCCGAGCGCGTGGAACTGGCTGTGGTAGTTCCCCGACGGGGTTACGACAACCTGTTGCTTGAGCTCGACCGGGCCGGTGGCGTACACGAAGTCGAACGGTGTGGCCTGGCAGAACGGCTTGGAGATCAACTGATCGAAGTTGATGGTGAACTCCTGCCGCGCAATCTCGCGCCGACCATTGACCGTCCCCGCAACCGTGAGCGTGGTTGCCGCACCGTCGGTTCCGATCCCCACGTTGCCGTTGGCCAGGACCTGCGCCCCGGAGGCGAGCGCCAACTCCTGCAGCCCGGTGGAGGCGATGGCATCCCACACCATCGCGTCAATCTCGTCGAAGGTGGGCGCCTCGTTGATCGGACCGGTGCTGCCGGGCACGTCACCCAATAGACCGCTGCGGAAGAAATCGGCGACCACGAGCTGCTCGGCGAGCTCCCAGGCAAGCACCTGGTGTTGCGAGGTCCCTGGGATGAGGAACTCGAAGTGCGCACCGGCAATCGTCACGCCTCCGATGTCGAAGAACCGCATGTGGAACCGCACCGGATCGTAATCGCCGCACTGCACCTGGATGGCCGAGCCCACCCAGCCAGCGGACTGACCATAGGACGTCTGGACATCACCACCCAGGGCATCCTCCCACTCGCAGTCGAACATGGCGAGGGGTTCGAACGGGGTACCGACGAGGACACTCCGATCGCCGTCCAGGAACAGCAGCGCCGCACGCAGATCGCGCGGGTCAACCGCTCCCAGGAACACGACATTGATCGGATCCTGCGGGGTACCGCTGAAGCCCGCTTCAGCGGCGCCGGTGTAGGGCCAGAACTGGTCGCCGTCTATGGGCACGAGCGGAGCGGGGGGTGGATAGTCGGCCGGTTGGACCTGCGTAAACGCGAGATCCTGGTCCGGCGCCACCGAGTCGTCACATGCGCCAAGTGCGACGACTACGAATAGCGCCAGCAGCCCGGCAAGTGGTCGGGTTTGCATGGTGGGCCTCCTCGATGAACCGTGGAACCTGATGGTCAAGCACATGGCTCCACGACTATCGTGCACCCGCGTCAAGCGGCCGTCAAGACGAATCCGCTGATGCTAAGTCTATGAATAGTAAAGTGTTAGGGTTTGGTTTACCGGCGTGCGGCCGGCGCCCACCCGCTTGTTGCTCGGGAGTCGGGGTTCGGTCAGGACTTCGCGTCGGGCGGGTTCCCCCGTGTGAGGACGCGTTCCGCAAAGTCCACCCGCTCGTGAAGCTCGAGGTACTCGCCCCGCAGCATGCGGACTTCTTCCCGCAGGGTCTCCACGTTCTCCGTCAGGCGCGCGACATCCTCTCCACCCCCGCCATGCCGCGTTCGCTGCAGATGGGTGTACCGCATCTTCATGCCGATCAGCACCATGGCGCCGACGCCTGTCAGCGCGAGTACCGGTGCGATGAGCTCTACCACGTCCGGAGACATGCTCCGCTCCCTCGCCATCGTTGAAATTGAATGCCGTTGCACACCCATACGCATGAGACGTCCCTGGGATTCCGCCCGCACGTCCGGCGTCGGTGCAGGGCCGACACCACTGGTGTGCTCGGTACGTACGAGTACAATAGTCGCATGCCACTCATCGATTGTCCCGAATGCGGCATCGAGGTTTCCAGCCAGGCGTCCTCTTGCCCGCGGTGCGCGTTCCCGATGAAGAAGGTCGGTAATCGAGGCGCGCGAGGAGCCCTCGGCCTACCCAAGGTTCCCCTCACGTCGCTGGACGTCAC
>JBDHAB010000027.1:0-40516 GCA_039588295.1 Gemmatimonadota bacterium
AGCCGGATCTGTCGGGTGGAGCCGTGATCTTGATCCTGGCCGGTACGGTGCTGTTCGCCGCTGGGGCGCGAGTGGGCCACTTCTTGATTCTCGCCGTGGTGGCGCTCCCCATCGTCTGGCACGAGATCGTGTCCGTGCAATACCGTTTGGCCCGCATGGTGAGCTTCCTGAGCTCTGGCACGGACGTGGCCGAGTCCAGCTGGCAGATCAACCAGTCACTGATCGGGATGGGCGCCGGGCGACTGGTGGGAGTGGGGTTCGGTGAGGGGCTCCAGAAACTTGGCTATCTGCAGTACGCGTATTCGGATTTCATCTTCAGCACGATTGGCGAGGAGTGGGGCTTCATCGGTGTGGTGTTGGTGGTCGCGTTGTTCGGTCTCTACCTGGTGCTCGGTTTCCGCATCGCCCAAAAAGCGTCGGACACGTTCGGTCTTCTCGTTGCGACCGGTCTCACCACGCTCATCGGTCTCGCCGCGTTCCTGCACATCGGGGTCACCCTCGCAGTAGTGCCAACCACAGGCGTCTCGCTCCCGTTCGTGTCGTTTGGCCGGTCGAACCTGCTCGTGTCGTTCCTCGCCACAGGCGTCATCATGAACGTCGCCCGGAATCGCGCGGCACCCAATCGAAGACGGTGAAGCGCATCCTCATTGCCGGTGGTGGTACCGGCGGTCACTTGATGCCCGGCCTGGCGCTGGCCGAGGCGCTACAGCGTGAGTCGGCCGACGTGGAGCCGGTGCTTGTCGGCGCGAGTCGGGGCGTGGAGGCCAGGGTGCTGCCCACTCGGGAGTTCCGCTACTACCTCCTGCCGGTCGAGCCGATCTACCGCCGCGCTTGGTGGAAGAATGCGCGGTGGCCGTTTCTGCTCGCCCGACTCCTTCGCGCAGGCCGACGCGTGTTGAATGCGGAAGATCCCGTCGTAGCCGTGGGGACCGGAGGGTATGCGGCTGGACCGATTCTGGTTCAGGCAATGCGCAGAAGGCTCCCGGTCGTGCTCCAAGAGCAGAACGCCTTCCCCGGAGTGACCACGCGGTGGCTGGCGCGCCGTGCGCGGCAGGTCCACCTGGGCTTCCCGGAGGCCCGGGTGTACCTCCGACCGGGACCCAGAACCGAGATCTGCCAGTACGGTAATCCGATCACCCCACCACCGGTGCCACGGCCTGAGGCGATGGTGGCTCGGGAACGCCTGGGCGTCCCGCAAGGGTCGCGCGTGGTGTTCGTCATGGGTGGCAGCCAGGGCGCCCGCAGCATCAACCGAGTGGTGGCTCGGGCCGTCGATTCGGGTGGGCTCGACCGGATTCACTTGCTCTGGGGCACGGGTGCGGGGATGTGGGAGGAATACCGCCATTATGACAAGCAGCCAACGCGAATCGTGAGGTCATTCTGGGATCCCATATCGGACGCCTACGCGGCAGCGGATGTTGTGGTCGGGAGGGCTGGTGCCATGACGACAGCCGAGCTGTGCGCGTGGGCAATGCCGTCCGTGTTGATTCCGTTGCCGACGTCGGCTGGCGGTCACCAAAACCGTAACGCCGAGGCGCTCGCTCGGAGCGGCGCCGCGACCCATCTCCCAGAACCTGCATTGACGCCCGCCACGCTATGTGAAGAACTCGCGCGGCTCCTGGACCATCCCGCCCGGCTTCGGGCCATGGGGCAGGCGGCTGGAGCGCGCGGGCAGCCGCACGCCGCCCAAAGCATCGCTCGACACATTCTGGGCTTGGTGGGCTAAGTCTAGAACCTTTCGTAACTTTCGTGTCCACCTTATATTAGCTGCCCACCAATGCACCTTTTTGCCCCGGAAGATCCCCGACCTATCCATTTCATGGGGATAGCCGGCGCCGGGATGAGTGCGGTCGCACTTGTCGCCCAGCGTCGGGGGCTGCCGGTTACCGGATGTGACACCAATGTGGAAAACATAGCCGATCTCGAACGGCAGGGGGCAACGGTTCACACAGGACATGATCCGGGACATGTAACTGGATCTAGAGCTGTGATTTATACTGCTGCTGTTCAAGCAGATCATCCAGAGTTGGAAGCGGCGCGGGCAGCCGGGATCCCGGTTCTTTCACGGGCGGAGGCGCTGAGCCGCGTCGTCGAGAATGGGTCCGTAATTGGGGTGTCGGGGACCCATGGCAAGACCACGACCGCAGCGATGGCGGCTTTTGGGCTCGACGCGGCCGGCCGCGACCCGACGGCGCTCGTGGGCGGACGGGTTGCGGCGTGGGGTGGAAACGCTCGAATTGGCGGAGACGACCTCTTCGTGGTTGAGGCCGACGAATACGATCAGTCGTTCCTTCAGCTCACGCCCACTGTGGCTGTCGTGGGCAACGTCGAAGCTGACCATCTGGAATGCTATGGGTCCTTGGCCGACCTCGAGGCGGCGTTCATCGAGTTTGCTGGCCGCGCGGAGCGGGTTGTGGTCTCCGCTGATGACGGCGGGGCTGGTCGGGTGGGCAAGGCCGTGAGGGTGCCAGTTTGGCGCGTCGGGCTGGCGCAAGACTCTGACATTCGGTTGGCGAACGTTCGACGCGAGTCCACACGCACGTCTGCCACGTTGGCGCTCCCCGATGGGGCCTTCGTTGAGCTGAGCTTGCGTGTCCCGGGCCTGCATAATCTCCGCAACGCCGCCCTTGCGGTTGGGGCTGCACTGGCGGTGGACGCGGACCCAGAGGCGGTGGTTCGAGGCGTCGCGAAGTTCGATGGAGTGGGTCGCAGGTTTGAGCTGCTGGGGACCCACGGCGGGGTGACCGTCATCGATGATTATGCCCACCATCCTTCGGAGATCGCTGCGACGCTGGGGGCGGTGCGCCAACGCTTCCCCCACGCTCGCGTGGTGGCCGTGTTCCAGCCGCACCTGTACTCGCGCACGAAGGCGCTGGGCAATGCCATGGGGATCGCCCTCGCCATGGCCGACGTGGTCGTCGTCACGGATGTCTATCGCGCCCGGGAAGAGCCCATCCCAGGCGTCTCGGGCGAGCTCGTGGCGCGCGCCGCGCGAAAGGCGGGGGGGACTGTCCAGTGGATCCCCAAGCGTGAGGAGCTGGCCGACGAGGTGCTGGACACCGTGGTTGATGGCGACGTCGTTGTCACGCTCGGAGCGGGGGATGTCACCCAGGTGGGACACGAGGTCGTCCGTCGGCTGGCAGGCATGGCCGCATGAGGCGGCAACACCTGCTCCTGGGAGCGGGGGTGCTGGCCCTGGGGACTGCGGCGGCGCTGGTGCCCCAGCTCCTGCGGCGCGTCGATTTCTTCCGGGTCCGTCAAGTCGAGCTGGCCGGACTGCGATATTCAGCGCCAGAGCAGGTGCTGGCCACGCTGCAGCTGGAGCCCGAGCGAAACGTGTTCGATCCGCTCGGGGACGTTGAGCGTCGTGCAGCGAGCGTACCCGGCGTCAGCACGGTACGCATTGCGCGTCGCCTCCCCGGCACGCTGCACGTGGTGTTCGTCGAGGAGGATCCCATTGCGTTCGCACGAGGGCAGGAGGGGCTGGTCCCGCTGGGCGTTGACGCACGACCACTTCCCTACGATCCATCCTTGACGGGCTTCGATCTGCCGATCGTCGAGCAAGCCGACAGCCAGCTAACGCAGCTGCTGGCGCTTGTGCGCAATACGGATACCACGCTTTTTCAGCTAGTGGATGGGGCGCGCCGGGGGCCGGGAGACGCGATCATTCTGGAGTTGGGAGCGCAGAGAGTACTGTTCAGGGCGGCACCGTTGCGGTCGAGGATTCGCGACGTGCAAACCGTGCGGTGGCATCTGCTGCGGAATCGCATCTCGTTCCACGAGCTGGATGCGCGGTTTGACGGGGGCGTCGTCGTCCGTGGGGGGGATGCGTGAAGCGCGAGAATCTGGTGGCCGGTCTCGATGTCGGAAGCACCAAGACCTGTGCGGTAATCGCCGAGATCGCGGGGACCGAGCGAGCGCCAATGGCCAAGATCCTTGGCGTTGGTCTTGCGCGCACCACCGGCGTCCGTCGCGGTGTCGTGCGCGACATCGAAGAGACGACCCGGGCCGTGGCGAGCGCCCTGCGGGATGCCGAGCGGATGGCGGGCGTCAGGGTACCAGCGGTCTATTGTGGGGTGGCCACGGAAAACGTGCGAACCCAGCTCACGAAAGGGCTGGTGAGCGTCGCCGCCGACGAAATCCGGCCGCAAGATGTGCGGCGCGTCCACGAAGTCGCGCTCTCGGTCAGTTTGGGTGAAGAGCGGGAGTTGCTGATCCCCATTCCCCAGGAATACACCGTAGACAAGCAGGGAGGTATCAACGACCCGATCGGCATGACGGGGATGCGTCTCGAGGTCGAGATGCGGCTCGTGGCGGTGCACAAGCAAGCGGCGCAGAATCTGAAGAAGTCGGTGGAGCGTGCCGGGTATCGCGTGACCGAGTTGGTGCTCGAGCCGCTGGCCGCGGCGCAGTCCGTGCTAACGGAGGAAGAGAAGGAACTGGGCTGCGCGCTGGTCGAGCTTGGCGGCGGCTCCACCACGGTGGCTATCTTCCACGACGATAAGCTGCGACACCTCTCGTCGGATCGGTGCGCGGGCTCGTACGTCACGAGTGATCTTGTGCAGGGGCTGAGTGTGACGCAGACGGACGCGGAGCGCTTGAAGGAACGCTGGGGTGTTGCGTACACTCCGTTGGTCGATCAGGACGACATGGTCGAGCTTCCGGGTACGCCGGGGCAGGGCGCGCGCCAGGCGAAGCGTGAGTTGATCGCCCACATCATTCATCAGCGGCTCGACGAGATCTTCGGCCGCGTGCTGGACCAGATTGAGCATGCCGGATACGCGGGTCGGTTATCGGCGGGGATCGTATTGACCGGCGGCGGCGCGCACCTGGCCGGCATCGTGGAGCTTGGACGGGATGTATTTGCCATGCCGGTGCGCAAGGGCGTGCCGGAACGGGATATCAAGGGATTAGTGGACAGCGTGCAGGCGCCTCGGTACGCCGTGCCGGTCGGGCTGGCGCTGTATGGCGTGCGCAGTCGAGCGCAGGCGGACACCGCGGGTGACACCGCGGTCGATCGCATGTTGGGCCCAGTGAAGCGCTGGCTCCAGGAGTTCTTTTAACACCACGCGAGGACGAGGGACTCATGGTCTTCGAGCTCGAAGAGACGGTCGGAAAGAACGCTCGCATGAAGGTCGCCGGGGTTGGCGGTGGCGGCGGCAACGCGGTCAACCGCATGATCGCGGAGCAGCTCTCGAGCGTGGAGTTCATCTCGGTCAACACCGATGCGCAATCGTTGCTGCACAACCGAGCGGACGTGAAAGTCCAGATCGGCAAGAAGCTCACGCGTGGGCTGGGTGCGGGAGCGCGTCCTGAGATCGGGCGTCAGGCCATCGAAGAAAACCGAGACGACGTGCTCCACGTCCTCGAGGGCGCGGACCTCGTGTTCGTCACGTGTGGGATGGGGGGTGGAACCGGGACCGGTGCAGCACCAGTGATCGCCCAGCTAGCGCGGGACGTTGGGGCGCTGGCTGTCGGCATCGTGACGAAGCCGTTTCTGTTCGAAGGACGCAAGCGGATGCGCCAGGCCGAGATCGGTATTGCGGAGATGCGCAAGCACGTCGATACCATGATCGTGGTCCCGAACGAGCGCCTCCTCGCGGTCGTTGGCAAGAACGTTCCATTCCAGGACGCGCTCAAGAAGGCGGACGAGGTCCTGCTGCACGCGACCCAAGGCATCTCCACGCTCATCAGCGTCACCGGACTGGTCAACGTCGACTTCGCCGATGTGCGGACCGTCATGCAGAATGGCGGATCAGCCCTGATGGGAACCGGTGTTGGACGGGGCGAGGATCGCGCCATCGAAGGCGCGCAGCAGGCCATCACCAGCCCGCTGCTCGACAACGTATCCATCGGCGGATCGACCGGCGTGCTGGTCAACATCACGGGCGGCGAGGACCTCACACTCGGCGAGGTCAATCAGATCAGTGAGATCATTCACGACGCCGCCGGTGATCAGGCCGAGATCATCTTTGGGGCCGTCAACGACCCCGCGATGGCCGGCGAGGCACGGGTGACGGTGATCGCGACCGGATTCGACAAGGTCCTCAACCAGCATGAAGGGCCGTTCGGCCGGCCCGGGCAGCCCGGCGTACTCCCGTTCCCACAGCGGTCGGGACGATCGGCGGCGGCGGCCGTGGCATCCTCGACCCCACGGCCCGAGCCGGAGGTGCAGGAGCCTGACGTGTCGGAGATGGAGATTCCCACGTTCATTCGGCGCCAAATGGACTGATGCCCCGCAAAGCGATCCTTCGGTTCGCCACGGTAGCCGCCGCGGCCGGAGCCTTATGGGTCGGTCGGACATTGTGGGCGGGCCAGCGCCTGCCGGTGGCCGCGCCGATGGTCGTGAACACGGCGTACGACGAACAAGCTGATACGCTCGAATGGGGTGAGACGCTGTCCGATCTCCTAGCCCGACACAACATCGTCGGCCAGGAGCTCTACCGGGTGCTCGCCGCAGCGAACGCCATCGATCCGCGGCGCGTGAAGGCCGGGCAGGTGTTCCAGTTTCGCTACGTGCTCCACGAACCCGCCCCCCACCGGATCACCGTGCGGCTCGGCAATGCGGAGCTTCTGCGGCTGGAGCGCGATTCGACAATCGGGTGGCGGGCCGAATCGGAGACGATCGGCTGGGCGGTCGAGCGGCAGATCGTGGAAGGGACGGTGCGCTCGTCGCTATACGAGACCGTTGATGAGCTGATACCCTCGGCGGTGCTGCCGGCCCAGGAGCGCGCGCGGCTCATCTGGGACCTCGCCGACGGTGTCTTTGGCTGGGTGATCGACTTCACCCGGGATAACTACGAGGGCGATGCGTTCCAAATCGTGTTCGAGCGACTCACGTCCGATCTCGGCGATGTGCGGTTCGGACGCATCCTGGCCGTCAAGCTCGAAACGCGCGGTACGGAAAACGCCGCGTATGCGATGACCGACGATGCGGGCCGCAACGTGTACTACGATGCCGAAGGCCACTCGCTGCGGCGCGCATTCAAACTCTACCCCGCAGAGTTCCGCCGCATTTCGTCGGGTTTTTCGCGGTCGCGGTTTCATCCGATCCTCCGGCGCAACCGAGCGCACCTTGGGATCGATTACTCAGCTGGCGCCGGAACGCCCATCATGGCGACGGGAGACGGTACCGTCGTGCGCGCGGGACGCTGGGGTAGCTACGGCATCGTCGTGGCGATCCGGCACCCGAAAGGGATTGAGACCCGGTACGCACACATGAGTAAGATCGAGCGCGGGATCCGGGCGGGCGTGCGAATTCGCCAGGGCCAGCGCATCGGCTATGTCGGGATGACCGGGCTCGCAACGGCGCCGCACCTCCACTACGAATTCATCAAGAACGGTCGGCACGTCGATCCCCGGTCCGCCGTCCGTTTTGGCGAGGGAGATCCTGTGGCGAAGGCCCGCCGGGCCGAATTCGACTCGCTCAAAACACACTACGACCACCTGTTCGATCCTCCCGCCGTCGCTCCATCTCCCATCGTGGCGGGGATGGACTGACCGAATCCGTGACAACTCGAGTACCTGCGAGACGCCCTCGACTACGACCCCGGGGTGAAGCTGGATGTTGCTGACAGTGGCTGCGGTGGCTGGCGCTGCGGCGGTCGCCCTGTTCCTGTACGTTCGGCAGGAGCGGCTTGGCTGGGAGGGCGTCGCGCTCGCGGCCCTGCGCACTGCGGGTCTGACGGCCCTGGTGCTCCTGGTCGTGAATCCGGCGTGGCTCACCCGCCGGACCAGTCTGCCGGCCGTTGTGCTGCTCGATCAATCTCTCAGTATGGGTGTTGCAGGTGGGTCGTGGCTCGCCGCCGTCGACTCGGCAGTCCGGATCGCCGGCCCGAATGGTACGATCCTGGGCTTCGGCCGCGATGTCGGTCCCTTCGTGCAGAACGAACCACTAGACGGGTTCTCCCGCGTTGGCGCGGCGCTCGCCACGGCGCGCGCACTCGGTGGGCCGACGACGATCATCACGGACGGTGAGGTCACCGATGCCGAGGCCATACCGCGTGATCTGCTGCGCGGCGTACGCGTGGTGCATCTCCCTCGACAGACGCTTTCCGGAGTCGCGCTGCTGGACGTTCATCTACCCGGACAAGTCGAGGCCGACGATTCCCTCACGGCCACGATCACCCTGGGTACGTGGGGTTCGCCCAGTCCGTCCAATGCGCGCGTCGAAGTGTTCCTGAATGAGCGTCGACTCGCCGAGCGCGACGTTGACCTTCCGACAGCCCCGGCAACCGTACGTCGACAGATCGTGATGCCGCCCCGCGTGCTCGGCAATGGCGAGCATGCGTTAGCGTTCCGGCTGCAGGTCGCCAACGATGCCGAAACGCGCGATAACGAGCGGTGGCGCGTGATTTCGGTCTCCGAGCAGCCCTCGGTGATGGTGATCGTGGATCCTGCGGATTGGGAGGGTCGATTCCTCGTGCGCGGGCTCTCCGAGATCGCGGGCGCACCGGTGCGAAGCGTGGCCCGCATTGGGGATGATCGCTGGGTCGATATGCGGTCGATGGCGACAGTGTCGGTGTCGCAAATTCGTGGCTGGGCGCGCGGTGCCGCGCTGTTGGTCATCCGGGGGCGTGCCAGCATCCTCGATGGGACCGCGCGCGCCACGCCATCCTGGCGCTGGCTGGCGGGCGATGAGCGGGATTCCGTTGTCCCAGGAGACTGGTACCTCACGGCCCAACCGACGATCTCACCGTTGGCCGCCGGTTTGGCGCGTGTCGAGTGGGACTCGTTGCCGCCGCTCACTGGGGTCGTTCCTGCGACTGAGGCCGAGCACTGGGTGGCGCTCACGGCGCGCCAGGCGCGACGCGGTGTTGCCCGCCCTGTGCTGATGGGCACCGACTCGGGTGCGGCCCGCGTCCTGTTCACCCGCGCCACCGGGTTCTGGCGATGGAGCATGCGTGGAGGTGCCGGACGAGAGGCGATTCGCACGGTGCTGGCAACGGGCCTCGACTGGTTACTGCGGTCGGAGGGCACGGGTATTCGCGGCAGGCTCGTAGCCAGCCCGGTCGTGGCTCGCGGGGTGCCGGTGACCTTCGAGTGGGCGCGCGATCGCGTAGCGGATTCGGCCGTGGTCTTCGTGAGCGGAGAGATCGATCGAGAGCTGGTGCTTCGCTTCGATGCCGAGGGCATCGCGCAAGTCGACCTCGAGCCGGGTGTCTACCGTTGGTCGGTATCGGAGCACGGTGCGTCGGGTGTGGCCGTTGTTGAGGCGTACTCCGATGAGTACCCACCGGCATCGGGCGCCGCGCTGACGGCGGGCCCGACATCGGGTGCGTCACCCCGGGTGGTGGCGTTTCTGCGGGAACGCTGGTGGCCATTCGTGATTGCGGTGATCGCGTTCCTGGGTGAGTGGGCCTGGCGCCAGCGCCGGGGCTTGCCATGAGGGGCGGACTGTGGCGCCGCATCAAGGAAGTGGCGCTCACCGATGTCACGGTCCTGGTGCGAGGGCTCGATCACGACACGCTGGAAAACATTGAGCGTGTTCTCGTGGAGGCTGATTTCGGTCCCGCGGCCTTTGAGCTTGCCGAAGAGCTTGAGCAGATGCTGCGCCGCGGTACCCTGAAGTCGACCGACGCCGTGCGGACGTGGCTCACCCAGAGGATCGCCACCTACGTGGCCCATGGTGAAGCGCCCACCGGGCTCCAATTGGGAGATGGCGCTGCGCCCGGCGTGATCCTCGTGCTCGGCGTGAATGGCGTTGGAAAAACCACCACGATCGCCAAGCTCGCATCCCGCCTCCTGAGCCAGGGGCGGTCCGTGCTCCTTGCCGCGGCGGACACCTACCGGGCCGGCGCTCGCGAACAGTTGCGTGTCTGGGCGGATCGACTCGGTGTGCCCTGCGTGGTTGGCAGTCAGGGGGGTGATCCCGCGGCCGTGGCGTTCGACGCCATTGACGCGGCGAACGGGCGAGGGAGCGACGTCGTCTTGATCGATACGGCCGGGCGGTTGCACACGCACGGGGACTTGATGGACGAGTTGAAGAAGATCGCCCGTGTCGTGTCGCGCCGGGCGCCTGGAGCGCCGCACGAAACGTTGCTCGTGCTCGATGCCACGGTGGGACAGAATGCGCTGCAACAGGGACGCCTCTTCGCCGAGGCGGTACCGGTCAGCGGGATCGTGCTCACCAAGCTCGACGGCACGGCAAAAGGAGGGGCCGTGCTGCGCGTCGAGCGCGAACTGGGACTGCCCATTCGGTACGTCGGGGTTGGGGAGGGAGTTGAGGACCTCGAGCCGTTCGATGCCGCACGGTTCGCTGAGCAGCTGCTGGCGGACTGATGACGCTGCGACTGGATACGGCGGTGCAGTTCCTCAAGGGCGTTGGCCCGCACCGGGCTGAAGCGCTGGCACGGCTCGGGGTCGAGACCGTGGAAGATCTCCTCTATCATGTCCCGCACCGCTACCTGGACGCCACGACGGTGACCCCGATTGCCAAGGCCGTCGTGGGTAGTGAGGTCGCCATCGTCGGCCGGGTGGTTTCCAAGGCCGTGGTCCCGACCCGGCGGCGGCTCAGGATCTTTCGGGCGGTCTTGCGAGACTCGAGCGGCATCATCGAGTGTGCATGGCCCGGTCAGGCGTTTCTCGATCGGGTCATCGACAAGGGGCAGTTGGTGCTGGTGACCGGGCCGGTCAAGTACTACCACGGTCGGCAGGTCGTGCCGCGTGAGCAGATCGTCTTGGCAGATGCTGACGAATCCGACGAGAACGATGCCGAGGGTTCGGTCGCGCAGGGGTTGGTGCTCCCGGTCTACCCTGCGACGGAAGGGTTGAGCCATCGTCAGATTCGCCGGCTGATTGCCGAGCATCTGGATGCCATGCTCGAGACCGTCGAGGACGCGCTGCCGGCGGAGCTTGGGAAGTCCGCCGGGGTCGTTGGTCTCCGGGAAGCGCTGCTCGCGCTCCATCGTCCCGCATCGCCCTCCATCGCCGAGACCGGAAGACGCCGCCTGGCACTGGACGAGCTCTTCGATCTTCAGCTCGTGGTGGCGCGCGCACGGCACGTGGCAAAGAGTGCTCGAAAGGGACCGCACTTCGAGCTCAAGAAGACGCACACCACTCAGCTCAAGGACTCGCTGCCGTTCGAGCTGACCGCCGATCAGAAACGGGCGGTTCGCGAAATCACCGCGGACATGATCGGTGACAAACGCATGCATCGACTGCTGATGGGTGATGTCGGGACGGGGAAGACCGTCGTCGCGCTGTTCGCGATGTTGCTCGCCGTCGAGAACGACTATCAGGCCGTGTTCATGGCGCCCACGGAGCTGTTGACCGAGCAACACGGGCGGACGCTTTCCGACTTTCTCGCGCCGCTAGGCATGATGCCGGAGGTCCTGTTGGGCCGACTGTCCCAATCCGAAAAGGCCGCGATCCGCGGCCGGATCGCGGCGGGAGGCGCGCGGGTGATTGTCGGGACGCACGCGCTGTTCCAGGAGCAGACCGACTTCCACCGGCTGGGGCTCGTCGTGATCGACGAGCAACATCGGTTCGGCGTCGAGCAACGGGCGGCCCTGATCGAGAAGGGCGAGGCACCCGACGTGCTGCTCCTCTCGGCCACCCCGATCCCGCGCACGCTCGCGCTCACACTGTATGGCGATCTCGACATCTCGACGCTCAAACAGAAGCCCAAAGGGCAGCGGCCCGTGAAGACCGGAGTGCGCTCCGGTCGTGATCGACAGCAGATCTACGCGTTCTTGCGGGAGAGCTGCCAGGCGGGTCGCCAGGCCTACGTGGTGTATCCGGTAATTGACGAATCGGAGAAGGTCGATCTCAAGGCCGCGACGACGATGGCCGAGTCCCTCACGGAGGAACTCGCTCCCCAATCCGTCGCACTGGTACACGGTCGAATGAAGGCGGACGAGCGGGACGCGGTAATGCGGTCATTCCGAGACGGTGAAGTCGACGTGCTTGTGGCCACGACGGTCATCGAAGTCGGGATCGACGTTCCCAATGCCACCGTGATGGTCATCGAGCACCCGGAGCGCTTCGGCTTGGCACAGCTCCATCAGTTGCGCGGTCGGGTGGGGCGCGGGGCGGACGAGAGCCACTGCGTGCTGCTCACCGAAGTGCCGGACCAGCGCGACCGGCTCCGGCCCTTCGCGCGCACCACCGACGGCTTCAAGATCGCCGAGTTGGATCTCAAGGATCGCGGGATAGGTGAGCTGGCGGGCACGAGGCAGGCGGGTGGCTTCAACTTGCGCTTCGCCGATCTGGAACGGGACGGCGATCTGGTGGTGAGTGCGCGGCGGGCGGCAATGGACCTGATCGCCAGCGATGCTACCCTCACGCGGAAAGCCCATCTGGGCCTGAGGCGAAGGATCGAGCGGCGTTACGAGCGGGGCATCGAGTTGTTCCGCGTTGGGTAACGGGGGCTCGGCTCAGCTCGCCCACCTGAATCGACCAGGCACCCTGACAAGCCCGGAGGCCAAGACGCGTTAGGATCGGCGTCCCCTGCCGAACCGCAGGCAGAGAATGGGCTTTCGGGCTCCAGATAGCGTGGTCAAGAAGCCGCCGCGAGGGGCAGCACTGCGTGGGGGCAAGGTTGTCGCCGCTCCTTCTGGCTGAAGGCGCGGAAGCTAACCCGCAGGTGCAATCGCCACCCTTGACATATCAATATCCATTGATACATTAGGCTCATGCCGGCCAAAACCACCCAGCGCGACCTCTCGGTCACCTGCTGCCGGGCCCTGTCCGACGACACGCGCTTCCGCATCCTGGAGGTGCTCGTCGGTAAGGAGACGTGCGTATGCGAGCTGGTTGATCGGCTGGACGTCCCGCAGCCGCTCTTGTCGCATCACTTGAAGACGCTCAAGGAGGCGGGGTTGGTCCGCGCGCAGAAGCGAGGACGGTGGATGTTCTACACGCTGGATGCCGATGCGTTGGAGGAAACGGCGAACGCCCTCGCCCAGCTCGCACAGCAACAGCGCAGTGCGGGCGAGAGCCTCGAGGTATGCTGCGGGTAACTCGACCTTTTTTTGACTCAATACATCAATGAATATTGATGAGAAAGCGAGCTGGGTGATGACGAAGCAGACGAAGGATGTGAAGAATGCGGTTCGCGAGCGGTATGCGTCGGCGGCGCTCAAAGTGCTGGATGGTGGATCGGGGTGCTGCGGCACCAGCTCTCGCTGCGATCCCGTGAGCGCCGACATCTACGAGCCCGGTGACGTGACCGACCTGCCCCAAGGTGCGGTGGCGGGGTCGCTCGGCTGCGGGAATCCGGCGGCGCTCGCGGAATTGTCGCCCGGAGAGACTGTGCTGGACCTCGGATCGGGCGGCGGGATCGACGTGCTGTTGTCTGCCCGGCGCGTCGGGCCCACGGGCAAAGCCTACGGCCTCGACATGACTGACGAGATGCTAGAGCTGGCGCGCAAGAACCAGCAAGAGGCCGGTGTCGAGAACGTCGAGTTCCTCAAGGGCGAGATCGAAGACATCCCGCTGCCTGACCGGTCAGTCGACGTCATCATCTCCAACTGCGTCATCAACCTGTCGGCGGACAAGTCGCGCGTGTTTCAGGAGGCCTACCGGGTGCTTCGACCCGGTGGCCGCCTTGCGGTGAGCGACATTCTCTCCCGAGGGCCGCTCGGCAAGGCGGTTCGCGCCAGCATCGAGCTGTGGTCCGCCTGCGTCGCGGGCGCCTTGGAAGAGAACGACTACCGGCGGGAGCTTGAGAACGCCGGCTTTACGGACGTCGGCGTGGAGGTGACGCGCTCGTTCTCGGTCCCCGGCATCGGCGGGTTCGTGAGCGCATTCGTGCGGGCAACGAAGGCGGCGGACTAAGCCACGGCTTGGTCCGCCTTCGCGGCCAGGATGAAGTCGCTTTCGGTGAGACCGTCGATCTTGTGCGTCCAGATCTTGAGACCGACCTTGCCCCAGGACAGGTAGATGTCGGGGTGGTGGCCCTCGTCCTCTGCGATCGCGCCAAGCCGATTGGTGAAGGCGAGTGCCTGAACGAAGTCGTCGAGCGTGTACTCCTTCTCGAGATGGTGGTCGTCGACGGCCCGCCAGTCGCCACCGAGTTGCTTGAGGAGTCGCTGGATCTCCGATCCGGCGAGCGGGGGCACGCCACCCCGGCACGGTACACACTTCTTCGCTGCAAGCTCACTTGCCATGTCGTCCTCCCAGGAAATCGGTGCGTCGACGGGCGAGCGGTAGGTTCTCGCTGCCGGTCAGAACCGCAGCGCGAGTCCCAACCGTTGCGGTGTTGTGTAGAGTTCCAAGGGCGTCAGCGGGATGGTCGCGCCCACCTCGTCGCCGGAGTAGAGCAGGTCGATCAGGAACATCGCACCAGCGGCTACGAGCGTCAGCTGGCCACCGAGCAGATAGCTGCGCGCGCCGCTCTCGAACCTGGAGTAGTCCTGCCATAGTGCCTCAGCCTCATCGGCCGCGTATCGCTGACCGCCGCCGGTGGGATCGGTCACGATCTCGCAGAGCGTGAGGTCCGACTGGCACAGCGTCTCCAGCCGATCGAAGCGGTCGTTTGCCGATCCGTGGCGCGCAGCGGCAAGTCCGATGAGGCCGCCGGCGCCCGCGAGCGCTGCCCACCGCCCCCAATGGGAGACAGCCACGTACCATGGCCGCGACCGATCGACGCCGACTTCCTGAGCGGCCAGCGGCGCGAGCGAGGAGGCCAGGGCGGACATCACCACCGCGCCAACGGTAGCGGACCGAGTCCAACGGCTCTGTGAACTCATCGTGGGGCAATACCGGTGAACGGGCTCATGGTTCCGTACGGGTACCGTTCGCGGCGGTCCACGTATGGATCTCTCCGTTCCCGTCAACGACCAGCAGCATGCCGTCGTGCAGCATCGGCGCGTGCTCGATCGGTCCGGCCACGCGGTCCACCACGGTCGGCGCTCCCGTTTGGGGTACCCAGAGAATCTCGCCACTGATGGTCCCGATGAGAACACCGTTTTCTACAGGCATTGGGGGCGCCCGCACCGCCAAGCCCAGGTCCTGCCGGCGCGTCGCGCTGGGGTCATCGAGTGGGATCCGCCACAGACCCCCGTCGAGTGTCACGACGAACACGGTGTCACGCGCGATTGCCGGGTTGCCGAACACCGGCTCGCTGAGCGGGACCTCCCACTGAATCCGCAGGGTGCGCGTGTCAAACGCGGACACGAGGCCGTCAGGCGAGTTCGCGATCAGGAGGGAACCGACGACAGCTGGGGGACGGTGGATGGCACCCTCGGTACCGACGCTCGCGATGCGCTGCCCGGAGACCCGTGCGAGCAGATACAGCGAATCATCGGTTGCCACGACCAGCTGGGATCCGAGCACCGTGACACCGGCGCGCAGTGGTCGCTGGAATCGACGTTCCCAACGGACGCGCCCGTCCGTGGCATCCAGCGCAACCAGCCGCCCCGCTGCGGTGGCGGCGTAGACGTCGTCGGCGAAAGCGGCGAGCGGCCCGACGACGGGACCGAGTGTTCTCGACCAGCGCCGCTTGCCGCGCTCAAAGTCGTACGCAGACACACTGCCATCCCGGTTCCCGCTGGCGGCATAGACGTGATTCTCGTCGAAGAGCGCGCCCGCACTGCCCGGTCCCGAGAGGCGAGATCGCCACACGATGTCGCCGGTCGCTCGCCGGAGCAGCATGATGCGTCGGTCGGACGACACGGAGACGACGACGCTGTCTCCGATGCCGACGGGCCCGGCCGCGGCCTTCCCGACGTCGCGATTCCATGCTGGTTCGAGGTCCGACGGCATGGCCTCTCGCGCGGATGGCGCGCGTGCCAGCACGGCCAAGTATGTGGTCCAGGTCCGTGTCTCCCGCTCCGGTGCTGCAACGCGTGTGGGGACGCACGCGAGCGCGTTGACAGTCATCAGGGCGGCGGCTACGATTCCGGCCCTATGCCGTCGCTGACGTACGTCACCGACCTTCCGGAGCGCATCGGGGAGGACGTGACCGTTCCCGGTTGGGTCGTCACGACCCGATCGAGCGGGAAGATCGCGTTTCTCGTTGTGCGAGACGGCACCGGGTACCTGCAATGCGTCCTGTCCAAACGCGATCTTCTTCCTGAGACGTGGGACACGCTCAAGACCCTCACGCAGGAGACGTCCGTCTCGCTCACGGGGACCGTTCGTTCGGATGAACGCGCCCCTGGGGGGGTGGAACTCACCGTCACTCATGTCGAGGTCTTGGGCGCCAGCACTGATTTTCCGATCACGCCCAAGGAACACGGCACGGCGTTCTTGCTGGAGCATCGCCACCTGTGGCTCCGTAGCAGACGGCAGGTTGCGATCATGCGTGTGCGTCATGAAGTGATCCAGGCCATCCGCGATTTCTTTTACGAGCGCGAGTTCATCCTCGTGGACACGCCGATCCTGACTGGGGCGATCGGCGAGTCGGCCGGTACCTTGTTCGAGACCGAGTACTTTGATCTGGGGCGCGCGTACCTGGCCCAGACCGGCCAGCTCTATCTCGAGGCCGCGGCGGCGGCCCTCAGCCGGGTGTACTGCTTTGGCCCTACCTTTCGCGCCGAGAAGTCCAAGACCCGACGGCACCTGACGGAGTTTTGGATGGTGGAGCCGGAAATGGCCTGGCACGACTCGGATGATAATATGCGTCTCCAAGAGGAGTTCGTGTCGTACATCGTGGCACGATGCCTCGATCGCCGGGCCGAAGACCTCCGCGAGTTGGAGCGGGATACAACACCGTTGGAGCGTGTTGTGCCGCCGTTTCACCGCCTATCGTACACGGATGCAGTGGCGCAGCTCCAGAAACACGGCACCGACATCAGGTGGGGCGCGGACCTCGGAGCCGACGAGGAGACACTGCTCGCGGAGGGACTCGACCGCCCCGTCTTCGTCTACAACTACCCCAGGGAGGTCCGGGCGTTCTACATGAAACAGAATCCGGACGACCCGCGCACCGTGCTCAACAACGACTGCCTGGCTCCTGAGGGGTACGGCGAGATCATCGGGGGGAGCCAGCGTGAAGACGACCACGATCTGTTGTTGGCGCGAATTCGCGACTTGGGACTTCCGGAAGCGAACTACGGATGGTACCTCGACCTGCGGAAGCACGGGACGTTTGTTCACTCGGGCTTCGGGCTCGGAGTCGAGCGAACCGTCTCGTGGATCTGCGGGATCCAGCACATCCGGGAGTCGATCGCCTTCCCGAGGCTGATGACGAGGCTGTACCCGTAGCCTCCGGGAGGGCGCGAAGACCTAACCGGCTCCCGGCTCTTCCTGTTTGGCCTCGTCCCACAGGCGGTCCAACGCGTCCAGGCCCGCTCTGCCCACATCGATGCCGCGATCTGCCGCCAGTTCTTCGATTCGCCGGAATCGCGCCTCGAACTTCGCGTTCGCCTGTTCGAGCGCCTCCCGGGGATCGCACCCCAGCTTGCGCGAGAGATTGACCGCGGCAAACAGGAGATCGCCGATCTCACGGACGGCGGCCTCGTGCGAGGTCTGCGGTCGCGACAACTCCTCCGCGATTTCGTCGGTTTCCTCGCGGACTTTGGCTAGTGGACCCGACGAGTCGGGCCAGTCGAAGCCAACGCCCGCCGCTCGCTCCTGGAGTCGGTATGCCATGAGGAGCGCAGGGAGGGTCGGGGGAAGGCCATCGAGCACGCTTGAGCGGTCGGGTCCGGGTTCTCCGAGCTTGGTCTGCTCCCACGTGTCCTCCGGCGGTCCCGCGTGTACCGCGTCGCCGCTCTCGGCAAAGAGATGCGGGTGGCGGCGCCACATCTTCCGCTCCACGACGCGGGTGAGATCCTCCGCGCCAAACGCGCCCGCCTCTTCGGCGAGCACGATCTGGAAGGCGACGTGCAGCAACACGTCGCCGAGTTCCTCCTTGATCAGATCCGTGTCATGGCGTCCGAGAGCGTAATCGAGCTCCAGGACTTCCTCCACGAGGTAGGGTCGCAAAGTCGCCGGCGTTTGCGCCGCGTCCCAGGGGCAGCGGCGTCGGAGTTCCCGCACCAATTCGACGACGCGCCCAAGCGCTGATGGTTCTTGCATTTGCATAGTGTGGCCGGTACAATACGCCTCCGTTTGTGAGCGTGTCAACGAGGCGATCGAATCATCGCGCGTGGGTGCGGATCGACCTGGCGAATCTCCGTGCAAATGCGCAGGCGGTCCGGGACGCGGCTGAGAGCGCGCTGCTCCCGGTTGTGAAGGCGGATGCCTACGGGTTGGGGGCCGTACGGGTGGCTCGTGCGCTGGAGGCGTTGGACCCGTGGGGATTCGCGGTAGCCACGGTCGACGAGGCGGTTGCCTTGCGGGCCGCCGGCCTGCGCTGGCCCGTCCTGGTGTTCACGCCGGCAAGCCTCGGGTTGGAGGCCGTCTACCGGGAACACGACCTGCGTGCCGTACTCGATGACCCCGATGCCGTGACGCACTGGGACGTGCCGTTCCATCTCGAGATCGATAGCGGCATGGGGCGGTGCGGTGTGAGATGGGACGATCCGGATGCCATTGGCGCCTGCAACTCCCCGCGGCTCGAGGGCGCGTTCACTCATTGCTACGCGGCAGATCGAGATGCGGAGAGTGTTCAGGAGCAGTGGACACGGTTCGCCCGCGCACTTCGCGCGCTGTCACCGCGGCCGCCACTGGTACATGTGGCCAATAGCGCCGCCGCCTGGAGGCTCAAGCAGCGACTCGATCTCATTCGTCCGGGCATCTATCTGTACGGTGGGGAACATGCACCGGACCTTCCGCACGCACTGCCGGTCGTGTCCGTGCGGGCGCCGGTGGTGAGCGTTCGCCGGATGCCTGCCGGATCGACCGTGAGCTACGGGGGGGATTGGGTGGCGCCCCGGGACACGGTGGTGGCTACCCTGGGGATCGGCTACGCAGATGGAGTCCCGAGGTCGGTGCAGGGGCGTGCCCACGTGCTGGTCAACGGTGATCGCCGGCCCGTGGTTGGCCGTGTCACCATGGACTTCATCATGATCGATCTCGGGGAGGCGCAACCCACCGTACGCGTCGGGGATCTCGTGACGGTCATCGGTCAGGAGGGGCCCGACACGATCACGATCGACGAGTTCGCGAGCTGGGGAGGGACGATCGCCTACGAGGCGCTCGTTCGACTCGGCGCGAGAATGGGAAGGGAATACGTCGGCGTATGACAGGCGGGAGCCGCGGTCGTGTTGCACTGGTTGTGCTCGACGGGGTGGGGATCGGGGTGGCCCCCGACGCCGCGGACTACGGAGACGCGGGCAGTGATACACTCGGCAATGTCGCCCGCGCCGTGGGTGGTCTCGAGTTGCCGTACCTCGAGCGACTCGGGCTGGGATGCTGCCGCCCACTCGCCGGCATGCGGTGTGCCGAACCCGAGGCCGCGCACGGCGTGGCGCTCCCGCGTTCGAAGGGCAAGGACAGCACCAGCGGTCACTGGGAGCTCTGTGGCGTCGTGCTGGACCGTGCGTTCCCGACATATCCGGCGGGGTTCCCCGCCGCCGTCGCGTCCGCGTTCGCGGAGCGTACCGGTCGAGGAGTACTGGGCAACAAGACGGCCTCCGGGACGGGCATCATCGCAGAGTTGGGTGCGCGCCAACTCGAGAGCGGTGATTGGATCGTGTACACCTCGGCGGACAGCGTCTTTCAGGTGGCGGCGCACGAGGAACGGATTCCGCTCGAAGAGCTGTATGCAGCCTGTGAGATCGCCCGCCGCGAGGTCCTCGTCGGGGAGCACGCCGTATCCCGAGTCATCGCGCGCCCCTTCGTTGGGGAACCGGGGGCATTCCGTCGCACGGAGAACCGTCGCGACTTCTCCCTCGAGCCCCCGACGGTCACGCTCCTCGATCGGCTGGCGGCAGCCGGCATCGAGCGGGTTGGGGTGGGAAAGGTCGACGATCTCTTCGCCGGGCGGGCGGTAACGAGCGTGCACACTCCCACCAATGCCGAGGCGCTGGCGCGAATCGCGGCGGCCCTGGAGACCCTGGAGACCGGATTGGTGTTCGCGAACGTCATCGAGTTCGATCAGGCGTGGGGGCACCGGAATGACGTTACGGGGTTCTACCATGGGCTGCGCGAGCTGGACGAGGCGCTGCCTGGGGTCGTGAAGCGGCTGGATCGCGGCGATCTGCTGATCTTGACGGCGGATCACGGGAACGACCCGACCACGGCGTCCACCGACCATTCGCGCGAAGCGGTACCGATCCTGGTGGTGGGACCGGGGGTGCGGCCGGTGCGTCTCGGAGAACGCGGTACCTTTGCGGACGTAGGAGCGACCGTAGCTGACTACTTTGGTGTGGGGTTCGACGTGGGTACGTCCTTTTTGGAACAGGTGACATCGTGACGGACGCGTTGGTGGTGGCGGCACGGGCGGCGCTGCGGAACGCCCACGCCCCGTACAGCGGCTACAAAGTCGGTGCCGCGCTGGAGACGGTCGACGGTCGGGTCTTCGCGGGGGCCAACGTGGAAAACGCCTCGTACGGTGTCACGAACTGCGCGGAGCGGGTCGCCTTGGGGGCGGCCGTCGCGAGCGGCGCCCGGCAGTTTCGCCGCATTGTGATCGTGACAGATTCGCTGCGGCCGGCGTCGCCGTGCGGCGCCTGTCGCCAGGCGTTGGCGGAGTTTGGACTGAATCTCGAAGTAGAGTCGTTCGGGGCACGAGATGCCCGGAGCTGGCGTCTCGAGGCGCTCCTTCCCGATGCATTCGGCCCAAAGGACCTGGACCGATGAGGTGGCCGACCTGGAGACGACGGGGCGAGAGCGTCAGCGCGGCGGTACGGCAGGCGCGCGTCGGCTACGGGCTGTTGCCCCTGGTTGCGGTGGCCATCGTCGGGTGTGAGGAGGCGTTGACGGCGCCCGGTGCGTGCCCCGATTTCTGCCCTAGCGTGGTGTTGGAAGTGCGCGATACGGTCATTGAGGGATCGCTCGAGCGCGACGAATGGGTGCGTGGGTACTTCCAGCCGTACCAGGCGGCAGCGTTGCGGATCGCGTCACCCGCCGCGGGGATCGAGAGCCGAGGGATCATTCGCTTCACGGCGTTCGGTGAGGAGTTCAACGAGGGGGGAGAGTTGCGCCCGATTGTCTCACTCGACTCGTTCCGTGTGGATCTCGGGTTGCTCCGACAGTTTGCAGGGGTAGACTCGCTCGAGTTCGCCATCCACCGCCTGCCGATCGACGTCGACACGACAACGACGTTCTTGGCTGTAGATCCGTTGTTCGACGACAGCACCCTCATTGGAACGCTGGTGGTGCCGGACAGCGTGGAGTCCGGTACCGTGTCGCTGGTACTCCCCGGGGACGCGTTCCCGACCTTCGCTGCGGACAGTCAGCGCGCCGCGATCGGTCTTGCGGTGCGCGGTGCCGCTCCAGCCTGGGCGGACGTGCGCAGTCGCGAAGGTGTGGCCAGTGCCATTGTGCCGGCTTCGTTGGTCCGGTTCGTGACTATCGACTCCGCTGATGGTGAAACGGCGGAGCGGCTCGACACCCGGCAGGTGGGCTTCGACACCTTTGTAGCGCCGGATCTCGCGCCACCGGCCCCCGACGTGCTCGCGGTCGGGGGCCTGCCGTCGGCCCGGGCATTCCTGCGGGTCAACCTCCCGCTGGGGATCATGGACTCGTCCGAAGTTGTGAGAGCCACGCTGCTGCTGGTGCCGTCCGAGCCCGTGATCGGGAGCATGGGAGATACGGTGAAATTGCGGGCGCTGGGCCTGCAGGCGGACGTGGGTCCGAAGTCGCCGTTCTTCTTGGCGCCCGCGGATTCGGTCGGGGCGGCGGACGTGCTCGTGGGCGCGACCGACACGATCGAAGTGGATATCACGTACCTGGTTCGCCCTTGGCAAGGCGATAGCACGCTTGCTCGCGCGCTGCTGCTCACCGTCACGCCCGAAGCCGGTTCGTTGGGTGAGATTCGGCTCCGCTCGACGCGAAGCCTCCAGGGGGCGCCGGCTATGCGCGTCACCTATGTCCCGCTCTTCTTCGAGGCCAGCCCGTGACGAGGCGGACGGCGTTCCTTGTCCTCATTGCGCTCGGACTGCTGAGTGCAGATCGAGCCGCGGCGCAAGTCTCGGTGTACGGTGTGCTGGGGCTCGGCATTCCCGGTCGCCCAGCGAGCATCCGCGCCCGCGCGTTGGGGAGCGGCCTCGACGCGGTCGACGCGACTGGAGCGGTGAACCCGGCGGCGACGGCACTGCAGCAGCGCCTCGCGGTTTCGGGCTATGTGGTAACGTCGGGGCGCCGGTACGAGGCGGGCACGGTGAATCGAGGCGACCTGCGCGACACGCGGTTTCCGTTTGTGCTCATCGCCGGCCCGATCCCCGGAGCGCCCGTCGCGTTCGCCTTGAGTTACGCGGCCTACACCGATCGCAGCTACGACTTGACGAGTTCCGACACTGTGACCCTCCGCGGCACCCCGGTGACGGCGACCGATCGCATCCGGTCCGACGGTGGCCTGGTCGATGTTCGAGGCGCCATCGGGTGGAACGTCACCACCAGACTCCAGCTCGGGCTAGGAGTCCATTTGATCAGCGGGTCGACCCGTGAGTCTCGGAGCCGCCAGTTCGACGATCCAAACTACGGTCCGGTGTCGCAGCGGGGAGACGTGTCCTATTCCGGTTGGGGAGTGTCCGTGGGGGCGCTTTTGACGCCGGCAAGCTGGCTGAGGCTCGGTGTCTCCGGCCGACGGGACTCCCGCGTCGAAGTTACGGGTCCATTGTTGCCGGTGGTCGAGACCCAGCTACCCACGACGCTCACGGCCGGATTCACGGTCGCGCCCCTGCGGTCGCTCCGCTGGTCGACGTCGATCAGCTGGCGCTCCTGGTCCGACGCGCGCGATGACATTCCGGATAGCTTCAACCTGAGCGTGTTCGACACGTGGGAGTTCGGCAGCGGCGTGGAGCTCGGGGGTCCAGACATCGGTGTGTCGCGTATTCCGCTGCGTGTCGGCGTACGGTACGCGCAGCTTCCATTCAGTCCGACCGCCGACCAGCCCACCGAGGTGAATATTTCGGTCGGCTCAGGTCTCGCGTTCGCCGGAAACCGGGCCATGTTCGAGTTTTCGGTCGAGCGGGTGCGCCGCGACGGGGGAGGGGCACTCGAGCGGGCATGGCATATCCTGTTCGGACTCACGCTCCGTCCTTGATGCGCGTCGCTCTCCACACATTCGGCTGCAAGGCGAACCAATACGACTCGGAGGTCGTGCGGCAGGCACTCGAGGCAGCCGGCGTGACCGTGGTCGACGAGTCGGCTGAGGCCGATGCCGCGGTGGTCAACTCCTGCACGGTCACGCACGTCAGCGAGGCCAAGATGCGGGGGCTCGTGCGGCGACTGGCGCGACGGAGTCCGGGCATTCACACGGTGGTGATGGGGTGTGCGGCCGCACTCGACGACGGGACGATCGAACGGCTCCCCGGTGTCGTCGACGTGATCGGTGGATCCGATCCCACCCGTGTGCTGGCCGCGCTGGAGCTGCCGACCGAGTCCGTGCCCCGCACGTTGCGCTCGTTCAACCGGGGGTCCCGGGCATGGCTCAAGATCCAGGATGGGTGCGACGAGCACTGCACGTTTTGCGCGACCACCCTCGCGCGCGGAGCGAACCGATCGCGTCCAATGGACGAGGTGGTGCGGGAAGCGGCGACGTTGGCGAGCGTGCATGCGGAGATTGTCCTGACCGGCGTGCATATCGGCACGTACGGACACGACCTCGCCGACGGGGTCAGCTTGAGCACGCTGGCGGAGACACTGGTGGCAGCGGTGCCGGACGTGCGAATCCGGCTCTCGTCGGTCGAGGCGACCGAGTTGGACCATCGGCTCGGTACCCTGATGCGGACCGAGCCAGGGCGTCTCGCGCCCCACCTCCATGCGCCGCTACAGTCCGGGAGTGATCGCGTGCTCCGCCGCATGGGGCGCCACTGGTACACGGCTGCAACCTACTGCGACCGCATTGAACGCCTCGCGGCGGACCTCCCGGCGCTCGGATTGGGCGCAGATGTCATGGTGGGGTTTCCGGGCGAGACCGAGGCCGACCATGAGCGCACCTGCGCGCTCATCGAGGCGCTACCGTTCACCTATCTCCACGTGTTTCCGTATTCGGAGCGTCTTGGCGCGCCCGCGCGGCGGCTCGGACCGCCCGTCGATCCCGCGGTCGCTCACAGACGGGCTGCGGAACTGCGCACCCTTGGTCACGTGAAGGGCGAACGCTACCGGCGCCTTCGCTCGGGCACGCAGGCCGACGTGGTGGTCGTGCGACGCCGAGCAGGCCGGTTCGAGGGACTGACCGAGGACTACCTGACCGTGCACGGGCCGGTGGGCCGTCCACCCCGTGGCCGGTTCGACGCGCAGCTCGAGTGTGAATCCGACGGCGGCATGCGTGCGGTCGTTCCCGAAGGTCTCCCATGAGCCGCCGCGTCTACATCGAGACCTACGGCTGCCAGATGAACGTCGCCGACACCGAGTTGATCCTCGGTCACCTGGGCGGCGAGGGGTATGCCGTCTCGGAGGACCCCACGGACGCCGACGTGCTGCTGGTCAACACCTGTGCGGTGCGGGACAACGCCGAGCAACGCGTCATTGGGCGGTTGGGAGAGCTCAAGCGGCACAAGCGTGCAGGTGATGTGCTGGGCGTTGTCGGCTGCATGGCGCAGCGATTGGGCGCGGGACTGCTGGACCAGGTGCCACATGTCGATCTCGTGGTGGGGCCAGATGGATACCGCGGGCTCCCCGACCTGATCGCGAACGCACTGGATGGAATGCGGGTCGCGGATGTGGAATTCAAATCCTGGGAGCACTACGAGGACGTCCCCGCCCACCGGATGGCCGATCGTGCCAGCGCATTCGTGACGGTGCAACGTGGGTGCGATTATCGGTGCACGTTCTGCATCGTTCCGATGACGCGCGGCCGAGAGCGGAGTCGCAAACTCGGTGACGTGCTGCGTGAAGTGAACCAGCTCGCACAAGGCGCGGTGACCGAGGTAACGCTCCTTGGCCAGACCGTGAACAGCTATGCAGACGGCGAGCACGACTTCGCCGACCTGCTTCGCGCCGTGGGTGCAGTGGACGGAATTCGGCGCGTCCGATTTACGAGCCCCTACCCGAATGATTTCACGGACCGGACGATCGAGACGATGGCCGAAGTGGACCCCGTCTGCGAGCACGTGCATCTGCCGGTGCAGAGCGGTTCGTCTCGGGTCCTCAAGCGCATGGGCCGTCGCTACGACCGGGCGCGGTACCTCGAATGCGTGGACCGGCTGCGAAAGGCCATTCCGGACTTGGCGATCACGACGGACATCATTGTGGGGTTCCCGGGCGAGACGGACGACGATTTCCGTGACACTGAAACGCTCGTACGGGACGTCGAATTCGACGACGCGTTCACCTTCAAGTACTCGCCGCGCGACGGTACCGGTGCCGTGCGTCTTCCCGATCCGGTACCGGAGCATCTATCGGGTCGTCGGCTCGAGCAGCTCATCGCCACCGTTCGCGAAGTCTCGCGACGCAGAAATCTGCGCCTGGTCGGCAGCGTGCACGAAGTGCTGGTCGAGAAGCAGGCACGCCGAGGTGGCCGACTGCAGGCACGAACCCGCACGAACAAGATCGTGCTGGTCGACGGTCCTCCCGAGTGGATCGGCAGCTACCGGTCCGTTCGACTCGTTGGCACGACCGGCGCTACCTTTGCCGGGGTGCCCGCCATGCCCGCCCGGGAGATGGCCATGCTGGGCTAGGGCCGCCCGTCGACGGCGGTTCGCCGGTGGAGCGTGACGCCGCCGATCGCCCAGCTCGTCATGGCTTATGGGGCCGGTCTTTGGATCGGCCTCGTTTTTCTGGTGTCCCTCCCGGTGATTTGGCTCCTCGTCGCCGCGACGGCGGGCGTGTTGTGGTGGCGTGCGTGGGCCGCGACGGTGGTGGCAGCCGCCGCTCTGGGTGTCATTGCAGGAACGGTGCGAGGACGGGCCGAGTACTCCACGTGCCGTGCTCGATGGCAGCCGGGCGAGCATGCCGCCCTGATTGCCGTGCACGATGCCCCGGGGCGCTCGGGGACGGCGCGTGGCACGGTGCTGTTCGCGCCGGAGGCGTGTGATGGATTGGTGCGCCTCCGGGTGCGTGACGAGCGCATTCCCGCGGGGGCTCGGATCCTGGCCGTAGGAATGCATCGATCGAACGGCGTCCTGTCGGTCACCCACCTTCGCGTGTTGGATGGGAAGCGCGGCTGGCGGTTCCGCGTCCGCGACATCGTTGCTCGACGCCTCAGGGCACTCTACGGTGCGCGAGCCGGGCTTGTCGAGGCGATCGTGCTTGGTCGGCGTGACGACATTCCCCGCGCGCTGCGCCAACGGTTTGCCAATGCGGGCCTCGCGCATCTCCTGGCCATCTCCGGCTTGCATGTGGGAGTGCTGGCCGGCTGGATGCTGCTCGGCCTGCGGTGGCTCGGTCTCGGCCGGTCACGGTGGGTGTTCGGTGCCGCGGCCACGTGGGGCTACGTCGCGCTACTCGGGTTCCCGGCCCCCGCGACTCGAGCGGCCTCGTTCATTACCGCGTACGCCGTCTCACGCATGCGGCAGCGGCATCCGCCGGCGTCGGCAGTTCTGTCCTTCGCGGTGCTGGTCGTGGCACAAGTGGACCCAGCGGCGCTGACGGCGGTCGGCACATGGTTGTCCGTTGCAGCCGTGTACGGAACCTCGTGGGGAACTCGACTCATCGGACGGCGTCGATCGCGGGTCCTTCCCATACGACTCGTTGCGGCGTCCTGCGGCGCCGTTCTGATCACCGCGCCGATCACAGCGTACGCATTTGGTGCCGTTGCGCCGGTTGGGCTCCTCACCAACCTGCTGGCCATACCGTTGGCCGGCGTCGCGGTCCCGGGCATCTTCGGCAGCATCGCGCTCGGAGAGGTGTTTGCCGGAGGTGCCGGGCTCGCGTTGGCGATGATCGAACACCTCGCCACGTTCGGTGCGGCGGTTCCGGGAGGCCATTTGATGGGCGTTCCCGGCGTCCGGTTCGCCCTGCCGTGGTGTTGCCTCGTGGGTGCGGTGTGCTGGATGACGACCGGACCGAGGGTGAGGCCCCGGCTCGCCAAACGGGGACTTGCCGTAGTCGTGGCGGCGGCATGGACGTCGTCCCTCTTGACGGTCCCGTGGTTCCGTGGGGGAGCCGGGACCGTGGAGATGCACGTCCTCGACGTGGGGCAGGGTGACGCGATTGCGATCCGCTCCGCGCGCGGTCGGTGGCTGCTTATCGACGGTGGGCCCAGGACGGCAACGCGAGATGCCGGCCGTGCCGTCGTCCTTCCGTTCTTGCGCCGCCGTGGGGTGACCGAGCTCGCCGCGATGGTGGTGTCGCATGGCGATGCCGATCACCTTGGTGGCGTGCCAGCCATCCTCGAGGCAATAGGGAGCGACCTGGTGCTGGAGCCGGGGCAACCCCTGGGCACGCACCTGTACCTCGATTACCTGGCGATGATCGATGGGCAGGGACTCCGCTGGCGTGCGGCGCGCGTCGGCGACACGCTCGCGGTCGACTCCATGGTGGTCTCCGTGCTCCATCCACCGAGCACATGGGTGTCACGACAGCTCGAGCCCAACGAGAATTCGCTGGTACTCCGGGTGCGCTACGGGTGCTTCGACGCCATTTTGGCGGGCGACGTGGGTGCGGCCGCAGAGGCTGTGCTCGGGCCGTCGATCGCCCCTGCCGAGGTGCTCAAGATCGGCCACCACGGCTCGGCCGGTGGCACGACCGATGCATGGTTGGAAACGGTCGGTCCACAGTCGGCCGTCATCAGCGTGGGGCCGAATCGCTACGGGCATCCGGCGCCCGCGGTGCTCGACCGCCTGCGCGAGCACCGCATCGACGTGTGGCGAACGGATCGCGACGGCACGGTAACCATCCGGACCGACGGACGCTATTTTTCGATTCATCGAGGCCAAGCACACTCTCTCGCCGGGAGCATTCGGTGCCGGATTCGTCAATTGTTACGATCGAGCGGTTCATCCTTAAGCAAGAACGACTGTACCCCGAGGCCACAGGCGACCTCACGAGCCTGCTCTACGACATCGCCCTAGCTGCCAAAGTCATATCGGGATATGTGCGGCGGGCCGGGTTGGTGGATGTGTTGGGCGCGTATGGCAAGATGAACGTCCAGGGTGAGGAGCAACAGAAGCTCGACGTCATCGCCAACGAGACGATCAAGCAGGCGATCGGGTTCACCGGACGCGTCTGTGTGATGGCGTCGGAGGAGGAGGGAGACCCGGTTCCCATTCCGAGGGAGCGGAATCCCGGAAAGTACGTGCTGCTGTACGACCCGCTCGACGGGTCGTCGAACATCGACGTCAACGTGTCCATCGGGACGATCTTCTCGGTGCACCGTCGTGTCACCAAGGACGGTCCTGGAACGCTCGAGGACTGCTTACAGGCCGGTCGCCGCCAGGTCGCCGCGGGCTATGTCATCTACGGGTCCAGCACGGTCCTGGTGTACAGCGTGGGGCACGGGGTTCACGTTTTCACGCTCGATCCGACCATCGGTGAGTTCCGTCTGTGCCACGAAGACATCAAAACTCCGCGGGTAGGCAAGTATTACAGCGTCAACGAGAGCTATTACCAGCGCTGGACGGACGGGTACCGGCGCGTCGTACAGATGTTCAAGGGCGTGGAAGACCCGGAGTCCCGCAAGAACGCGCGATACATCGGCTCCCTCGTTGCAGACTTTCACCGCAACCTCTTGGCCGGCGGCGTGTTCATGTATCCGGCCGATTCAAAAGCCCCTCGGGGCAAGCTGCGGTTGTGCTATGAAGCCGCACCGCTGAGTTTCATCGCCGAACAGGCGGGCGGCGCGGCGACGGACGGCGCGCAGCCAATTCTCGACCTGGAGCCGACGGAGCTGCACCAGCGAACGCCGCTCCTGCTCGGCAGCATCGAGGACGTCGAGTTCGTACAGCGAGTGGTGACCGAGACGGACGCGGCGGCCGTGACGTGAGCCCAACTCGGCGGTCGCCATCGGGGCTGCCAATCGACGAGGTCTACGGACCGCAGAACGCGCGCTCCGTGGATGAGCCGCCCGGCGCGTTCCCGTTTACGCGGGGCATTCACCCCACCATGTACCGGGGTCGGCTGTGGACTATGCGCCAGTACGCGGGGTTCGGGACGGCCGATCAGACCAATCGTCGGTTCCGCGAGCTCCTGAGCGCGGGCCAGACTGGTCTCTCCGTCGCGTTCGATCTGCCCACCCAGATGGGATTCGACTCCGATGCAGACGCTGCGACGGGGGAGGTCGGGCGGGCCGGCGTGGCCATCGACACGGTGGACGACCTGGCAAGACTGTTCGACGGGATCCCCCTGGATCGGGTGTCCACGTCGATGACGATCAATGCGACGGCGGCGGTCTTGCTGGCGATGTACATCGTGGTGTGCGAGGAGCGCGGCGGCGAGCGATCCCAGCTCCGCGGCACGGTGCAGAACGACGTCCTCAAGGAATACGTGGCGCGAGGGACGTATATCTTCCCGGTCCAGCCGTCCCTGCGACTCGTCACAGACATCTTCCGGTTCGTTACCGACCAAGGCATGAACTTCAATCCGATTTCGATCAGCGGCTACCACATGCGCGAAGCCGGTGCCACAGCGGTCCAAGAAGTCGCGTTCACGTTTGCGAACGCGCTGGAGTACCTCGACCGCGCCGTTGACACCGGACTCGACATCGAGGCCCTAGCACCACGCGTCTCGTTCTTCTTTGCCGCACACAACGACCTGTTTGAGGAGATCGCGAAGTTCCGTGCGGCGCGCCGCCTCTGGGCCGCGCTGATGCGCGAACGCTATGGCGCAGCCGAATCGAGTTGCCGCCTGCGGTTTCACACCCAGACGGGAGGTTCGACACTCACAGCGCAGCAACCGCACAACAATATTGTCCGGGTCGCGGTGCAGGCTTTGGCTGCCATCCTGGGAGGTACCCAGTCTCTGCACACGAACAGCTTTGACGAAGCCCTGTCGTTGCCGTCGGCCGAGGCGGCACGGCTCGCCCTGCGAACCCAGCAGATCCTGGCGCACGAATCTGGTGTGGCGCAGACGGTGGATCCGCTTGGCGGGTCCTATTATGTGGAACACCTGACCGAGTCTCTGGAGCGTGAGGCGCGCGGGTTGCTCTCCGTCGTCGCGGAGATGGGCGGTGCAGCGGAAGCCATCGAGCGCGGGTTCTTCCAAGATGCCATAGCCCGATCCGCATACGAGTATCAGCGTGCCATCGAAGCGGGTGACGTACAGGTCGTCGGTGTGAATCGATTCGCAGTCGAAGAGGACACGCCGACCCTGAAGGAACCCGACTATTCGGCCCTTGCCGAGCAGCAGGTTCGCCTCGTGAAGCAGGCGAGGGCGCAACGCAATCGGGCCCAGTGGCGCACCGCCTTGGGCGAGGTGGCGCTGGCCGCACGCTCGGACAGCTCGCTCATGCCGGTGATCATCGAGGCTGTCCGCGCGCGCGCGAGCGTGGGTGAGATCTCCGAGACGCTACGCGAGGCGTGGGGCAGCTACCGCCCTGCGGCTTGACCCTACCGGCGAAAGCGGCTAAGTTCGCTATTCTCATGTAGTTACAGGATCGAACTCGCATGCCGACGTATAGCTACCGTTGCCCGAAATGCGGCAATGAGTATGACGCGTTTCAAAAGATGTCTGACGAGGTCAGGGCCCGGTGTCCCAGGTGTGGCACCCGGGGAGATCGGCAGATCTCGGGTGGGGCGGGGCTCGTCTTCAAGGGGTCGGGCTTCTACGTCACGGACTACAAGCGTTCGGGCGCGGAAAAGGCTGATGGCCCGCCAGAGACGAGTGAGAAGCCAAGTGAGAAGAAGAAGAAGCCTGATGCCGCGACCCCACCGTCGGCGCCGGACAAGAAGCCGGGAGCCGACTCTTGACCGATACCGCAGATTGGCTGCGAGACGCACTGCAGGAGGTCGCGCGGTCGCTCGGCCATGCGGACGCCGAGATCCTGGTCGAGCGACCGCGCGACCCGTCGCATGGTGATTTCGCGACGAATATTGCGCTGCAACTCGCCCAACCGTTGCAGCGGAATCCCCGGGAGCTGGCTCGGGCGGTCCTCTCCCAATTGGATCTCCCGGCTGAACTCGTTGAACGAACCGAGATCGCGGGTCCAGGCTTCATCAACTTCTGGCTTGCGAAATCGGCGGTGGGCTCCGTCTTGCGCACCGCCTTGGCACGAGGGACGGCGTATGGACGGTCCGACGTCGGCAACGGCCGGCGTGTCAACGTGGAGTTTGTCTCGGCCAACCCGACCGGTCCGCTCCACGTCGGCCACGGGCGCGGCGCGGCGTTGGGTGACGCAATTGCCTCGCTGCTCGAGGCCACCGGCCACGCGGTCACCAGGGAATTCTACGTCAACGATGCAGGGCTTCAGGTGGAGCGATTGGCGCAGTCCCTGTGGGCACGGGTGCAGCAGGCTGCTGGGCAACCGGCCGAGATTCCCGAGGGTGGGTATCACGGCGCGTACTTGCAGGACCTGGCGGCGAAGATCCTGGCGGAGCACGGATCGGAGGTTGTTGCGCTCCCGGCGGAGGATGGGATAGCGCGGTGCCGCGAGATCGGGGTCCGCAGCCAGCGGGAGGAACAGGATCGAGACCTGGCAGATTTCGGTGTGCGTTTTGATGTCAGTTCGTCGGAACGGCAGTTGTATGAGGGTGACGCGCTCCGCGAGACGCTGCAGGCGCTGGAGCAGGGTGGGCACATCTATGAGCGGGACGGTGCGCTGTGGCTCCGTACGACCCAGTTCGGCGATACCAAGGACCGCGTTCTCCGGAAAAGTGACGGATCGTACACCTATTTCCTGCCGGACATCGCCTACCATCGTAACAAGTGGCAGCGAGGGTTTTCGGAGGCCATCGACGTGTGGGGGGCGGACCACCACGGGTACGTACCGCGAATGCAATCCGCGCTCCGGGCCCTCGGTGCGCCAGAGGCATTCTTCAAGGCCGTCATCGTACAGCTCGTCCGGGTGGTGCGTCACGGGGCCGAGGTACGCTTCTCGAAGCGGTCCGGCGAGTTCGTGACGCTACGCGATCTGTATGAGGAAACCGGCGTCGACGCCGCCCGCTATTTCTTCCTCATGCGACGCGGTGAGGCACAGTTCGTGTTCGACATCGACCTCGCCACGAAGCAGTCGGAGGAGAACCCCGTGTACTACGTGCAGTACGCCCACACCCGGATGGCCGGAATCTTCCGGACCGGCAGCATCGATCCTGCGCTGATGTCGGCAGACGGCGTCGATGTGACGTTGCTGAACGAGGGCGTGGAGCAGGAACTCATCAGGCGGCTAGCTGAATACCCGGCGGTCGTTTGCAAGGCTGCCGAGGCACTCGAGCCGCACCGCGTCGTGGGGTTTCTCGAGGACGTCGCACGGCTCGTCAATGGCTGGTACCACCATCATCGCGTCCTGGGTGTCGGGCCAGAGCTGGAACGCGCCCGGCTGGTGCTGGCGCGTGCGTCGCAAATTGTCCTGGCCAATGGTCTCAATCTGCTGGGAGTGACGGCTCCCGAACGGATGTGAACATGAGTTTGCTCGTGGTTGGCAGTATCGCGCTTGACTCGGTCCAGACACCATTTGGGGCCACGGCCGATGCAGTGGGTGGATCTGCGATGTTCTTCAGTCACGCCGCGAGCATCCTGCACCCGGTGCAGGTCGTGGGCGTCGTGGGAGATGACTACCCCTCCGAAGCGCTCGACCGGCTGGGGGAGGCGGGAGTGGACCTGGGTGGGGTAGAGCGTCGAACGGGTGAGAGTTTTCGGTGGAAGGGAAAGTACTCGTACGATCTGCAGAATCGCGAGACCCTCGAGACGCGACTTGGAGTGTTCGCGACCTTCGCGCCGAGTATCCCATCGGAGTTCCGCGACGCACGCTACGTATTCTTGGGGAACATCGACCCGGAACTGCAGCTGAGCGTGCTGGACCAGATCCACGATCCCGTGCTCGTTGCGTGCGATACCATGAACTACTGGATCCACGGCAAGCGCACGAGCTTGCTCGAGCTGCTCGAGCGGATCGATGTGTTGCTCGTGAATGATGCCGAGGCCCGCGAGTTGTCGGGGGACTGGAACGTGTATCGTGCTGCGCGGTGGATCGTCGACCGCGGACCACGCATCGTGGTGGTGAAGCAAGGGGTCTACGGTGCGGTCTTGCTGGAAGACAATCGGGTCTTCTACGTCCCGGCCTTCCCACTCGAGGAGGTCTACGATCCGACCGGTGCGGGA
This sequence comes from Gemmatimonadota bacterium, assembly GCA_039588295.1. Taxonomy (GTDB): domain Bacteria; phylum Gemmatimonadota; class Gemmatimonadetes; order Gemmatimonadales; family GWC2-71-9; genus JAOTVV01. The sequence continues at coordinate 33,133 of JBDHAB010000027.1, forward strand.
GACGCGTTTGCCGGTGGGTTCATGGCGCACCTCGCCAGGTCCGACGACGTCGCGCCCGCCAACCTGCGCCGCGCGATGGTGTACGGATCGGCGATGGGGTCATTCGCGGTGGAACGGTTCTCGGTGCGACGGTTTGAAGAGATCGGACCCGCTGAAGTGACGGCGCGCGTCCGCGAGTTTGCCGAGCTGGTGCGCTTCGACATCGAGCCGGCGTCGGACCAGGAGCCCTGAGCGTTCCAGGTGCGCACGAGGGCGTTGGCGTGAGCGGCGCGGAACGGTATCGCCAGGCGGGCGTCGATTTGGCGGCGGCAGAACAGGCCAAACTGCGGATCGCCGAGTCCGTGGCATCGACGCGGACCGAGCTGTCCCGGGGGCTCGTGGGCGGCTTCGGGGGCATGGTTCGAATCCCTGACGACCTCGCCGCACCCACACTCGTCATGAGCACCGATGGGGTCGGGACCAAGGTCCTCGTGGCGATCCGTGCCGCGCGGCACGACACGGTGGGTGAGGATCTGCTCAACCACTCCGTGAACGACATCCTCGTGCATGGTGCAACGCCGCTGGCATTCCTCGACTATATCGCGGCGGCTGAGGTAGCCGTAGAGACGGTTGCCGCGCTCGTCGAAGGCGTGGCACGTGGGTGCCGGGCGCACGACGTGACGCTCGCCGGCGGGGAGACGGCCCAGCTGCCCGACCTGTATCAGCCCGGCCACTACGACCTCGCCGGGACCATCATCGGAGTCGTTGCTGCTGGGCGTGCGTTGCACGGCGACCGGGTCCGTGTGGGAGATGTGTTGGTGGGGTATGCGTCCAGCGGCCTGCACACCAACGGCTACACGCTTGCGCGTCGAATCGTGTTCGAAGAACTGGGCTTGGCCATCGACAGCATGATGCCTGGGCTCCGGACGTCAGTTGGCGACCTGCTGCTGGCAGTCCATCGCAGCTACTGGCACGCGATCCACCCTGTGCTGCCCCAGATCAACGCGTTGGCGCATATCACCGGGGGCGGGATTCCCGGAAACCTGCGCCGCTCACTCCGTGCCGGCTGCGCCGCCGAAGTGGAGCGTTCCAGTTGGACCGTGCCGCCACTGTTCATGGTGTTGCAGGAGGCGGGACGGGTCGCCGCGGACGAAATGTTCCAGGTCTTCAACATGGGGATCGGTATGATCGCCGTTGTTGCCGGGGAGCGCGTTGACTCGGTGCGCCGTGCGGCGCGCGATGTCGACATCGAGACCTGGGTCGTGGGAGAGGTGGTGCCTGGTGACGGAGTCCGTCTCGTTTGACGCGGCGGTGACCGAGCGCGACGCCATGGCGCGGGCGATCGACCTGGCCCTCGGTGGTTGGGGGCGGGTTCATCCGAATCCGCTCGTGGGCGCCGTACTGCTCCGAGAGGGTCGCATCATCGCCGAGGGCTTTCACGGTGAGTTCGGGGCTCCGCATGCGGAGATCGAAGCACTCGGATCCTGCACCCAGCCTCAGGGTGCGACGTGTGTCGTGAACCTCGAGCCGTGTGCCCATGCCGGGAAGACTCCCCCGTGCGCCGACGCGCTGATCCGCGCTGGCGTCACCCGGGTGGTGTACGCCGTGCGGGATCCCGACCGCGAGGCTGGCGGGGGTGGGGAGCGGCTGCGGCAGGCCGGCGTAGACGTCGTCGAAGGATGTGGGTGGCAAGATGCGGCCGCGCTCAACGCGTCGTTCTTGTGGTCGCGCGTCCGCCCAACCCGGCCGTTTGTCGCGTTGAAGCTCGCGACCTCGCTCGACGGATTCTTGGCGGACGAGCGCGAGAAGTCCCGCTGGGTCTCCGGACCGGAAGCGCGGGATTTCGTGCACTGGTTGCGAGCCGGGTACGACGCGATCGCCGTCGGACGGCGCACGGCGGAGATCGATGATCCGCGTCTCACGGTGCGGGGATCCGTCGAGCCACGGGTACCGCCGCGGCGCGTGGTGTTCGCGCGGAATGGCGCACTCGGGAGGAACCTCAACGTGGTGCGATCGGCCCAGGAGGTTCCGACAGCGGTGCTGACCGCTCGGGAATCCGAGGAGCGCCTCCGCTCCGAGCTTGCGGGGACGGGTGTGACGGTGCGCGGCACGTCCGGTCTGACGCAGGCGCTGGCGCTGCTTCGTGAGATGCAGGTGCGGTCGCTGTTGGTGGAGGGGGGCGGGATCCTGGCCACGGCCCTGCTCGAAGCGGGCCTCGTGGATCGCTTCTACTGGATTCAGGCTCCGCTGTGGCTGGGGCGGGGCCGGGCCGCCTTTCCACAGCTGCCGGGGTCGCTACTGGCAGAGGCGGCTCGATGGGCCGTCACCGAGCGCCGGGCGCTGGGACGGGATACATTACTGGTGGTGGATCGAAAGCTATGTTCACCGGGATTGTGACTGCGTTGGGCGCGGTAGTCGACGTCACCCGTGACGCCGATCGCCTATCCTTTGCCATCGAATCCCCGTACGCCGATCTGCGGACCGGTGAGAGCGTGGCGGTGAACGGTGCCTGCCTCACCGTGGTCGAGGTGCGTAATGCCCGCTTCCGCGTCGAGGCCGTAGTGACGACTCGAGGCCGCACGCGGTTCGGTGATTTGCACGTGGGGGAAGCGGTCAACCTCGAGCGGGCCATGCAGATGGGTGACAGGTTCGGTGGACACCTCGTGCAGGGACACGTGGATGGTGTGGGGAAGGTGACCGAGGTCCGGGAGCAGGCGGACGCATTGCTCATCGATATCGCGGTACCCTCCGACGTTGCCGAGCTCTCGATTCCCTACGGATCGATCACGGTGGATGGAGTGAGCATGACGGTCAATGCCGTGCCCGAGCGCGGCGTCGTTCAGCTCTCGGTGATTCCGTTCACCCGAGAGCACACGACGCTGGGATCGCTCCAACCGGGTGACCAGGTGCATCTCGAGGCAGACGTCATTGGCAAGTACGTGCGGCAGCTGTTGGAGGAGCGCCGCATGCTGGATAACGAAGGAGGGGCCTGATGCCGTTCGGTAGCATCGAACAGGCGATTGAAGACATTCGTCAGGGGAAACTCGTGCTCGTGGCCGATGACGAAGACCGCGAGAGTGAGGGTGATTTGGTGGGTGCGGCGGAGCAGGTGACGCCGGACATGATCAACTTCATGGCGAAGCACGGGCGCGGTCTGGTCTGCCTGACCCTCACCCCGGAGCGATGTCGGACGCTCGGGCTGCCGCAGATGACCGAGGAGAACTCCGACTCGTACGAAACGGCGTTCACGGTGAGTGTCGACGCGGCCAAGCGGTTTGGCGTCACTACGGGAATCTCGGCGGCGGACCGGGCCAAGACGGTGCAGGTCGCCATCGATCCCGCTACGGTGCCGTCGGACCTCCGACGACCGGGGCACGTGTTCCCGCTACGCTCCCGCCCCGGCGGTGTTCTGCAGCGGGTTGGCCATACGGAAGCCTCGATTGATCTTGCGCGTCTGGCTGGGTTGTATCCCGGCGGCGTGATTTGCGAAGTCCTGTCCGATGACGGGACGATGATGCGACGCGTGCAGCTCGAGCGGTTCGCGGAGGTCCACGAGCTCACGTTTGTGACGGTCGCACAACTGGTCGCCTACCGTCTGCAAAATGAGCGACTCGTACATCGCGCTGCCGAAGCGAGAATGCCTACGCCCTATGGTGAGTTCCGCGTGATCGGATACGAAAACGACGTTGACGATCGCGAGCACGTAGCGCTGGTTTTTGGGGAGGTCGCAGGTCAGGAGAACGTGCTCGTGCGGATGCACTCCAAGTGCCTGACCGGTGACGTCTTTCAATCCCATCGGTGCGACTGCGGTCTGCAGCTCCGCAGCGCGATGCGTTTGATTGCCGAGGCGGGCTCCGGAGTGGTGGTCTACCTCGATCAAGAGGGGCGTGGTATCGGGCTCCTGAACAAGCTGAAAGCCTACGAGCTGCAGGACAGCGGCCACGACACGGTAGAAGCCAACGAGGCGCTCGGCTTCGCCCCGGATCTCAGGAACTATGGCATCGGAGCGCAGATTCTGATCGACTTGGGGCTCAGCTCGATGCGCGTGCTGACTAATAACCCACGCAAGATGGTTGGACTCGACGGCTACGGCCTTGCGATCGCCGAGCGGGTGCCCCTCGTGGCGGATCCCAACGACGACAACCGAGCCTACCTCGAAGTCAAACGCGACAAGCTCGGCCACCTCTTTGCCCACTGAGATGGCCGCCGGTTCTGGTGCGGCTGACGCGCGGTCGGTCGGGCGCGCGCTCGTGGTCGCCAGCCGGTTCAACGAAGCCGTCACACGCCGACTGCTCCAAGGTGCCGAGACGACACTGCACACGGTGGGCTTCGACCGCCACTCCGTCGACGTGGTGTGGGTGCCGGGCGCGTTCGAATTGCCGGTGGCGGTGCACCGAGGCCTCGCCACCGGGCGCTACGTGCTGGCGGTGGCGCTCGGCGCGGTCATCAGGGGAGAGACGCCCCACTTCGACTACATCTCTAGCGCGTGCAGTCACGGCCTCATGGGCACCGCGCTGCGCCACGGCATTCCCGTGGGCTTCGGCCTGCTCACCTGTGATACCATGCAACAGGCGTTGGCGCGGGCGGGTGGGGAGGCGGGCAACAAAGGAGCGGAAGCGGCGCAGGCGGCGGTCGAGACGTTGCGCGAGTTTGAGAGCCTAGGTGGCGCGGCTGCGGACTGAAACCCGGGTGCGGGCGCGAGCCCTCCAGCTGTTGTATGCGTGGGAGGTGCAGGGTCGGCCACCCATGCCGACCGTCGTGGCGGGATTCCTCACGGGCCGCGCGCGGTGGCGCGGGATGCTGGAGCGTGCGGAACTCCTCGCGACGGCCGTTGCGGCGCAGGCCGAGGACCTCGATCGAGGGATTGCGGAGGCGGTTGACCACTGGAGACTCGACCGCATTGGCGTGATCGAACAAAACATCCTGCGGCTGGCGCTCCACGAGCTCTCAACCGGTGGCGTCCCGCCCCGGGTCGCCATCAGCGAGGCTGTCCAGTTAGCGCGGTGGTTCGCGGGCCCCAGGGCGCCGGCATTCGTCAACGGCGTGCTCGATGGCTTGGCCCGACGTGCGGGGCAGCTGTGAAAGTCCTCGCCGTGAACTGGCTCGATCGAGAGAATCCGCAGGCAGGCGGCGCCGAAGTCCATTTCTTCGAGATCTTCAGCCGACTCGTGGCCAGGGGGCACCAGGTCACGTTGATCGCCTCAGGTTGGCGCGGGGCGCGCCGCCGAACCACGATTGACGGCGTCGCCGTCCATCGGTTCGGTGGCCGTCACAGCTTTGCCTTGAGGGGACGTGGTGCCGTGCGCCGCGCGCTTCGAGAGCGTGAGTACGATGTGGTGGTGGAGGACATCAACAAGGTGCCGCTGTACCTCGCCGCCGCGACCCGGCTGCCGCTGTATGTGATCGTGCCCCACCTGTTCGGCACCACGGTGTTTCAGGAGGCCTCCTGGCCGGTGGCAACGGTCGTGTGGGCGGCGGAGAAACCGATCCCGAGGCTGTACCGACGCGCGGCGTTTCAGGCGATCAGTGACTCCACACGCGACGACCTCGTACGACGTGGGGTCTCCTCCGAAGCGATTCGTGTCGTCTACCCTGGGGTGGACGCGGACTGGTACACGCCTGACTCGTCCGTGCGAGACCGCACGCCAACCTTTGTCTACGTGGGCCGGCTCAAACGGTATAAGAGCCTCGATGTGGCACTGCGCGCGGTAGCGCTGGTACGTGGGGAGATCCCGGACCTTCGGTTGCTCATTGCCGGGGCCGGAGACGAGCGGCAACGTCTCGAGCGCCTGGCAGTCGATTTGCAGTTGGGCGGAGCGGTCGACTTCTTGGGTTTCGTCGCCGAGGATGCGAAGCGGGAACTGCTGCGGCGGGCCTGGGCCGTCGTATTCCCCTCGCCGAAGGAAGGGTGGGGGATTGCCAACGTCGAGGCCGCGGCGTGCGGGACCCCCGCGGTGGCGTCGGACAGTCCCGGCTTGCGCGAGTCGGTTCGACACGATGAAACTGGAGTGTTGGTCCCTCATGGCGACCCGGTAGCCCTGGCCGATGCCCTACGTCGCCTGAGCAGCGACCCCGGTCTCGTAGCGAGGTTCGGGAAGACCGCGCGGGCTTTCGCCTCCACGCTCACATGGGAGCGAGCTGCCGACCGAACCGAGGAACACCTTCAGGAAACCGTTCGTGGCGCCCCCCGAGGGTGAAAGGAGTGTGCGACCCATGCGAACGATTGTGACGGCGCGTCACTGTGAGATTCCCGATGAATTGCGAGAGCGGACCCGGGTGCTCGTCGAGAAGTTGACGAAAGCGGCCCACCGGCCGCAGCGGGCAGAGGTCGTGTTCGACGTTGGCCACGGACAGAAGGTGGTGGAAATGCAGTTGTACCTGCCGCGAGGCCAGGTGAAAGTGGCGAGCGCGGAGGCTGACGATTTTCGGACGGCTCTGGATCGGGTCGTGGAGAAGGTGCGGAATCAGCTCGACAAGGTCCCGCGGCGCCAGGCACGCCGCACGTCGTAGTCGCATGCTCACGATTCGCGATTTGCTCGAACGGAAAGGCGACTCGCTGCGCCTGGAGGTCCTGGCCGGCGATGCCGGACTCGACAGGGAGATCTCCGTTCCGGAGGTGTCGAGTCCCGGCCTGGTGTTCGCCGGTTTCACCGCCCGATTCGCCGCCGAGCGGCTGCACGCCTTGGGCGAGACGGAAATCGCGTTTCTCCGTTCGCTGGCAGCGGATGAACGGCGGCGTGTGCTCGAGACGTTCATGGGGTATGAGCTGCCGTGCGTGTTTGTGACCAAGGGACAGGTGGCCCCGAAGGAGCTACTTCGGTTGGGACGCGATCGGGGCATCCCGGTCATTCGCTCGAAGCTCAGCACCGCGGAATTCTATCGTCGCATCACACCCTATCTCACGGAGGTCTTCTCTCCAGCAACCACGCTGCACGCCTCGATGGCCGACGTCTACGGCGTGGGACTGCTATTCGTTGGGCGCTCGGGGATCGGGAAGAGCGAGTGCGTGCTGGACTTGGTCGAGCGTGGCCATCGACTGGTGGCCGACGATGTCGTCCACATCACGCAACGCGGAGCCGATGTGCTGATCGGGCGCGCCAACGAGCTGTCCCATCGATTCATGGAGATCCGGGGGATTGGACTCGTTGACGTGATGGCCCTGTTTGGCGTTCGCGCGGTGCGCCAGCAGAAACGCATCGAGGTGGTGGTCGAACTCGAGGCTTGGGACAGCGCACGGGAGCTGGACCGCACAGGCCTGGACAGCCGGACCACCACCATACTCGGGGTCGAGCTTCCCATGGTCAGTATCCCCCTGAATCCGGGCAAGAACCTCACTGTGATTTGCGAGGTCGTCGCGATGAACCACCTACTGCGCTACAGCGGCGTCGACTCAGCGCGACAGTTC
>JBDHAB010000028.1:0-40191 GCA_039588295.1 Gemmatimonadota bacterium
GAACACGGGGACGGCCGTGGGAGAGGGTGGCACGATCCTGCGTACCACCGATGGCGGCGCTACATGGGCGGGCCAGACCAGCGGAACAACGGATAACCTCCTCGGTGTGTTCTTCACGGATGCGAACACGGGGACGGCCGTGGGAGGGGGTGGCACGATTCTGCGGACGACCGACGGCGGTGCCAATTGGATAATGCAGACCGTTGGTACGAGCTATCTCTGGGACGTCTTCTATACGGATGCGAGTACTGGCACGGCCGTAGGAGACGATGGAACGATCCTGCGAACGACCGATGGCGGTGCCAATTGGGCCGCCCAGACCAGCGGCATCGCTAGGGACCTCTACGCCGTCTTCTTCACGGACACCAACACGGGGACGGTCACGGGATGGGGCGGCAATATTCTTCGGACCACCGATGGCGGCGCCACCTGGGTTGGCCAATCCGGTGGGGGGCAGTATGGCCTCTTTGGAGTTTCCTTCACGAATGCCAACACGGGGACGGCCGTGGGTGAAGGAGGCACGATCGTGCGGACGACCGATGGCGGGACCACGTGGACGAGCCAGACCAGTGGCAGCCCATGGGCGCTATGGGAGGTCACGTTCACCGATACCCACACGGGGGTCGCCGTTGGGAATGCCGCCATTCTCCGAACGACGGACGGCGGCACGACCTGGGCCAGCCAGCCGCAAGGTGGAATCATGTTTGGCCTTTCCTTCAGCGATGTCAACACGGGAACGGCCGTGGGGTGGAACGGTACGATCCTGCGGACGACCGACGGCGGGGTCACCTGGGTGAGTCAGGTCAGCGGTACGACAAACTTCCTCCGTGGCGTCTCCTTCACGGATGCCAACACGGGAGCCGTCGTGGGAGAAGTCGGTACCATCCTCTGGACCACAGATGGCGGAGCCACGTGGAACCCCCAATCCGGGGGTGCCGCGCTCGATCTCCGCGATGCCTTCCTCACCGATGCCGTGACGGGCGTTATCGTGGGGCAAGGCGGCACGATCCTGCGGACCACCGACGGTGGGACCAACTGGGTGAGTCAGACCAGTGGTACGGCAAACTATCTCTATGACGTCGTCTTCAGCGATGCGAACACGGGGACAGCCGTGGGACAGGGCGGCATAATCCTTCGGACCACCGATGGCGGGGTGACCTGGAACGGCCAAACAAGCGGGACCGGCCGGACCCTCAACAGTGTCTTCTTCGTGAGCGCCAATACGGGGACGGCCGTGGGAGATCTCGGCACGATCATCCGGACGACCGATGGCGGGACGACCTGGGTCGCCCAAACCAGCGGCACTGCGAATACTCTCGAGGGCGTCTTCTTCGCCACTGCCAAGACGGGAACGGCCGTGGGACGCTATGGCACGATCCTGCGGACGGTTACGGGTGGGGAGTGATGCCTCGGTTACGGCCTCGTCTACATGTACCCCAGGGATTTCAATTTCTTGATCGTCTCGGCATCCATCGCATCCGGCCTGAGGTCGAGTCGTTCTCTCGCTTCCTCGGCCATCTCGTCGTGCGCCGCCAGCATGCTCCGCGCCCTCTCGACCAGGTCCGGGGACTCCTTCGCGATGCAGTGTCTCTCGGCCGGATCGTCGCGCATGTTGTAGAGCTCCTCTTCACCGGTCACGAGCGAGTGGATGTACTTGAACTCGTCGAAGATGATCGACACCTTCTCCTCGTAGAACAGAAGTCCCGTACTCACGATAGGGCGGCCGACGAACGAATCGGGCTCTGTGCCCCAGAGCGGAGCAAGTGAGCCATGCTCGATACCCTCGTCTTCGTAGTCGACCTCACACAGACCCATGATCGTCGGCATGACGCTCTCGATGGAAACGAAGTTCTCCCGCGGGCCCGTCGCTTCCGACCCGGGCAACTTGACCATCAGCGGAACGCCGATCAACTCGTCGTACAACGTGTGGCCGTGCTCGAAGCCGCCATGATCCCAGAACTCCTCCCCGTGGTCGCTGGTGAACACGATCAGCGACTGCTCGTACAAGCCGAGGCGAACGAGCGCGTCGATGAGCTTACCGACGTAATCGTCGAGGTAGCGAACCTCGCTGCTGTACAGCGCCTGGAGCCACGCCCGCTGCGCCTCCGATTCGGCGATGTCGAGCGAGACGCGTTTGGCAGTTTGGTGCATGAACTGTTTGCTCAGGTCTCGGGGCGGTTTCGCCGCTGGGACCAGGCCCGCGGGTGGTGTGTAGGGCAGGTGCGGATCAATGTAGTGGACCCAGAAGAAGTTGTCCTTGTCCCGATTCGCCTCGAGCCAGTCGACGGACATGCGCGTCAAGTCGCTGGCCGTGACCTGCGTCTGGTACTCTGCTGGAAACAACCTCCTCAGCACTTTCTCACCGAAGGCGCGCCCGTGCGCGCTGGGCGCGAACACGCGGAACTCGCTGAACCCCTTGGAAAGGTTCTTGCCACTGAGAATCCCGTTGGTGACGAGCGCCGAGCAGTGATAGCCGTCGTCGCGCATGTGCTCCGCGAGCGTGGGCATGGCTTTCGGCAACTTCGATCGGAGGCGGTTCGTCCCATGGATCGTCGGGGAAAGCCCGGTCATGATCGAGGCCAACGCGGGAAGCGTCCACGACGAGGGGGATATGGCCCGGTTGAAGACGATGGAATCATCGGCGAGACGATCGATGTTCGGCGTGGAGACGCCCGCCGAGCCGTAGCAGGACAACGCGTCGCGCCGCAGCGTATCGATCGTGATCAGGACGACGTTCTTGATCGAGTGTTGTCGGGTTGAAACCGTCTTGGCCACGTCCTCCTGGCGGTCGCTGACCAACGCGATCGCGGGAGCGAGCGCCACGCTTACCGCAAAGACCACCAACAGCACCCTGGGAAACGCGGTGTTGCGAAATCTGTAGAACAGCACGAACGTCAGTAAGAAGAGAACGCCGAAGCCAAGCGTGACCAACAAGCTCAGGATCGAAGCGAGACCACCGAGCCGATGCATGTGCAGCCACGCGAACGGAAGCGCTTCTGCCAGCAACAGCGGCAGCGCGAGAAAGAGGGCAACGGCGATCCTCGATACGCGTTCGTTGCCTGCGATTGACTTGGCAGCGAAGTAACACCCGACGGCGGAAAGAAGCGAGATCAAAAGCCCGTTGAGCGTTCGCAGTAGTCCGGCCGGGGCCGCCAGAGAGAAGCCCAGTATGTTCATGAGTAACGAGAGCGGCCAGGCGAAACAGGCCAGCGCGACGGCCAAGGGTACGGTGTCGAGCTGGAGCAGACGTCCAAGCGGAGCCACGACCAGAAACCACGCGACGAGGTAGCCAATGAAGACGACGCCCGCGGTGGCCAGAAGCGGCGCGAGGAACAAGGAAAAGAATTCGATCCGGTCGGCGCCGTAGACGACGTTCTTGGCGACGTCGAGAACACCCAACGAAAGGGCGGCAACCAGGCCAATTGTCGCCGCGTCTTTCAACCAGCGACCGGACACTCTCGGCTTCACGGGACTACCTCGCTTCTAAGGGCCATAAGAAAGCGGAAGCGGCGCCCCGGAGGGGGGCCGATCTGACTATACCATAACGAGATGCTCAGGCAAGTTGGCCTTGGTCAATTGGGTGCATCTCACCGGTAGGGGTAACGGTCTAATTGGCTAGTGCGTAAGGACGAGAAGCCGTAAGATTTCAGATGGAATATATTACCCAAGAACTCGGCAGCCGGTGGTTCGCGAGGATAGCGTCGTATTCGCGCTTGCCGCCAAGCACATCAGTTTGGCTGAGCTCGACGGCATGGAGAAGCGCCTCCCGAAGTCAAGGTGCGACTGCGCGACTAGGCGTTGAAAACGGATCGGGCGCGTGGTAGAGTCAACATATATAGTCTGAACGTTCTCCGATTTCGGGCTCCTACAGCGCCCCAGCGGCGCCACGGGGCACGAAACGGGGCGGTGCCGGAAACAGCGCCGCCTTCCGAATCGCGGACGACCGCGACGAATTGAAAAGGAGAAGACCGTGGCCTCAAATGCCCAACTCGTGGACCGTCTCGGCCGTCGGGTATCCACGGTTCGAATCTCGCTCACGGACCGCTGCAATTTCCGCTGTGCTTACTGCATGCCGCCCGAAGGTGTGCCGCTTGAACCCAGGCCAGAGTACCTCACCATAGACGAGCTCGAGCGCGTCGTGCGGCTGACGGGGCAGCTCGGTGTCACCCGCTACCGTCTGACCGGCGGCGAACCGCTCCTACGCCCCGACATCGTCACTATTGTCGAACGACTGAGCGCTATCGACACGGTAAAAGAGCTCTCTGCCACCACCAACGCAAGCCTCTTGCAGCGCCTTGCGGCTCCGCTACGCAAAGCGGGTCTGAACCGAATCAATGTCAGCCTCGACAGCCTCGACAGCGAGCGTTTTTCCATCGTTACTCGCAGCAAGATGTATCAGCGGGTTCGTGACGGCATCGAAGCCGCGATCGACGCAGGATTCCCCCTCAAGATCAACGTGGTCGTGATGGCGGGAATGACGCCGAGAGAAATTGTGGACTTTGCTCGGATGGCCGAGAAGCGCTCGCTCGAAATCCGCTTCCTCGAGTTTATGCCGCTGTGCGGATCGGGATGGGGTGCCGAGCGCGTCTTGCCGATTAACCGTGTGCGTGGAATCATTCAGGAACACTTTGAGCTGTCCGAGCTGCCGCGCACGGACCAGCCGGCGCAGACATTCGCGATTTCGAGGAGCGGCGGCCGTGTTGGGTTTATCGCTCCTCTGTCAGAACCGTTTTGTAGGAATTGCTCGCGCATCCGCATAACCGCCGCGGGCCGCATCAGGCCGTGCCTCTTTTCGCACGTCGAGTTCGACCTGGGCCCGCTCGTCAGGGGTGGCGCCTCCGACAAGCACGTCATTGCCGCGATACGAGAAGCCGTCTGGAACAAACCGGCTGGAAGCGAGTTCAACGAAACGCCGTTTCACCCCGGCGAGAGCGAAAGGCGTTCCACGACGGGTCCGCTGATCCGCAACATTGGAGGGTGAGATGAAATCCGTCACTTCGAAGACCACCACGCTTCGGCGAGCCACCGCCTCTGGACGCGTCAATGCGTCGCCCGAATCGATCCGGCGCCTGCAAGCCAACGACCTCCCCAAGAAAGACGTGCTCGTTGTCGCGCGAGTGGCGGCGGTGGCCGCGGCCAAGAAGACACCCGACATCATTCCTTACTGTCACCCACTCCCCATCGACGCTGTCGACGTTTCATTCGACGTTGCCGACGGCCAAGTCGTGATTACGGCCTCGGTAGAGGCGATCTGGAAAACGGGGGTCGAGATGGAGGCGCTGACAGCGGTGAGCGTTGCGGCGCTCACCATCTACGACATGCTCAAGCCCGTGGACAAGAGCATCGAGATCACGTCGATTCAGCTGGATTCCAAGCGCGGGGGCAAGACGGAGTTTCGGGATCGCCCGCCGAGACAGTTTACGGCGGCTGTCATCGTCACGTCGGATGGCGTCCGGGAGGGCAAGCGCGAGGACCGCTCGGGAGTCGTCATCAGGGAACGGCTCGAGTCGCTCGGGATCACGCCCGGATACGTAGTCCTTCCCGACGACGAAGAACTCATCATTGAGGCGCTGCGCTCGTTCATCGCGCAGGGGACGGACCTAGTTGTGACCACGGGAGGAACCGGGTTGGGTCCGCGCGACCTGACGGTTGAAGCCACGCGCAAGGTGATTGAACGCGAGATTCCCGGAATTGCCGAAGCGGCTCGTGCGCACGGGCAGGCGCGCACGCCCTACGCAATGCTGTCGCGCGGGCTGGCGGGTATCAGCGGCCGCACGATTATCGTTAATTTACCGGGATCGTCGAAAGGCGCAGAGGAATCACTGGACGCACTCTTCCCCGCGCTGCTTCACGCTTACCCTATGATTCGTGGGGGTGGGCACTGATGGAAACGCTCCCGTTCTGGCTGCCGTTACTTTTCTTTTTGATCGCGACATTCTACGCGACCGTGGGTTTTGGTGGGGGATCGTCGTACCTTGCCGTGCTCGCGTTGATCGGTCTTCCGTACACCACAATTCCGCAAACGGCGCTCGTGTGTAACCTCGTCGTCAGCGGTGGGGGCGTGTGGCACTTTCATAGAGGGCGCCATCTCGAGTGGCGCCGCGTTTTGCCGCTCGTGGCTCTGTCTGTACCCATGGCTTATCTTGGCGGCCGAATACCCATCGGCAAGCAGGTATTCCTGCTCTTGTTGGGCGTCTCTTTGTTTGTCGCCGGCACGCGAATGTTCCTCCCGCTGAAACGCCGCGGCTTGTTGTCGTCGACTTCAACGCGCGCGGTGTGGCTCGTGGGCCTGCCGCTGGGCGCGGCCTTGGGATTCCTCGCGGGCATCGTCGGTATCGGCGGCGGGATATTTCTCGCGCCGTTACTAATACTAACGGGGTGGGGCGACGCACGCGCCACGGCCGCCGCGTCATCCGTATTCATCCTGGTGAACTCCGCCGCCGGCCTTACCGGTCAGTTGGCCAAAGGCGTTTATCTCGACGCCATGATTCTTCCCCTGGTTCTGGCCGTCTTTCTCGGGGGACAGATTGGCTCCCGACTGGGATCCTACCAGCTCGGCGTCGTCCGCGTGCAGCGCCTGATCGGAGCGCTGATTCTGCTTGTGTCGGTGCGAGTTCTTTTGGGGGCGGCATGATCACTCCCCAACAGGCCATGCGTCACGTCACGAGTCGTTGCGTACCGCTCGACACGACAACCGTCCCGCTCGATTTGGCGCTGGGGCACGCGCTGGCCGAGGACATACGCGTGCCGTTTCCGCTGCCGCGCTTCGATAACTCGGCCATGGACGGTTTTGCGGTGAGGTCCCACAACACGGCCGCGGCCGTTTCCGGGAATCCGGTCCGGCTGACAATCAAGAGCACCGTGTACGCCGGCGCGCGAAAGGGCACGCTGAGAAGCGGACAAGCCTGCCGCATCATGACGGGCGCGCCGCTGCCGCGAGGCGCCGACGCCGTGATCCCGGTTGAAGATGTACTCGTCGACGCGGGCGCGCTCGTAATCGAAGAACCCGTCGAAAAGTACCGGCACGTCCGCCGGCGGGGGGAAGAGGTTCGCGCGGGTGCGCGGATCGTAAAGAAAGGCACCTTGGTCCACCCCGGTGTCATAGCGTGTTTGGCGTCGGTAGGCAGGAACGACGTTTCGGTGGTGCGGCGCCCGCGTGTGGCCGTGATCGCGACGGGCGACGAAATGGTATCGCCGGGCGGGGCCCTCGACGACGGGCAGATCTACGACAGCAACTCCCACATGCTGACCGCGATGCTGCACCAAATGGGCATCCAGCCCGCGCGCGTGCGATCGGTGGGCGACCGCCGAAGCGCCCTGCTGAGCGCGGTTCGATCGGCGCTGGATCGGTGCGACGTGCTGGTAACGTCCGGTGGCGTGTCGATGGGCGAGCATGATTTTCTGCGGTCAGTGCTCGACGAGTTGGGGGTGGAGGAAGTGTTCTGGCGAGTACGTCAGAAACCTGGAAAGCCGCTCTACTTCGGCGTGCGCGATCGAAAGTACGTGTTCGGGCTCCCCGGAAACCCAGCCAGCGCGTTCGTGTGTTTCTACGTCTACGTATACGCCGCGTTGGAAAGACTCTCGGGAATGGAAGATCGCGCCGGCCTGGTCGAGGATCCGCGCGCGATCACCGACGCATTCACCGCTGATGGTAAGCGTTGGCTTCTCCTGCGCGGCCAAAACCGGGACGTGTGCACGGGCCAGGTCGCGCGGCTCCCCAGACAAGCGTCGCACATGGTCACGACTCTCGCCGACACCGACTGTTTGATTGTCGTGCCGGGCGACGGCGCGCGCGTTCGTCGGGGCCAAACACTTCCCACGTTACGCCTTCCGCACGCAAGGGAGAAGCGCAAGTGAAAGTCGACGTGCTGTTGTTCGCGCAGCTCCGGGACGCGATCAGCGCCGATCACCTGGAGCTCGAGGTGGAGGATGGGACCACGGTGTCGCAGTTGGCGGAGGAGCTCATGGCATCGCGAGGCGACGAGCGCGTCAGAGGTTTGCCGCTTCGCTATGCCGTGGACGAGACGTTTGTTTCCGACGATTATCGTTTGCGCGACGGAGACAGCGTTGCTCTGATCCCGCCCGTATCCGGAGGCTGACGTGAGCGCTCCGAGCTCATCGAACGACACAACCGTCGAAATCACCGATGACGTCATCGATGCCGCCGCCTTCGTGGGTCAGCTCCGGCCGGACAGCGGTGCCGTGGTCACGTTTTCCGGCGTCGTACGCAACCACAACGACGGCCGCGAAGTCGAAAGAATTCACTACGATTGCTACCGTGAGATGGCCCAGCGCGAGGGCGAGCGCATCGTCAACGGCATCAAAGAGCAGTTCGACGTGCGGGCCGTGCGGCTAGTGCACCGCGTGGGGGATCTCAACGTGGGTGAGGTGTCGTTGCTGGTCGTCGTCACCGCGGCCCATCGCGGCGACGCTTTTGCGGCGATCGAAGCGCTCGTCGGGCTGGTCAAGGAACGGCTGCCAATCTGGAAGAAGGAGCGCTATGCCGACAAAGAGTCCAAATGGCTCTGACGCGCCGGAGCGAATCCCCGTTTATATTTTGGCGGGCGGTCACAGCCGCCGTTTTGGTAGTGACAAGGCGCGTGCGCCGGTAGGCGGCGTGGCGATGATCTTGGAACTGGCTGCCGCGCTTTCGCCCGTGGCTTTTTCAATAACCGTCGTCGCCGCCGAGCCCGGTGAGTACGACGACCTCGAGCTGGTGACGATCGGCGACGTGATCGCTGACAAAGGTCCCGCGGGCGGGATATTGACCGCGCTCCGGCATAACGAAGCGGGCGACGGCGCGGATTGGGTGCTGGTCAGCGCGTGCGACTGGGTGGGCGTCCGTCCGGAGTGGGTGCGTGAGCTGCTCGCGGCGCGTCGCGACGAAACTCACGCCGTTGCGTTTCGCTGGGATCGCTTCGAACCGCTTTTCGCGCTCTACCATCGCTCGGCGCAGGCGCCCCTGGCGTCCTCCGTAGAGTCCGGCCAACTCCAAATGCAGTCTATACTTAGCTTGATGTCGACGGTTTCGCTTCCGACTCCGGATGGTTGGGGCGACGCCACCAACATCAATCGCCCCTCCGACATCGCATGACGCAGCCCTGCGTTCAGCCGCGTATGACCATTCGGCTCGCTTGAGGGCGCGGGTTACCGACTGATCACCATCTTGCTCGTCGCCGTCACGCCAGCTGCCGTTACACGGAAGAAATAGACACCGCTCGGGAGCGGGGCGTTGCGAGTGTCGCGGCCCTCGAAACCGATGGCCTGCCAGCCGGCGGGGACGTTGGAGCGCTGCTCCCTGTAAACGCGCCGACCGGCCACGTCGAAGACCTCCAGCAACACATCCGATGCTTCCGGCAGTCCGAGGCGAACGGAGGTCGTGTTGCTGAACGGGTTGGGCGAGTTGGGCAGTATCTGAAGGGCCATCGCTGTGGGCGAGTCGTCCTCGATGCCGGTCACCACGGCGTCCACCATGGCTTCATTGGAATCGCCGCTCTGGTTCTCGTGGATGTCCACCGCCACCACCCTGTAGTAGTAAGCGGTGCCGGGGTCGGCAGTGTTGTCGGTCGCTAGCGTGTCGGGCGCACTCATCAGAAAGTGACCCGCGTCGGTGGGGAAGCCCGAGACCAGACCACGATACACCCAGTACTCCAGGAAATCCGGCTCGCTCAGCCCGCTGGGGCTCCAGTCCAGATCGACGTCGCTCCCGCCGGCGCGCGCCGCGGCGAGCAGGAATGGAGAGCCGGGAGCGACGTTGTCCACCGAGTAACCGCTGTCGGGATTTGACTCCCAGAATATGTACTGATCCCACGTGTGGTGCGCGATCACGCGGAAATAGTGAATCCCGGGGTTCACGGACACTGAATCGAACTGTGTCGCGGCGGCAAAGCTGTATGCGGGCGAATAGGTGGAGATTTGTTCGCCGATCCACTGCCAGAAGAATTCGCCGGCCGCCGTGCGCTGCACCATGTACGTGTCGCGATCGAACGACGACCGCGCGGCGGTCGGGGCGACGACCTTGCCTCGTGCCTCGCCGCCGGCGGTGGCGGCCACGAATGCGGTCTGGTCGATCGCGCGCCATATCGAGTAGTTGCCGATGAGCTGCTCGTTGAGGTTGTCGCGACCGCTGGCCAGCCAGTTTACATTGACCATGCCGCCCTGATCCGCGGGGACGTCGTCGATCGACGACATGACGGGCTCGGGGTTGCCCCACTCGCCATACCGCCGGCCGATGCGCTGGGCGTACGCCAGGCCCCAGCCGGCACGGTTATCGTCGAACACGCAGATGAAACCACCGTCGGTGGTTTGCACCGTTCTCGGGTCGTGCTGGCTCTTCGCGGTGGCTCCGACGGGAACCCCGTTGTTGGTCCACTGGTTCTGCCCGAAGTCGTTGACGCGCTGTGCATAGACGTCGTTGGGTTCGGAACTGCTGCGGCCATCCGTCCATGCAATGACCGCGCCGCCCTCGCCGTCCATCGCGAGCGACGGGTCCACTTGGTCACCGCTCGCGCCGCAGACCAGCACCCCGTTGAACTCCCACATCCCGAGGCCCGTCCCCGTTACGCGCTGGGTGTAGACTTCGTAGTCGGTCCCGTCGCGGAAGTCTTCCCAGGCGAGGATTCCTCCGCCGGCATCGTCCGATACGATCGCAACGCTTCGCTGGTCGTCCACGGCGACACAGAGGTTGATGCCTTGGGCGTTCCACTGCTCGGTCCCGCTCGCGTCGAACCTCTGGCCGAAGATGTCGTACTCGAAGTTGCGAAAATCCTCCCAGACGATGATGACGCCATTCGCCCCGTCCGTCGTCATTGCCTGGGTGCGCTGGTGTTCCGCCACGGTGACTACGGGCTCGCCGTCGATTTGCCACTGCGTGATACCCGAGCTGTTCACCCGTTGCACGTAGATGTCGTCGGCCAGGCCAGAGCGAAAATCCACCCATGATATGATGGCACCGTCGGCGTCGTCGGAGATGATCTCGGGCGAACCCTGATTGGAAAAAGCCGTGCACACGGGAACGCCGCCGAGCAACCACTGGTTGGCGCCGGCCGCGTTCAAACGCTGCGCGTAAATGTCGTTGGTCCCAAGGCGCGCGTCGGTCCAGGTAATGATGGCGCCTCCGGCGCCGTCACTCGCGATCGCCACCGTACGCTGCGTCGCCGCCTCGAACGTGATCTGCTCACCGTCCGCCGCCCACAGCACGTTACCGTTGGCATCTACGCGCCGCGCGTAGATGTCGAACCACGGTCCGCGCAGATCTTCCCACGCGGCGATGACACCGCCGGCGCCGTCCGACACGATTGCCGGTAGATCCTGATAACCGCTGGCCGTGCAGAGGGCGACACCGTTGGCGCCCCACATGACGTTGCCGCGCGAGTCCCAACGCTGGGCGTAGATGTCGTCGAGAAGGCTGCCGTATTGGAAGACGGCGATGACGCCGCCGGCACCGTCGCTGATCGCCCGGATGCTGTTGTTGTTCTCCGGATTGAGGATGCCCGGAACGCCGTTCTCGACCCAGTCGGCGCGGGCGCTGGCAGGCAAAAGGGCGAGCAGACACAGGGCGACGACGGAATACGAAAGACGCTTCATGGGGAACCCCGAGGTTAGGATGGCGGGAAGCACGATTGAGCGGGCTATCATAACATAGTGGCAACTAACTTGTAAAGGAAACGGGCGCGGCGGCTCGACTTTGACCTCGACGGGGTTCGCTGCTATCATCTGCCAGCCCGAGCAGCCGCGAGAGAAGGTCAAAGCGTGATAGGCAAGTCGCTGGCACACTACGATATTCTGGATACCATCGGGTCCGGTGGTATGGGAGAGGTCTATCGCGCCCGCGACCAGAAGCTGGGGCGCGACGTGGCGGTCAAGCTGCTCCCCAGCGCTCTGCGCCGTGACGAAAAGGCACTCGCACGCTTCAAACGAGAGGCCAAAGCCCTGGCCGCTCTGAACCATCCCAACATCGTCACGATCCACTCCATAGAAGAAGACAAGGAGGAACTGTTTCTCACTATGGAACTGGTGGAAGGCAAATCGCTCGGCGGTCTCATCCGTAGCCGAGGGATGGAAATGAACGAGTTTTTGAAGATCGCCGTTCCACTGGCGGACGCACTGGCGGCAGGGCATGCCAAAGGCGTCATCCATCGTGATCTGAAGCCGTCCAACGTAATGATCACCGATGCCGGGCGGGTCAAAGTGCTCGACTACGGGGTGGCCCTGGTCATGCATGAGAGCAATCTGACGGACGCAGACATGACGGTTGGTACGGCTGCGTATATGTCCCCCGAACAGATCTCTGGCGGCGAGATAGACGGACGTTCGGATATGTTTGCGCTAGGAATCATCTTCTATGAACTGTTGTCCGGGATGCGGCCGTTTCGCGGTGATCATCCGGCGGCGATCATGTACAGCATCGTGAATGAGGAAGCGCCGCGCGTGCCTGGTCAGCCGGAATCCGTGGCGGATGTCGTCCACCGGTGCCTCGAGAAAGCGCGCGGGGATCGCTTCGCCAGCGCGGATGAGCTTCTGCAGGCCCTGCAGGAACTGGCGACTACGCCGGCGACGCACGCCGAATCTGTTCAGTCGGGTTCTCCGTCACCAGAGATTCGAGCTGCCTACGATCGGGGAGACTTCCAGGAGGCCTACCGCGTTCTCCACGCGGTGCAGGAACAGCGAAACCTTTCGGCCGAAGAACTGGAGATGCTGGCTGCGAGCATGCTGTGGATCAGCAAGATCAAAGAGGGCGTTCAGACGAGAGAGAAGGCCTATACGGCCTACTCGAGATCTGGACGGAACATCGCTGCGGCCAGGGTAGCACTGGATCTGGTCGCAGATTACATCGAGAAGGGCTCGAGCACCGTAGCGCGCGGGTGGCTGAGGCGCGCGGAACGTCTTCTGCAAAACGAACCGGAGTGCCGTGAACACGGGTACCTGCTTCGCCGGCAGACGGCGGATGCGCTCGGCAAGGGCGATTTCGCTCGCGCGATGGAGCTCAACCGACAATGCGGCGACATCGCTGCCCGCGTCAGCGACGTTGATCTGCAGGTGACCGCGCTTCACGATCGCGGTCAGATTCTCATCGCCCGCGGTGACGTCGAAGAAGGTACCGATCTCGTAGATGAAGCCATGGCTTCCGCGGTGAGCGGGGAGTTGGGTCCGTTCACGACAGGCGCTCTCTACTGCAGAACGATGATGGTATGCAAATCGATAGCCGATTACCACAGAGCGCGGGAGTGGAGCGAGGCCGCGCGGCGCTGGTGCGAGCCCTACACGGCATCGACCTTCCCCGGAGTGTGCCGGGTGCACAGTGCGGAGGCCATGCGCCACCAGGGTCTGTGGGACGATGCGGAACACGCCGCGCGGACTGCATGCGAAGATTTCATGAGAGTCGGTCAAGAAAACCACGCGGGGGAGGCGTTCATCGAAATCGGGGAGCTGGCACTGCGCAAGGGGAATTACCAGGAGGCGGAAGATGCGTTCCGGCAGGCACACGAACGCGGCCACGATCCGGTTCCCGGACTGCCTCTACTGCGACTGGCGCAGGGAAACGGCCGGGCCGCCCAACAAACCATCAAGCGCGCACTGGGCGAGTGCGCGGACAATCGCCTCCGGCGGGCGAAACTGCTCGCGGCCGGCATCGCCATCGCCATCGCCAACGGAAAACTCTCGGCTGCCGAAGCTGCCGTCGAAGAGCTTTCCGCCTTATCGCAGGACTTTGGTTGTAGGGCGTTCCAGGCGCACGCCCTGATGGGCCGCGGCGCCCTCGAGCTGCAACGAGGCAACAACAATGTCGCCACTCCGGTGCTGCGCGAGGCGTGGTCGATGTTCAATGAAATGGGCTTTCCGTACGATGCGGCGCGCGCACGAACTCTCATGGCCGAGGCATACCTCAAGACCGGCAACAAAGAGGACGCCAGGCTGCAGCTCGAGGCGGCATGCAAGACCTTCGGCGAACTGGGGGCCAAGCCGGATCTGGAGGTTGCTGCTGGGATGATCAAGAAGTCAACTTAGCCTCACGACTGCGACATGTCTGTTCGTACGATTGCACGCCTCGCTACCGTCGGCCTTAGCCTCCTGGCCGCCGCCGTAACGGCGTGGGGAGAGGCAGCACGGTCCTTGTCCTTCCGGCCGATGTACGAATCCGGACACGTCGAATTCGTCGAAGACGTGCGCTTCGGAAACGACGACGACGACGATCCCGGCGTGCTCTACCGCCCGCTCGGCTACTGCGTCGACGCCGAGGGAAATGTCTTTGTCCTCGATTACCATCTGACCTGCGTCAAGAAGTTCAACCGCGACGGCGAGTACGTGCGAACCTTCTCGCGTCGAGGCGAGGGGCCCGGCGAGCTGGCGCGCCCGCGCAACCTGACGGTGACGGCGGACGGGCGAGTAGTGGTCTTCAATCTGAGCGGCCATCGCTTCAGCGTCTTCAGCAACGACGGAGACTACCTCGACGCGCATAGATTCAACGGGTCCGTGCGACAGCTCGAGTCGGCTCCCGACGGTTCCATTATCGCGATGTTCCGCTTTCTGCAGCACGGGTGGGTCCAGAAGGGGGCTCTGTACAAGGTCATGCGCTTCTCTCCCGATCTTAGCGCCCACGCCGACATCGACTCCGCGTACGTGAAGATCGAGCAGGTCGTGCACGAGACGGACGACGCCATCATGAAAGCCCTCAGCCCGTTCGTGACGCAGCCGCACGTCGCCGTTTCTCCGCTGGGACGGATCGTGGTCGGTCACAGCGAGGCGTACGTGCTGAAGGTGCTGTCACTCGATCTGGAGCCGGTCCGGAAGATCGAGAGAGACGCCGGTCGCGAACCGATCACCGAGCGCGATCGCGAAGACTACCTGTCGCGCTACGCCGACGATCCCAACTTCCAGATCCTGGTGCGGGAGAACGTGAAGTTCCCCAAGTACAAGCCATTCTTCAAGCGCATCGCGGTCGATCACGAGGGCCACATAATCGTGGAGATCTATGCGGATCCCGCACCGGATGGCCGAGCCGTACACGACGTGTTCGATCCGGCCGGTGACTTTGTCAACCGGGTGACCATGCGCTCCGGATTGGGTTTCCGGGACGGATTCGCATATGCGATGATGACGGGAGAGCGCGAGGCCCCCGCCGTCGTGCGTTACCGGGCCGTGAGACCGGAGTCCGATGACTGATAATCCGACAAGAGTGATCGAATTTGCCGACGTCTCCTGCGTAGAGGACGGCCGTACGGTGCTTGAGGGCGTAACGATGGCGGTACGCGCGGGGGAAGTGGTGGCGCTGACGGGCGCGACCCGCGCCGGCAAGACGCGCGTCCTCGAGATGGCGCTGGGCCAGCGCCCGCCCGCGTCGGGCACGGTGAGCGTGCTGGGACGGGCGCCGGCGGGGGAGGCGGCCGAGGTTCGTAGCCAGCTGGGGAGCGTGGGGGAGGCGCCCGAGTTTCCGCCTTTCCTGCGGGTGGACGACGTGCTCGACATTCACCGCTCGCTCAACACACGCTGGGATTCGGAGCGCGCGACGGCGCTGCTGGAGAGCCTGGCCGTTTCGCGCCGGGCGCTGGCCGGTTCGCTCACGCTTCGCGAGCGGCGACGCCTGGCGCTGGTCTGCGCGGTGGCAGGCGCGCCCGAAATCCTCGTGATCGACGAGGCGGAGGGTGATACAGAAGAGACGGCGGCGCTGATCGAGGCGGCGCTGGAGGCGACGGCGACGGAGCGACCGGCCATCCTGTACGCCACGCGCGCGGACGCGCCGCCGGTTGGCCGCGCCATCAAGCTGCCCCAATCGGCCCGCCCCGGATAAGGGGGAGGGCGACGTGCCCGTACGGGAGATTCTCCGGCTCGGCAATCCCGCGCTCTACGAACGATGCGCGGCCGTGCGTCTGGACGAGGTCGACGCGCTGCGCCCCGTGGTCCGCGATCTGCACGACACCCTGCTGGACTTTCGCGCGCGCCACGGCGCGGGGCGCGCCGTCGCGGCCCCCCAGATCGGCGTGATGAAGCGGCTCGTCTACATGCACATCGACGAACCCGCCGTCTTCATCAATCCCGTCCTCGACGAGGTGAGCCCCGAGACCTTCGAGCTCTGGGACGACTGCATGAGCTTCCCCGACCTTCTCGTGCGCGTGGCGCGGCACCGCTCGTGCCGCATCACCTACCGCGACCTCGACTGGAACGAACACCGGCGCGTCCTCCACGATGACCTTTCCGAGCTGTTGCAACACGAGTGCGACCACCTCGACGGCATCCTCGCCGTGGCCCGCGCGGTGGGGCCGCGGGCGTTCGCACTCCGTAGTCAGCGCGAGCGAGTGCCCAGGAAGGGGCGATGAAGCGGGATCCGATCGCATGGCTCCTCGACGTCCTCGACGGCGGGCTGCAGCGCGACGGTGGCATAGACTATGCATGGAGGGGGAAGAGCGAGGCCTGGTGGAGCGGCGGCAAGGGTCCTGTAGACGGCTAACGACGCGGCCGCTATCATGGAGCGCCCTTGGCGAACTCGACACCGGCCTTCACCAGAAAGGGGCGCGCCATGCATTCCGCCACCGCTTTGCGCACGTTATTTGCCGCCGCGGTTCTGTCGCTCTCGTCGTTCGCGAGCACCGCATCCGCGCAATGCACCGAGACGACCGCGCAGAACTACACGGGGGCGGGCCAGATCGTTTGCCCCTGCTTCATCCCCAACGAGCAAGCTGGCGCGGTGTTCACGTTGATGCCGGCTGAATACCCGATCCAGATCCTACGCGTGGGCATCGGCTGGGCTTCTACATTCGGTGGCGCCCCGACCACTCTGGAGAACGCGATCAAGATCTACAATGGCGGGCTGCCCGACCCGGGAACGCCGGCTTACACGCTTCCGGGGCCGCAGCTCGTGGACGGCTTCATAAACGAGTTCGACCTGCAGGCGCAGCTCGGTGTGGTGACCATCGCTTCCGGGCCGTTCACGGTGACGCTGGAGTTTCTCAATTCCAATTCCGGCGACCTATTCGCGCCCAGTGTCATCCACGACGGCAACGGATGCCAGGCCGAGAAGAACGTCGTGTTCGCGATTCCCGGCGGGTGGTTCGACGCGTGTGTGCTGGGCGTCACCGGCGACTGGGTCTTCTACGTGGTCTATCAGTCGCTGCAGGGGATCGGCGTGGCCACGCCCACGTCCGTCGACCTGGACAGCGTGGCCGTTAATGTGCCCACCTGCGAGACGATCACCATCATGAACACCGGTTGCGATACCCTGAGCATCGCCGGCATCTCCGGCTGCTCCTCGGCGCCGTTCAGCTTGGACACCACGATGACGGCCCACTCCATTCCGCCCTCGGGGTCGACGCAGCTCGACGTCTGTGTCACGCCGACGATGCAGGGGCCGGACAACTGCCAGGTGGTGGTAGCCCACGACGGCGTGGGCGGATCGACATCGATTCCCGTGCAGCTCGGACTCGTCACCGCCGTGCAGGGGGCGGGTGCGCCGGAGGCGCTGCGCGTCCTTTCCATCCATCCCAACCCGTTCAACCCCTCCGCAACACTGCGCTTCGAGATCGGCGAGCGCGCGGCCGTAGTCGCCGACGTGTGGTCGGTGACGGGTGAGCGCGTGAAGGTGCTGGCGGACAACGTCACCTTCGACGCCGGTGAGAACGCGCTCGTGTGGGATGGCACCAACGCGCGGGGAGAAGCGGCCGCCTCGGGCGTCTACTACTTCCGCGTCTCCACCCGGCTGGGCCACCAAACGGTGCGGGCGGTGCTGCTGAAATAGCGGCGGTGGCGCGGGCTCTTACTTCACGATCGTGATCTTGCGCGACACGCTCTGGGTCGGCGTCTGCATTTTGACGAAATAGACGCCCGAACGCAGCGTCTTCGCATCGAAGCTCACCGAACCCGGACCCGCCGGCTGGGTTGCGTGGTCGATCAGCACGGCCACGCGGCGGCCCTTGACGTCGTAGACGCCGATGGACACGGTCTCGTCCCGGTCCAGGCTGAAGTCGATGGTGGCCTGCCCGGTGACGGGGTTGGGATACGGTGCGGCCAGCGCAAAGGCGGGCACCGCCCCCGGCCCGTCCGCGACCGGGGTCGGGTCGGCGTTGCGCATGCCGCTCCACACCAGGCTGTAGTCCTGCGAGGATTCGGCGAGCGTACCCTTGTGCGTGACGGTGACGGTGTACTCGCCGGCGGGCGCGCTGGCGACGTCGATCTGCTCCACGTTGTCGCTCACGTTGTCGCCCGACGTCGCCGCGAGGGCTGGGTTGGCGGGGTCGACGATCCACGGCTCGTACGTGATGGCCGCTGTCACGTTGGTCAAGCGGATGTCCAGGTCGTGCACGAGCATCTTGGTGGGCGGATCGAGGGCGGGCGTCGGCGGCGTGCCGGGCGGATCCGTCCACGCAATGGTCAGGCGCACGTCCTGCGGCATGTCCACGATGAAGTGGTACTCGTGGACCTCGCCGCTGTTCATGGTCTGCTCGAAGGCCCCGCCAGCATCATACGTCCCCAGATTCAGCAGATCGATCGCACGGTGCGTGTTGAGCAGTCCCCAGCCGTTCGCGTAGTCGGGTCCGTCCGCCGCTCCCGCTTCGTCAGCCGTGTTGATCACGATTGCCTTGAGCGTCGAGGACCACGGTTTCTTGGCGAACTGATTCTCGTACTCACCCGCGATCAGGTTGATCGATCCGGACGCATTCGGCGTCGCCATCGACGTGCCGGTGTAAGTGGCGTAGGCAGTGTCGCTGGCGACGCCTACGGAGTAGAGTCCCACCCCGTTGGCCACGATGTCGGGCTTGATGCGCCCGTCGTCCGTCGGGCCCCAGCTGGAAAAGGCCGCTTGCACGACGTCGCTGGGCATCGAGTACCCGCCGGGAATATCGAGCACCGCCCCCACGGTGAGGATGTTCTTCGCATTGCCGATGTAGCTGATGGTGTCGTAGCCGCCGTTCTGTCCGTCCACACCGTGCACGTCGGTGGCGCTCTCCCAGGTGAAACCGTTCCAATGGAAGTGGCTGCCGCTCCAGGCACCGTCGTTGCGGTCGTTGCCCGCGGCGACGCAGATCAGGTACTCGGGGGCGTCGTACGCGACCTGGTCGAAAGTCTGCGCTTCGGTATCGTAGTAGCCGAAGCCGTAGTCCTCGACCGTGCTGATGGTCAGGTCTCCGTACCAGTACTGTCCCTCCCAGCCCGCCGCGTATCCGTACGAGTGGTTGGACACCTGCAGGCCGCTCGCCCCCGCCGTCGCCATCTCCGACGTGTCGAAGTTCCAGTCGTACGCGTCGAGCGGTGCCTCGTACGACATCCCGCGCGCGAGGGAATCGACGCCGCCGGCCACCATCGTCCCCGCCACGTGCGTGGCGTGGAAGTGGACGCTCGACGGTGAGTCGATGTGCACCGCCCGTCCTCCGAACTCCTGGTGCGTCGTCAGCACGCCGCCGGCGTCCCATATGGCGAGCGCACCCGCGGGCGTGCCCGCGCCGGTGAGCCCGTAGAAGCCGCCGCCGACGGGCAGCGGCCACACGTCGAAGGTGCGCACCGTCTGGGCCGCGTCGATGTTGTTGGCCAGGTAGTAGGCGGGCATCCCGTTCTCCCGTATGAACATGAGCTGGAGGTTGGGGTTGCGGTTGAGCGCCTGCTGCGCCGGATCCGTCGAGCGGAGCAGCGCATGGTAGAGCGGCGTCCGGCGGGCGAGCAGGTCGGCCCGAAGCTGCTGCGAGAGCTTCTGGAGCGCGACCGTATCGGTCTGCCGCTGGGCGGACGCGGGCGTGCCCAAAGCGCCGATCGCGGCCGCCAGCGCCGCCGCGATCGAGAATGCCCCACCCCAGCGCGGACCGGGGCGATTCCACCAGCTGCGTGTCGAGGGAGCCATCGTCATTCTCCTTGGCGGTTCGAGGGACGGCAGGACGCCGCCCCGTCGGGCTGCGCAGAACACAATTCTACCATATCGAAGGTGTCTTTGCCAGACGCCGAGCGGCATGCCGGATGCAGTGGCCAGCATCTGGACAGTCGACGTCGACGGGAGTATACTCTCCACAGGCGCGCCGGCCCGCCGGAGGGCGGTGCGGCTGCAGCTCCCCCCCATCGCAAGCCCTCCGCCGCGCCCCCCCGACCGCCGGCCCCGACGGAGTGTCCATGCGGACATGACTCTTTCCTCGCGAGGTGACCGTGATGAAGTTCCTATCGTTTGCCGTCGCGTGCGCGCTCCTGCTCGTGAACGCGTGCTCGGAGAAGGAGGAGGCGGTCAGCCCACAGGCAAGCTTCCCCACAGCCACGCTCGAGGACAACCGGGAGATTCCCAACTCCGACGTGACGTACTACATGGCCTGGGGGCTTTTTGAACACGAAAAGCCCGCCCCCGAAGGGGAGGCCCTGCTCCGGGATATCGTGCGCGCGGGAATCCCGCTCGAGGACGCGTGGTTTCCCAACGAGCAGACGCCGTGCATGGCTCCGGGTGCGGTGACCGTCGCCGTGGTCGAGTTGTCGAAGCCCGATGCGAGGATTCTCGATCTCGGGTTCATAGCCGATCCCGAGGCGTGGTGGATCATCAACTGCGGCGTCCCCAGTCTGTGGCACTACGCGTTCGAGTAAGGAGATGGCGGCGCTCGTCTGTGCGTTGGTGCTTATGGCCTCCGCACCCGGCCCGACAGCGGGTGCGGCTTGGAGCGTGTACACGGACAGGGAGCAGGGGTTCGAGCTGCGGTATCCGGATAGCCTGCTCAGCGTGACGAAGATCGGCAGGACTGTTCTCTTCGAGCACGCAATCCCCTTCGAACATGTCGATCCATGTGATTTCGACGATGACGTGGCTACCTTGAGTAACCTGGTCGATTTCAGCGTGGCCATCGAGCTTTGGCGCCAAGGCTTGGGCGAGACCGTGGAGTCGACCGCAACCGACTTCGTTACCACTCGATTCTTGAAAGACGGCAAGTTGCAGGTCAACCCCGGTTTCATCGACGAGGTGTGCATTGGAGCGCGGGATGGATTCCGTGTCACCTCTGGTGTGGAAGGTTGCGGGCAGAGCGAGTACTATATCCCCATCGATAGCTGTGTAACGTTGTACGTCAGGCGCAAGTTCATCACCGAGTTCGATCCAATCCTGAGGGACTATGAGCGTCACCTGGCGCTTCCGGGTATCATCGCCCCGAAGAAGGAAGGCGAGATACTGGAAGAGATGATCGCTTCGTTTGATCTGCTGCCATGACGCCGACCGCTCCACCCAGACGGCCGCTGCCGCCGACCTATTTCCTGGTCGCGCTCCTCGCCATGGCGGCGCTTCACCTGTTCGTGCCGGGTCCGCGACTGATCGGGTCCTTGTGGCGGCTCGCCGGGGTGGCGCTGATCGCGATCGGGATCGGTCTCAACGTCTGGGCCGACGGGCTCTTCAAGGCGCACGGGACCGAGGTCAAGCCCTTCCGCGAATCCAGCGCGCTGGTGATCGAGGGGCCGTTCCGGTTCAGCCGCAATCCCATGTACGCCGGGCTGCTCGCCGTGCTCGGCGGCGCCGCCGTACTCGCCGGCACACTGACCCCGTTCCTCGTCGTGATCGTCATGGTGTGGCTGCTAACGGCGAACTTCGTGATCCCCGAGGAGCGCCACATGGAGGAGCAGTTCGGCGAACCCTACCGCGCGTACAAGTCGCGTGTGAGAAGGTGGTTGTAGTCGAAGAACAGCGGATGAGACGGGGGAGACGATTCAAGAGGGAGGACACATGAAGAACACCACAGAGCTCGTGCGAACCGCACTCCTGTTGGCGGGCGCGGCGATCATCGTCATTGCCGCCGTGCTCACGCTCCGAAACCTCACGGATCGCACGGTCTTGACGGTGCTCGTGCCGGGTGTGGTCGTCGGCCTCATTCTGATCGGCGGGTACGTGGCAGTCGGCCGGGCGCACCGCGAAGAAAAGCCAGCGAAATGAGCCGAGCGCGGCCCGCGCGTGCGCTCAGGACGCGCCGTTCGCACGCCGCAGCGCCATGACCGTCAGGTCATCTGCGCGCTTGGCATCTCCGAGGAACGCTTCCAGATCCCCTCGCACCGCCTGCACCAGCTGCCGTGCGCCGGCCGCGTGCGAGGAGCGCCGCGAGAGCAACTGCTCGATGCGCGTCTGCCCGTACTCGTCGCCGTCGAAACGCTCCGCCTCCGTGAGCCCGTCGGTGTAGAGGAGCAGCGCCTCGTCGTCGCGCAGCTCCATGCACGTCACCTCGTACGGCCGGTCCGACACGATGCCGACGGGGAATCCCGTCGGCGCCAGCGCTTCCACCTCACCCCCACGGACCACCAGCGGCGGGCAGTGTCCCGCGTTGACGATCTCGACCTCGCCGCCCGCGCCCGCGCGGCCGAACGCGAGCGTGGCGTAGTGCGTGGGAATGGTGGCTCGCACAAGCTGCTCGTTTACGCGCGCCACCAGTTCGGCGAGCGGCAGGCCCGCGCCGACGAGCGACCGGAACGACGCCTGCAGGTGCGCCATGAGCAGCGACGCGGCCACGCCCTTGCCCGCGACGTCGCCCACGGCGAAGTAGACCGTCTCCGGATCGTCCGGCTGCCGCCACAAGTCGCAGTAGTCGCCGCTCACCACGCCGGCCGGCTCGTAGTGGTAGGACGCCTCCCAGCCCGCCGCGCGCAGCCGCGGATCGGGAAGCAGGCCAGCCTGGATGCGTCGCGCCAGCTCGAGGTCCTGCTCGAGGGCGCGCTGCTGCTCGCGCGTGAGGGTGCAGAGACAGTACTGGAGAAGGGGGTTGTGCCGGAGCTCTTCGTCGTCGACGTGCTCGTCGCACACGAGGCAGCGCCCGTAGTCGGCCGTGCCGAGCTTGTCGAGCGCGGAATCCACCTGCAGCAGCAGGCCCACGAGGTGCGGCTCGGACCCGTCGTTCGAGATCGCGGTCCGAAGACGCGTCTGCCGATCTTCGAGCTGCCGCCGCAGCACTTGCAGAGTAGCCGTTTTCATAGCCAACATCCTTCCCGGGCCGCCGGCCGATACGCCGTCATTTCGGCGCGGCCACCGCAGCCTTCCTGAGGAGCGAGACCTGTCCCGCGTGGTAGAGCACGTGTTGCAACTCGCCGATGAGCATAGCGTACCAGGTCTGGTCCATGCCCGGCCGCCGTTCCTGCATGCGCTCGACGGGGAACCGGGCGAGCGTCTCGCGCAGCGAGCGCGCCGTTACGAATAGGCGCTCCACCGTCGCCTGCCACGCCGACTCCCCCTCTAGCGCCGGGCGCGGCCAATCCTCCGCGTCCGACACCTCCGGCGAATCCCCCTGCAGGCGGCGCCGCACCACGTCCTGCCACGTGGTGACGTGCAGGACGATCTCCGCGATGTTGTGCGCCCCCGCGACCGGCCGCTCCAGGGCCTCCTCGCGCGTCACCCCCGCCAGCAGCTCCCGCCAGGACGGCCCGTGCCAGGCCCCTCCGTTCAGGGCTTTCTCCAGTTCCTTTGCCAGCCGTTCGCTCTCGTTCATTTTCCCACCTCCGTCTTGGCCCGAATCGCGCCCCTCGAGGCCGGCGCCCTTTCGCTGTCTCTCTCCATTGACTATAATAAAAACGGCTTGATCTAACCTGTCAATAGTGTTTTACTGGTTAGTCAGCGACCGCCCCCGCGGGCGGCCCCGGAGGCAGCAGATTCCATGGTAACCCCTTTCGAAAGCCCCTGGCCGGGCGCCGGCACCGGCGGCTCGACCGCCCTCGAATTCGCCAACACGCTCGATTGGCGCCGGCGCGAACCGCCCGAGGAGAAGCTCCACGCTTTCACGGACCTGCTGCGCTGGGCCCGGACCGCCGGCGTGCTCGAACCCGCCGAGGCGCGGGCGCTCCGCGCCTGGGGCGAGGCCCACCCCCGCGCGGCCGCCAAGGCGCTGGCCCGCGCCATCGAGGTGCGCGAGGCCATCGCCGCCGTCTTCCTGGCCCTCTCCTGCGGAGAGGCGCCGCCGGCCGGTCCCCTTGCGCGCCTCGACGCTGCCTACCGGGCCGCGGCGGCCGCGCGCACCCTGCGCCGCACCGGCGGCGCCGTCGCCTGGACCTGGCGCGGCACCACCCCCGCCCCCGACCGCCCCGCCTGGGCCGCCGCCCTGGACGCCGGGCGCATCATCACGTCAGACGCGTACCAGCGGGTGCGCCAGTGCTGCGACGACGAGTGCGGCTGGCTCTTCCTCGATATCTCGCGCAACCGCAGCCGCCGTTGGTGTAGCATGGAAACGTGCGGGAACCGCAACAAGGTCCGCACCTTCTACCGGCGCGCCAAGAAGCACGCACACGGAGGGACGTGTTGATGATTACGCTCATCGTCATTGTGATCGCGTTCATGTTCGGGGGATGCGCGTCGAGCGGCGGAGAGGTGACCGTCACGAAGTCGCCCGGTGTGGATGCGATTCCCACCGCCATCGGTGTCTATCCCCTGCTGAGCACCGAGCCCAAGGATCCCCGCTTTGTGCCGATTCCTTTCAGCTCGACGTCTCGTGAGGACGGCGTATACATCGCCCCGCCGACCGATTCGAAACTGGTGCTCACGCTGCAGAGCCAGATGGTCACGAATCTGCTCGGCGCGGAGCTATCGTACCGCGGCTTCGCCCTGAAGGAGGTACCCGTAGAAACCCCGCGGGACAAGGTGGGCGGAGAAGGAGAAAAGCACACGTTCTATGTCAGCCTGGCGCTCCTGGATCGTTTGCGTGAGAGCTACGACCTTCGCGCGCTGCTCCTCGGAAACGTCTACTTCGTTCCGAACCGGTACGATCCGGCGGAGTTTCTCGTGAGGGCGGCATACCTGCGGGTTATCGACGTCACGACGCTGGACGTGTTGTGCCACGTCTCCCTGAACAACGGTTCATACGGCGCGACCATGGAGGAAACCGTGCAGCAGCTCGCCCTCGAGTTGGCCGCGATGGCGGGGACCGACGTTTCGGTCCCGGACCGTGATGAACCGCCCCGGGCCGAATAGAGGGCAAGAGCCATTTCCTGAGGAGGAGAGCATGTGGGAATACTTTGATACGCGTGCAAGAAGGCTCGGTATTCTCGATACGAAACTGGCTCAAGCGGCAGCGATCTGCTTTGCTCTCGTCATCGTGAAGCTCGTTCCGCAGATCATGCAGTTGAGCATCTGGTGGTTCGTTGCGCTCGCGATCTTGTGTGCGATTCGCCCGCTCATGACTTTCTACGGTAGCAAAGCGACGTAGGCAGTAACCCGAGGAGTTATGAAATATGTCTGGAACCAACGAATCCACGGCGCTCTCGTCGCGAGAAGCGCGTAAGTGGGCGATGATCTGTCATATCATCGCTCTGGTTGGGTTGCTGGCCAACGGTGTGGGCTACCTCCTGGGCCCATTGATCGTCTGGTTGCTCAAGAAGGAAGATGACCCCTTCATCGACGAGCAGGGTAAGGAGGCGGTCAACTTCCAGATTACGATGTTCATCGCACTCTTCGCGGGCGCTCTCCTGCTCGTGATTGGCATTGGGCTCGTCCTGCTCATCGCGGTTGGGATCTTGATGACGGTGTTCCCGATCATTGCCGCGGTGAAGGCGAACGAGGGAGAACACTACCGGTACCCTCTGTCCTATCGTTTCTTAAAGTGATCTGGCAAGACACCGGCAATGTTCGAGCGCCAACTCCAGCATTACCTCGGCCTCGCTCTGCTTCTCGTCGGAGTGTGGCGAGCGACCGACGTCTTCCCCGGTGTGCTCGCCGGCGAGCTCTGGGGCGTCTCGACCGCAACGTGGCTGGCCGTCGCCATCCTGGTTGCCATCGTGCACCAGTTCTACGTCTGGCTGGTCTGGCGGGCGGAGCTCCACCACGCGGCCATCAGCAGGCGGCTCGGCAGGGAGCGGGGCTTCACGCTCCATAGTGTCTGTTTTGCCATCCTCATCGTCGCGCGCCTGGTCGTGATCATCATTCTCGCCGTGTCCAATGCCAACACGCTCGGCCTGAGCCCGACCATTGCATACGCGCTGGCGATCGTGCTGTATCTCCCGGCGCTCTACACGATGATTTCGATCCACAAGTACTTCGGTGTGAAGCGCGCTTTCGGGATCGACCACTTCGATCCCGCCTATCGCGACGTGCCGTTCGTCAGAGAGGGCATCTTCCGATTCAGCGCTAACGCCATGTACACCTTCGGCATTCTCCTGTTCTGGCTCCCCGGGCTCGTTCTCCTGTCTCAGGCGGCACTGGTGGCCGCCATCTTCACTCACCTCTACATATGGGTGCACTACGAAACGACGGAGCTGCCGGACATCCGGCGCATCTATGGGCGATCGGCGCAATGACCATCGAC
Source organism: Gemmatimonadota bacterium (assembly GCA_039588295.1). Classification (GTDB taxonomy): domain Bacteria; phylum Gemmatimonadota; class Gemmatimonadetes; order Gemmatimonadales; family GWC2-71-9; genus JAOTVV01. The sequence continues at coordinate 26,205 of JBDHAB010000028.1, forward strand.
GCCGCGCCAGACGGGCACAAACCAACTTCATGCCTTGCGAAAATGCACTGGGTCTCGGAGGTTCTGCAATTCCCGGTAGTAATACAGGGCGGTGGGGCGTTTTCCCTTGAACCGCAGCTTCTTTAGAAACCGGACTTCCTCCTCGGTGGCATTGCCGCTCAGGGAAGGGTCACGAAGGAATTCTTTGAGCCCCAGCTCTTCCTCGGACGGCTCGTTGGGTTCGCTTTCCACAAACTCGAGTCTCCTGGCGTACCCGGGGGCCAGTCTCCGGCTCAGCACGATGTCCATCGCAAAAGTAGTCAGATCGATATGCCAGGATTCGATCAGAGGACCCAGGAACGAAAGACAGTCTTTCGGCGATAAGTTGAAGACGTCCGTATCCAGGAACTCGAGGATTATGACGCGGAACTCTTCATAGCTGTGGCCGCTGAGTTTAGCCGCCAGGCGGAGCCAGTTTTCGTTTTCCAATTCTTTTCTAACGAGCTGCTTGACGACGTCCAAAAGCTTTTGTGTGACGAGCCGTTCGAGTTCGCCGAAGGGCTGCTTCTCAAAGATCGCACGTATCGCCTTTTCTTCCTCGGGTGGGCACTTGTGGAGGATCAACTCTCGAATCTCTCCGAACAACGGGGTGGGTGGGTCCCTCAGTTTTTTTAGCAACTCCTCCTTGCGCTGGAGGCCGGCGAGCGCTGACAACTGATCGCTCGGGAGCTTCAAAAACGCCGCCATTCTCTCATAGATATCGGTGTGGTCGGGCGCCGGGGGCATCTTCTTGCGCGTCAATAGCTGCGAGATATACGACTCCGTAACGTTTGCCGCCGCCGCGAGTTCCTTCTGCTGGAGCCCCAGTTCTCCCAGCCGCTGTCGGATCAAGAAACAGACATCCATTAGGAGGCACCTCCACTTAACTGTACTCGATTAACTACAAAAATAGTATCATTCTTAGCTTGACACGGAAAGCTAATTAACTTAGCTTAGTTAATAAGAGAGGCGTAACCCAGATCATCTGAACCAACGGAAGTTATCTGGATCGGCCCTCAGCATAAGAGACAAACGCAAGGAGACTTAACATGTATGCACGCAAAGTGTTTATGAATCTGAAGAACGCTTCGAACACCCCCGAGCTCACCCATAGGTTGGAGAAAAGGGTCATTCCCATGCTTCGCGATCTGAAGGGGTTCCAGGACGAAATCACGTTCGTTAGCCCCGGCCGAACGGATGCGCTCGCCATCAGTCTGTGGGACAACAAGGAGAGCGCGGACGCTTACAACCACGACACGTATCCGGGAGTGTTGAAGGCTCTGGATGGGTTGCTTGAAGGCAATCCTCGGGTTGAGACCTGTGAGGTCGGCAACTCCACCTTCCACAAGCTCGCAGTTTCAGTAGCCTAAGGCCAATGCCGCCATCAACGCCTGTTTGAACCCGTGTTGAACGGCCCGCTGAGCCGCCCGTTTCCCCTTGATTCGACGGCATCAGCGCACGGCGCCACGGCTGAACAGACACGCTAGCGGCCCAAGGGCACTAGGTTTTCTCGCCCGGTGGGGGCGGACTCAGTCCGCCCCCATTTGGCTTCCACCCAAGCACAAAGAGACAATTTCACCGGCCTGCTTGATTCTCGACGCATTGAGGCTAGTATCAAGGTCCTGGTGATAGGGTCTGGCTGGTAGCGAGACGCGGGGCAAAGGATCAACGCGAGGGGACCTCATGCTCAGAATTCTTGTCTTGACCACTATCTTGAACTCGTGCGCCGCCAGCGCGTTCGCGCAGCCGGCGGACACGACGACCACAGCAAAACCGACACCGCCCAAGCACAGCCAGCCCGGCCCCAGCAGAGTCTACTTCGGCGGGACCGTCGGCTTCAGCTTCGGCGACTACTTTCGCATCAGCTTGATGCCGTGGGTCGGCTACAAGATAGCCCCCAAGCTCTCGCTGGGAGCGAAGGTCGGCTACGAATACATCGAGGACAAGCGCTACGCAGAGAAGGTGACATCGCACAACTACGGCGGGAGCCTCTTTACCCGCTACCGAATCCATCCCCGCGTGTACGCCCACGCCGAGTTCGCCGAAATCAGCTACAAGTACAACACGTCCAACTTCGAATCCGACCGCCAATGGGTTCCCTTCATTTGGCTCGGCGGTGGGCTCCTGCAGCCCATGGGCCCGCGCACGTCGCTGATCGTGGAAGTGCTGTTCGACGTGCTGCGAGACGACAACTCACCCTACGAAGATTGGAGCCCTTACATCAGCATTGGGGTGGGCGTCGGTCTCTAGAAGGGCGAGGAGGTCGCATGGGAACTGAGCAAGAACTGGCCGGCTACAAGTATCGCGGTGCCCGCGCCCTGGTGCTTCTGCACGAGCGACACATGCGCGAGTTCCTCGACACCTGGAAGGCGGCGAAGCGGGCGGGAGTCGCGCTGCCGAAAACCAAGGATCCCGCCTATCAGTCCCTGGACGCGCTGCTCCGGCACGTCTTGAGCTGCGCGCGCGGATACATGACCTGGACGTGCAAGATGCTCGAGCTGCCGGACCCTCAGATGGCGCCGGTGCCGGGCCTCGACGAGATCGCGCAGAAGGCCGATGACTATCTCGAACATCTCCTGGCGCAGTGGCGCACGCCGCTCTCCACCGTCACCGAAAAGCAGCTCGATCGCGAATACACCGCGCGCTGGGGAGGTACGTACTGCGTCGACGCCATGCTCGAGCACGCGGTGATGCACCCGATCCGGCATCGCTTTCAGCTCGAGGAACTGATGTAGAGGAGGATTGCGGATGCACAGCAAGCCAGAGGAGGTGAAACAAGTGTCAAAGCAACCTCTGGTTCTTTGCCTATTGGCGGTCTGGCTGATTGGGTGTTCGGAATCGAAGCAGGTGACACTGGAGTTCCGAATTGCAGAAGACGAGCCCGCGCCGGAGTTGACGGAAATGGCATTCGATCCGACTGGGGAGCGCTTCTATCTCCACGATGAAGTGCTGGTCAACCAGTCTGATGTCGACTCGGCGTTCGCGACCATGCAAGACGGAAGCTGGGCCGTGGAACTCATGCTCACAGCGGCTGGCAGCCAGGAATTCGAAGAGCTGACCGAGGGCAACGTCGGGAAACGGTGTGGCATGGTCTTGAACGGGAAGCTTGTGTCCGCTCCTCGAATTATGGCCCCGATTCGTGTTGGTCGAGCCATTCTTGCGAGTGACTTCACAGAGGAGAAGGCGCGTCGAATCGCGCAAGGGCTGTCACGACCTTAGCGCATCCCGTGGGCCACCAATCGCCACCGGGTACGCGCGGACCCGTAGCTCCCTTTTTTCCCCTAGACAGCCAAGTCCCCCGGGCCTAGATTCAACCCATAGGCCCCGCCGCCCACCGGTCGACGCTAGGAGGCCATCATGACCCTCTCAAGCTCGCGGCCCGGGAGCCCCCGACCCCGACGCAGCCGTATCCCCCGAGCGACCCCATACCCCTACCCCGCGCGAACGATACTCTTCTGGCTCGTCTTCGGGCTGGCCGTTGCGGCCGGCGATGGATGCAAAGATCCGTCGTCTCCCTGCGGCCCCGGTTGGACACCCGTGGAATACCCCGGCCGCCACGGCAACCGAGTGAGCATTCCCCAAGGAATCTGGGGAGACGTCTGGTTCTGGAAAGGGAACTTCATGCCCAGCTGCGCGACCGGGACCATCACGGCGGTGGGACGAGAGATGAGAATCCACGAGCTCACTTCATTTCAGGACGTGGTCCAAACGCAAGGACCGTTTTACGAGCAGATCAACACCCAGCTCATCGCAACTGCCTGGTCCGATGCGCAGGGCTTTTTTCAGGTCAACCTCCCGCCCGGCGAGTACAGCGTGTTCGCCGTCGAAGACACGCTGTTCTACGCAAATCGGTTCGATGGAGCGGGGAACATCTACCCCGTAACGGTCGAGGCGGACAAGGTGACCGGCATTCGATTCGATATCGACTATCGAGCGGCTTACTAGCGCCGAGCACTTTCCCCTGGACACCCAGCTCCCCCGGGCGTAGCCTCCTCCCCAAGCGCTCGGCCTTGCCAAAGGCCGGCGCGGGGAGCGAAACCATGATTCCCATAAGCTCACGGCCGTGGAGCCGGAGCTCCCAATCCTGCCGCCGTCGTCTCGGCGAGACGCCTCAGCATCTCCGTTCGCAGTCACCTCAACGTGCCCAACTCCTCCAACAAATGGGGTTGTCTAGTTACGCTGCAAGGGTCGGGTGGGGAATTGCAGAATAGGTAGCTGTCACAGCCTCGAATCGGGGAGGATGAGATGGCGGTCTCACGCGCACAGCTCAGCGCCGCGTCCGCGGGTCCCGCGCTCGCTGACAACCGGCCTCCGAGTTTCCTTTCCGTCGGTGATTCTTTGATGTGGGGACAGGGGCTTCACCCCGTCCACCGCTTCCGCGAGCTAGTACGTTCGCGCGTCGCGCGCGAGCATGGCGTCGTTGCCGAACTCGCGATGGCACGCTCCGGCGCCGTAATGGAGCCGCAAGGATCAGACGGCGGACTTCACGACGGCTTGCTCGATCCCGGAACAAATCTGTCGCCGTGGTATTCGCCGGAAGACTTCGCCCGCGAAATGCCCAGCAGCGCGATGTCGATTCAGCAGCAGCTCGAAACCGCGCGGGACCTTATCGATCAACACTGGGGAAAAGGCGCGCCGCACGACGTGCGCTGGATCTTGTTGGATGGTGGCATCAACGATATAGGGATCTTCAACATTCTGACGCCGTTCCGCGCCGAGCTCGACGGCTATGCGCTGCGGTGTTGGCCGACCTGGCTGCTGGATCAAGCCGTGAGCATCGAGGAACTGATGTTCGATACGCTCGATATCGCGCTGCGCAACTTCCCAGCAGCGGCGGTCGTAGTCAACGGCTACTTTCCCGTGTTCTCGCTCTACTCGGTGGCGTCGATCACCAAGCTGCAGAGTGTCGGCTTTCTACACGGAATTTCGAACCTCGTACTGACGTCGCCCTTTGGCCTCGATGCCCTGGCCAACGCTTCGACCGCTTGGCAGGCCGCCAGCACCCATCACCTGCGGCGCGCGATCCGCCGCGTGCTGCGAGTCCCCGAACACACCGCGCGCACCGTGCTGTTTGCGCGATCGAACATCGAGGGGCCGCACAGTCTCTTTGGACCGAGCGCCTGGCTTTGGGGCTACGATGCCATCCCCGATGGCGTGCCCGAAAACGTCAGCCAGTGGGCCCAGTGGCTTGGCGGCGCCACACCGGAAGATGAGGTGATCCCGGAGCGCATCAGTCAGTGCAACGCAAACCAGACCAATTTTGGCGGGGCGATCACCTGTCGACTCGCTTCCATCGGCCATCCCAACATCCCCGGTGCCATCGATTACGCAGAGGCGATCATCGACGTGATGGAACGGGCGGGTGTGCTGCAGCCGGACGATTCCCCCTGCTTGGTCGCGGCTCGCCGGCGCTTGGCAGCGTGCCGGCGTGCAATGGACGAGGGCAACTACCGGTGCTTTCGTCTCGATGCTCGTGCCTGCACGGCGTGTTCCCGGACGACGAATGCCATTGCGGGCGCAGCGGAGGGCCTGATCAAGGATGGCGCCAGTCGATTCGGCGAGGCCGGAAAGAACTTCGAGGACGCAGCCGCGTGCTTCGAGGACACAGGGAGCGAGATGGGGCAAGCGGCCGCGCGACAATTCACTGCTGCCTCTGGCAACTTCGCGGAGGCTGGGGGACACTTCTCGAACATGGCAGATTGCTGGGACGACACCCAGGACACGTTCCAGGAGTGCGACGACGAGAAGGCGTCAAAAATTGCCGAATGCAATCGCGCACATGAAAACCGCGTCAACACCACCTGCAACATACAGTGCAACAGCTTCACCAACTGCAATCGCTTCGGTCGATTCGATCCCCGCCGCTACGCCTGTCGCGCCGCTCGGGCCGTCTGCGTTGCGGCGGCGGCAACCGCACGCGGCGTTTGCAGAGCTGGCTCGGTGGCCATGCGCGAAGCCTGCAAGGTCGCCGCCGAAGCCGCGGCCGTCGTGTGCAAAGGCGCCGAGGTCGTGGAGAACACCGGATGCACGCTGAGCGAAGGTGGAAAGGGTATCTGGGAGGGCGTCAAGGGTGTCGGTCGCATGTTCGCAGGCGTTGGCGCCGCGATCGGCACCTTCGGCGGCAACCTCGGGTGCGCGTTCGGCAATGCCGCCAAGGGCGCCGGCAATGCGATCCTCGGCGCCGGTGAGGTGCTCCTGGGCGGCGCGGTCGGACTGGGGGCCCTTGGCTTCTATCTCGGCTGCAGCGGTACGCGCTGGGTATTGACCCGCTCCTGCCGAATCACACACTGGGCCGTCGGCGCCGGCTGCCGCCTGGGCAACGCCGTGCTGAGCACTCCCTGCGCAATCCGAAACGCCCTCACCCGACCCGGAACGCCGTAATAATGAGGTGGATCCAATGGATCAAGCCACAAAGAAGAGGTGCTGGTGCAAGCCCATCGGCTTGGTGCTTCTTGCGGCGATGATGTTCGGCCTGTACCAAGCGCTCGTCTGGATCGCGGGTCTGTTCTGAGAAGCCTTGACGGGACGCCACGGTTATACATGGTGAAGGACGTCCGGGAGCTGCCCGTCGAGATCATCATCGACGGCTCCAGCGTGGTGGTCGAGAGTCGCAACGGGTACTGATACTAAGATGCGGGAGGATAGCTCAATGAAACCCGATGGCAGGAGTGATCTTATGGCGACCCTGCTGCAGGAGCAGGACCATTACCGTGCAGAAGTCCGCATGTTCGACGCACACTTCTTCAGAGTGTTGCTCAGCTATGCCACTGGTCTGATTGCCGCGTTTGGCTGGCTAGGCGCGCAAGTGCTCGAGCGGAGCGCTCAACTAGTCCAAGAGGCTGCGATGAGAACTCCACCTGTTGTTCTTCCACTCGGCCAGGCAAGCCAACACGTCTTCAGTGAGCTGTCGGATGGTCCATTCTTCTACCTGTTCAGTGGAGTACCGGCGATCACGGCGCTCATGTTCCTGTTCGTCGCGAGGGACTGGACAAGCTTGAACGAGAAGTTCAACCTTCTCAAGGGAGTCAGCGACAGGATTGCCGCGATTGTCGCCGGGGAAAGCTGCCCATCCGAGGCACTTCTTCGTCTCGACCGGGGTTTCAAGAATAGGGGGCAAGGCTTGCGCAGAGGGGTAGAGAGCACGCTCTTCGTTTTTTGGTTTGCGGCTGCCCTCACACTCTCGGTCATCATACTCCTTGATATTCACAAGTTCGCAGACGGTACAGCAAGGGAACTCTGGTTCTGGTTCGCGGGCTGCTTTGGGCTCCTCGTGGGAATCGGAAGTCTATTGACGGCTTTGATTGCCTTCCGCAAGCGAGCGTATCAGGAAAAGCCCCGGGGTGCGCATGGTAACCCAGTCGAGGACGCGTCCTGACGCTAGGTTTCGAGAGCGTGTAGAATCAGTTAGGCAAGAGACCACCGCCCCGGGGCGAGCCTTGAGAGGAGAGAGTAAGCATGAGGTTCATCAAACCCGCAGAGATTGCGTCAAGAATAATGTCCTTGATGGATGAAGCCGAGAATACGTTGATCATCATATCTCCGTATAACAAGATTGCGAAGTGGGAGAAAATGAGGCGCCTACTGATGGCGGTCAGCAAAAGAATCGACGTTGAGTACTACATACGCGCCAGGGTGCCTGGTAATCGGAAAGAAATCACTTCTATGGGCATCAATCCTGTTGAAATCGATAATCTCCATGCGAAGGTGTATATGAATGAGAGGTCAGCGATAGTCACGTCTATGAACCTCAATGAGTCGTCTGATATTCAATCGCTAGACATTGGTTTCGAAACAGAGAACTCTGACGAGTTCGAACACGTAAAGTCCTTCTATCGTACCCACATTAGGCCCCGGCGCGGCGCGATTCTTGTCGAAGGTGCCTTTCGTGCGGGCGCAGTTGCTGACCAATCGGATTGTGTGAGTGCTCTGCAGGAATGTCTACACCGCGGCATGAAGAGCCGCGCGTTTGAGAGAAGCGGTGACGTCCTTGTTTTGAAAGACGCGTTCCTCAATGGTCTCAGCGTGAGGCTCGAACCGAGGTCTGGGTACTACAGGATTGACTTTCGATTTGAGTTGCCACCCGATCGCAAGAGCTATCTCTTTCACGGACTTGAGGGGATGAGAGATCAGCTTGAAACGGAGATTGGCCACAACATCGAATTCGGTCGGCAGATGAAACGAATCAAGATCGACGTTGGAAACAAGGGGAGCACGCGATTCGACTATAAGCATATAGGAGCTTGGGATCGGGGCACACTTCGAGATTGGCTTGGCTCCGAATACGACCAACTCGTACGGGTGTTCGTTCGATCAATCAACGCAATCGTGCCGAGAATCAAGAAGTTGGAAACTATGGCGAAGTGAAAGTGGATCTGACACCGATTTCGGGATTGTCTCGAGAAGACGTGGGAGATAGTGACGCCAAAGCTAAATGGGATCGAGTTGAGGTAACGTAGAGATCACTTGGGCGTCCAGCCCCCGCCTGAACAACTCCTCCAACGCGCGCGGCCCCTCTTCGCCCATGTCCACCGTGTCTTCGTTCACGTACATGCGCACGAAGGCGCGGCAGGTCTCGCGGTCGATGCCGCGGCCGAATTGCATGGCGTAATCGAGGGCGTCGTCTTCGTGGGCGCGGGCGTAGACGATGCTTTCTTTGAGGGCGCGGGCGATGGTGTGCATGGTTTCTTCGCCGAGGCGGCGGTCGATGACGTCGAGGCCGAGGGGAATAGGGAGACCGGTGTCGTCCATCCAGGCTTTGCCGAGGTCGAGTACGAGGTGGAGGCCGGTCTGCTGCCAGGTGAGTTGACCCTCGTGGATGATGACGGCGGCGTCGGCCTGGCCGCTTTGCACGGTGTCGATGACCTTGTCGAACGCTACCTGGACGGGCTGGAAGGGCGCGGTGACGAAGAGGCGCAGCAGCATGTACGCCGTCGTAAAATCGCCTGGGACGGCGATGCGTTTGTTCGCGAGGTCGGACAGGGTCATGGGCTGCGGCGCGAGGAGGACGGGGCCGTAGTTGCGGCCCACGGACGCGCCGCAGGACATGATGCGGTAGCGGTGGGCGACTTCGGGATACACGGCGGCGGAGATGGCGGTCACGGGCAGCTCGCCCTTGCGGGCCTTCTGGTTGAGGGTCTGAATATCGGCCATCACGTGATCGACCTGGTAGCCGGGGATGGTCACGATCCGCTTGGCGAGGGCATAGAACATGAACGCGTCGTCGGCGTCGGGGCTGTGTCCGATGAGGAGTGTCTGCATAGGGCCTCCGGGAAAGGGACATGTTAGCGGACGGACGGGGAGTTGTAAACGGGGTTGCCGGGGTCGGGAGTGGTGGGATGGACAGTTGGGGGAGAGAGACGTAGACTGGCCGGGTGGAAGCTGGGTCGTGAATCACATGGTCATGAGTAGCGTATCTGGATGCCGGCGGCGATCGCTGGGGAGAGTCTGCGCGGTTCTCGCGCTGGCGTTTGCCATGGCGTGCAGCTCGACGGACCGGGACTGGAGCGAGGCGGAGCGGGAGGGCACGGCGGAGTCGTATGCGCGCTTCATCAAGGCGCACCCGGATCACTACTACGCGACGATCGCGCGCATCCGCATCGAGCTGGCGAAAGAAGATGGAGACTGGGAACGGGCGGTCGCGCAGAGCAGCCGCGAGGGTTACGAAGCGTTCCTGCAAAGCTGGCCGCAGGGGCAGTACGGCGCACAGGCGATCGCCGGCGTGGAGTCGCTCACGACGTCCACGGTTCGCCTGAGCATGCCGCGCCGCGCCACGCTGTCGGGGATGGTGTGGATCAGGGGCGACACGCTGGTCGCGCGCGAGGCGGCGACGGGGCGCGGGCTGCAGCTCCGGAAGTACGTGATCGCGAGCATCGAGATCGACTGGGCGTACGAAGAGAGCGCGGTCATTTTCTCGCTGGACCCGACGGCAGACAGCACGGCGGCGCTGCCGGTCCTGAACCGCCTGGCGGCCACGCCGGAGGCGATGCGGATCCACCTGCGCGACGGCACGTCGGTCGCGGTCGATCCGACCACGGTCCGCCCGCGGCGACTGGAGCTGGACACGCGTCAGACGGTTCTGGGCTCGTCGCGGGAAGGGGACACGACGCGCGTGCACCTGCGCCTGGCGCCCTTCCGGCAGACGTACGCGCCCCGGGTCGTGCTCTCGGACAGTCTGCGACTGGCGCCGGAAGAGATTCGCTTCGGCCCGGACGGGTAGACGGCACTCACCACGACAATTTCGGGAACAATCGCTACTTGCGGACGGTGAAGCGCGAGCGCGCCGCGATGGCAGTACGCTCGCCGTGGTGCGCCTCGATCTGTAGCACGTAGGCGCCGGCGGAAAAGCGGCGGCTGCGCAGGTCGAGGAAGAAACGGCCGTCATCGAAGTACTTCTGCGCGATGGTGTCGCGGAAGATCTCGACGGGCTGGTCGTCGGTGATCACGACCTGGTACTGGTCGGCGCCGGCGGCGACGCGGTCGAGGTCGACGGCGATCACGAGGTGGTCGATGCGGCGCATGTCGAGGGCGGCGTCGGGCTCGGCGCCGCCGCCGCCGCCGCGGGTGGTGAGGCGGATGGGAAGCTCCTGGACGGGCGTGCGGCCGGAGAGCACGTCGAGGGGCGCCCACTGGGCGGCGGGTCCGCCGGTCACGGTGCGGGAGGTGTACACGACGGCGACCGTCACCGCCACGGCGGCGGTGACCAGTGTGGTGGCGACGGCCGCGCGGCGCTGGGGCGGCACGATCGCCACGAGCTTCTTGAGCGCGGCGCCCACCGCGGCGAGTCGCTCGCGCCAGCTGGTGGGAGCGGCCGCGGAGGGGGGAAGCGGCGGCGCGCCGCTGGGCGCGCCCAGAGGAGCCCCCGCGCGCGCGGCGGCGCCGGCCGCATCCGCCAACTTGGCCGGTTCCCCCGACTCTGCCGTCAGATCGACGCGCGCCGCGAGCAGCGTCTGCGCGCGCTCGTAGTCCTTGCTGCAGCGGGGGCACGCGTCGAGGTGGGCCCAGATGGTCTCGTTCTCCTCGTCGCCGAACTCGGCGGGGGACTCAGCGAACTCGACGATGAGGCGCGCGGCGAGGTGCTGCTCGTCGATGCGCGCGCGGTGCGTCCGCAGCTGCTCGGCGAGCCAGCCGGTCTCCATCGCCTCGCGGCGACAATTGACGCACTGGGCGAGGTGGGCCTCGAGGGCCTCGTCCTGGTCCCTCTCGATGCGTCCAGCGGCCTGCAACAGAATCAGATCGCTGGCGTCGCTACAGGAAATGCCGGGCTCTTCGGTCATGGCTGTCAGTTGATCCGCGGGCGATCCAGCGGCGATCGCCGGGGCCGCTCCCCCTTTCCCTATTCAGGTCGAATCATCCGCTTTCCCGTTACAGGGCCTGGTCGCGAAGCGCTACGGCCCTGTCGCGGCAGCGTTTGAGCCGCACGCGCAGGTTCCCGCGCGAGATCCCGATCTCGTCGGCGGCCTCGTCGAAGGTGCGCTCCTCGAGAAAGAGCGCGCGAAAGAGCTGCTGGCAAGCCTGGCCGAGGCGCTGGAACACGTAGACAAAGAGCTCCTGGTCGGCGATGCGCTCGTCCGGGCCCGCGGCCGGATCGGCCGCGCCTTCGGGCGTGTGGGGCGCAGCCTCGGTGCGCTCGGCGCCGGGGTCGTCGCCGGGATTGCTGAAGATGGTGCGCGAGAGCTGGTGGCGGCGGTTGTGGTCGATCACGTGGCAGATGGTCACGCGCCGCACCAGTCCCCACAGATTCTCGATCTCGCCGGCGGCGCGCACGGTCTTGAGCACATTCAAGAGGCACCCCTGCCGCACGTCCTCCCAGTCGGGAAACGCGTAGACGCGGCTGCGCACGAGGGGCGTGATGCGCTCGCGCACGATCTCGGCGGCCCAGTCTTCGCGGGCGCGCAGTCCGTCCAGAATCTCGTCGTCGGTGCGCATGGTCCGTGGGGCGCGCGGTCCTCGCGCGCGCCGGTCCCCCCTCCGGGGAGAGTAACCGCTACTCCCAGGGTCCGATCAACACGAATCCGGCCCAGTAGGCGGGGTGGGTGTAGGGGCGGTGGTCGGGGCGGCTCTCGTAGGCGGCCAGCGCCGCCTTGGCGTCGCGCAGGGCCTCGGCCTTGGGCATGGCCCGCTGGAGGAGGTTCTCGTAGAAGCGGGTCATGAGGAGGCGCGTGGGCTGGTCGGCCACGTCCCACAGGCTCACGAGCACGTTGCGCGCGCCGGCCAGGAAAAAGGCGTGGGCAAAGCCGACGTAGCCCTCGCCGCGCGCGTACGGGCCCAGCCCGCTCTGGCACGCGGACAGGGTGACGAGATCGGCGTCGATGCGCCACTCACGCTCCACCTCTCCCATGGTGAGGCGACCGTCGAAGACGCGCTCGCGCCTGGCGAGGGACTGCATGGCGTCGGGCAGATCCACCTGCGAGAGCACGAGTGCCGTGCGCTCCGCGAAGCGCGCGTCGGCGAAGCCGTGGGTGGCGAGGTGGATGTGGCTGTAGCCGGCGATGTCCCCGCTGGTGCACAGCGCGTAGAGGTCGCGTTCGCTGGCGTGCGGGCCGTAGAGGAGCAGGTTCTCCGCGAACAGGGGCGCGATGGCCTGTACCTCGAGGCGGGTGCCGGCCAGTCGCGGCAGCTCGGCGATGGCCTCGCCGCGCCCCGCGGCGGCGCCGCGCGTGACCGCCTCGCTCGCGCGGGTCGGGCTGGCCTGTTCTTCCGCGGCGTCCTCGTCGCGCATGGCCTGGGCCTGCTCGGCGTTGAAGGGAGGATCGGCGAGTGCGAGGAGCGCGCCGTCGCGCACGGGGTAGGGCCGGGACGCCAGGTGGTGCAGCACGGAGGCCGAGGGCACGTAGGCGACGGCCGCGGCGTCGAGCAGCACGTCGACGGGTATGCCCGCCATGTCACCGGAGGTGACGACGGCCAGGCGCGTCACCCCCGCGAGCGTGCCGGCCACGGGCGCGATGCGCGCCTGGTAGACGGCGCCCGCCAGGCGCTCCAAGTCACGGGTGTCGCGCGACGGCTCGGAGAGCGCGGCGCGCAGCGCTTCGAGGTCTTGGTCGTCGCTTGCCTGGTCGAGGCGGCGCCACTCGACGGGGCCGTGCCCGCGCACGACGTAGGCCCACGCGGGCGCCTCGCCGTCGATCCATCCCAGCAGCGCGTCGCTCGCACCGAGGGTGGACTGGACGTCGGCGAGTGCCACCGGATCGGCGACGTGCTCGGTCGCGTGGACGCCGTCGCGGGAGCCGGAGCGCGCGAGCATGTCGTCCAGGACGCGCGCGCGGTCGCGCTCCGCGGCTTCCCACGCGCCGGCGGCATCGCCCGCGGCCAGACGCACGCGCGCGAGGCGTTCATACGGGGAGACCGCGTCGGCGAAGGCGGCGCGTCCCACGGGCCGCGCGCTCACGCGCGTGCGCGCCGTCTCGTAGCGCGCGCACGCATCCTCGAGGAGGCGCTCCGCCTCGTCGAGCGCGCCCGCCTCGGCGCGCACCGCGGCGAGCGAGGTGAGCGCGTACAGGTAGCCCTGGTTGATGCCGAGGTCGAACTCGCCGTAGACGTCGGCGGCGCGGCGCAGCTCGGTCTCGGCGTCATCGGCGCGGTCCAGCTCGTGCAGGAGCTGGCCCAGCCCCAGGTGCGCCTCGGCCACGTCGATGTCGTGCTCGCCGTAGGCGGCGGTGCGGATGGCGATGGTTTCGCGCAGCACGCGCTCGGCCTCCTCGTTCTTACCCAGCGCGGCGAGCGCGTTGCCCAGGTTGCCCAGCGGGGCGGCGGCCTCGCCGCTCTCCTCACCGAGTGCCGCGCGCTCGATGCGCACGGCGTCGCGAAAACATTCCACCGCCTCCTCGTAGCGGTGCAGTCCCACGAGCGAGTTGCCGCGCGCGTTGAGCGCGAGCGCATAGTAGAAGCTGTCCTCGCCGAAGCGCGCGCGGTAGATTGCGGACAGGTCGTCGAGGATCTCGAGCGACGCCGCGTACTGGTGCTGGTGGTAGAG
>JBDHAB010000029.1:0-53779 GCA_039588295.1 Gemmatimonadota bacterium
GTGCCGGACGGCGGTCCACCACGCTGTAGGGGATGCGGCCTGCGTTTGCAGTTCGGCACCGACCGCGATGGCCGGGCAACGGAATCCTGCGTCTGCGGATACTACGCGTACGTACAGACACGGTGTGGGCGCGTGGGTTTGCGACGGGGCGCGCCCGTCGCCGGCACGCGTCAGGGGTGCTCTCCGCCGCTGCTCACCGCAGCCACGACGCGACGCTGACGCGGAGCGCAATCGCGAGCCAATGGGAGCGGTCGCGGTCTCGTGAGACGGAGGACGACAGGCCTTCATGCCGCCGCACGGGCTCAATACTCAGTCGTGTCCGGTGGCTCGGAGTAATCGCCAGACGTACACGTCACGCACTCCTGACGTTGATCAGCGTTCGCCCCCGTGAAATCCCTGTTATGGCAGATGTACTTCTGCTCGCACCACTTGGCGTTGGTACAGCTACTGCCGCTGTGACACTTCCTGCAGAGGAGCATCATGTGCACCGCCGCGGTACGTCCCTTGACGTTCACGGAGAAACACGGCGCCCGGCCGGCCGACCGAGCGTTGTCTGCGAAACTCCGGAGGAGGGACTCGAACCCCCGACCCGACGGTTAACAGCCGTCTGCTCTACCAGCTGAGCTACTCCGGAATGCCACGTCCCGCGCAGTGCGTCCGGCACGGCTATCCCGCGCCGTCACCGTGTTCGGGTTCTGGGGGGGAGTGTAATTGGCCCTAATCCGCCCCGCAAGCGTCCCGCAGCCTCCGCACGAGGAACTGTTGGGCGCTACGGCGAGTGAGATGTGGCGCCGACCCGATCTGTCACAGGGGAGTCAGCGATCTCCAGCATGCCCCGGAGATACCGCGCGGTGTGGGTGTCCTCGGCGGCGACGTCCTCGGGAGTGCCCTCCGCCACCACGCGACCCCCGTGGTCACCGCCTTCGGGCCCGAGATCGATGATCCAGTCCGCCCGTTTGATGATGTCGAGGTGGTGCTCGATCACGAGCACCGTGTGTCCATGGTCCACCAGACGATCCAGGACTCTGATGAGTGTGCGGACGTCGTCCAGGTGCAGTCCGGTCGTCGGCTCGTCCAGGAGATAGAGACGGCGCGCGCGCTTCTTCCCGGCCGTCGCCAGTTGGCGCGCGATCTTCAGGCGCTGCGCTTCGCCCCCCGATAGCGTGGTTGCCGGCTGCCCCAGTCGGAGATAGTCGAGTCCGACCTGCTGCAGGTGCCACAGTGCCTTGCCCAGGCGTTCCTGGTGGCGGAAGCGGGACATCGCCTGCTCGACCGTGAGGTTCAGCACGTCGTGGATCGAGAGTCCCTTGATCCGGATATCGAGCACCTCCTTCTCGAACCGGCTGCCGCCACACGCCTCACAGGGGATGAACACGTCGGCGAGGAACACCATCTCGATTTGCAGGTGCCCGGCTCCCTCGCAAGTGTGACACCGGCCCCCGGCAGTCGCGTTGAAGCTGAATGTGGTGGGGCTGTACCCGCGGGCCCGCGCCAACGGTTGGGCCGCGAAGAGATTTCGGATCTCATCGAACGCACGCACATAGGTAATGGGGTTGGATCGCGGTGTGCGGCCGATTGGTGACTGGTCGATGAGCACCACATCGTCGAGGCCGTCCCAGCCCGTCAACTCATCGACGTCCCCCACCGGCTCACCGAGATGCTCTTTCGCCCCGTGCGAACCTTTGAGCCGTTGGGCGAGCTGCCGGTAGACCACGTCATGCACGAGGGTGGACTTGCCCGATCCCGAGACTCCGGTCACGACCGTGAGCGTCCCCAAGGGTACGGCGACGTCCACACCCCGAAGGTTATGCAGGCGCGCACCGTGCACCGTGAGCCATTGCGGTCCCGCGCGACGGCGTGAGCTTGGCACGGGAATGGATCTGGCGCCGCTCAGGTATTCGCCGGTGAGAGTGCCAGCAGACTCAGCGTCCTGAACTGGGCCCGCGTACACGACCTCCCCGCCGTGCTCCCCGCTCCCGGGACCCAGCTCGACCATGTGGTCGGCAGCCCGGATGGTCGCGGGGTCGTGCTCCACGATCACGACGGTGTTGCCTTCGTCTCGGAGCCGGCCGAGGAGGCCGACCAGTCGATGGATGTCGCGCGGGTGGAGGCCGATTGATGGCTCGTCGAGCACGTAGAGGGTATCGACGAGGCGGGATCCCAGTGCGTTGGCGAGGGCGATCCGTTGCGCCTCCCCCCCCGACAGCGTTCTCGTTTGCCGGTCCAGCGATAGGTATCCGAGTCCGACATCGCAGAGAAACGCCACGCGATCGTGCAACTCCCGAAGAACGGTTGCCGCGACGGCCTGCTCGAAGCGTCCGAGCTGGAGCTGTGTGAGCCACGTGGCGAGTCGACTGGCCGTAAGGCAACTCACGTCCCCGAGCGATTGGCGCGCCACGCGGACCGCGAGCGCCTCCGGTCGGAGTCGCGCCCCCCCGCACGCTGGACACGGCTGCGCCAACTGGTACTGGCGCAGGAAGACGCGGATGTACTGCTTGTACCGCTTGCGCTCGAGCGCTCGCAAGAACGGATACACCCCCTGGAATCGTCCCGACCTGCCGTGCAGGAGGAGGCGTCGCTGGGATTTCTTGAGCTTCCGCCACGGGGTATCGAAGGCAATGCCCTCATGCTCGGCGGTTTGACGCAGCAACCGCCGCCGCCTGGTGTAGCGCGGCTTGGTCCAGGGGTCGAGCGCCCCTTGCTTGAGCGATCGGTCGGGGTCCGGGACGATCAGTGAATCGTCGTACTCCAGCACTGCGCCGAACCCGTTGCAGCCGGGGCAGGCGCCCCGTGGGTTATTGAAGGAGAAAAGCGCGGGCGTAAGAGGAAGCGTCGGCGTATCACAGGCGACGCAACGTGGGTGCTGCGAGTACCGTGTGACGCTGGTTGTCCCGTGCACCTCCGCAATCCCGTCCCCTTCCGTGAACGCCACAGCGACCGAGTCCGCCAGGCGCCCACGGCCGTCCGCGGTGACGCGCAGGCGATCCACGACGACCAGGAACGGCCCCTCGTCGAGCCGGGTTGAGGCCGGCAGGCCGTCGAGCCGGTAGACGGCGCCTGCGACCTTGACGCGGACGAAGCCCATCGCTCGGAGGTTCTCCAGAATGCGATCGTGACTCGGCTGTCCGTCCGTCGGGAGCGGGAAACACACCAGCACGGTTTCCGTTTCCCTCTCCTCCAGTACACGCTGCGCCGCGGTGGACGGAGAGTCGACCGTGACCGGCTCGCCGCAAAGGTGACAGAACGGCACCCCGACGCGAGCCCAGAGGAGACGGAGATAGTCGTGGATCTCGGTTGCCGTTCCGACGGTGGACCGACTGGACGTCGTAGGATTCTTCTGCTCGATCGCCACGGCGGGCGCGACACCCTCGATGTGATCGACCGCCGGTTTCGGCATGCGCTCCAAGAACTGCTTTGCATAGGTAGAGAGCGACTCGATGTACCGACGCTGGCCTTCCGCGTAGAGCGTGTCGAACGCCAGGGTGCTCTTACCGGAGCCGGAAGGTCCGGTGATCACCGTCAGGGCATGGTGAGGGATCTCCAGGGAGATACCCTTCAGATTGTGCTGGCGGGCTCCCTCGAGGACGATGCGTCGGGTCGGCATGCCCCGAAGCATAGCCGAGCCGTAGGGGCAGCTACAAGCGTGCCCGTTGACGAGTCCTCGGACCGGGCCGTAGGTTGCGTCGCGTCATGCCGAACTGGCTGTCACCCTACCTATTGCGACGCGGGCTCGAGATCTTCGCAGCTATCTCGGTCGTTGTGTTCGTCGTCGTCCTGTTCTATGGAAACAATTTCGAGCGGTTCGTCGATGCGATGCTGCACCTGCGCTGGCATTGGGTCTTCCTCGGCGTGCTCGTGTCGTCACTCGATTGGTTTGGTGGTGGTGTGCGGCTGTATTTCCTCGCGCGCCACGTCTATCCAAAGACCACGTTGCACGGGGCCGTCCTATCGGCCGGTCTGAATGCCTGGGCCATGTTGATCACGCCGTCGCAGGCCGGCGGCGGCCCTATGGGTATCTACACGCTGAAACGATACGGCACACCCGTTCCCGAGGGGATGGTGGCCACGTTCATGGCGTTCGTCGCGAGCATCCTCTTCTTCTCCGTGGTTGGCCCACTCGTCGTGGTGTTGGGAGCCGGGAAGTCGCTCGCGGAGCACGGCGTGCTCGGCATTACCAACCTCCACGATCTCTTCCGGCTGAGCATGGGCGCGTTCATCACGGTCGGCGGTGTGATGCTCTTGGTGATCCTGTTTCCGGGCCTCGCCCGGATACTGGCGCGCCGCATCGTTGGGTGGCTGGAGCGTCGCGGAAGCTCCAAGCTGGCATCCCGCCTCTCGTCACTGAACGACGGGATCGACCGCGCGCACGTGGCGATGACGGCGTACTACCGAGGGTGGGGGTGGCTTTCGCTCGCATTGGGGGTGCTGCTCACGGTTGCGGCCATGGCCAACAAGCTGCTTGCCGGTTACATCGTCCTGCGCGCCCTGGGTATTCACGCGCCGTTCGTCGAAGTGCTCATGTTGCAGACCCTGATCGTCTTCCTGTTGTATTTCGCGCCGACTCCTGGGGGATCGGGTCTGGCCGAGGTACTCGCCGGGGCAGTGATGTCGATCTATGTACCCCGGGAGTTGACGCCGTCCTACGTGCTGCTGTGGCGGATCTTCGTCGCCTACCTCACCGTTGGGGCGGGGTCATTCGTGTTTTGGCGCTGGTTGCGGCTCTGGGAACGGCAGGCTGAGGAGGCTGGAGACAGCTGAGTCGGATGCTGGCGGTGGCGCCGCGCAGTTCGGTTGCACCGCTCCTACCCCAGGACTAGCTTTTGCCAGATACCCCTAGGGATTGAGGATCTGATCGATGGCGTACTTGGAAATCGGCGGCCGCCGGCATGCTATTCTGGTGGGTGAGCTGGCGATCGGGAGTGACGCCGCGGCCCAGCTCTTGCTGTCCGATACGGGGGTACATGGCGGTCATGCCATCGTGCAGGGTCTTGCGGACGGCCAGGTGGCGATCCGGCTCGGCGAGGAACCCACGCAGGTTCTGGTGAACGGCGTGCGGTTGGGCCGACAGCCTGTTCCCTTGCTGCACGGAGACAAGGTCGAGATTGCCGGCCACGAGTTGTTGTTCGTGGACGAGAGGCGCAGCGGAAGCACCCAATACGTACAAGCCGTCGACCCGGCGTTGATGGATACGGCGAAACCTGCGGGGTTGCGGGCGGCGACGGCGGGAACCGGTGGACGGCTCGTGTCCTTGACCGACGGTCGCGAGTACAGCATCGGGGGCGGCTCGGTCCTGATCGGCCGGGACGCCGGCTGCGACGTGGTGGTGATGAGCAAGAGCGTCTCGCGGCGACATGCCGAGGTGATGGCATCGCCTAGGGGATACGTGTTGATCGACAGCAGCACGAACGGGAGCTTCGTCAACGGGAACCGCGTTCAGGGTCAACAGGTCCTGGCGCGGGGCGACGTTATTCGGTGCGGCGACTACGAGTTCCGCTTCAATGCGGACGTCGCGGTCGCGCCAGACATGGCGCCGCCGCTGTCGGCAGAGCCGGCCGCGCCGGCGCCACCGCCAGGCGCAACACCGCCGCCCGGTGCCGAGCATCGGCTGAGTCACACGCTCCACGGTATGCCGGCGGTCCCGAAGCCCGCGGGAATGCCGCGAGGTCGACCGGCGCGGCCGTTTGTGCCGCGGGAACCCGCTCCGCCGCCTCCGGAGGCCGCCGCGCCACCGCCGACGCCGCCGACGCCAGAGCCGCCGCTCGAGCCGAAGGCGCCTGCCCCCCAGCCTCGGGTGGCAAAAGAGCAGCCCGTTGCGGGAATGACGGTTCTGGCCAACCTCGTCGTGCGTAGCGGCGGGTTGAAGGGGCAGCGGTTTCCGATCAAGGTCCCGATTGTCAACGTCGGACGCGCGGAATACAACGACATCGTACTTCCCGACGACAGTGTCTCGACGACGCACGCGAAACTCCAGCGGCGCGAGGGCATTTGGGTCCTCGTAGATCTCGAGTCCACCAACGGCACGATGGTGGATGGGGAGCGCGTGAGCGGGGAAGTCCCGCTGGCACCAGGCGCGCTGATTCGGTTCGGCGAGATCAGGACCATTTTCGAGCCGACCGATGACACGATCGACGCGCAGAAGGGAAGTTCGACACGGCTTATCGACGCGATCCGACTCCCGGAGAAGCCTACCGACGATCGCGGGGGTGCTCAGTGATGGGGTCGGGGCTCGGGCGGTCTCCCGGGTGCGGCCCTTGGGCCGCACCACTCACCGTCGACGGTGTCGACGCCGCCTAGTCGATGCAGACCGTTCGCTTCACGTGCGCTGGGCGGACCGATGTCGGGGTTGTGCGGTCGGGCAACGAGGACGCGTACCTCATGGTGCCCGACGCCGGCGTGTTTATCGTTGCGGATGGGATGGGGGGCCACGCCGCCGGCGAGGTCGCCAGCGAGATGGTGGTCCAAATCGTGGGCGAAGCACTGGAAGGCGTCACGGGACAGTCGGATCCCGAAGCGTCGGAAGTCATCCGTAAGTCGATCGTCCATGCGAACCAGGCGATCTTCCAGCGGACGCTGGTGGAGCAGGACAAGCGGGGGATGGGTACGACGGCGACCGCGATGGTCGTCAACGGCCGACGGTACCTCGTGGGGCAGGTCGGTGACAGCCGTGCCTACGTGTACCGCAACCGGCAGCTGCTCCAGATCACGAAGGACCATTCCTACGTGCAAGAGCAGGTCGATGCCGGCTACCTCACGCCGGAGCAGGCCCGGACCCACCCCTACAGCAATGTGATCACGCGGTGCGTCGGCGCGAACAGCGACGTCGCGCCGGACATCTACGGCGGTACGCTCCAGGCGGGCGATGTCTTCTTACTCGCGTCTGATGGTCTCACCGGCATGTTGGAGGACGACCAACTCGATTCCATTCTCGCCTCGGAGCGATCCCCCGGCGAACTCGTCGATACCCTCGTCGCTGAGGCGAACCGGCGTGGCGGCCTGGACAACATCACCGTGATCATCGTGCGGATCGACGACGTCGAGAACATCCAGGACCAACAGACGGCTACCGCAGGCGCCGCGTGAGCGCCGGTCCGAACCCCACCGCCGTTGGGCGGATTGCCGCCGAGCACCTCGGCCCCATGCTCTACGCCCTGGAAACCTGTGCGCTCACGATGCAGGAAGCGGGTCGGGCGGAGGAGGCTCGTTACTACCGCGATCTCGCGGGCCTCCTCGCGGAGGCGGGCGGGACCTCACCCACTGTGGAGTCGAACGGGCAGGCCTAGGCGCTCGGGACCAGGAGCGGGGTGCCGGCCTCGAGATCCATCCTTGTTTCTCGAGCGGTGCGTTCTGCCAAGCCGAGGATTGCGCGGCGTTCAACGGTGACCCGACGAGCGACGAATACGCGTAACCGGCGAGCGCTCTGGTGCAGCTCATCCGCGATCCGCTGAATACCGATGTGCCGGCCGCGGTCGTACGTATCGAGGATCTCGACGCTGCCGTCCCGCAGAAGCAGCGGCAAGTCCACCTCGAGCATGGCGGGTTTTGCGGGATAGTCGATGAGGACTTCACCGCAGGCGACACCGAGCTCGGCCGCCAGCTGATCCTCCACCCGGCTGACGAGGTCGGGGTCATGCGCGATCCAGTCACCGCCGGCGCGTGGGACCTCAGCCGCGCGGATATCCAATGCGCGCTTGAAGAGTTCCCGCTGCCGCAGACGGCGAGCAAGGCCGCCCGAGGGGAGCTGGTGCACCGCCTCCATCAGCGACTCATCCGTGCTCCTCGCCACCCAATCCGCGTCCAACAGATCGGCCTGTATCGCACGATGCACGAGCCGCTTGAACATCGCGGTCGCGCTCCGGATGGCGTGGTGCCAGTAGACGGTACGGTACATCTGATACTTCGCGAACAGCAAAGACTCAACGGCGCTGAGACCCTTCTCGTGCACCCCCACGCGGCGCGTTCCGTCCGGCAGGGTGACGACGGTGATTGAATGCAGCAATCGGTCGACGTCCACGGTGCCGTAGGGTACGCCACACATGTGCGCGTCGCGGGTCAGGTATTCGATCTTGTCCAGATCCAACGATCCGGCGACGAGTCCCTGCAGCGGGCTGTGGGACGTCCCCTGAATGAGGTCGGCGAGGAGGGAGACGACGGACGGAATCCCGAGCGCCTCGAGCGCCTGCTGTACGGCTGGATGTTGGAGGTATCCCACCGCGAGGCTCTCGTGCGTCGGCAGCCCGGCTTCCTCGAGGGCGTGGGAGAATGGATAGTGCCCGATATCGTGGAGCAGGGCCGCGAGCCACACCATGGTGGCCTCTTCAGGAGCGATGTCGTCGAGTTCGCCGCGGTCACGCAGGAGACTGAGCGCCCGCCTAGCAAGGTGGTACGCGCCGAGGGCGTGCTCGAATCGGGAATGGGTCGCGCCCGGGTAGACGAGATACGCGTGTCCCAATTGGCGCACGTAGCGAAGGCGCTGAAACGGCGCCGAATCTACGACGCCGAGCGCGAGCGAATGCACGTGGATGTTGCTCCACAGCGGGTCGCGGATGACTTCGAAATCGCCGGCCAGTGCCATAGGGAGCGTTACGCCACCGGTCCGGCCGCACGCACCTCGTCTGCCACCGCGCTCGAGTAGCGTGCAAAGTTCTCTCTGAACATCGCTGCCAGCTTTGCGGCTTGAGTGTCGTAGTGAGCTTGATCCGCCCAGGTCCCTCGCGGGTCGAGCAGCTTCGCCGGTACCCCGGGGACCTCGCGTGGCACCTCCACTCCGAACACCGGGTCGCGACGAGTCGGCGTGTCGCGCAGGGTCCCGTCGAGGGCAGCACGGACCATCGCGCGAGTGAACGGCAGGTTCATTCGATGGCCCTCACCGTACGGGCCGCCAGTCCAGCCGGTGTTGAGCAACCAGCACCGCACGTCGTGACGGTCGATCCGCTCTCCCAGCATCGTGGCATAGACATTCGGATGCCGTGGCAGGAACGGTGCTCCGAAACACGCGCTGAACGTGGCCTGGGGCTCCGTGACGCCGCGTTCGGTACCGGCAACTTTGGCCGTATACCCGGAGAGGAAGTGATACATGGCCTGTTCGGGTGTGAGCCGTGCGAGCGGAGGTAGGACGCCGAACGCATCGGCCGTGAGGAACACGATGGATTCGGGATGGCCGGCCTGTCCTTCGGGAAGATGGTTGGGAATAAAATGGATGGGATACGACGCCCGCGTGTTCTCGGTGATGGAGTCGTCGTTCAGATCGACCTGCCGTGTCGCGGGATCGATCACAACGTTCTCCAGAATGGTCCCGAACATCTGCGTCGTGGCATGGATCTCTGGTTCACCCTCGGCGGACAGCCGAATGATCTTCGCGTAGCAGCCACCCTCGAAATTGAACACACCGCGATCACTCCACCCGTGCTCGTCGTCGCCGATCAGCGATCGAGTTGGATCGGCAGACAACGTGGTCTTTCCAGTGCCGGAGAGACCGAAGAACAACGCGACATTCCCGTCGGAGCCGACGTTGGCGGAGCAGTGCATCGGCAGGATGCCGCGCGCGGGATACAGATGGTTCAAGATCGTGAACATCGACTTCTTCATCTCGCCGGCGTAGCGCGTGCCGCCAATGAGCACGGTGCGTTCAGCGAAATTGACGACGATGAACGTACCCCCGCGTGTGGCGTGGCGAGCGGGATCCGCTTTCAAGTCAGGTGCGTGAAGCACCGTGAAGTCAGGCGTGAACCCCTCGAGTTCTTGGAGCCCCGGTCGGAGGAACATGTTGTGCACGAACAGCGTGTGCCACGCGTTGGGTGTGATGAACCGGACCGCTGTCCGGTAGACTGGATCCGCCCCGGCGTACACGTCCCGCACGAACAGTTCTTGTTGACCGGCGAGATAGGACAGGACGTCGCGTTTGAGGAGTGCGTAGTGCTCCAGGTTCATCGGTTGGTTCACGTCGCCCCACCAAATCTCGTGTTCCGATTCGGGTTCTCGGACGATGAACTTGTCGTTCGGCGACCGCCCGGTATGCGGAGTCGTGATGGAGATGAACGGGCCCCGCGCGACGATCTGACCTTCCTGCCGTTTGACGGCGGACTCGTAAAGCGCTGCGGGGGCGAGATTCCACCACACCTGACCGCGGGGATCGAGGCCCGGTGCGATGAAAGCGCCGGAGCGTGGGACGGATGTGCTCATGATACCACGGCCGTTTCTCCTGCCTCGCCGAGGCGACGTGTCCGTGAGGGGCTGAGACCGACGTGACATGCCTCAGTCACGAAGTCCCACGAGTAGGGCGATAAAGGTAACACGTGACGAGCGCCGTGGAATCTCCGGGGCGCTCGGCTCTGGTTACGGAGGGGTACTGCTCCAAGGAAGGATATCTGAGGGAACATGGTACAGGGTCTGCACCGTCGCACGGTCGCGGAGTGATGGAGTCGATACCTGGGGCTGCCCAAACATGAGATCCACAGGGTCGGCACTGTGTGCAAAGATGCCCAGCGAATGGCCGATTTCGTGCGTAGTGACACGTGCCAAACAGTTGACGATGTCACTCGGCTCGGGCCCGGAAAACCACCGCAACTCGATTTGCAGCCGCGATTCAAACTGTGGCTTGGCCAGACCCGCGTCGACTCTCGGGGGCACCAACGTGACCCCTTCGCAGACGATGCGAGGCGGGTCGTTCGTGAGCGGTGCGTCGGGCGGGGGAGAGCCGATCAACTGGATCACCACGTCGGCAAGTGCCGAATCGAGCACTCGTTCACCGCGAAACTCGCCGTACAGGAACTGCTGCTGCCACGTGACGATGCCGCTCGCCACGTATTCCGGAAGCTGTCCGACGGGCTCGACATAGTAGCGAACGGGGAGCGACGACGGTGGCCAGTGAAACACGGAGTCGGTCCCGGCCAGCCGAAATTCGTAGGGAGCCAGGCGCAGCGGCGTACCCGGTGTATCACAGGCTGTGAGCTGGACGGCAGCAGTCACGATCAGGAGCGCCGCACTAGGGCCGCGCATCGGACAGGCTCCTTCGGAAGGTCATCTCGATGCTGATCCGGTGGACGATGCGTTGACCAGTGACCCCGCTGGAGCGAAGCGCCTGCGTCCCGAATCGATGTGCATCGTAGGCAATCTGCAACCCGATCGCCGTGCGGGCGCCGAACCGCCGCTCGGCGCGCACGGCGAGAGCGGCGGCGGCGAAGAGGGGAGCACCTTCCTGAAACAGGGTTCCCACCTTGGCCTCGTCGCTCGGTGCGTACTTGATGGCGCCGATCGAGCCCTGCACCGACGCCCAGTCGTTGAGTTGGCGCCGCAGTCCCAACGACCCACTCCACACCGTCATGGTCATGATACTGGTCTTCTCGTCTCCTTCACGGCGGGCGAGGTCGCCTCGCGTCCAGCGTACCCCAGCCAGCAGCTGCCATGATGGGTCGAGCAGCGCTCCGATCGCGACGGTCGCGCTCGGCGCGATATCCGGTCTGACCGTGAGCTCCTGAACGATCGAGTCGCGAACGAGAATCGAGCTTCCGAGCGCCCCGAGGCCCACCTCGACGGCCACCTGCGCTACGGCTGCAGCTGGCATCGCGCCGACGAGGACCCCCACCAGGGCCGCCGTCGGTCTCATGCCACGCGCACCCGTATGACTCGCCGCAGTGCAAACGCCACGATGAGTGCGACGGCGAAGGCACAGACGACCACCGGTCCGGTGGGGAGGTCAACCTGGTACGACACGAAGAGTCCGAGGATCGTCGCCAACGTTCCCGTGCTCCAAGCGATCACGAGCATGCGACCCGGTGTGGAGGCGAAGAGGAACGCGATCACCGCGGGGATCACCAGAAAGCTGAATACCACGAGGACTCCGGCGATCGCTACCGAGGACGTTACGACCACACCAAACAGCGCGTAGAACAGGAAGTCCCACCACGCGATCTTCCATTTCTCCTCACGCGCCCTGCGGGGCTCCAACGAGATCGTGAGAAACCGCTTGCGCAACAGCCAATGCACCCCGCCGATTGCGCCGTACACGAGCGCGGTCTTGGCAATTGAGGGCCACGTGACCCACAGGAGACTGCCGGTCAACAATTGCTCGACGTGCTCCGAGCCGCGTGGTGCTTGTGCGGCCAGCAGTATGGTGCCGGCGGACGCCACGACGTACACGATCCCGATGATCGCCTCCTGGGGTATCCGGTCTTGCTCCATCCGCGTGATGCTGAATACTGCGGCAGCCACCAGGGTGGTACCCAATCCAATGAGATAGCCGGCCTCGGAGGATTGCAGGCCGAGCAGCGACCCGAGCGCATCTGCCAGTCCGAGCCCCGCAGCGGCCCATCCCAACGCGGCGACCTGAGCCAGCGCGAGATCGACGAAGATGACTCCTCGTGCGATGATGTGGATTCCCAGATAGCCATGGATGCCAACCAGGATCAGCGAGGCCACGAGGGCCGGTAGCATCAATTCGAGCATACGATATCCGTTGTGCTAAGACCCTCGAGGTCTCCCCGCCACCCCCGTGCGCTCGAGCACCATGTGCATCACTCGATCGCCCGTCCGTACCGCGACGCTATTCGTTCGACGCCGGCTGACGGTATGCCTCCGCCAGCGCCGAGACCCACCGGTCCACCAGCGCAAAGTAATCGGTGACGGTATCCTCACCGTCGACGTGCTCGGGAACGATGACCGCCCTCGCCCCCGTACGGGAGGCCACACGCTCCACCTGCGATGCGTTGAAGTAGTTCGCCGCGAACACGACGGGGATGTCGGCCTCTCGGATGAAATCGATGACACGCCGCACGTGTCCCGGTGACGGTGGAATGCCGGGCTTGGGCTCGACGTACATCGCGCACTCCACTTGGAAGCGCGCGTTGAAGTAGGCCCAGTTCTTGTGGTAGCACACCATGCGCCGGCCGCGGAACGGCTCGGCCTGCGCGAGCCATCCGCCGAGATAGTCGGTGAGTGGCCGCTCTTCAAAGGTCTCGCTGCGCGCGAAATTCCAAAACCGGTGTGTACGCGCGAGGTCGAAGAGCGTTTCCTTGCCGAGCATCTCGACGATCCGATCGCCGAACAACCGTCGCATGACTTGATTCTCAAACTCCGTGAGATTGGCCCGATAGACCGCCGCGTTGCGGCTGTCCACCTGTTCGAGGCCCCCGACGATATTGCGGGCGATGATGATCGCGTTGATCGGGTCGGTATGGATGTGCGGATTGCCGAACACATGAATGTCCCCGCCAGACCGAGACACGTTCTGCGGGACATCGAGTAACGTGACACCGGCGTACGCGGCGACATGTCCCGATGCCCCCTCGAGCACCTGGGCATTGTTTGCTCGGTCGAGCAACACTGGCACCCAGAGTTCGAGATCCAGGCCTGTTGCCACGAACAGGTCTGCGCGCTGGAGCAGCGCGGCGAAGCTCGGTCGCGGGGTGACGAAGTGCGCATCCTCATCACCGCGTGCGATCGCGCGAATGTTCACCAACGGGCCAGCGACGTGCCGCGCGATGGCGGCATACGTGGGCAGCGTGGTGACCACGTTGATCTTGTCCTGCGCCGAGATTGGCGGTGCGAGGGCGGACCACAGTGCCGCTGCACCCCAAAGGGTCAGCCACGGGGAGGGCCCGCGTCGGCCATCCGTTCGCACACACGTGTTGCGGTGCATCATAGTCGTCCTCTTCAATACGTCTCGTGCTTATGCGGCCCGATCGCCCACACGGCCTGCAGAAGCAGCGTGTGGTTGCTCTCGCCACCTTCCGGCCGCACGAAGTTGTACTGCAACCGCAACCGCACCCACTCGCTCTGCCACCAGCTGAGGCTTGGTGCCAGCTGCAGGATTCCGGTGTCGGTGCCGTAGCCTTCCACGTAATCGGCACGCACCCCGGCGATCCACCGGCGATTGAGCCGGAAACTGGCTTGCGCATACCCACCGTGACCGGACTCAGTGACGCCGTTCACTTCCTGTTCCGCGAAGTACCACTCGGACTTGAGCAGGAGTTCGCGGTACAACGCGCGGCCCGCCGGCGTCCAGCGGAAGGCGACGTCGATGCCGAGCAAACGCGAGTCCAGGAGCGCGTCGTCGTTCTCCCCGACGACGCCGGTTGCTCCGAATTGGACGAAGCTGTTGCCTCCACCAACCTCCCAGAAGCTCTGGATCCGGCCGAGGTAACTCAGCTCGTTCCCGTCGGCGAAGAGGGCCTCGTTGTCACCGCGGGCGAGTTCGAAGGTTGCCGTCTGGGTCGATGGGCCGAGGCGCAGCGACGGAAACGTCACCGAGGCGCCCGCCTGAATGAGCCCGTCTTCGCCCAGGAACGTGACGGCTGCGAGCGGTCGGTCGACCTCCATCAGGGCATGGGTGTGCCACCGGTTGTAAAGACCGATTTCTTGGCGGAACTTGCCGACCTTGACGCCGAGCCTGCCGGGCAGACCCACCCAATAGAGGTAGCCCTCCTCGATCGCGAACCCGCCGTGGGCCTCGCCTTCCGGGTCGTCCTCCGCGAAGCCGGCGATTGCAACATCCTCCTCGCGGGTCACGAAGATCTTGGTCCGCGTGTACGGATCCAAGGCAGATTGAAACGAGAACTCGAACTCTCTCGGTACGGCAGTCACGTTGCTGGACTCACCTGCCGGCGCCACGAAGTTGCCCACGAAATCGCCGGTGACGCTGATCTCAGGGTTCAGAATACTGAGGTTCCGCGTGCGACTGTCCTGTCCTCCGACCGAGTCCGAAGCCGGAGGCCGCTCAGCCGCTGCCCGCCGGGCGGCGGCGCGAAGTGCTGCAAGCTCATCTCGTGCGGCCGCTGTGTCCTGACCTTCACGCGCGAGCCGTTGGATGATCCGCTCGAGGGAGTCGACTCGCGCCTTGAGCCGCCGAAGTTCTCGCAGCACGGAGTCGGCAGGCTCCGCACGCTGCTGGGCTTCCAGCGGATGCACCTCTGCACCGGCGACGATAATCCCACATGCGATGAGCGGCCCAAGTCGGGCAATCATGTCCGTGCTCCCAAAGTTCTCGTGACTGGTTACGGCTGGCTGTCCCCAATGATCGAACGGGGACCGTGCAATCGTGGCTAGCGCCAGGGCGGTGCTCGAACCGTGTTGGCGAGAACGCGGGGGATGCGCCGGAGCAAGGTCTGATCGGTGAGCGGTGCCTCCGATGAGACCGCGACCGACCAGGGGCGGGCGACGCGCTGGGACACGTCGGCGAGATGAACCGCCCCTGCCAGGGTGCACGCGGGTCCGGCATGGACCGTCGGGCAGTCCTTGGAGTGCTCCGATTCCAGGGCCGCAGTCGAGTCCAGTGTCTCGGTCTCGGCGTGCAGGATCCCAGTACCGGCGACGACGCCGGCGTAGGCGAGCATGGAGAGGATCCCGGTGATCCGCCGGAGGAACGGTGCATGCGGCATAGAGGTGGTGGATACCATCCGAGGGGCCTGAGGTTCCGTCCTACTGACGTACCATCTCGAGCAGCCTCTGGCCGACACGCTCGTTCGATAGCAATCCGCCAAACTGCTCGTTTCCGGGTCCGACAGCGAAGATCGGCACCAACGCCGCGGTGTGGCCACCCGTGGTATAGCGAAGCGTGGGAGCTCCGGTGCTATCGGTGTGCACCGCGAGCCCTCCGGTCTCGTGATCGCCGAGCACGACGATGAGCGTTTCCGGATGTCGGCGGCGATACGCTACGGCGACTTCAATCGCCTCATCGAAGGCTCGCATCTCGGCTGCGATGATGTCGAACGGTTCGTTATGGTGCGCCTGGGTATCGGTCTCCTCGTTCTCCACCATGAGGAAGAAGCCGTCAGGATCACGGTCCAGGATCTCCAACGCCGTTTGGGTCATTCCTGCGAGCGTGGGGGCGCGGGCGCCGGCGAGCGGCATATCGCGCTCGGAGAAGAGTCCGAGCAGCGTACTGACGGTGTCGAGGCTCAGCGAAGTGAGTTCTGCGGCCGACTCGACATAGGTGTAGCGTGCTCTGAGCTGCGCAAGCACGCTTTCCGTGGTGTCGGTGCTTGCCAGCCGGAAGAAGCTGCGCCCACCGCCCATGAGCACGGTGATGTCGTGCCGCGCCATTTGCCGGGCGACCTCGAGGTGGTCGCGAGCGGGATAGTGCGTGCAGAAAGCAGCCGGTGTAGCATCCGTCAGTGCGGTCGTCGTAATGAGTCCCGAGGCCATGCCCCGTTCCATCCCTACCTCGAGCACGGTCGGACGTGGCTGCGAATCCGGACCCAGGCCCAACGCTCGCATGACTGTTCGCGTTCCAGTAGCATAGGCAGTCGCAGCTGGCGCGCTACCCGTCACGAGATGGTTCGAGCCCCTGGTATCGACGAGACCGAACGCCTCGAAATCGTCGACCGCGAGTCGTCCGATGGCGACTCGCGCAACGGTCCAGTGCCCCAACCCGGCGCCGTCGGCGACGAACAGAATGATGCGCGGAGGGGTATCGGAGTTCGGGGCTGATACCGGGGTTCCCGACGAGGACGTGCAACTTGCGATCAGGCAGGCCAGGACGGTTGCGCCCGGCAGCACGGAGCGTTTCTTCATGTCAGTGCCCTGGATGTTTGAGGTAGATCACCTTACTGTCCAGCCCTCGATCGGTGGAGTCTGGTGCTCCGCCCGCCACCCAGCGGAGGTAGGAATGGTTCGTCGTTGCTTGCTGGTCCTCGTTACCGCACTGCTTGTTATACCAGGGTCGGCTGCGCTGGCGCAAGATTCGACCGCCGCGCCACGGCTCAGGATCCTCGTCGCGAATGACGACGGATTCCAAGCGCCCGGTCTGGTCGCGCTGGTCGATTCGCTGGTCACCATCGCCGATGTCGTGGTGGCTGCCCCGCTCAGCCAGCAGAGTGGCACGGGTCACGGCATCACCTTTCGCGAGCCGATCAAGGTGACCGACTTCGGCAATCGGTATGCCATCCCGTGGTACGCCATTGATGCCCGTCCGGCAACCTGTGTGCGCCTCGCGCTGACGACGTTGCTCGACTCGCTTCCCGACTTGGTGGTTTCGGGGATCAACACCGGTGACAACGTCGGGGTCTCCGCCTGGCTCTCGGGCACGGTGGCGGCAGCACGGGAAGCCGCCCTGCATGGCATTCCGGCGATCGCGGTCTCCGCCGGGTTGGGCCAATATCAGGACTACCAGATCGCGGCTGGCTACATCCGCCAATTGGTCGAGCAGCTCCTCGCCGATGGGACGCTCAAGAAGCGGCCGTTGCTCAACGTGAACGTGCCGGCCGGAGGACCGAGGGGCGTCAAGGTATCGGGGATGAGCCTGATGCTGGGCACCGAAACGTATGACGACCGACTGTCACCCCGAGGCCAACGCTACTTCTGGGACACCTGGTCGCCCCCGGAGGACGACACGCTGGAAGGCACCGACCTCTATTGGTACTCGCGCGGTTACATCACGGTGACCCCGCTCAAGATCGATCAGACGGATACCGCCGTGATGAAGGCGCTCGGCATCCGGCTCGAGAAGTAGCGAGCCGCGTCGGCGGGCGTCAGACCCCCGGCCGAAACGCTTCGGCGGAGACGAGCGGGACGAAGCGGCAGGGGCCGGCGTACGTGGTCCGGTACCCTCCGTGCGTGCGCTCGATGATTGTCAGGTCCTGGAGCGCGCGATCTCCGATCGGAATCACCAGTCGGCCGCCAACCGTCAGTTGGTCCAACAGCCGTGTTGGCGGCTTCGGCGACGCGGCCGCGACGATGATGGTGTCAAACGGCGCCGCCGACGGGTAGCCGAGCGCGCCGTCCCCGACGATGAGCGTCACGTTGTCGCAGCCGAGCAGCCGCAAGCGATGTCCTGCGTCGTCGGACAGCGACGCGATCCGTTCCACACTCCATACGTGCTTGGCGAGCTTCGCCAGCACGGCAGTCTGATAGCCCGATCCCGTTCCGACATCCAGGACCTTGGAGCGCCGAGTCACCCGCGCGGCCTGGGTCATGAGCGCGACGATATATGGTTGTGAAATCGTCTGCTCGTGTCCGATGGGTAGCGGGCCGTCGTCATAGGCGTGGTCCCGCAGGTGGGGTGGGACGAAGACCTCGCGGGGAACCGATACCATGGCTGCCAGGACCCGGCGGTCGTGGATGTCCCGTGCGGCGAGATGCCGTCGCACCATGGTGCGCACGTCTGCTCGTTTGGAGTGGGCCACGGTCATGTGAGGCTCCTCATGGCCAAAGATACGCCTCACGGCCTAGGAGGCCATCGTCTTGGGGAAGCGCACGACGGCGAGGCGGAGCGCAGCCAGGGCGATGACGGTGATCGCCAGGTACTCGGGCCAGAGGCCGATCACCCCCTCACCCTTGAGGAAGATCGTGCGAATGATCTCCAGGAAATGACGAACCGGGTTCAGCAGCGTGATCCACTGGAAGACCGGAGGCATGCTGCTGATCGGATAGAAGAAGCCGGAGAGAATGATGGCGGGTTGCAGGAAGAGGAACATCGACATGAAGGCTTCCTGCTGTGTCTTGGAAATCGTGGAGATCAACAGGCCGACCGCCAGTCCGGCGAGGATGTACAACAGGGCGGCGACGAACAACGCGATTCGCGGGCCGCGGAGCGGAATATCGAACCAGAGGACCGCCATCGACGAGATGAGGATGAGGTCGGCAACGCCGATGGCGGCCACCGGAAGCGTCTTGCCGAGCATCAGCTCCTCTGGGGTGAGGGGACTGACGACCAACTGGTCCAGCGTACCCAACTCCCGCTCCCGCACCACGGCGAGTGCCGTAAGGAGGAGGCACACCATCATAATGATGACGCCGACCACTGCGGGCACGTTGTAGACGCGGGACTGGAGATTGGGGTTGTACCAGGCACGAACGCGCAGGTCCACGCCCCCTTGGGGGAGTGGTCCGGACACGGAAGCGTGGTCGAGGGCGAAACGCTGGACAATGCGTTGCGCATACCCTTGAGCCACGGTGGCCGAATTCGAGTGGGTACCGTCGAACACGAGCTGAATCGTCGCTGTGTGGCCGGAGGAGAGTTCTCGCGCGAAGCCGACGGGGATTTCGATGCCGACGATGGCACGTCCACTGTTCAGCGCCTCGGTCAGCGCGGCAGGTCGTTGGGAGCGGTCAATGATCCGGAAGTAGCCGGTCGATTGAAACGCAGTGACGAACTCGCGGGAGACCGCCGTCTGGTCGAGGTCGACAACGAACGTCGCCGTGTCCCGTATGTCGGTGTTCACCGCGTAACCGAACATGACGAGTTGGATCAGCGGTGCAACGAAGATCACGGCACGGGTCCGTGGGTCTCGTAGCAACTGGCGAAATTCCTTCTTGACCAGCTCGCGCACGCGGGACGGCGCGACCCGTCTCATGCGATCTCCTTCTTGAACACCCCGATCGCGAGCGAGAGACCGATCAGCGCGAACACGATCATTGCAACGGCATCGACCCAGAGCACGCTGGCACCCACACCTTTGAGGAAGATGCCTTTCGTGACCGCCACGTAGTACCGAGCTGGGACGACGTAGGTGATCGCACGCAACGCCAGAGGCATCGTGGCGATCGTGAAGATGAACCCGGAAAGGAGTAAGGCCGGCAGGAGCGTGGCGATCATCGCAACCTGCGTCGCCAACACCTGCGTCTTGACCGCTGCGGAAATGAAGATTCCGAGTCCCAGCGCTCCCACGAGGAACAGGAGCGTCAACATGCCGAGGAGCAGCACGCTACCGCGGAACGGCACGTCGAAGAGGAACACCGCCACACACGAGGCCACCGCCACGTCGAGGATGCCGATACCGACGTAGGGCAGGAGCTTGCCGACGATGATCTCCAGCCGATGCACGGGGGTGGCCGCGAGTTGCTCCATCGTGCCGCGTTCCCACTCGCGGGCCACCGTCAGCGCCGTCAACATGGCAGCGATGATCGACATGATGACGGCGACGAGACCCGGGACGATCATGTTGCGGCTCTCGAGCGTCTCGTTGTACCAGATGCGACTTTCCGCCGCAACGGGGAATTGCACTCGGCGGCCCTTCAGCACGATATCGGCGGAGTACCCTGCGACGATCGCCTCCGCGTAGTTTTGCGCTATCGTCGCCGTGTTTGCGTCGGCGCCGTCCACGAGCAGCTGCAAGGAAGCACCCGTTTCCTTTGACAGATCGCTCGCGAACGTCGGGGGGATGATCAGGACGAGCCGGGCGGCACTCGTTTCCAAAGCTCCGCTGGCGGCGTCATAGCCATCGAGATACGCCACAACCGTGAAGTATCCTGACCCCTCGAACACCTCGATGAGCCGCCGGCTCGCCTGAGATCGACTTTGATCGAATACGGCCATGTGGATGTCGCGAATGTCGAACGTGATCGCGTAGCCGAAGATCAGGACGAGGATCAGAGGGAGGATGAAGGCCAGATAGAGGCTGCGTGCGTCCCGCCGGATCTGCACGAACTCTTTGCGGCTCACCGCCCACAGACGAATGAGATTCATGCGGTCACCGCACCGCCTTCCTGCCGCACCAACGCGACAAACACATCTTCGAACGACGGGCTGACCCGTTGCAGCTCGTCGCAGGTGCGACCGCTCCGTGCCAGAACCTGCGGCAGCTCGGCCAGCGCCCGCGCCTCGTCCGCGACCAGGACGTGGACGGCGCGGCCGAACATGGCCGCCTCGATGACCAATGGGTGACCGTGCAGGGCTTCCACCGCCTTGGGCGGGTCGTCCGTACGCAATGAAAGCAGCGGATGGGTGAGGCTCCGCTTGAGTTGGGCCGGGCGATCGAGGGCGATCAGACGACCACGGTTCATGAGGGCGAGCCGGTAGCAGTACTCTGCCTCTTCCATGTAGTGGGTGCTGACGAAAACGGTCGTTCCTGCGCTCGCCAGCTCGTAGATGAGGTCCCAGAAGCGGCGCCGGGACAGGGGATCGACTCCGGAGGTCGGTTCGTCCAGAAACAGAATCGGGGGCTCGTGCAGCACCGCGCATCCCAGGGCCAGACGCTGCTTCCACCCGAGGGAGAGCTGTCCCGTCGGTCGGCGACGATGCTCCGCCAGTCCGGCCATGTCGAGCACCCAGTCGCGACGCGCCGTGTAGCGATCACCGGCCACCCCATAAAGACCCGCGAACAGCTGGATGTTCTCCTCCACCGTGAGGTCGGCGTAGAGGGAGAACAGCTGGGACATGTACCCGATGCGGTGCTTGACTTCGGTGGTCTGCGCCCCGACGTCGAATCCGGCCACCTGGGCGGAGCCGGACGAGGGCGGCAACAGCCCGGTCAGCATCTTGATGGTGGTGGTCTTGCCCGCGCCGTTCGGACCGAGGAACCCGAAGATCTCACCGGACGCCACGTCGAACGTCACACGATCGACTGCGACGAAGTCGCCGAATCGGCGCGTCAACTCGTGGACGCGAACGGCGTCAGGCATGCGAAGGCATGCGCGGTTGCACGAGGTCGATGAACACGTCCTCCAGCGACGGCTCGGTGGGGCCTTCCTCCAGAATCCGAACGCCGCTGGCGCGCAACGCCTCGCGAGCGACCGGCCAGTCGCGATCGGGGGTGTCCAACGCCACGTGGATCACGTCGCCGAACAGGGCCGCGTGACGCACCGACGCGTGCTCATGCAGCACCTGTCGGGCGCGCTGAGGAGCGTCCGGCCTGACGACCAGGATGTGACCCGCGAGGCGGTCTTGAAATGCCCGCGGCGTATCCAGCGCGAGCAGGGCACCCTCATGCAGGAAGGCGACCCGGTCGCAGCGCTCCGCTTCGTCGAGATAGGCCGTCGACACGAGCACGGTGATACCCCGTGCCACCATCTCGTGCACGATCAGCCAGAGGTCGCGGCGAGAGATGGGGTCCACGCCGAACGTCGGCTCGTCCAGCAACATGATTTCAGGTTCATGGATCAGCGCGCAGCTGAGACCGAGTTTCTGCTTCATGCCGCCAGAGAGCTGACCGGCGAGCCGGTGTTCGAACGGCCCGAGTCCGGAGAACTCGTACAGCCTTGCAATTCGCGCCGTACGTTCGACACGCGGCACGAGGAAGAGATCGGCGTAGAATTCGATGTTCTCCCGCACCGTGAGGTCGGTGTAGAGACCGAAGCGCTGCGACATGTACGCGATGTGCTGCTTCACGCCCTCGGGATCGGTGGCGACGGAGACCCCGCTGATCAAGGCCTCGCCGGACGACGGGCGGAGCACTCCCGCTAACATTCTTAGCGTGGTCGTTTTGCCCGCTCCGTCGGGTCCGACGATCCCGAAGAGCTCGCCAGGTGCAACGTCGAAGCTGAGACCGTCGACCGCGGTGAGCGCGCCGAAGCGTCGCGTGAGACGGGAGAGAGAGACTGCGGAGGACAAGGCTGCGATTAGGGCGGTGAGCTGTCGAGGCGGACGTCGGCGGGGAGCCCCGGCTTCAAATCGAACCCGGGATCCTCGGTAATCTGTACCTTGACGCGATACACGAGCTTCACTCGCTCTTCGGTGGTCTGCACGTTCCGCGGCGTGAATTCCGCTTTGTCGGAGATGAACACGATCCGACCGGCGTAGTCACGATCGGGATAGGCATCCGCGTTGATCGTGGCCCCCATACCCAGAGCGAGCCGTCCGACCAGCGCTTCGCGTACATAGATACGGATCCATCGATCGTCCGGGTTCATGAGCGACAACACCGGAACGCCGGGCGGTACGATCTCTCCGGGCTCTCGGTGCCGCACCGTGATGACACCATCGAACGGTGCGCGAATGGTGGCATTGCTGAGCGCTGCGTCGATCTGTGCGACGGTGGCCTCCGCTTGGGCCAGGATGCCGCGCTGGGCGGCGATCTGCTCGGTCCGCGGCCCGGCTTCCATGAGCTGGAGTTGTTCGCGCGCGCTCTGATGGTCCGATTCCGCGAGGGTGAGCGCGGTGCGCTGGTTGTCGAGCTGCTGCTGACTCACCGCTCCCCCGTCGTACAGGCGACGTGACCGTTCCAGATCCCGCTGGGCGTCGCTGAGCCGTTGCTCGGCTGCCCGGAATGCGGCTCGCGCCTGCTCGATCTCTTCGGTACGGAATCCGCGTTGGAGCTCGGTCAGCCGAGCGCGTGCGCTCGCAACCTGTGCCTCCGCCGCTCGCTTGCGGGCGACCGACTCGGTCCGGTCCAGCCACGCGAGCGCGGACCCTGTGTGGATGGCGTCACCTTCGCGAACGGCGATGCTGTCGATACGGCCCGGCAGTTGGAAGCCCAGGTCTGCCTCCGTAGCCTCGACCGTGCCGGAGGCCTCGATGATTTCGCCATCTGCGCGCGACCGCATCACCGTGACGATCACGATCAGCGCGACGATTACGAGGAGCACGGCGCCAATGGCGGTTCGCCGCTTCTTCGTCATTGGGTCGTCTCCAGTGTGCGTTCCAACCACTCAGGGGAGAGCGTGCCCGTCGCTCGAGCCAACTGCATCCGTGCGAGGATCTCCGCGTGGCGTACTTCGATGAGTGCGGCCCGGGACCGGCGCAGGTCGGCTTGGGCGCGGAGGTAATCGGTTTGGGTCCCGACACCGGTCTCCAGGGCCAGCTGCTCGATGCGCGCCACTTCCGTGAGGTGGGCCACCGCTGTGGCGACTGCTCTGCTGCGGGCCCGGTGCTCGCGCAGGTTGGTGAGAGCACGGTCCACCGCAGCCTCCGCGAACAACCGCGTGAGTCTGAGCTGCTCCTGTGCTTGCGACGCGCGTGCGGTCGCGGCCGAAACCGCCTTTGACCGGGCGCCCCCCGTGAAGAGGGGATACGAGAGCCGGACACCACCCTGCCATTCCGTCGCGAAGTCGCCGGCCCCGCTGCCGAACAGCAGGTACGCTCCGGCTACCTCGAGCCGTGGCAACCATGCGGCGGTCGCCGTGCGCCGCGCCCATTGTGCGGTCTCGACCGCCCGCGAGGCCTGACGCAGTTCCGGACTGGTCGTCGCCAACGCCTCGAGCGATGCCTCACGGGTCGGGACGGCGGTGTCGGCGAGCGCGACTGGCGCGAGCTGCGCGGCCCTCGTCGATGCGGGCGACAGGTCCAGCAGCCGCGCGAGGGTGCGCTCCGCGGCATCCAGCTGTGAAGCGGCGGTGATCCGTTCGGCTTCCGCCTGCGCGATGGCAGCGTCCACGCGTAGGAGCTCGACGCGTGCCGCCCGTCCTTGGCCGAGCAGACGTTCGACGCGGTCGCGTTCGGCACCGAGCGCCGCGAGATTCTCGCCCAATGCCTCCAACACGCCTGCCGTCGAGCGGATGGTGAGATACGCCGTTCCCACATCGGCGATGAGCGTCATCTCCGCGACCTCGCGGCGGGCTTCCGTAACTCCTTGTTGCGCGCGCGCGGCGCGGATGCGGGCGCCTCGTGCCCCGCCGTCGAACAACGTGTAGCCAAGGTTCACCCCGCCTCGCACCAATGAGCGGTTGAAGTCTGGGAAGTTGTTCGGATCGAGGCGATGGAGCGGGAAGATGACCATGGGTTCCTGGAACTGCGTGAACGATCCCTCGACGCGAAGCTGAGGAAACCACGCGGCGACGGCCTCGCCGGTTCGTGCGGCGGCTTCGAGTTCGGATGCGTGCGCCGCTGCGACCGACGGATGCGCGTCGAGGGCCGTTCGCACCGCGGCGAACAGGGTGATGGACGCTGAGTCGCTGGACTGTGCCCCTGCCGTCGCGTGCGCTGAGACGAGCACCATGGCCAGCGCGGCCCCCCGCGGAGCTGAGAGAGGTATCATGCGTCGCCCTCCGACGGCGGAGCGAGGCCGGCACGAATGAAGCGCACCGCCGTTTCGATCATGGCCCGGCGTATCTCGCGGTCGTCTTGATCTAAGCCGAGCGCCTGTTGCAGCAGGCGTCGCACCAGCGTGAGCCAGATGGGGATCGCGATGATGTTCAGCGCGAGCAACCCAGGTTCTTCGGCCCGCACCGAGCCGTCCGCCTGGCCCTCGGCGAGTAGCTCCGTGATTGCCCGGTGATTGCGACGCAGCGCGGTCTGCACCGCTTGGGGAATGGGCCGGGCGCTCCCGAGCAACTGCACCATGAACCGAGGGAGGTCCGGATGTTCTTGGAGATAGTCGAATACGGATGTGACGAGGGCCTCGGTGCGCTCTGTGGACGACCCGGGGCGAGTGACCAGATTAGCCACGTGCGCCGCTAGTGGCTCCACCATCGAGGCAGCGACCGCCTCATAGAGCCGCTCCTTCGACCCGAAGTGGTAGGTCACGGCTCCGAGATTTGCCCCGGCGCGTGCCGTGATGGCCCGAATGGAAGCACCGCGATAGCCGCCCTCCGCAAAGAGCGCCCGTGCGGCGTCGATCAGAGCTGTTGCAGTGTCTACAGTCTCATGCATACGTATGTAGGAATTCGAACGTATGTATGATAATGATGGTAGGAGCACTTGGCAAGCGTGCGGTGTGAGAGTGGGCTAGCGCCTCGTCAGCCAGAGTTCGGGATCGAGCGCGATGCCACCCGAGCCACGGATCTGGAACTCGAGATGAGGCCCGTCCTCCGAGGTCTGGCCGCCGGAGGCTCCGATCACTTGGCCTGCCTGAACGTATTGGCCCAGCGAGACGGCTACCGCAGAGAGATACAGGTACAGGGTGTAGTAGTTACCACCGTGGTCGAGCATGACCATGAAGCCGTAGGTGCCGAACGGTCCGGCGTGCGCGGCGGTCCCATCCGCCACGGCTCGCACGTCGGTGCCTACCGGTGCCGCGATCCCGATGCCGTGCTGACGCAACGTGGTGTCGTCCGGGCCGCTCTGCCGCCCGAAGCTGTAAATCACCCGGCTGTCGATGGGCCATGGCAGCGTGCCCAAGCTCGCGTCCGTGATGGTACCGGGGATGGCGGCGCCGGCGCGCCGGCGCTCGGCGTCGAGGTTGGCGATGATCGTGGTCAGCCGCTCCTCGTCGCGGGTCAACGAGTCGAGTCGGCTCGAGGCCGTTCGTCGTGACGCCTGGGTGGTGCGCAGCGCCCGCTGCCGCCGCCGTTCCAGCGAGAGGTACCGGTCCAGCTCGCTGCCCCGCGCCTCGCGCTGGCGCTCCAACTCGGTGTGGACGGTCACCAACTCTCCACGTTGCTGCGCCACGCGGTCACGCAGCTCCTCGACCGAGCGGGTGAGTGCCCGATCCTGTCGGCTCACGAGGAAGAGGTACTTGTAGCGGCCGATCAGGTCGCCGAAGCTCTCGGCGGCCAGCAATACCTCGAACATCCACAGCCGCCCGCGCTTGTAGATCTCGACCAGCCGCGTATCGAGCACCGCCCGTTTCTCCGCGAGGGCGTCCTGAGCGAGCATGACATCGAGCGTCGCAGTGTCCACCTCGGCGCTGAGTCCCCCGATCTGCCGATCCAGCTCGTTGACGACCCGCGACGTGACCGTCTTCTGTCGCTCGATATTGCGCAGCTCGCTGGTGAGTGTGTGAGCGCGACCTTCCAGGCGTTCCATATCCGTTTGGAGTTGCGCTCGCTGCCGCCGAATCGAGTCGAGGCGCACCTGGTTCTCGCGGATGCGCGTGTTCACGTCCGGCCGTTGCGCGAGGAGGGCGCCGCTGCCGAGGGTGAGAAGACCGACGAGACCGAGTGTGGTGCGCATGCGCGTCATATGCGAGGCAGGTGGCGGCCGATGCTCACGGCGCTCGCGGCGAGCCCCAGTACGGTGCCGAAGAGTACGAAGAGCGTTGACTGCAATCCGGAGAAGAAGGATGCCTGAAACAGGCCGCGACTCACCGCTAGGTACGCCCCGTAGTTGAGTAGGATGGCGAGGGCGCCGCCCAGTGCGCCTTTGATGGCGCCGTCGAGGAGGAACGGGCGCCGAATGAAGCCGTCGGTGGCGCCGACCAACCGCATGATGTGGATCTCGCGAGACCGGGCGAGCACCGTCATTCGTATCGTGGTGCCGATGATGATCACCGCTGCAGCTGCGAATCCAATGCCGATGATTGCGCCCACGATGCCGGCGATGCCACGCAGACGGTCGAGCTTCTCCACCCAGTCACCGCCGTACCGCACGTCTTCGGCGAACCGGAATCCCTCGAGCCGATCGGCGACTGCACGCACGTTCTCACTATCGCGGAACCCTTCCTTGAGACGGATCTCGAGCGAGGCGGGGAGTGGGTTGGTGGCGAGATCGTCGTAGATCCCCTGAAACTCGGTGAGTTGGTTGCGTGCGCGTTCCAGGGCCTGGTCCTCAGACACGTAGTCCACGGATGCGACTTCGGGGAACGCTTGGATATCACCGATCGCCACTGTTGCCACCTCGACCGGCGTGCCGCGCGTCAAGTACATCACGACCTCGACCCGCTCCGCAATCTCCGCAAGCGTATCGCGCAGGTTCAGTGCCACCAAACCGAAGAGCCCGAGCACGAACAGGGCAAAAGCAATGGTTGTAACGGCTAGGGCCGACAACACTGGAGCTCGGCGAAACGACAGGAGCGCTTCCCGGACGGTGAGCCTCATGGCGGGATGACTCCCACGCTCGCGCCGGTGTCCTCCTTGGAGTCGTAGACGAGGGCGCCTTCCTGCAACTCGAGCGTGCGGTAGTTGGCTTGCCGCACCAAGTCGAGATCGTGGGTTGCCAGAATGACGGCGGTCCCGGTTGCATTGATATCGCGGAGCAGCTCGAACACGCCGCGCGTCGCGCGCTCATCGAGGTTGCCAGTCGGCTCATCCGCCAGGATCACGAGCGGATCATTGACTAAGGCGCGTGCGATGGCGACCCGCTGCTGCTCGCCGCCCGAGAGCTCGCGCGGATACGCGCGCGCCTTCGCCGCCAACCCAACCTGGGCCAGGACCCGCATCACCTTGGGGGCGATCGCAGTCCGTCTGGTCCCCGTGACCTCGAGGGCAAAGGCCACGTTCTCTTCAGCGGTGCGGTCCTCGAGCAGGCGAAAATCCTGGAATACGATCCCAAGTCGGCGGCGCAGGCGGGGGATCTCACGGCGGCTGATCTCCGCCGTCGTGAAACCCGAGACGCGCACGCTTCCTGAGGTTGGGAGATCCTCAGCGTAGACCAAGCGAAGCACCGTGGACTTCCCGGCACCGGAGTGGCCGGTGAAGAACAGGAATTCTCCCTTGGCCAAGTGGAAGGAAACATCTTTGAGCGCCAGCGACCCTTTGGGATAGGCCTTGAAGACCTTCGCGAATCGAATCACTGCTAGAGTGCGCTGAAGGCAGCCTCGAAGTCAGCGATGATATCGCCGACGTCCTCGATGCCGAGGCTGATGCGCAGGAAGCCGTCCGGGATGCCCTGCGCCGCCCGCTGGTCCGGCGTGAGCGATGAGTGCGAAGTGAATCGCGGCTCCGACACGAGCGTTTCCACACCACCGAGGCTCGGCGCGTGGGCCACGAGTTTGAGCTTGCGGAGGACAGCATCGCTGGCTGCGGGCCCGCCGGCCAGCCTCAGCCCGACCATGCCGCCAAATCCGTTGAGTACCTCGGCGGCGATGTCGTGGTCGGGGTGGTCCTTCAATCCGGGGTAGTGAACCGCGCTCACGGCAGGCTGCTCGCTAGCCCATGTGGCGAATGCCATGCCGTTGGCATTGTGTCGCTCCATCCGGACCGCGAGAGTCTTCACGCCGCGCTCGACGAGCCACGTCGCGTGCGGATCGGGAGACTGTCCCCATACCTGCATCAGCCGGCGCACCTCCTCGATCACGGCCTCGCTCCCCGCCACCACTCCCCCGATCACATCTGAGTGTCCGTTCAGGTACTTGGTCGCGCTGTGGATGACGACGTCCGCCTCGTGCTCGAGGGGACGGAAGTTGATCGGGGTCGCGAAGGTAGAATCCACGATCAGTGCGATTCCCCGCTCCCGGCAAAACCTTGCCAACGGCTCCGGGTCGGGGACCCGTATGAGCGGGTTGGT
Source organism: Gemmatimonadota bacterium (assembly GCA_039588295.1). Lineage (GTDB taxonomy): Bacteria > Gemmatimonadota > Gemmatimonadetes > Gemmatimonadales > GWC2-71-9 > JAOTVV01. The sequence goes on from JBDHAB010000029.1 coordinate 28,751, forward strand.
GGGCACTTCGACGAAGACCGCCCGCGTTTCTTTGCGAACGAGCTGCCGCCAGTTCCGCTGATTGTCGGGCTCGACGAACGTCACGTCTATCTCGAGCTTGCCGAACTCTTCCTCGAACAGCCGTCGCGTTCCACCGTAGATCCAGGTGCTAGCGAGGAGGTGATCGCCGGGCCGCAGCATGGCCAAGTGTGCGAGCGCCGTGGCCCCCATGCCGCTGGAGAGGAAGATGGCCCGCTCCGCCCCCTCGAGGGCGGCAAGCTTCTCGGCGAGGCTCACTTGATTGGGGTTGTTCCCATACCGTGTGTAGAGCACTTCCTCGGCGGAGCCCACCGGCTGATGAAACGTGCTACTCTGGTAAATGGGAGTGGCAACCGGTGCGCGATCCGGGTGGTGCTGTGGCGTTCCGTGGACGGCGCGGGTTGAGGGGCCGGGACTCGCGGGCTTCATTCGGTCGTGACGGAGGTGCGGTCCTGGGATTCTCGCTGCACCAGCCGTCGTGCGCGCAGCTCCTCGAGCACGTCATGCACGACGTCAGTGGACAACACCAACGGGTCTGCGGGTTCATCCGAGTCCGCCGTCCGCCGGTCACTGAGGTCCGAAACCGCGCGCCGCGCCTTGTCTGACACGGGCCCGAGCACTCGAATACGGCCATCGCGATCTCGTGCCAACACCGCGAGTTGGTGCCGTTCGAGCACGTGCTCGATGGCTTCGCAGTGGGAGGCCGTCACCCCGTGCAGCACAAAATATCGGGCGTGGCCATACTCACGGAGTAGTTTGCCGACGATCTCGTCGGCGCAGGAGAAGTCGAGACACCGGACCGCGCTGAAGTCGATGACGGCGACCTGCTCACCCTCGGATTCGGCCAGGGCCTGCTCGATGCCGTCGCGCACGGCTTTGCCGGTGGGTCGGGTTACGAGATCCCCGTACAGGCCCGACACGTTGCGATGGAGAATGGCTTTCAGATCGATCCAACGCATGCTCGTTATTTGGCCTCTTGTGCAGGGACGATCATTAGCACCTGACTGCCCGGGAATTCGGGAAGCCCCTCGGCCAGCGGCTGGTCTTCATCCCACGGCGGGACGATCGTGATGCGCGCGGACCCACTGCGTACGCTCAACTTCCCCGCCCAGCGATTGACATATCGGGCAATTCCGCCGAGGCCTTGCCCGCGTCCCGGGTCCCGAAACCGGCTCGCGCCGTGGAACAGGGCAGCTTCGAGCGCCGCCGCGTCCCCCCAGCGATCCCCAAACCGGCTGGCCTGCATCGTTTCGAGTGACCGGCGGAAGCCGATACCGGCATCCGCCACCGCGATCACCACCACCCGTCGCCCTAGTCGCTTGCGCCAGTGGTAGGCTTGCACCGCCACCCACCCCGACGTCCCGGCGTGCTCTACAATATTCTGACAAGCTTCCGAAAGCGCCATAGCGAAGCCCATGGTCGCGGTCGCCTCGAGACCCAGCTCACCCGATAAGATCGCGGCGGAGCGTTCCTGAATGGTCTGCACGACTCCGTGCACGTCATCGGAGCCGCGCACCGGGGTGATCTCCAGCAGCACGTCCGACGAGTGACTCACCGCAACACGTGGTACCTTGCCGTGGATCTCGAACCAGTCCTCGGCGTGATCGAAGAAGCCGGCACGGGCCCAGTAGTGGGCAATGTCTCGGTCGTTCGGGATGGTGAGTAGCGGCCGTTCCGGTCCGTGTTCCGTCGCCCACTGGCCGGCCGCCAGGAGTCCCACGAGTCCGTAGGGGGACGCCCACTGGGTCGCGTGGGCGTCAAACAGCAGCCGATCGTCCGTCCAGTCGCCGCACGCGCGGCCGAACAGGTCAAAGGATCGGTCGTCGAACTGGGCGGGGACATCGACCACCCGGGTCATGTCGGAACGATCTCACCGCGGAGGTGATGGTGCAAGCTGGTCGCGCCGCGGTACTGCACGTTGCGGGCGGCGAGCACGTTGGCCGCTTCGACGGCGCGCGCGACATCTCTCCCACGAATGAGTTGGGCCGCCAACGCCCCTCCAAATACGTCGCCGCATCCCGTGGGATCGAGCACCTCAACCTTGAGGGTTTCCACCCGTGCAGTCTGGAGCGGTTGCTGGACCATTGCGGGACCGCCGCGCTCCTCGGCGAAGCGGAACTCCTTGGCGGTGAAGTAGACGGCACCCTGGTCGCCCAGCGTGACCACGAGTAATCGGACGCCGCATCCCATGGCGCGAGCCGCGACCTCCAACGGCTCGTCTCCGACGAGCGCGAGCTCGTCCTCGTTGAGCTGGACGACGTCGAAGCAGGTAAACCACTCCGCGATGTCGGGAAGCCGCTGGGGCACTCGCGTGCCGTCGCAGGCAACGCCCAGCAGCAGGCTATGGAGATCCGCGTACATCGGACCGTGGAAGGCCTGGCGTAGCTGGCGCGCGGTGTCCAGCGTCAGCTCGAATCCCGAGATGAAGTTGACGTATATCGCCTGAAGATCGCGCACGAGCGGGCCCAATTCGTGCCATTGCCATGGCGGAACGCCACCGCTCAGCCGCTCCGCACGGCGCTTCTCGGACTCGTACCGTAGGGTGACGCGGTTGTTCGGCTCGGGCACTTCAATGAACCGGGCGGCCGACGAGCGTTTCGTCAGACTGTTCAGGAAAGTGTTCGCCCTTGGTGCGAGGTCACGCCCCACCTTGATCAGCGGAACGATCTCCCAGTTCCGAGGCAGCGACACCTCCAACGCCGAGAGCGCGTAGGCGATCCCACCCCACTCCTCGACGGGTTCGGCGCTCTCGCCGCGGCCGTAGATCGTGTCCCACACCATGGTGCCGACGATTCCCAATCGGTTCACGCCGCGCCCCATGTCTGGACCTTGAACGCGGCCACGGCCCCGTACACCCCCGCCGTTCCGGCCAGTGCACCGGGTACGATCCGGCAACGCTCCACCGCTGGCCGAAAGGCGCGTTGTTTGACCTCGGCCCGGAGCGGTTTGAACAGGCGGTCACCTGCAGCTGTTACACCTCCACAGATCACCACCACCTCGGGATTGAAGATGTTGATGAGATTCGCGACCCCCGCACCGAGGAAGTGTGCAGTGTTGTTGATGACCTCCAGTGCGTACTCATCCCCTGCGTGAGCGGCATCGTACACCACTTGAGCCGTGACGGCGTTCAGGTCCCCATCCACATACGTCCCGAGTGTCGAATCCGCCCCCGCCTGGATCCCCTCCACGGCACGTGCGGCAATCGCCGTCCCCGAGGCGTACGCCTCGATACAGCCGTAGTTGCCGCAGTTGCAGCGTCTGCCGGTGGAGTCGATCGTCATGTGCCCGATCTCACCGGCAATGTCGCTGGCGCCGTGGAAGATCTCGCCGTTGAGAATGATCCCGCCACCGATCCCGGTGCCGATGGTGAGCCCCACCACGGTCTGGGCATTGCGAGCCGCACCACGCCACCACTCGCCGAAGATGGCGCAGTTGGCATCGTTGTCGAGCGTCGCCGGAAGCCCGACCGCATCGCTCACGCGATCACGCAGCGGCAAGTTGCGCCAACCCAGGTTCGGTGTCAGCAGCACCACGCCCGTCTTGGTGTCGAGCGGACCGGGCGAGCCAATCCCCACACCCGCGACGTCCACCGCCTCGCCGATGATCGACCGAGCCTCCGTGAGCGAACGGTCGACCAGCTGGGCGATCTGGGCGATCACCGCATCGGGACCATCCGTATTGAGCGTGCGTGACTTCTGCAGACCGTGTACCGCGCTCCCGTCCTCGGGCACGGTGCCCACCACGACGTTGGTTCCACCCACATCCACTCCGACGATGTAGCGCATGGCCCGCTCCTCAGTCCACTCGCAGGACGGCGAGGAACGCCTCCTGCGGGATCTCGACCGTGCCGATCTGTTTCATGCGTTTCTTCCCTTCCTTCTGCTTCTCGAGGAGTTTTCGTTTCCGCGTTACATCGCCGCCATAGCACTTTGCGGTCACGTTCTTGCGGAGCGGGCGGACTGTTTCACGCGCGATGACCCGCGTCCCGATCGCGGCTTGGATGATCACTTCAAAGAGTTGTCTGGGAATCAGCTCCTTCAACTTCTCGGCCACCTTCCGGCCCCACTCGTATGCCTTGTCACGATGGATGATCACGCTGAAGGCATCGACCGGCTCTCCGTTGATGAGCATGTCGAGTTTCACGAGCTCGTTCGGTCGATAGCCGAACAGCTCGTAGTCCATTGACGCGTACCCACGAGAGACGGTCTTCAAGCGATCGTAGAAGTCCAGGATGATCTCCGCCAGCGGAAACTCCCAGTCGAGCTCGACCCTGGTGGGGTTGAGGTACTGCATCCCGAGGTAGCCACCACGACGTTCCTGTCCCAGCTGCATCACAGCACCGATGTATTCGGTCGGCGAGGTGATCCGCGCCTTGATGTACGGTTCCTCGACGCGATCGACCTCCGATCCCGTCGGTAGCTTGGTCGGGTTCTCGATCACGCTCGTCTCACCGCTCGTGAAATACACGTGGTACTCAACGTTGGGCACGGTAGCGATAAGATTGAGGTCCCACTCGCGCTGGAGCCGCTCACGTACGATCTCCATATGGAGCAGGCCGAGGAACCCGCAGCGAAACCCGAACCCCAACGCGACGGACGACTCGGGCTCGTAGTGGAGCGACGCATCGTTGAGTTGGAGTTTCTCGAGGGCATCGCGCAACTCCTCGTACTGATTCGCGTCCGTCGGATACATGCCGGCGAACACCATGGGGTGAATGTCGCGATATCCGGGCAGCATGGTCGCTGCGGGACGCGCCGCATCGAGCACGGTGTCGCCAACACGCGTCTCCTGCACGCCGCGGATGTTGGCCACCACGTAGCCGACTTCACCGGCCTCGAGCGTCTCGGTCGAACGCTGGCCGAGCTGCAAGTACCCGACGTCGGCGACCTCGTACGCGTCCTCCGGATGGGTGCCGAACGCGATCTCCAATCCCTTGCGCAAGCGCCCGTCCACGACGCGGACACTCGGGATCGCTCCACGGTACCGGTCATAGTACGAATCGAAGATCAGCGCCCGGAGCGGAGCCTCAGGATCGCCCGCCGGGGACGGGATACGGCTGACGATGGCCTCGAGTAGCTCCGTGATTCCCGCGCCCTCCTTCGCCGACAGGCGCAACACGTCGGACTCCGGGGCGCCGATCAGTTCCGCCAGCTCGGCGGCCCGCCGGTCGGGTTCGGCTGCCGGAAGGTCGATCTTGTTGAGCACGGGAATGATCTCGAGGCCGGCGTCGATTGCCAGCAGCAGGTTGCTCACCGTCTGGGCCTGAACCCCCTGACTGGCATCGACCACGAGTAAGGCACCCTCGCACGCGTTGAGTGATCGTGAGACTTCATAGGTGAAATCCACGTGACCCGGCGTGTCGATGAGATTCAACTCGTAGTCGCCGGCGGTCGTTGCATACTGCATGCGTACGGCATTGAGCTTGATCGTGATGCCTCGCTCGCGCTCGAGATCCATGGTGTCGAGGACCTGCGCGCGCATGCGCCGTTGCTCGAGGGTCCCCGTCGCCTCGAGGATGCGGTCGGCGAGCGTGGATTTCCCGTGGTCGATGTGCGCGACGATGCAGAAATTGCGAATATGGTCCTGCCGCATGGGGGGGAATATAACGGTGGGGTGGCTGGCCCCTGCGTCCCCCCGTATCCTTTGAGCGAATCGGTCCGGAGTGCGCCCGTGATGTCGCACGAGAGTTCAGCAATCCACGCGGTAGTGCTGGGTGTCGTGGGTCTGGTGGTCCTCACGGTCCAGCCCCCGGTACTCACGGCCCAGAATGTCCCGCGTCCCAATCAACGAGTGGTTGCCGAGCACGGGGTCGTCGCGGCCGCACATTCCGAAGCGGCCGAGGCTGGCCTCGCCATGCTGCGGGCCGGCGGCAACGCGGTCGATGCCGCGGTGGCCACCGCGTTCGCGCTGGGTGTGGTCGAGCCGATGATGGCTGGGGTGGGTGGGGGTGGGTCGATGACCATCTGGATGCCCGAGCAACGGGAACCATGGCATCTCGAGTTCTACGCCTCGGCCGGAGCGGATCCGGATAGCGCGCTGGATAGCGTTCCCGAATCGGAAGTGGATTCGGTGAGCGCCGAGCGCTGGGTCGGAGTGCCGGGTGCCGTCGCGGGACTGCTCGAAGCCCACGAGCGGTACGGCCGCCTCCCCCGCGCACAGCTCCTGGATCCGGCGATCCGACTTGCCGGGGAGGGGTTTCACGTCCACCCACTCCTGGCGCGTGTGATTGCGGATTCGGAGGAGAAGCTGCAACGAGACGACCGTGCCGCCGGGCTCTTCTATCCGAAAGGCATGCCGCTGGGCGCAGGGGAGCGGCTCGTGCAACCTGCGCTCGCCCGCACTCTGGAGCGGATTCGCGACCATGGACGTGACGGGTTCTATCGCGGAGAGACAGCGGAACGTGTCGTCGCGACCCTCCGCAACGGTGGGAGCCGGGTCACGACGCAGGACTTGGCACGGTTCCGTCCACGGTGGAGGCGACCCCTGTGCGGCACCTATCGCGACTTCACGGTACTGACGGCGGCACCGCCGCTTTCCGGAGCGCAGGTGCTCGAAACCTTGAAACTGCTCGAGTCGATCGACCTGGCGTCGCTTGGCCTGCCGTGGGGTGACGCCGGAGCAGCAGGCGCGCTGATCGATGCCATCCGGATCGCCCGCGCCGATCGTGACGCGTGGTTGGGCGACGCGCCCGAGGTGGTGGCCCTGACGTCACCGGGGTACGTGCGGGGTCGCGTCGGACTGCTTGGCCTCGATCCCGTCCCAACGGTAATTGAGCCCGGCGACCTCGACTCGGACCGGCCGGACGGTGCACCGACCGCGTGCCGCCGCCTTGGCATCGGACCAGCGGGTGCGGCTCTCGAACGGCTCGGCGCGGCCACGGACGTCGGCCGCCGGCCCACAGACGATGGGGAGACAACCCACCTCTCAGTAATAGACAGCGACGGCAACGCCGTGGCGCTCACCTTCACCTTGGGCGGTTACTTCGGCTACGGTGTGTTCGCCGCAGGCGCGTTCTTCAATGATGCAATGGAGAACTTCGGCGGTCCCGCGACCAATCGGCGCGGGCCGCACCGGACGCCGCGGTCCACGACCGCGCCGACCATCGTGCTGTCGGGCGATCGTGTGCGCCTCGTCGTCGGCTCACCGGGCGGAGCGCGAATCACGCCGGCAATCGTGCAAACGATCGTCTATGCGCTGGACTTTGACGTGGATCTCTGGACCGCGCTTGCCGCGCCGCGGGCTTTCCCTGCATACGACAGCCGCGAGGTCCGACTCGAACCGGGCTTTGCAGCACCCGTACTGGCGGAGCTACGCCGGCGAGGCTACGCGCTCACCGCGCGCCCGCCCTTTGACCTCTACTTCGGCGGGGTACACGCGGTGCTCGTGGAGGACGACGGAACAATGGTGGGTGCCGCGGATCCGCGACGGGACGGGGCGGCGGTGGGGTATTGAGAAGCGATAAGCGATAAGGGAGAAGCATCCCTTGTCCCTTCTTCGCTTCTCCCTCACACCCTATCTCCCATCCGACACGATCTTCTCGTAGCTCTCCTGATACCACTTCGGCCGCTCGGCAGCGTTCGCGACCTCGAGGCCGAGATAGAACAGCAGCTTGACGATGCGGGATTCCTTTTCGGCGTCGATCTTCTCAGGGTGATCGCCGACGCCGTGGTAGTCCTCGTGCGTGCCGTTGAAGAAGAAGAGGATCGGTACTCCTCGCCGCGCGAATTGAATGTGGTCTGACCGGCTGTAGAAGTTCTGCTCGGGCCAGAGGTCATCGATCGCGGTCATGTTGAGCTCGGGATGGTCCACGTTCACCCGATTGAGCGTCTCGCCCAGATCCGAGTGTTCCTTGCCGATCACCACGATGGTGTCCGGCCAGTTGCGACCGACCATGTCCATGTTCATGTTCGCGATGATCTGTCCCATCGCCACCGGGGGATTGGACGCGAAGTATGCGCTGCCCCACATCCCCCGCTCCTCTCCGCTCACCGTCAGGAATATCATGGAACGCTTGGGTCGCGGGTTGAGCTGGGCAAACGCCTCCGCCGCCTCCACCACCGCAATGGTGCCGGATGCGTCATCATCGGCTCCGTTGAAGATGCTGTCGCCGCTGGCCGCCTGGCCCACGCCGACGTGGTCCATGTGCCCGGAGTACACGATGTATTCGTTCTTGAGTGCCGGATCACTGCCCTCGAGGATGCCGACGACGTTGGGGGCACTGCCGTCGTCGCCACGACCCTGGCGAAGCGCGACGGATAGTCGGAGGCTCTCCAGTGCTTGTGCTTGCACCGGCTGATCCGCCGATTGCCAAGCGGCAGTGAGGTCGAACCCATGCTGCCGCAACGTTGGCTCGATTGCACCCCGTCGTACCTCGACGAGTGGCGGTCGGGTGCTGGCTCTGCGCTCTTGACCCGGCCGAGTGACCGAAGCTCGTCGGACCGCCGCGGCGACTGCTGCCCAGGATTCTTCCGATCGGTTGGTCACGACGACGACCGCCGCCGGTCGTTGTTGGTCCACCGCGGCCACCGTACGTATGTGCTGTCGCACGCGGCCCGATTCGTCCACTGGCAGCACGATGACCGCCACCTTCCCGGCCAGCTCGAAGGACCCCAACGGTGTGCCCCGCTCGACCTTTCCCCACAAGACCACAGCTGGGCCGCCACCCTCCGCCGCCCCAGTGCGAAACGGCAGTAGGGCAACGTCGGTTCCGAGGGACCAACTGGGTCCGCCTTCGACCGCGATGGCCGGCTCTTCGGTGTCCCACAGCCAGCGGTCGAGCGGATAACGCTGAATGAACGTCCCGTCATCCCCACCGGGCGTGAGCCCGAACCGCTGGAACTCGTTTGCGATATAACTGGCGACTTCGTCGAGCTCCGGGCTGGGAGTGTTTCTGCCCAGCATCGAATCGTGCGCAATGACGCCGATGCGATGCGCGACGTCTTCCGGGGTGATCGAGGCGGCAGCTCGTGAGATGGACTCGGTGCTCTGTGCAGCGAGCACGGTGGGGATCAATAGCAATGCAGCAGCATACGTCGCGCGCGGCATGAACCGGCTCCTCTCCACCACGTGTCTTCGGTTATGCGAATGTGAATGGTACACCAAGGGGTGGCTGAGTGCCCCCGCGGTGCGCGTCCTACCTAGAGGGCTTACGTCTCGAAGGGGCCGTTCGTTTCGGGGACGCCGCGGGTCGGCGAGACGGTTGGCTCGATGGCTGGCGAGCGGCTGGGGGGTTGGGCCGCTTGGCAGGTGCCCGGACCTCCGGCCGGCGCTGGGGCGCGGGCGCGCTCGATTTGGTGGGCCGGCGGGGCTCCGTGCTCGGCCGACGCTCCGTCGGCTTGGCCGCAGGCTTGGTTGGTGTGCGGCGTTCGAGTTGTGGTCGCGCCTGCGGCGTGGGCTTCGTGCGGTCGTCCCGCTTCACCGTCGGCTGTCGGGAAGGCTGCTCGCTCTCGCTCCCGAGCAGGCGCCGCACCAGGCCGCCGAGGCCGCCTCGCTGGTTTGAGGGCTGCGACCGCCGCGCACTCGGGGTCGGGACGCTTCCCGTTCCACCGAGGTCACGCCCTCGGACGCCGCGGTCCGGTACACGCCGTGTCGACGGATTGGCCGCGCCACGCACCCGAATGATGAACGGCTCTGTTTGAGTCCGTGTCTTGATGATGTACCGCGGTTGGATCGGCTGGACGGTCGGATAGACCACGCGCGTCGCCGGATACACACGCGCCGGGTATCGATAGACGTCCTCGTAGATCACCACGCGGAAGGTGCCGCACCAGTCACGGTACGGATCCCAGACCGGATACGCCACGTAGGCATGACAATCGTAGCAGAGAAACCGCGGGTATTCGTACTGGCGCTCGACGAAGTACGGGACCACGTCGAACCCGTAGGCCGTGTAGCCCGAGGGCAGCATGGACTCGACGATCTCGCCAAACGCCACATACGGATCACCGGAGATACGACCCGAGGTGGCCATGGCACGATAGTCCCAGTGATCGTTGAGCACGAGACGCTCGTACTCGAAGGGATCGAGGCTCACGATCGCGAAGACGTATCCGACACCGGGGTAATCGTCTACGACGAACGCGTGGCGCTCGGAGTGACCGTACGGATCGCTGATGCGGTACTCCCGCCCGCCGACGAAGTAGTTGTCGACCCACGGCTCGCGGGGGTACATCACCCGGATGCGGCCGTCCGTATCCACCCGGAAGACGGTGACATATCCGTCCGTCGCCGCGCGGATCGAGACCGATACCTTGTCACCACGTCGGAAGAAGTCGCGTTCGGTGGTTCGCACGGTGATCTGGGGATACTGGTACTCCTGGGCCCGCGCGGCGCGGATCGGAACGCTCTCCGATCCCGCGAGCACGGCGACGCCCAGCGCCAGATGCACCGTGAGACCTCTCACCCGCATGACCACTTCCTCCGCGTTGGCCAGGAACCTCCGCCCGCCAACAGTGCATGCGACGTGCCACCCGGGGCATTGCGAATATCTCATTTAATGGCAACGAGTTACGGGTGTTCGCTCAACCCCCGCCGCGGCATCTTCGTCCCCTTTGGTGGACGGTGTAGCCGTGGTTTGACTGGTCCCGCGCCACCTGGGTACGATCCAGGGATGTCGGTAGCGGAACGCAGGGTCGGACGCGGTCTTCGGACGGCGGAGGTGGCGTGACCGGTCGGCGGCTCGATCTGCTCGATCCGTACGAGGTCGCTCAGTTGGGCGGCATCGAACTGGTGGCGCGCGGGGTGGTGGAAGGCTTCCTCGAGTTCGCGGAGCATCGACCGTATCAGCCTGGGGACGAGCTGCGCTATCTCGACTGGAAGATCTTGGCGCGTGCCGATCGCTTGTTCGTCAAGCAGTACGAGGAAGAGACCAACCTGCGAGCGATGATCGTCCTCGATGTGAGTCGCTCGATGGATTGGGCAGGGAAAGCACAGCGGCTCACCAAGCTCGAGTACGCGAAGCGCCTGGTCGCGGCGTTGGCGCTCGTGCTGCTGCGCCAGCGGGATGCCACTGGGCTGATTGGGTTCGACGAGGAAGTGCGGTCGGTGGTTCGTGCACGGGCCCGGTATCGTCATTGGTGGCAGCTCCTCGCGGCGATCGACGATCTCGAAGCCGGTTGCGGAACGGTCGCCGAACCCGCACTGCGTCGGGTGACCGACCTGCTTCAGCGCCGCGGCCTGGTGATCTTCGTCTCGGACCTTCTCCTCGACCGAGACCTCGCACTCGTCGCGCTGCAGTACCTGCGCCACCGGGGGCACCAGGTGACCGTGTTCCACATCATGGATCCGGCGGAGCGGTTCCTGGAGGGATCTACCGAGGCCCGATTCGAGGATCCGGAGACCGGTGGCACCGTGGTCGCCCGCCCGCGTGAGCTGCGCGGCGTCTATGAAGACACGGTCCGGAAGACCGTCGACCAGTGGCGTGCGGCGTGTCGCGGCGGCGGCATCGATTACCATCACGTGTTGACCGACACCCCGTTCGGGTATGTCCTGCGGCGTGCGGCCGCGCGCCGATCGCGCCTCGGGTGATCGGGTTTCTGCAACCGCTGGCGCTCGTCGGCCTTGTCGCCGCGGCTGTGCCCCCGCTGCTCCACCTGCTCGGGCGCCGTCGACCGCCGACCGTCGTGTTCCCCGCGATCCGCTATTTGACGGCGACGGAGCGCGAGCACAGTCGACGGCTCAAGCTGCGCAACCTGCTGCTCATGTTGCTCAGGATCGCGATCATCGCTCTCATCGTGCTGGCGGCTTCTCGGCCGGTGACGCGAGTGGTGGGGGGAGAAGCGCACCCACCAAGCGCCATGGCCGTTGTGGTGGACAACTCCCTTTCCTCCGGAGCCGTGGTTGGTGGCCAGCGTGTGCTCGACCTGTTGCGTGCGCGCGCGCGCACCGTCTTTGGGCGGCTGAGCACGGGAGATCGAGCGTGGCTGGTACTGGCCGACGGCGTACCGCAGCGGATTGGACGCGATGATGCCATCCAGTTGCTGGACAGCCTCGCGCCGTGGGCGGTGCGGCTCGACGTCGCCGAAGCGGTACGGACGGCGGCCAGAGTGGTGGAAGACGCGCGACTGCCGGTGCGGGAGGTAGTTGTCCTGAGCGACCTGCAGGCCACCGCGCTGTCGCCGGGTCCGCCGCCGTCGGTTCCAGTGCTGTTCGCCGAGTCTCCTCGCCCACCGGACAATGTGAGTGTGGACTCGGCGCTTGCGGTGCCACCGGTCTGGTCGCCGGTGGGCGCTGTGGTGGTGACGTTGGGGGGGGGAGAGCACGATCAGGCGCCGCGCGCGCTGCGCCTGGTGATGAATGGAGGGGACCTGGCACGTGCCGTCGCCAGTCCGGGCGACAGGGTCGTGCTCGAGGCCACGGTTGCGGAGCGAGGATGGGCGGTCGCCAGCGTGGTGCTGGACCCGGACGAGCTCCGCGCTGATGATCGTCGGTGGCTGGCCGTCCATGTGAGTGACGCGGCGCCGGTCCGTCTCTCCCGAGGTGCGGGTCCGTTCGCCGAGAAGGCATTTCGGGTGCTGCTCGAGGGCGGCCGGCTCCGGGATGGCTCGAACGTGACCATCGCGGATCGCGTCGAGGGTGGGAACCTCGTGCTCCTGCCGCCAGCCGATCCGGCGTTACTGGGAGCGACGAATCGCGCGCTCGAAGCACGGGGCGTGTCGTGGCGATTCGGTGACGTCCTGGACGGTGAGTGGCAACTCGATGGCGACGTCGGGCCGATTACCGGGACGGCCGTGTACCGGCGGTACACGTTGCGGGGCTCGGGGAGTGTTCTCGCACGGGCGGATGGCGAGCCGTGGCTGGTGCGGGACGGCGGCGTGCTCATTGTGGCGAGTCGTCTGGAGGACACGTGGACCGCGCTTCCCGTCACGGCCGCGTTCCTCCCGTTTCTCGATGTATTGCTCAACCGCGTCGCGGCGGCGGAGTCGTGGATCGCGGAGGCCACCCCCGGGGCACGCGTCCGACTTCCGGCGAGTGCCGCACACGTACTCTTGCCCGAGGGCGCAGCCGCTGTCTCGTCCGACCGCTACATCACGGCACCGATCGAGCCGGGGGTGTACTTCCTGCGAGGTGCTGGAGACGACACGGTGGGTGCGCTGCAAGTGAATCCGGATCCCCGCGAGTCGCGACTCGCGTCTGCGAGTGCCTCCACCGTCGCGGCTACGTTCGGGTCGACCGCTCGGCTGCTCGGTTCCTCCGCGTTCGACCGCGAGCTCTTTGGTGGTGCCCAACGAGCGGAGCTCACCGGCGTCCTGCTGATTGCGGCGCTGGTAGCCGCGCTGGCGGAACTCGCGCTCGCAACCTTTGGTGGGGCGTTGCGACCCGGCTGATGCTCCCGCGTCTCGTCGAGGCATTCCGGCAGCTTCCCACGTACCGCGCGCTTGCTCGCGCGTTGCCGCCGCAGGGGACCGCGCTGCGGGTAGGTGGTCTCCCTGGGTCGAGTCCTGCCGTGCTGCTCGCGGCGCTGGCTTCGGATCGCGCGCAGCGAGTGTTTCTCGCTGTCGCTGCGTCCCCGCCGATCGCCGAGGCGTGGCTGTCGGATCTCACGGTGCTTCTGGGCGAGCATGTGTGTCTCTTCCCGCAGCGGGAGGCGCTGGGCGAGGAGGAGCCGCACCTGGAGATTGCCGGCGAGCGCGTGGAGACGATCGAGGCGGTGATGTCGGGGCGGGCGCGGGTGGTCGTCACGACGCTGCGTGCCACCTCCGAACTCACCCGAATGCCGGCGGCGATCGTGGGGCAACGCCTCGCGATCCGACGCGGCGATCACACCACGTTGAGTCACGTCGTCGATCGGCTTGAGGCCATGGGATACGAGCGGAGGCCGTCCGTCGTCGACGTGGCGCAATTCGCGGTCCGGGGCGGAATCATCGACGTGTACGGGTTCGGCATGGCGGAGCCCGCGCGCCTGGAGTGGTGGGGCGACGAGCTGCGGTCGGTTCGAACGTTCGACCTCGACACGCAACGTTCCCTTGTCGAGGTCGACGTGGTGACGGTGCTCCCCGTAACGCCGATGCCTAGTTGCGACGGCGACGATTCGGATTCCGCAGGCGATTCTGAGGCCGGGCAACGCCGATCGCTCTTGGATCTCCTCCCGGCGGACACCCTAGCGCTGGTCGATGCCACGGTGGACCTGGAATCGGTGACCCGGGTGTGGGACGAGTCGGCCCACCATATCACGATCGCGCGTCGCCGTGGGGAGGATGTCCCCGGACGGGAAGCCGTCTTTCTCTCGCCAGCGACCTGGCGGGAGCGCTGGCAAGCCTTCGCGCGCATCGAGCTTCGTGACTCCTCGCTCGACCACGATTTCCGACTACGCCCGGCACCGCCCATCGAGCGCAAGATGGCTCGCCTCGCGCAAGTGATCCGGGCGGAGCCCACGCTCCTCTTGTGTGACAACGAGGGACAGTTGGAGCGTCTCGAGGACATCTTGGGTGAAGATGGTGGCGATCGCCGCCCCGTACCGGCCAACGCGGTGCTGGCGCTCGGGTCGCTGAGCGGCGGCTTCTCCATGCCGGGCCTCGTGGTGCTCACCGATCACGAGATCTTTCAGCGCGCTCGCCGGATGCGCCGACCTCGCCGCTACCGCCAGGCACTTGCAACCGACGCCGTGGGTTCACTCACGCCGGGTGACTACGTCGTGCATCTCGAGCACGGGATCGGATTGTATCGCGGGATCGAGACGATCACGGTGGCGGACGGCGCGACGATCGAGGTTGCGATTCTGGAGTACGAGGGTGGAGATCGGCTCAATGTACCGCTCTACCGGCTCGATCAGCTCGAACCGTACCGGATTGAGGAAGGTGCCGACCGCCCGCCGCCGAAGCTGCACCGGCTGGGCGGCCGACGCTGGCAGCGCCAGCGCAGGAAGACGGAAGCGGCGATCTCTGCGATGGCCGCGGAGCTGTTGGAGCTGTACGCCCGTCGTGCCGTCGTGACCCGAGTGCCGTTTCCGCCGGACACCAAATGGCAGCGCGAGCTCGAATCGTCGTTCCTCTACGAGGACACACCCGATCAGCGCAAAGCCTCCGAGGAGACCAAGCGGGACATGGAGCGGCCGGCCCCGATGGACAGGCTGATTGTGGGTGACGTGGGGTACGGGAAGACCGAAGTGGCCGTACGTGCCGCCTTCAAAGCCGTGCAGGCCGGGAGGCAGGTGGCTATCCTGGTGCCGACGACCATCCTCGCCGAGCAACATGGCCGCACCTTTGGCGAGCGGCTGGCGGATTTCCCGGTCAGGGTCGAGGTGTTGTCCCGATTCCGCACGTCGACGGAGCAGCGCGGTGTCATTGACGGACTGACGCGTGGGGTCGTCGACATCGTCATCGGCACGCATAGGCTGCTGTCGAAGGACGTGAGCTTCCGCGAGCTCGGGGTGCTGGTGGTCGATGAGGAGCATCGGTTCGGGGTACGTCACAAGGAGCGGCTCAAGGCGCTGCGGTTGGAAGTTGATGTCCTCACGCTCACCGCAACGCCCATCCCGCGCACGCTCCACGGCGCACTGGCCGGGCTGCGTGACCTCACCATGATCGAGACCCCACCGAGAGACCGCTCGCCGGTGCTCACGTTCCTCGAGCCCTGGGATGATGAGTTGTTGAGCGAGGCGATGGCTCGGGAGTTGGATCGTGGCGGGCAGGTCTTCTTCGTGCACAACCGCATCGAGACCATCGAGCCGATCGCCCAGCGCGTGCAGCGGCTGGCCCCGCGGTCCCGTATCGCGGTCGCGCACGGCAAGCAGCGTGAGCGCGAGCTGGACGAGGTCATGCGACGCTTCGTCGCGGGTGAGATCGATGTGTTGGTGTCGACGATGATCGTTGAATCCGGTCTCGACGTGCCCAACGCCAACACGATGATCGTGCACGACGCCCATCAGTTCGGTCTCGCGCAGCTCTATCAGTTGCGTGGTCGGGTAGGACGCGGGCATCGGCGCGCGTACTGCTACCTGCTGGCGCCAGACAGCGTGGATCCCGCAGCCGAGCAGCGCCTCAAGGTGCTCGAGCATCACACGGAGTTGGGCGCGGGGTACCGGATCGCCCTCAGGGACCTCGAGCTCCGGGGCGCGGGTAACCTGCTTGGCGCAGCGCAGTCGGGCCACGCGCAAGCCGTGGGCTTTGACCTCTATCTCCGGTGGCTTGACGACGCCGTACGTGCCCTGAAGGGAGAGACCGGCGCCGCGCAGTACCGCCCACCCGACGTGACGCTCGACGCCCCGGCCCACCTGCCCGACACATACATCGCGGACGACGACGCGAAGCTCGACCTCTACCGCCGGCTGGCGCGGGCCGATGAACTTGGCGACATTGCGGCCCTGCGTGAGGAGCTGCGCGACCGTTTCGGTCCATTGCCAGAGGAAGCCGATCGGCTTCTCATTGTTTCGGAACTCCGTGCGCTCGGCACACGGCTGGGATTGCGCTCGGTGCTGGTGCGAGGTGATGAAGCGCGACTCAAGTTTCGGACCGAGGCGACACCGAAACTCATGCGGCTGACGGCGGCGCTCGACGAAGTGCAGTTCGCCGCGGACGTGCGGCACACCGTACCGCTCGCACTTCGACTCCGTCGTCTGGGAGGGATGGGAATCAGCCAGGGCCTGGTTCGGGCACTGGCGACGGCTGCCGGGACCGAGGCGTCATAACAAGGGTAACAGCAAGGATGCAGATGCGGCGGATATTGACGTTGGTATGTGCGACCGGTTTGGTCGCATGCGGCACGGGTGATGCCTTCAGAGGCAGGGTGGACGTGGTCGCGCGAGCCGGATCGTTTGAGCTTCATCGTGACACGCTTGCGGCCGTGTTCGCGGTGGGAAAGACCCTGCAACTGCGCCGGGACTACCTCGAGCAGTTCACCCACCGGTGGGTCGAGTTTGCCCTATACGCCGAACGCGTGGTGCAAGGAGACTCACTGCTCGATTCTGCCACGGTCGCGCACGCCATGTGGCCCGATGCCAATCAGTGGCTGGTGGACGAGTACCATGATCAACTCGTGGCCGATCGTGTTCAGGTCGATTCGGCGACAGTCGACAGCGCGTTCGCCGCCGGCGAGCACCGGCTGATCGATCATATCCTGGTCCGCACCACTCCAGACATGTCACCACCGCAGCGAGCCGACGCTCAACGCAAGGCGGAGCGCTTGCGGGAAAGCCTCGAATCGGGTGGGTCGTGGGAGCGGGTAAATGAGGAGAACGACGATCCTGTCGCGCGGCGGCAAGGTGGCAGTCTCGGCGTCATCGAGCGCGGTCAGATGGTAACGCAGTTCGAGGACGCAGCCTTTGCGCTCGGCCCAGGCGAGTTGTCCGAGTTGGTGCAGACGCAATATGGCTTCCACATCGTGCGGCGCCCGCCGTTGAACGAGGTGCGGCGACGATATCACGACGCGATTGAAGAGGTCATGGTCGGTCGCATGGACGGTGTGATTCTCGAGGAAATCGAAACGCGGTGGGAGGTCTCGCTACGATCGGGTGCGCCGTCCGCTATGCGCGAAGCGGCGTCCGCCCCCCTCAGCACTTTCACGTCACCGAAGGTCATCGGGACGTACCGGGACGGGAAATTTACGACGGCCGACTTCGTGCGTTGGCTCCAGGCGCTTCCCACCGCCGTGTATCAGAACGTTGGCGGGGCGTCGGACGATCAGCTACGCGAGCTGGGCCGCTCGCTGTTGCGCAATGAGGCGCTCGTGCGCGAGGCTCGGCGCGCCGGCATGACGCTGTCCGAAGAGGATTGGGAGTCGCTGCGGGATCGGTTGCGTGGTGAGCTCACTCGGTTGGAGGACGCGCTCGGGCTCGATTCCTCGCTGGCAACAGTCGACGCAGCGGAGGAGCGCCACCTGATGGCCGATCAAACACTCAAACGCTACCTCCGGCAGCTGGCAGAATCGGGTGGGCGGGGGATGGTTGTCGTGCCGGCGTTTCTCGCCGACAAGCTGCGGCAGGAGATGGAGTGGGAGGTGTCGTCGGCGGGACTGGATCAGGCACTTGAGCTGGTCCAGCGGCTCAAGCAGCAAGCGACTACCGCCGAGACCGGGGAGCAGGTTCCAATGCCCGTCGATACCGTGGGAGGAGAAGATGCCAGGGATCCGTAGGTGCTGGCCGTGGCTCCTCACCTGTGCAGCGTTGCTGCACGTGTCGCCGGCGCGCGCTCAGGAGGTGGAGTACCTCCTGGTGGATCGTATTGCGGCGATCGTCGGAGCCACGGTCATTCCGGTCTCGCGCTTGGACGAGCAGGTGAACATCCTCCGTCAACAGGGCGGTCGGGTGCCGGACGACTCCGCGGGAATGGCCGAGGTGCGCCACCAGCTCCTCAAGAGCATCATCGACGACGAGTTGCTGGTGCAAGCCGCGCTCCGGGATACGGCTATCGTGGTGCAGGAGCAGGACGTGCAGACAGCGGTCGAGCGTGCGATGCGCGAGGTGCGCGGACAGTTTGCCTCCGAGCTCGAGTTTCGTCGCCAGCTCGAAACCTCCAACTTCGGGACGGTGGAGGAGTACCGACGCTGGCTTGCCGACCAGCAGCGGCGCGAACTGCTGCGCGACCAGCTGATACAACGCCTGCGCGAAATGGGACAACTCTCACCGCTCGCCCCAACGGAGGCCGAGCTCCGAGCGTTCTACGAGGAAACGAAGGCGCAGCAGCCCCAGCGCCCAGAGACCGTGGGCTTCCATCAAATCGTGATCCGTATCGAGGCGGACAGCGTGGCCATCGCGGCGGCCCGCAGGCTGGCAGACAGCCTGGTGACCGAGCTGCGCGACGGTGCGGACTTCGGTGCCCTGGCTCGTCGCTATTCCGGCGATCCAGGCTCACGCGAGCAGGGAGGCGAGCTTGGATGGGTCCGACGCGGAGTGTTCGTGCCCGAGTTTGACGCGGTAGCGTTCCGCCTCCGGCCCGGCGTGATCTCCCCTCCGTTCCGCACGGTGTTTGGGTTCCATATCATGGAGGTGCAGCGCTCACAGCCGGCGGAGGTGCAGGTGCGCCACATTCTCATCCAGCCGGCGATTACCGAGGCCGATCGGGCGCGCGCGCGCGCGCGCGGCGAGGAGGTTGCCGGAGCGGTGCGCAACGGCGCACCGTTCGACTCACTGGTGGGGCTCTACCACGACGCGGCCGGACAGGAACAGGTGTTAGTCGCGGACTTTCCGCGCAACGAGCTGCCGCAGACCTACCAAGACGCCCTTTCCGGGGCCACCCCGGGTGATGTCATTGGCCCGGTCTTGCTCGACGTGGGTGACGGACGGCCGAAGTTCGCGGTGATTCGTCTCGATGAGATCCGCCCGGCAGGCGAATACAGCTTCGAGGATCTCCGCGATCGTTTGCGTGACATGCTCTCGAACGAGAGCGCGATGAATCGGTACTTGAAGACCCTCCGCGAATCCACCTACATCGAGATTCGACCCTAGGGACCAATGCGCCCGCGCGTGGCCGTAACCGTGGGAGATCCTCGGGGCATCGGCCCCGAGGTGGTGGCAAAGGCGCTCGAGACCCCTCCTGCGGATGCCCAGTATGTGCTGATCGGTCCTGCCGCGAACATCCGTGACATTCCGGCGGCCGAGCATCTCGCAGTCGAGCCCATGCAGGCGACGTACTCACCGAGGGAGGCGGGCGAGGTCGTGGGGCGTTCCGTCGAGCGCGCCGTCACCCTGGCGCTCGCGAACGAGGTGGATGCGATTGTCACGGGTCCTGCCGAGAAACGAGCACTGCATCTCGCCGGCTATCGCTATCCGGGACACACCGAATGGCTCGCAGACTTGGCCGGCGGTGTAGACGTCGCGATGATGCTCACGACCCGCTCGCTGCGCGTCGTGCTCCTCACGACACACATCCCGCTCGCGGACGTCCC
This sequence comes from Gemmatimonadota bacterium, assembly GCA_039588295.1. Lineage (GTDB taxonomy): Bacteria > Gemmatimonadota > Gemmatimonadetes > Gemmatimonadales > GWC2-71-9 > JAOTVV01. Next base: position 48,587 of record JBDHAB010000029.1, read on the forward strand.
GCGAGCCGTCACGGTGGAACGACTCCTCACCGTCGGTCGCTTGACCCATCAGGCCCTGGAATCCTGGTGGGGTATCGAGGATCCGCGGCTGGCGGTCTGTGCCCTCAATCCCCACGCCGGTGAGGGAGGAGCGTTTGGCACCGAGGACCTGGAGGTGTTGGAGCCCGCCGCCCGAGAGCTCGATGCCGCGGGTCCGCTCCCGGCAGACACGGTGTTCGTGCGTGCCCTCCGTGGGGAGTTCGACGCCGTGCTGGTGCCGTACCACGACGTCGGGATGGTGGCGGTCAAGGTGTCGGGGTTCGGAACCGGTGTGAACGTGACGCTCGGGTTGCCGTTCATCCGGACGGCACCGGATCACGGAACGGCATTCGATATTGCCGGGAAAGGCATGGCGGATCCCGGCTCGATGCGGGAGGCGATTGCCTTGGCGACAACCCTGGCAGGCCGCGCTCGATAGCGCTCAGGGTGTTCGCGGCTTACCCGGCGGTTCCTCGGCGCTCTCCCGCACCATCCTGAGTTTCCCCACCCGACGGCCTTCCATCTCCACCACGTCGAACCGGACCTCGTCGACGCTCACCGAGTCGCCCGCACGGGGGAGTCGTCCCAACTCTCCGAACACGAAGCCGCCGATCGTCTGGTAATCCTCGTCGGTGATCTCGAGACCGTACTGCTGGTTCAGATCATCGATCTCCGTGTCGCCCGGTAACATCACTCCGCCGCCGCCAGGCTGGGGCTGCGGTTCCGTGCGGTCGTACTCGTCATAGATCTCGCCGACGATCTCTTCGAGGAGGTCCTCCATGGTGACGATGCCGGCGGTCCCTCCGTACTCGTCCAGCACCACCGCCATCTGCATCTTGAGGCGCTTCATGTCCGCGAGCACGTCTTCCACTTCGCGAGTGCCCGGCACGAACAGCGGCGGCTTGGCGATGCTCGTGACCGGCGCATCGCGACGGTCAAGCAACGCGGTGAGAATCTGCTTGACGTGCACGATGCCCACCACGTCATCCGGAGATTCCTGATACACGGGGTAGCGGGAGCGGCCGACCTGCGCGACCCGCTCGGCAGCCTGTGCAATGGTGAGGTCGCTGGGGAGCGCCTCCATCTCGGTTCGCGGGGTCATCACGTCGCGTGCGTTCTTTTCGGTGAATTCGAACACGCCCTCGATCATCTGCACGTCCTCGTGATCGAGTTCACCTGCGCGTTGCGTCTGCCGAGCCAACATGACGAGTTCTTCGGGTTTGTGCACTCGCTCATGCTCCGAAGGCTGGCGAATCCCAAGCAAGCGGAGCAAACCGTTCGCCGAACCGTTCAGGACCCAGATGAATGGGTTGGTCGCCATCGTGAACACGATCAGCGGTCCCGCAACCCAGCGGGACGTCGCTTCGGGATACAGCAGTGCCAGTGCCTTGGGGGCGAGCTCCCCGAGCACGATGTGCAGGAACGTGATGATCATGAACGCGACCGTGCTCGCTATGGTGTGGGTCGCGATGACATCGAAGGGGCTGGCAAGCCCTTGGAAGGCGGACGAAATAGCTGAGGCAACAGCTGGCTCGCCCATCCATCCGAGACCGAGGCTCGCCACGGTGATTCCAAGTTGGGTTCCCGAGATGTACCGATCGAGAGACTTGATCGCTTTGCGTGCCAGCTTGGCTTTGGCGTCGCCCCGCAGTACCATAGCCTCGATGCGCGTGCGGCGCGACGCGACCAAGGCGAACTCGGCGGCGACGAAGAAGGCATTGGCGGCGACGAGGATGATGACACCGGCCGCGCGCAACGCCAGCGATCCTGCGGAGAGTTCTTCCATAAGTGTGCCGACGTCAAAGCTTAGCGCAGTCTGGAAGAAAGGGAAAGCAGGACACGGGCGTGGTCCGGCGCCCTATCTTTCTCTAACGTTCTCTCCTCTCGGCTGGAGGTCATCGTCGGTGATTAGTGTGCAGGACACGAACGTGCCGCCTTCCGGCCGATCGTTGGATTGTGGGCATCGGGTCCCGGAACGGCCGGGTCACCGGCGGGCGTTGCGTTTCGTCCTGGTCATCACCGCGGTGTTCATGCTGGTGGAGTTGGCAGCCGGGTGGATCGCTAACTCCCTGGCACTCCTCGCGGACGCGGGCCACATGTTCACGGACGTCGGCGCCCTTACGCTGGCGCTGTTTGCCGCCTGGTTCGCGCGACGTCCGGCGACGGCGGACAAGACCTACGGCTACTTGCGGCTCGAGATCCTCGCGGCGCTGGTGAACGGGGCTGTGCTCTTCGTGGTGGCCGGCCTGATCGTGTGGGATGCCATTGGTCGCCTGGCCAGCCCGCCCGAGGTCGAGTCCGGCATTCTCATCAGTGTCGCCAGCGTCGGTTTGGTGGTGAACATCGTAGGTGCGAGAATCCTCCACCGCGGTCATAAGGATTCGCTGAACGTGCGCGGGGCCTACCTCCACGTCCTCGGCGACCTCCTGGGGTCGATTGGGGCAATCCTGGCCGGGCTCGTCATTCTGGTCACGGGGTGGTATCCGGCCGATCCGCTCATCTCCATCGGGATCGCGCTCCTGATTCTGGTTGGAGCGTGGCGGCTCACGCGTGAGAGCGTGGACATTCTGCTCGAAGCCACGCCGGGACACATCGCGTTGGGGGAGGTCGAGCGGCAGATCGCCAGCATCTCGGATGTGGACGGCATTCACGATCTCCACGTGTGGACGCTCACCAGCGGCGTCGTCGCCATGAGCGGGCACGCCATCGTGAGCGATCCGTCTCGCAATCAGGCGGTCTTGGAGACCGTGCAACACCGCCTGGCCGGGCTGGGGATCCAACACGTGACGCTGCAGATCGAGCGCAACCACACCTGTGAACCGGAGGGCTCCGGCTAGGCGCTTGCGCTCCCGCGAGGACCCATCTATACTGGCGCTCGCCGACAGACCCACACCACACGACGGAAGTTCGAAGGTTTCCCTTGGATATCCGCAACATCGCGATCATCGCGCACGTCGACCACGGCAAGACAACACTGGTGGACAAGATGCTCCGTCAGGCCGGGGTGTTCCGCGCGAATCAGCAGGTCGCGGATCGTGTGCTGGACTCGAACCCGCTCGAGCGCGAGCGCGGGATTACGATCCTGTCGAAGAATGCGTCGGTGCGTTGGCACGGCGTCAAGATCAACATCGTCGATACACCGGGGCACGCCGACTTCGGTGGTGAGGTGGAGCGGATTCTCCGAATGGTCAATGGCGTGCTGCTCCTCGTGGACGCGGCGGAAGGACCGATGCCGCAGACTCGCTTCGTCACCCGCAAGGCGCTGGCGCTCGACCTCCAACCGGTCGTGGTGATCAACAAGGTCGACCGAGCCGACGCCAGGCCGGGGGCAGTGCACGACGAGGTGCTGGAGCTGTTCATGGAACTCGAGGCGTCCAACGAACAGCTCGACGCGCCGTTCGTGTATGCCTCCGCACGACTCGGCGTGGCGGAAACCGAACTGGCTGCGCTCGGTTCGACTCCGTCTGAGAACTCGGGAGATCTCGCGCCGTTGTTCGAGGCTATCGTGCGCCACGTTCCGGCTCCGAAGGGAGACCGAAACGGTCCGTTCCAGCTGCTGATCTCCACGATCGATTTCTCCTCGTATGTGGGGCGGGTGGGGATCGGTCGGATCGAGCGCGGTGCGGTGCGCGTTGGGCAGGAAGTGTCCTTGCTGCCGCCCGGCGAGCCGGGCTCCGTGGAGGTGGAGGACGCCGAGCAGGCGCGCGTCACGCACCTCTACGGGTTTGAGGGGCTGGAGCGGGTCGAAATAGAGCGTGCCAGTGCGGGAGATATCGTGGCGGTGGCGGGAATCGACGGGGTGGAGATCGGCAAGACCCTCACCGATGTGGGCTCGCTCGAACGACTGCGGAGCATCGCCGTCGAGGAGCCCACGATCTCCGTCGACTTCATGGTCAACAACTCGCCCTTTGCGGGGCGTGCGGGCAAATACGTCACGAGCCGGCAGGTGCGGGAGCGTCTCTTCCGGGAGTTGGAGCGCAACGTGGCGCTCAGGGTGGTGGAAACCGAACAGCCCGATATCCTCACGGTTTCCGGCCGCGGTGAGTTGCATCTGGCGATTCTCATGGAGACCATGCGCCGTGAGGGGTACGAATTTCAGGTGAGTCGGCCGCGGGTCATCACCAAGGTTGGCCCGACCGGTGAGCGGCTCGAGCCGTACGAGGAACTGGTGGTGGATGTTCCGGAGGACATGCTCGGCCCGGTGATGGAAACCCTGGGTCCGCGCCGCGCCGAAATGCTGGATATGCGAAACCACGGACAGGGTCGCGTGCGCCTCAGCTTTCGCGTCCCGGCGCGCGGGCTGTTCGGCTATCGATCGGAGTTTCTGACGGAGACCCGAGGGGAGGGGGTCTTGCACCACCGGTTTCTCGAGTATGGAGCCTGGGCCAGACCACTGGTTGGCCGCACTCGGGGCGTGCTCGTGGCGGACCGCGAGGGGGTCGCAGTGGCCTATGCCCTGTGGAACCTGCAGGAGCGGGCCACCATGTTCGCCGGCCCCGGGGACCCGGTCTACGAAGGTCTCGTGGTCGGGCAGCATGTTCGGACGGGAGACCTTGACGTGAACGTGACGCGAGGTAAGAAACTAACAAACATGCGGACGACGGCGTCCGACGAGAACGTCCAGCTGGAACCGCCGCGCGAGATCACGCTGGAGTTTGCCCTGGAGTACATCGAGGATGACGAGCTGATCGAGATTACGCCCGCGGCCATTCGGTTGCGAAAGCGTGCCCTGGGCGCGATCGATCGCAAGAAGGCGGCACGTCGGGCGCGTGCCGCGAACGGATCATGAGCAGGAGCACCTAACCACTCGCACCGCAAAGGAGCCTGGGAGGAGCCATGTTGCCGTGGGGGACGTCGTACACGCTGCGAGTCGTCGCGCGGTACGAGTATGACGAAGATCTCGAAGGGTACAGCGACTTCGATGAGGACGACGAGGACGACGACGAGGAGTCCGACGACGAGTACGAGGAATACGACGAATACGAGGAAGAGTGGGACGACGGGGACGAACCCAAGCCCCCACGTCGTCGCGGCGACTGGGAGGGCTAGACGCGCAGTTTGGCCCCTGAGTTGGGGCAGTTAGATTGTGGTCGTCAAGCAGGGCCTGTAGCTCAGGTGGTTAGAGCGCACGCCTGATAAGCGTGAGGTCGGAGGTTCAACTCCTCCCAGGCCCAT
>JBDHAB010000030.1:0-38328 GCA_039588295.1 Gemmatimonadota bacterium
CAACACGTACACGCGGATCTTTCGGGGAAACGCGCCGTAGACTCTCGGGTGCGGAACCCCACGATCCATCGGCACCAGGTCGCCGTCGGAGGACGTCATCATCCACGGCTGCCGCATGAGGTGCTCGACGTCCTGGTCGTCCATGTTGAACGACACGATGCCCGCACTCCCGGCGTTGATGATGTCGATCGCGAGGTCCACCGGGTGCAGCCCGCGTTCGTCGGCAACCGCGGCCAGCGTGCGTCCCTCGATCGACGGGTCCGCCTCGTGGTAGCGGAATTGAATCCGGTGCGCGCCTCCACGTCGGTCCAGGTTCTCCACGATCGCCCTGCGCACCTCCGCGCGCCGGTCTCGGTCGGTGAGCCTGGCCATCAACGAGTCGTGGCCTCCGGCCTGTGCCCACCTCGGTATGAGGGCTGACGTGAGTCCGGTCGCGGACGCCGTGTACGCATACTGGTCCGCGAAGACCGCGAGTCCTTCGGCTCGGGCCCGCTCGATGCGCTTCGCCAATGCGGCTCCGTAGCCCCACACGCGTGGCCCGAGTGCTTTGAGATGCGTCGCCACAGCGGGCATCTTCGCCTCACGGGAGATGTGGATCACCTCGTCGAGGGCCGCGACGACTCCAACCGTATAGTCCGCCTCGTCCCGGATGTGGCTGGTGTACACGCCACCGTGCGCGGCTGCCACGCGTGCCATCGCGAGCAATTCCTCGGTGGTCGAGTAACTGCCGGGAGCGTAGTACGGACCGGTCGAGAGGCCGAATGCGCCCGCCTCCATTCCCGTTCGGACCAACGCCTGCATGCGCTCGAGTTCCCCGTCGGTGGGGGCACGATCCTCCATACCCAAGACTTCCCGCCGGATCGAACCGTGGGGGACGAGCTGCGCGGCATTCACGCCGATTCCGTGCTGCTGGAGCACCTCGCGCTGCCGCACGAGATCGACGGGCCCACCTCCATCCGGATTCAGTAGCGCTGTGGTGATTCCCTGAGCCAACAGCGGCTGGGCGTGGCTCAGCTCGGCGCGCACTAACCCACGCCCGGCATGCGTATGGACGTCGATGAACCCTGGAGCCACATAGAGACCCGACGCATCAATGACCCGGCCCGCGCGCGCATGCTCGAGATTACCAACCGCGACGATGCGATCACCGCGGACGGCCACGTCCGCGTAGTACCACGGGTTGCCGGTGCCATCCAGTAGGCGCCCGTTGGTGATGAGGAGGTCGTACGGCTCTTGTCCACGTAGCGTGCGGACAGGGGAGAGCAAGCACACGGACAGGGCCGCCAGGGCGCTGGCGGCGGCAAAGCCTCGCCGACAAAGATCGATCTGCCTGCTCATCGCGTTGTCTCCATTCCTGGCAATCATCGCTCGGTCTGCGGCGGACGTCGAATCGCTCGTCCCGGCGTCGCCCGCGATACGAACTCACCATCGTTCAATACCAGCGTGCCGTTCACGACCACGTATTTGACCCCTTCGGAGTACTGCGCGGAGTTCACGTAGGTCGCACGATCGATAATCGTGTTCGGATCGAACACCGTGATATCGGCGTACGTATCAGGCGCGAGGCGACCGCGCTCCCGCATCGAGGGTGTGCTCCGTTCGAGCCGCTCGGCCGGCATGATGGTCATCTTGCGCAGGGCTTCCATGAGCGTGAGGTGACCTTCGTCCCGGGCGAGTCGTCCGAGAACATGGGCGAACGTGCCCGCGCCACGTGGGTGGCCCTTGCCATTCACGATCACCCCGTCGCTGGTGATCATGACGAACGGATGGGTGAGCGCCATCAACATTTCGTTCTTGGGAATGAAGAACGTGACGATGGTAGCACCCTTGTCCCGCCAGTGCGCGAACGTTTCTGCGTTCAGTCGCTCGCCCGTTTCGACCAGCATGATCGAGTCGACCGTGACTCCGCCGAAGCGCTCCTCCCAGCCGGGGTCGTAGAGCGCCGACTCGAGTCGCGTGCTGTTGGCGAGGTAGGGGTGAATGTCGGCTGTGACGTCGATGCCATTCCGCTGAGCGCCCGCGATCATCTCGAGGCTCGCATCCACAGAACCGATGGCCGACGACGCGAGATGGACGATCTGCGCACTCGCTCCCGTGATCGCCGCCGCCGCGATCACCTCCTGTACCGACTGTACGATGGTTTCTGGGAACACGGAGCCTTTGTATCGTGAGTGGACGTGTGCTGGGACTCCGTGGTCGGCGGCCACCTGGAACATGTCGACGATCTCCTCATAGGAGGCGCCCGGCGTGTAGTTGATGCCGAAGCCGATCCCGAGGGCGCCAGCCTCGATTGCCTGGGCGGCGATCCGCTTCATCCGGCCCCGCTCCTCACGCGTGGCTGGTGTGTAGAGATCCGTCGCTCCCGCAGCCTCTCGTACGTCGGGATGGCCGACGGTGGTGCCGTAGTTCAAGAGCGCGCCCTGCGCCTCGAATTGGCGGTACCACTCGTCGATCTCGACCGGCCCGCCGTGCATGGAGACGACGGTGGTGACCCCGTCTTTGATCTTGTACCGCTGTGGCTCGTGTGACGGCCGCATGCGGGCCAGGATGTCCACAAATCCCGGAGCCACCACGAGGCCCGAGGCATCGATCGTGCGTGCCGCCTGAATGGGATCTCTGGTGATCGCCACGATCCGGTCACCACGCACCAGGACGTTGCGAACCCCATCGAGACCGCTCGCCGGATCCATCACCCGCCCGCCGACGATCGCAATGTCACCGACCTCCTGTGCCGTGAGCGCCGACGCCATGATGCATGGCACGATCAGCGCCCAGCGAAGTGTTCTCATCGCCTGCCTCCGACTCGTTGGCCTGATGCCTGAGGGTGTTCTGCTTCCTTCTTTCTTCTCCCTTCTCCCTTCTCCCTTTTCCCTTGTCGCTTGTCGCCTGTCCCTCCCTGTTCACCTCACCGCCCGATCCGGCCTCAAGTGGCGCGCCAGAAACTGCCAGATCTCCCGGCGCGACTGTTTGGCCAACTGGTTGTCGAGCCGGTTGAAGCTGTGACCACCAGGCGCGTCCTCGTAGATCTTGTACTCGAAGCCCGACTTCCCCTCGGCCTTGAGCGCTTGAATGAGGCGCTCCACCTCGAGCACGTTGACGTCTCCGTCGTTCGTGTTCGTGTGAATGAGGAGCGGTGTCCCTTGGTACTTGTGGGTGTTCCACGAGGGAGACCGTCGCCGATACTCTTCCACATCCTCATACGCGGTCTTGCCGATGTGGTACTCGGCGGAGTAGAGATCGCGGTACCCCTGGGTCTTGTAGCCCATGCGGGCGATGAGGTCACTCACCGGCACGCCGGCGTACGCCACCGCATAGGCGTCGGGGTGCTCGAAGATATTCATCAGTGCGTGCAGGCCCCCGTGGCTCCAGCCGATGATGCCCACTCGGTCTTGGTCGAGAAAATCGTAGTTCTCCAGCATGAAGTTGCGTGCGGCGTACGTGTCCTCGATTTCCAGGCCGCCGTAGTCGATGGCGCGGTAGGTCCCGCCGCCGTACCCGGTACTGCCCCGGTACTCGGGCGCCACGACCGTGTAGCCCTGTGTCAGCAGCTCGCGCAGAATGTGGGTGTAGTACGTGGTGAAGTTGCTGTGGACCCCGCCGTGCGGGAACACAATGAGCGGCTGGCTCCTGCCGCGGTCCAGATCCTTCGGAATGAACACATAGGAGTAGAACCTGTAGGGGTTGCCGGCGCCCTGTGCGGTAGGGTTCGGCTCATACCGCAGCGCGGGGCCCGTGAGACGGACAATGTCGATCTCGGCGACGTCCCCCAAGCGGTGGAAAAACATGACGTCGTCGATGCGGCGGTTGATGGCGTCGACTTGGTGGCGGAGGCTCTCGATATGCCGTTCCAGCGTACGCTGGACGTTCTCGATGGATGCCTCGTCCTGACCGTGGGCCACCGAGGCTGTGAGGACGAGTGCCAGTGCTGGCACGAGAACTCGTGATCGCTTCATGGATTCCTCCTGCTCGCTGCCGATGGGGCGAATGGTGTGCGGCACCGCACGGAGACCCCCGAGTGATGGTGTTCGCCGTGTGCAGCCGTTGCACCGGACCGACGGTCCGATCGAGTTCCGTTCCCTGTCACAGGCCGTGTGCAAGTTCACTCAGCGGCTGTGCGCTGGTTCGCCGCACAGCCGATACGCTGCCGTGGACGTCGGAAACGATGTCTCGCACCGTTTGGTGTCGCACCTCGAAGAGAGGCTCCCGGGAGGGGCGGAGCCCTGACTACGCGAGCACGCGCGCGGTTGCGTGCCGCTCATTTGCCGCTGCGGCTTCGCGGCCGAGGAGGTCGAAGCGTTACCGCAACGTGTCGATTATTCGAGCCGTTTGAGCGTGTGTCAAGAGCCTCCGGGCGTCGGTTGTCCTCATTCGCCGACTGACTCCGTCCGAGTCCTTGGCGCTTGCCACGGGGCTCGCAGGGCCCTAGGTTCGCCTTTCCTGCGCCGCCCTGATCCCCAACCGAGTCACCCTGTGAGGTGTCCCATATTGCAACCCGCGCGTCGCAAGCTCCAGCCATTCGACGAGCCGCCCATGGTCGCGCCGTTTGCCGAAGCGGGTCTGGAACCCCGGGAAATCTTGGAGTTCGCTACGGCAGCGGCGCTCGGATTGACCGACACGCCACGCTGGCTCCCCTGCCAGTATCTCTACGATGCGGAGGGCAGCCGCCTGTTCGACGAGATCACCGGCCAGCCAGAGTACTACCCGACTCGCACCGAGGCATCGATCCTCGAGCATGCGGCCCTGGCAATCCGCGACGTCACGGGTCCCGTCACGCTGATCGAGTTGGGTTCCGGGAGTTCGACCAAGACCGGGCACCTGCTCGAGGCGTACACCACCAGCGACGGAGCCGTGCGATACGTTCCGGTGGACGTCAGCGAAGCGGCGATCCGTGAGGCCCGCGCGCGCCTCACGGAAGAGCACCCGGAAGTCGAGTTCGCGGGGCTCGTGGGACGATACGAGGAGTCGTTCCACCTCTTCCGGGAGCACGCACCGGCCATGGTGCTGTTTCTCGGATCGACCGTCGGCAACTTCAACTTCGGCGAGTCGCTGCGGTTTTGGCGCCACGTGGCCCGGAGTCTCTCGGATGGTGACTACTTCCTGCTCGGCGTGGACCTCGTCAAAGATCGAGACGTGCTCGAGGCGGCGTACAACGATGCAGCCGGCGTCACTGCTCGGTTCACCAAGAACCTGTTCGTCCGCATGAATCGCGAGCTGGATGCCGGAATCGATGTCGATCAGCTGGAGCATGTCGCGCGCTATAACGAGAAGTGGCAACGCATCGAGATCTTCGCGCGGTTCCTCTCACCCCAGACCGTGCGGATCGCGCCGCTCAAGGCCAGTGTGAACATTGGGGGCGGTGAGATGGTGATGACGGAGATCTCACGCAAGTTCGTGCTTCAGCACCTCGAGACGCATCTCTCGATGTTCGGTCTCAACCTGCGTGCCATCTTCACCGACGAGCGCCGCTGGTTTGGCGTGCTGCTGTTGCAGAAGCGCATGGGATAGGGGTAGGGATGGGCGGCCAACGGCCCGCCCACGATCACGTTTGCCGAGGGCCGCTTCCAGTTGATCGTCAGCGGTTCAGTCACCGCGACGGGCCACAGCTCGAGCGCTTCAACCCGATCGCGGAACGTCCCCACGTTCCTCCACGGTGCGCCTCTGGCGGCGCCGTTGACCCGGCGATAACATCCCGCGTCCCCTCCCACACCACGTTTCTGCATTCGGAGTGGTCCATCATGCTTCGCAATCGTTGGTTTCCGTGGTCGCCGGTCGTTGTCTCGGGGATCGTGGCCGTCGTGGTCACACTCGGCACTGCCGCACCCGCTATGGCGCAGTACGACTCGACACTGTACAACGCGCTCCGCTGGAGCAACGTGGGGCCCAACCGGGGCGGCCGTTCGACGGCAGTCGCCGGCAGCGACGCTCGACCGCTGGAGTATTACTTTGGGGCCACCGGTGGTGGTCTGTGGAAGACCACGGATGCGGGTCAGACGTGGCGCCCAGTGACCGACGGACAGGTGCACAGCGCGTCCGTGGGCGCCGTCCAAGTCTGCGAGGCCAACCCGGACATCGTGTACATCGGTATGGGCGAGACCCAACTGCGCGGCAACATCCAGCAGGGCGACGGCGTCTACAAGAGCATCGATGGCGGCAAGACCTGGCGTCACGTGGGACTGGCCGCGACTCAGAACATCTCACGTGTCCGGATTCATCCCACCGACTGCAACATGGTCTGGGTCGCGGCCTTCGGGGTGCATTCCGCCCCAAACACCGATCGCGGTGTCTTCAAGTCGAGCAACGGGGGCGAGTCGTGGCGCAACGTTCTGTACCGCGACGAGCGGACCGGCGCCGTCGACCTCACGCTCGATCCCGGCAATCCGGCGGTGATGTATGCGAGCCTGTGGGAGGCATGGCGGAAGTCGTGGGGCATGTCGTCGGGCGGCCCGGGGAGCGGGCTCTTCAAGAGCGTTGACTACGGTGAGACGTGGACCGAGATCACGCGTAATCAGGGACTGCCGGAGACCGGTGTCGTGGGGAAGATTGGTGTGGCCGTGTCACCGGCAGCGCCGTGGCGCGTCTACGCGATCATCGAGCACGACGAGGGAGGGGTGTTCCGCTCGGATGACGGCGGGACCACGTGGATCCGCACCAACGAGGAACGACGGCTCCGGCAGCGGGCATTCTACTACACGCGGATCTATGCGGACCCCACGGACGCGGACGTGGTCTATGCGCTCAATACCGGCCTGTATCGCTCGCGGGACGGTGGCGAGAGCTTTGGACGCATCTCGGTGCCGCACGGGGACAACCACGACCTGTGGATCGCACCGACCGTCCCCGACCGGATGATCAACGCGAACGACGGCGGCGCCAACGTGTCGTTCAACGGGGGAGAAACCTGGACCGAGCAAGACTACCCCACTGCGCAGTTCTACCGCGTGTCGACGACCCACCATGAGCCCTACTTCATTTGCGGTGCCCAGCAGGACAATAGCACCGCGTGTATCCCGAGCAGGGGGTGGAACCACCTGGCACGCCAGGGCGGCGGCTCAGGCACCTTCTACTTCGCGCCCGGTGGCGGCGAGAGTGGGCACATCGCCAACAGCGCCGCGAATCCCAACATCTTCTTCGCCGGTTCCTACGGGGGGTACCTCTCGCGCTTCGACTACCAAACCGGGCAGCGACGGTCGGTCAACGTCTGGCCCGAGAACCCAATGGGGCAGTCGTCCGAGGGCATTGCCGAGCGCTTCCAGTGGAACTTCCCGATCGTGTTCTCTCATCACGATCCGAACGTGTTGTACACGGGGTCGCAGCGGGTGTGGAAGACGGTCAACGAGGGTCAGAGTTGGGAGGCGATCAGTCCGGATCTCACCCGCCACGATCCGAGCACGATGGGTGCCTCGGGCGGACCGATCACCAAGGACCAAACGGGTGTCGAGACCTATGCCACGGTCTTCGCGATCGCGCCGTCGCACCACGACGCGAACGTCATCTGGGTCGGTTCGGACGACGGCTACGTGCACGTGACGCGAGATGGTGGAGCGAGTTGGCAGAATGTCACACCGCGCGACGCACCGGACTTCGTGCGGATCAACACCATTGAAGCGTCACCCACGACACCGGGCAAGGCGTATGTGGCGGGCATTCGCTACCTCGTCGACAGCGACCGAAGCCCCTACGTGTGGAAGACTGAGGACTACGGGTCCACGTGGACGAAGATCGTGAATGGGATTCCCGAGGACGACTTCGTGCGGGCCGTGCGCGAGGATCCCAAGCGACCCGGACTCCTGTTCGCCGGGTCGGAGCGAACCGTCTACGTCTCGTGGGATGACGGTGCCACCTGGCAGACACTCACGCTCAATCTCCCGATCGTGCAGGTGTCGGATCTGGCGGTCGAGGAGAACGACGTCATTCTTGCCACCCATGGCCGGTCGTTCTGGGTGCTCAACGGTATCGCGCCGCTCAGGCAACTGTCCCCTGACATCGCCCAGGCGACGGCACATCTGTTCGATCCGGTCGATCCGGTGCGCGGCGTGGATTTCGGCGTGCAGGTCGTCTACTACCTCGAGAGCGACGTAGACTCACTCACCCTCGCGTTCCTGGATGCCGAGGGAATCATGATTCGAGAGTACACGGGCACGAAGGAAGACGGGGCGGGGCGCGAGGAAGGTCAAGAGCCGTCGTTCTTTGGTGGTGGTGGCCCGCAGCGTCCCTCGGTGGAGGCAGGGTCGCATTCCTTTGCGTGGAACATGCGGTATCCCGGCTATACCGATTTCGACGGGCGGATCTTCTGGGCCGCCGGCAACGCGGGGCCGCGGGCGGTGCCCGGGCGCTACCAGGTTCGGCTCACGACCGGCGACGTCGAGCAGACACAAGAGTTTGAGATCAAGCTCGATTCGCGCATCGAAGGGACGGTCGCGCGTTCGGACCTGCAGGAACGGTTCGAGCTGGCGCTCAGAATTCGTGATCGCGTCAGCGACGCGAATGAAGCCGTGATCTGGATACGTGATATCAAGCAGGCGATCGACGAGCGCCTGGAAGAGACGGACGAGCGAGGGATCAGCCGTCAGGCGGCTGCGGTCAAGGCTGCGTTGAGCGCGGTGGAGGAGGAGATCTACCAGGTTCGCAATCAGAGCAACCAGGATCCGCTCAATTTCCCGATCAAGTTGAACAACAAGATCGCGGCGCTCATGGGTGTGGTGGAGGGTGGCGAGAGTCGCCCGACGGAGCAATCGTATCGAGTGTTCGAGCATCTGGATTCGTTGCTCCAGCAGCAGCTGGATCGCCTGGAGGGGGTGGTGAGCACCGATCTGGCGCAGCTCAACCAGTTACTGGTTGGCGAGGGTCTCGAGGCGGTGGAGGTCGAGCGTCCCAATCGGGAGGAGCTGCAAGAACGGGGTGGTCAGTAGGCGGAGCGGGCTCGAGGCGTTTGCAATCGCCACGAGGCTGGTTACCCTACAATTATGACTGATCGCGAAGCAGGCATCACACGCGTCGACGTGCTCGACGACGACCGGATGTTCGAGGTTGTCGATGAGATGTTCCGTACGCAGATCAATCCGGCCGTCGCGCAACATGGTGGCCGAATCGACCTCGTCGACGTCGAGAACGGTGTCGTGGTCGTTCGCATGATGGGTGGTTGCCAAGGATGCGGCATGGCGAACGTGACCTTGCGGCAGGGGATCGAAGCGTCGCTCCGCCGCACGGTCCCCGGATTCCAGAGTATTCGAGACATTACCGATCATGCCGCTGGAGCCAATCCGTACTATGCGGCATCGGGGAAATGAGGGAGAAGAGTGGGAAGGAATAAGGGATAAGTGAAGGGACGAGTCGAACGCTTGTCCCTTTTCCCTTCTTCCTTCTCCCTTGCACACCTCTCATGCGCCTCCTCCTCCTCCTCCCCACCACCACCTACCGCACTGAGGCTTTTGTGGAGGCGGCCCTTCGGTTGGGCGTCGATCTGACGGTGGCATCGGAGGAGGACAGTGCGTTCTCCGAGCGCGAGTCAGAGGGCCTCCTGACGCTGGACTTTCGCAGCCCTGCGCAGATGGTTGCCGAGGTGGATGCGTACGCGGCCGAGTTTCCCGTGGACGCGGTGTTTGGGGTAGATGACGAGACCGCCGTCGCGGCGGCGACCATCTCCGACGCTTTGGGGCTTCCGCACACCCCTGTCCCCGCCGTGCGTGCCGCCGGCGACAAGCACCAGCAGCGTGAGTTGCTGCAGGCGGCGGGTGTTCCGGTTCCTCGGTACGTCCTGCATGAGATCGATGAAGATCCCCGCGGCATCGCGCGGGTGACCCAGTATCCTTGCGTGCTCAAGCCACTCCACCTTTCGGCGAGCCGAGGGGTGATTCGCGTGAACAGCGCCGAGGAATTCGTGTTCGCGCATCGGCGCATGGCGGAGATTCTGCGCGCGCCCGACGTGCGCGCCCGCGGTGACGAGCAGGGCGGGCGGTTCCTGGTGGAGCACTTCGTTGCGGGACCGGAATTCGCGCTCGAAGGGCTCGTCGTCGACGGCGAGCTCCACGTGTTGGCCTTGTGGGACAAACCCGATCCACTCAACGGGCCCTTCTTTGCCGAGACGATTTACGTGACGCCGTCGCGGGTTCCACAGGAGGTGCAGGGCGAGCTCGTTGATTGTGCCGAGCGCGCGACGTGGGCATTGGGACTCACGCGGGGCCCCATCCATGTGGAACTGCGCCACAACCGGCGCGGTCCCTGGCTCATCGAGCTCGCCGCGCGTCCCATCGGCGGGAAGTGCGGCCAAGCGCTGCGCTTCGGCGCCGATGGCAAGCTGTCCTTCGAGCAGGTCCTGCTGAGTCATGCGCTCGGGATGCTGACCGAGGTCCCGGTTCGTGAGTCGAGTGCGACCGGGGTGATGATGTTGCCCGTTCGGGAGGAAGGGGTGCTGCGCCGCGTGCAGGGTGCAGACGACGCCCGGCGGGTGCGGCACGTGACGGATGTGGTCCTGTCGGCCCACCGCGGTCAGCGCTTGATACCCCTTCCGGAGGAAGCGGTATACGTCGGGTTCATCTTCGCGCGGGCGGACACGCCAGACGAGGTGGAACAGGCGCTCCGCGAAGCCGACGAGCGCCTGAGGATCGACGTGGGGTGAGCGAGGATTCGGGCGCACCTACCACCTACCACGTATCCCCTACCACCAGCTCCCCCCCTGCTTGACCCTCTCAAAGACCCCCGGTATGTTTTTGTCCCTCGGGAGGTTAGCTCCCGCACGCCCTGGTGGTGGAACTGGTAGACACGCTGTCTTGAGGGGGCAGTGGCGAGAGCCGTCCCGGTTCGAATCCGGGCCAGGGCATCCCAAGCCACCGTAGCTCAGCGGTAGAGCTCTCGATTCGTAATCGAGTGGTCGTCGGTTCAATTCCGACCGGTGGCTCTGAGGCTCGTCAAGGTCTGCGTCTGCGGAGCGGGCCAGAGCGCCCGCTCCCTCGCGTGCTGCTCTCTGTGCCTTGAATCCTCCGGGCACCGCGATCCGTCCTGTATACCACACACGGACACATGGCTACGAGGAAACCTGCTATGCGCATTGCACACGATCGTTTGGCGTATCTGGTCATCGCGCTGATCGTCCTTCCAGGGCATGCGGCTCGTTCGCAGAGCTTGCCGACGGACGATCCGGTCATCCGCCAGATGTGGGAGGAGGGGATCGACCGCTCGCAGACCGGGCGGCTCGCCCAGGCCCTCATGGACTCGATTGGCCCGCGGTTGGCCGGGAGCCCCGAGTTTGCATCCGCCACCGACTGGCTGGTGGCGACCTACCGGAAGTGGGGGGTAGCAGCCCGCAAGGAGCAGTACGGCACGTGGCGCGGATGGCGCCAGGGCATCCTGCACGTCGACCTCATCGCCCCACGCGTGCAGACGCTCGAGGCAGAGCTCCTGGCGTGGAGTCCCGGCACAAACGGACCGGTCGAGGGGGAAGTCGTCGCACTCTCCGACATCGTCACCGGCTCCGATCCGGCGGCCTGGCTTCCGGGGGTGCGCGGGAAGTTCGTCCTGGCCTACCCGCCGGAGCAGATGTGCCGCGCACCGCAGGAACTGGAGGAATACGCACGGACCGAGACCGTGGAGCGGCTCGATGCGTTGCGCGACTCCACGAGGAGCGCGTTCTTCGCGGTGTTGCGACAGGCTGGGGGCTTTCGCACTCTGGGCGGTCGGCTCGAGGAGGCAGGCGCCGCGGGCGTGATCCAGTCCAGCTGGTCACAGGGGTGGGGGGTCAACAAGATCTTCAGCGCCTCGACCGAACGGGTCCCGTCGATCGACCTGTCGTGCGAGGACTACGGGCTCGTGTATCGGCTCGCCGTCAACGGGCAGGGTCCCAGGCTCAGGATTGAAGCCGAGTCCGAGGCGCTGGGTGAGGTGCCGCAGTTCAACGTCATCGCCGAGATGACGGGTACCGAACTGCCGGACGAGTACGTGCTGCTGTCGGCCCACCTCGATTCGTGGCACGGCGCGACGGGCGCGACCGACAACGGGACGGGCACCATCATGATGCTCGAAGCAATGCGGATCCTGAAGGCAACCTATCCGAATCCGCGGCGCACGATTCTCGTTGGACACTGGGGTGCGGAAGAGATGGGCCTGATCGGCTCTCGCTCATTCGTCGAGGATCACCCCGAGGTGGTGGAGAACCTGCAAGTCGCCTTCAACCAGGACAACGGCACGTGGCGGGTCGAGCGGATCGAGGGGCAGGGCTTCCTCCGCGCAGGCCAGCACATCGGCCGGTGGATCTCGCTCGTTCCACGCGAGATCAGCGAGTCCATCACGCTGGAGTTCCCAGGCGCGCAGAACAATCGCGGCAGCGACCACACTTCGTTCGTCTGCCTGGGGGTCCCGGCCTTCCGACTCCAATCGAGCTACGACGAGTACCGGCAGTACACCTGGCACACGAATCGCGACACGTATGACAAGATCGTGTTCGACGACTTGAAGCAGAACGCCACGCTCGCGGCGATGCTCGCGTATGCCGCCTCGGAGGATCCCGAGCGCGTCCCACGAGACAAGGCGGTGTTGCCCGTGGACCCGCGTTCGGGAGAGGCCCGCGAGTGGATGGGGTGTGGCACGGCGAGGAGGAGCTGGCAACAGTAAGCCCAGGACCTCGGCTCAGGGCTACACGGCCGTCGGGATGCTCCCTGCGGTTGCGCGGGCCGGCTCGACGCCGATCTGCGAGACGTCGAGTGGAATGCCCTTGCGCCGGTCGCGCACCAACGCGATCGCGCCGGTGTCGCATTGGCCCTCGCAGACACCGCAGCCCATACACTTCTGCCAGTCGACGGTGGAGCGGCCGTTGACCGTGACCGCCTCGAAGGGACAGGCCTCCTCACAGGACCCGCAGGCAATGCACGATGCCTCGTCGACCTGGGCGACAAACCCCGACGCTGCCACCATCGGCACGCCGTGCCGGACCATTGCTTCCAGCCCCCCGCAGCAGCACGTGCAGCAATTGCAGATGGCGTAGAACCGGTTGTCGCAGGCATCCTTGAAGTACGCGGTGTGCACGTGACCACGCTCGTGCTCCGCGCGGAGCAGCGCCACCGCCTCTTCCTGCGTCACGCGTCGCGATCGTTGGGGGTGATGCTCGAGCGTGAAGGCCCCATGACCCACGATCATGCACACGTCGGTGGGCGTGCACGGCTCCTCGCGCGCGAGGCGGCACGGACACTCCAGCAGCACGATGTTGGGAGCGCCCTTGAGCACGAGGTCGCGCGCGGTGGGGTAGGGAATCACCTGCTCGAGATCGGTGCGTTGGATGTCGTGGTCCAGCGTAACGATCCGGCAAGCCAGGTCGGTGGGGAGCACCTTGCCGTGGTACCGATCGGCCCACCAGCGTTTCACCCGTGGGGTCATGCGGGGCAGCAGTCTGTGGATGCAGAAGCTGATATACTGGTACGGCCAGCGCCCGTACACGTACCCGTGCAAGGCGCGCCAGAGACTCGTCTGGCGCTCGCCATCACGCGGGCCGGTGATTGCCGCGCGTGTGGACGGCAGCAGGAGGTGCCCGCGCTCACCGACGAGCCACAAGGCGATGAGCGCGGCCACCGGAACGCCAAGGATCACGAAGAGCCACAGCATGGGGGCTCCTTAGGGCGGAACAACCTCGGGTGCTTTTCTCGGGCCCGGGGAGGGTCGGTCTAAAGTGCATCAGCGGTGCCGCGTGCGACAAGTCGGATTTGGCCGACGCCCCGAGACCTGAAACCTTTACGCCCCAACGTTTCGTAGTGAGACGTCAGGAGGACAACATGGACCTAGGCAACCTGATTTGGATCGCCGCCACGGGGGCGGCCAGTATCTGGGGCTACGTGCAGACGCGCCGATTCATGCGCAAGCGCTTGCGGTACGTCGATGCGGCGCAGAAACCGGTGGCTCCGGTGGTCGTGGGGGTGGGAGCGGCAGTCCTGGCGGCGCCCGTCGCCTGGCTTCTCCCGTTTGTCGGCGTGGGGACCGCGATCCTGTTCGGGGCGGGCGTCGGGATGGGGGCAAGCCACGGGCAGAAGGATGTGAAGCGGTTGCCCGGTTACTAGGGCTGTCTTATAGTATCGCGAAGCACTTCCGCAGGTTGGAACGCCGTGATACAGCGGCCCACGCTAAAACCGGAGCCGGAATTGTCCCCTGAACCCTTCGGCTTTGACGCGGCGCAGGAGCGCCGGTCGGGTCAGGAACGCCGGGTGCTGTCGGATCGCCGCAGCGGGCAGGACCGTCGCCGGGCGCAGCGTCGCGCCGGATTTCGTACATCGGGGGCTGATCGCCGCGGTGCCGGAGATGACCGGCGGGGAGGCCAGCGTCGAAGTGGCGTCGACCGGCGGGCAGAGGGGGTGGGCTGGCAGCTCCCGGCCCGGGAATAGCACACGGACCGATCCAAAAGGCCGCGCCCCCTGCCGTGCGTGCACGGAAGGGGCGCGTTGTTGACCGGGGCTACCGTTGGCCGAAGAGGTCTTCGAGAGCCACGGACAGCTCCGGAAATCGGAACTGATATCCGGCCTCGAGGACCCGGGTTGGCAACACGCGCTGGAGGTCGAGCAGCGCTTGGGCGGCCTCCCCGAGTGCGACACGCAGCGCAAACGCGGGGGGTCGCAGCACCGCCGGCCGCCCCAACGCCGATCCCAGCGCCTTGGCGAATGCGTTCACGGTCACGGGGTTTGGGGCCGTGAGGTTGAGCGGACCCGCGACCTCGGACTGCATGGCATGCAGCACGATTCCGACCTGGTCGGCTACGTGGATCCATGACCACCACTGCTCCCCCGATCCCCACGGCCCGCCCAGCCCCAGCTTGAACATCGGGAGCAGCGCTTCGAGCACTCCCCCGTCCGGCCCCAATGCCAGGCCGCCCCGCATGAGGACCACCCGTGTGACCCCCTCGGCCTGACGAGCGGCCTCCTCCCAATCGGCGGCGAGCCGAGCGAGGAAGTCGGTTCCCGCCGGTTGGGACTCATCGACCACGTCGTTGCCCCGTGGGCCGTAGTAGCCGATGGCCGACGCGCTGAGGAGCGCGTGGGGCCGGGTCGGGGCGTCTCGGATGGCGGCTACGAGGTGCCGGGTGGTCTCGATCCGGCTGCTCTGCAGCAGCGCTTTGCGCTTCGCAGTCCAGTGTCGGGGCGGTTCGACGATTCGGGCTCCGGCGAGGTTCACCACCACGTCGGTTCCCGCGACCTGATCCTGCCACGGGCCGGGCACGGTGGGGTTGCCCTGGAGCACCGTGACCCCGGGGCCATGCCAGCGATCTGTCCCGGATCGGGACACCACGACACAATCGTGGCCCCGATCGAGGAGCGCCGCCACCAGGTGTGTGCCGATGAAGCCGGTGCCGCCGGTTAGGAAGATGCGCAAATGTAAACCCTTGTCAAATATAAGTTTAGAGGTAATCACCCTGGCAGGGACGGGTCCCTCGGGGTAGCTTTACATACCAGGATTACACGAGGGATTCTACACGAAAATCGCCGCAGACTCGACCGACCAGGCGAGCTGAAGTAGGAGGGCCCATGAAGGTTCGCTATCTCACCCACCTATCGAAGCTCGACGGCCTTGCCCCTGAGGAACGTCGTCGGCTCGAACCCGTAGCAGAGCGCTACGTCTTTCGCCTCAACAGCTATTACCAACAGCTCATCAACTGGGACGATCCCGCCGATCCGCTGCGCCGGCTCGTGGTGCCGATGGAGTCGGAGCTGAACGATTGGGGCGAGCTGGACGCCAGCAAGGAATCGAGCTACACGCCGGTTCGCGGCTGCCAGCACAAGTACTCCGACACCGCCCTCTTGTTGGTGAACGAGGTCTGTGGCGCCTACTGCCGTTACTGCTTCCGCAAGCGGCTGTTCATGAACGACAACGACGACGCAACGCTGGAGTACAAGCCGGGGCTGGACTATATCGCCGAGCATGAGGAGATCACGAATGTGCTGCTCACCGGTGGCGATCCGCTCATCATGTCGACGCGTCGTCTCGAGACGATCATCAGCGACGTGGCGGCGGTCCCGCATGTTCGCATCGTACGGATCGGCTCGAAAATGGCGGCGTTCAATCCGTATCGGATACTGGATGACCCTGACCTCCCGCGAATGATCCGTGAGTTCTGCGGCGCCGGTACGCAGATCTACATCATGAACCACTTCGACCATCCGCGCGAGCTCACCTCGGCGGCTCGGCACGCCGTCAAGCTGCTCAAACAGGCCGGCGCCATGACGGTCAATCAGTGCCCGATCGTCCGCGGAGTGAACGACCGACCGCAGACGTTCGCGGCCCTGTTCCGTGAGCTCTCGTTCATCGGTTGCCCGCAGTACTACGTGTTCCAGGGTCGTCCCACTGCCGGGAACGAACCGTACGAGGTCCCCATCGTCGAGGGCCTGCACATCTTCCTCGAGGCGAACCGGCAAGTGTCGGGACTCGCCAAGCGGGCCCGCTTTGCGATGTCGCACAGGACGGGCAAGATCGAGGTCGTCGGTGTCGACGACCGGCACCTATACATGCGATACCACCGGGCGCATCGCAAAGAGGACTACGGGCGGATGATTGTGGCGCTACGCGACGACACCGCGTACTGGCTTGACCAACTGACGATTGTCTCCGGGCCGCGATCGGCCATCGACTCGGCGGCCGCGTATGAACCGCGTGGCGCGTGGGACGGGGATGGGAGCCGGGGACGCGGGGCTCGCTGGGGGCGTGCCCAGCCGTAGGACGGCACTGAGGACGCAGGAAACACGAAGCGCGGAGCCCTGAGGCTCCGCGCTTCGTGTGCCTCTCGCGCGCGCGGCTCGATCGCCGACAGCTCAGGACGGCGTCTCTCCGAGTTGCACACGGGCATCGATCGCCATGACGCCGTCCTCCAGCGCGATGAGCGGGTTGATGTCCATCTCCGCGATCCGCGGGTGACGCTCCGCCAGCTGGGATACCCGCAAGATCGCGTCGCTGAGAGCGCCGAGATCGCGTGGCGGCTCTCCCCGGACACCTTCCAGCAACTTGTACAGCTTCACTTCCCGGATCATCGCTTCGGCGTCGGTGTCCAGCAGCGGAGCGAGTCGGAGGACGACGTCGCGCATGACTTCGACGTAGATGCCGCCCATGCCGAACATCACGAGGGCCCCTACCCGGGGCACTCTCGTGAGACCAATGATGGTCTCCGTCCCGCCGGATGCCATCTGTTGAACCAAAATCCCGTCTATGGTCGGTGCGGACGAACCCTCGTCCCCCATTTGTGGCACGCGTTTGACCATGGTCCGTACGGAGCGCTCCACCTCGTTCTCATCCTGCAACCCGAGCGCGACCCCACCGACCTCGGTCTTATGGGTGATCTGCGGGCTTACGATCTTGAGCGCAACGGGAAACCCGAGGTCGACTGCCGCCTCCGCGACCGCGGGCGCGAGGCTTTGCGTTCCGTCGTGTGAGACGAACCGCCAGGGAACCGTTGGGATTCCGTATGCCTCGAGGATGCGGAGTGCGGCATGCTCGCTGAGCTTGCGCGAGCCGCGCTCGAGGGTCGCATCGACGACGTGCTCGACCGCTGCATCGTCGGTATCGAACGATACCGGTCGGCCCTCGGGTCGGTCCGTCATGTGTCGGAAGCGCCACATGGCTCCGAGAGCCCGCGCTGCCGACTCCGGAAAGATGTAGGCAGGGATCTTCGCCTCGTGGAGCTCGGCCTGGCCCGCGGGCAACCCCTGGCGACCCATGAGCACGGCGAGGAGCGGCTTCTGGGGGAATCGCTCGTTGACGCGGACAATTGCGGCAGCGACGTCTCGCGTTTGGATGCCGAGCGGCGGAACGAACGCGGCAATGGCGGCATCCACGTTGGGATCGTCGAAGACACAGTCCAGCGCGAACTCGTAGTTGTGGGGCGTGGCGCTCGCGATGAGATCCACCGGGTTCTTGACGCTCGCCTCCTCCGGAAGCTGCGAGCGTAGCTTGTGTTCCGTTTCGGGTGCGAGCCGCACCACGTTGAGTCCGTTGTGCTCGCAGGAGTCGGCCGCGATGATGCCGGGGCCGCCGGCATTGGTGACGATGGCGACCCGATTGCCGGCTGGCAGCGGCTGATTGGAAAAGGCCATCGCGAGGTCGAACAACTCGTTCACGGATTGCGCGCGAATGGCACCCGCCTGGGCGATCATCGCGTCGGTTGCCAGTTCCGTTCCGCCCAGTGCGCCCGTGTGCGACGCCGCTGCCCGTGCGCCGGCCCCGGTCCGACCGGACTTCACGACACACACGGGTTTGCGCCTCGTGATCTGCCGCCCGAGATCCACGAACCGGGCCGGATTGCCGAAACTTTCCAGGTACATCAGCACCACACCGGTCCGCGGATCGTCGCGCCAGTACTCCAGCAGGTCGTTGCCGCTGACGTCCGCTTTGTTGCCGCTCGAGACGAACATTGAAATGCCGATCCCGAGGCTCTCGGCGTAATCGAGGATGCTGGCCCCCATCGCTCCCGATTGGCTGATGAAGCCGACCGGGCCCACAGGAGGGGTGGCCGGGGCGAACGTGGCGTTCATCGCGACCGCCGGGTCGTTATTGATGACACCCAGACAGTTGGGCCCCACCATGCGGACGCCCGTACGTCGGACGAGCTCCACCAACTCCCGCTCGCGCTCGACTCCCGCGCCGCCCACTTCCTTGAACCCTGCGGAGATGACCACGAGACCTTTGACACCTGCGTCGACACATTGTCCGGCAACGGCCGCGACATGCTCCTTCGGTACGACGATCACGGCGAGATCCACCGGGCCCGGGACATCCGTGATTGATGGGTAGGCCGGGATCGAATGGATTGCCGGCGCCTTCGGGTTCACGGGGTAGACGGGACCTTGGAACCCGACGCGCAGCAGATTATCGAGAATCTGCCAGCCGATCGTGTGCTGTTGCCGCGACGCTCCGATCACGGCAATGGACGTGGGCCGGAGGATGGAGTCGAGGGTCGACATGGAATGGGAAGTTAGCACGAGAGATGGAGAAGGGATAAGGGAGAAGGGAGAAGGGGGAAGGGATAGGGGGAGAGAGGAGAAGGGAGAAGGGAGTTTCGCTTCTCCCTTCTCCCTTCCCCTAGACATTCGCCCTGCGACTGAAGACGTTGTACCTAGTGCTCACACTCCTCAAGATCCTCCAGTCCCTGGTTCGTACGTTGAACTCCGAGGGGACACCGCATCAGGTGGCCGTGGGGATGGCGCTCGGCGCCTGCCTTGGCCTCACGCCGTTGCTCAACCTGCACAACCTGGTGATGGTTGCGGCGATCGCCCTGCTGAACGTGTCGGTGCCGGGCGCGGTGCTCGGGTGGTTGGTGACGATCCCCTTGGGATTCCTGCTCGATCCCGTCTTCGACGCTGTGGGGCGGGAGTTGCTCGTGGATGCGTCGGGACTCACGCCGCTTTGGACCACGATCTACAACACGCCGATTCTCTCGTTTGCCAACCTCAATAACTCGGTGGTGCTGGGGAGTCTGATCGGCTGGGCTCTGTTGGCGCTGCCGTTGTACGCGGTGGCGCGGTTGGGTGTTGCCCGGTACCGAGCGACGATCTATCCGCGCATCGCGCGGTGGCGCGTGTTTCAGGTGATCCGCGCGTCCAAGCTCTACAACGTGTACCGGTTGTTTCAGGCCTGAGATGCGACACCTCGTCGTCTTCCGCTGGAGAGCCATTGTTCTTGTGGCGTTGCTCGTCCTGCTGCTTGTCGTCGGGTGGCTCGTGCTGCTCGACACGATGGTCGAGCGAGGAGTCGAGCGATCGGGGGCGTATTTGGTGGGGGCGAGGGTCGACGTTCAGTCGGCGGACGTGCGGTTGGGTGAGGGTGTCGTCGTGCTTCGAGGCCTGCAGGTGACGAATCCCGATGCGCCCATGACCAATCTGCTCGAGGCCGAGGAGATCGTGGTCGATGTTCGCATGGCACCGTTGCTCGAGCGCAAGGTACTGCTCGACACGGTGGCCCTGCGGGGCATGCGATTCGGCACGCCACGGGGGGAATCCGGTGCGCTCGACGACATGCCGCCGGGAAGTGGACGGATCCATCGCGAGATCGCGCAGTGGGCGGGCGCGATTCGCATACCGCCGCTCACACTTGCGGGCCTTCGCCAGGCGGCGAACCTGGACGCCATTCAACCGGAGAGTCTCAAGACCGTAGCGGAAGCGCGTGCCAGCGCGCGGCTGGCCGACTCGCTGGTGCGACGCTGGGATGCGGAACTCCGTGCGCTCGATCCGCGGCCACGCATCGATTCGGCGCGCGCCCTCGTGGGACGACTGCAGACCGCGGATCCGCTTCGTTTGGGCGTGAGTGGAATGGCCAATCTGGCCACCTCGGCGCGAGGGACGCTCACCGAGGTGCAGGATCTCCGCGCACGGGTTGGCGGACTCGATTCGACGGCGCTCGCGCAGCTGACGCTGGCACGGGGGCGGCTCGACGCACTCGCCGCTTCTCGCGCTTCCGACATCGCTTTCGGGTTGAGCCTGCTCGAGCTTCCCACGCTCGAGGGTCCACAGCTGTCACCCGCGATCTTCGGTGATGCGGTCATCGCCTGGGTGCGTCCCGTGTTGTATTGGTTGCGACTCGCCGAAGAGTACCTGCCGCCCGGGCTCCGCCCCCGGCGCTATGCGGGAGCCGATCGGGTCCGCGGGCGCGGGACGACGGTACTCTTCCCCACCGAACGGTCCGATCCGCGGTTCCTGTTCGGCAACGGGGAAGCGAGCTTTGTGCTTGCGGGGAGTCCGAACATCGCCGGCGAGTATCGGGTTCACATTACCGGCTTGACCTCCGATCCGGCTCTGTACGGCAAGCCGCTCGCGCTCGTGGCCGAGCGGGCACAAGCGACGCGTGGCCCCGCGAGCGTGAAGCTAGCGGTGGTCTTGAACCATGTCGCTCGGCCCGTCCGGGATTCGGTGGACGTCGTGTTGCGGGAGATCGGCCTACCGGCACTCGATCTCCGTGCGATTGGCGCGCGGCTCCTCTTGGGTCGAGGCGCAACAGAATTGTCAGTACGACGCACGGGCGACCAGCTCTCGGGCCGGTGGACCTGGCGTACGACTGACGCGTCGTGGGAGCGGCTGGCCGCCGATACCGCTCAGGAGGTGCCGAGCGTCGGCAGTCGCCGGTGGGTGGAGGAGCTGCTGTGGCGCGCGGTGTCCGGCGTTCGCGCCGTCGACCTCGAGTTGCAGCTGAGCGGGGACATTCGATGGCCGTCGCTGGCGGTGCGGTCCAACGTGGGTGAGGTGGTCGCACGGGCGTTGCGGCAGGAGGTTGGTCGCGAGGTCGAGCGAGTCGAGCGGGACGTGCGGGAGAGAGTGGATGCCCTGACCGAACGGGGGATCGCGCGCGCACACGAGGGCGTGGACGCGCTGCAGGCGAAGCTGACGAACGAAATCGCATCGCGGCTTGCGGAGCTCGAGGCGCTGGAGGCGCAGTTACGGGATGAGATCCGTAAGCTCTCGCGCCGGTTGCCCGAAGGGCTTCCGGTCCCATAATGAGGTGAGCCGTGCGTGATCCGAACACGGCCGATCCGCGAGCGCCGCGACCCTCACCGTCGCCGATTGAGGTGCGATGACGATCAACATTCCTGACGGGCAAAGCGCGGTGAGCGCCCATCGCCCGGACCTGGTGTCCGAGATCAATGCAGCACTGGGGGCGGCCGCTCGTGAGAGCGCCGACCGGTCTCTCGTGTCGGATCGTGGGGCGGTCGCAACGCTCCAAGCGTCCGACCGAGTGGACGGGCTCCTCGAACACACCGAACTGGAATTGCTCCGTATGCTGGTGCAGCGGTGTGTGACCCGACTCGAGCAGGCGGACTCCGAGGCTCGGTCAGCGCTGCGGCGGTTCGCGTGGGTGGTGCTCGACCTGGTCCGACGACCGGCCGTCGTCCGACGGGTGGATCGGGCGGCGATCGGAGATTGGGCCGGGCTGTTCCTACGAGCGATCGAAGTCTCGCATCTCACGGTGGGACCGCTGCTCCGGCAACGTGCGGCGCGGTACGGTGAAAAGACGCTCTTCGAGCTTCCAGACAGCGGGGCGGGTGAGAGCCTGTCGTGGCACGCGGTGATGCGGCGCGTCGATGCGATCGCTCGCGGGTTGCTTTCCCTGGACGATCCCGAGCGCATCGCGCCCGTCGCTATCCTCTCCGAGAATCGCATCGAGATGGCGCTGCTGGATCTCGCATGTCTCTCGGCGGGCCTTCTCGATGTGATGGTGCCGGCCAACTCTACGGAGGCAGACGTCGGCTACATCCTGCGCCACGCCAAGGTGGCCACGGTGGTGGTTTCGAGCCGTGGGCAGCTGCGTAAAGTCCAGCACAACCGCGATAACCTTCCGGCACTGCGGCGGGTCATCACGATGGACTCCATCGCAATCGGCGATCCGGATCTGCTGACCCTCGAGGCGGTGGAACAGCGGTCGGACCAGGTGGAGCCCGACGTTCCGGCACAGCGGGGCGAGGCCATCTCGATCGACGATGTCGCGACGGTCATGTACACGTCGGGCACCACCGGCATGCCCAAGGGGATTCAGTTCTCTCATCGCAACCTGGTCTTCAAGCGGTTCGCACGGGGACTGGCCCTTCCAGAGATCGGCGACGGGGATGTATTCCTCTCCTACCTGCCGCTGTTCCATACGTTTGGCCGGTTTCTCGAGATGTTGGGCTGCGTGTTCTGGGGTGCCAAGTACTGCTTCCTGCAGGACCCTTCGGTATCCGCGCTCGTGCAGGGAATGCAGCGCTACCGGCCAAGCGTGTTCATCAGTGTCCCGCGAAAGTGGATCCAGTTATACGAGACGGCCGCAAACCGAGCGAACCTCCTAGAGGCCTCCGATGAGGAGATACTGGAGGTCACCAAGGACGTGACCGGGGGTCGCCTACGCTGGGGCCTGTCCGCTGCCGGCCATCTGGAGTCGGAAATCTTCCGCTTCTTCCACAAGCAGGGCATCCAGGTCCTGAGCGGCTTCGGGATGAGTGAAGCCACGGGCGGCATCACCATGACGCCACCGTTCGAATACAAGGACGATTCACTGGGCGTCCCGCTCCCGGGCATCGAGCTGAAGTTGGCCGAAGATGGCGAACTGTGGATTCGCGGGCCCTACGTCATGATCGGGTATCTCGATCCGCCAGAGGGCGAACCCTCGTTTGACGCGGAGCGTTGGCTTCCGAGCGGGGACCTCATGCATCGAGATGCCGACGGCCACCTCCGCATCATCGATCGCAAGAAGGAGATCTACAAGAACATCAAGGGGCAGACGATCGCGCCGCAACGGATCGAGAACCTGTTCCGGGAATTCGAATCGGTCGGCCGCGTGTTCCTGGTGGGCGACCACAGGGAGTACAACACCCTCCTGATCTATCCGAATCCCGCCTATAAGGAGTTGGATTTCGGTTCGCGGCCGGCCCAGGAGGTGCGCGACCACTTCAGGTCCCTTGTCGCGTCGGTCAACAAGTTTGTGGCGCCGTTCGAGCGCATCGTGGACTTTGCGGTCATCGATCGTGATCTGGATGGGGATCGGGGGGAGCTGACGCCGAAAGGAACGCCGCGTCGCATGGTGGTCGTGGAGCACTTCGCAGACGCCATCGACGCACTCTACCGACGGACCAATCTCGAGGTCGGGGGTGTCGAGCTCACACTTCCCAATTGGCTGTTTCAGGCACTCGGCCTGACGGCGCAAGACGTGCAGGTCGTCCCAAACGGAATCGCAATCCCGTCGCTGGAGAGTCAACTCACGGTTCAGCGACTCGATGACATGCGGGTACGGATCGGCTCCTGCTTGTATGTGGTTCCTCCGCGGGCGCTGAACCTCGGCGCCTTCCTCGCCACGCCACGGCTGTGGTTGGGGAACGAGGAGCTTGTGGCCTTTGCGCCGTTGGAGCTGTCCAGACGTGATCGGCCTGGCCGCCAGCATGTGGGGATCGCATGGTCGGGTCGCGTCGAACCCTCTCGACTCGCGGAGTCCGAACACGCGGCCTTGCGCGAGGCCGTCCGACGATCGGAATGGGATCTGCTGGAGCTCGATCGCGCGGCGCGCGCCATCGCCTCGGTCACTGAGGAGGCGGCGCTCGACGGGGTGCGACTGCTCGAGCGGGTGTTGGTGAATGAGGAAGGACCGCTCGCGGAGCCGGCACGGCTCGTGTTGGCGTGGGGTGCCGAGGCGGAATTCCCCGATGTGCGGCGCCGGGCCTTTCAGACGCTGGTACCCGCGGAACGCATTGCTCGCTTCCCCGAAACGCTGCGACGTTTCCTGGCGCGCGATCCGCTGTTGATCGATGCGGAAACGTCGTCGTTCCTCTGCGAGCGGAGTCTTCCCGACACGAAGATCGGAGCCTTCATCACGCTCGTTGAGGACGCGTGCATGCGAGACGGCGTCCGCAGCGACTGCGAGCCACTCTCACAATCGCTGCTGGGGTTCCTCGCCGAGTATGGAGCGGCACACCCGGCGCGGTTTGCGACGACGCGGGCGTTCCTCGTGCGAATGAGCCTGTTCGCGCAATCCCCGGAGGTCCGCCGCCGCGCCGCCGACGCCCGCGTGACCCTGGAATACGGCTTCCGTCAATGGCTGGGCCCGACGTCGAAGATCGCCGTCGACACCGAGACGGGTCAGGAGTATCGCTGGGAGGACGTGGTAGTGTTTGCCGAGGATACGGCTGAGACCGTCCGCAAACGTCTCCTGTCGGCAATCAAGACCACGCCGTTCCTGCGGGAGGCCGTATTCCTGTTCTACCGGGGCACGTTGATTCGGCTGAGCGACATCCCACCGGGAGGGGTGTGGATTCGCTTGCTAGGCTCCCGACACGGGAAGTCGGTCTATCGAGTGACGGTGCAGACGCGGACCCAGGATACGTACGATCTCGCAGTGAATCTCAACGATGAGCTGTCGTCCGATCAGGTGCACGACGAGATCGACTGGCTGATCGTGTGCTCGGCGCCGGGGCCGGGCGCCCCGGTTGTGGAACGATTCGGCGGGCACTTCGGGGAGCAGGATCTGTGGAGTGAGGAGTACGTGTCCGGCGATACGCTGGATCGAGAGATCCGACGGCTTGCGCGCCGCACGACCCAAGAAGAAGGGCTCGTCCAGCTATGGCCGTTCCTGGCGTGGAGTGCGCTCTCCGCCTACGTGGATTTCTGGCAGCGCACGGGGCGTCGTCTCGAGATCACCGATCCCAGTATGGCAGACATCGTGCTGCCCACCCACGACTACCACACGGGGTCCCGGATTGTATCGTTGTCCGCCAGGCAACCACATGGCGGGCTGCTCGCGATGCTGCAGTTGTTCCGGGAGCGGTTCCTGCACGGCGTTGAGCAGGAGCACGACGTGCTCCGCGGTGTGGTCGGGTGGGACGTGATCTTCTCCGCTGTGCTGGAAGTGATCGGCGAACAGGATGGGCTGATGGCGCTCGATGAGGCGCTGACCGCGCAGCCGGAAGCTCCGGCGGGGTTGCGGGAGGCGTTGCATGCGTACGTGGCGACGGTCCGAACGCGCGGATTTCTACCCATGCGACTGTTCTTTGCTGCCAAGCGGTATCGTCGCTGGGCCCAGCTCAACCAGGATGCGACCCCGCAGGCGCGTGCGCGGACGCTGCAGGAGCTGTACGACACCTACCAATTGGATCGGTTGGCACAGTCGCATCCCGAGGTTCGCCTGCGGTTCTTCCGCGAGACGGTATTTCGCGGGGCGTCGGCGGAGTTGATACGCGGTCTGGACGAGCTGATTGCCCTCGTGCGGTCCGGAGAGCTGCGCAACGGTGAGCTTGCCGGTGCCGTCGCCGACCTGCGACAACGGTTATCGGTGGAGTCGGACGAGGACTACTTCCTGGCCCGGGTTCCGTTCGCGCACATCCGTCCCGAGGACGAAGTTGATTTCGTTAGCACCGATCTTGGCGGTATGGCGCAGAGCGAGATCGTGGTGCGTCTGGAAGACGCGGACGCCAACCTGTTCCAGGTTCGTCATGCGCTCGTGCCCAGGGAAGTGGAGCGGCTGCACCGGCTGTTCCTGTCGGCCAAGCTCGAAGTTCGGTTCCGTCCTGAGAATCGCTACCTCCTTGCCATCAACGCGCGGGAGCAGATCATCGGAGGGATCTTCTACGAGTTCGAAGAGAGCGGCGAGAGCGCTCACCTCGAGAAGATCGTCGTCGCCGACGGCTATCGTCGGAAGGGCGTGGCCGACGGATTGATGCGGGAGTTCTTCAACCGGTCGCGCGCGGCCGGGGCGAAGCGTGTAACAACCGGGTTCTTCCGGCCGGAGTATTTCTATTCCTACGGATTCAAGATCGAGAAGCGCTACGCCGGCTTGGTGAAGCCCCTCGCAGAGGAGCCCGAGGACGCGACCGAGAGCTGATCGTCGTCGCTCCCGGACCGGAGCGAGAGAAAAGGGGGAACCCGTTCGGGCTCCCCCTCCGTACATCGCCGATCCGCGCGATGCGCGCTACTTGACGCCGGCCAAGGCCGCTTCGTTGATGCCGGCGGTCTCTTCCAACATCGCGGTGGTGACCGACTTGGGCCGCTCGATCGGATATCCGAGCGCGCGATCCCACGTGATGTTGGCGAGCACGCCGATGGCGCGGCCGATACCGAACAGCACCGTGTAGAAGTCCCACGCCGTCACCCCGTAGTACCACTGGATGACGCCGGATTGCGCGTCCACATTCGGCCACGGGTTCTTCGCCTTGCCGTGTTCCTGCAGAATGTCGGGCGCGACCTCGTAGATGGTGCTGATGAGCTTGAACAACGGAAACTCAGGCAGGTGCTTGAGGCAGAACTCACGCTGCGCCATGTACCGTGGATCGGTCTTTCGCAGCACCGCGTGTCCGTACCCGGGGATCACTTGACCGCTGTTGAGCGTATCCCACAGCGCCTGCTTTACCGTCTCCTTGGTGTACTTCTCGCCACCCAGGTGATCCAGGAAGTTCATCGTCCAGCGAAGCACTTCCTGGTTTGCCAGACCGTGTAGCGGACCCGCCAAGCCGTTGATCCCCGCCGACAGCGCATAGAAGGCATCGGACAATGCCGAAGCCACCAGGTGCGTGGTGTGGGCGGATACGTTGCCCGACTCGTGGTCCGAGTGGAGGATGAAGTACATCCGGGCTACGTCATCATACGGCTTCCCAATCCCCATCTGGTGGGCGAAGTTCCCGCCCCAATCGAGATCCGGATTCGGTGCGATATGCGTGTCGCTCTGGTACTTCATCCGATAGATGTACGCGCCGAGCGACGGCAGCCTGGCCAGCAGATTGGTGCAGTCTTCGAACATCGGCTCCCAGTAGTCCATCTTGCTCATGCCTTCGTTGTACCGCTGTACGAAGACGGACTCACGCTGCATCGAGAGAATTCCCGCCGAGAACAGAGTCATCGGGTGAGTATCCCGCGGCATTGCCCGCAGTACGTCAATTACGTAGTGCGGGAGTTGCCGACGCGCCTTCCAATCCTCCACGACTTCCAGCGTCTGTGCCTTGGTGGGCACCTCGCCGGTGACGAGGTAGTGCCAGAATCCCTCAACGTACGGGTAGTCGCAGCTCGGCACTTTCGGCAGTGCTGCGAACGTCTCCGGGATGGTCTTCCCGCGGAATCGGATGCCTTCGAACGGATCGAGGTATGAGATGTCGGTCACGAGGCACCGCACGCCACGGGCGCCGCCAATCGCCTGCGTGATCGAGACCTCGCCGACCTTGACGTCGCCGAACTCTTTGAGCAATCGAGTCGTCCGCGGACGATGCTCCTCGATCTTCTTTCGCAGGACTTCTTTCAACGTCGACATGCGCACTTCCCTCCTCCTTGTAGCCTCCGCCCCAGATGCCAGTCAACCATTCGGTTTGACAGTTAACCACGTTAAAGATACTACAAGGTGTCACCTTTCGGCAGATGAGGATGTGGCCGTGAAGACGCACACGGTTCGATTCGCGCTGACTGTTGCGGTGGCCCTCCATACGGTCGGTGGAGCGGCGCTCGCACAGGTACCCTCGTTTCAGGATGTCACGGGACACGGGTTTGGAGACCGCATTACCCAGCATTACGCGATGGTGGCCTATCTCGAGCGGCTGGCGGAACAGTCACCCCGGGTTACCGTGACGGTGCAGGGCGAGAGCTGGGAAGGTCGGGAGCTGATGCTGGCCGTCGTGACGGCACCCGAGAATCATGCGCGGCTTGCCGACATTCAGGAGACGTCGCGCCGGCTGGCCGACCCCCGGCGCACAGACGTGGCGGAGGCCGGCCGCCTCATCCAAACCCAACCGGTTGTGGTGTGGTTCGGTGGATCGATTCACGGATTCGAGCTCTCGGGCGCCGAGGGCGCGCTCAAGCTGCTCGAGCATCTCACAACACGGGACGATCCGGCGACCCTGGAGGTGTTGCGGAACACGGTCATCCTGATCGATCCGATGCTGAACCCTGACGGTCGTGACGCGTTCGTCCACTTCAATCACCAGACCATCGGGCGGGTGCCGACCTCCGACCCACGGGATTGGTCGAACGACTTCACGCGGTGGGAGCCCCTCAAGTTCCGCACCGGTCACTACTACTTCGACACCAATCGGGACTGGTTTGCGCATACACAGCGAGAGACCCGGGCGCGGATGCCCACGCTGCATGCCTGGCGCGCCCAGGTGGCGGTCGATATGCACGAAATGGGGGTAGGCGCCGAGTTCTACTTCGACCCACCTGGCCGGCCATACAACCCCAACTTCCCCCAGTTCGCCAGACGGTGGTTCCAGCGCTTCGGCGAGGCTTATGCCGAGGCATTCGATTCGGCGGGATTCGAGTACATGACCCGGGAGCGGTACAACTACTTCTATCCCGGCTACACCTCAAACCGCGGCTATCAGGGCGCGGTGGCGATGTTGTTCGAACAGGGGTCCACCCGGGGTCTCACGCACGAGCGCCCGGACGGTTCGGTGCGGACGCTGGCGGATGCGCTGGAGCAGCAATACGTGGCGGCGTGGACGGCGGCCCGCACGGCGGCCCAAAACCGTGCGACGATACTCACGGAGTACTACGACTCGCAGCGCGAGGCCATTGCCGAGGGAGAGCAGGGAATCCGCCGCTACCTGATCCCAATCGAGGGAGATCCGGTGCTCGTGCGCGAGGTGGTCGACCTGTTGCGCCGCAACGCGATCGAGGTCTCGGTGCTCGAACAAGAGGTTGCGCTGTCACCGGTGCGCGACCGCACCGGCGCGACCGTTGGGCGGCGAAGCTTCGCGGCCGGCACTTACGTCGTCGAGGCGGCGCAGCCCTCGGGCCGCATGCTCCGGACCCTGTTGGAACCCGAGACGCCGTTGCCGGAGGACTTCCTGCAGGAAGCGCGCGCCCGCGTCGAGCGGGCGGAGAACCCGCGGTTCTACGACATCACCGCCTGGTCGCTCCCGCTGTTGTTCAACGTCGGCGGCTACAGTACGACTGACGGCCACGCGCTCCCCACGCGCATGGTCGCGGCAGACGAAGCACTGGCGGGACCGATGCGGGTGGGCATGGCGGACTACGCATACGTGTTCGAGGGTCGTTCGGCGTCGTCCCTGGCCGCCCTGTACCACTTGCGAGCACAGGGATATCGAGCCGCCGTGCTCACGGCACCCACCCGTATCCGAGGGATGGACATCGCCGGAGGGGCGGTGGTCGTGCGGGTCGGACAGAACGACCAGGCGGTGCACGAAGCGGTCCGTCGCGCTGCCGTCCGGTTCGCGGTCGATGTCATGGCGATGCCGAGTGGTCTTTCGGACGCGGGATACCCGGCGCTCGGGTCCGGCGATCATACGTTCAATGTGGAGTTGCCACGGATCGCCATGCTCGCGGGCGCACCGATTTCCGGCTATTCGTTTGGGTGGGCGTGGTACACGCTCGATCGGCAGTACGAGATCCCGGTGACGATCCTGCAGACGAGTCTGCTGGACGGTCCCGACCTCGCGCACTACAACGTGCTGGTGATCCCGTCGGTGTCCGGTGCTGCCCTCCAGGAGCGTCTGGGGGACGACGGCGCCGAGCGCCTGGTGCAGTGGGTGCGTGACGGTGGGACCTTGGTCACCATCGCGGGCGCCACCGAGTTCGCACGCAGCCAACTCGAGTTGATCGACCTCCGGAGCTGGTACGACACCGATGACGGGAAAGACGCGCAGCGTTTCGACGTCCCCGGCGCCATCTTTCGTGCGGAGATCGATCGTGGATACTGGCTGTCGGCGGGCTACGACGCTGGGGAGATCCCGGCGCTCGTGGATTCCGATCGTCTGTACTTGCCTCCGGACGGACCTCCGTCGTCGAGTCGTCGCGTCGTCGCACGATTCGCCGAGAATGGTCTGCTGTCGGGGCACGCGTGGCAGGAGACGTTGGACCGACTACCGGAAACGGTGTTCGCCTACGAGCAGCGGGTTGGGGGTGGACGGGTCATCGCGTTTACGGAGGACGTGAACTATCGGGCCTATTGGCGTGGGGCAAACCGGATGTTCCTGAACGCCGTGATCCTGGGGCCGTCGGCGCGATAGCCAGGTGGTAGGTGACAGGTGGTAGGTTGTAGGTGGTGCTTCCATCACCTATCACCTACTACCTGCCTCACATGCTGCGTCGAACGTTCCTCAACTCGATCGCCGGTCTCGCTACCGGTGGACTCGTCGTCCCGCGGCGGCTGTGGCAGCAGCACGCGCTTCCCATCCGCCCGCTCGGTAGCTCCGGCCTCGACGTGCCGATCCTGAGTCTCGGTGGCTTTCACGTGGGCCGCGCAGGATCGGAGGCAAAGGCGCGCGAGCTCGTCGAGTTCGCGTTCGAGCAGGGGATCCGCCTGTTCGACAATGCGGAGAGCTACCAATCGGGCACGGCGGAGCGCTGGGTCGGCGCGGCCCTGCAGGGGGAACGCCGGAACGCGCTGCTCATGTCCAAGACGTTCTCGCTCGCCGACCGCAGCGCGGACAGCGCGCAGCGGCACCTGGAGGGGAGTCTCCGGCGGCTGCGCACGGACTATCTCGATCTCTGGCAGCTCCACAGCGTGCGCACGGTCGAGGACGTGGACCGTGCATTTCGTTCGGGCGGTGCGATGGAGTACATCCTTGCCGCCAAGGCGGCAGGGACCGTTCGCTTCGTCGGTGTTACGGGGCATGCTCAGCCGGCCGCGAACCTGCGCGCGTTGGAGTACTGGGATCGCGGCTTTCGGTTCGACGCCATGCAGATGCCGCTCAATCCGATTGACTACCACCAACACAGCTTCCAACGCGACGTGCTCCCGGAACTGGTGCGAAGGGGCGTCGGTGTAATCGCGATGAAGACGTCCGCGCAAGCTCGACTCGTGGCCGAGCGGGTCTGTAACATCGAGGAATGCCTTCGCTACGTCTGGTCGCTGCCCGTGAGTGTCGCCGTCGTCGGCATGGAGCGCCCCGAGCTCGTCCGCCACAACGCGAGGTTGGCGCGGGAGTTCGTCCGAATGAGCGATGCGGAGCTGGACGCGTTACGGTTGCGAATCCGGCCGCAGGCAAGGCCGGAGTTGGAAGGGTATAAGAGTGGGTCATAGGGAATAGGCAATAGGTCATAGGTGGCAGGTGACAGTGTTGAAGAAGCCCTCGTTCACCTACCACCTACCACCTACCACCTACCACCTACCACCTACCACCTACCACCTAATACGGCTGCCGCAGCACCACCGGTTTCGCCTTCCTCCGCATCCGCAGGTTGAGTGCCTCCACGAATACCGAGAATCCCATCGCGAAATAGAGGTAGCCTTTGGGGATCTCGTGGTCGAGGCCTTCGGCCACGAGGGAGATGCCGATCAGCAGCAGGAAGCTGAGCGCCAGCATCCTGACGGTCGGGTGCCGCTCGACGAACGCCGAGATTGCTTCGACCGAGACCATCATGACGACCACGGCAATCACGATCGCCGCTGCCATGACCCAGACCACCCGGACCATGCCCACCGCCGTGATCACCGAGTCGAGCGAGAACACCATGTCCAGCAACATGATCTGGACGATCACGCCGGTGAACGATGCCGCCACCTTGGCACTGGCGTGCCCTTGTTCGCCCTCCAGCTTATCGTGGATCTCATGCGTGGCTTTGGCCAAGAGGAACAGCCCGCCCGCCATCAGGATCAGATCCCGGCCGGAGATCTCGCGACTGAAAATCTCGAACAAGGGCTGTGTCAGTCGGATGATCCAGGTGATCGACAGCAGCAGCAGCAGCCGCATGAACATCGCCCCGAGCAGCCCGACGCGACGTGCGCGAGCCTGCTGCTCGGCGGGGAGCTTGCCCGCCAGGATCGAGATGAAGATGACGTTGTCGATCCCCAGCACGACTTCCAAGACCGTGAGCGTGACGAGGGCTATCCAGATTTCCGGGTTGGTGAGCCAGTCCATGGTGGTTCCTTGGTCGGATGCGAGGTGGTTGAGGGAGAAAGGTAGTGGTGGAAGCGATAAGCGATAAGGGTGAAGGGGGTGGCGCTTCTCCTTAGCGCTTATCGCTTATCCCTTGTCCCTGTTACTATTCGAGCCACCAATGGACATCTGCGACCGCATCTCCGCCAAGCTCGGCAAGTTCCGGCCGTCGATCACGCTGCAGCTCAAGGCGCTCGCTGCCGAACGGCACGCCAGCGGGCTCCCGGTCTATGACTTTGGACTGGGCGAGACGAAAGGTGAGCTGGCACCGCATATCCGCGAGGCGGGTGAGCGTGCGTTTCGGGACGGACATACCATGTACGGTGACCCCGCCGGGCTGCCCGAGCTCCGCGCGGCGGTGCTTCGCTGGCTGGGGCTGGAAGGCCAGTATGGCATCGAGCACGTCGTGATTACGGCGGGGGCCAAGCAGAGCCTGTTCAACACGTTCCTCGCGGTATGCAATCCTGCCGATGCCGTGCTATTCGATGCTGCGCCATGGGTGAGCTATCAGCCGTTGGCGCAGGCCGCGTACGCCACCCCGATCATGGTTCTCCCAGCGGCTGGCGTGACGAACCGCCTCAAGGTGTCGCCGGACGATCTCTTGCGGAATCTGAAGATGCGGCCGCACGCCAAGTTGTTTCTGCTTAACAACCCGGTGAACCCCACGGGGCAACTGTACAGTCGCGACGAAGTGGAGCAAATGCTGCAGATTTGCGTCGAACACCGCATCTACTTCGTGCTTGATCGGCTCTACTGGCGGATCCTGTTCGACGAGAATGCGTATCCCGAGCCTCGGGTCGATGCCAACACCCGTCCGTGGTTGATTCAGGTCGATGGGCTGTCGAAGAACTTCCGTCGTACGGGCGGTATCCGGAGTGGCTGGTCGGTGGCTCCGGTCGATGTAGCGCAGGCGATG
The DNA here is from genome assembly GCA_039588295.1 of Gemmatimonadota bacterium. GTDB lineage: Bacteria > Gemmatimonadota > Gemmatimonadetes > Gemmatimonadales > GWC2-71-9 > JAOTVV01. Next base: position 33,195 of record JBDHAB010000030.1, read on the forward strand.
GTCAACCTCCAGAGTCACTACACGGCGGGTCCGGCGATCCCGACCCAGCATGCGTCCCTCGCCGCCATCTCCGACGCGTATGATCCCGAGCTCAAGGTGGATCTGCAGCGCAACCGTGACTTGTTGCAGCGTGAGGCGCACGCGCTGCCGGACGTAGAGGTTTGGCCGACGCCGGCGACGTTCTACTCGTTCTGGGATGTCCGGCGGCTGTTCGGCAAACGGACACCAGACGGAACTTTGCTGATCACGTCCGACGACGTTGCCGAGTACCTGGTGCACAACGCGGGAGTCGTGACCGCGTCGGGCTGTGGATTCATGCAGGATGGATTCCTGCGCGTCTCGTTTGCGGTACCGGACGAGCACATCGTTGCGGGGATTCGCGCTGCGGCAGAAGCGCTCGGCAAGCTCCGGTAACGCCCCGCTTACGTCGCCCTGGCGATTGCCTCCAGCGCTTCGGGATTCTGCAGGGAGGCGAGATCTCCCAAGTCCTTTTGGCCAAGATACGTGTCGCGCACCAGCCGACGCACGACCTTGGCGCTCCGGGTCTTGGGGAGATCGCTCACGAATAGCACCCGCTCCGGCCGATCGATCTTGCCGACCCGGCCGACCACGGCTTGCACCAACTCGGAACGCAGTCCCTCCGTTGCCTCAACATCGGGTCGCGGCACCACGAAACAGACAATGGCTTCCCCCTTGAGTTCGTGCGGTACGCCGATGGCAGCTGCCTCGCTGATCTTATCGGTCGCCATGAGCGCGCCCTCGATCTCAGCCGGTCCGATCCGGCGGCCTGCCACGTTGAGCGTGTCGTCGGCACGGCCTTCCACGAACCAGTACCCGTCTTCGTCGATCCGCGCCCAGTCACCGTGGTTCCAGACATCGGGCCATTTCGACCAGTAGCTCTCGAGGTACCGGTCTGGATCGTTCCACAATCCGCGTGTCATGGACGGCGTTGGTTTCGTGGCTACGAGGTACCCCACCTCGTTCCGCACAGGCTGCCCGTCCTCATTCCACACATCGATGGCCATGCCGAGTCCGGGAGCGACCAGTGAACAGGGTTTGAGCGGATGGATTGGCAGGGGAGACAGGAAGCAGCCGATGATGTCGGTCCCCCCGGAGATGTTGATGATGGGGCAACGGCTGCCCCCCACGACGTGAAAGAACCAGCGCCACGACCGCTCGTCCCATGGCTCGCCGGTCGACCCGAGGATCCTGAGAGTCGAAAGGTCGTGCCTGTTGACCAACTTCGTTCCATGCTGGATGGCGAGGCGCACGGCGGTGGGCGACGTGCCAAAGACGGTGATGCGGTGCCGCTCGAGCATCTCCCACAAGCGGTCGTGACTCGGAGAGTCGAACGAACCGTCGTAGAGCATGATCGTTGCCCCGTGGAAAAGCCCCCCGATGATCATCCACGGTCCCATCATCCAGCCGATGTCGGTGAGCCAGAAGAACCGGTCGCTGGGCTTCATGTCAAAGGCATAGCCCACTTCCTTCGCGACCTGCACCAGCGTCCCGGCGTGGCTGTGTACGGTCCCCTTGGGGCGGCCGGACGTGCCGGAGGTGTACAAGATGAGCGCCGGGTCCATGGAGTCCATGGCTTCGGTGGGGACCCTGGCCTCGTGGGAGAGGAACTCTGGCCACGCCACGTCGCGCCCTGCGTACCAGACCACATCTTCGTCGGTATACCGTGACATGACGACCGTCGTGACCGATGGCGCCTCCTCCACCGCGGCGTCCGCGTTCCCTTTGATGGGCACGTCGACCCCACGGCGTTGGGAAGCATCGGCGGTGAAGAGCAGCTTTGCACCGGCGTCGCGGAGCCGCTCCGCGGCCGCCGCCGGCGCGTAGCCGCTGAAGATCGGGATGTAGATCGCACCGATCTTGAAGGTGGCGAGCATCTGCACGACGACGTCCGCCGTCATGGGCATGTACGCGGCGACGCGATCGCCCTTCTGGATGCCGGCAGCGACGAGGCCGGCCGCACACCGCTCTACCTGATCGTGGAGCTCGGCGAACGTGAGGGTCGTGACCGCGCCGTCTTCCCGCTCGGCAATGACGCATGCTCGAGCGGCCAGCCCGCCACCGAGGTGCCGCTCGAGGCAGTTCGCCGTAATGTTGAGCGTGCCGCCGAGGTACCACTCGGTCCACGGGTATCCCTTCGAGACGTCGCGAACCGTGTTGTATGGCTCTAGGAACTCGATGCCGAGGTCCTCGACGATCGCGTCCCAGAACCACTCCTGCTCTTCGAGAGATCGCGCGACGAGGGTCGCTTCGTCGCGGATGTCATGTTTCCGCATGAAGCGGGCGATGTTGGTCGACTCGATGAACGCAGGCTTGGGTGACCATACGAATTCTGCCATGAGACGCATCCCCTCCACCTCCCTTGATACCGTTCATCCGGGCCGCCGACAAGGGGGCCGCCCGTCCCCGCGGCGGTGGTGGGCGGCGTCGCTGGGGTCCCGGGTGCTCGGCGAGCCGCCGTTATGTGCGCTCGATCACGGCCCGACGGGCGTAAGGCCTTATCCTGACGATACTTCGGCTTGACAGTGCGAACCGAACTCCCCATCCTTCGCGGGAATTCCACCCCCCGCCCGAGGCAGTCATGCTGCGCTTCATTCGACCGCTCGCGCTTGGGCTCGCCGCGGTGTCAGTCGGCGTGTTCGGCTGCATCCTCCCGACGGACCGCTCCGGCGAGCTGCAGGTAGTCGCGGACGCCCTTCCCGCGCTCATCGTCAAGGACACGGTCCAGCTCACCGCGCGACTCATCGATCTCCAGAACGGCGGGGCCGATGTACCCAACGCGGAGTTGCGGTTCTCGTCCAGCGACTCGACGATCGTGCTCGTCAGTCCTGAGGGTCAATTGGTGGCGATCGGCGCCGGTACGGCAACGGTCGCCGCGAACGCGATCAGCTTCGACGACGCGGACCCGGCGATTCTTCAGGCGGACGTGCGGGCACTGCTCGAACTCGACAGCATCGTCCCGCTCACCACGGAGTTCGGGTCGCTGCTGTTCCTGTTTGGGGTGGGGTTGAATGAGGAACTCATCTTTTCGGTCGAATTGGGTGGAGAGGATGCACCGGTGTTGGGCTACATCCCTGACCCGCTCGATCCACGGTTCGGCGCATTGGCGGTATGGGCGAAGCCGCCGGCGCCACGGAGCTCCAGCGTCTCGATTCTCGGGAAGAACGGTGGGCTGGTCGCGCCGCGGCTGATTGAGGTCGCTCAGCGGGACGTGTACGAGCCCAACGACACGGCACCCCGCCGCCTTGGCCCCCTCAACATCGGCGTCTTCAACCCGGCGCTGGCGTTCGAGTCGCTCGGGCGGGAAGAACAGCGCGCTCCGACGGATTGGTACACCTTTACGAACACTGCGGCACGGGACCGCACCATCATTGTGGGTGGGCAGGGTCTGGGAGCGGGGACGTTTGCGGTGTTCTTGACCGACTCGCTGCTTCCCTTCGGTCTGACGGACGATTTCCTGCTCGCGCCGGACGCGTGGACCATCGGACCCTCGAGCCACGTCTGCGGCGGCATCGATCCGGGACTCGAGGAGTTGGATTTTCCGCTCGCCGCCGTCGCGCTCAAGGACCTTGCTCCCGGCACCTACCATGTGCTCGTTGCGTACACTCCGGAGGCGGACCCCAGGGCGTACACGTTGTTCATCGCCAACGAGTATGCCTCGACGCTCCCCCCGGATGCGGCCGAAGAGAATGACTTCTGCAATGTGGCCACGCCAATCCCCGGCAACGCGACGAGGAACCTCACCATCGACAACCCGCACGACACCGACTGGTTCCGGTTCACGATTCCGGCCGGCGGACAGACCGTCACCTTCCGTGCGACGGCCCAGGACTCGACGGCCGACCTCGATCTCTATATTCTGGGTGATTTCCGCCCGGATTCGCTGCCGTCCGTCAGCGAGGCACTGACGGTGGGGGACGTAGAGGCGATCACGGCGGCGCTCCCGGCCGGTGACTACTTCCTCGTGGTGGTGGATTTCTTCGGTGTGCCGACCGACTACACGCTGAACGCCACCTTTGCCGCACCTCCGGCAGGTGTCATCGAGCAGATGCCACGTTCTAGCGCCGCCGAACGCGAAACGGCCCTGCGGGGGAAACGCGTGGGTGCCCAATCACAGACCGCACGACCGACCGTCAGACCGCGAACGAGGCGTTAGCGACTGGTGATCTGCGTTCACTGCGACAGCCCGGTTCCCGACGGGAGTAAGTTCTGCTCCGAGTGCGGAGCGGACCCCTCGGATCCCGGGTCGTCGCAACGGACACAAGCGACGACCAGCAAGAAGGATCTGCTCACGCGTCTGCAGGAGGCCGTGCACGAGCGGTATGCGCTAAAGGAGCTCCTGGGGCGCGGTGGGATGGGCGCCGTGTTCCTCGCCGACGACCGCAAACTCGAGCGTCCGGTGGCCATCAAGGTGCTCCCGCCCGAGTTGATTCAGGACGAGAGCTTCGTGGGGCGTTTCGAACGTGAGGCCCGCACGGCGGCAAAGCTCGACCACCCGGGTATCATCCCGATTTACTCGGTCGAGGCGGCGGACGATCTCCACTTCTTCGTGATGAAGTACGTCACGGGGCAGAGCCTCGACGCAATCCTCCGCTCGGGTCCAATGCCGATCGATCTGGTGCAGCGGATTTTGTGGGAGGCGGCCGTAGCGCTTGGCCACGCCCATACTCGCGGCGTGGTGCACCGCGACGTGAAGCCCGCGAACATCATGATCGATGACTCCGGGCGCACCGTGCTGACGGACTTCGGCATTTCCAAGGCGAAATCGGCGGCGACGCAGTTCACCGCCACCGGCCAGGTGATCGGGACGCCGCATTACATGAGTCCCGAGCAGACGAAGGGACGCGAGGTCGACGGCCGCTCGGATCAATACTCGCTCGCCATCGTGGGCTACCGCATGCTCACGGGCCGGCTGCCGTTTGCAGATGATTCGGTGCACACGATCATCTACAAACATGTGTTCGAAGATCCGGATCCCGTGGAGCAGGATCGTCCCGACTGCCCGCCGTTCCTGGCAACGGCCATCCGGCGTGCGCTGGCCAAGAATCCCGATGATCGCTTTTCCACGATGGAGGCCTTCGCCTCGGCCGTCTGGCCGGAGAACCCGGTGACGGCG
>JBDHAB010000031.1:0-37684 GCA_039588295.1 Gemmatimonadota bacterium
GACGGTACCCTTGGTATCGCCCGCCAGCTCCACCTTCTGCACGTCGGGATATTCTACGAAGCGCTGCATCACGCGTTCCGGCGCGGTGGCGATCGCCAGAAGATCGATGTCGCCGACCGTTTCGCGCCGGCGGCGGTAGCTCCCCGCCACCTCGAGTCGCTCGACGGCCTCGTCTTCTTGGAGATACTCGACGAGCGGCTCCACGTACTGATCGGCTTCGGAGAGCTTGAACCGCCCGACGATGCGGCGGCGGCGCGCGATGGCACTCAAGATTTTCTGCTCCGTCTTGACGCCGAAGCCACCGAGCCCCGCCACCTGCCCTTCCTTGGCCACCCGCTCCAGGTCGTCGACGGTCGTGACATTCAGTTCCTGCCACAGCTTCTTGACCCGCTTGGGGCCCACGCCCGGTAACCGGGTGATCTCGACCAACGAGTACGGCACTTCTCTGGTCAAGTCCTCGAACATGCCGAGCTTGCCGGTCTCGACCAGCTCGGTGATGTACCGGGCCATGTCCTTGCCGATGCTTGGGAGCGCGGTCAGGTCCGCGCCGTCCGCCACGAGCTTCTTGAGTGGGGTCGATTGTTCCTCGACCGTGCGGGCGGCGTTCTCGTAGGCACGGATGCGGAACGGATTGGCCCCTTGGATCTGAAGCAGCGTGGCGACGTCGTCCAGCACGTACGCGATGTCGACGTTCTCCACTAGGGTTTGACTCCCTTGGACTCGAGCAGCGCGAGAAACTCGTCTTCGGTGAGCGTCTTCACACCGAGCTTGACCGCCTTGTCGTACTTGGAGCCCGGATCTTCGCCGTAGACCACGTAGTCGGTCTCCTTGCTCACCGACGACGTCGCGCGCGCACCCAGTGACTCGACCAGCTCCTTGGCCTTGCGGCGGGAAAGCCGCTCCAACCCGCCGGTGAACACGATCTTGAGTCCGTCCAACTGCGCCGCGGTACGTCCCATGGACTTGCTGAGCGTGACTTTTGAAACCAGCCGGTCCACCACCTTGGCGTTCCGCTTGTCGCCGAAGAAGCCCGTGATCTGTTCCGCCATCTTGGGACCCACACCCGGTACCGCTTCCAACTCGCCGCCCGACGCGACACGCAGTGCCTCGAACGACCCGAAGTGCCGAGCCAGGTCCTTGGCCACCGCGCCACCGACCTCCGGTATCCCCAACCCCAAGAGGAACCGCGGCAGCTCGGCGTTGGCCGCGCGCGCGATGCCGTCCACCAGGCTGTTGGCCGACTTCTCCGCGAATCCTTCCAACCGCACCAACTGCTCGACCTCGAGGTCAAACAGGTCCGGCAGCTGCTTGACCAGCCCCTCGGCCACGAGCTGCTTGGACGTTTCTTCGCCCAGCCCCGCGATATCCAGCGCGTCGCGCCCCGCGAAGTGCTGGATGCGTCCCGCCAGCTGCGAAGGGCACTCGAACCCGTTAGGGCACACAGTGAACGGGCCGCGCTCGATGAGTGTCGTCCCGCACGAGGGACACGCGGACGGCATCTTGAAGCGGGGCTTACGCCGCCTGCCGGGCTCATCCACCCGTTCCAGCACCTGCGGAATCACGTCGCCCGCGCGCTGCACGCGTACGCGGTCTCCCTCGCGGATGTCCTTACGCACAACCTCCTCGCGGTTGTGCAAGCTCGCGCGGCTCACCGTGACGCCGCTCAACTCCACGGGCCGCAGCATGGCGACGGGGGTGACCGCACCGGTACGCCCCACGCTCGCCACGATGGCGAGCACCCGGGTGACTTCCTTGCGTGGCGGGAACTTGAACGCGAACGCCCAACGTGGATGGTGCGACGTGGCTCCGACATCGTCACGCGCCGCAATGTCATCCAGCTTGATCACGACGCCGTCGATCTCGTACTCCAAGTCGTCGCGCCGCTCGGTGAGTTCGGCATGATAGTCGGCGATTTCTTCGACGGAGTCCACGCGGCGCGCCAGTTCGTTGACGGGAAAGCCCCACGCTTCGACCGACTGCAGCACGCCCCAATGCGTGTCGGGCTCACCGTCTTCCACACCGAGTATGTCGTAGATGTATACGTCGAGCGGACGCTGGGCGGTGATCTGTGGGTCGAGCTGCCGCAGCCCGCCGGCGGCGGCGTTCCGCGGATTGGCAAACGGCTCCTTGCCCTCCTTGAGCAAGCGCTCGTTGAGCTTCTCGAACTGTCCCACCCGCATGATCACTTCACCGCGTACCGCGAGGAACGACGGCACGCCTTCCTTGGACTCCCGTAGCCTAAGCGGGGCCGTGCGAATGGTGCGCACGTTCTCGGTGATCCCTTCACCGATCGTACCGTCGCCCCGCGTGGACGCCCGGACGAGCACACCGTTTTCGTACACCAGCTCGACCGACGCGCCGTCCAACTTGGGCTCCACCACGTAGCGAACCGAGTCTCCCAGCGCCTTGCGCAATCGGTCGTCGAAGCGTTTGAGCGCGCTCAACTCCTGACTGGAGTCGAGGCTCAGCATCGGTGCGGTGTGGGTGACCTTGGGGAACTGATCCAGCGCCACGCCACCCACCCGCTGGGTTGGCGAGTCGGGCGTCCGAAGGTCGGGAAACCGCTCCTCGAGATCCTCGAGCTCCCGAAACAGCGTGTCGTACGCCGTGTCGGAAATCTCCGGCGCGTCCTTGACGTAGTACAGATAGTCGTGGTGCCGGAGCTCGGTGTGCAGCTCGCGGACGCGCCTTTCAGCCTGCGGGCGATTCATTGAGGGAAGATGTAGGCGATACGGGGGAAGGGGGAAGGGCCTTCTCCCTGACCCGTTACCCCTTACCCCTTATCCCTTCTCCCTTCTCCCTTCTCCCTTACCGCTCATTGCCAGAGCTACTCCGACAATTGCCGCCAACCCGGCGCTCACAAAGAACGCCCCGTTCAAGCCGATCAATCCGTACGCCGTGCCGGCGAAGACGGGCCCCAGCGTCTGGCCCAGTCGGAGCAGCATGCCGTTCACCGACATGAACACCGCGCGGTATTCCGCGGGCGCGGCACCGGAAACTAGCGCCAGGATGCTCGGGATGTTGATGCCGTTGGCCGCGCCGAAGACCATCACCAGCAGCACGACCAGCCAGAGCGAGGACGCGAAGGGAATCGCGGCCAGCGTGAGCACGTAGAGTACAAATCCCATCCTGATTAGCCGGTACTCGCCGTGCCTTTTCGCCAGCCAGCCCAGCCTGAACGACGTGACCGAGGTCGTGAGCGACGCGGCCGCGAACACCAGGCCGATCCCAAGTGGAGTCGCGGTGAAGCGGTCCTCGAGCACGAACGGGAGGTATGAGAGATACGCGCCGTAGATCAGGACGAAGGTGACGACGCCCGCGACGAACATCATCACCAGCTCTCCGCGGCGCATCAGCTTCCACGCATTCCGCAGGTATTGGCCGAGCTGCGTTTGGACCATAGGCTCGGGATTCCGCAGCACCAAGAGCACGACGAGACCCACGGGTACCGCGAGGATCGGGAGGAAGAACGGCGCGTACCAGGCGAGCATCGCGAGCGCCCCGCCGATGGCCGGGTAGACCGCGGTCCCCACGCTCAGTACCGCGGCGTTGTAGCCCATCGCGGCGGTCCGCCGGTGGCCGTCGAACAGATCGCCGATCAGCGTGATGTTGATCGCGCCCAGCGCCGCGCCACCGATGCCCTGCAGCAGGCGCAGCGCTACCAGTAGCTCGAAGTCGCGCGCGAAGCCGCACAGGAACCCGGCGATGCCGAAGACAAGGAGCGACGGGACGAGTATGATCTTGCGCCCAAACCGGTCGGCCATGACGCCGAGCATCGGGGCCAGGATCACGCCAGGCAGGGTGAACGCCGAGATCAGGATGCCAACCGCTTGCGGCGTGATGGAAAGAGCTTGAACGATGCGCGGAAATGCCGGCGTCACGCTCGCGACCCCCAGCATGGCCATCAGCGTGACGCCGAACACCACGCGGAGGTTGGGATCGAAGAACAGGGGGCGTTGGGGTGGGTGTTGAGTCATGAAGAAGAAAGAGAGAAGGGGAGAAGGGGAGAAGGGAGAAGGGAGAAGAGAAGGCCTCGCTCCCAGACCTTGTCCCTTATCCCCTATCGCTTATCCCCTCTCGCTATTCACCTGAAACCACCCGATACACCATGCCATTCTGCGACGTCACATACAGCTCCCCGTTCGCGCCCTCGCCGAACGACAGCACGTTGCCGATGTCGCCCACCTGCCACTCCGTGTGCTCGGAGATCTCACCGTTCGCGTAGCGGAAGCTGCGCAACCATCCTCCGCACCAGTCCGAATAGAAGTAGTGTCCGACCACGTCCGGAATCTGTGCGCCCCGATAGACGTACCCGCCGATCACGGAGCACCCGTCTCCGTGGCCGTACTCGACAGCCGGCTCCACCAGCCCGGCGTCGTCGCACATCAGCGAGCGGAAGCAGTGCGCGCCTTCTTTGATGTTCCACCCGTAGTTGAGCCCCGCCTCGCCGGCCGGCGCAATGTTGATCTCCTCCCACGCGTTCTGACCGACGTCCGCGATATACAGCGCGTCGCCGACTGGGTCGAACGCAAAGCGCCACGGGTTTCGTAGGCCGTACGCCCAGATCTCGCCGCGTGCGCTGGCCTCCGCGGCGAACAGGTTGTCCGGTGGGATGGCGTAGGGATCGCCCCCATCGATGTCGAGGCGCAGCAGCGCACCGAGCAAGGTGCCGCGGTTCTGCCCGTTGTCTTGGGGGTCGTTGGCGCTGCCGCCGTCCCCCATGCCGATGTACAGCATCCCGTCCGGGCCGAACATCACCATCCCGCCGTTGTGGTTTCCGTAGGGCTGCTCGATGCTGAGAATGAGCTTCGCCGAGCCGGGATCCGCGAGATCGGGGTCACCGCTGACCGTGTAGCGCTCGATTTGGGTATCACCACTCCGGTCGGTGTAGTCGACGTAGAACAACCCGTTCGTCGCATAGTCGGGATGGAAGGCCAGGCCCAGGAGCCCGCGTTCCCCCCCCGCTCGCAGCTTGCTGGAGATGTCCAGGAACGGTGTGCCCGACCGCTGCCCGTCGCGCACGATCCAGACGCGTCCCGTCTGCTCGACCACGAAGAGCCGCGGGTCACCAGCGGGCGCGGCAGCGAACACGGGGCTGCTGAACCCTTGAGCCACGACCTCGACGGCAAGCCCACTGTCGAGCATCGGCTCGCCGATGTTGGTTCCACCGCTGGCACTGCCGCAACCCACCACGACCCACCAAACGGCCAAGGCACCGGGCACTCCCCTTGGCACCCTCAACGATCCGTCCATCTCTCCTACCTCTCCAGCTTCACGCCTTTCCAGAACGCGACGTGGTCCTTGATCTGCTTGGCCGCGTCGTTCGGCGCCGGGTAGTACCATGCGGCGTTCTCGTTGCGTTCGCCGCCAACCTCGACGTGGTAGTAGCTCGCCAGACCCTTCCACGGGCAGCGCGATTGGTGATCGCTTTCTTTGAGAAACTCTCGCTTCACGGCCTGCGGCGGGAAATAGACGTTTCCTTCCACCTCTTCGCACGTGTCGCTCTCGGCGATGACCTCGCCGTTCCAGATCGCTTTCGGCATTGCTCCTCCACCCGGCTCAGCCGGAGTACGCGCTCATCCCGGTAATTGCCTCGCCAAGAACGAGCGTATGAATGTCATGCGTGCCTTCGTAGGTATACACGCTCTCGAGGTTGGCGAGGTGCCGCATGGCCTGATACTCGGCGAGGATCCCGCTCGCACCCAACAGGCGTCGCGCCTCCCGCGCTACGTCGCACGCCATGTTCACGTTGTTACGCTTGGCGAGGGATACCTGTTCCGGTCGCATGGTCCCGCGATCCTTGATCCGGCCGAGTTGCACACAGAGGAGTTGTGCCTGCGTGATCGCCGTCAGCATCTCGGCGAGCCGTGCCTGCTGGATCTGGAATCCGCCGATGGGCCGATCGAACATCACGCGGCTCTTGGCGTAGCTCACGGATTCATCGTAGCACGCCATGGCCGACCCGACCGCGCCCCATGCAATCCCATAGCGTGCCTGGGTGAGGCACATCAGCGCGGGTCTCAGTCCCTTGGCGTCGGGCAGCAGGTAGTCCTTGGGGATCCGCACGTCCTCCAGCACCAGCTCGCTGGTGTCGCTCGCGCGGAGTGAGAGCTTGCCCGCCTGATCCTTGGCCGAGAAGCCCGGAAGGTCGGTCGGGACGATGAAGCCGCGGATGGACTTGGTATCGTCGAGCGCACCGGTCTTGGCCCAGATGATCGCGACGTCGGCCATCGAGCCGCTCGTGATCCACATCTTGGCACCGTTTAGCACCCATGCGTCGCCATCCTCGCGGGCGGTCGTGATGAGCCCTCCGGGGTTCGAGCCGAAGTCCGGCTCGGTGAGCCCGTAACAACCGATCAGTTGCCCACTCGCGAGCTTGGGCAGCCACTCTTGCCGCTGCTCCTCGCTGCCGAACGTGTAAATCGGATACATGACGAGCGAGCCCTGTACCGAGGCGAACGAGCGCACCCCACTGTCGCCGCGCTCCAGCTCCTGCATGATGAGCCCGTACGCCACGTCATTCAGCTCGGCACATCCGTATTGCGCCGGCAGATTCGCGCCGAGCAGTCCAAGCTCCGCCATGGGCGCGATCAACTCGCTGGGAAATCGGCCTTCCAGGTAGCATTCGGCGATGATCGGCATGAGCGCGTCGTCCACCCAGCGGCGCACCGTATCGCGAACCGCCCGCTCCTCTTCGCTGAAGAGCGACTCCACCTCGTAGAAATCCAACGCCTCGAACGGCATGCGCTACACCTCCAAAGCCAGCAGATTCACCGCCACCACATCCCGCTCCGCGGTCGGAGCAATACCGAGTTCTTTTGCTTTCCGTCTAAACGTCTTGCCGTGATCCGGCTCCAGCCCGGACTCCACTTGCCACTGATGCACCATCTCGTGCAACAACGTGTGCCGTACCTCGTCCCACCCATCCTGCTCGAGGTGACGCTGGCTGATGGCGATGTCGATAGCCTTGTTGCTCGCGATGTCCACCGTCAGCTCCCCGAGCCGCGTCTCCATTCGCCGGGACAGCCGAAACGCAATGGACGACAACGAGTCACCGAAGTACTGCCGGTTGAGCTCGCGGTGCAGGCGTCCGAGTTCGGCCAGGATACGGATCTCGCCCCGGTTGCGCTCGCGGCGCCGGCGGGGACGCGCGCGCTGCGGAACGAACACCTCCACCGGGAACTCGGTGATCGCCTGCAGCGCCTCCTCCGCCTCGCCGCCCGCCACCCCGGGGCCCACATACGTCACCACGGCCCGGAGGATGGCGTCCGACGCGTACGCGTAGCCGCGATGGATTCGCAGGATCCCGCGATCGGTCACCCTGACCATCACCGTCCGGTTCTGATGGACGTGGATCCCCTCGACTCCGTGGAGTCCGAGCCGCCTGAGACGCGCGATGAGGAGCGCCTCGTCGGCGAGCCAGGCCTGCCGCTCAGCCCACGCTCGCCGCGACTTCCGCTTCATGCGTCCGAATGGGTCGGGGAAACGTGGAGACGTCCGATCGCTTGAACAGCGCCTTGGAAGATTCCCACCGGTAGAACTCCACGTGAATGGCGTCCTCCTCCACCGTGATCCGGTTGAAGACCGATGGTTTACCGCCCCGCGACCGGGTCGAGAGCGTGCCGGCGCACGAAACGACGACCCGATCGTGCAGGATGTCGGCCTGCTCCTGGTGATCGTGGCCACACAGAATCAGGTCGGCACCCGATTCCACGATGCGCCGCTGGGCCTGCTTCCACCGGGCAAGACCCATCCGCTGCGAGATCTCGCCGCGTGTCACGTTGTGGTGGAGCGCCAACACGCGCAGCTGGCCCGGGTCGGCCTCCTCGAACGTCTGCTTGGCACGCAGGAGTTGCTTCTTGGGCAAGTGCCCTTTGACTGCCAGATCGCGCAGGTTGAAGGTTAGCGATCCCCACGCAATGCCGTGTGACGTCAGGGCGCTGGCAATCACCGCTTCCGGAAACGTGACCGTGGGTGCCAGGACGGGACCGAAGTATCGGGAGTATTTGCGGTACTTCACCTGCGGCGCAAACGGGAGCAACGGCCGCCACCACCACCGGACGTCGTGATTTCCCGGGATCACCATCACCGGCGCCGCTGCCTCCAGCCGCTGCACGAACGCGCGAGCCCCCTGAAACTCGCCGTGCCGGGACCGTTGCGACAGATCGCCGGTGAGCACGATGACCCGCGGATCGAGATCCGGCACCAGTTCCTCGACGGCCTGGACCTGCTTGAGGTCGGCCACGCCGCCGAAGTGCACGTCGGAGAGATGTACGATCCGAAAGGTCACATCACACCATACCCTAGCGCAGGAACTCCCGAAGTATGCGCCTCACCACCAGGTTGGTCAGTATGTACCAGAGCGCGACCGACACGCCGCTCACGATGCGTGCGGTCGGGTCCTCGGGTACGCGCAATAGAACATACACCCCCAACCCCATCGTCGACGCCAGCGCGACGAGCCGTGCGATCCGGCCCGCTCGACGGTCGATCGACTGGCGACACGTACCGCAGATCTCACCGAGCGGCAGGTCGACCGGTCGATGACACCGCGGGCACTCGTGCTCAACCAAGCCGCCGAAGAATGGCGTCTGTGAATTCCCCTGTCGAAGCATTCCCTTGCAAGTCGCGTGTGCGGACGCTGCCCTCGCTGAGCGTCGCTTCCAGTGACTGCCGGATACGCTGTGCCGCCTCGCACTCGTCGAGATGATCGAGCATCAAACAGGCCGCGAGCATCAACGCCGAAGGGTTCGCAATCTTCTGGCCCGCGATGTCAGGCGCCGAGCCGTGCACCGCCTCGAACAGCGCCACCCGCTCTCCGATGTTCGCCCCCGGAGCGAGCCCAAGCCCACCGATCAGGCCGGCGATTTGATCGCTCAAGATGTCCCCGAACATGTTGGTCGTGACGATCACATCGAACGCATACGGATTCAGCACCAGCTTCATCGCCGCGGCGTCGATGATCACGTCGTCGACCTCGACACGACCCGCGTAGTGTTCCGATACCTCACGCCCGACGTCGAGAAACAACCCGCTCGACGCCTTGAGGATGTTCGCCTTGTGACAGATCGTGACCTTGCGGCGGCCGTTGCGCACCGCGTACTCGAACGCGAACCGCATGATCCGCTCGCAGCCGGCTCGGGTGACGATCGCCGTGGACTGGGCCACCGCTCTCGGGTCGCCCGCGACGGGAATCGTCGTCTCGAACCCGACGTACAACCCTTCGGTGTTCTCCCGTACGAGCACGAGATCGATGTCCTCGTAGCGTCCCCCCGGGACGATCGTTCTGGCGGGGCGGACGTTGGCGTACAGGTCGAACTCCCGCCGGAGCGCCACGTTGACCGAGCGGAATCCGGTCCCGACCGGTGTGGTGAGCGGACCTTTGAGCGCCACACCCGTGTGGCGGATGCTCTCGATCGTGGCGTCGGGCAGCGGGGTGCCGATCTCCTCGAGTGCCCCGACCCCACCCAACTGGTGGTCCCAGTCAATCTCCACGCCCGTGGCTTGCAGCACGCGCAGCGTCGCTTTGGTGATCTCGGGCCCGATCCCGTCTCCGGGAATGAGCGTGACCTGATGCACGCTAGGGCAGGTCCGGTACGAGCGTTTTCAGCGCCTCCCAGAGTGCCGACCAGGGGCCGTCGCCCGTCCCGCGCGCGACAGAGCGCCACCCGACCCTGCCGAACCGCACGTCGGCCAGGACCATGTGCAGCAACGCCTCGCCCTGGCCATCGACGCTGCGCGAGAATACGAGTGCCGCAGGAACGGCCGCATAGCGATCGCCCGCCACCGCGGTGAGACTCCGCATCTGGGAGCGCAACGGATCGGGAACGACCTCGAGCTTCTCGGCGCGGAGGATCGCAGTACCCATGCGGTCGGGATTGGTGAGCACGCCCGGCGCGCGTCGAGCGGCGGCCCGCAGCTCCGCAGGCAGCACCCATTCCACCTCGGGTGCCCGCTCGGTGAGGAATCGCCCGATCAGGCTGTCCGCCATCCGGATCGCCTCGGCCCGCGTCCCGACGAGCGAGTCCCAGCCGAGCGTCGCGTCGGCGACGACGAGCGTCACCGGATACAGGGAGACCTTACGGCCTGCAATGCCCGCCGTGGGAAGCGGTGCCGGTACCGGTGGGACGTCGTTTTCGGACTTGGAGCCGGAGCACGCACCGAGCCCCACGATGATGGCGCAGCTCGCGCCGAGGATCAGGCGTCGCGCCATTCGGGTATCCGCTTCTCGAGGAACGCCTCGATGCCCTCCTGGGCATCCGAGAGCGCCATCAACTCTCGCAGGTAGAGGTTTTCGGCCTTGTACAGCGCTTCCTCGTACCCGGCGTAATAGGACTCGGTCTGGGCCCGCTTCGCGAGCGACAGCACTGGCCCCGACTTGCTCGTGAGTTGCGCGACGAATCCCGTGAGACCCCGGTCGAAGTCCGCGTCGGCGTACACCCGGTTTACCAACCCGTACGCGCGCAACTCCTGGGCGGTGATCTCCTCTCCGGTCAGGATCCACTCCATGGCCTTGCGCCGGGGTGCCGCCCGCGGCAGCACCACGCAGGCCAGGGGTGGAAACAGACCCAGATTGATCTCGGGCAGGCTGAACTGAGCCGACTCGGAGGCGATCACCAGGTTGCAGCCGATCGCGAGCTCGAATCCAGCACCCTGTGCGATCCCATCCACCGCCGCGACGGCGATGACATCCAGCATGCGGATCGATTCGAAGACGCGGTGGAAGACCTGAATGAGGCGGTGCGTCTTCTCCTTGGTGTGGTCGGCGATGTCGATTCCGCCGCAGAACGCATCGCCGGTGCCACGGATCAACAGCACCTTGATTGCGCGATTCCCGCGAAGCTCCAGGAGCGCCGCGTTCATCTGCTCCAGCATTTCGATGTTCATCACGTTGAGCGGGGGACGGTCGAGCGACAGGGTCGCCACACCCCCGTCGTAGGTCAGCTCAACGAATCGGTCAGCCACATGCCCCTCCTGCACGGGTTCGGCACCGGCGGGCCACTGCCGGGACTAGTGGAACGTGAGTCCACCGTCCACAAAGATAACCTGACCCGTGATGTGCCGAGCCTCGTCCGAGCAGAGAAACACCACCACGAAGGCGACGTCCTCCGGCTCGGCAATGCGGCCCAATACCGATTCACGCTCCGCGTCCTGAAGAACCTCGGGTGGCAGGGCTCCAATCAGCTCGGTCCGTACGAACCCGGGGGCGACGGCATTGACGTTGACGTTATACGGACCCAGCTCCACCGCGGCCGATTTGGTGAGTCCCACGACCGCCGCCTTGCTCGCCGCGTAGTTCGAGAGGCCGAACCCCGGGCGAAACGCCTGGTGGGAAGCGATGCTCACGACCTTGCCGTAGCGCTGGTTCCGGAAGTACGGCACCACGGCCCGCAGGGCGTTGAAGCACCCGGTGATGTTCGTGTCCACAACCTCCGCCCACGCGTCGGCTGAGAGTCGCCAGATCGCTCCGTCGTGATGAATGCCCGCGTTGTTCACGAGATAGTGCACGCCGCCGAGCTCGGTGTTGGCATCCGCGACGAACCGCTCGACCGCGCCCCGGTCGCGCACGTCGCAATAGGCGCTGTAGACCTCGACGCCGTAGCCTCGCAACGCCGTCTCGGTCATGAGCGCCTGGGTGGACACGTCTCGATCAAGAAGCTCGATGTAGTTGAACGCGACGTTCACACCGCGGCGCGCGAACTCCAGGGCGATCGCCCGCCCCATCCCGGTTGCCCCGCCGGTGACGACGGCGGTCTGCCCACGCATCTCTCGCCGCTCGACCTTCTCCGCTTGCGGCTGCTCGACCAGGCTCGGCCCGGACGGTCGATTCCGCCGGCCGCTGAACTCCAATGGATCGGGTGGTTCGTACGGTATAGCTCACCCCACCGTGGGAGGGACCTCGAACGTACGGCGCGAGCGGCGCGCCTGCAATGCCCCGCTAGCCGGGTGCTCGGTCCGCACGCCGCTGGGCCAGCGCGCGCTGCAGGGCTCCCACCGACTCGAAAATCAGCCAGAGCTCCAGCACGAAAATCGCCCCGCCGACCGCGAGCAGCAGGTATTGGTTGTCACTGAAGTAGCGGACGAGGTTTACCACCATCGCCCACGTGGTCATGAACAGCAGGAACGCCATTGGGATCACGGTCACCCACACCGGACGCTTGAGCCGGAACAGGAACAACGTCACCACCAGCAGGCTCAGCGCACCCGTGAGCTGGTTGGTCGTGCCGAAGAGCGGCCACAGCCGCATACCTCCGGCGCCTCGGTCGATGCCCAGCGCCACGATGGCGCAGCTCACCACCGCCACGAGCGTGGCAATCCACCGATTCTGCGCCGCCTTGACCCGATAGTGGGCGCCCAACTCCGAGATGATGTACCGCTGGAGCCGCACACCGGTGTCCATGGTCGTCGCGGCGAACGAGATCACGACCACGGCCGCGAAGATCACGGCCACCCGATGGGGAATCCCGATCCCCTCCGCCAGCACCCCGACCCCGTTCACGAACGCGGCCGTGGCGCCGCTCGAGGCCCGGGCCCACGTGGCGTAGTGGGCGTGCCACCCGTCGGTTCCCGCAAACAGCGCGAACCCGGCCGTGGTGGCGAGGATCGAGGTGAGCGCCAAGGTCCCCTCACCGATCATGCCCCCGTAGCCCACGTACCGCGCATCGGTCTCCTTGTTGAGCTGCTTGGCGGACGTGCCTGAGGCCACCAACCCGTGGAATCCGCTGATCGCGCCGCACGCGATCGTAATGAACAGGAGCGGAAACCACGACGGTGCGTCGGCCGGCAGCTCCCGGTTCACCGCGGGTGCGACGACTTCCGGATTCACGACGAGGATCCCGAGGAAGATGATCCCCAGCGCCACGAAGAGTTGGTGACTGTTGACGTAGTCCCGAGGCTGGAGCAACAGCCACACCGGAAGCACGCTCGCGAAGAACGCATACACGAACAGGATGATCACCCATCCGGCCCGCTGGCCGTCGACCCGCGCCGCCTGCCCGGCCAAGTCGAGATTCCCTCCGGCCGCGTTGACCTGGGCTGCACTGGGCGCGAACCCGAAGAAGTCGGGCAAGCCGAACGGTGCGTACTGACCGAGCCAAATCAGGAGATAGAGAATCACCAGCGCGACCAGCGACGGGCCGAGGATTCCCGCACCAGTCCGGTAGATCAGGACGCCCACGACGAGGGCGACCACCAGGCTGCCCCAGACCGGAAGCACCGCCCCGTGGTTCGCGACGAACAGGTTCGCGATGACCACCGCGAACACGGCGTTCACCAGCAGCAGCAAAAAGAAGATGATCAACAGGAACAACACGCGAGCGCGCCCGCCGACGATCTTGTCGGCCAAGGTCCCGATGGAATTCCCCTTGTGCCGCGTGGAGATCCAGAGCGTGCCGAAGTCGTGCACCGCCCCGGCGAACACGGTGCCGAGCACCACCCAGAGGAACGCGGGGAGCCAGCCCCAGATGACGGCGATGGCCGGGCCCACGATGGGCGCGGCACCTGCGACCGAGGTGAAGTGGTGGCCGAACAGGACGTGCCGGTTGGTCGGCACGAAATCCACGCCGTCCTCGAGCTCATGCGCCGGCGTGACGTAGTCGGGATCCAACCGATAGACGAACCGGGCGATGTACCGGGAGTACACGAGGTAGCCCGTGAGAAACGCGGAGATGCCGACGAGGAGTAGTGCGATCGCGCTCACGCGGTTGCTCCAGTCAGGTCCGGCGCAGAATGTAGGTCACGCGCGCCCACCAGGCGAGCCGCGCTCCTAGCGAGGGAGGCCGGCCCGCTCGTCGAGCGACAGCGCGCCAACGATCCGTCTGAGCGCCACGACGCCGTGGACCTCCGTCTCGAGGAGCGGTACGCCGTACACCGGCAGCGTCCCCACGGCGTCGCGCAGCTCGGCCAACCGCTCCGCTTCCCGCGCACGGCGCTGCGCGTAGAACGACTCGGCGGACGCTTCCGGCAGGATCCGGTTCGCGATGACCGCCCCTACCGGGATGCCGTGCTTCTTCAGTGTCTCAACGGCACGCCCCGTCTCGAGCACCGGCAGCCGTTCCGGAATTGTCACGAACACGAACGCGGTTCGCCGCGCATCGCAGATCACGTCGCGTGCGCGTTGGAACCGCTCCCGCCGCTCCTCGAGCGCGGCGAGCACCGGATCGGTCTCAGCGGACGGCCCGTCCGCCATGGTGCCGGCCACGCGCCGCCACATCCGCGCCATGACATTGACCTTCTTCCGACGGCCGATCAAACCCTCCATCCACGCCGTCATGTGCTCGGGCAAGGCGAGCAACCGAAGCGTGTGTCCCAGCGGAGCCGTGTCGAAGATCATGCGGTCGTATTGGCCCCCCACCGTGTCGATCAGCCGGGTGAACCGCTCGAACAACGCCGCTTCCTCCGCCCCGGGAGTCACCCGCGCGATATCGATCTGGCGCTCCACCTCCGCCGCGAGCCTCGGCGGGGTCACATCGGCGATCCGGTCCTTGACCTCGGCGATGTAGCGATCGGCTTCGCGCGTGGGATCGATCTCGATCGCCCACAGGTTCTTCAGTACCGGCGTGGGCTCGGGTCCGAGCGGCACCTCGAGCATGTCGCCGGTGGAGTGGGCCGGATCGGTGGACACGAGCAGCGTCCGCCGCTCCCGCTCGGCCGACGCCAGCGCAAAGGCCGAGGCCAGCGTGGTCTTCCCCACGCCACCCTTGCCGCCGAAGAACAACACAGGACGATCGGTCAGCAACAGCGGAAGCCCCCTTCGGGCGCCTGCGGCATGCCCATCCGCAGGTGCCACTGGTGAAACTGTTCGATCAGCTCCGGATAGAGTTCCAGCGTATAG
Organism: Gemmatimonadota bacterium; assembly: GCA_039588295.1. Lineage (GTDB taxonomy): Bacteria > Gemmatimonadota > Gemmatimonadetes > Gemmatimonadales > GWC2-71-9 > JAOTVV01. The sequence continues at coordinate 14,834 of JBDHAB010000031.1, forward strand.
AACGCGACGGGGTTCGGCACACCCAGGAGGTCGCTGAACCCGGCGAGAAAGAACAAGTCGCGCTGGCGCGCGTACTCGCGCAGGATCTGCGCCCGGTACGGCGCGACGTACATGCCCTCGTAGATCTCCCGCGCCGCGCTGAGCCGGCGTCGAATGGCTTGCCACAGGTTCCGTGCAGCGCTCATCGCCCTCTCTCGCTCTCCGGCTTGGGTCTCAGGAGTTGTAACGCGCGGACACGGCTAGGGTTCGACGGTACGACCGATCGGCGCCAGACCCAGGACGGCGAGCAGCGCCGCGAGACCGCCGCTGAGAAGCAATGCCGTGTACGCACTCACGTGGGCGTACAGCGCTCCGAACATGATGGAGCCCGGCAACGCCGCGAGTCCGACACTCGCGTGATAGATCCCGAACCGGCGACCGCGACGCGACGCTCGCCCCGCGGCGGCCACGAAGGCACGCTCCGGCGACTCGGTGGCCGCGGCCACCGTGCCGAACACCAGAAACCACGCGACCGCGACTGTGGGTGATCCGGCGAACCCGAGCCCGACGCATACGACCGCGTAGATCACCCACCCGACGGTCAACGTGCGTCGCGGCCCCAGCACGTCGCTCAGCCACCCACCGGGGTACGAGGCGGCCGACCGGATCACGTGCAGCACGGCCCAGAGGACCGGGATCACCGCCACACTGACCCCCAGGTCCTGCAGTCGAAGCAGCAGCAGGGTTTCGGGAAACCGCGCGAACGCGAAGCCCACGATGAGCAGGAAGACGAACACGGGGCGGGGTGTGGGCATGACTGCGGGATCGGAACCGGGCGGCGCATTCTCATGCACCTTGGGCGCCGCCCGGGTTCCGCGCAACGCCCACGCAACCACGAACACCGCCACCACCCCCGGAACGATGCTCCAGCGGATGACGTCGGTGGGGGTCGCGCTCGTGTGCGCCAGCATTGCCCACGCGACGAGCGGACCGAGCACGGCGCCGGCGTGGTCCATGGCGCGGTGATACCCGAAGGCACGTCCGCGCTGCACCGAGGGCGTGGCATCCGCGATGATGGCGTCGCGCGGTGGGTTCCGCGCTCCTTTGCCCACGCGGTCTCCCGCCCGCAAACCGATCACCTGCCACGCGGCCGCAACCACCCCCATTGCGGGCCGTGCAGCGGCGGCCAACGCGTAACCACCCACCACGAGCGGTCGGCGCCAGCCAACCTTGTCGGACAGCCATCCCGACGCCGCCTTGATCACCGCGGAGGCGGCCTCGGCCACACCGTCGAGCACCCCGAGCGCCACCGCTGTTCCGCCGAGCCGCGTGGTCACGAGAGCCGGGAGCAATGGATACACCATCTCGCTCGCGAAATCGTTGAACAGCGAGACGGTACCGAGTTGTTTGACGATGCGCGGGAGGGGTCGCCGACTCCGATCCCCGTTACTCATCCAGTCCCATACCCCACCGAATGAGGCTCACGGGAAGCGCGCCATACTGAAGCACGGCGTCGTGGAACTTCCGCAGCGAGTAGGTCGACGGATGTGCGGCGGCGTATGCGTCGCGGAGGGACATCAACTCGCGGCACCCGACGGCGTAGCAGAGCTGGTACGCGGGCTCCGCGCAATAGCGACGCACTTCGGCTTCGGCGTGCACGCGGTCGAAGTGCACGCGGTCGACCAGGAACGTGACCGCTTGTTCGAACGTCATCCCGCGGGTGTGGAGCCCTACATCCAACACCACTCGGCACGCCCGCCAGAGCAGCGCCATCTTCTGGAACAGCCGCTCCTCCGGCGTGGCGTAGAACCCTTCCTCCCGCATCATCTCCTCGCAGTAGAGCGCCCACCCCTCGATGGTGAGCGGGGTACCCAGCACTCGCCGTACCGTACGGCCCTGCGCCTGCGCGGTGAGAAACTGGAGGTGATGTCCAGGATAGCCTTCGTGCAGCGCGGTCGAGGCGAGATCGTGCTCACAGTGATCGCGCAACATCCGCTCCTCGAGTTCGCAATCCGAGTCGCGGTCCGGAGGCGTGACGTAGAATGTTCCACGTCTCTCCTCGGAAAACGGCCCGGGGGGCTGATACGCGGCGAGCGGGATCAACGGCCGCAGGAACTGCGGCGTCGCAACCACCTCCAGCTCGCCCACTGGCACCGCCGCCAGCTCACGATCCTCCACGAAACGACGGGCGCGTTCCATTTGCGCGGCGTAGGCGGATACCAGTGTATCGCTGGTCGGGTGGTGGGCGCGGAGCGCGTCAACGATGTCGCGCCACGACCGGTTGCGATCGACTTCCGCGGCGAGCGCCGACAGGTCCGCCTCGACTTCCTCGATCAGCGCGAGACCGTAGCGCCACAGCTCCGGTGCGGTGTTCCCCAGTGCGTGTTGGAAATGCAGCCGGAAGTTGAACGCCTCCTCACCGATGGCGAAGTCGCCATTGGCGGTCTCGAGCAGATCGTCCCGCAGGTAATCGGCGAACTCGCCGAGCGCCTTCCGCGCGTCGGTGCAGGCGTCCCGAAACTCGCTGTCCCCGTCCGGGTTCAGCGCCTGCTCGATCTCTTCCAGGAGCGGGAACCCCTGTTCCGCGATCTGCAATCCCGTTTCCACGAACACGCGCGGGCAGTCGCTCAAGGTATTCCGGGTAAGATCGAGGAATGCGGGAATCTCACGGATCCGTGCTTCGGCCGCGCGGACGCGCTGCTCCTGTGTCCGGGGCAATGCCACAAGCAGGTAGAGTCCTTCCAGCATGTGCGAGACCCAGAACGCCGGATTCCGCAGATGCGGCTGCTCGCGCTCGAACCGGTCGATCGTGAATCGAAGCTCGCCGAGGACGGCCGTCCGGTCGATCTCGTCCTCCAGGCCGTCGAGGTCACACTCCTCGAGCGCGCTGCCGATCGACTTGAGTGCCGCGAGGTATTGCTTGATGTCGTCGACGCCCCACACACCCAACCGATGGTCGTACTCGGCGATGCCCGCAGCCGTCGCCGTCACCGGATCCATGTTCCAGCGCAGATCGAGGTACGACTCGACCAGATGTTCCAGCGTCCCTGGGTCCGTCAAGGTGTGCTCAGCGATTGTGGTTGGCGACTCGATACCGGACACCCAGGCTGGTGACGCGAGCGCGGCAGAGTCACGGCGTTAGTGTGCGGTCCGGTTCGGGAGCCGTCAAGCCTGCGGGATCGCGAGTCGTCCGCGGGCGTTCCTGCGGCAGGTCTCTATCACCGCCGTGACGGACCGCCTGGAATCGACATAGCAGTAGCCCCCGTGGTGCGCCGTGAAAGGGGACCAACGCTCCAACGTGACGCTACGCGTGCAGTGCCGCACCAATCCTGCGACGAGTGGCAGGATCGTCGACGGCGTCTGGTACTTGTCCTACGCGAGGGCGGGAGAAGGTCCCCCGCCCTCCATGTTCTGCGCGATCCTATTCGCCGAACGGCGGCGGCGGCGGCGGATCGAAGGGGTCCGGCTCTCCCTCGGGAAAGAGCTCCGCGTGCACTTTCAACCCCCACTCGTACCAGTACTGTGCCCATTCGTTGATCGAAGTGCACATCTTGGCACCCGGTGCCGGACACTGCACAGGCTTATACTTCGATTTTCCAGGCATAGCCCCTCCAGCGGGCTTAGTGTGACCCCCGTGCGGGGAAGAAACGCCGGCGATCGGGCGTGCGGCGTGCGCGTCGCAGAATCGATGGAACATGCTCCAAGCGCTCGCGTGTTCCCCTCGGCGGCACGTCCCCCGGTGTAAGCTGTTCCAGAACCCGAATCAGCTCCCGTAGGTTCGGCATAACCCCGATCGATTTTGGCCGACCGGTCTCATCGAATTCCAAGACGCATGCGGTCCCGAGGCGAGGATCGCGCAACAAGGCACGCATTTCCCTGGGAGTGAGCAGCTGTTCCGTATGTTCGTAATGGATTTGCTGAACAAGAATCGCGACGCCCGCCACAATTGCTGAGGCGGCGCTGGTCCCACCGAAGTCGGTCACGTATCGCCGAATTCCCGGACCCGTCGTCGCGACGGCCTCTCCCCACGCATAGCAGTCGACGCGCGATCCGTAGGAGGAATGTTCAATCGCAGTGTGTCCGCTCCGCCTGCGCCCGAGCGGCTCGAGTCCCCGCTCACACGAGCCCACCAGGATCGCCCCCGAATCATCACGTCGGAGACCAAACGAGCCTTGCCACAGCGCCTGTCGCGGCAACCGCCGATCCAGCTTCCTCGCGCCATTCCCTCCCGGTTCGATGACGGTGACCCCGTTGCCGACCGCGACACGTATCGCGTCGAAACAGTGGTCCACCAACTCGATCGGATAGCCGTACTTGGTCTCGACTTCGAGTAGGAGGATTCCCCCGCTCCCCAACTCACGCACGGCGGCAATGATCGCGCCGGCTACGTCCCACCGGTCGGACTCATACGTATTTCGACACCGCCGACCCGGCCACGTCTGGCCGGCGGACGGGGGTCTGCACCGACGGCGCGACACGACGCGTACCGTCGCTTCGGGAGCGATACCGCGAATGCCGTGCCCGGCATGCGAAGCGGCAACCACTCCGAGAACCTTGGTCCCGTGGGAGGTGCCGTACCGCAAACGGTTATGGTTGTAGACGGGCGCGGCCTCCACGCCAACGGCGGCACGCAGCAACTCGTGCTCGAAGAACCACCCGGTTTCGAGATCGACAATGCGAATCCCCTGCCCGCGATACCCCCGGTCCCACGCGTACTCCGCGTCGACCCCGCGGGGGGCCGCACCGAGATACGGTTGCGGGAGATGGTCCGTTGGAGCCGACGGCGCGGCGGTGACCGGCTCCGCCAAGTCCCATTCCAGACCGCCAAGGGTCTTCTGACCGAGACCTGTCCAGTTGAAGAATTGCCGAGCCCGCCGCTGACCCACTCGGAAGTTCCGTGACACCGCGCTGTCAACAGACTCCAGCGTGGCCGGGTCCAGGGTTTGGAACAAGATCTTGCGCTGTTCGAGTGGATACGTCCGTGTGTCCAGAACCCAGTAGGACGTGAGGCTCCGGCGAGGCGGGGAGCCGTTGGCGCGAGCTACGGTCTCGAGCTCGAAAAGTTCCGTAGTGCTGAACCGATCGACGAGTCTCCTGGTGGGGATTTCAGGGTGTGCCGCCAAGATCGGGCGGAGATCCAGATTGAACTGGCCCGCAAGATCACGGAGGTCGTCGAACTCAGTCCCGTTTCGAGCTAACCTCGCGACTTGGCGCGTCACTCGCGGGGAGAGTGCGAGAATGATGCGCCCGGTAGTAAGAGCCGTCGGTCGGCGGCTCCCGTCTGACAACTCCTCGGGCATTCAGTGCCCCCCAGGGCGTGGGCTCTCCGGTCGTGCCGGAGCGGAAAGCCCCGCTCAAGCCCTTATACGCCGAGGGCGCGCCTGCGTCAAGAGAAGCAGGCCAGCCCGACCGTGCCTGGAGCCGTCAACCCGACGCAATCGCGATCATTCCGTCGGCGATCCGCCGAGCAGCGGCTCCAGCGGCTTCCGTTCCGCGCCGCGCTCGGTACACACCCCATATTCGGTCTCGCCGGAGGCGTAGAGCGACACGCCGGCGTACTCGCCGGCGGCATTGAGCACGAAGAACCGCACATTGAAATTCGGCTGGCCGCGGCTGTTGAGGAGCCGTTCTTCGACGGTGTTGGCCCGGATCCGTTTGAGCGCCTCCATGCCGGCGTCCTTGGGGCTCAACCCCCGCCGCAGGTGCTCCACAATGAGATAGCATGACAGGTTGAACAGGTTGGCTTCGCCACGACCCGTCGAGCCCGCCGCGCCGACATCGTCATCGACATAGAGCCCCGCCCCCAAGATCGGTGAGTCGCCCGTGCGGCCGGGAATCTTCCACGACAGTCCGCTCGTGGTCGTGACCCCACAGATCTCGCCCGTCGGACTGATGGCGTCGCAGTTGACCGTACCCCAGAGGTGACTCTCGTGCAGCACCCCCTCACGCAGCATCTCCAGCCCGATCTCGTAGCCTCGCCGAATCCGTTCCTTGGGATCGAGATAGTGCTTCGGGTCGAGGCGGCGCTTCCACTCGAGCCACAGCTCGCGCGAATGCTCGGTGTTCAGATCGTCCTCGATCTCAAACCCCATGCTGCGGGCGAACTCCTGGGCGCCTTTGCCCACGAGCAAATGATGATCCGTGTGCTCCGCGACCGCCTTCGCCACCAGCGAGGGGGTGCGCACCCCCTCGAGCGCCGCAACGCCACCGGCCCACTTGCGCGGTCCGTGCATGCAACAGGCATCCAGTTGCACAACCCCGTCCGCGTTTGGAAGACCGCCGTAACCCACACCCGCTTCTTCGGGATCCAATTCGGGGATGTTGACCCCCGCGACCACCGCATCCAACACGTCGGCGCCTTCCACAATCATCCCGAACGCCTGCTCGATCGCGCTCACCGGCCCCCCATTGCGGAACGTAATGCCGCTCAGATCGGAGATCACCACGGGGTCGATCGTCTTCCGCACAAGGACGTGCGGGGCGCTGCCGCGCGCGCTCTCGGGTGTCACGGCGCCGGCCGCGGCAGCCGCGGCGGCGGTCCGCACGAAGTCCCTGCGATTCATCTGGGGAGTCATGCTTCGTCCTCCGGTTCAGACATCACGACACCGCTGGTCCAGTTCCGCGACACACACTTCACTGCGGTTCGCCGACTGCCGTTTGGAGCGCGTCGGCGGAGACCCGAAAGTGCGAGCCGTGCCAGACCGGCTTCCCGTCCCGCACGACGATCACCTGCGGCGAGGCGTGGCGCACGTCGAGCCGGCTGGCGACGCGCCGAGACAGCGATCGCTGCGCCAGCACATCGAGCATATAGACGGGGACGTCCCGGTGCGCTCGCGCGAACTGCTGGACCTCGATGAGCGCCATGGAACAGATGCCGCACCGCAAACTGTGTTTGTAGATCACCACCCGCGGGGCACGCAGCACTTCATCCAACTCGGTCTCGTCGTGCAACGGTAGAATCGCGTCGTCCACTACGGCGCCTGTCCCATCTCGTCCTTGGCCACCACCATATTGTGGAGATTCCGGCCGTGCACCGTCGCGTCGTCACCTACGAGCGTGTGCCGGACGGTTGCCTCCGTCACCACCGCGTTCCTGCCGATGATCGCATCGCGCAGCACGCTGCCGCGCACGCTGGCGCCTGCGTCGATGGACACGTTCGGCCCGATGCTGCAGTCCTCGAGCGTGACTCCCTCCGCCACGTACACCGGATCGATGAACTCCACACCCTCACCAGGGTCCGGGCGACGCTGGCGACCATGCTCCAACAGATGATGGTTCGTCGACAGGATGGTCTCCACCTTGCCGCAATCGTACCAGCCACTAACCTCCGCGGTCTTGAGCTTCTTCCCGTGATCGATCATGTACTGGAACGCTTCCGTCAGAAACCACTCGCCCTTCGACTGCGGGCCGGCAAGCGTGTGATCGATCCCTTCGAACAAGGTCCGCCAATCGTGGATGTAATAGAGGCCGATGTTGGCGAGCTTAGAGGTCGGCTCGCTCGGTTTCTCCACGATCCGCTGCATGTAGCCGTCCGCGTCGGTCACCACCACGCCGAACCGCTGGTAATCCTCCACCTCTTTCGCCCAGAGGATGCCGTCGGCGCCCGGATGGGTGGCAATCGACAAGTCCGCGTCGAACACCGTGTCGACAAAGACAATCAGCACGGGGCCGTCCACATAGGGACGCGCCAGGTTCACGGCGCCCGCGGTTCCGTCTTGCACTTTCTGCTCGACAAAGCGCGACGGAATGTCATATGCCTTTCGCGCATAGGCTTCGATCTGCTCTTTCAGGTGCCCCGTGATGAAAATGAGCTCCTCGATCTCGAGACCAGCCAGCGTGTCGATCACATAATCCAGCACCGGCCGGCCCGCTACGTGCAGCAGCGGCTTCGGCACGTGCTTCGTGATCGGCAGGAGCCGGGTGCCTTTCCCTGCCACCGGTAGAATCACCTTCATCTACACCCTCCCATAGCGGTCTTCGAGCCGCACGACGTCGTCGAGTTCCGGAGTGGACACCTCCAGCAGATCACTGGAGACGACGGCTTCCATTTGGTGCACGGTGCCTGGGGTGATGTGATAACGCTCGCCTTCCTTCATCCGTCGTTCCGTGAGCTGCTCGCCGATCTGCACTCGGAAGACGATCTCGCCGCGCAGCACGAAGATGGTCTCGTCCTTCCGCTCGTGATACTGGAGACTAAGCACGTGACCGGGCTCGATGTGCAGGATCTTTCCCGCGTAGCGATCTGTGACCGCCCAAATCAGCTCGTAGCCCCAGGGCTTTTCGACACGATGCGGTAGCTCCACCGGTACGCTCCGTTCAGTCCGACAGGTGCAGTTTGAGTGATGAGGGCGTGGTGACACACGCGCGAACGCAGACGCCACATCCGACACAACCCTCGGCATGGATCACCGGTCTCCCCTCGTCATCCAGATCGAGAGCCTCTTTTCCCACGGGGCACACGCGGGCACACACCCCGCACTCCACGTTCTCGAACGCGATGCATCGTTCGGGCACCAGCTCGAGCGTCGCCAGCCGGTATCCGTCCCACAACTTCTCCGGCGTGATCAGGGCGCCGGTCGGGCAGGACCGCGCGCACGGCATGTCGAGACACACGGTACACGGCTGCAGCGAGGGATCGATCATCGGTGTCCCGACCGCGAGACCGGCTCCGGGCGGCGCCGTCACAATGGCCCGTGGCGGACACACGTCGATGCAGTCGCCGCACCTGGTGCACGCCGCGAGAAAAGCGATCTCCTCGATGGCCCCGGGCGGGCGGAACACCGGCAGCGGCGAGACACGTCGCTCCGTGCGGCGCACGACTTCGTCCACCAGCCGGCCAACGGTCTCGCGAAAGAACGACCGTCGATCGCCGTGGTCCCCGGTCAGAAACTTGTGTTTGCGCTCTCGAGCCATCCGTTGCTCGCAGGTGTCGGTGTCCCGCGGTCGGCGAAAGGTACATTGACCGCTGGCACGGAGCGACACACCAAACGGTGTGCCCTCGGAGGCGGGCGGAACGCCGAAGGTACGGATATCTTAGAAACGGGGAGCGTGACAGGTACCGCCCCATCTCAGGAGGTGCACCGACGGTGAGACCCGCCTACCTCGACCTTTCACCCGACGAGCTCACGGAGCGAGCGGCCCGGGCGAAGGCATCGCTCGCGGACTGCCGGGCGTGTCCGCGGGATTGCGGCGTGAACCGGCTCGAGAACAAGTGGGCCGCGTGCAAAACCGGACGCTACGCGGTGGTCTCTAGCGTCTTCGCCCATTTCGGAGAGGAGGACTGTCTCCGCGGCTGGAATGGCTCGGGCACGATCTTCTTCTCCCATTGCAACCTTCGCTGCGTGTTCTGCCAGAACTACGACATCAGCCAGGGAGTGCGCCCGGGCACAGCCGCGCACGGCTCGCGGCCCGAAGAGATCGCCACGATGACCCTCGCGCTGCAGCAATCGGGGTGTCACAACATCAACTTCGTGACCCCGGAACACGTCGTACCGCAGGTGGTCGAGGCCCTCGCCTTGGCGGTTGCGCAGGGTCTGTCGATCCCGGTCGTGTACAACACCAGCGGCTACGACTCACTCGAAAGTCTCGCCTTGTTGGATGGGTTGGTGGACATCTACATGCCCGACTTCAAGTACTGGTCCAGTGACGCGAGCGATCGGTACCTCAAAGCGGCGGACTACCCGAACGCGGCACAAGCCGCGCTGCGCGAGATGCACCGCCAGGTCGGCGACCTCGTCGTCGACGCACGCGGCATTGCCGAGCGGGGAATCCTGCTGCGCCATCTCGTCATGCCGGGCGCGCTCGAGGACACGCGTGCCATCCTCGAGTGGGTGGCGCGCGAGCTGTCGCCCAACACGTACGTCAATCTGATGGACCAGTACCGGCCGGCCGGGAAAGTGAACTTGCATCAGTATCCCGAGATCAATCGTCGGGTGAGCCAGGCTGAACTCGCCCAGGCGATGGGCATCGCCCGCGAGCTCGGCCTCCGACTCGACGAGCGGCACGCCGCACCTCGCTATCTTTGAGACATGATGGCACTCCTGGTCCTCGCGCTCGCGTTCCAGCTCCAGATTCCGGCTCCCGTGGGGTTCGTCAACGACTTCGCCGGAGTGATCGACCCCGCATCCACACAACAGATGCTCGCGGTGATCCAGGAAGTCCGGAGCAAGTCCGGTGGGGAGATCGTCGTCGTGACGCTCTCCGACCTGGACGGGCGTGCGCCCGCCGAGGTGGCGGTCGAAATCGGCCGGCGGTGGGGCATCGGCGCCCGTGGCGGACCCGGCGATCGGGCGCGCAACGCGGGGGTCACCCTGCTGCTCAAGCCGGGACAGCAGCCGGGTGACGGGCGTGCGGACGTGTTCATCGCGACGGGTACGGGAGCGGAGGGGTTCATCACCGACGCGCGGGCGGGCCGCATTCGCGATCAGATCGGCGCCACGGCCGTGGAGCAGGGGCATTACGCCGCGGGGCTCGTGGCCGGCGTGTGGCTGCTGGGCCAGGCCTATGCCGAGGAGTTCGGGTTCGAGCTCACGGGCCAGGCACCATCCCAAGTGGCTCAGGAGAGGCGGCCGACCAGCGCCATCGGTGGACTGATCTCGCTCCTCGTGCTGTTCATGGTCATTCTGCCGCTCCTCGGGTCCGCCGCGCGTGGGGGCTACCATCGCCGCGGAAGTGGGTTATCCTGGGTGCTCCTCGGCCTCCTCCTGAGCGGCGGCCGCGGGGGCGGGGGCTGGCACGGGGGCGGCGGAGGCGGTGGGTTCGGCGGTGGGGGGTTCGGCGGGTTCGGCGGGGGCGGTGGTTTCGGTGGTGGCGGCGCAGGAGGGAGTTTCTGACATGGCAAAACAGCAGACGGCGAAACTCGAAGCACTGGCCAGCCAGCTCGAGGAGAAGTTGGGCGACAACCTCCACTCGTTCTGCGTGTACGGCCCCGCCGTCCGGCACGACACGCGCGAGGGCGAGCGCGCCGTAACCACGCTACTCATCGTGCGCGACGCCTCTCCAATCGGGTTACGACCGATCGAGGAGCCGATCGCGGATTGGACCAAGCGAGGCAATCCGCCGCCGCTCGTCTTCGCGGAGGATGGCTGGCGTGCGTCGACCGACGTGTTCCCGATCGAGATCGAGGACATGCGGGAGGCCCACCGCGTTCTCCGTGGCGGCGATCCGTTCGTCGCGCTTACGACCACGCGCGACGACCTGCGGCGCGAACTGGAACGCGAGGTGCGTGGCAAGCTGCTGCGACTCCGCACGGAATTCGTGGCCACGGCGTCCAAGGGCAAGGCGCTGGAAGAGCTGCTGCTCGACTCGGCCGGAACCTTCTTCGTCCTGTTCCGCGCGGTGCTCCGCCTCGCCGGACACTCGCCGCCGCAAACACCGAAGACCCTCGTGCACGAGACCGCGGAGATTGCGGGACTCGACGCGACCGCATTCGACTGGGTGCTCGACAAGTTGGTGGGACACAACGTCCCGTCTCTCAGAGCATACGACGTCGTCGGGGATCGGTACGTCGTCCAGATCGACAAGCTCGCGAGGTTCGTAGACACCTATCAAATCAGCGGCGCCGGTCAGGCACCGCAGCAGGAGAACCGAACATGAAGCGTGTATTGGCACTGACGGCGTGCGCCGCGATCGCGACCTCCGGGTGCGGCTACAACCGGATTCAGACGCTCGACGAGCAAGTGAACGGGTACAAGAGCCAGATCGAAGTCACGTTGCAGCGTCGTGCGGACCTGATCCCCAACCTGGTCAACACGGTCAAGGGCTTCGCCGCACAGGAGCTGCAGATTTTCGAGCAGGTCACGCAAGCTCGCGCGCAACTCGGCGGGGCCATCGAGGGCGGAGACCTTGCGGCCATGGCCGTGGCGAACCAGTCGCTGACGGCGGCGCTGGGCCGGCTCATCGCCATCGCCGAGGACAATCCCGAGATCCGCTCCAACGAGAACTTCCAGATGCTCCAGGATCAGCTCGAGGGAACGGAGAACCGCATCGCCACCGCGCGACGGGACTACAACGATGCCGTGCGCGAGTACAACGCCTATGTGCGGCGATTCCCCCAGGTGCTCACGGCCAAGGTGATCGGCGCCGGCGCACGGGAGTACTTCGAGGCGGAAGCCGGAGCGGCGGAGGCACCAGCGGTCGAGTTCTAGGAGTGAGCGAGCCGTCCCCCGTGACGAGCGACCGCGAGGACGAACACCGGAACCGTTCCGCAGCCGCACCCAATCTCAGCATCGACGATCACGTTCGACCCGCGTTCGCGGTCGGCGTGATCGTCACGCTGGTCGCACTCAAGCTCGTACTCCATTTCACCACGAACGTGTTCGGTCCGTACGAGTTTCATCGCGACGAGTTCATGTACATGGCGATGGGCGAGCACCTCCGGCTGTGGAGCATGGATTTCCCTCCCGCCATCGCGATCCTCTCGGAACTCGCCCGGGGCGTCTTGGGAGACTCGCTATTCGCCGTGCGGTTCTTCCCCGCCGTGTTCAGCGCCGCCATCCTCGTCTTCGCCGCGCTCATCGCCCGGGAGCTGGGTGGTGGACGGTACGCGCAGGGGTCGGCCGGTCTCTGTGTTCTCGCCGTCACGCTGTTCCAGCGCTCCGGCAACCTGTTCCAGCCCGTCGTGTTCGATCAGTTCTGGTGGACGCTCGGACTGTACGCGCTCATCCGTCGCTGGCGCACCGAGGACCCAAGCTGGTGGCTGCTGTTCGGCGCCGCCTGCGGATTCGGACTGCTATCGAAGTTCAGCATCCTGATCTTCGGACTCGCCGCGTTGCTCGCGTTGCTCGTAACGCGATACCGGCGGGATCTCGCCACTCCGTGGCCGTGGATTGCCGCACTTATGGCGTTCACGATCGGCAGCCCGAGCATTGTGGGACAGATTCGTCTCTCATGGCCGATCCTGGACCAGCTGGGAGATTTGCAGCGCGCGCAGTTGGCGCGCGTCACCGCCGGCGCATTCCTGCGATTTCAGATGCTGTGGGGGCCGGCCGTCGCGGTCGCGGCAGTAGGGTTGGTGTCGCTCCTGACCGCACGGACACTGACGCGATACCGCGTGGTCGGCTGGACGTGCCTCTGGGCATTCATCATTCTCATCGCGCTGCGCGGGAAGCCCTACTACATCGGCCCCGTGTACCCGATGCTGTTCGCAGCCGGCGCCGTGGTGTTGGACGGCGTTCGTCTTCCCCGCTGGGGGCCGGTGCTGCGTTGGCTCACCGTGGGAGCGGTGGCGGCATACGGGATCCTGCTCTTGCCACTCGGTCTTCCCATCCTGTCCCCGCCGACCATGGAGCGGTACCTCACCGCGCTCGGCTCGGACCGCGCGGTGACCACCAACGTGGGAGCGGTCGAGCGGTTGCCGCAGGACTACGCGGACATGCTTGGCTGGGAGGAGCTGGTGGCCTCGGTCGCGGACGTGTATCGAGGCCTGGACAATAATGAGCGCGACCAGGCGGTTCTCCTCACGTCCAACTACGGTGAGGCCGGAGCGATTGATTTCTACGGGCCGCGATACGGCCTGCCAAAGGCCGTCGCCTTCGTCGGCACCTACTGGTTCTTCGGGCCCGGTGACCGACCGGGCGATGTGACGATCGCCGTGGGTTACCCCGGTGACGATCTCGGCCGGTTCGAGACCTGTGAGGCCGCGGGCAGCCACACACATCCGTACGCCGTGGCCGAGCAACGCGACCTCACGCACTTCGTCTGCCGCCGCCCCCGGGTGACGCTGCAGGAGGTGTGGCCGTCGCTGGAAGGTCAACAGTGAAAGCGGGTGCTGTCCCGCTCCGCGCTACGAGATCTCGACGCCCGCCGCTTGCTCGATCTCCTTGATCAGCTCCACGTGATCCGCCTCTTCGCCGAGGGACGCTCGACCCTCGGCGAACGCGGCTTTCGTTGCACGGATCACCTCGTCGGGTATACCGGTGTCTTCCAGGATCTTGAGCGCAATGCCGACGTCCTTGTCGAGCAGCGCGAGTCGGAACGTGCGGAGCCACGCGCGACTGAGGACGCGCTCGGGCAGCAGGTTCTCCGTGACGTTGGATCGCCCGCTCGACGCATTGATGACAGCGAGCGCGGCACTCCCCGACACCCCGAGTTTGACCAGAGCCGCCAAAGCCTCGCCTGACGCGAGAATGTTGATCGCCAGGAGCGCCTGGTTCAACGCCTTGACCGCGTGTCCGGCCCCCGCCGGGCCGACGTGCACGACTTTGTCGGAATATGCGGATACGACGTCGCGCGCCCGAGCTACCCACCGATCTTCACCCCCGAGCATCGTGGTCAGCTTCGCGGCCTCCGCACCGCTCGTGCCCCCGCTCACCGGAGCATCCACGAACCCCACACCGCGGTGCTCAAGCCGCTCGGCCAGTTCGCGCGACGCCGCGGGATCACCCGAGGTCGCATCGATCACGAGCTGACCGTCTCGCCACGCATCACCGATCCGTTCGACCACCTCGCGCACTTCCACCGACGTGGGCAGGCAGGTCACGATGACGTCGGCCCACCCGCCAAGCGCCGGTAGCTCCCGTTCCCAGCGCGCCGCTTCCTGTGCTGCGAATTGTCTCGCGCGCTCGGTCGTTCGGTTCCAGACAGTCGTCTCGAACGTGCGTGCGACGTGCATGGCCATGGGCCGGCCGATCGCCCCGAGTCCGACGAACCCCACCTTGAGCGTCATGCTGATTCCTCCATCGTGGCACTGCGGAGCGCCATTACGACTGACCCCGGACTCGCGCCCGGGGTCAGGTAAACGTCACATACGTGGTGACCGGACTCCGCCGGGTGGCCCGGCGACCTACGTGTTCAGGAGCTGACGCTTGAGCGCCACCATGCGACGCCGCAGCGAGCCGTCGATAATGCGATCGCCCAGGCGCAGCACCAACCCACCGAGTATGGCCGGCTCAATCCGGAAGTGCGGAATGACTTCCTTGCCCAACGCCTCACTGAGCTTGGCCCGGACGGCTTCGCGGAGCGCCTCGTCGGGCTCGCGCGCGAGCGTCACACCGGCGTGGATGCGGTTGAGCTTCTCGTCGACCAATACCGCGTGCTCCGCGCCGATCACCGGCAGCAGCTCCTGGCGCCCACGCTTGATCACGGCGGTCAGGAACCGCATGAACTCCTCCGCCGCACGGTCCTCGAGCGCCCGCTCCAGCACGCGCAACTTGGTCTTCTTCGCCACCTGAGGAGACTCGATGGCGACGCGAATGCTCGGCTCCGTCTCGATCGCCATCGCCAGGGCGGTGATCAGCCCGGCGAACCGCTCCGTCTGTCCCAGCCGTTCCCCGAGTTCGAACAGCGCCTCTGCGTAATTGCGCGCGATGGTCGATTCTCTCACCGGGAACCGCTCTCCAATGACGAGATGTACTCCTCGACGATCTTCCGATCGGATGCGGAGTCCAAGCGCTGCTGGATCAGCTTGCCCGCGGCCGCCAGCGACAGCTCCACAGCCTCCCGC
The DNA here is from genome assembly GCA_039588295.1 of Gemmatimonadota bacterium. GTDB lineage: Bacteria > Gemmatimonadota > Gemmatimonadetes > Gemmatimonadales > GWC2-71-9 > JAOTVV01. The sequence continues at coordinate 30,255 of JBDHAB010000031.1, forward strand.
CGAAGCTCCCGGATCGCCCGATCGCGCTCCCCATCGATCTCCTGCTTGGCGCGATCGATGACACGCTGCTGCTCTTCCCGCGCCTTGGCGAGGAGGTGCTCGCGTTCCTTTTGCGCAATACCCTTCGCCTCGTTGATCACGGCGTGGGCTTCTTCCTTCGCCCCGGCGAGCAACTTCTTGTGCTCATCCAATGCCGCCTGTGCTTCGGTGTTGCGGCGATCGGCCTCGTCGAGTTGGTGCGCGATCTTCTTCTCACGCTCTTCCGTCAGCCGCACGATGGGTGGCCACGCGTATTTCCTGAGCAGAAAGAAGAGCAGCAGGAACACGACCCACGTCCAGAAGATGAGGCCGGGCTCGAGCGTAAACGGCCCGCCGAGCCCGCCTTCGGCCCCTTCCTCCACCGCAACCGCGACCAGCATCAAGTATGACATGGCTGTCCTAGACGATCTTCGCGACGAGCGCCATGATGATCGCGATGATTGTCGCTCCTTCCATGAGGAAGGCGATGAGCAACGACGTCCCGCGAATGTCGTTGGCGGCGGCCGGCTGCCGCGCAATCGCCTGCGCGGTTTGCGAGCCGATCCAGCCGAGACCGAGACCCGCACCCAACAGGGCGAGCCCGATGCCAAGCCCCGACCCGACCACGGCCAAGGCGTCCGAGCCGGCTTGGGCGGCCTCCTGTGTCTGTACCAGCGTCGCTGCAAGCATGTTGATCAACATCTAGGTATCCCCATTCAGGTTTGTGGGAGATGTCGGTCCTCGTTGCGCTTTCCGCTCCGTCACCGTCTCTCCCGAACGGCGCTTTCGCGGTCTCCGCCATCGGCTCAGTGAGCCAGCGGGTCTCCTCGACCACCCGGGCCGAGTACTTGTCGGAGCGGCGCGTAGCGCCCGGGCCGCTCCCTCCTATCGTCCTACCGCCCTACCGCACTAATGCTCGTGCAGAATCACCCCGATCAGCACCGCCGTGATCAGCGTAAACACGTATGCCTGCACGAATCCCACGATGATCTCGAGCAGCATGACACCGAGCACCATCGCAGCCGATCCCACGCCGATGGCCCAGCGCCACAGCTCCACGTGACCGAACAGGAAGATCAAGCCGAACAACGCGAGGATCACGAAGTGCCCGGCCGTCATGTTGCCGAACAGTCGCACGCACAGCGCAAACGGCTTGACCAGCTTCCCGACGATCTCGATGGGCGCCATGGCGATCGACATCGCCACCGCGCCGGCACCGCCCATGCCGGCCATGGGCGGGAAGATCGTCCGCATGTAGCCTTTCGCTCCGAGCTTCACCATGCCGCTGATCTCGATCACGAGCAGCGACAGGATTGCCATCCCGCCGGTGACCGCCAGGTTGCCCGTGGGCGTCGCGCCCCACGGCAACAGCCCCAGGAGGTTGCAGTAGAGCAGGAAGAAGAACAGCGTCATGATGTACGGCGCGAACTTGGCACCGTCAGGCCCAATGTTGGCGATGGCGATATCGCTCCGCACCCACAGGGCCATGGCCTCAATGGCGTTGGCGAATCCCTTCGGCGCACGCTCGGCGGCGCGCTGCCGCTCGAGCCGGCGACCGGCGAACCACATCGTGAGAAATACCAAGAGCGCCGCGAACGCCATGTAGATCGCGTGCTTCGAGGGGGTGAGGTTGAACGTCAACCCGGCGACGTGCATGTCGGGGAGGAACTTGCCGTAGTCCCATACGAACAGCGGATAGAAATCCAGCGTGTACGCATCCGCCGTGTGATGCATCAGGATGTCGCCGATATCCACTTCGTGCTGAATCATCTGAGCAGCCGCATCTCACTGAACAACAGCGGAATGAGCACCCCGATGTAGCCGGCGGCCGCCGGCAGCGGTGGGTACCGTTCCCGCTGAGTGTACACGAGCACCCCAAACACCACGATGCCCGCGAGCCTCAATCCCATCCCCATCGCCCATCGACCCATGAGCCTCTGGTGGGACCCCTCGAGACCCGACTTGAGGAGGGTCACGGCAGCGACGTGAATCGCCGTGGCGAGGAGGCCGAAGGTCACAGCCGCCTGCACCGCCGTGGCGTCCCACACCACCCAGCAGAGAACCGTCACGAGACCGGTCAAGACCAGCCCGAAGATCACATCCTTCACTGCTTGCGGGCCTCGCCCGATTGCTCGTCTTCGCCGAATCCCACCTGTAGCCGCCGGTAGATACTCAAAGTGCCGAGTGCGGCTCCGAGGAGCGCGCCCAGCACCATGAAGACCGGAAAGATCCCCAACACCCGATCGAGGAACCATCCTCCGGCCATGAAGAGCATTACACCAGCCGCGAACGCGCACCCCAGTCCCGAATACCGATACACGTAAACCAGCGTGCGCCGCGGGGCGGTCACAGGGCCCATGGGCGCCAGAAATGTACCCTGTCCGGTTGAATGCGCAACCAAACGTGCACGGTGGCTCCGACGGGTGTTTTGGCGTACGATTGGGGGCGAAATACGCGCTGCAACTTCCAGCGTGGCGTGGCGTAGCAAGACCCATCACCACGGCACGCGCGGGCAGGGAGAGAGGTCGTGAACGCAACACCGATACGGGCGGCCGACGGCGAGCGGGACGTCGAGCTGTTGAGCCAGCTGACGGCCGCACGCGACCGGCTGTTGAGCCAGGTGCGGCTCCGGATCGTGGGCCAGGACGAGGTCCTGCAGGGCATTTTCACGGCCATCGTGTCGGGCGGCCACGCGCTCCTGATGGGCGTTCCCGGACTGGGCAAGACGCTCATGGTCTCGACCATCGCGGACGCGCTCGACCTCAAGTTCTCCCGCATCCAGTTCACGCCCGATCTCATGCCGAGCGACATCACCGGCACGGAGATCATCGAGGAAGATCACACGACGGGAAAACGCGCCTTTCGTTACGTGCACGGCCCGGTGTTCGCCAACATCATCCTGGCCGACGAGATCAACCGGACGCCGCCCAAGACGCAGGCCGCGCTGCTGCAGGCAATGCAGGAGCACGAGGTCACGGCGGCCGGTCAGACGTACCCGCTGCCCCATCCGTTCTTCGTGCTCGCGACCCAGAACCCGATCGAGCAGGAGGGCACGTACCCGCTCCCCGAGGCACAGCTCGACCGCTTCATGCTGGAGATCGCGGTGCGCTATCCGGACCGCGGCGAGGAGGAACGGATCGTCGAGACCACGACGGGGGACGCGCACCACCGCGTCGACGCGGTGCTCAGGGGGGAGCAACTGGTCGAGATGCAGCACTTGGTACGCCGTATCCCCGCGCCCAAGCCCGTGGTCCGCGCCGCGGTCAATCTCGCGCGGGCCACCCGGCCCGACGAGCTGGCACCCGCCTTCATCCGGGAGTACGTGAGCTGGGGTGCCGGGCCGCGGGCGTCCCAGTACCTCGTGCTCGGCGCCAAAGCACAGGCCGCACTCGACGGCCGCCCCATGGCCGATCTCGAGGACGTGCGCTCCGTCGCCCTCTCGGTACTGCGGCACCGGGTCGTGATCAATTTCGCAGCGGAGGCAGCGGGTCGTTCCGCCGAGGACATCTGCAGCGAACTGGTCCACAGTGGGGCGTGGACCAAAGAGTAATCCTCCCACTTTTGCAGGGAGCCTAACAATGAGTGCACCTGTCGCTCACTGGGAGTTCTGGTCCCAGGATCCGCAACAGCTGGCCGACTTCTACGCATCGGCATTCGACTGGAAGATGACCTTCCTGGAGAACATGAACTACCACCTCGTGAACGCCGAAGAGGGCGGAATCGGGGGCGGCATCATGAAGCCACAGGCGGGACCGTGGCCCGGCAACATGGCGTTCTACATTCGCGTGGACGATCTCGAGACATACAAGCAGCGCGTGGTCGACGCGGGCGGGAAGATCGTCGTGGACCGGCAGGAAGTTCCCGACGTCGGCACGTTCTCGATGTTCGAGGACCCGGACGGGCGTGTAGTAGGGATCTGGCAACGGTGAGCGAACGGACGGGCGCCTCATGAACGTCGACGCCGCCTACGTCTGCGACCTCCTCGCGGACCTGGTCCGCATCAACTCAATCAACCCGGCGTTCAGCGACGACACGACCAACGAGCGCGAGATCGCGGCTCACGTCGGCCGCGTGCTGCGGGGTCTCGGGATGGACGTGCACACGCACGAGCCCGAGCCGAACCGGATGAGCGTCGTGGGCCGTCTCCCGGGCACGGGCGGCGGTCGCTCGCTCATGCTCTATGCCCACCTGGATACGGTGGGCGTGGAGGGCATGACCGATCCGTTCTCGGCGGAGATCACAGACGGCCGCATGTACGGTCGCGGCACGTACGACATGAAGGGCGGTCTGGCCGCCTGTATCGGCGCCGTGAAGACGGTCCGCGATGCGGGTGTGACACTCGGCGGCGACCTGCTCGTCGCAGCCGTCGCCGACGAGGAGGTCACGTCCATCGGAATGTCCGAGGTGCTGGTGCACCACTCGACCGACGCGGCGATCGTGACCGAGCCGACCGAGTTGGAGATCTGTCTCGCGCACAAAGGGTTCTGCTGGATCGAGGTCGACACGATCGGCCGCGCGGCGCACGGCAGCCAGTTCGAACTCGGCGTGGATGCAAACATGCGGATGGGCCGCTTCCTCGGGCAGCTCGACTTTCTCGAGCAGCGGCTCCGGGTCTCGCGGCCCCATCCACTCGTCGGGCCCCCGTCGCTCCATACGGGAACCCTGCGCGGCGGTACCGGCCCCAGCATCTACGCCGCACGGTGCCGCGCCGAGATCGAGCGGCGCAGCATCCCCGGTGAGACCGAAGCGCAGGCCGTCGCCGAGATTCAGCAGATCCTCGACCGCCTGGCCGCGGACGACCCCAGCTTCGAGGGGCGTGCCCGGGCGACACTCGCGCGGGACGCGTTCGAAGTGGATGCCGATGCTCCGGTGGTCGCGGCGGTTGCGGATGCGGCGCGCGTCATCTTGAAGCGGGACCCGCCCACAGTCGGCAAGCCGTTTTGGATGGACGCGGCGCTCCTCGCAGCGGCGGGGATCGAGACCGTCGTGTTCGGAGCCGCCGGCGCGGGCGCGCACGCCGACGAGGAGTCGGTGGATCTGGATTCGGTCGTACAGCTCACCAGGGTCCTGGCGCGAACGGCGGTGGCGTACTGCCGTCCCAACTAGCCGCCTACTTGAGGAGGGACTTCTGATGCCGAAAAGAGGGAAGCCGCGGGCCAAGCAGCGCCGCAAACGGGCTGGTTCCGGGAAGGCCCCCAAGAGCCAGAATCGCTACGGCAACGAGAGCATCCACAAGGACCCACTCGATCTCCGGGACTACTACTACGAAGGCAGCCTGAGTGCCTTGCCTTCCGGGATCGACAACCGGCGTTCCGTGCCCAAGATCCTGGATCAGGAGTCGGAGGGAGCATGTACCGGTTTCGGCTTGGCCGCGGTGGTGAACTACCTGTTGCACAACCACCCGGAGCGCGGTCCCATCAGCGCGGGCGACCGGGTGAGCCCCAGAATGCTGTACGAGATGGCCAGGCGGTACGACGAGTGGCCGGGTGAGGCGTACGAAGGCTCGAGCATCCGTGGCGCGATGAAAGGATGGCATCGCCACGGTGTGTGCAAGGAGTCGCTGTGGAAGTACCGAGTCAAGGATCCGGGCCGGTTGACGCCGACCGCTCGAGGCGACGCCGTGCGCCGACCGCTGGGCAATTACTTCCGCGTGCGACATCGCTGGCTCACGCACATGCATGCCGCGTTACGAGAGGTCGGGATTCTACTGGCCAGTGCCCAAGTGCACGAGGGATGGGAGAGGGTCAACCGACGAGACGGCAAGATCCCGTTCAGCCGCAAGATCATCGGCGGACACGCCTTCGCCATCGTGGGATACGATGACGAGGGCCTCTGGATACAGAATTCGTGGGGGCCGTCCTGGGGCAACCAGGGGTTCGCGCACCTCTCCTATGAGGACTGGCTCGAACATGGGTGGGATTGCTGGGTCGCACGACTCGGAGTCCCCACCAAGGTGCGGTCCCTGAAGACGACCGGTCTTGGCGGTCGCGCCACCACCTTCGATTACATCACGGACGAGGCGGTGGTACTGGACGCCATCCGGCCGCACTTCGTCAACCTGGGCAACGAGGGCACGCTGTCTGCGTCGGGACGCTACAGCACATCGGAGGACGACGTTCACCACATCTTCCGCACGACGATCAGTGAACATGCGGAGCAATGGGCCACGCCCCGGCTCCTGCTCTACGCGCATGGGGGGCTCAACACGGAAGTTGCATCGGCGCAGCGCATCGCGAGCTTCCACCCTCATTTCGAGCACAACGAAATCTATCCACTCCATTTCATGTGGGAGACCGGTCTCACCGACACCATCGGCAACATCGTGGCCGACGCCTTCCGCACCCGGAGGTTCACGGGATGGCGCGATGAAATGAAGAAACGGTTCAGGGAGCTGCTGGATGAAGCCATTGAGTTCGCCGCGCGGCCGCTGGGCCGTGCCGTTTGGCGTGAGATGCAAGAGAATGCCCGCAAGGCCAGCAATACAGGTGGCGGCGCGACGCTGGTCGCGGAGGAGATCGCGTCCTACATTCGGCGCAACGGACCAATCGAGGTTCACCTCGTGGGTCACAGCGCTGGGAGTATTCTCCACGCGCACCTGATCCCACGGTTGGTTGAGCGCGACGTCCCGATCCAGAGCCTGACGCTCTATGCCCCCGCGTGCACAACCGATCTGTTCACGACCAACATCGCTCCACATCTCGGCGGAGCCATACACGAGTTTGCGCTGTTCAATCTCGCCGACGAAGCCGAGCAGGACGACTCCGTGGGCCCCTATGGCAAGAGCCTGCTCTATCTGGTTTCGGAGGCCTTCGAGGACAAGAAGAAAGCGCCAATTCTCGGCATGGACGCCTTCATTCGCGAGGATGCCGGTCTACGCCGGCGGGTGGGACGCAGGGCACCGAGTACGCCGACCGCGAAGACGGTGATCTACACCCGGGATCTCCGGACTCGGCTCAAGCTCACCTCGGGGAGCAGCACACACGGCGGGTTCGACAACGACGAAGATACGCTGAACTCGACGCTGAGCATCGTGCTACACAAGCGCCCTGAGAATCCGTTTCCGGATACGGCGTAGCCGAGCGAGCTTGGCCCTCCCTGAGTTGTGACGCGCGGGAGGACGCGCTGTCCACCGACGATGCGCCGACCGGCTTCGACTGAACATCACGCCGGCGACGAGCAGTAGGACGTAAAGACGGCCTGGCGAAGACAGTCGCGGCAGCGGTAGCCGGCCGGAGCTCCGGCTTGGTCAGTGGTCGGCATGTGCCTGACCTCACCAGCACTCTTTCGGTACTCGGCCGGCCGAGCGTATGATGTATGTTGGCGGCGGTCCAACGGGGGAGCGCCACCATGCCGGTCACGGCCAGACTCTCACAGAAGTTCTACGAGCGCCTGGGTGAAGAGGTCGCCAATGA
>JBDHAB010000032.1:0-35884 GCA_039588295.1 Gemmatimonadota bacterium
ATACTCGATCGCCGTTATATTCCTCTCGCGCCCGAGTGGTGGAACTGGTAGACGCGCGGGACTCAAAATCCCGTCCCGGCAACGGGGTGACGGTTCGACTCCGTCCTCGGGCATTCCACGGATGCTCAAAGGGCCCCGCGCTAACTGGCGGGGCCCTTTGTTGGTCGCCCGGTGTTCTCGCGCCGCCCGCGCACACCCCAACCTTTACACCGCGCACAGGGCGCTGCGGGGGAGCGCGCGCGACCTCCCAGCGTTGGGCACCCCGACCTCGGGTTCGACCCCGTCCTCTCGGAGCATCCGACCGTCTCGACGCGCCGGCCTGTGTCCTCCGTACGCCGGTCGTGTCTCGAAGGACGCGGGGCCGGGAGCTGAACTGCCGATCACTGGCCATGGCAGGCCGGAGCGCGGTGACAAATGCTCGCACACAGTGTGGATCGAACTGCCGCCCCGCACCCGTTATCAGCTCGCGAATTGCATGTGTCCGCTTGAGTGGAGCGCGATACGGTCGCCGACTCGTCATCGCGTCGAAGGCGTCGGCGATCGCCACGATCCTGGCCGCCAAGGGAATTTCTTCTCCCCGAAGCCCATCGGGGAATCCACCACCGTCGAACCGCTCGTGGTGCCAGCGTACGATCGCGAGCACGGTGACGTGATGTCGCAGCAAGGACCGCAGAATCTGCTCGCCAATGATGGGGTGTTGGCGTATACGGGCATGCTCCTGTCGCTGGAGGGGTCCGGCCTTGTGGAGCACGGCATCGGGTATTCCGATCTTCCCCACGTCGTGCATCTGCGCTCCGAGTCGGATCTCGCGAGTCTCCTGTTCGGAAAGCCCGAGCTGCCCGGCGATGGCCGCGGCGTAGGTGGCAACGCGAGTGGAGTGTTCCCTAGTGGACGCGTCCCGCGCGCACATGGCTGCGCCGACCGATGCCACCGCATCGTCGAATAACCGCGTCGTTTGCCCCGGTACGCCCTTTTCCTCAGGCACCGCGTGGGCTGGCTCAGTGCTCTCGCGACGGCCTTGGGGGCACGCTGGGTCAAAGTGACCCAGGGAGCCCACGGCTCGGTTGGCGGGTCCCCGACGCCGCTCGTCGAGCGCACTCGCCAAGGAGCCCAGTGATTTCGCGGTGCTTCTGCGTCGTGTCATCGTTGCGTCAGCCGCTGAGTCGTCCGTTCAGGTCTTCATGCCGCAGTTGAAGGGAGCAGATCCGATGCCATTTCGTCTCGATCTCCTAACCGCCTGAGTGGCATTGACTTATGGGTCTGAGCCGCTGCACGTGAGCCTGGTACGGATTGTGCATCCTGGTTCAAATGGGACCAAAGGATCGCTCAATGGCAACAAGGATTCGGGCCAATTCGGCGCAGGCACGCGGACGGCGAGCCTCCTACACGAAACGGGAAGTTCCCGAAGTGAATGGGATGACCGTGCTCGTGGTGCAATTGTCCGATTCGTTCGCAGAGTTCTGGGGAAGCCTGAGCCGCGATCTCGGGATCGACGTGCGGGTGGTTGGAGGCGAAGATATGGGCGCCGTGGGCGCCGAGGTGAGCGCCGTGGTCCTCGCGGTCGGAGGGATGGAACACGATGCGGTTGACTGGCTCGATCAGCACGAGCTACCGGCAACCCTGCCGGTGCTCGCCGTCGGCGCGGATCCGGGACGGCACATCGCCACGCGTCTCGTCCGCCACGGTGCGACCGACTACTACGCGTTTCCGGCGGACCTCGAGATCTTCTTCAGTGGTGCGGAGGCGGCCCTGGATCGACAGCGTGAATGGCGGCGCCGCAATGCGGCGTCCGTTGCCGAGGTCAAACCCGAGGCGTTTGCCGCGATCGTCGGCGAGAGTCCGCCCCTCAAGACCGTCCTCGCACGGGCTGCCCGGCTCCTCCCGCATCCGGATGCCACAGCACTCATCGTCGGCGAGACGGGCACCGGGAAGGAACTCCTGGCGCGCGCGATTCACGAGGGCGGCCCACGGCGACGAGGTCCGTTCGTCGCCGTCAACAGTTCGGCGCTGCCAGAACATCTCGTCGAATCGGAGCTCTTTGGGCATGAAAAGGGAGCGTTCACCGATGCCTACGCGCCGAAGCCCGGGCTGTTCGAGGTTGCCGAGGGCGGGACACTGTTCCTGGATGAGATCGGAACGCTGCCTGTCGATCTCCAGGCCAAGCTGCTGCGCGTGCTCGAGGATAAGTTGATCCGACGGGTTGGGGGCACCAAGTGGCGCAGAGCGAACGTCCGAATCCTTGCTGCCACCAACAAGCGGCTCGAGGAGGCAATCCGCGCGGGGGGCTTCCGGCAGGATCTCTACTATCGATTGAGTGTGGTTACGCTGACCCTCCCACCTCTTCGGGAGCGTGGTGACGACGTCATCCTGATTGCTACCGATCTGTTGACGCGCACCGCACAGGACTACGGCCTGCCGGTTCCCGTGCTCGATGCCCGGGCGCGGGGGGCAATCAGCGCGCAACCGTGGCTCGGAAACGTCAGGGAGCTCAAGAACGCCGTGGAGCGCGCCCTCCTGTTATCACCGCCCGGGAAGCTGGACCTGACAGAGCTTATTCAGCAGGGCGAGACCGCTACGGCTCCGGCTGCTGGGGCGTTGCCGTTTCCCGGTCGACTCGAGACCATTGTGGTCGCGGCAGCCCGGGCCACCCTCGAGCTCTGCGAAGGCAACCGCAGCGCAGCCGCGAGACGCCTCGGGATCTCGCGCCGCAGGCTGCGTAGACTCCTGCACCTCGACGACGGAACGGCACGGAGCCCTGGGGCGAACCGACCCGGCCCGGCACGGAGTGACCCACCGTGCCCACGGCCTCCGGTCAGCTAAGCACAAACTAGGACTATACTTCGCTGCCACTCCTCCTGCGGCACGTGAGATGCAGCTTCCTGAGAACGGACCTGCGTGGCGCTCACCCTTGCCCGGGAACTGGCTCCGCGCTGCTCGCAGATCGCAACTAGGAGGGACCATGCATTCTCGGAGGCTCACACTCGCGGTCGCCGCAGGCGTCGTCCTGCTCGCCTGCGCAGAATTGACGGGGCCGCCCGCGACTCGTCCTCGCCCGCCGAACGCCGTTAGCGAAGCGCAGCTCCACCACTTGCAGTGGCGCGCGTCGCAGCCGCAGTTCCTGCTCGGTCCGGCGCAGGGAACGTTCGCGGTCACGGCTTCGCCGACGGCCGAGCCGCCCCAACTCGCGGAATACGAAGCGTCCTTCACCGCCGTCAAAGGAGAAGCAGGTTCCCTGCGAATCGACTATCGAAGCACTGACGGTCAGTCGCTTCCGTTCCTCCTGTTCTCGCTCGGAAGAGAGTCGCTTGCGGCGCTTCCCGACGGCACGCCCCTCAACCAGGGTGACGCGGTCCGAATCAGCGTGGCCATCGACACGTCCAAGTTCGTGATTCGGTTTCTCCCCAAGGGGCTGACCCTTAGCGAGGCGGATCCGGCCAGGTTGCAGATCTGGTACACGGGTGCCGATCAAGACCTGGACGGCGATGGCTATGTCGACGCTCACGATTCGTACATCGAGAGCGAGCTACTTGGCCTTTGGCGTCAACAGCTCGATACCGAGTACTGGACACAGACCGATGCGACGCAATCCACCACTGAGAAAGAATTCTCGGGCGGCGTCATCAACCTGTCAGGATACGCGGTCTCCTACTGAGATGAACGCCCACGAGTCCCTCAGGACGTTCCAAAGAGCGCACAACCTCGCGGCCACCGGCCAACACGCTGGTGTTGTGGAGCTGCTCAGTGGACAACCGACCGAGGAAGTCGAGAGCTCGCCGAGCCTGGCCTTGCTCCTCGGGATTGCCCAAGCCCGGCTCGGTCGCGACGAAGAAGCACACCACTGGGTAGCCCTGGCGCTCCAACGCTCGCGCGAGCGGGGAGATCGGGCAGCCGAAACGCGTGCACTCAACGTCTCGGGCGCCATTGCCTTGGAGAGCGGTCGTGTGAACGAGGCTGCGGCTTGCTTCTCGCGAGCGCTGGCAGAAGCGGAGCGCGAGGGGGATCACGCGACGGTCGGACGCTGTTCGAACAACCTCGGAATTATAGCAAACATGCGCGGTGACTACGGCAGGGCCGTCGGCTCGTACATGGTGGCGTTGGCGGCGTTTCAGCGTGCCGACTTGCGTAGCGGCGTCGCGGAGGCACTCCACAACCTTGCCATCACGTATCGAGACCAGGGCGATCTCGCGAAGGCGAAGGAGACCGCCGATCGGGCCCTGGAAGTCGCTGCAGCCTCAGGTGATCTGAGACTCTCCGCGTTGGCTCGCGGCGGGGGCGCCGAGATCCGGCTCCTGGCAGGTGAGCCGACTGTAGCAGAGCGTGCGATTGAGCGCGTGATGGAGACCCAGCGACGCGTGGGCAATGTGGTGGGAGAAGCACAGGATCTCCGGGTGTTGGCCGGGTGTCTCGCAGCTCAGGGGAACGTAGAGGCCGCCAAGGCCACGCTGCTGGACGTGCTCGAACGTGCAGAGATATTGGGCCGCCCACTGCTCGCCGCCCAGGCAGAGCGCGACCTGGCACACGTCGCCCATCGGAGTGGCCGCTTGGACGAGGCCCGTGACCTGGCGCTGAGCGCGCGCGCGCGATTCCTAGCACTCGGCGCAGTTGCGGAGGCGTCGAAGCTTTCGGAACTCCTTCCCGAAGAGGAAGTGCAGGCCTGAACGCGGATCGCAGCTTCCATCCGCCAGGCCAAGACCCATCGGCAATCTTTCGGATAGCACACAATTGCATCAGTCGCAGCAGTGACACCGGTGCGCCGAGACCGAGCCGCCTACTAGTGCGATTGGCTATCGTTGGCGGAGTCTCGAAGTTGTCGTTCCCGGAGCGCCGCCCGACGACTCTTCACCGTCAACACCACGTAACCGGTCGCCCAAACCCCAACCAACCCGCCGAGGGTCGGTAGCGGAAAGCGCACGAAGGCCCAGAGGACGCCGACCAGCACAGCCAGGAAGCCAAGCGTAGCCACAGCGCCAAGAGCCAGCTCGGTCAGACGCTGGCGCCGGCTCGTGGATTCGCGTTCGGCGTAGTACCGGAGCCAGGGACCCAGCCTGGGTTTCTCATCGGGCATCACGGATCGCTCGGCGGAACGCCATTCCTAAGGTACCGTGCCAGCCACGCGGCCAACAGCGGATCGGCACACCACACACGCCTAGTCCCCAGGGCAGCGGACGGCGGTCGGGGGGACGTTGTCGCAGGCGATGGTCTCGGTCATGCCCGAGGCCATCACCGCGCATGCGGCGCGTTGCGCGGCGCGGCGTGCCTCCTGGTCAGTGGCGCCCGATCCCCGCCGACACGTGGTCTGCCCGCGGAAGGTGACACAGAGCTCACACTCGGCCTGCACGACACGGAGACTGCCGAAGATCAACGCCGCCCCAAAGACGGCGAGGACGATGACGAGGGCCACGATGCGCCCGCGCTTGTTGGGTTTCATTGTGGTTCGGTGCATGGCGTCCATCCAGTCCCCGGGTTGTCGACCTGCGGCGAGGAACTGGGAAGTGTAACGCCATCGCGCGATCGACGAGGCCGGGCTCCGGAAACCGCCGTGCGCATTCCGCCGTACGGTCTCATGGACAACCGAGCCGATCATGCATCCTGCCCCAGTCAGGCCTCGACGCCTCACGGTCGCGCGGCTCCTCAGCGGCGCCGGACTGGCGGTCATGCTCCTGGTGCTTCCGTTCGTGGCGCTCCTCAGAGGATCGTCGTACTTCTATCTGCAGCGCGGCTCCTCGACCTGGGTGGCGGTCGGGCTCGGCGCAGTGATCGCGCTGGGAATTGTGGCGCTCTACGGAAGCTGGATCTCAAAGAGACTGACGGGCCGCGCGCGGTTCTGGTTCATCTCCAAATGGGTCGCCACGCCGCTCGTCATCATCTACTGCCTCCATGGGTTGCTCTTTCTCTCCCGGGTCAACGCGAAGTCCGAGCGTGTGCGGTCCTACTACACGAACCTGCACCCACTCTTGCGGCTCGCCGTGAGCACGTTCGTAATCATCGACGGCGATCTCGTCATCACCGATCTCGCACGCCAACCACGAGACTATCGAGCCATGGGCCTTCCGGTTGCCGAACGGTCCATGCACTATGTGCAGCGCGACGGCTACGCGCACGCGATGGATCTCCGCACGGGTGGTCGGAGCTCCATCAGGAACTGGGCCACCGCCGGGTACTTCCGAATGTTGGGATTTCGTGTTCTGCGTCACGTCGGGACCGCCGATCACCTCCATATTTCACTTCCGGTCCCGGCACAATCCCAACTCGCTGCCGACACCCGGAACTAGCACCCTTCGGCAGCCGTGCGTACGCACGGCTATGCCGATTTGACATCTCCATCGGACCCTTACGCCCGAATTACATGCAGAGACTTCGCGAATCTTTTGGCAGGGCGCGTGATCGGCTGTTCATGAAGGACGGAAATACCGGTCTGGCACCGACCACCTCCTCGATTACGGACTACTCGTGTGCCGACTGGGACGAGGAATGCATGGCGATTTTCGGGGAGGGAAGGGACCCCGAGCCGTGCCTGCAATGCGGACGGTCCGGATTCTTCGGGCCCCGCATCGATCCGACTGATCAGAAATACCGACAGTGTCGATTCTGTGGGTTCACCCAAACGGTCGGCGAGGAGCCCGAGCAGTACGTCCCAAGTGTGCATGGTTGCGCGGCTTGGCCGGAATGTGCGCGGGCGCCGTATATCTGGTGGACCGCACCAACCGTGGAATCGTACCTGTGTCCGTTCTGCGGCACCCGGGTCCGGGTCGCGGAAGCACTCGTGACGCGACCGGTCGATCACCTCGAACACCCGTGGTGGAAGGTCCCTCAGCGACGCAAGCGATTCTACTACATCAGGTTCTGGGAGAACTGGGAGGTCACGAGAGGCCGAGTCCACCTGTAACCCAGACACACCCCCCCCAGTCGCACCCACCACAGCCATCTGTCGAGGCTCTGAAGAGCCACCGCGTTACCCGCGGCCCCAGGTGTCGGCCCGGATTGCTCAGGTGGGACAGATCGATCTTGCCGTGCCATATGCCCTCCACTAACCTTATGCGACCCAATGCATCCATGAACCCATTCACCGCCTCATACCCAGCGTGAACTCATCTATCAAAGTCGTTCCGTTGGAACGCGTTTCGTCTCCCCTCCTTGCCGTCGCAGTCGGGGACATCACCAATGGCAAGGTCCCGACCTCTCTCCTCGGCCTCGACGCCAACACCAACCACGCGCTCTCACGGGTCATCGCCAGCCGGGACTTCGATGGCAAACGTGATCAGGTGGCCGTCGTGTATCCGGTGAAGCGACCAGAGCGTGTGGTGCTCGTCGGCATGGGGCCTCACGGCGAGATCACCCGCGGCGCCGTGCGACGAGCCGCGGCCGTCGCGGCACGGCGGGCGCTGGACCTGGGTGTCAACGCCATGAGTTTCTATGTGGCGCCCGAAACGCGTGGCGGCGTTGCGCCACAGACGCTTGGACAGGTGATGGTCGAAGGGATCGCCCAGGGAGGATGGCGGTTCGCCGACCTGCAGGCTACGGAGAAGAAGGTCAAGTTGGCGACACTGGAGCTCATCGCGTCGCGCGAGGAACGGGCTGACATGGAGCGCGGTCGTCGCCTCGGCAAGGCGATCGCTTCGGGCCATGCGCTCGCCCGGAACCTCCAGGCGCTGCCCGGCAACGTGTGCACGCCAACCTACCTCTCCGGTATCGCGCGCCGATTGGCCAAGGCGTACGGGTTCAAGGTCACGGTGCTGGGACGGGCGCACATCGCCAAGGCGGAAATGGGCGGGCTGCTTGCCGTAGCCCAGGGATCCCAGCAGGAGCCGCAGTTCATCACGCTCGAGTACCGGGGTGCCGGCGCCCGCGCCCACCCGGTCTGTTTCGTGGGGAAAGGCATCACGTTCGACTCGGGCGGGATCTCGATCAAGCCGGCCGAGAAGATGGAAGAGATGAAGTACGACATGTCCGGGGCGGCTGCGGTGCTCGGCCTGTTCGAGACCCTCGGTCACGTCAAGCCGAAGATGAATGTGGTCGGACTGATTCCGAGCTCGGAGAATCTTCCGTCGGGGACGGCGGTCAAGCCGGGCGACATCGTTCGCAGCCAACTCGGCAAGACCATCGAGATCGTGAACACCGACGCGGAAGGTCGGTTGATTCTGAGCGACGCGCTGGGCTACGCCCGCCGGTTCAAGCCCGCCTGCGTGATCAATGCGGCGACGCTCACCGGTTCGGTCGTCATTGCGTTGGGCCATCATGCCACCGGCCTCATGGGCAACGACGACCAATTGGTGGAGGAAGTCCGCCAGGCCGGGGACCGCGCGGGGGAACGGTGCTGGCCGCTACCGCTGTGGGAGGAGTACCGCGAACAGCTCAAATCGGACGTCGCCGACGTCAAGAACATCGGGGGCCGGCCCGCAGGAAGCATCACGGCTGGGTGGTTCTTGCGGGAGTTCGTCGATGGCTTCCCGTGGGCGCACCTGGACATCGCCGGCACGGCGTGGACCGATGCCGATCGTCCCGACATGGCCAAGGGCCCGACGGGGACGGGTGTGCGTCTATTCACGGAGTTTGTACTGGGGCGCGCGGGGGGGTGATCTCAGTTCGGCGCATCCGTCTGTTCGCCGCCTTGTTCGCCACCGCCAGTCTAGTCCCCGCCCTCCGGTGCGAGGCGCAGGAAGACACTACCCAAGCCAGCCTTGACACGGTCCCTGCACGACCCGTGCTGCTGCCGCTCGAGCAGGCGGCCGTGCCGCTCGGCCCGCTCGTTCCCGGCACTCGCTACGCGTTCACGCGAGACTCGCTCCTGTGGTCGAGCAGCATCACGCTGGCGGACATCCTGGCCAGGATACCCGGGGTCTACGTCGCGCGCGCCGGGTTCGTAGGCCAACCGAGCTACGTGCAGTTTGCGGGGCGGGGGGGAGCCGCCCTGGAAGTCTTCTGGGACGGGATGCCGTGGGAAGCGCTCGGCGGCGATACGGCGTTCGTGGACCTCGGGCAGTTCCCCCTCGCGTATCTCCGAAGAGTGGAGGTGGAGGTGCTGCCGGCCAGACTCCGGGTCTACCTAGTGTCCGAGCGGCACGAGGGCACCGATGTGCGGTCGAAGGTCGATATCGCATCAGGGAGCTTCAAGACCGCACAGTACACCGCACTGTTCCAAAAGCGGTTGCAGAGCGGGCTCGCACTCGACCTCGCGGGCCACTTCAAAGGCACGGACGGTCCGAACCAGCAAGCTTCGAGCGACGCCTTCGACATCTGGGCAAAGCTCGGCTGGACTCCAAACGATCGCATCGGGGCCAGCTATCAGTTGCGGCGTCAAGAGCTCAACCGTGTCGCACTTGCCGGCACCACCGGAGGCGGAGTGCCGGCTCGGGAGGGGACCCGGACCGATTTCCTCCTCAAGATGTTCGCCGCGACAAGGGGGGACGGGCTTGGGCTTCGTGCCGAGGCCGGGATCGCCTCCAGCTCGTGGACGGGAGACTCGGGATCGGCGCTGGAAGATCAGCACCTGCGCCAGGCACATCTGGTGCTTCAGTACCGGAGTCCACGCTGGGGAGCCGAGCTGTGGGGGCGGGCCGCTGACGCGAGGACGCGGCTTGCGGCGCGGGCCCGCGCCGGCTGGGTGCCGATTCGTGGTCTCGTTCTCAGCGGAGAGGCGGGATGGCAGCAACACTCGCTCGATCGGGAATCGAAGTGGGTCCGCGGGTCGGCCGGTGTGTATCTCGGTCCGATCTCCGTGTCGGGGGAACTCGCCCTCACCGACGCGTTGCAGGCCCCGGCCATCACAGCGGACACCGCCGTCGTCACCAACGATCGCGCCGCGTGGGTCGGGCTCAAGCTCAAGCCGTTCGGTGGTCAAGTCGGCATCGTACGTCGGGACGCGTACGCCCCGCTGCCGTATCTGGAGCTCCCCGCCATCCCCGCCTTAGCGCCATCTCAACTGGCGACCTACCTGGTGAGCGAGGCGTATCTGCGCCCCGTCTCCGCACTCACCGTGTCAGGGTGGTACTCCGATCCGGTGTCCGGGGCAGGCGCAGACCTGCAACCGCCCAAGCACGTCCGGGTCGCGTTGACACTTCGCTCGAAATTCTGGCGCACGTTTCGCAGCGGCATCTTCGACTTCAAGCTCCAGGCGGCAACGGAGTCGTGGAGCGGCTCAACGGCCGGACTCGCAAGCGACGGGACACCGATTACTCTCCCCGGCGCCACCTTCTGGGAATTCCACGTGGAGATTCAACTGGGGAGCTTCACGGCGTTTTGGAGTCTCAGGAACGCTCGGCTCTCGGACGCGCAATTCGTCCCGGGTTTGGATTACCCGGGCAGCTCACAGCTCTTCGGCGCCTCGTGGGTGTTCAGCAACTGATGCATGTGCGGCGATTGCGAATCCCTCGCGTCGTACTAGACTGTCAGAGCAACGACCGGTGAGAAGGACAGTGCTGTGCCACGATCTATGACGGGGTTCGGAACAGCCGATGGACCGCTCGGCGGGGGCCGCTTGGCCGTCGAAGTCCGGACCGTGAACCATCGACACTTCAGTACGCAATTCCGGCTCCCGTCGGAGCTGCAGCAGTTCGAGGGCGACATTCGCCAACGCCTGCGGGAGCGGATTGAGCGCGGGCATGCGGCGCTGACCGCCAGGTGGACCGACCAGCCATTGCGCGGGACATCGCTGCAGATCAACCTGGAGCGTGCCCAGGAGGTGTCGCGCGCCCTGACCGAGCTCAAGGGCGCGCTCGACCTGCCCGGCGAGGTCGACCTTGGGTTTGTCGCTCGGCAGCCCGACGTGCTGCACTACGCCGACAGCGAACAGCCAGGCCTCGATGTCGAGGAGTTCCTTCGCCTGATCGATCGGGCCGTGGATACCGTCGTTGCGATGCGCGAGCGAGAGGGAGCGGCGCTGGGCGAGGACCTCACGGCGCGGCTCGCGGCGATCGACGCACTGCTCAACGAGGTGGGCGAACGGGCACCGCAGCGTCTGACGGGCGAACGCGACCGGCTGCAGCGGGCCGTGGCGGAACTCCTCAACGGGCGCCCGCTCGACGAGAGTCGACTCAGCCAGGAGATCGCCCTGCTCGCGGACAAGCTCGACATCACGGAGGAAATGGTACGGCTGCGGACCCACGTGGGGGCCTTCCGGGAGGCGCTCGGATCGGAGGGCGGGGTTGGTCGGCAGCTCAGCTTTCTCGGGCAGGAGATCCTGCGTGAAGTGAACACGATCGGCTCCAAGGCAAACGACGCCGCGATCGCGCAGCATGTGATCAAGATGAAGGGAGAGGTCGAGAAGATCCGCGAGCAGGTGGAGAATATCGAGTGAATCCGTTACTGGTGGTTCTCTGCTCGCCGTCGGGCGGTGGAAAGACCACGATAGCGCGGGAACTGCTCGCGCGCCGCCAGGACGTCGGGTTCAGCGTCTCGGCGACCACCCGTCCCCCACGCGAAAACGAGCGGCAGGGTGTAGATTATCACTTCCTCACGCGGGAGGAATTCCTCCGGCGGCGGGACCGCGGTGAGTTCCTCGAGTGGGCCGAGTATCTGGGACACCTCTACGGAACACTGCAGTCGGAAGTGGACCGGTTGTTGGCCGGTGGGCGGCACGTGATCCTGGACATCGAGATCGAGGGGGCCGGGCAGGTGAGGGCCCGCCGGGGCGATGTCGTAGCTATCTTTGTGCTCCCCCCGTCGGTCGGCGAGCTGGTGGATCGGCTGCAGGGTCGGGCATCGGAGAGACCGCGGGAGCTGGCACAGCGGCTCGCACGCGCCGCCCGGGAGGTACAGGAGGCGGAGCGTTTCGACTACGTCGTGCTCAACGACGATCGTGAGCAGGCGGTGGCGAGCGTGAGCGGGATCATCGACGCGGCGGCGCATCGTGCGGTGCACCAGCCGCAACTGGCAGAGACGATGGAACGGCTGCGCCGAGCGCTGGACGCAAAGGCTCAGCAATTGGCGCCCTAACCGGCTGGAAGGAGTTGGCATGCACATCTTCACCCCGACAGACGTCGCTCGACGCGCCGGCACCAAGTACTTGGGTGTGTTGGCGGCGGCCAAATTTGCGCGTTTCGTCAACGATTTTCCCAGAGATCGGTCCCTGGAGGAGAAGAAGCTCACGACGCGCGCGTTGGAGAACCTCGTCGGTGGTGAGCTGACCTTCCGACTGGTGCGGCGGCGTCGGCACGAGACGTGATCCTCGCGAACCGACGCGTCGTGCTCGGCGTGTCGGGCGGGATTGCGTGCTACAAGTCGTGCACGCTCGCCCGACGCCTGACCGAACTGGGCGCGACGGTGGATGTCATTCTTACGGCGGCCGCAACGGAGTTCGTGCGGCCGCTGACGTTTGAGGCACTGACCCAACGGCCGGTCCACACATCCCTCTGGGAACCGGGGACGGCGCTCGCACACCTCGAGCTCGGGCGTGGACCGGACCTGATCGCGGTCGCTCCCGCCACGGCAAACCTGATCGCACGAGCCGCGCTCGGCATCGCGGACGATCTGCTGTCCGCAATCCTGCTCGCCAGCGAGGTCCCGGTGCTCGCCGCGCCTGGCATGAACGACGAGATGTTCGCCCACCCGGCGACGCAGGCGAATCTGGCGACATTGAGACAGCGTGGCTGGGGTCTCATCGGACCGGCGGTCGGCCCACTAGCCGAAGGACCCAGTGACCGTCCGGGCCGCATGGTGGAGCCCGAGGAGATCCTCGTCCATGTCGAGCGCGCCCTGCGGACGCCCGAAGGCAAACTCGGCAGCCGCCATGTGCTGATAACAGCCGGCCCCACCCACGAACCGCTCGATGCCGTCCGCGTCATCACCAATCCGTCGAGCGGGAAGATGGGCTACCACCTTGCTGAGCGCGCGTTCGCGCGCGGGGCTGACGTGACGCTGATCTCGGGTCCGACCTCGCTGCCCCGTCCCACCGGTGTAGAGCGCGAATGGGTGACCACCACCGAGCAGCTTCGCGAAGCCGTCGGGAGGCGGCTCGGCACAGCGGATGTCCTCATTATGGCGGCGGCACCCTCGGACTTTCGAGCCCGTGAGGTGGCGTCCGGAAAGCCACAACGGGCAACGGCCGGCCACAGCGTCCACTTGGACCCTACCGTCGATGTATTGGAGGCTACGATTCCGCACCGGCGCCCGGGAACGGTGACCGTGGGGTTCGCGCTCGAGGTGGGAGCCAACCTGGACCGGGCCCGAGAGAAGCTGCGCCGGAAGCAGCTCGACCTCATCGCGTTGAATCCGGCCGACGAGCCGGAGAGCGGGTTCGCAGTGGACACCAATCGTGTCACGTTCGTGACAGACACGGAGGTGCGGCCACTCGAGCTGCTGCCGAAACCGGAGGTGGCGGAGCGGATCCTCGACGAGATCGAAGGTCGGCTATGAGTACACCCCGACATCTGTTCACCCGCTACCTCGAGCAGCGGCGCGAGCTGGCGGAGACCCCACTGATCCTCGACGCGGGGCTCGCTGGAGCTCAGCGGAAACCTGAGGACCCCGCAGCGTCCAGCGAGGCAGGTCCCGACCAACCGATGACCACGGGGCCGCGGAAACCGCCGGCCGAGCCGCCGCGAACCGGACGCCAGGCGAGGGGGAGGCGCAAGCCACAGGTGGGAAGGTGGAAGCAGGACGCGCCAGAGATCCCCGGTCGTGGCATCGTGGTGGCGGCACCCGGCAGCGACCTCTTCAGCCACGACCCGCTGGCGTCGCTCGATCTGGCTGGTCTGGTCGAGCGGATTCGCGGCTGTACCGCGTGCCCGCTGTGTGAGGCACGGAGCAACGCAGTGCCGGGTGAGGGCCCGGCTGACGCGCGGCTCGTGGTGGTTGGAGAGGGGCCGGGCGCGACCGAGGACGAGACAGGACGGCCCTTTGTCGGCCGTGCCGGTGAGCTTCTCACCGAGATCCTCGCCGCCGTCGACTTGCCGCGCGAGCAGGTGTACATCTGCAACGTCGTCAAGTGTCGCCCGCCCGCCAATCGAAAGCCCGTGCCGTCGGAGATCGAAACCTGTGTGCCGTATCTCTACCGCCAGCTTGAAATCATTGGGCCAAGGGTCATACTAGCTATGGGTGGCACGGCAGCGGAAACGCTGCTCGGAACGCGGCAGGCACTGGGGGCACTGCGCGGGCGCGTACACGAGTTCCGTGGCATTCCGCTCGTCGTGACGTACCATCCGGCGGCGTTGCTGAGAAACCCTCACTGGAAGAAGCCTACGTGGGATGACGTCCGTATCGCACGCCAGCTCGCCGACTAGCGGCGCCGACGGTCGCGCGGCGCGGCAGACGCCGTGGAACGAGGAGGCCGAACAAGCCGTTCTCGGCGCGATGCTGTTGGATCAGGACGCCGCGTTGAAAGGCGCGCAGCTGTTGAGCGATACGGCGTTCTACCGCGATGCGCACCGCCGAATCTTCCGCGCCATGCTCCTGCTGCTCGAGAAAGGGGACGTCATCGACCCGCTGGTCCTGCGTGATCAGCTGCACCGGAACGGCGACCTCGACGCTGCCGGAGGGGTCGAGTACATCGCGGAACTCCTGGATGTCGTGCCGACGACGGCGAATGTGGAGTATCACTGCCGGATCGTGAAAGACCGGGCGCTGCGCCGCCGGCTCATCGATGCGGGTACGGCGATCGTGCAGGGTGCCTACGAGGGTCCGGAAGGGATCGACGCGCTGCTCGACGCAGCGGAACACCGCATTTTCGAAATCTCCTTCCAGCGATCCACACAAGAGTTTGTGCGCCTCAAGTCACTCGTGTGGGACACGATGGAGCGCATCGAAGCGCGCCACCATGGCGACGAAGCGGTACACGGTGTGTTGAGCGGTTTCCGAGATTTGGATCGTTTGACCAATGGATTCCAATCCAGCGATCTCATCATCGTGGCTGCTCGTCCATCCATGGGGAAGTCGGCGTTCTGCTTGAACATGGCAACGCACGCGGCGATCGAAGGCAAGGTCCCGGTCGCGCTGTTCTCGCTCGAGATGGCGAGGGATCAGCTCGTGGAGCGCATGCTCGCGTCCGAAAGCCTCGTGGACTTGCATCGCTTTCGGCAGGGCAACCTGCGCGAGGAGGATTTCTCAAAGGTGTCGTACGCGGTCGGGATTCTGGGGCAGGCACCGATCTGGATCGACGACACACCGGCCCTCAATCTCCTCGAGCTGCGCTCGAAGGCTCGACGGCTCAAAGCGGAACACGACATCGGCCTGTTCGTCGTCGACTATCTCCAGTTGATCAACGCGCCGCGAGAGTCGGAGAACCGGCAGGCGGAAATCAGCTTCATCTCCCGATCGCTCAAGGCGCTCGCGCGTGAGTTACGCACGCCGGTGATTGCGCTCTCGCAGCTGTCCCGGGCGCCCGAGCAGCGCGGAGGGGATCGCCGGCCGATGCTGTCCGACCTGCGGGACTCCGGAGCCATCGAGCAGGATGCCGACTTGGTGGTGTTCATCTATCGCGCGGAGATGTACAAGTCCGTCCTCGAACGCGACTCAACCGCGAGAGAAGGCACCGCCGAGATCATTCTCGCAAAACACCGCAACGGACCCACCGGAACCATCACGCTCGCGTTCAGGAAGGATTGCACTCGGTTCGCCGACTTCACCGAGCGGGAAACCGAGAGCTTCGATGGCACCTAAGGCGCGTTCGGTCTACCGCTGCACAGACTGTGGGACGGAGCATCCGAAGTGGGGAGGGCAGTGCGACGGATGCGGCGCGTGGAACACGCTCATCGAAGAGGTGGGGGCGCATCCGACCTCACGCGCGAGGCGATCGGGAGGCGAGTCGGGTCCGCAGCCGGTACGGCTTGGCGAAATCGCCCGCGAGCGGCTCGTGCGCTGGCGCACGGGGCTCGACGAGTTCGACTATGCGCTCGGGGGCGGGGTGGTCCCGGGCTCGCTCATATTGGTCGGCGGTGAGCCGGGCATCGGCAAATCCACGCTCCTGCTCCAGTGTGCGGCGCGGCTCGAGCTCGCCGGCATATCCACGCTCTACGTCTCCGGAGAGGAATCGGCCGAGCAGGTTCGGCTCAGGGCCGATCGCCTGCTCGAGGACGCCGCGTGCGTGCGTCTCCTCCCTGAGGTGCGGGTAGAGGCCATTGCGCAGCGTGCCCGGGAGGTCGACGCACGAGTCGTGTTCGTGGATTCGATCCAGACAACGTACACCGACGAGTTGGAAGGCGCCCCGGGAAACGTCGGCCAGGTGCGGGAATGCGCGGCGCGGCTCATGCGCTTTGCCAAGGAGGTCGGCGCGGCGGTCGTGTTGGTGGGTCACGTCACGCGCGGCGGCGTGATTGCAGGTCCCAAGACGCTCGAGCACATCGTCGATACCGTGTTGTACTTCGAGGGCGATGCCGGAGGGGACTTCCGGCTGCTACGTGCCGTGAAGAACCGCTTCGGTTCCGTGGACGAGGTCGGCGTGTTCGAGATGACCGCGCAAGGACTGCGGCCGGTGGCGAACCCATCGACAGCGTTCCTCTCGGGGCGCGACACCGAGGCTACCGGGTCCGCCGTCACGGCGCTCATGGAGGGCACGCGGCCGGTGCTGGTGGAGATTCAGGCGCTCACGGCGCCGGCGGGGTTCGGGACACCTCAACGAGTCGCGACGGGACTCGAGCACCGGCGTCTCGCTGTGTTGCTTGCCGTGCTGGAGCGACGCGCCGGGGTCGCGTTTCGTGAGCTGGATGTCTTTGTCAACGTCACCGGAGGGATGCGGCTGGTCGAGCCGGCGTCCGACCTCGCCGTGGCTGCCGCACTGTGCTCGAGCACCGGAGACCGTCCCCTTCCGGCCGACGCGGTCTTTGTCGGAGAGGTTGGCCTGGGCGGGGAGGTACGACCCAGCGGAGCGTTAGAGCGTCGCCTAGCCGAGGCGGAGCGCATGGGATTCCGTCGCGCCTTCGTGTCGGGACGGACCACCGCCAGCAACGTTCTCGAGACCATACCCGTTTCCGATGTCGCCCAACTCCGAGCGCGCATCGCGGCTTGACGTCGGTGTCCTCATCGCCGCGGCGGGGCGAGGTGCGCGCGCGGGTCCGGGCGTGCCCAAGCAGTTCCGCGCCGTTGGCGGTGTGCCCATGCTGCTCCGGGCGGTGCGGCCCTTTGCCCAACATACCCGAGTTCGAGAGATCGTCGTCGCGCTGCCCGCGGAGGCCATCGCCACCCCTCCGGGCTGGTTGGCGGACGTTGCGGGCGGACGTCTGCGCCTGGTACAGGGCGGCGCGACCCGCGCGCAGTCGGTCCGTGCGGCTCTGGCCGCGTTGGACCGTGCCTGCGAGACCGTGCTCGTGCACGACGCCGCGCGACCATTCGTGTCACCGGAAACCATCGACGCCGTGATCACAACGGCGGGCACCGGGGTCGGTGCCTTGCCGGCAGTTGCCGTGGCGGATACGCTCAAGCGCGTCAACGGCAGTACCGGTCGCGTGATCGAGACCGTGGACCGCACAGGGCTGTGGCGCGCGCAGACTCCGCAGGGATTCCCGCGCAGTATGTTGGTTGCGGCGTTCGATCGCGCCGGGCCGGATGCATGGTCCTCGTACACGGACGAGGCATCGCTCGCGGAGGCGGCGGGGTTTCCGGTGAAGGTGGTTCCCGATCGAGTGACGAACATCAAGCTCACGACCGAGGACGAGTTCCTCATCGCCGAACGCTTCGCGGCACCGTGACCACGCTCCCGTTCCTCACCGACGGCGACGTCGAGGCAGCAGTTGCTTCGGTGGACGCTCATCTGCGCCGCGGCGGGCTGCTCGCGTACCCGACGGAAACCGTGTACGGTCTTGGCTCGCGCCCGAACACCCGTGACGTGGCGGCCCTGTCCCACCTCAAAGGCCGAAAGGAGGGGAAGCCATTCCTCCTCCTGATCGCGTCGCGCGCCATGGCGGAGCGGTACGAATTGGAGCTGAATGCATCGGCAAGAGCCCTCGCCGCGGCTTTCTGGCCCGGCCCGCTCACGCTGGTCCTGCCGGGCGGGGAGACCCTGCTGCCCCGGACGCTTCGGGGTCCCGAAGGCGGGATTGCGGTACGCTGGACGTCGCACGCGGGTATGGCGCGGCTGATCGCGGCGCTCGACACACCCATCACATCCACGTCGGCCAACCGACCGCATGGGCACACGGCACCCGGTGCGGGTGGTCTCGTCGAGCTGTTCCGATCGGCCGTGGAGGCGGGCACACTGCTGGTGCTCGACGGCGGGGTGCTGGGGAACCTTCCACCCTCCACGGTCGTCGACTGTACCCAACGTGACGCTCGGCTGGTTCGCGAAGGTGCGCTGCGCGTCGCTGAGCTTCGGGCCGCTGTCGGGAGGCTGGCACCGTGACCCACGTGCTCCTCGTCTGCACGGGAAACATCTGTCGGAGCCCGCTTGCGGAGGCGCTGCTGCGGCGGGAGCTGGAAGCGCGGGGCGCAAACGAGTTCAAGGTGACCTCAGCGGGAACCGGTGCCTGGGAGGGTGCGCCGGCTTCGGAGGGCGCCTACCTTGTCGGGCTCGAGCACCATCTGGATCTGTCCGGCCACAAGGCCCGGCTCATCACCCGCGACATGATTCGCGCCGTGGATGTCGTTCTCACCATGGCGCGTCACCACAGGACACGGGCCCAGGAGTTGGGTGGAGAGGGTCGCGTGTTTCTCCTCGGTGAGTACGTGGGTCGCGCCGGTCCGGAGGCCGAAGTGAGCGATCCCTTTGGCAGCGACCTTGAGGTCTACCGCGAGACGTATGAACAGCTGGAGGATCTGATCGGCAAGGCCGCCGAGCGACTCGTGGTGGAGCACGGCGACCGGTCCGACGGAGCAGAGGACACCAGGGGGAGGTGAGGATCAGCAGTCTCAGGGCGCTCGAGCGCCTCATTCTTCCCAACACGTGCGTCGGTTGTGATCGGCCTGCGGGGCGACAGCGTCCGGACGCACTGCTGTGCAGCCTTTGCCGGTCGCGCTTCGAACCCGTGACAGGCGGGTGCGGTCGCTGCAGTCAGCCGCTTCCACCCATCGGTCCGTGTCGGTTCTGTGATGAGTGGCCGTCGTCGCTCACCTGGGCGCGGAGCGCCGTGTGGCTTGGATCCGAGGCACGCGAGGTCATCCATCACTTGAAGTACGAGGGGTATACGCGGCTTGCCACGGACATGGCCACCATGATGACCCGCTCGATACGGCGGCCGAGTGACGGCGTCGTGGTTCCGATTCCATTGGGACGGCGGCGGCAGCGCCACCGCGGGTACAACCAGGCGGCGGAGATCGCTCGGGCACTCACCACCCGCTGGCGCCTCCCGATGAGAGAGGGCGTACTTCGGCGCACTCGAGAAACGCGGTCGCAGACAGCGCTGACACCGGCCGCGCGCCGTGACAATGTCGCCGACGCCTTCCTTGCATCGACGCCGTCGGACGCACGCCCCACGAGGCGCACGAGTCGGACGATTATATTGGTGGACGACGTCATGACGACGGGCGCAACGCTGTCCGCCGCGGCCACCGCGCTCGCGCTGGCCGGATGGTCGTCGGTGGGAGCGGTTACCTTTGCACGCGCGCTTCCGTTTGCAGCCCAAGTCTCGAACGATCGGTGAACGGGAAGCGATTAACCAAGCGAATGACTCCGGAATGCGCAACGAAAGGGTGAGCATGGCTACGAAAGTCGGGATCAATGGGTTTGGGCGCATCGGGCGCAACGTGCTCCGGGCAGCCATCCAAACCGGGGTGGACCTCAACGTCGTTGCGGTCAACGACATCACGGATGCCAAGACGCTCGCGCACCTGCTCAAGTACGACTCGGTACATGGGCGTTTTCCGGGGACGGTCGAGGCGAAGCAGGGTGCGTTTATCGTCAACGGGAAGAAGATCCGGGTGTCAGCCGAGCGTGACCCGTCGAAGCTCCCCTGGAAGGAGCTCGGCGTGGACATCGTGCTGGAGTCGACCGGCATCTTTCGCAGCCACGATCAGGCGTCTGCCCACCTGAGTGCCGGCGCGAAGAAGGTGATCATCAGCGCACCAGGGAAGAACGAGGACATCACGATTGTCATGGGCGTGAATCACGAGCAGTACGATCCAGCCACCCATCACATCATGTCCAACGCCTCGTGCACCACGAACTGCCTCGTCCCGGTGGTGAAGGTGATCCGCGATGCCTTCGGATTTGAGCGCGGGTTCATGACGACCATCCACAGTTACACCAACGACCAACGAATCCTCGATCTGCCGCACAAGGATCTGCGGCGCGCCCGCGCGGCGGCGATGAACATCATTCCGACCACCACCGGCGCCGCCAAGGCTACGGGCCTCGTGATTCCGGAGGTCGCAGGGAAGATCGACGGCGTGGCGCTCCGCGTGCCAACCGCCAATGTGTCGGTCGTGGATCTCACGTGCGTGGTGGACAAGCCGACCACCATCGAGCAAGTGAACGAGGCCTTCCGTCGGGCCGCGTCGGGCGCACTCAAAGGAACCCTGGCCTATAGCGAGGAGCCGCTGGTTTCCAGCGACTACATCGGCGACCCGCACTCCAGCACCGTGGACGCCATGAGCACCAACGTGATTGACGGGACGCTCGTGCACGTGTCGTCCTGGTACGACAACGAGATCGGGTACTCCGCACGCTGTGTGGATCTGATTTCCTACATCGCCGGGAAATAGCGATGAAGCGCACGCTCGCGTCCCTGGAAGGTCAACCGCTGGAGGGTCAGCGAGCGTTCGTCCGGGTCGATTTCAACGTTCCTCTGGCCGACGGCGTGGTGGCGGACGCCACACGAATCGTGGCGGCGCTCCCGACCATTCGCTGGCTGCGCGAGCGCGGCAGCCGTGTGGTGTTGGCGTCCCATCTGGGGCGGCCCAAGGGGCAGCGGAAACCGGACTACTCGCTGCGGCCCGTCATTCCAGTGCTGGAACGGGAGTTGGGAATTCCCGTCGGGTTCCTCGAGGATCCCGTGTCAGACGATTCGGTGGTCGCGACCCGGCGTGCCAAGCGGGGCGACGTGTTGCTCCTCGAGAACACGCGATTCTATCCGGGTGAGCAAGCCAACGCTCCCGACCTCGCCGACGCCTTCGCGCGGCTCGGTGATTTCTTCGTCAACGATGCCTTCGGGTCGGCACACCGCGCACACGCCTCGACCGAGGGTGTGGCGCGTCGGTTGAAGCCGGCGGTGGCCGGGTTTCTGATGGCGCGGGAGTTGGAGTACCTGCAAACCACACTGGCCGATCCCGCGCGCCCGTTCGCGGCAGTACTGGGTGGGGCAAAGATCTCCGGAAAGATCGACGTGATCGAGGCCCTGCTGCCCAAGGTCGACGAAATCCTGATCGGCGGGGCGATGGCCTGTACGTTCTTCGTCGCACTCGGGCTCGAAATGGGCAACTCGCTGGTCGAGCGCGACAAGATCGATCTCGCGAAGGCGCTGGTCGACCGAGCGGGCCCGAAGCTCGTGCTTCCAACGAGTGTCACCGTCGCGCGCGCGCTGGTGGCCAACGCCCCAAGCAAGAGCGTCCCGCACGACAAGGTGAAGCCCGGGTGGTCCGTGTACGATATCGATGAAGATGCCGCGTCTGACTTTCATCGGAGGCTGAAACAGTCCAACACGATCGTGTGGAACGGCCCCATGGGGGTGTTCGAGACTCCACCGTTCGATGCGGGGACCGTGGCCATCGCGCGTGCCCTGGCCGCCGCGTCGGACCGCGGAGCGACCACGATCGTCGGAGGAGGGGACTCCGCTGCCGCCGTCGCCCGCGCGGGGCTCACGGCCAAGATGACCCACGTGTCAACCGGAGGCGGGGCTGCGCTCGAACTCCTGGAGGGCAAGGAACTCCCGGGCGTCGCCGCGTTGGACAACGCATGACCCACATGATCTTTGCCGCGAACTGGAAGATGCACGTCGGTGCGGATTCGGCGCGGGCGTTCGTCGAGCAGTTTCTGTCTAAGCATCGGCCGCTCGAGGATCGCGACGTCTGGTTCTTTCCTTCAGCAGTGGCTCTGGAAGCCGTTGCCCGTTCGACCGACGGGCGCCGGGAAATCACCGTGGGTGTCCAGAACGTGCACTGGGAACCGAAAGGGGCGTTCACCGGAGAACTGAGTGTCTCCATGGCCGCTGAATCCGGCGCCCGCGCGGCATTGGTCGGCCACTCTGAGCGGCGGCACGTGTTCGGCGAGACGGACGAGGAGACGGGACGCAAGGTCAAGGCACTCCTCGAGGGGGGGCTGATCCCAATGCTGTGTGTCGGCGAGACGATCGATCAGCGCGAGGGCGGTGAGACCCTCTCGGTCGTTGAGCGGCAGCTTGGCGTGCTCGGGTCGCTCCACACGGAGGAGTTGCGTCACGTCGTGATCGCGTACGAGCCGGTGTGGGCGATCGGAACAGGCTCGACGGCCACGCCGGCCGACGCGGCCGAGGTCCACGCGCACATCCGAGGGTGGCTGACGGACCGCGGGCTCGAGCGAGGCGTTTGCCGGATTCTCTATGGCGGCAGCGTCAAGCTCAACAACATCCGAACGCTCGTCTCCGAGCCCGAGATCGACGGCGTGCTCGTGGGCGGGGCATCCCTGGATCCGCTGTCCTGGGCGGCCATGACCCAAACGCCAATTGATTGACTTCGGGGCAGAACCGGCTAACTTGCCCGCCGGTTCGGAGAGATTATGTACGCGGTACTGCTGATCATCCTGTTGGGCATCGCGCTCGCGCTCGTTGGCGCAGTGCTCCTCCAAGCGGGGACGGGAGGAGGACTCGCGGCGATGGGCGGTGGTGCGTCCACCGATACATTCCTTGGTGGCCGCCAGGCGGCGACGATCCTGACCAAGGCGACCTGGTGGCTCGGCGGCCTGTTCCTTGGCCTGTCGCTGGTACTGGCGGGGCTGAGTACGCGCTCGTCCGCGCCGCGCTCCGTGCTCGAGAGCGAACCGGTCGCACCGACGCCGGTCGTGCCGCCCGCGCAGCTTCCGCTGGACGTGGCACCCGCGCAGCCCGAAGCGACGCCGCCCCAACCGGAGAACGAGTGACGGCGGACCGACCCGCCTACGTGTTGCTCGAAGACGGCGCGTGGTTCCCCGGAACCTCGCGCCGTTCCTTTTCCCCGACCCCCGGGGAGGTCGTGTTCACGACCAACCTCACGGGATACCAAGAGGTCTTTACCGACCCGTCCTACCTGGGTCAGATCGTCGTGATGACCGCGACGATGATCGGCAACTACGGAATCAACGAAGAGGACCTGGAGTCCGACAAACCGCAGGTGACGGCCGTCGTCGTGCGAGAGCTTGCGCGAGAGTACTCCAACTGGCGGGCGTCTGGCGCGCTGGACACCTGGCTGGCGACGGGCAAAGTCCCCGCGGTCGAGGGAATCGATACCCGGCGGCTCGCGCGACACATCCGGTCGGCCGGGGCCATGCGCGGCATCGTGGCGACTGGATCGGCCCCCAGCGAGGAGGCGCGGGCGCGGCTTGACGCGAGCCCCAGAATGGAGGGACTCGACCTCGCGTCATTGGCAACGGTTTCCGCAGAGCACACGGTCGGCCCTGCGGCGGCGCGTCACCACGTGGTGGCGTACGATTTCGGAATGAAGCGCAACATCTTGAGGATCCTGACGGGGCACGGCTGCCGCGTGACGGTGGTGCCTGCCAAGACGCCGGCAGCCCGCGTACGAGAACTCGAGCCCCACGGCGTCTTCCTGTCGAACGGACCGGGCGACCCCGCCGCCGTCCGCTACGCCGTTCCCCACATCCGTGAGCTCTGCGACACGGGTCTCCCGACCTTCGGGATCTGCCTGGGCCATCAACTGCTGGCCCTGGCCTATGGCGCGGAGACCGACAAGCTCCAATACGGCCATCGCGGTGGGAATCACCCGGTTCGGGATTTCGAGACGGGGCGGGTTCTCATTACAAGCCAGAATCACGGATTTGCTGTCAGGGGAACAAGTAAGGCCGTGTCAGGTGCCAAAGAACTTGAAGTGACCCACCGTAACCTCAATGATGACACCGTCGAAGGTATCAGACACTTGGAGCTGCCGGTCTTCGGTGTCCAGTACCATCCGGAGGCCTCTCCGGGCCCGCACGACGCCCGCGCGCACTTCTCGCAATTCGTCCAAGCTCTTGACAGACAACAGGTAAGCCGATATTAATGTCGGCCCAACTGGGTGCCCCGGGGGCACGGCCTCCGCCAATCAGGGCCCAGCGAGGAAGGACCAATGACCAAGGCGGATCTCGTCGAGAAGGTCACGGCCGCGATTGCCCGCACGGCCGGGCCGATGATCTCCAAGAAGGACTGTGCGCGTGTCGTTGACGCGTTCTTGGATGCCATCAAGCAGTCCCTGTCGGATCAGAATAACATCGAAATCCGCGGGTTCGGCACGTTCAAGATTCGAATGCGCAAAACCAGGATGGCGCGCAACCCGCGAACGGGTGATCCCGTAGAAGTTGCGGCAAGGCCGGTCCCGGTCTTCAAGCCTTCTAAGGAGTTACGCAGCTTGGTCGCGGGATCGGATGAGCCTCAAGGAGTCATTTCAGAGGGATAGCGTCAAGAAGTACTGCAGGGTCCTGTTTCAGCAGCGGGGCGCCGGCCGGTTGGCCGTCGCCCCGCGTTGTTTGCGTCGCTGCTTGAGCTAGCGCCGATCGCGAAACGCGCGCCACAGTCGCGTGTGCTTGCTCTCAAGCGACACCTCCTCGCCCGCAATGAAGGCGCGCTCCACCTGCGTGACGATTTGCAGTGGGTCGCCCGTGGTGACAATGAGATCGGCTCGCTTGCCTACGTCGATGCTGCCCATGGCATCGCCCAAGCCCAGGATCTCCGCGGGATGGAGCGTAACGGCACGGAGGGCAATGTCGCGGGGCAACCCGAACGCGGCGGCCTTTGCCGCGTGATAGGGCAGGTTACGCACGTTGGACACGTCCCGCGTGCCGAATGCGACCTTGACGCCCGCGGCATGAAGCACCGCGGCGTTCTCCCACCCGGCTGCGATCGGGTCGTCGCGGTCCATAGTGGGAGAGAGGGCGGAGCCTACGATGACCGGCATGCCGCGCGCGGCAAGATCGTCGGCGACACGGAATGCCTGGTCGCCCCCCACCAGCACTGCGTTGACGTCCGGAAACTTGTCGAGCAACAGCAACAGCGACCGAATGTCTCGTTCCCGCCTGGCCTCGAAGAACACGGGCACGCGTCCGGTGATGGCCGGAGCCAAGGCCGCCAGGAGGAGACGGTCCCGGTTGGTGACATTGGGCTCGAATGGGGCAGTCGGATCATCGGTGGTCGACCCAACGTTGGCGAACAACCGTGCCCGCTCGAACAGTGCCACCAGTTCCTCGAGCCGATCGCCGTCCAGACTCGGTTCGTCCCACGTCTCCCCTTCTGGGCTCGGGAAGCTGATCACGAGCGCACCACTGTCCCGGATGGCCATACGCTCCGGCGTGTCGCCGTTCAGCTGGATGACGGATCCCATGCCACGGATGATCCCCGCTCCGGGCGCGGTGAGCACGGCCGTGATCCCGTTGGCACGGGTGACGGGAATGGCTTCGCTGTGTGGGTGCACGCCAGTCAGGGCTCTGATATGAGGGTTGTACCGCCCCACTTCGCGGTCGTCTCGACTCGCAGCCACCTGGCCAATCTCGACCATGCCAAGCTGGGTGATCGGGTCGATCATGCCGGGATACAGGTGCTTCCCCGCCAGATTGGTCGTTGCCGCACCGTCGGGGATCGTCACGTGGGACGCCGGACCGACGGCGGTAATGCGGCCATCCTCGATCAACACGATGCCGTTCGCGATGGGGGGACGTGAGACCGGATGGACCGTTGCGCCGACGAACGCGATGACCGGATCCTGTTGCGCCCCGTTTCCGTTGGAGCCGCGGACGGTGTCCGGTCCTGGGCCGGCAGCGCTCGACATGGCAGGTGCCGTCGCCTCCGGGACGATCGGGCGGGGCGGCATGCCACGCACCGGCTCGTTCCGCGTCTCACGCTCGCGCAGGCGGTCGTAGTACACGATGCCGTCCACGATCGTCTTCTCCACCCGGGAGTAGACGTCGAACGGGTCACCCGACAACAGCACCACGTCCGCCTGTTTACCCACCTCGAGCGTGCCGACTTTGTCGTCGACACGGAGAATCTCGGCCGGATAGCGCGTGAGCATGCGTAGTGCGTCCTCGCGCGACACAGCGCCATACTTCACTGCCTTGTTGAACTCGTACACCATGAACGACTGCAGCCACGGGATATCCGAGTTGATCGCGGTCTTCACGCCGTGCTGGTGCATGATCGCGGCGTTGTACGGTATCGCGTCGTACGCTTCGAGTTTGTACATCCACCAATCGGAGAACGTACCGGCTGCCGCCCCGTGTGCGGCGAGCTCGTCAGCGACCTTGTACCCCTCGAGCACGTGCGTGAACGAGTTGATCCTGAACCCAAAGCGTTCCGCAACCTGCATCAGCATCAGGATTTCATCGCTCCGATAGGAGTGCGCCGTCACGAGGATGCGTCCGTCCATGATGTCCACGAGCGCTTCCAGCCGCAGATCGCGCCTCGGCGGAACGCGGAACGAGCGCGGATTCGCCCGGTAGGCCTCCCACGCCTGCTTGTAGTCCTGTGCGGCGGTGAACGCCTGCACGTACGCCGTTTCGACCCCCTGGCGGCTCGCCGGAAAGCGGCGGGGCGAACTGCTCTGGGAGTTCTTGCGTGTCACGTTCTCGCCCAACGCGAACTTCACCGTTTGCGGCGCGCCCTGCAGCAACAGTTTCCGACCCTCGTCCATGCCCCAGCGCATTTTGATGATGGCGCTTTGGCCCCCGATGGGATTCGCGCTGCCGTGGAGCACTTGCGCCACGGTCACGCCGCCGGAGAGCGCACGGTAGATGCTGAAGTCCTCGGGATCCAACGCGTCGAGGACGCGCACCTCGGGAACGATCGGTGCCGAGCCCTCGTTGGTGGAGCGCATGCCGCTGTGCGAGTGTTCGTCCACGAGACCGGGAATGGCGGTTTGACTGGACCCGTCGACCACCGTGACGCCGCGCGGCGCCGCGATGTCCGCGCCGATCGCCCGGATCACGCCATCTCGGATGAGGACCGAGACGTTGCGGTACACCGTGTCGTTGGCGGTCCACACCGCTTCGAGATTCTGGATGAGGAGATCACCGCGCGGGATTGCGACGGCACCGGGCGCGATCTGCATCTTCCACTGCGCCCCAGCCGACGCCGGTACCAGACACCCCAGTGCCACGCCCAGCAGCGTCGCTCGCATCCGTCTCATTCGAACACCCCCTCCGGCGTACCGGTACGCGTTGCCTTCCACGTGAAGGATCCCATCGGACCGCGACCGCTTCCCGAGGCGCTGTCACCCGAGGCCGTGCCTTTGACCTTGAAGGTCATACTCTCACCGCCCGCGTCGATAGCGAGCTCAAACGTCACTTTGTCGCCGTCGACGAGACCGTCTCGGATGCGCGCCACGCCCATGTCGAGCGTGAGCGAGCCGCTGAATTCCGCTCCCACCTGCTTCAGCGTCATCGAGCCTGCCAACGCGTCGCCTTCGGCATCGATGTCTATCTTCCACGTCCCGCTGAGATCGATGGTCGGCTCTTCGCCGCTCGAATCCGCGGCCGTCGCGGCCTTGCCACGCTCGAGTGCACCCTCGACGAAGGTATACAGCACGTCGGTGTCCTCCTCGAACAGCGGCCCGTTGGTCACAACAAAGGTGGCCGGCATCCCGACGTCCACTTGTGTGACGTATTCGATGTCCAGCAGCGCCGAAGGGGTGGTCGTCGTGGCCGCCAGCGCCCGGTTCTCGGTCAGGCCGTACTCGATGGCCTTCTGCACGCCCTCGCGAATGTCGGCCTCGCCACCGCCACTCGTGAGCGCAAAGCGCACGCCGGCGGCTGCCAGACGACCGGCGTTCGCATAGAGGTTCTCGAGGCGCTCGCGCTCACGCTCGACCGCCGCGTCCGGAACTTCCTCTTGCGCGGCCTCTGCCGAATCCGGTTTCTCCCTTGCCTCGGGCTTCCACCGCTTCGGCTCGGGGAAATCCAATGATACGAGCACGGGTACGTCCCGCTGCTGCAGAAGGTCCGCCACTCGCCACGCCTCGTCGCCGCCGACGATGACCGGGTCGAATTCGTACTCGTCGGCCAACCCAAGCACCTGCCGAATGTCTTCGGCCCCGTCCGCGGCGAAGAACACCGGTACCTGCTTCGCCAAGACGGCACGCAGGACCTCGTAGTCCGGATCCCATGCCGGTGCTCGTACCCCGCGCGGATCACGCGCGTGGGCGGTTCGGACGAGGCCGTCATGGCGAGCATTCTCGAAGCTCTGCCGGATGAAGGCGATGACACCGAACAGCGTCCCCGGATAGGCTCCCCGCGCGCCGCGCAACGTGAACACGGGACCGACATCCGCGTGCGCGACGAGATCCTGCGGCGTGTCCGCCGCCTGACGGTACACGAGCGCCGCGGCGCGTCCGGGCATGACCGGCCCATCGGGGAGCGCGGCACCGGCGACCACACCGCTCGTTCGAGCGCTCTTGAGACCTTCGCCGGTCGCCGAGAGGTAGTCCACCGCGCGCCGGTGAGGAGTGAATCCTTGAGCCACTCGCGGTGGATCCCACGGTTCGAGTTCCCGACGATCGACCTCGAGCTCCGGGAACTCGATTTCGGCACCTCCCTGCGCGTCGACGATGCCGGGGTACACCTCGAGAGAATCCCCTTCGAGGATCTGCGCATCGGCCGGAACCACAACGTCGGTGCCGATTCCCTCGAGGAATTCCCCGCGTACCACGAGCGTGACATTGGCTTGGCGGCTGCCGTCGGCGCGAACCAGTGTCACACCGGACAACGCATACGCGGCAGGGGCGGGTGGGTCGTCGAACTGTGCCCGGGCTACCCCTGGCCAGCATAACGTCACGGAGCCGGCTGCGAGTCCAAGCAGCGCAACAACGCGAGCACGGTGCATTGTCTCTGGTCCCTTTGCGAATGGGTGAGGAAAGTTGGCGCTTTGCCTCGAGCGGGAAGCGGGAAGCTCGTCGGGTCGCCACGCGGTGTCAAGCGGAGACACAGCCCACCGTGCGAGGTATATTCTGCTTCCCAATGTGGTGTTCTCGTACCGTCTCGGACCGGCCAGCGCGGTGATCACGGTTCACTGTCGCTTCTTCGCTCGCTACGCGGAGGTGTTGGGCAGGGATTCGCTCGAGCTGCGACTCGCCGCACCTGCCAGCGTGGCCGATGCGGTCCGCGAACTCCGCACTACGCTCGACCGCGGGGCCCACCTTCCCGAGCGTCCCCTGGCCGCGGTCAACCGCGAGCACGTCCCACTCGAGCATGCCCTCGCCGACGGCGACGAGCTCGCCCTGTTGCCACCGCTGGCGGGGGGCTGATGTCGCGCCTCGTCACGCGTGATCCCATCGACGTGGCCCGCCTCACCATGGAGATTTCCGACGCAGGCCGCGGTGGCACGGTGGTCTTCCTCGGCTCAGTCCGCAGGAGCGCGGAGGACGGACCGGTGACCGAGATCGAATACGCCGGTTACGAGGAGATGCTTTCCCGCGAACTCGCGCAGATTCTGGACGAGGCCCATGCGCGGTGGCCGAACGCTGCCTGCGCGGCGCAACATCGGTTGGGCGTCGTGCCGGTCGGTGAGCCGAGCATCGCCATCCTGGCGGCGGCCCCGCATCGCGCGGCCGCGTTCGACGCATGTCGCTTCATCATCGAGGCGGCGAAGCGGCGGCTGCCGGTTTGGAAGCATGAGCACTTCGAGAATGGCACGAGCCAGTGGCGCGAAGCGTAGGAAAGTGGATCTTCGGATAGGGCGGAGGTGACGCAAGGGGAGTCATGGGACTCGCGATCGCACTCATCGAACCACAGATCCCCCCGAACACTGGTAACATCGCGCGACTGTGCGCGGCGACCGAGACGTCACTCCATCTCATCGCTCCCCTCGGCTTCGCCCTCGACGATCCCAGGCTGCGGCGAGCCGGCCTCGACTACTGGCCGGCGGTGGATCTGTGGACACATCCCCATTGGCGGGCGTTTCGCGATGCCGTCTCCCGGGACCGGTGCTTATATTTCTCGTCACACGGCACGGTGTCCTATCTCGATGCTCCCTACGCATCGAACAGCGTGCTCGTGTTTGGCAGTGAGACACAGGGGATGCCGGTTCGCATCCGAGAGAAGCATCCGGAACGGACCTTCCGCATTCCAATGGGCGGTGCGGTGCGGAGCCTGAACCTGGCAACGGCGACGGCGATTGTCTTGTACGAGGCGATTCGTCGGTTGGACCTCCCACTCGAGTCGGCGCCAGCGGTCACCCCTCCCGAGCCCTTTGCTAACAATGAAGCGGAACAGGGGAACGAGCCATGAACAAGATCACCGTAATCGGAGCGGGTCACGTCGGTGCCACCACAGCGCAGCGGCTGGCGGAGAAAGAACTGGCGCGTGAGGTGGTGCTGCTCGACATCCTCGAGGGGATTCCTCAGGGAAAGGGCCTGGATCAGTGGCAGTCGGGGCCGGTGGAGGGGTTCGATACCCGCGTCACTGGTGTCAATGACTACGGTCCTGCCAAAGGCAGCGACCTCTTCGTCCTGACGGCTGGCATCGCTCGCAAACCGGGGATGAGCCGCGATGACCTGGTCAAGACCAATGCCGCCATCGTCAAGGCTGTCGCAACCGAGATCAAGAAGGCGGCGCCAAAGTCGATCGTCCTGGTCGTGTCCAACCCGCTCGACGTCATGTGCTACGTCGCCAAGGAAGTCACCGGATTTCCGCGCGAACGGGTGATCGGAATGGCCGGGATTCTCGATACCGCGCGTTATCGC
Source organism: Gemmatimonadota bacterium (assembly GCA_039588295.1). Taxonomy (GTDB): domain Bacteria; phylum Gemmatimonadota; class Gemmatimonadetes; order Gemmatimonadales; family GWC2-71-9; genus JAOTVV01. The sequence continues at coordinate 30,688 of JBDHAB010000032.1, forward strand.
ACGTTCCTGTCCGACGCGATCGGGATATCGATTGAAGACATCCAGGCCATGGTACTTGGCGGTCACGGCGATTCGATGGTGCCGCTCGTCTCGTACACGACCGTGTCGGGCATCCCCATCACCCAGTTCATCGGGCGTGACGTGCTTGATCCGATTGTCGAGCGCACTCGCAAGGGCGGCGGCGAAATCGTGAGCCATCTGAAGACCGGCTCAGCGTACTACGCACCATCCTCCGGCGCCGTGCAAATGGTCGAGTCCATCGTGAAGGACAAGAAGCGCCTGTTGCCGTGTTCGGCATGGCTGAACGGCGAGTACGGTCTCTCCGACGTGTATCTCGGCGTACCCTGTGTGCTCGGGGCCGGAGGGCTGGAGAAGGTGGTGGAGATCGAGCTCACCGCCGACGAGAAGGCGGCGCTCGAGAAGTCCGCCGGTGCAGTCAAGAGCACGATGGATGTGGTAGCGTTGTAGCAGCACGACGGGTACGCAACGTGCAATACGGCCTGGTGCGTGCGGTGCCGGGCCGTATCTTCTGGCGTCCCGTCATCCTCCCGAGGAGACTCTCATGATCCCCATCAGCGCTCTCTGGCTCCCAATCCTGTTGTCGGCGCTCGCCGTGTGGATCGCGAGCGCGATCGTCTGGACCGTGCTGCCCCACCGCCAGAAGGAGTTCAAGCAACTCCCCGATGAGGACGCCGTGCGCCGTGCCCTCAAGGGCGGATCAGGGGAGTACATGATCCCGTTCGCCGGATCCCACGCGGCCGGGAAAGACCCCGAGTTTCTCAGAAAGTGCGAAGAGGGACCGACTGGGTTCGTCCGCCTGTTGGCACCCAAGCGGCCAGCGATGGGCAAGCCGATGGCACTGTCGTTCACGTTCTATGTGGTCGTCGGTGTGACAGTGGCGTACCTGGCCGGCAGGGTGCTTGCCCCCGGCACCGAGTACCTGGCGGTGTTCCGCGTGACTGGGACCGTCGCCTGGGCGGCGTACTTCCTGGCTGCCGTGCCCGATTCGATCTGGTTTGGCAAGCCCTGGACCTCGACCGGGAAACTGCTGGTTGAAGCGTTGATCTACGGTGCGCTGACCGGAGGGTTTTTCGGCTGGATGTGGCCGGCCACGGCTTAGGTCTCTGCTAGCGGCCTTCGTACACGACGTAGTTGCGGGGCGTCTCCCAAAGGACGAGCCGAGTGAGCCGACCGGGGAGACGCCCCACCAGCATCTCCCAGATCACCACCACGAGGTTCTCGGTCGTCGGGTTCAACTCCCGGAATTCGGGCACGTCGAGGTTGAGGTTCTTGTGATCGAGTCGTCGAAGCACGAGTTGCTCGACGATGCGTTTGACCTCACCGAGGTCGGCCACGTACCCCGTGGCGGGATCGATGTCGCCCGCGACCGCCACCTCGAGCTCGTAGTTGTGGCCGTGGTAGTTCGGGTTGTTACACGGCCCGAAAACGCGTCGGTTTTCGTCGTCCGACAGGGCGGGGTTGTGCAGCCGGTGGGCGGCGTTGAAATGCACCCGGCGCGTGACGGTCACCGTGGCCATGCGGGGTAGTTAGTCCGGCCCGTGCGGTGCGTCAAGCCAAGGCGTGTGGACCGGTCGGCACGGCGTGCCCCAAGCCCGCGAGCCGTTGACCGCCGTCTATTGCGTTGCTACTATTGAAGTTACAGCTCATGGCCACGGAATCCATCGTCCGTCGATCGGCGCTGCTCGCCACGACTGCGCTCCTTTGTGCGGGGCCGCTCCAGGCCCAGCGCGCAGCGGTGGCGTTCTCGTACGGCCGCTGGTGGCGCGACGAGCCGGCCGTCCAGTACGGGCTCACCTATCACCGAAGCCTCCTGGGGCCGGTCGACTTCAGTGTGGGCGCCTTCCACCTCGACGACAGCCGCTCACCGCTCGATCGCACGCTCACCGGAGGTGAACTGGCGCTCGGTGTCGGCAGGCTTGGCTCAGGCCTCTACGGCCTGGCCGCCGCGGGACTGGGGATCCGGCACTCGGACGGAAACACCGACGCGGTGTGGAGCGTCGGGGCAGGGTACACGCTCCGCATCGTTCCGTTTCTGTCGATCGGGTTCGAGGGGCGCTACCGCGTCGAGGATTCCTCCGTGCGAGGGTTTTGGCAGCTCGACCCCGCCGATCGCGACGGTTTCATGCTGTTGGGCCGCATCACGCTGAGTGGCCGGCGCCGCTCGGGCGCTCGGCCGCGGAGCGCTGAGCCCCCCGCCGTGGCGCGGCCTCCATCCCGGGTCGAGACCGGGTCCACGAATGCCGGAGTCTCGGAAGCGCGCGTGGGACTGGCGGGGGACGTCGTCGAGACGGCACTGGCGGCCATGGGAAGTCCGTACCGCTGGGGAGGATCCGACGCAAACGGGTACGATTGTTCGGGTCTCATTCAATGGGCCTATGGCGAGCACGGCATCGTCCTGCCTCGCATCAGCCGCGATCAGTCCCGTCAGGGAGCACTTGTGGAGGCCAGGGTCGACGCGCTGCGGCCCGGCGATATCCTGGGGTTCTCCGAGAGCGGGGGTGGAGTCACCCACGTGGGGCTCTACGTGGGCGGCGGGGATTTCATCCACAGCTCGTCCGCCGGTGTGAGGCTCTCGAGCCTCACCGCGCGCGATCCCGACAGCCGCTGGTGGCAGCAACGCTGGGTGACGGCCCGGCGCATCCTCAATTAGGAGGCCGCGGATCTCGGCCGATCCATCGGCGGATTCTGGCTGATCAATCCCCGGGTGGGCTTGACACCGCCGGGCCGACGCCTATCTTCCGCATCGTTAGCACTCAATGTTTGTGAGTGCCAAAACACCTCAAGTAACTACACATCAACAGTTTAGCAGTCGGAGGCAACTGGTTATGGCCACTGCCACGAAGAGCAAGTCGAAGCTCAAGATCCAACCGCTCGGCGACCGCGTCGTCGTGCACCCATTGGAGGAGACCGAGGAGATGCGGGGAGGGTTGTACATCCCCGACACCGCCAAGGAGAAGCCGCTCCAGGGCGAGATTCTCGCCGTTGGCCCCGGCCGCTTCGAGAAGGGCGAGCGGGTCCCGATGGAGTTGGAGGTCGGACAGAAGGTGTTGTACAGCAAGTACGCGGGTAGCGATGTGCGCATGGGCGACGAGGAGTTTTTGATCATCAAGGAAGCTGACGTCCTCGCAATCATCGAGTGACGTTGCGGAGGTAGAGGAGACCAATGGCAAACGTAAAGGAACTGCACTTCGACGTCGCAGCTCGCACTGCGCTGAAGTCGGGCGTCGATCAGCTGGCCGAGGCCGTCAAGGTGACGCTCGGCCCCAAGGGCCGAAACGTGGTCATCGACAAGAAGTTCGGCAGCCCGACCGTGACCAAGGATGGCGTGACGGTCGCCAAGGAAGTGGAGCTGGCCGATCCGGTCGAGAATATGGGCGCCCAGATGGTGAAGGAAGTCGCGACCAAGACCTCGGACGTGGCGGGCGATGGCACCACCACTGCGACGGTGCTGGCTCAGGCGATCTACCGCGAGGGCCTGAAGAGCGTGACGGCGGGCATTAACCCCATGGCCATCAAGCGTGGGATCGACAAGGCGGTTGAGCGGGTCGTCGAGGACATCAAGAAGCTGTCCGTGCCGACGGCCGGCAAGAAGGAAATCGCGCAGGTCGGGTCCATCTCGGCGAACAGCGACCCGGAGATCGGTGACTTGATTGCCGACGCGATGGAGAAGGTCGGGAAGGACGGGGTGATCACGGTCGAAGAGGCCAAAGGTCTCGAGACCGAGCTGGACACGGTCGACGGCATGCAGTTCGACCGCGGTTACCTGTCACCGTACTTCGTGACGGATCCGGAGAAGATGGAGGCCGTCCTCGAGGACGCCTACATGCTGATTCACGACAAGAAGATCTCTGCGATGAAGGACCTGCTGCCGGTGCTGGAGAAGGTGGCGCAGACAGGCAAGCCTATGCTGATCATCTCCGAGGATGTGGAAGGCGAAGCGCTGGCCACGCTGGTGGTCAACAAGCTGCGCGGCACCCTCAAGGTTTGTGCGGTGAAGGCGCCGGGCTTCGGCGACCGCCGCAAGGCGATGCTGCAGGATATCGCGGTCCTCACGGGCGCGCCCAGTGTGATCTCCGAAGAACTCGGGTTCAAGCTGGAGAACGCGGTCCTGACCGATCTCGGTCGGGCCAAGCGCATCGTCATCGACAAGGACAACACGACGATCGTCGATGGCGCCGGTGGGCAGGACAAGATCCAGGGCCGGATCCAGGAGATCAAAGCGGCCGTGGACAAGAGCACGTCCGACTACGATCGCGAGAAGCTGCAGGAGCGGTTGGCGAAGCTCGCCGGCGGCGTTGCCGTGATCAACGTTGGTGCTGCGACTGAGACGGAGATGAAGGAGAAGAAGGCACGGGTCGAGGATGCGTTGCACGCGACTCGCGCCGCCGTCGAAGAGGGCATCGTTCCGGGTGGCGGAGTGGCCCTGCTGCGTGCGCAGTTCGCGCTCGCCAAGATGAAACTGACCGAGAGCGACGAGCAAGTCGGCGTCGACATCGTCCGCCGGGCACTCGAGGAGCCGACCCGCATCATCGCCAGCAACGCGGGCGCCGAGGGGTCGATCGTCGTCGAGAAGATCCGCAACGCCAAAGAGAAGAACTACGGATACAACGCGCAGACCGACAAGTACGAGGATCTCGTGCTCGCCGGCGTGATCGATCCGACAAAGGTCACGCGGACCGCGCTGCAGAACGCGGCGTCGGTCGCGAGCCTGCTGCTCACCACCGAGTGCGTGGTAGTCGAGAAGCCGGAGGAGGAGAAGGCGCCTGCGATGCCGCCAGGTGGTGGCATGGGCGGGATGTACTAGACCGGATCATTCACACCGATCTGGTGACGTGACCAAGCGCCCCGGGGATGCCCTCGGGGCGCTTTGGCTTGGCGGGGCGGCACCGGTCTCGACGACCGGCGGCGTCGAGTCGGGCCGAGTGGTCATGAACGCGGGTGTTCGCCTCGGTCAACCAGCGCTACTGTGCTTCGCGCAAGATGCGTCGAATCGTAGCCGGATCGGCGCGCAGCAAGCCCACTCCGGGCAGGCGGGGGAGCAACTCGCGCCAGCCCGGGTCCTGCCGGAACGAGCGTGCGAACAGGGGGAGGGCCTCGTCCACGTGGCCCAGGTCGGCCAGCGTGACGGCCACCCAGTAAATCAACTCTCCGTTGGTGGCCGCATCGGGCAGGATCT
>JBDHAB010000033.1:0-32023 GCA_039588295.1 Gemmatimonadota bacterium
CTGGAGCCATCCGGTGAGGTCACCGTGCCCATCATTGAAGGGCTCTACTGCGGATGCCGCAACGAGGTGGCGGCGGTCAACGTCCCCAACTGCGGCGCCATCCCCAACCTCCCCGACGATGCGGTGGTCGAGGTCCCAGCCGCGGTGGACGCGGACGGCGTGCACGCGAGACAGATGCAGCCGTTACCCGAACTGGCGGCCGCGCTCCTCCGCACCCAGATCAGCATCCACCGGTTGCTGGTGGAGGCGTTCCAGCACGAGTCGCGGGACGCGTTGCTGCAGGCGCTGCTGCTGGATCCGACCACGGTGTCCTATCGGGCGGCGGTGGACCTGATCGATCTGATGTGCGAAAGCCAAGCCGAGGTGCTGCCGCCGTTGGAGTGGCAGCGGGGCGCGACGGGGCAAGGGTGAAATCCGGGGTCGCCGGCGCAGGTGGTGCACAGCCTACCAAGAATCGGTCATGCTCGACCGCCCGGGCTATGGCTCCAGCACAACCCGGCCGATCACGTCGCCTGCGGCGAGCGCGTCGATGCCCTCTTGGAACCGCTCGAGCGGCAGCACACGATCGAGCACGGTGCGCACGATCCCCCGCGCCACGAGGTCGACGCCCTGTTGCAGCTCGGCGAGTGTGTTGCCGACCGAGCCCATCACACTTCCCTCGGTGATCACCAGCTGGATCGGGTGCACCGTGTAGGAGTCCGCCGAGTAGCCGATGAACACCAGCCGGCCGCGCTTGGCCAGCGCACGCGTGCTCTGCTCCATCGTCGCCGTCGTGCCCACCAGCTCCATCACGACGTCGGCACCGTGGCCGTGCGTCAGCTCCCGCACCCGGTCGGCGACGGGCTCGGTGGCGGCGTTGACGGCGTGCGCGGCTCCCAAGTCCCGCGCGCGCTCGAGCTTGGTCGGCGAGCGGCTTACCGCGATCACCTCCGCCCCCGCGTGCCGCGCCACCTGAACCAACCCGAGGCCTACGCCGCCGATCCCGTACACCAGCACCACGTCCCCCATCGTGAGTCGCGCGAGGCCGGCGGCGTGCACTGCGGTCGTGACGCTGCAGCCGATCGGAGCGGCCGCTGTCGCGCTCACGTGGTCGGGTAGGGGGACGCAGCATCGCGCGGGCACCCGCACGTACTCGGCGAACCCCCCGTCGGAGATGAAGCCGTACTCCGCGCGGAGCGCGTCGCAGAGGTGCTCGTCGCCCCGGAGGCAGTGCCGGCACGCACCGCACCCCACGTAGTAGTACACGATCACGCGCTGCCCCTCTGCGAGCCCCGTGACGCCGGGTCCCGTGGCGTGCACGCGGCCGACGACTTCGTGGCCCAGCGTGAGGGGCGCGACGCCCAAGTTCAGGAGCCCGCTCAAGAAATGGAGCTCCGTATGGCACAACCCGGCGGCGGTCACGCGCACGACCGCCTCGCCCGGTCCCGCCGTGGGGTTCGGGACTGTCTCGAGCTTCAGCGGCTGATTGGGACCGTGGTAGCGGACCGCGCGCATGGTAGCCTCGGCGTGTGGGGGTGGTCTGAACAATGTGCTCTCGGATGGCGCTGCGGTACTCTCCCGGGCCGCAGCGCCCACGCCTTTCCCGTCCGCGGTGGCCGATGCTTGATTTGCTCGCTCCCCCGCGCAGCCATACGTCCAAGTTCCGACTAGCGGAAGTTCAATTCTGGAAACAACTTGGAGGGCGGGGTGATTCGAGTTCGTCGCTTCGCCCGAGGCAGTCGTGTGCCAGTCGTCTGCCAAGTCCTGGTGCCGCCACCGCACGCCTTCTTCGGCTCCAAGGGATCTTCGTGAGGATGAGCGCCACATGACCAAGCGCTTTGACCGTCGCTGCGACGTGGGAGGGGGCACTGCCCGAGCTATGCTGGTGAACCGGAATGCACCGTGTCCAGGAAGCCGGGACCGATACCATGCCTAGTCGCTCAACGGAGGGCGGCGTCCGACTCCTGATCCTGGTGTTGTTCTTCCTCTCAGGAGCGTGTGGACTGATCTACGAAGTCGTCTGGATGCGGATGCTCACCCTCGTATTCGGCGCGACGGCCTTTGCGACCAGCACGATTCTGGCATCGTTGTTCGCCGGGCTGGCGTTGGGGAGTTTCTACTTTGGGAGAGTCATAGACAAGGGTAGGAACCCGCTTCTCCTCTATGCGCTGCTCGAAGCAGGGATTGGCCTCTTTGCGTTCCTCATGCCGGTGCTGTTCTCCGGCCTGAGTGAGGTGTACGTCGGTCTCTCTCGACGGTTCGCGATTGGGTATTACCAGATCAGTCTCGTGAGATTCGCCCTTTGTTTCTCCGTGCTGCTCATTCCGGCCACTTTCATGGGCGGAACTCTCCCGATCATTGTCAAATTCTTTGCTGACAGACGCGAGAAACTGGCGTGGAATGTCGGTCATCTCTATGCCATGAACACCTTCGGGGCAATGGTGGGTGCCCTTTCTGCGGGGTTCTTTCTCATCTTGATGGTGGGTGTCAAAGAATCCGCCTATATCGCCGGGGCCGTGAACCTTCTGATCGCGGGCGTTGTGGTAGCCGTCGCTTGGCGTGTGGCGATTCCCCGGGTCGCAGTCAGTGAGCGAGACCAGAGCAGGCCAGAGCCCGACGAGCGCAGAGGAGAAGTCGTCTCTTCGCGTGTCGCTCGGCTTGTCCTGTGGGCCGTCGGTGTCTCCGGCTTCTGCGCTTTGGCGCTGGAAGTGTTCTGGACAAGAGCGCTCGTCTTCTTTCTGGATAATTCTACCCATGCCTTCACGACCATCTTGACGGCCTTCTTGTTGGGTATCGCGATAGGCAGCTTCATCATCGCGAGGTTCATCGACACGAGGAAGAAACTGGTCGCCTGGTTCGGCGTGATCGAAATACTGATTGGGGTGTGTGCCGTCCTGGCAATCCCAATCTTGAGCCGCTCGACCTCTGTCTTTCAAAGCATGGCAGGGGCATCGCTTGACTCGTGGCTTCCCTGGAAGTGGATGGGGATGAGGTTCATCAAGACCCTTTCGGTCATGCTCGTGCCAACCATCCTTATGGGAATGACGTTCCCGCTCGTGAGCAAGCTCTATACGAGAAACATCGACAGGGTAGGGACCGCGTTGGGAAACGTCTATTCCGTCAATACGATTGGAGGGGTGCTTGGTTCCCTCATGGCCGGCTTCGTGCTGATCCCTCTCATTGGTGTGCAGAACGGCATCATGGTGATTGCCGCCATCAGTGTCGTTCTTGGTGCAGTGCTCATACTCTCCGAGCCATTGGTGAAACGTCAGACTCGAATCAGGGTGGCGGTCGGGTTGGGGGCCGTGCTCGCCGGTGGAGGGATGTTCTACCCCACGATCGGTGGTGCGAACATTTTGACATCGTACTATGAGGGAGTCGATCGGCCAGAGGTCCTGTCGTACACGGAAGGCATGGGCGCCACGGTCAAGGTGTACACCGATAGAATGAGCGAGAAAGCCATCAGCGTGAACGGATTCCCTGTAGCCGGAACGGCACTCGGGGCACACGACGCGCAAAAGCCCCTGGCGCATTTCCCCATGCTATTGAGCAGGGTGCCCTCACCACGGGTGAACATCATAGGCTTTGGAGCAGGCGGGACGTCGTGGGGGGTGACGCAGTACGAGGTGGCAACAGTGGACTGCGTTGAATTGGTGCCGGCCGTGATCGATGCCGCGCCGTGGTTCCCGGAAATCAACCATGGTGTGCTCAGTGACCCTCGATTCAACGTGATACTGGGAGATGGGAGAAACTATGCGTTGGTGACTGACAAAGAATATGATGTGATCTCCATTGACGCGACGACTCCCAAAATGGCCGGCAACGGGAGCCTCTACACGCTCGAGTTCTATGAACTGCTGACAGAGCGATTGTCTCCTGATGGGCTGGTCGTGCAGTGGCTCCCGTTTCACTTGCTGTCGGATGAGGAAATGCGGATGATCGCAAAGACGTTCATGACCGCGTTTCCTCATGCCACGCTCTGGTTCTCACCATTGCGGCATCATAGCATCCTCGTGGGGACACAAGCGAGGCTTGAGATTGACTTCAGAGCGTTGAGTGGCAAACTCGAAATGGGAGCTATCCAGCAAGAGTTGGCGTATTTCTCTCCTGTCACGGACCCGATCGATTTCCTGAGCTGGTTTGTGATGGGTGAAGAGGCGCTAGCCAGGTATGTCGGAGACGCCAGACTCAATACCGACGATCACCCCTATTTAGAGTTCACCCCGGCGATGGCGTACTTTGCATCAGACGCGTACCGCATACGAAACATGCTGACGATGAGGGACTTTCGAGAGAGCGCATTCCCGCGGCTCATCAATGTCGGTGACACCGACGAGGAAATCGCTGCCGTGGCCGAGAAGGTGCGGCGGCGGTTCGATGCGACGTACCACAGTCTCAATGGAGATGTCTACGCAACGCTGAGGAGGCCGGACGCGGCACTGGAGGAATACACCAAGGCTCTCGCGATAGACCCCCAAGAGAAGATTGCGTTGAACCCGATGTGGCGAACTGGGACACCCCGAAGATGAGATGATCCGCCCGCAACTCCTACCGTACACGTCTGCAACCGAGATCTGATTCCCGGACACCGAATGACTGAGGACTGAGGGGAGATACCGTGCTTTCACGTACAGCCCCGAGCACATGCAGGATCGCGGTGGTGATCGGGATCATGCTCATCATCGCGCTCATGCACGCGTTCAGGGTGGGGAGCTATCTAAACGGGATCCTATTCACCCTTTACTACAGCTACATTTCGGATGCGGCCATCCCGTTCGGGCTGTACTTCCTCCTCTGCCTCAACGAAACCAGCTTGCCGTTCCTAAAGAACTGGGTCGCGAAGAGCCTACTCCTCTTCTCCGTTGCAGCCATCACCGAGTTGATGCAGGCGTTTGGTGTTCCTCTTCTCGGTGAAACTTTCGATCCTGTTGACATGGCCATGTTTGGAGTCGGAGCACTCCTAGCGGCTCTCGTAGATCGGATCCTTCTGAGGAAGGTACTTCCATGCTGGTTCCGTGACGGCCTGAGGCAGGCGTACGATCAGGTGTCCTACTTCGCACGTGGAGGCCTGACCGCTGGCCCTCCTGCGTGGCTGCGATTGAGTTCGTTGGGTGTTCAGGTCCCGCCTTCGCCTCCCGACCGTACGAGCACGAACAGTCCCTGGTTGGCCGGAACCTGCACACGCGACAGGTCGACTTGGGCCGCGCCCTGCAAGCCCTCGACGGCTGGCGCGTGCGCACGCATCTCCGACCCCACGCTCAGCGCGCCCGGGTCGAGCGTCAGGGTCACGGTCTCATCCTCACCCGACCAAGACGCGAGAGCTATCAGTAGGCCATCGGGCCGAACGTAGGTGGTGGCCAGGACCCGAGGATGATTGGTCGTGACCGGCGCATCGTCCAGCCAATACCCCAGCATCCGGCTCTCCGCGATACCGAACTCGTTCATCAGTCGCCACACGGGACGCGGGTCGACGTTTCCGTACATGCGGGCGGTCATGCCGTACAACATCCCGCGGTACGGGTGCCCGCCATCCTGGAGCATCTCGCCCATCAGGCCGAACGGCAGTCCGGACACTTCAGTCAGCCAGTAGTCCTCGTCCCGGTCGTACTCGAAGTACTCGCCAAACCAGAGCCGCGAGATGAACGGGAAATGTTCCATGTACAACATGGCGCTGTTGATGTGACCGTCACGCGGATTGAATTGATTGGCCGAATGAAGATCGATGACGACTTCGTCACGGTGCTCGTAGAGCACCGAAATCATGCGCTTCACCGTTTCGCGACTGAAGGCGATATCGTCGAGATACAGCCCGTCGATGTGCTGGTTCGCGGCTAGCCAGGAGAGTCCCTCGACATAGTAGTTGGTCCAGCGCGACGTGCCCTTATTGAGCATGGCCGCATCATCCACTCGCCACGCGTGCCACGCTGAATGGTAGTTGTGCTCCAGGTGCTCCTGCATCCATGAATGCCCTCCGCCCTCACCGTCGTTCAAGATCTCGTCGCCGAAACTCCGCAGAGCGAAAAGTTCGTGCGCGCGATAGCTCAGCTCGCGAATCGTGTTGTAGAGTTTGACCTTGATGCCCTTCGCGTGCGCTTCCTCGATGTACGCCGTTTGCAGATCCAGGTTGAAGAAGGGGTAGTTGATATACGGATTGATCTCGTTCGCGTGGTGGATGTTGACCACCGTACCGCCCCAGGCCCGCACGGAATCGACGGGCACATATCGGTGCACGAAGCGCGTACGGAAATGTGACCCGGTGTCGATCGTCTTGAACGGGGTGAGTAGGAACCGGACGTTGAACTGCAGCGTGTCGCCGGCAGCCATCCGTCGCGCGCCGGAGTAGTTCACAGCGGTGACCACATCGGCCGCCGGGTCGATACGAATGCCGCCGCGCCCGCCGTTGAACCATGACGTCGGCATGTGGAGCGGTTGATTCTGGTAGAAGTTCGTGTTGAGGGGCCGCTCGTACGCATCGTCCCGCAGCACGTACTGGAGTCCTGCGTGCACCCCGCCGAGCCACACGCCCTCCTGATGGTTCTCGATCTTCCACTTCCAGTCGACGTGCGCGGGCCGCCTGCCTCCGCGGAAGCCCAACCCAAGCATGTATTCGGCCGCCTCGGCCTCCAACGATATCGGCAGCACGATGTCGTCCATTTCGAGATCACGCAACGCATGCACGGTGATCCGATAGTCGAGCATGCCGTCGTACTCCAGGGCTCCCGCCACGCGCATGGCGAGTCGTTCGGATCGACCTTCGGCCGACCACTCCGCGCGACCGCGTGCTACCTGCTGTACGACGTACGCTGACCATTCCAGTCGCTCCGGGTGGCCGTCCACGACCACCTCGAGATCGATCGGGCGGGCGAGCAGGGGCTGCGGCGAATCTACGAGATGGGTCAGCTCGGGGCTGAAATGGCTCAACAACCGATCGGGAAGACCCGACCCACCCAACTCGACCGAGCGACCGAGAATGGAAAGCGAATGCCCGTCGACACGCACCGCCTCGAATGGCTCGATGATGAGGTCGGGATCTGTGCCGGCCGTCGAATTGAGCCAGGCGAGCCGAGTCATCAGCTGGGGCGAATCGAAGCCGTGGTTGGCGGCGCTGCCCGGTTGGATGTCGAGGCTCAAACGCACTGTCTTCCGACCCCGGTTTGCGGTCGATACGGTCACGTTGCCCGAATGCCAACCGGGGCGTGCGTCTTCCGGTATCTGGAGTCCGATCCAGAGCGGCAGCACCGTCCCGGCGGGTACCGACACGTCGGTCTCGAATGACTCACCCTTTTCGTTGATCCCCCCGCAGTTGAAGCAGGTCAGTGTTGCACCCATTGATTCGGGGAAGCCGTCGGAGGCCATGCGAACGTGATTCAGCGTGTCCGAGCCAGCGACAGCGGCGAGTTGGAACGTGAAGTATTCTCCCGGCAATGCCCGGCTGGCGAACTCGGTCGCGTGTTCGCTGGCCGTCCAGTGGTACGGCAGGAAGTGCCGCATGCGAACCGGATAGTCTCTGTGTTCGGGCACGAGGGCCCAGCCGTCTTCGCCAGTGGACATGAAGGCAGCGGTCTCGGACTCGCTCGCAATCACCTCCATTGGAAAGAAGCTGTGGAATGCGTCGACCGACTGGATGCGGGTGGTGCGTGCCCGCGGCAAGTCGGCTGGGTACGCGGCTCGGACCCGTCGCACCCAGGCCGCATCGGTCGCCGCCACGATCCGGGGGTAGGTCACACGAGGGTAGTAGCCCCCGGTGGACTCCCACGGCATGTAATAGACATGGTACGTGGCGGACCCCGGATTCGGCTGGAATGCCACCTCACCCGACACGTTCTCGACACGCAGGGCCACGGCGTTTGCCACCGGATGGTTCGTTGCCGCATCGACGACGACAATTGATTTTGCCGCGGGATCCCGATCGCGCCGCCGCCACGGGATCGTGACCAGTACTGCGTCGCCGGCCACACTGTCGAGCACGACCACGGCCCGATGATTCCCCCACGACGTCCCCTCCGCACCCGCCGCGAGATGCGGCTCCCAATTCCCCGCTTCGAACACCACGCCGTCAATCACGTTAGCGATCTCGGGTGCGCCGTACGGCTCGCCCACCTGCTCGGCGCACGCGGTGAGCAGCACCGCGGCGGCCAAAATATGTCGGGGGTCCATCCGCCCTCTCCGTGTTGATTCAAGACCTGCGGTCTTCATCCGCCTCCACCGCGCGAAACTGCGAGCGACAAGCTTCGGAGGAGCAAGCGACTGTCGAGATCGTCGTCCAGCTTCGCTCGCTCGTCGGCGAGTTGCCGAGATAGGTCACCCGCATCCCGGCCCAGCGCGGTCAGCGATGGAATCACGAGAAGATCCAGACGACTCGGACGCGCACGGGTGAGATCCGTGGCCTCAACCACAGCCTCGAACGCCGCTCGGGCCTCTTGGACTTTCCCAAGGCGCTGCGCCGCCACGCCCAACAAGTACCGCACGAGCCGCTCCTCCGGATTATACGGTCGGCCCTGCCCCAGGTGTTCGGGCCAATCGAGGGCGGCACGTATGTGGTGTTGTGCATCCTCGTAGGCACCGCCCTCCATCGCGTCCAACGCAGCCAGCGTGTGCGCCTGCTCGTACAGTCGATGACTCGTGCGCGCATTCTCCGACGGAAGCACGTGCGTGGCATTGAGGATGTCGATGGCCTCGAGCGGTCGATCGAGCTGAATGAGAGACTGCACATGCAGGAGATCGAGGTTGAAGTCGCCCGGGAACCGTGACCGGCCTTCCCCCGACGCCGCCAGCGCATCCTCCCATCGACCCCGCCCTTGAAGGTGCCGAACCAAGTGGATCCGGATCGTCCGGTTGGCGCCGTCGATCCGCACGGCCCGGCGGAGATCCGCCTCCGGATCGCGCGCCGCCAACTCCTGCAAGAGGAGCGCACGAGTCACGTAGGACGGCGCGAAGTCCGGCCGGTCGCCCAGCGCCGCCAGCAGCGCGGCCGCTTGATCAGCGCGGTCCCGCGCCCAGAGGTTGAGCGCCAGCAGGTACGACCACGTCCACTGGTCGTCGTGTCGCACCGCCCACTCCAGGACGGCAAGGGTTTCCCGCCGGAACGGGAACACCAAGCTGAGGTCTGCCTCACGAGGCAACGACGCTGGATCGTCGTCGAGCCAGGCGTGCCACGCACTGAGGAGTGGGTTCGGCGTAACGTCGGCCCCGAGACGCAACAATGCACGGGCATCGTCGCGGGCTCCTCGGCGCACATAGTCGACTGCCAGTTCCAGGATCGCCTGATCGGGGTACTCGCCCCTGAGCGTCGCCAGTAACGCTGCCGCCGACGGCTCGTCGCGGTCGGTAAGGAAGGTCTCGGCTGCCACGAAGTGGTGCAGCGGGTCGATCGCGAGCAGTTCCGCTTTCATCGACGCCACCAGGGCATCGTCATTCTGCTGCCGACCGATGATCGCGAGCACCTGTCGCGCCGGCAGGTTGTAGCGGTCGTAATCCAGCGCCAGGCGCGCGTAGCGCGTGGCTTCCGGATAGTCTCTTTCAGCGAGCATGAGTTCGGCGAGCTGGTCGTAGGCAACCGAGCGATACGCCATCGAGCGGGCCGCCCAGCCGAAGGCGTCGCGGGCGTCGGCCACTTTTCCGAGGGCACGATAGAGATTGCCGGCCACGAAGTTGGCGTGAGCGTCGTAGGTGTCGAGTTGCAGCACGTAATCCACGTGGGCACGCCCCGATGCGTACCGACCACGCCGATACTCCAGATCGGCGAGTCCAAGCCGCGCCTCGCGGTGCCACGGATCTTGGGCCACGACGGATTCGAACACCTCCCGGGCGTCTGTGTATCTGCGGCCCTTTGCCAACTCCCGTCCCGCAGCCACTAACCGGTGAACCTCTGGAATCTGAGCCCGTGCGGACGGGTCCGTCGCGAACGGCCGAGCCAGGGCCCGCGCGCTGGGATCCGAGGTGTGGTCCAAGCGGAGCGCGGGAAGCTTCACTCGAAAGACGGTGCCATCGGCAAGATCGAACGCATGCTCGACCGGTTCCAGCGCCGAGAACGACATGGGGATCGATGCCACGATGCGATCGCCGGAAGAGACCCATAGCGTGTCGGCCATATCACCGAAGGCGTGGACGCTGACGATCAGTCGTCCGTCTTCCCGCCGCACGTGCATCGCCCCGTCCCGCGACACGTCGGTCAGTCCGCCCAGTCCCTCAACGGGAAACCACGTTTCCGACCAGCGGTCCGCTGCGCCGGGATCGAACCCCGCCTGCGTGATCGGATTGACGTGTGCTCCCTGCGAGTACTGTACGAACAGTCGCCCGGCCTGGAACTCGATGTACTGCCCGTCGGTGTCGGTGAGCAGTTCCTCCCACACACCTCCTTGGCGGGAGAGTGCCCAGAGCCAGAGCTTCTGTCCCGGCATCTCCTCGTGACGTGACCAGTGGCCAAAGCCATAGCTATCGTCGTGGTAGTAGCCGCCGAAGAAGTCGTGCAGCTCACCCACGACGTGGTAGGACTTGTGTCCGGCGAACCGGTTGTTGGCGTAGGCGGGCAGAAAGCGGCCGGCGGCATCCACAGGCCACGGGCGGCTCTCTCCGGAGTGTGCGAGATAGGCGTTCCCGGGCATGACCATCTCGAGGTCGTTCCGCGCAAACGCTGCTGCCGTCATCCAGTTGTAATACGGTTGCTCGAGCGGCGTCGGATTGTACCACAGGACATTGGTCTCGAAGTACGCGCGGTCAGCGGGCAGGCGGATCTCGACGCGCCAGTGGGTCCGAGACGGCAGGTCCATCGCGCCGACGATGCAGCTCACGCTGCCGTCGGGGTTCTCGCGCAGGACGTAGTCGACGGGCGTAGCCGTGGCCGGTGTGTGGCCAATTACGCCGAAGTTGAATTCGATCCCGCCCGAGGTCCACGGACCGCGCAGCGCGATGTTCCTGAACTTCATCACCTCGTTCCGATAGATGAACTCGTGCCCCGTCCTCTTCACCACGGCTCCCCACACTTTCCCGCCCGCCTCAGGGAGCACGAACACCTCGATGAGATCGTTCTCGAGGTGCACCACGTTCCACTCCCGCGGAGCGCCTTCCGTCGCGTATCCCTCGAACGAGTGGTACGGGTACAACCGTGCATCACGCGTCAGGATCGGGATCGGATTGGGCTCGGAGAACGGATAGGTCGTGAGGACCCGCGTTCCTTCCGAGATGTGCGCCGTCTGGGCTGCGGATCGGGTCCACAGCGACGTGAGCGCAGCAAACAGCAAGATCGTGGTGCGAGGAGACATGGGCATGGCAGAAGGTCGTTGAGGTTTTGGCAGTCGGATCGGGGCTTCAGCCAACCAATCTACCGAGCAATCACTGTTGTCACATCCACCGGCGATAACTGGGCATCGGACGCCAGGAATGATGTCCCGCTGAGCGTTGCGTCACACCGCTCACACCTGCAAGATGCGTCTATGGACATCGCGAACGAAGTGTGCTGCGCCGAGCAGCGCATCCGGCCCCATACGCGTGAAACGATCCTTGAACGTTCGGCGTATCTGAGCCAACTGGGCGACGCGGAAGTGCACTGCAAGCTCGAGAACCTCCAGTTCACGGGGTCGTTCAAGGCGCGCGGCGCGATGAACAAGATCCTGTCACTCGCGCCTGAAGAGTTGGCGCGGGGCGTCATCGCCGCCTCCACCGGTAACCACGGTCTGGCCGTGGCGCGCGCAGCGCGGGAGCTGGATGCGCCGGCGATCGTCCTCGTTCCCCATGGCGCGAGCCCCTCGAAAGTCCGAGCTATCGAGCGCTTCGATGCCGACGTGCGCCACCGTGGTGATGACGGGCTGAAGACTGAGGTCCACGCGCGGCGGTTCGCTGCCGACAACGCTATGACGTACGTGTCACCTTACAACGACCCGCTGGTGATCGGCGGGCAGGGAACCGTGGCGCGAGAGCTTGAGCGGCAGCTCGAGCGGATCGACGCAGTGTTTGTCGCTCTGGGTGGCGGTGGCTTGATCTCGGGTATCGCGGGTTATCTCAAGTCCGTTCGGCCCGAGGTCCGTATCGTCGGGTGTTCGCCGGAGAATTCGGCGATCATGATTGAATCGGTGCGGGCGGGTCGGATTCTCGATCTACCGTCTCTCCCGACGCTCTCCGACGGTACGGCCGGCGGTGTCGAGCAGGGCTCCATCACGTTCGAGCTGTGCCGCACGCTGGTCGACGAGTACGTGACGGTCACCGAGGACGAGATCGCAGAGAGCCTCAGGCAGTTCACCGATGCCCATCACCTGCTGGTTGAGGGAGCGGCGGCGGTCGCGGTCGCCTCGTACGTGAAAACGCGCGAGCGGTTCGCGGGAATGCGCGTGGTCGTGGTGATCTGCGGAGGAAACATCAGTCTGGAGACCCTGAAACAGGTACTCTGATGGTGGGTTGGATCGTCCCCCCGGCCAGAGAGCCGACGAAGACGCCGGAGAAGTTGGAGCGCGAGCGGGCTGCCAAGGTCGAGGAGTTGACGGCCTTGGGGTATCTCACGTCCGAGCGAATCCGCCGAGCGTTATTGAAAGTGCGGCGCGAGGATTTCATTCCTCGGGCGTACCGGGACTATGCCTACATGGAGGTGCCGCTCCCGCTCCCGGGTAAACATGCCACGATCTCCTGCCCGCACAGCTATCCCTTGTTCTACGAGCCGCTGAGATTGGATGCCGGGCACAGATTCTTGGAGGTCGGGCTCGGCTCGGGATACGGCGCAGCGGTTGCTCGGGAGGTCGTGGGCAGCGACGGCCTCGTGGTCGCCGTGGAAATCGATCCCGTGACGTTGGCGTACGGGGAAGCCAACCTGAACCACGCGGGCTACGACGACGTCGTGCTGGTGCGCGCCGATGGCGGTCTCGGGTATCCGGCGCTCGGGCCGTATGACCGCATCTCCGTCACCGCTGCGTGCACGAAAGTTCCCGCGCCGCTCGTCGAGCAGCTCGTCGTGGGTGGGCGGGTCATTGCACCGGTCTTCGCGCGCGCGGTGCAGCAGCTGGTGCTCATGACGAAAACGGCGGATGGGATGGAGCGGAGCGCGATCTGCCCGGTCGCGTATGTTTCCCTCAGAGGGCGATACGGCGTATGAAGACCCAAGCGCTGTTGTTCGAGCGCTTGGAGGGTGATGTGGCGCGCTGTGGCGTGTGCCAGCGGCGCTGCACGATCCCGCCGGGCGACGTGGGGTGGTGCCGCACCCGCCGGAACGAAGACGGCACGCTCTACAGTCTGATTTACGGGGAAGTCTCGTCGGTGTCCGTCAATCCGATCGAGAAGAAGCCCGTGTTCCACTTCCATCCGGGGTCGAGATGGCTCTCGTTGGGGAGCGTTGGGTGCAACTTCCGCTGTCCCGGGTGCCAAAACTGGGAACTCTCGCACTGGCAAGACGGCGAGACGGGCACGGAATACCTCCCGCCTGAGCGCGCAGTCCTCTTGGCGAAGGAATATGGGTGCATCGGCATCTCCTGGACCTTCAACGAACCGTCGATCTGGTTCGAGTACACGCTGGACGGGGCGAAGGCAGCGAAGAGAGACGGGCTTCACACCAACTACGTCACCAACGGCACCATCTCGAGGGACGCCCTGGCTGCGCTGGCGCCGTACCTCGATGTGTTTCGGGTGGACCTCAAGGGGTTCTCCGACTCCACGTATAAGCGCATCGGTCACGTCGGCGGGTTCGAGCAGATTCTCGACGTCATCCGACTGGCGAAAGGCTTCGGCATGCATGTCGAGGTCGTGACCAACATCATCCCGGGCATCAACGACAGTGCGTCTGAGCTCAGCAACCTCGCGAGATGGATCAACGACACGCTGGGGGCCGAGATGCCGTGGCATGTGACGCGCTTCTACCCGCATTTGAAGCTCCACAGTGTCCCACCCACGCCGATCTCCACGCTCGAGCGTGCCAGGACCCTCGGCAAAGAAGCAGGCTTGTGGTACGTGTACGTCGGCAACGTGCCGGGTCACCGATGGGAGCACACATACTGCCACGTGTGCGGCCATCTCTTGATCGAGCGGTACGTGTTCGATGTGATCGACAATGAGATCGATGATGGTATGTGTCCGGAGTGTGGCGTCGGCGTACCGGGGGTGTGGGGGTGCGGGCGGTAGGATGGTACGCCGGTTCCAGCCGGTGCCTCTTCGCCCTAATGTCATGCACTCCATGGCTGATTCTGCGGGGTCAAGAGGTAGCCAGTGGCTCG
This sequence comes from Gemmatimonadota bacterium, assembly GCA_039588295.1. Lineage (GTDB taxonomy): Bacteria > Gemmatimonadota > Gemmatimonadetes > Gemmatimonadales > GWC2-71-9 > JAOTVV01. The sequence continues at coordinate 14,169 of JBDHAB010000033.1, forward strand.
AGCATCAGTGTAACGGCGGGACTCTACTTCGGTGAGAGTTCCTCGGTGAGCGGTCCGTTGATCGCACTCCGGTACGCTCACGAGGTCATTGGGCCGATCGCGCTCGGCGTGAGGATTCGCTACCGCGATGACACACCCGGGGGGGGGCCGGACTCAAGCCGTCGGCATAGGTGGTGACGTCCTCATCGGGGATCCGTTGAACGACGACCGCGGATTCTACTTGCTTCTCGGCGCTTCCGTTGAAAGAGCATTCACCTCCCATGGCTCCGAATTCAGACCCCCGGACATTGAAAGCGGTTTCCACCCGTATGGCTCCGTTGGTCTGGGGACGGCTGTTGGCGTCGGAAACGCTCGTCTGCTCGCTGAGGGACGGATCATCTACGGGGCAGGTGGCCCACTCGGCGTCGTTTCACTGGGCTTGGGTTCACGGGCCACACGCCGCGACCCCCGTGAGCGTCTTGCGAGCAGCGCCTTCGCGGTGCTGGCCACGACCTTCACCCACACCAACAGGAACTACCGACAGGACGAGGACTTCCGTGGCTACGTAGTGTGGTACGAGCACGCTCTTGCACAGGGGAGATTCAGGGCCCGCGCTGCATTGGGAATCGACTTCCTGCGTTTCCTTGTGGATGGCCGAGAGTGGAGTACCGGTGCTGTGGACGCAGCAGTCTCAGTGCCCGTGACAGTTCTTGCTGCTCTGCGACAAGTTGTCAGGCTGTCGGTAGTTCCCGAAATCGGCGGGCTGCTGTTCACCGAACCTCAGGTGCGAGCATACCCCATTGGACGACTCGGCGCAGAACTCACCCTCACGTTCAGTGGCGCGGGTCTCGTCGCCGGAGTGAGCGGGGCGCTGGGCAACGGACCCGGAGGGACACTCTCCGGATGGCAGCCGAGGCTTGGGGTGCAGCTGAGCTTCTAGGACCGCCCGGCCAATCCGCACGCGATGCTGGCTGCAGGGTGTTGCGCCCCACCCGCGACGCGCCTCAGCACCGTGTCCATCCCTTCTACCAGTCCACCCGCTCGAATCGCAGGTTCCGCACGCGCCCGCTGGAGATTAGCATCCGCGTCACCAGCCCCGCATCGTCGCGCTCGAATTGGATCTGTCCGAAGTCGCCCTCGAACCGATCCGCCGCACCCGCCTCGGAGATGGCTATCGGTTCGTGCCGTACGTGAACCGCCATCAGACGTCCGTGTTCGACGGCCAATAGGTACGAGGTCTCGAGCTCCGGACTGTAGTACCGGCCGGTGTAGTCCTCCAGCACCACGGTCGCCGGGTCGAACGACGGGAGACGTCGGGCTGTCTGAACCACGTCGCCCTGCACCAAGACGAGTGCCGTCACCTCTCTCTGCTCGCGCTGAAACCTGACGGTGGCCGAGGCTTCGGGAACGAAGAACTCGCTCTCGGACTGCGGGATCAGCTCGACCCGCGGCTGACCGGTGGCCTGTCCCATCAGCCGATCCCCCTCTCGCTCCACCTCCACCAAGAGACCGGACGGGAAGGTGTAGCTGCCTTCGTAGTCGTCAAAGACCGCCGGGTCCACGTCAGCACGTGCCAGTTCCCCAATCTCCTCGGCGAGTGTCTCCGGGCTCTCGGGAAAGTGTCCCTCGAGATAGACGTCCGCCACGCGGAGCGCCATCTGCGATGGATTGAAGCTCGCGGCGTTGGAGAAGACGGCGACGGCAAAGTCCTGGTCCGGGAACCTGCCAACGTAGGTCCGGAAGCCGGCGTCGCCTCCGGAATGGCCGATCAACGACAGTCCTCGGTGCCGGCCGATGCCGAGACCGGCCGCATACCCCAGGGTATCGCCGCTGTTGAGCACCCCGCGTCGGTGCATCAGCTCCAGCACCCGGCGGCGGCCGACGGTACCCTCATCGAGGTTCCGCGTCCACCGCAGGACATCACCCACGGTGGTGAACAAGCTCGTGGCACCCACGTTGGCATAACTCAACACGATCTTCCGGAACCCGCCATCCGGATCCGCCCGGTACGAGTACGCCCGGTTCGGCACCACCATCTCGTGATCGTCATGGAAATGGGTGTGCGCCATACCGAGCGGCTCGAACACTTCCTCGCGCATGAACTGTGGGAAGGGCGTGTCGGCGACCCTGCTCACGATCTCCGCGAGGAGCGTGTACCCCGTGTTGCTGTAGAGATACATGTCACCGGGGGGGAAGTTGAGCTCACGCTGCCGTTCGATGAGACGCATGATCTGGTTGCGCGTGATCACGTCGTCGAGTCGCCACCCCGCCATACTCAGCAGGTCCCACTGGTCCCGCAGGCCGCTGACATGGTGGATGAGGTGCCGCACGGTAATCGTCGGTCCGAAATCGTGGACCTCGGGCAAGTACTGCCGGATGTCGTCATCGAGCGACAACATGCCGCGATCGGCCAACAGCATCACTGCGAACGCGGTGAACTGCTTGCTCACGGACGCCACATGAAACACGGTCTCCGGCGTGATCGGCACCTGGTACTCGAGTTGAGCTTCCCCGTACCCGTTCGCGTATATGATCTCGGAGTCCTGCATGATGCCGATGCTGGCTCCCGGTCCCCCCGGCCGGTCCCATACCGCAAAGAGCTGATCCACACGGCCTTCGCGCGTCGCGGCCACCGGCTCCAGGCGCTCGATGCGGACTTCGTATCGACCGGGGTCGGCGTCCTCGTTGAGCGGTCGCACCTCGATGCCGTAGTCACCTGCCACCTCGGTGAACAGCATGACCGGCTCGACGCCCTGCCGCCCGTTGGGGCTATCGATCTCCTGCAACTGCTCGCCGTCGGGGCCGCTCACGTGGAGGATCACGTCGATGCCGCGTTGCTCGACCGCCACGAATGCGAACTGTTCGGCTTCCAGGGCGACGGCGTAGCGATGCACCTGACCGGCGGTCAAGTCGCGTTCGATCGGCGCATCGCGTTCCAGGCGGGTCACGTCTTGTGCGACGGCACCTCGCGGGCCTACGAGAAGGCTGAGGACGGCAAGCAACCCGGCGGCGGTTCCGAGATGACGCATGGCGTTCTCCCTGGCAGTGACTAACGTATAGACTACGCATCAGAGGGACGAACCGCTTCGACAGCGACACGTCCCGGCGTGTTACACCAAACGTAGCCACTTTTCGAGGAGGTGCTCATCATGGCACGCACACGATTCCTCTTGATGGTCGCCGTACTGGCATCGTCGTCGGGTTGTGAGCAGCGATCATCCCCAGGCGGGGAGAGTCCGGCTGCGAATACAGCCCAGGCAAGGCCCGATGAACAGGGGGCTGCGGCGACCGTCGCGGCGATGCTGGCTCTCGCTGAGGAAGGTGCGTGGGGCGCCTACGTGGACGACTTCTACGGCGAATCGCACAAGTTCGCATCGGACGAGGATCGCAACCAGCTCGTGCAGCGATTCGAACAGCAATGGGGCACACAGGTTGTTGAAGCACTGAGGCAGGCTACCACCATCGCTCCGGTGATCGACGATGACGGTCGAGCCGTGTTCACCACCGATGGCGAGCCGGTGTTTGTGCTCTATAGAACGGACGACGGCAGGTGGACGTTCCATCTGTGACCTGACAGCACGTTGCGCCCGCCGCTGCTCGATACCGTGAGGTTCATGACGCAAGCTCGATCCAGATTCCTACTTGGAGGTTTTCGTGTCTCGGCATTTGCAGTTGATCCCACTGGTTGCGGCAACGGCCCTGTGGCTCGGTTGCGCAGAGGGACCACCGGTGTGGTCCGTCGATCCCTTGGCGGAGCCGCAAGCCATCTCACTCTTCGGCGATTCGCTGTACGCTCTCCCAGACACGACCGGCGCCGTTGCGCAAGCCGATTCGGCTCTCGCGGAAGCCCCCGACAATGTGGATCTGTTGATTGCGTCAGGACGGGTGCGTCGGAACTTCTGGCAGTACCGTCAGGCGATGGCGCTCTACACCCGAGCGATCGACCTGGCACCCGAGGATTGGCGGCCGTACCGGTTTCGCGGGCACCGCCACATCTCGGTGCGTGAGTTCGACCGGGCCATCGTGGACCTGGAAGCGGCGCGAGCACGGGCACCGATGAACTGGGATGTGGCCTACCACTTGGGGCTAGCGTACTTCCTGGCAGGCCGGTTTGCCGATGCGGCCGATGAATATTCGCGATGCCTCGAATTGGCGGACGATGCCGCTGCGCTTAGCGCGCCGCGCGAGGGCTTTCGGAGCTGCGCGGAGAACGCCGCCGACCCGGAATCGATGGTGGCTATGACGGAGTGGGCCGTGCGGGCGCTCCGTCGGTCCGGGCAGCACGACTCCGTGATGCGCCTCCTCGCGGCGCTCCCCCCGGATCTTCCCATCGAAGAGAACGTCGCCTACTACCACGATCTGCTGTTCTACAAAGGAGTCAAGACCGCCGACGAGTTGCTCTCCCCCGGCGAGGACGCGCCATACCGGTTGGAGACGGTGGGGTTCGGCGTGGCGAACTGGTTACTCGTCGAGGGCGATACGGCCCGTGCCACGGAGATCCTGGAGCAGATTGCCCGACATCCATGGTGGCCGGGCTTCGGGCGCATCGCGGCGGAGGCGGAGTTGGCGAGGATGGCTCGGTAAGGCGGTCGACCCTCAGGTCGGACGGTCGATGAGAGTGGAGTCGGCCCCTACCTACCAGTGGATCTCCACCACGTCGCCTTCTTCCAGCACGTGCGCGTCCTTGACCGACTGACCGTCGAAGACGCTGGGTCCCCAGATCCGCGCGAACTTCAATCCGTCGGCGATGTCCTTGTGGATGGTTCGGGCCAGATCGCCAACGGTGGAGTTTCTGGGGAGCGTGAACGGCCGATCGTGGTCCGGGTCCTTCTTGGGTTCCTTCGTGTATACCCGGATGATGTTCAGAGCATCGAAGGTTTGCTTGGCCAACTCCTCCAACCCCGTGCCCCTTACCGAAGACACGGGCACGATCGGCCACGGGGTTTCCAGCAGCTCCTCGAGTGCCCCTAGGTCCCCGTCCGCACCCGCTCGGTCCGTTCCGGTGACGACGAGGAGAGCGGCCTTGTGAAGCCATCCCAGTCGGACTTCCGTCGGCGCTCCCATTCCTGCCGGATAGAGCCCGACGGCCTTTCGGCTGAGAAGATCCAGGACCAGGTCAATCCCGTTGAGCGGCCGGTCGATGGAAACCACGAGCCACGCCAGGTCCCCAGCTCGAATCAGATCGTAGACCCAGGACTCCACGTGCTCGTGGCACAGGGCGGGGAGATCCACGAGCTGAATCGCGATGTCCTCGAAAGGCATCATCCCCGGTGTGGCTTCCCGGGTGGTGAGCGGATACGCGGCGACCTCGGGCTTGGCGTGGGTGAGGGTAGCAACGAGGCTGGATTTCCCGGCGTTTGGTGGCCCGACCAGAACCACCTGTCCTGCCCCCTCTCCCGGGATTCGGTGACTGTGTCCCCGCGTGGGACCCTTCTTCTTCGGTTCGCGCCTGAGCTTCGACAGCCGTGAGCGCAGATCGGCTTGGAGTTTGTCCGTCCCCTTGTGCTTGGGGATCACCCGCAGCATCTCCTCGAGGCCGGCGATCTTCTCCTCTCGGGTCACGGCGTTCCGGAATCTGGCCTCGGCCGCCTTGTACGCTGGTGTGAGGTTAGCTGGCATCGATGGGCTCCCCACCTGAACCACGTCCTCTTCCCACGTCCACTCCCCCGGAGTTCAGCATGTACGAGGAGCCGCCCTGCAAGGTGGCGACGTCACAACACTCTACCGGCCAACCGGTTGGCTGTGATTGCCGACCATTCCATTTCAGTGGTTGCATTGCTACCATTCTTGTCGGCGACGGTCCGGCGCCGTATCAGCCATAGGGGCAAATGCAACGGGCAAAAGCAGTTGGGGTGATGCACGGTCCTTGTGCCCTGGCTGCCCCGGTTCCACAATCCACCGTTACACAGCGAGGAGATTGGCAATGAGGAAGCTCCGTTCAATCCGCTATTCAACGTTCTTCGTGCTTGCGGCTCTCATCCCGGCCGTCGTTACCTGTGGGGACAGCTTCGAGCCCCCGGAAGGCCTCGTCGGCACGTGGAACGCCACGGCGATCGTCGTTGACGGCGTCGACTACGCGCTCGAGGGCATGACCCTGAGCTTCACCTTTGATGCTGACGCCGAGTACTCGTTCACGGTGACCAACGATGGATTCGGCTTCTGTGATCCCGACCCCAATTGCAGCGACTTTGGCGACTTCACGACGACGGCGACTCAACTCACCTTCGACCCCGGAACCATCGACGAGGAGACCTTCAGCTACACGGTTGCGGGCAACACGCTGACCGTCTCGGGCACGATCGACGGATCCGCGTTTACCTTCACGTTCCAAAAACAATAGCCGAGCTGGACCTTCAAGCTCGATCCACTTCCCTCACTCAGTCTTCCGCCCGGCCCCGCGCCGGGCGGTTTTGTTTGCAGACTGGCATGCGGCATTCACGCCGTGCCGGGAACCGGGATCACCGCCCGCACCAGATTCGAGGGGCCAAACACCATGCGGTCGGGGCCCAGCTTGAGATCCGACTCCATCATCTCGTCCCAGGTGACTTCCTGACCGGTGTAACACGAGATCCGGCCCATGATCGCCGTCATGGTTGAGACGGCGGTCCGGCCGGCTTCGTTCACCGGTTGGCCGGTGCGGATTGCGGTCACCAAGTCGATGTGCTCCTGCTTATAGGGCTTCGGCCGGATCTCGTTCTCTTCCTCGTCCAACTCGTACGGGTACTTCCACTCCTGGCTGCCATCGGTCCGCCAGATCTCGTCTTCGCAATTGGTGTAACCCTTGGTGCCCCGCACGAACTCCGAGACGTTGTCCGCGCAGCCGGCAATCTGCCGGCACATGCTGTGGACGTGTACGTCGTTCTCGAAGGTGAAGTCGATGCTGAAGAAGTCGTACTGGTCTCCGCTGGGACGGCGCCAGCGCCCACCCACTCCAACCGCTTTCTCCGGGTGGCCGTCGCCGAGGAACCAGTGCATCACGTCCAGGTTGTGCACGTGCTGCTCCACGATGTGGTCGCCCGAGAGCCAGGTCCAATTCACCCAGTCGCGCAGCATGTACTCGACGTCGCTCCAGGCCCGCTGGCGGTCCCGCCACCACGGGACCCGGCCGTTCCAGTAACAGTTGGCCGCGACGACGTCACCGATGGTCCCGCGAGTGATGTTGCGGAAGGTCTCGAGGTAGTTGGCCTGATGACGGCGCTGGGTGCCCGTGACGATACACAGGCCGAGGCCGTCGGCCGTGCGGGATGAGGCCATGACCGAGCGTGCGCCGACCGGGTCGACCGCGACCGGCTTCTCCATGAACACGTGCTTGCGGGCGTCCACGCAGGCTTCAAAGTGCTGTGGTCGGAAGTACGGCGGCGTCGCGAGCAGCACGATGTCCACGTCCGTCTCGAGCAGACGCTGGTAGGCGTCGAACCCGACGAAGCAGCGTTCCTCGGGTACCTCCACGCCTTTCTCCTCGCGCAGGGTGTCACGGCAGCTATCCAGCCGGTCGCGGAATACGTCGGCCAACGCAACGATCTCTAGGTTGGGGCCGGCGTCCAGAAAGTCCTGTGCGGCGCCGGTACCGCGTCCGCCGCAGCCCACGAGTCCCGCTTTCAGTGGGGGACCGTCCGGCGCTCCTTCGAGGAGTGGTGGCCATGGGTAGTCGGCATATTGCTCTCCACCATCTGCGCAACCGGCGACCATCGCGCCCACGACCCCCGCCGCGCCGATCAGTCCGACCGTCTCGATGAACTCGCGCCGGTTGGGTCCGTCATGTGTCTTCCTCACCGTTCGCCTCCCTCCCTCATTGTTCCTCGCCTGAATCATTGAACTCGCGTACCACTCGGAATCCTACATCCGTGCAGTCGGAATACCACCAACGGCTCTTTGGGCTCTGCGGGTCGCTCAGGAGACACGCCGTGCGACGGGTGCTATCCCGGACAGCCGCACGAACGTCGGCCGGATCACTGCGGAACGAACCGCCCCGCACGACATGCCCTGTTCCCGTTGCCGCTCCTCGGGGATCCACGACGGCCATGGTGGTATCGCGGTCGCGGTACGTGTCAGGCGCGTACCAATCCAGTGTGAACTCGCGGACATTGCCAAGCATGTTCACGAGCCCAAACGCATTGGGTGCGACGTCCGATGGCGACTGGGTACGACCGGTGCTGTTGCCGGCGTGGATCACAAAGCTGTCCAATGTTTTCGTGTCCCGGCCGAGAAGCCGGTTCCAGAACCGCCGCTTCGTGTAGCGCGTGGGGCTTCCCTCGAAAAAGTAGGGTGTCGAGGTCCCCGCCCGGGCGGCGTACTCCCATTCCGCTTCGGTTGGCAGTCGGTAGCGCCGGCCGGTCACCGCCGAGAGCCACCGGCAGTATTGTTGGGCAGCATGGTGCGTCATGGTGATCGCCGGACGGTTCCCTTTGCCCCAGCCCTGATCGGGCGGCACGTAGGGCGGGGTGGCGCCGGTGATGGCGTCGACGTCCTCCTCTTCCATGAGCCGGGTGTCGCTGCGGCCTTCCGCACGCGTCGCACGATACCATGACTCGAACTCGTCCCACGTGACCTCGACGCGTCCCATCCAGAAGGGGCTGACCGCGACCGAGTGCATCGGGCCCTCGTCCGCCCGGCGGTACGGCTCCGACTCGGGACTGCCCATCCGGAACGTCCCTCCCGAAATCGCCACCATGTCGAACGACACGCTCGTGCCGGGAATGAACTCCGTGTAGTCAACGAATCCCTCGACCACCGCGGGCGCGTCATAGATCTCGGCCTCGCCGAACGCGACGAGACCGAAATCGATCTCCTCCGCATCGGGATCGTAGTGTCCCACGTGCAAGTGGCACTTGATGCAACGCAGCTCCTGCTCGTGCCGCTCATAGTGGAGGTGGGCTTCCTCCCCTTCGTCGGTGAGTTCCACGGGAAAGAGGTTCGGGTGGCAGTCCACGCACGATGCTCGAAAGACGTGACTGCTGGCGTGCTCGAGTTGAGAACGCTCCTCCCAGTGGGAGCTGTCCTGATCCCGGAAGACGGTCCCAAAGGCGTCGCGGATCCCCAGTCTGGTCTTGTGGGCGGCGTAGGCAACCCCACCGGGTGGCAAGTGACACTCCACGCAGTGCACTACTGTGCCGCTCTTGGTCGCGTAGTGCGTAGATTGCCGCCAGGACGTCGTGGCCTGGGGATGGACATGGCACGACTCGCAGAAACGATCGGTCGAGGTGAGGCCGTTTCCGCCGCGGACCAGGAGCAGTGCCACGATCCCAACTGCGACGCCCCAGATGAATGGGCGGCGCAGCGTGCGCCCCACGGCGGAGGCCGCGGCTCCGATCGTCTTCAGGACCTTCGGAAGCCAGGGCAAGGCGGGCGCGTCAGGCTATTTGGAAGGTCTGTTTTGCCCACGCCACGTTCGCGCGGGTATCCTCCAGGAAGCGGTTCTCGCGGCCACTCGTCTCCAGCACCAGCCACTTGTCGTAGCCGATGTCGTGCAACGCCGCGGCAGCGCCCGGCATGTCCACCATCCCCTTGTCGCTCCCCAACAGCGGGGTGCGCCAATCCTTGAGGTGGACCTCGCAGATCCGGTCGTTCCCGAGCATCCGCAGCTCGCCCGGCACGTCGTACCCGTTGCCGGTGGAATTGCCAAGGTCGTAGTACACCTGCAGCCATTCCGACCCCACTCGGTCGATGATCTCGAGGTTCTGACGTGCCGTGATGGTGTTCTCCAGTCCCAACACGACTCGCGCATCCCGGGCGCGAGGCACGATCTGCCTCAGCGTCTCGACGACACTCGTGACCTTGTCTTCGTCCAGGCGGTAGGAGGCGAAGCCACCCTCGGACTCGTTGACCCGTTCACCGTTCTCATCGCTGAATCGCAGGTCGCCGTTGCCGAAGAAGGCCATGAGTACGTTGCCCGCACCGAGCGCCGCCGCCGCCTCGATGGCATCGACCAACCAGACGGTCGCCCGGGGTTGGTCCGCCAGGGGATTGCCGTTGAGCAAGCCAAGTGCGACGGAATGAAACGTGATCCCGTGCTGTCGACCCAGCTCGAGGTACCGCTGCCGGACGGCGGGGTCGCGCAGCACAATCTCCTCCGGGGTCCGTCCCAGGCTCACCTGGATTCCCTCCAGGCCGGCCTCAGCCGCCGCCGGAACCTTCTCGGGATCGCACATCGCCTCCGGTCCGAGGTTCCAGTCACAGATCCCAATCCCGGCCGGTCGCACGCGCGATCGAGCGTTCGTCGAAAACGCGGTGAGGGTCCCCACCGAGGAAGCGGCGGCCAACGCGATACCGGTGTGCTCCAGGAAGCGTCTGCGGTCCATGATCGGGTCACCTCGTTCTGGGGTCGGATCCGGAACCCGGGGTTCTCATCGCCTAAGATGGCGGTTGCGATGCGGTTGGACTAGATGGCTCGAACCCTCGAGCCCCGCGCAGATGGGTCACGCCAAAGCCCCGTTGTCTCGGAGGCAACGGGGCTTTGCGGTGACACCGAGCGCTGATGCTGAGGCCCCTTAGCGGTTCTGGAGCCGCGCGATCCGCTGCTCCAGTGGTGGATGCGTGCTCATCAGCTTGAGCAGTCCTTCGCCACGGATACCGAAGGCGGTCAGACTGTCGGGTAACTGCGAGGGCGCGTCTTTGAGGGACCGGAGCCGGTCCAGCGCGGCGGCCATGGCCGTCGCGCTCTCGAGTTGTGCGCCGCCCGCGTCCGCCCGAAACTCTCGGCGGCGTGAAAACCACGCCACAATGATGCTCGCGATGATTCCGAACACCATTTGGAGACCGATGTAGATCAGGAAGCGGCCGCGGCCAAACTGGCTCGCGATGATCCGCGCGATGAACAGCACGAACGTGTTGAGCACACCCTGAATGAGGGTGAGCGTCACCATGTCCCCATTGACGACGTGCGACACCTCGTGGCCGAGCACCGCCTCGATCTCCTGCTTGCTCATCAGTCTCAGCAAACCCGTGCTCACGGCGACGAGGGCGCTGTTGCGGAACATGCCGGTGGCAAAGGCGTTGGGGTCCGGAGAGTCGAAGACCGCAACCTCTGGCATCCCGATCCCAGCTTGTCGCGCTTGCCGCTGAACCGTATCGACGAGCCAGCGCTCGACATCATTGGAGGGGGTTTCGATGACGTGTGCGCGGGTCGAGCGTTTCGCCACCCATTTCGAAATCGCCAGCGAAAAGAACGCCCCGCCGAAGCCGAAGAGCGCGCACCAGATCAGCAGCTGCACGTAGGGGGCGTTCTGGGGGATGACTCCCAGGGCGGTCAGCACCGCCATCGCGATGGCCGCCATCAGCAAGACAGCCACGTTTGTCGCTAGAAACAACACGATTCTCAGCATTCAACGCTCTCCTTCGAGGCCCTAACCGTATTGCGGGCCCAAACCTAAACCCCCGCAACCCGACGACAACCGTTGCGTCTTTCACGGCACGGTACGAGACGAATACCGTGAAGGTCCGGCACCGGCCCTCACACTACGCTCGCCGTTGCCGTGCCTCCGTGGCGTTACGAGTGATGATTACGCGGGATATTCAATGATCCCGAATCCAGGGTCCTCCGAATCATCATCCAGTTCATCCAGGGATGCAGGCTCGGTGGAGCCGGCACTGGTGATGCTGCCCGACAGGCTCCGGAGGTCTACTTCGCGGAGTTCAGACGGAGTAAACCTGAATCCATGTCGCTCGGCGAACTCTACGAGGGCCTGGCGCAAGTTCCCGTCTTCCGCCACCTGGTTGAGAAATGCAGCGATAGCCTTTCTGGACATGGCGACCTCCTGGCGAGCGTACTGCGGATACTCGCAATCTGCGGTTTGCCTCCGGTGCCAGCAAGTCCTGGTGCCAGGTGTGATTTGCCATGACCACCGCCCTTGACGCGGCCTTGACGGCGCGAGCGCATCGTAGTGCACGGGAAACAAGGAGGCCACGATGCGTCGCATCACGATTCTCATCCTCATTGCGGAGGCCACGCTTGTGACCGCCAGCGTCGCTCAGGTATCGCCGCAGTTGTTTCGCGGGCAACGCGTCCGGGTGACAGCGCCCGATCTCGGTATCCGGCACCAGGAAGCGTGGTTCGTGGCGTTGCATGGGGACACTCTGATCCTGACCGCGGACACCGCCGTGATGTGCCCGTTCTCCGCTCTGGAGCGGCTCGAGATTCGGCAAGCAGGGAAATCGCTTAAGTGGCTTGGAGCCGGAATCGGGTTTGTCGTGGGCGCCGCAACCGGCGCACTGCTCGGGTGGGCGTCGGGAGATGACAAGTCCGGGTTCTTCCGATGGACTGCTGGTGAAAAGGCGGCAATGGCGGCCTGGGCGCTCGGAGTCGTGGGTGGCGTGGTGGGAGCCATAGTGGGAGACCGCTACAAGACGGTGCGCTGGCGGGAATTTCCGCTCGACCGCATGCGCGTGAGCATCGTGCCGCAGCACCGTGGCTTCGCGCTCGCGGCGGCCGTCCGCTTCTAGCAACGCGCCGCCGGTACAACTTGCCGCTTCCCCATCCCGGTGCATGTTTGTCCCAAGGCCGGTTGTCGCTTGGGGCTACGGCGACGCGCTCGACGCACTGCAACGGGAGTGACCCCTCATGGCTCGCATGTATCGGGCACAAAGGCAGGCGTTCCCCAGAACGGTCGCGTGGCTGCGGCAGATGCGTACCACGATCCCCAATCGGGATGGCGGACGGATCTGGAGGGCGTTCGTTGAGTATGGGCAGTTTTCGGAACAGGAGGCGCTACGGGCTTGTCCTGGGGACGGGACCCTCTCGTCCGAGTCGCGCGACTTGGCTCACAGACGCTCGGATTGTTTGTTCGGCGTGCTCCCACTGCCATCATGATTTCCCGCGCTGTCGTCGGCCCGTACGAACGGGCGCCCCATCGTCGCGCCAACGAACTGTGCCTCGAGGCCATCGTGCTCCACGAACTGGTTCATTGGGGGGATTGGCGAGCCGACAGGGCCCGGAGGCCGGATATCGTCCAGGGGGGAACGCGGTTGGACGCGGGAGACCAGTTTGAGGTCGCGGCCTACGGGTCCAACGTAGGGCAACCAGCCTCCTTCGATTTGTACATACGGCGCCAGCACCTGGAACAAGAGCGGGCGCGCGACCGAGAATTCGATGAGACCTTCGGGCGGCTAACAGACATATAACATAGCTCGAACCAGCCGCCTCGTTGTTCGCGACGCTTGCGTCGGCGGCACCCGTACTGCCTTGACTTCCCCACCAGGCCGGCGAGCACCCCGCACACACGTGCCACATTGGGCGAGTGTCCTCAGCAACGACGCCAGGAAATGGCAACGGTCTCACGCGGGCTGGCCCGAAGAAATGGGTAGCGCGTGACGGGAACCGGTATTGATGTCTCAATTCTGACAAACGATGCCCCAAACAGGGTCTACCCCAGGAGGGCTCCAGCGGCTATGCTGGGCGCATCATCAGCTCGTCGGCGTCCGTGGCCCGTCACGTCCCTCGCGCGGCCACTGTTGCTGCGCGGAGCTTTCGGATGAGAATTCGTGCATTCCTGCATTCCCGATCCGACGACGACAGCCTACCGCTCTCGGAGGAGGTAGCCATGAAGCGCCTGCATCCACGCTGGTTCACCGTCTCCTTCAGTGTCGCGATGGTATTGGCCGTCGCCGTCTCCTGCGGCAGAGCGCCCGAGCCCGTGAGCGTCGCTGCGCTCGTCCAGGACGCCCAAGCGCCGGTGACCGTGACCTACAATCCGCTGACCGGGAGACCGAGCTTCATTCGGGGCCGGATTCCCGTCACGGCGTTCGGGCTGCGCACGGCTGACACCACCGAAGCGGTCTCGTACGGGGTAATGAGCCGGTACGCCGGCGTGTTCGGGCTGGACAGTGCCGAGCAAGACCTGGAGTACCTCGAGTCGCGCGTCGACGCGCTTGGCATGCGTCATATGACCCTCAAGCAGGTCCACCAAGGCGTCGATGTCTACGCGGCCCGAGTCTCGGTCCACTTAGCCCCGCAAGGGGGAATCATCGCGGCCGTGAGCAGTAACGCGGTCCCCAATGTCCGCGTGCCCACGACGCAACCCGACTTGAGCGAGGACTCGGCGCGGGCCATCGCTGGCAGGCAGCTGCCGAACGGCGCTCCGATTTCGTCTCGGCTGACCGTGTACCCAGGTTCGCGGCGAGAGTCGGACGCCGACTTGGCGTGGATCGTCGAGGTCCGCGACGACTCGGTTCCCGCTCGGTACGACTACGTCATTGACGCGAGTCGCGGGAGGATTCTCGACGTCCTCGATCGCCTGTACACCAGCCGCAATCGCCTGACCTACGATGCCAACGGTGGAACGGTGCTCCCCGGGACGCTGAGTCGCAACGAGGCCAGCGGGCCCGTTGGAGATGCCGATGTCGATTCTGCACACGCCTTCGTTGGTCAAACGTACGATTACTTCGCGAACGCTCACGGTCGGGATAGCTATGACAATGCAGGGGCGACGCTGACTTCGACCGTCCACTACAGCGTCAACTACCAGAATGCCTTTTGGAACGGCATTCAGATGGTGTTTGGTGACGGGTTCGCCGTCGAGGACGTGACAGCCCACGAGCTCACGCACGCGGTGACGGAAAGGACAGCGGATCTGGAGTACAAATGGCAGTCTGGCGCTCTGAATGAGAGCTTCTCCGACATCTTCGGGGCGATGGTGGATCGAGAGGACTGGATCATGGGAGAGGATCTCCCGATCGGCGCCATTCGCGATCTGTCCAATCCCGGAGCCTTCGGGCAACCGGATCACACGAGTGGCTGGGTGAGGACCTGTAACGACAACGAGGGAGTCCACACGAACAGTGGAATCCCCAACAAGGCCTTCGTGAACGTCGCAGCTAGCATCGGCAAGGGCGACGCCGAACAAATCTTCTATCGGGCGTTGACGGTATACCTTCACCCACAGGCGACGCTGGAGGACGCACGCTCGGCCGCGCTTCAGGCCGCAGAGGACCTCTTCGGCGCCTCTAGTACCCAGGTTCAGGCGGTGGACACCGGATTCAACGCGGTTGGACTGGACGGAACCTTCCAGCCCGCAGCCAACAACTGCGGGGTGCCGGATCTCTCGCTCGTCGGGTTCATCGTGCTGCTGGCGCTGATCGGTCTCGCTGCGATGCTGCGGGCACGAAGAGCGAACGCGTTGACCTAGGGCGGGTGCAAATGCGGAGTGGTCTCGGATCCGCGGCATGGTTCGCGGTGCTGACATGGCTGATTGCGATCATTCTCCTGCCGTACAGTTCCGCGAGCCCGGTGAACGTGCTCGAGCCGTTTGCCACACTCGTCGCGCACCTCACCCAGTCGGCGCTCGGCTGGGTTGGGGTGGGCGCGTTGCGCGCAGGGACGTTCCTCTATGTCCCCGGGGTGTTCGAGTACGAGATCCGCGCCGGGTGCACGGGCATTCTACCGGCTGCGGTGCTGACCGTGGCGATTGTGGCGTCCCCTGGGAACGACGTGGCGAAGCGGTGGGGTCTGATCGTCGGGGTACCGTTGGTGCTCGCGGTCAACCTGCTCCGACTACTGCATCTGTTCTACCTCGGCGTCCACGCACCGCAGCACTTTGCACTGGCCCACTCCGTCCTGTGGGAGGGCACGATTGTGCTCTGCACGTTCGCCGTATGGCTCGCGTGGGCAAGGTATGCGCCCTCGTTCAGCGGTTTCCCGCGACGGAGTGACCCGCCGCCTGGGCGTGGGAAGCAGCTGTGCGGGGTGAGACTCGGCGGTCAGCGCCTCTTGTCGGCGAGCCCATTGAGGAATACGATGAGCGGCTGAAGCTCCGCTGGAATCGCCGTATCCATCATGCGGATCTTGCGACCCCGGTAGATCACCACGTACTCGAAGAGATCTGCCCCGGTCCGAGGCGGTAGGTACTCCTCCCGCAGACTGGGGAACTCGATGCTCTCGAGCAGCGAACGGAGTTGCGCAAGACTGTCGGTGCCAATCGTGAAATCCAGTTCGGTCCCTCTGTGGGTGAGGTGCGCCGTGCCGTCGGCGTTGACGACCAGTTGGTCATCGCGTCCCATGATGCCCCCGGAGCGCCGATACTCGACCAGGGCAGAGGCCTGAGGATTCACTGTTGCACAGCCTGTAATGGCGTAGAAGACCAGTAGCGTCGAGGCCCAACAAAGCGTCGAGCTGGAAAGCAATGCGCCCAAGTCATTGCGCCGACGACCCACCACCGAGCCGGTCGAGCCCGAAGGTACCATGTCAGTCATGCGCCCCCTCCAACCGTCTGTTGCCTTGCCTGTCGTCATTGGAGCGTATCCCAGGAGCGACGCGCCAGTCAAGTACCTTCATGCATGTTCCGGCCAAACCGGCAGCGGGCACTGCCGGCGACTCGCCCAATCGTCCCACCACTGGACGGTTCCCCGAGTCGGCCGTATCATCGCGGTTGCACGCGTCGCCGACGGGTGTGCTGTGAGGCGCAACCACTGCCGGAGTTGTCTCCGAGTCGTGAGCCGCAATACCCGATTGACGCCTACTCCTAAGGCAGGGTGAGCTTGGAGAAATGGTACTGCACGATCTTCCAACTGCCGCCCTCCCGGATACGGGTCTCGGAGTATCGCCACGACCCAACCTCAGGCGCCCCGCCGGGCAGGGTCAGCGAGCCGTCCGCATACGCGACCCCCACCGCAATGTCGCCGAGGACTCTCACGTCGATGTCACGCAACTCCATCTCGGCCCGGAACCCCGCTTCGTACGCCGCCGCGAGCGCCGCCGCATTGAAGCCTCGTGCCAGCGTACCACCACCAAACAGAAAACCGCGCACCTCCTCGTGGTAGGACTGTGCAAACCGATCGAAGTCCCCGTTGCTCCAGGAAGCGAGTGTCTCCAACATCGCGGCGCGGACTTCCTCCTCCTGCGCGACCGCGGTGGCGGTATGGATTGCAAGCACGCACGCAACAACGGCGAAGAGCCTGGACCACCGTCTCATGATATCCCTCCATCAGCAGAACCGTTGCTGACCAAGGTGAACTCCCAAGCTGGCGGGCGCCAGATGGCGCGCCGGCGCGAGAACTAGCTTGGTGACTCGATCGGCCTGGATCTTCACCGGGCTCGGCGCGGTGAGCGTGATCGTGGTGCTTGGGGCAATCGATCTCTCCCCTCGGGTGGAGAGCGATTTCTTCTTCTCGCGGGACGACCCGCAGCTCCGGACGTCGGTAGAGATTGAGCGTCGCTTTCCCTCTCCTCCGGA
Source organism: Gemmatimonadota bacterium (assembly GCA_039588295.1). Taxonomy (GTDB): domain Bacteria; phylum Gemmatimonadota; class Gemmatimonadetes; order Gemmatimonadales; family GWC2-71-9; genus JAOTVV01. Next base: position 31,310 of record JBDHAB010000033.1, read on the forward strand.
AATCATCATGCGGGTGGAGGGACCGGACGTTGAGGCAGCTACCTACGTAGCCGCGATCCGGACGCTGACCGCCGACCTCCGTGAAGTCCAAGGCCTCACGGGTGTCTACAGCATCACGACCGAGGATGCGTCTCCGAGCCCGCTTTGGTCCCGACTCCTGCTCACACCGGGGCAGGCCACCAACCTGGTGCTCCTCACGGACGACAGCGATCCCGAAGTCCTCGTCCCCAGAATCGAGGCGGTGGTTCGCCGCATGCAGACTGCGGAACTGGACGTGAAGATGTCCGGAGTTCCCTACGTTGTGGAACTCATTCGACGTAGCCTGTTCCGCGACCTGGTCGTCTTCAGTCTGGCAGCGTTGGCTGTCTTTGGACTCGTGATCGGTGCGGTCTACCGAGACGGACGGATTGTGCTGGGAACGATGACGGCGTGTGTCATGGCGTGCGCGCTGACGATCTCTACCGCCCACGTCCTCGGCATCGCGATTGGCCTGCTGACGGCGAACATCGCGACGATCGTCTTCGTGCTCACGCTCTCACACATGGTGTTCATCACTTCCAACTGGCAGCGGAGCCTACCGTCGGTCGAGCCCGGCGGGCCCGATCCCGTCCACCAGGCGGTGCGGCTGACTGCCTGGCCGTCGTTCTGGTGCATGTTCACCACCCTGAGCGGCTTCCTGAGCCTGCTTGTCGCGTCGGCGAGACCACTCCGGGA
>JBDHAB010000034.1:0-48207 GCA_039588295.1 Gemmatimonadota bacterium
CTCGTTCTCCAGCCACACCGTCTCTACCGTCTTCCCAGACGCGGTGACGATGCCGATCTGCACCGGCGTCCGGTAGATGGGGACCCCGTGATCCCGGTCTTGCACCTGCGCCACTCGTAGTTGAATCTGTCCGTCGCCGGCGTCCCAGCTCGAGCTGATCTCGAAGCCTGGGTGCCCCGGACTGAAGATGTACTGCTCGAAGAACCAGTCCATGTTCTGGCCAGTCACTTCGTTCACGGTCCTCATGAAGTCGTAGGTGTCTACCGGCTCAAAGGCATACTCATCCAGAAACGCACCGAGGGCTCGGAAGAAGGACTCGTCGCCGAGGATGAAACGGAGCTGGTGCAGAATGCAGGCACCCTTCGGGTACGTGTGGGAATCGAAGTTGTCGTGTGGTCTCTCGTATCGGTTGAATACGATAGGCCGCACGTAGCGCGCATGGGCTTCGCGTAGGTACGCGTTCTTCTTGCCCAACAGCGCCCAAGCGCCTTCGTCTTCGCCGCTCTCGTGACGGGTCCAGAGGTAGTCAGAGTACGTGCCGAAGCTCTCGTTCAGCCAGGCGTGAGACCACTCGCGCAGAGTTATCAGATCGCCCCACCACTGGTGCGCAATCTCGTGCGCTATCACCCGCTCCCACGAGAAGTCCTGCTCAGCACGCCGGTCGTGGATGACACCGTCGCCGAGGATGGTGGCCGACGTTGCCTCGGCTCCTCCCCCGACGTGTGGGGTCGTGACCTGGTCGTACTTAGCCCAGGGGTAGGGGTAGTCGAATAGGTCGGCGTAGAACGCGATCATGCGCGGCGTCTTGGCAAAGATCCAGCGCGCATCCTCGGCATCCTCCGGGTAGACCCAGTAGTTGACCGGCAGACTACCGAGCGAGTCCTCGATGACCGTGAATGGTCCGATCGCCAGCATGAAGAGGTAGGTCGCATGAGGTTGCTCCTGCGACCAGTGCCAGGTTGTGGTTCCTGCCCCCTCGTCTTCCATGACGTCGACCAATCGTCCGTTGGAGAGGACCCTGTTGCCTTCGGGCGCGGTGACGATGAGTTCGTGGGTCACCTTGTCGTTTGGGTAGTCGTACGAGGGGATCCAGTGGTGCGCTTCATCGGGCCAGGAATCGGTGGAGACCATCTGGGGGTGATCGTCACTCGCATCGTCGAAGAAGAGCCCTTCCTGCGGGTTGTCGCCCCGGAAGGCCACCGTGACGGTGATTGTATCGCCGTACGAGAGCGCCTGTGGGAACGTAATGACGACGCTCGTGTCACCCTGCACGTTGAGGAGCTCCTGTCCCGCTTCGTCCACGGCGTCCGTGATGATGATCTCCTCCGCATCCAGAACGCAGTGATCGATTCCGTCGGTGAGCGGGGTCAGGGTGATCTCGTTCTCACCCCAAAAGACCTTGGCATCGAGATCGAAGGTCAGACTGACCCGATAGTGAATGAAGTCGAGACTGCGGCTCCGCTCGACCTGGACTGGCCGATTCCAGACATCGACTTGCTGGGCCGAAGGGGGGGAGAAGCAGGATAGGGAAAGGGCAGCAGCCAGCCAGGGAGCGCGTCGGACGAGGGGACCGACCATTGCTCACCTCCCTATCTTCTGCAGGAGGCCGGGCTCACGCATGAAGGTCTCGATCTCCTCCACCGTGCGGGGAAGTCCGGTCGAGAGGTTCTCGTATCCGTCCTCGGTGATCACCACGGTATCCTCGATCCGGATCCCCAAGGTCTCGGTCTGGGGCATGTTGATGTCACAGGCGAAGACGAAACCGGGTTCGAGCGGTTCGTCCGGGCCGGTGATCGACGCCATCACGTCGTGCGTCGCCATCCCGATCGGGTGGTTGTAGCAGCCCCACCTGATGAGCCCGCGAAATCGGCGCTCAGTGTCGTCGTACCCATTCCCGACGAGCCACTCCCGCACCTTCTCGCCTACCTCCTGGAACGTGGTCCCGGCACGGTAGTTGTCGAGGCAGACCTGCCGGATGCCGAGGCCCAGCTCATAGAGTCCTCGTTGCTCGGGCGTGAACCTGCCGTTGGCTGGGAACGTGGTGGAGATGTCGGCGTTGTAGTACGCGTAATCGGGGCCGGCGTCGAGGATGAGGAAGTCGCCATCCTCGAGGGTGTGATCGTGTCGGTGATAGTGTCCCCAGGGATGGTGTTCGCCCGCCATGATGATGGTCTCGTACGCCAGCTCCTGGGCACCCTCTCGTCTGCTGACGAACTCGAAGAGCGCGGCCAGAGCTCGCTCCGGCATCCCGACCTTGGTAGAACGCATGAGCTGGAGATGGGCCTCGACTCCGATCCGGGCCGCTTCCCGGACGAGCGTCACCTCTGCCGGCGACTTGACCTTCCGCAACACTTGGATCGTGCGGAAGCAGTCCCGCACTTCGACGCCGGGATAACGCTGCTCCAGACGCTCGACCAGCCGCAGCTCCCGGGTCTGGCGGCCGTCCATGGGATTCTCCGTTACCGTCCGTCGAAAGGTCCCGTACACTTCGTTGGTATTCATGCGGTGAAGTTCTTCCGGACGCTGGGAGAGATAGAAGACGCCGACCCGCCGACCGACGTCCGCCAAGAAGGCGTCCATGTCCTCGACCGGTAGAGCCTGTTCGATCCCCGTGTACGCCGTCGGGTCCAGGGCAAGCTCCGCAGGAATTCCCTGCCCCCGCGCGTCATGCTCATCGAGGGTAAGGAAGAGGGTGCTCACCCGGTTGACACCGTCAATCACGAGCCAAGCATTCGGCGCCTCGACCCCGGTGAAGTAGAGAAAGTCGTTGCTCTGGAAGAACTGATAGTCTGCGATTGGAGAGGTGGCCCCTGGGATGATGGCAGCCCCGTCGGGGATCTCATCCATCAACCTCGCCCTGCGCGATGCATACTCGGCGTTGTCGATCAGACTCCCGGGGAGAACGAAGGACACTTCCTGGTGCGGCGAGGCGCTGGGAGAACATCCCGCGATCAGAGGAAGTAGAACGGGCAACAACAGCACGGCAGGCATCGGGGACAGCGGGGGTCGTGTTCGGTGGAAGCTCATGCCTCACCTCTTTCTCTGAGACATCATCCCAACAGCAGGAACAGTGCGTGGCCGAAAACGCCGGCGCAGAAGCTACCGACGAAATGGGTGGCGATAGCCACGTTGGTCAGGCCGCGTTCCCTGATTCCGTCCATCATTCCCACATGGGTGCTCAGGAAGCCGGCATTGCAGATACCGATGGCAGTGAAGACGCAGATCTCTCTGGCCCTGTACCCCTCGACATGTAACGCATTCGATCCGCTGTTACGGCGGCGTGGTCGAAAAGCGAAACACCGTGCGGGAGCGATACACGTCGTCGGGGCGCACGATGGTCGAGGGGAACTCCGGCTGGTTCGGCGAGTCCGGGAAGTGCTGGGTCTCCAAGCAGAAGCCGAAGCGGTGTCCGTAAACGTGGCCGTTCTTACCGGTGGTCGACCCGTCGAGGAAATTGCCCGAATAGAACTGTAGGCCGGGCTCGGTCGTGTAGATCTCCAGCACGCGACCGCTCGTCGGCTCCGAGAGGCGCGCGGCTCGCATCAGTCCATCGCCGTCGCGGGCCAACACGAAGTTATGATCGTACCCACCGCCGAAGCGCAGTTGTTCGTTTTCGGTGTCGATGCGCGTGCCGATCGGCGTCGCGGCGGTGAAGTCAAAGGGTGTGCCCGCCACCGCGGCAAGTGTGCCCGTGGGGATGAGCATGCTGTCGACCGGCGTGTACCGCTCCGCATCGATGGTAAGCACGTGATCGAGGACGTCGCGCCGGGCGTCGCCGGTCAGGTTGAAGTAGGTGTGCTGCGACAGATTGACCGGCGTGGGGCGATCCGTGGTGGCGACATAGTCCACCACGAGTGCGTCGTCGGGTGTCAGCGTATAGGTCACCTGCACCGCGAGGGTGCCCGGATACCCTTCATCGCCATCCGGGCTCGTGTGCGTGAACGTCACGCCCGCGCCGCTGTCGGTCGCGAACGCCTCCGCCGACCACACCACCTCGTCGAAGCCCCGCACGCCGCCGTGGAGATGATTCGGGCCGTTATTCCGGGCGAGCTCGTACGTCTCGCTGTCAAGGGAGAACCGGCCCCGTGCGATCCGGTTGGCGTAGCGTCCGACGACGGCGCCGAAGTATGAGGCATCTTCCAGGTAGCCAGCCAAGTCGTCGAATCCCAGCACGATGTCGCCCAGCACACCGTTGCGGTCGGGTACGCGGATCGAGACGATGGTGGCGCCGTAGGTGATCGCCTGCAGCTCGACGCCACCGGGGTTGGTCAAAGTGTACAGGTCTACTGTCTGACCGTACGGCATCTCTCCGAACAGTCGCTGTGACACGACGCCTCCCGTCCCGGCAGTGTCGCACCCCCAAAGGAGCGCGAGGGCGAGGCAGACAGTCGTCATGCGCGTCATGACTCGCGCTCCAAGATCATGATTTCCGTCACCCCGGTGAAGGTACCTCGTGCGTGTTCGAACGTCACGCGGACCCTCTCGGCCACGGTCGGGTCCAGACGAATCCGGTTCAGCGTCGACGCGGTCGGGGTCTCAGGGTACCGGTCCCGCTCTCGAGCCTCGACCCACCGGCTCCCGTCCCACAGCTCGACGGCGAACGACCTGGGCGGAGCGATCCCGCGTCCGTCGGCATACAGATAGAGGTCGATGCGCGAGACGGTTCTGCGGGTGCCCAAGTCGAGTTCGATCCAGTCACGCGCATTGGGGGACTGAAACGCCGTCCACCGGTTGCGGGAGTAGCGCGTGAACGCGATCTGCATGTCGTTCAGGTGCTCGACGCTGTCGGTTTGCCAGGTGTACGATGCCGACGCGCGGACGGCGTCTCCGAAGGCGACGTTGAGCGACGGCCGGGTGCTTGGTGCAAGCGGCAGGTCAGCGTCACCCCACGTCTCGAGTTCGCTCACCCCCGACGATGCGTCCGGTTGATGGGTCACCATGAGGCGGATCTTGGCGGTGCGGAGTTCCGGGAACGTGATCACGTTGGCACGGCGACCGGCCGGACCAGCCGGCGTTCTGGTCTGATCGGGGACGGGCTGCCAGACACGTCCGTCCCAGTGCTCGATCTCGTACGACGCCGGCCTCCGGACCCGCGCGCCGTCGTCGTAGAAGTAGGCCTTCACCTCTGTGATCGGTCGCGGCGTGCCGAAGTCGATCGCGAGCCAATCGGCGTCGTTGCCCGACCCGGCGGCGGTCCAGCGGTTGGGGGGCGATTCGTGATACCAGTAGTTGCCGTCCACCGCATAGTGTGGTGGAGTTGCCGGGTCACTGGCGGAGGCGGTGACCCACGGGTAGGCCGCGCCCCCATTGTTGACCGCGAAGTTGATCGGCCGATTGATGCCGTCCGGAGCGATCGGGGGCGCGATCGGCGCCACGATCCGTTGCACGCTCGGGGCGTTGGCAATGGCGCGACCGTTCACGAACACCGTGAGGCCGGGACCCCGCCCGTACCGGGTACCGTCCTGATCCCATACAATCGAGAGCTCGTGGCCATGGTACGCCACCCCGTCCAGCGCGAAATAATGCCACTGGTCCGGCACCAGAGGGTTCACTTCGACCGAGTCGTCGGCGCGCGGGCGCAGGCCGACGAGCCCGGTAATGATCAGGTCTACGTAGGCCGAGTGGAAGTAGTGCTCGCTGTGGTAGAACGTGTTGTGCCCGTCCCACGAGCCGTCGTCGGGGTTGGCGGCCTCCGCGACATACGGTCGGCCGTCCGTACGCTGGTCGAGCGTGTAGGTCTCGAGTAGACGGTAGTAGTCCTCTTTGGTGACAACGGATTGGTCGTAGTTGTTCAGCAAGTTGGCGAAGGCCACGAGCGTCTGCGTGGTGGCGTACGGCCATTGGTTGCCGCTCCAGACGCAACACCGGGGCGAGACGAAGAACTGGGGATCGTTGCGCTCCACCGTCGTCGGGCCGAACGGCGCGAAGAAACCCTCGGGATCCATGAGGAACCGCCACGCCGACTCATGTCCTGCATCCGGCAGGTTGAACTGCCACGGCACATAGCCGATCAATTCCCGGCCGTATGGGCTGCCGGCATGCACCCCCGTCTCATAGGTCAGGCTCTTCGCGCGAATCCCGTTAATCTCGTCGTTCGCAAACTGGTGGAAAAAGAACTCGCGCTCGGGATCCCAGAGTTCGTCCTGGACACGTTGCTTGAGCTCCGCCGCCCGCGCCGCGAACAGCTCTGCCTTCGCCTCGTCTCCCAGCAAACGGGCGCTGTTGGCGATCGCCAGGGCATCCGCGAAGAGATAACTGTTGAGTGTAGGGCGGTACCCTTCCGCGCCGGCGAACGTGTCTTCGGTGAGACGACTGTTGATGTTGGTCTCCATGCCATCGTGCATGCCGTCCCACCGGAACATCCGATGCTCGGCGTCCCAGTGCTCGTCGGTCCATCCCTGGTATTGCCGCTCCATGTGGGGGAGAACCGTTTCGAGAAACCGCGGGTCGCCCAGCACCAGGTAGGTCGCCCACATCGCGTCGCCGTACCAGTTGCTGTAGCTGCGCGGCTCCGCACCGGCGGTCTCGAACCAGTAGCGCGCGAAGTCCTCGATGATGCGCCGGTTCTTGAGCCACCGAACCTCGTAGAACTGGTGTCCCAGCGGGCAGCTAATGCCGCCGAAAGCCCCAGACCAGAACGGTCGATCGATGAACTCGGTAAAGGTGTAACCGGTGGCTGGTGACCCGTAGGTCAGGTGCTTGGTCACGACCTCCCAACGGTAGTAGTAGGTCGCGTCGAACTCAGAATTCGGCGATTCGAAGAACGGGACCGCGGCCTTGTACCAATCCCAGTCACGGTTGTCCCACCAGGTTTGGCGCGCGAGCACCGCGTCCCGGTCGAGCAGCGGCATGTCGATGCATGCGGCGGTGAGCAGGGCGGAGGCGAAGACCGCGCATGCGCGAGCGCGCGTCGTCCGGCATCGCGTCACCGCCGCCTGCCGCAGTCGGCGCTGGACACCGCGAGGAGCGAACGAAATATTCCGAGTCAAGCTCCGGAGGATGTGATGGCCGTATTCAGCGTAGCCGTATCTGCGATCCTGTTGCTGGTCGTCGCGGCGCCCGCTCCCGATTCGGTCGCGGCGCTCGCGGTCGCGAAGTTCCCCATTGAGCCGTCGCCGCTCGCGATCCGCGCGGACGTCCGGCCGCGCCAGTACGTGGGCGCGGTTGGCCGCGCGGCGGCTTGGCTCGGCTCCGAGACCGGTGAGGCAGAACTCTGGGTGCATCCGTTCAAGCTTGCGAGCGACTTCCAACTGGAGTTCAAGATCCCGGACTATGTCGACCCGCTGCGTGGCTCCAACCTGGCACGCACTGTGGAGGTCCGTCCGGAACTCACGACCATCACCTACACGCATGCGACATTCACCGTCCGGCAGCATATCTTGGCCCCGCTCGAGGCGCCAGGCCTCCTCGTGCTCTTGGATGTGGAGACGTTGAGACCGCTGGAGGTGCTCGTCAAGTTCCGCACGGTCTTCCAGTACGCCTGGCCTGGGTCGTTCGGCGGGCAGTACACCTTCTGGAACGACGACGAGAAGGCATTCGTGCTCTCGGAGAGTCGGCGTGAGCGGAGCGCCGCGATCGGATCGCCGTGGGCAACGACGGCATCGTCCCATCCGGCTCACGCACTAGCGGATGCCCCCAACGTGTTCACCATCCCGATCGATACGGCGCGCGCTGCGCGCGAATTCGTGCCGATCGCCATCGCCGCCGGCACAGTGCCCCGCGACTCCGTCTACGCCCGCTATCACACGCTGATCGCGCAGGCGGAGGAGCTGTATGACGAGCGGCGCGCGCACGTGGATGCGCTCCTGGCCACCACGGCCTCTTTGGACTCGCCGGACGACGAGCTGGATCGGGCCCTGGCATGGTCCAAGGTGAACCTGGACGAACAGCTGGTCTGCAATCCGGATCTGGGCTGTGGGTTGGTGGCGGGGTGGGGGACGTCCGGTGTCAGCACGCGACCCGGGTTCGGTTGGTTCTTCGGCGGAGACGCTGCAATCAACACCTTCGCCATGGACGCCACCGGACAGTGGGATGCCGTGGCGCAAGGCCTGCGGTTTCTCGGCCAGTACCAGCGCGAGGACGGCAAAATCACGCACGAGATCTCGCAGGCAGCTGCGAGGATCCCGTGGTTCACGGAGTTTCCGTACGCCTACTACCATGCGGATACCACACCGTACTGGATTGTGGCCGTGTGGCGCTACTGGCGGGCGAGCGGCGACGACCAGTTGGTGCGCGATCTGTGGCCTGCCGTCCAGCGCGCGTATGCGTGGTGCCTCACGGTCGAGACCGATGGGGATGGGATCATCGAGAACACGACGGGAGGGTTGGGAGCGATCGAGATCGGCTCCATTGGATCGCGCATTCACCAGGATATCTACCTCGCGGCAGTGTGGATCAAGGCGCTGGAGGGCATGCAGCAGCTGGCAGCGGCCATGCGGGATGACGACCTTGCGAGCGCTGCCGCGGACGTGCATGCGACGGCTCGTTCCACCCTCAACCGCGCGTACTGGCGCGCCGATGTCGGACACCACGCGTTCGCCATTCTCCAAACGGGTGAAACGAACGATGAACTGACCGTGTGGCCGGCCACTGCGGCCGCGTTTCAATTGTTCGACCGTGACCGGGGGCGTGCAACGCTCGCGAAGCTGGCTGGCGACGAGATCAGCACTGACTGGGGCGCGCGCATGCTGTCCTCCGCGAGCCCGCTGTACGATCCCGTGCACTACAACATGGGAGCGGTGTGGCCCTTCGTAACGGGTTTCGTGAGCTGGGGACAATACAACTACCGGCGCCCGTGGGCGGGCTATCCGCTGATCGACGCGCTCAAGCAAGTCACCTTTGACTGGGCACGTGGGCGCCACCCTGAGCTGCTTTCGGGTCGATTCTATCGGCCGCTCGACGAGGCGGTCCCGCACCAGTTCTTCGCCACCTCGATGCTCGTCTCGCCGATCATGAGCGGCATGTTGGGCTGGGATCCAGATGCGCCCCGCGGCCGCGTGCGCATAGCGCCGCAGTTGCCGCCGCAATGGCCCGGGGCCACGTGGCACAATCTTCGGGTGGGCGCGAGTACGATCGACGTCGAGTTCGTACAAAGCGTCGGCCGGTTTGCGACGACCCTCACCGCGCGCGGTCCGGCGGTGACCGTGGATCTCGTGGTCCCGATCCCGTCTGGCGCCGAGGACATCCGTGCGGTCGGTGGGGTCCTCGAACGGCGCAACGGAGAGTACGCAGTAGTGATGAAAGTGAGTGAGCCCGCGGCACTGCTGGAGGTGAGGTGGACCGGAGGGCTTCAGGTGGAACCGCCTACCGTGGCGCTGGAGCCCGGGCAGCGAAGTGCCGGCGTCCGCGTGATTGACTTCGGCTTCGGGGACGGGGCGTGGCGCCTCATCGTCGAGGGAGAACGGGACACGACGGCCGAGGTTCGGTTACACGGGCAGACTGTCGCGGAGGTGCACGGCGCCCAGGTGATCTCGGCCGCGAGTGGTGTTACCACTCTCGGGGTCACGTTCCCCGAGGGAACCGGTCGTGTCATACGTGAAGCGGTCATCCGACAGTAGTCCGGATGCTTGTGCGCCTTGGGCGCCCGGTTCGACGTCATCGCGTTCTGCCTCTTCATTGCCTTCGTTATCGGCGTGTCGCTCCATGCGTCGCGCAAGGAGAGCGAGACGCATCTGGCTCACCAGGTGAGGGGAACCGGCACACGCCGCTGCCCGCTATTCGTCGGATCAAGGGCTAAGAGAACAATGCCGCAGCAGCACCCTGGCTGGCTTTGCAGACGTAGACGGTCGGCTGCAGGCCGCTGGCTTCAAAGTAATGCTCTTCGACTGATGCCCTGATGCCATCGACCATCTGCTCTGGCCCTAGGGCAACCACGCAGCCGCCAAAGCCGCCGCCGGTCATTCGTACGCCACCCTGGGTACCGACGACACCGCCGATGATCTCGACCAAGGCATCGATGGCAGGCACGGTGATCTCAAAGTCATCCCGCATGGAGACGTGCGAAGCTGCCATCAACTCGCCCACACGCACGAGATCGCCCTTGGCCAGAGCCTGGGCGGCATCGAGGGTCCGCTGGTTCTCGGTGATCACATGCCGCGCCCGTTGGATCGCCACCGGGTCGAGGCCTTCCAGGCCCTGTTCGAATTGCGCCATATCCAAGTCTCGCAGCGCCTTGACCCCGAAGTGGGTAGCCGCTGCTTCACACTGGGCTCGGCGGGCATTGTATTCACTGTCCAGCAGGCCGCGCTTGACGTTGGAGTCAACGATCACTATGCCGGTAGCTCTGGGGATCTGTACCGACTGAGCTTCCAAGCTGCGGCAGTCGATCAGCAGGGCATGGTCCTGCTGTCCAAGAGCCGAGATCAATTGGTCCATGATGCCGCAGTTGCAGCCGACAAAGGTGTTCTCCGCTTCCTGGCCAACCAGGGCCAGGGTCTTGCCGTCGATATCGAGGTTGTTGAAGCGGGCAAACAGGATGCCGGTGACCACCTCCAGGGCAGCCGAGGAGGAGAGGCCAGCGCCCACCGGCACATCCCCCGCGATGACCAGGTCGGCGCCTTTGAGGGAGTAGCCGCGACGGAGCAGGCACTTCGCCACGCCGCGCACGTAGTTGCTCCACGGAGCATCCGGGTCCAGCTCGATGGGTTGACTCAGGTCGAAGCTGGCTTTCTGACCGGCGAAGTCTGCGGCCACCATCCGTAGCAGGCTGTCCTGGCGTGGCCTAGCTGCGATCAGGATGCGGTAGTCGATTGCACAAGGGAGGACAAAGCCGTCGTTGTAATCAGTGTGTTCGCCAATCAGGTTCACCCGGCCCGGCGCTTGGAAGATGGCCTGTGCCTGGTTGCCAAAGCGCTGGCTGAACAACTCGGCGGCTTCATGCTCCAGTATCAACGGAGTATTCCGATTAGGTCGGTCCCGGCGAACGGGTCACGTCTCGGCCCCGTCGGCTCGGGGCACAGAATCACCACCGCGCACTTGCCCCCGGAACATCCGCCAGAAGACGACCGATCCGACGGTGGCCGCGACGCCGATCGAGATCACGAACCACGTCTTGAGCTCCCCACGTAGGTGCAGGACCAAGCAGCTCGTTGCCGACGCGGTCCAGATCATGGCGACGGTCACGATACGCGCTCGCAAGGGCATCCCCGCTTTATGGTCCAAGTACCGCAGGTAGGGGCGGAAGATGGGTGCCCGGACGAGCTTCTCCTCGAGCCAGGGACAACTTCGCGTGAAGAAGTAGGACGCGAGAATCAGGAAGACCGTTGTCGGAAGCCCGGGGACAAAGACCCCGAGGAATCCGATGCCAACCAAGATCACCCCAATCAGCGCGAACGCCCATCGCCTGAGTGAGCGGCCAGGGAGCATCACCGGGCTCTTCGTTTCGCTACCATCGGGGTTCATCGGGATTCCTCGGGTCGTCCCAAGCCAGTCGGAGATTCGTAAGCGGCCCTCAGGACAATGTCAAGATTACATTTCGAGCTTGCAGGGACGCCGTTTGGAAGCCTCGGGAGGGAATCGACGGAGCGCCCGTCGCCGAGATCCGACGCGATGCATATGCGACTCGGTGACTGACCTGCAGATGTAACTCTGAAACTCGGCTAGGGGTTCCAGTCCAATCGAGATGTGGGGGTGATCATGCACCAAGTGGCCTTCGTCTGTTCGACAATGCTTCTGGTGTTCGTGGGGCCCGCAAGCGCTCAACAGGTCGCGACCGGATTTCTCGACCGCACGGTGGCCGTGGCCGGCCAGACTTACCGCTATCAAGTGTACGTCCCGGCCGACTATACGACCCATAACAGCTGGCCGGTGATCCTCTTCCTGCACGGTGCCGGGGAACGGGGCACGGACGGTCTCCTTCAGACTGCCGTGGGGCTTGGCCCCGCGATCCGGCGGGCGCCCGGACGCTATCCGGCCATTGTCGTGTTCCCACAGGTTCCACCGGATTCGCAGTGGGTCGGAGTGCCGGCCGAGATGGCGCTGGCTGCCCTCGATCAGACGATGCGTGAGTTCGATGTGGATCGCGGCCGGGTGTACCTCACCGGACTCTCGATGGGCGGTCACGGGACGTGGTATCTCGCCTATCGACACCCTGAGCTCTTTGCGGCCATAGCTCCGATCTGCGGCTGGGTTCCGGACGTTCCCAACTTTCGGGGCTCCGTACCGATCGTACCTGCGGATAGTGGTTCACCGTTACCGGCGCTGGCCCGCCAGCTTGCCAACATGCCGATTTGGATCTTCCACGGTGAGATGGATCCCGTGGTGCCGGTGAGCGGATCGCGCGAGCCAGCCGCCGCCCTCGAGGCCGTGTCCGGCAACGTGCGGTACACAGAATACCTCGGGCTCGACCACAACTCTTGGGATGCCACGTACGCGTCCGACAAGTTCACGCGCTGGCTATTCGCACAGCGGCCCTGAGCACCCGGCCCAAGCGCACTACTTCCTTGATCTCCTGCGCTTGCTCCGAACCGCCCATTCCCTGGAACAGTCCGATGGCGAGTCCGCAAGCAACGCTCACCCGACTCCCCACCACAGGTTGCCCCGTCGCAGGCCGAACGACCCCAGGTCGTTGCGATCGGAGGTGATGGAAACATGTGCAGGATCATCCCGCAGCTTAGTTTCCTTGTGGGCAGTTTACCCCGAACTACCAGACCAGTACCGGACCCGAGCTGAAAAGGCGGCGACAGATCCCGGCAAGGCCGCCACATCGGGAGATCGCGTCGCGCAGATCGGCGCCGAGATCGCCCGAACTGCCCGAGACGGAGCGTCAGCTCTTCGGGATTCTGCGGGGGTGTTTAGGTGTGTATGGGAATGCGCCACTCAGTCCCCAGCTGGTCACCACGCAGGTAATCGCCGAACCTGTGGGACCGCTGGCTAGAACGCGAAGGGGGTGAACCGTGTTATATGAAGTCGTGGTGCCGTTGCTCGGGATGGGCATGGCGGTGTGGGTGCTCTACAACGGCTTTCGCATCGCCAACCGTGCGCTGAACCAGAAACACGAACGGGACCTGGCGCTGACGGGCGGAGCGGCGCCCGGCGAGGTAGCGGAGCTGCGTGACCGGGTCGAGCGTCTAGAGGAGATCGGGCACCGCGTGCAGGAACTCGAAGAGCGCCTGGATTTCGCTGAACGCGTGCTGACCAGCGGGCGCGAGCGATCCGACGGGCCGCCGTGACGGGAGGCGCTGGATGGACCCAGATCTTCTAGACCCAATCGGATCGGGTGGAAACTGAAGAGACGACATCTTGCCGGTGTATCGAGGAACTACGGGCGTCGGCGCCGCACCTCGACCCGCGTAAGCCGTGCTCCGCCGGGAAAAGCGAGCCCCCGAACGAGTCCCACCACTTCGCAAGGGGCGGTGTTCAGGGGCCGGGGTGTACTGCGTTGGCCGACGAATGTGTCTCAGAAACGAACTGCGGCGCTCAGATTCCTGCGGGCTTCATGGTTCGTTCGGGATCGTCTCGTACTGCTGGCAGAACGCGCCACGGAGAGGTGCACCGAGCGTTGTGCGCATGATCGGGCCATTCTGTTAAGTGAGCGTTGTTGACAGAGTCGACCTACTCCCGAAAGCCTGAATCCCAGGTCCCTGAATCAACTGAAGGCCAGCTCAGCATCGTAATGAAGCGCCGCCGCACCCAATATGGCGACGTGCTCGAGTTCTGAGACTTCAATCTTCAGAGACCTGATGGAATTTGAAAAAGCAAAGGAGCGTATCGACTCCCACATAGCTTCCTTGAAGAACCGAAAGGCCTTACGAACGGATCCCCCCAGAACAATTATCTCCGGATCGTAAGCATAGAGAATCGTCTTGATACCATGACCCAAGTGATGACCGAACTCTGCGAATATCCTCACCGCCTCACGGTCACCTTCTACTGCTCTCCGAAAAACCTCTGCGCCTGTTTGCGCAACGTGACGAGTAAAGAATTGTCCCGAACAATAATACTCATAGATGCTTTCCAAATACGGAATCATGCCGAACTCACCCGCTCCACAATTCATCCCCGGATACAACCTGCCATCGACGATGATTCCTCCGGCGAAACCCGTCCCCACAATGAGTCCAATTGCTGATTGATATCCGACACCTTTCCCAAAATGCTTTTCGCCCAGTGCAAAGCAGTTGGCGTCATTGTTGACCAAAACTGGAACGGAGTACCTTTCTTCTAGTATCGATTTGAGGGGCACTTCGCGCCAGGATGGGATGTTCTGTACGTCGTACACGATACCCTCTTCGATATCCACCACACTGGGCACACCGATCCCAACGCCGTCAACATCCTCTAGCTTCGTCCGATCGATCAGCCCGCAAAGTTGGTCCAGGACCTCCTCGTCCGACCCATTTGGATTGATTGGCATCGACGACACGTCCCCGAGCTGCTGATTACGCACCAATGCAGCGCGAGCGTTCGTCCCTCCCAAATCAACCCCAATGATATTGCTCTTTGCCATTGCTCTCAAATCCGCAGGTGACCATTCCTGGGTCCTCGCTCAAACAACTTCCTCTTTCCGAAATCCGATCGTGACGTTCTTGATCAGAGGCTTGGCCCAGAAACCGATACTGAGGATGTAGCCCATGGTCAAGTAGAGGAACAGCATGCCGTTCCGCAAGCCAAAGAGATCACCGAGTCCACCAACAATCAGCGGCACAATGGCGCCCCCGATGATGGCGGTTACCAGTATCCCTGAAAAACTGCCATGGTGCTCCGCAACAGAATTGAGCGCAAGGGAGAATATCACCGGGTACATGACTGCGGAGAAGAAGCCAACCAAAGGAAATGCGATTACAGCCACGGAGCCGGACATAAACAGGGCCGCGGTGAGGCTGATAATCGCACCAATGGTGAATAAAACCAGCACTACTTTGCTATCGAGCAATTTCAACAACACGATACCCGCGATACCGCCAATGGTCATCAGACCCCAGAACCAAGCGACGGTCGTAGCGCCGGTCGTTTGTGGATCGTAGCCATGGTATGCGTTCAGAAATTCAGAAATCCAGTTTGCAACACCCTGCTCAAGCCCGACATATGTGAAAATCCCCAGGAAGAACAACAGGACAGTTGGATTCTTCAGCAAACCCAGGTGGGTTGTGAAAGCGCCGACCTGCTCGTCAACTTTTCGCTCGACCTCGGGGATTCTCGAGATACACACAATCCCGACCATGAGAAGAGCAATGATGGCAAAGAGCCAATAGAGAGATATCCAGGGGATCTCTTCAGGAACGACCCTCGATAATGTCGTGATCAGCAGGTTCGAATCGGCAGACCCTCTCTCCAGATTGAGCACCAGATATGAATACACAAGGGGACTGATGAAGGACGCGGCACCGAAAATCAACTGGGCCACTGTAGCGTTGAAGGCGAAGTGCTCTTCTCCGCCGGCCTCCCGCAACAGAGGGTTAATCGCGACCTGAAGCATGGCCATGCCGGAGCCTATGAGAAACAGGGAGCAAATAGCGGTCAGATAGTTCGGGAACAACGCCAACATCGATGAGCCCACAAACGCTATGGCGAAGGCGGCGACCATGACCGGTTTTTCCTGGAACTTCTCAATCAGCAGTCCCGCCGGAATTGACATGACGCCATAAGCAATGAAGAACGCAAACGGCAGCACGGCGACAAGCGTGAGGCTCAAATTGAAATCATCGATGATCTCGGGGACGAGAGGACCAATGATGTTTGTCAGAAATGAGATGACAAAGAAGGTCAGGAAAATGAGGCCGACGACAAAGTAGCTTCTGCGAATTGTCTTACCCTCCGCTTTATGGTGATGTCTCGTGCCAGGTCCTCTGCCAGCGCCCTCCTAGAAGGCCGATGGCTCGTCACGAAGGCCACGCGGCGACTATCAGGCGACCATGAGGGAACGTTGATAGTACCCTGACCGTCTTGGAAGGGCGACGTCAGATCGCGTACTGGACCATCGCGCACGTCCATGCGACGAAGCTTGACCTGCTTGCCGAGATGGAAAGGCCGAAGTAGGGGCCGAATTCGCATGCGATGCCAAGCGAGTACGCTTGAAGTCCCACCCGCAGCAGGGCCTTTCTCACGCGGAGTGGATACCCCGATCGCTTCGAGGAGAGGTAGGAGACCGACCCACCGGGGTGGTTCGCAGTCGCACGTGGCGAACCCCACACACACGTTCGCACACCACGGATTTGGGACGTCAGCGGGAGCGTTGCCGGGGCGTCGCTCTGACGGGACACGCGGGTCGCGATCTCGCCAAATCAGGGATTCTGGATTTGTTACGGAACCGGTGCTAGATCTCCTGCACCCCCCACGCCTTGTTGATGCTCTCCCAGGTGATCACGTTCGGCTTTACGAACGGCCGCCGTACGTTCTCCAGTTTCTCTCCCCTCACTTCAACATCGCTCACGCTCGCGGGCCCCAGGCCCGCGCGGTACGCCCATGCAAAGGTGGGCACTTCGTGCACCCCGAATCCCATGATGTCGGCCGTGACCATGTCGGTGGCCAGTGGGTTCGTTCCCGCGATGATCACGTTCATCGGAACCAGCCTCCCACCCGTCGGGCCGTCTCCTTCCATCGCCATCGAGCCGTCCACGACAGTGAGCCCGAGCCTGTTGGCGCGGACCATGTCGATCGTCTCGAAGGCAATGCCCGGCGACTCGGCCATGGCCGCTTGGTCGTGCAGCCACGACCTGACCGAGTAGTAGACCGTTCCAGGATACAGGCCAATCAGGTTCTTCATGCCCAGCGTCACGGTCGCCAGTACGTGGGTCTTCATCATCGGAACGTGAGCGGAGTCCGCAGGGAGCCGGCAAGGTCGGTGTAGCCGAGGGTGTCGAACACGTACTGCTGCATGCCATCCAGTATCTCGCGGTTCCGCGTCCTGTAGGTGACAGCGTCCCGGACGTTGAATCCGGTTCCCGCGGCCGATCCTTCACCGATCAGCACTTCTTTTCCCGACCGCTGCATGAGTTGGGCGAGCGTTCTCACCACGCTCGGTTTGGTCGTGAAGGCCGGACCCTCGGCCACCAGGTTGGGCTTGAGCATGATCCGGTCTTTGCCCTGTGCCACCGTCTCCATACCTCCGAGGAGGTCAATGGCCGCTTCGACTGCAAGATCGACCCTGTCGTTCCCGATCCTTACGACGCTGACGACCGGCTTCTCTCCTGTGGACCGGTCCCCGTACCACGCTGGCGTCAGGCCTCCGGCGGCGGTCCCGAGAACCACGCCGGCACTCGTCTTCACGAAGTCCCTGCGTGACAGATGTCTGTGTCTCATACGGATTCCTCCCGGTCGTCGGGCACGGGTGTCTGCGTTGCCTGCCGTTCCCTACGGGGAGGTGAGCGAGACGGTTTCCGGGCGACGTCACCGCTTGCATCCGGAGCCGAAGGTCCCGCGTGGCTCCCTCCTTGCGCCCTACCCTGTCACTCGTGTCTGCTCCCCAGCGAGCCTGCGCTTCTGGTGTTGAGCCGCCTGGTACATGAAGGTGCGAACGATGGCCTCGCGGTTGGGCTGGAAGGTGCCGTCGTAGACCGAATCCATGTAGGGAATCTGCAGCCTGTCCAGAATGGGCTTGAGAATCGCCGAGCACATGATGGATGGCATACAGGTGAAAGGAAACACGTTCACCACACCGTCAAAGCCCGCAGCCGCGTACTCGAGAGCGCCGCCGATACTCAGTGCCGCCTCCGTGCCGACCCGGAAGGAGAAGATGCGGTCGCTGTCGAGCTGCTTCTCAATGCGGCCAATCCGGTGGTCTCGGTGAATGGCAAGGCGCCTCCTTACCTTCCGGTAGGCCTGCTGCGACCGGAGATACTGGTACGTCAGGCGAGTTCCGTGGAGGAGCCAAGCTCGCAGCTCGCGGCCACAGAGGCCAGGATCCCGGAGGTGAATGGCGCCGGCGATGCCCCTCGCCGCGTTATGCATGAGGCGGTGTGAGACATAGTCGAGCCACTCAGCGACGGACGAGTTTACGACCTCGGCGCCGTGGCTCTCCAGGAGCCGTATGAGATCCTGGTTCGATGGCACGTGACTCCGTAGATAGATCTCACCCACTATGCCAATGAGAGGTTTCGGGCCGATAGTCGGGTCGATGAGGTCCCGCCCTTGGGCGGCGATTTCCTCGAGTGCGTTCATCACCTGCCGAGACCCATTGGTGCGAGCGTGGCGCTCGAAGATCCCCTCCATGCTCGTGAGTGCCTGGTCGAAATACGCGTCGGCCTGTCCGCGGTCTCTCTCATAGGGTCGCACGCACCAAAGCATTCGATCCAGCACATCGCCAACGACCGTGGCCAGGTATCCCACCCTCCTGAAGCGAGCACGCAGTTCCGGCCTCATCAGGCCGCCGACGGCGTAGCCGTCCTCCGACGTGAGAGAGGCAATGCGCGTCTCGCCGAAGTCTTCCAGCGAGTCGAGGATGATGCGGTGCAGCTTGCCGTACATGCCGAAGCGGCATGGCCCGCCGGTCTCGGCCATGCAATAGAGGTAGTTCCCCGAGTTGAAGGAGTCGCCCAGACGCGCCTTGTCACCCTTTAGGTGGTGGAGCACGTCCCCCAGAGTGATCTGGCACGGAAAACACTCCTTGCCCGACGTGAACTCCTTGCCCAGGGAGAGACCCTTGTAGCTCTGCATGACCTGGGCATCGACACCGAAGCCTCTGAAGGCGGCAGCAATGAGTCGGCTGCCTGCACGGCTCATCTCTGGAATGAGCAACGTCTTATCGGCCAGGCTGAACTTGCCAACCTTGTCCCTCAGCGAGTCAAACTGGCCCGCCACTCGACGTTCGGGCACGGCCACGACCGTACGCCCCTCGCATTGCTGGAGGCCCGCGCGTTGCTCGTTCCGAATGACGTTGGCGAACGCTTCCAGCCGGGTCACCACTCCTGCCACCGCGGTGTGCTCGTCGAACTCGAGGATCAGATAGGGTTTTGGCTTCATGACGTGGCGGTAGAAATGCTCCACGAACGAGTCCGCGCCACAACTGAAGTTCGTGAGGTGCACACCGTAGGCACCGGGGTGTTCCTTGATCAGCTTGGCCGTGCGGAGAATCTGCGCGCCAAGGCCCCAGTACATGTTGGGGAAGTCACTCAGGTCCACGCCAGCCGTATCCAGGAAGTCCTGAGGAATCGCCTCAATCCCCAGCTTCGCCAGACGCTCACCCAGATGGAGATTCAGCCGCTCATCGTAGAGGTTGTAGGGCCTGCCGCTCACCGCGATCCAGAACTGGTCTGGGCCCAAGGAGTCAAGGAACTCTCGACCTTGCTGCAGGAGTTCACATTCGAACGCCCGCTGCACCTCCAGCGCATCCCGAAACGAGTGTTCGACCTGTCGCCGGCTCAGACCCAATTGCCTGCCGAGGGTGCGGTGCAGATCGCCGGCGACCTGATCCACGGAGGCGTTCAGGCAGACCGTTGGTGACAGCAGCGCATCTCGTGGGATGTCGATGGCCGCCCTGGCCATGTACTGGCTGCCTTGTACCAGGGGGCAGTAGAAGCCCGTTTCCTCCCGCCGCGGAGTGGGCATGGTGATGACGGTCGGGAGGAACAGCCAGCGCGTCAGCCGCCTGAGGACCTCCACGTGGCCGTGGAACACTTTGATGGGATAGCAGGCCTCGGCGATCGTGGACTCAACGCCCGCCATGGCAACCTGCTGCGTCGTCTTGGGGGAAAGCACTGGGGTGAAACCCAGGTTGTCCCAGAAGCGAGTCCACAGCACGCCGAATTGGAGGATATGGAGGCCCCGGGGGATGCCGATGGTGGGCCCACCGTTCCCGCGGTCCCACGCATCCCGGGACGCATCACCGAGCACTCCTAGCTCTGCCGCATCGACGCAGTGGCCTTTCAGGTACTCCGTGAAGAGGGTCTCGCGTTTCTTGAACCAGTTGACCTTCGCCTTCCCCCGAGCACGCCTCATCTCGTAGCGGCCGCACTCCCCTCCCCACACGCTCTTGCGACCGCCGAAATCATAGACCTTCAACTTGCACGCGTTGTGGCAGTCCTTGTCGGCCCGGCAGACCTTCTCGGTGACCGAGACCGTGGCCTGGGCGAGCGAAGCGAGGGGCGGATGCGGGGACGGTCGCCTCTCTCCGGTAACCCGGCTTTCCATGAGGCTCAAAGCGGCGCCGTGGGCTCCCAGCACCTCTCGGTGCCCAGGGACGAGAATCTCCTGGCCCAACACGTTCTCGAAAGCCGCCACGACACCCATGTTCAGCGACGGACCGCCGAGGAACATGACGCGCTTACCAATGCGGCGCTTCTGGACGACGCGATTGAGGTAGTTGTGGACGATGGCGTAGCAGAGACCGGCCAGCAAATCGTCAAGCCGGGCGCCTTGCTGAGCGTAGGACAGCAGGTCGGACTCCATGAACACGGTGCAACGCTCGGTCAGGCTGATAGGGCTTTCGGAGGAGAGCGCAATCTCCTGGAACTCCCTCACGATGTTGACCCCCAGCTTGTTGGCCAGCTCGTGCAGGAAGCTCCCGGTGCCCGCGGCACACACCTTATTCATGTCGAAGTCAAGGGGGTTGCCGCGCTCGATCCAGATGTACTTGGAGTCCTGGCCGCCGATTTCGAAGACCGTATCTACGCCCGGATCCCGGTGCACCGCAGCGCGGGCATGCGCGGTGATCTCATCAATGACCAGATCGGCGTCGACAAAGTCACCCACCACGTACCGCCCGGAGCCGGTGGTGGCCGTACCCAATAGCTCCAGCCCGTCCCGAAACTCCTCGTGTACCCCAGCGAGGAGGCCTTTCGTCACCTCGATCGGCCTTCCCTGCGTCTGAACGTACTGCTTGTGCACGATGGCGCCGTTCGCATCGATCAATACGGTCTTCGTCGTGGTGGACCCGACATCAATCCCCAGATAGGCCTGAAGCACGGAAGCCTGCGGCCGCAGCTGCGTGGGGATCACGGCATCATCAGTGAAGGTGGTCTTACGGAGTCGCAGAGCCGCGGCTCGTCGAAACTCACTGACCGCCTCTGGCGCGAGCGTCTCCAGGTCGGACACGAGCAGCCTCTGTCGCTCCTCCAGCTGGCGGGCGAACAGCGCTGCGCCCAACGCACCGACCGAGGTGTGATGAGGAGGTACGAGTAGCTCCGGGTAGTACCGCCGAAAGGCCTCAATCTGGAGCTCGTTGCTGGCGACGCCGCCGACGAATACCACGGGCCCCGCCACCTCGCGACTGGCGGCCAAGGTGCTGAGGCAGTTGGCAGCATTGCCCTGATGGAGGCCCGCAACGATGTTTGCCAGCGGCTCGCCCTTGTTCTGCAAGTGAATCATGTCCGACTTGGTGAACACCGTGCAGCGGCAGGCAACAGGCGCGGGGCTGCCGCTCTGCTGCCCCAGCGCTATGAAATCGCTGAGAATCTGCGACACGCGCTCCTGCGAAAACGAGACGTGCTCGTCATAGATGGATGACGCGAGCCGTTCGGCTTGCTGATCGATGAACGAGCCGGTACCCGCGGCGCATGGGCCGTTCATGGCAAAGGACTTCAGATGCCAGTGCCCATCCTCATGGCAGAGTCGGTAGAGTGCGGCGTCCTGACCGCCCATGGTGATGATCGCACCGGCATGTGGCACCAGGTGGACTGCGCCGAGCAACTGCGTGATGGAGTCGTACTCGTAGGGGACGCCAAGTCGTGCAGCGCTGATCTTCCCATGGTTGCCGGTGAACGCGAGCTTCTCGATCCGGTCGGAGCCAAACCGCTCCAAGACCGTTCGCAGGACCGCGATGGTGTGAGGTACAATCCTACCGAAATGCCGCTGGTAGGGGTGTTCGTAGACCAGCTCGCTGCGCGCGTCCAGGAGCACACAGTTGATGCTCACCGATCCGACGTCGATCCCAACCGTGTACACGCGGCCGCCTCCGTCTGGGGCCAATCCGCTATCCGTTACCTCCGCAGGAGAGAGGAGGACAGGCTGGCCACCTACAAGAACCTACCGATGAGCAGTGAGTGCGGAAGACCAGTGGCGGGACGTGCGGACGATCGACCCACCACGGACCGTCACCGTCATTGTAACAATGCGCACTGACGCTCACAGACGCCAATCGACGCCAAACACCCCAAACGCACCCGACAGACCGACGCCCACTGACAGTCACGGGCATCACCATCTTCCTCCGGAGCCAAAGGTCGCGCGTGGCTCGCTCCCGCACCCTACCCCACCACTCGCGAGCGCTGCGCACCAACCGCGCCAGGCGCACGGCAAGTGAGGACTTCACAGCGGCGGACGGACGAGGTTCCTACAGTGCAAGTAGCGGCGCAGGAGGCTCCGTCAGGAGTTCGGATCCGGCCGGCATTTGCGCATGATGTCCCGCTCGACCCGGTCCGGATCGTTGATGACCTCGTAGAACTCGTCGAGCATCTCCACACTGTTCTGCAAGCGGTCCGGATCCAGGTCGGCCTGGGAGCGGAACAGGTCGAAGATCACCTCCCGCCGCTCGTTGAAGAGCGGAAACACCGCTTCGATCTCCTCGCGAGGGCGGCAGATGCCCCAGTAACGCCGCTCCTGGACGCTGCGGACCCGGAGCTTGCGATGGGGCCGCGCATAGGGGGGCGCGACGATGCCGGCCCAGTCGAAATCGTACGGTACGGGTACCACCACGAACTGGGCGAGCGAGCCGATGGGCAGGGTGTTGTGGCAGCAATAATCGCCCGGCTCCGGAGCAAAGGGGTCAAAGTCGCCGTTGGCCATCATGAACTGGAAGACTTCGAACAGTACCAGCGGTCCCTGCTGCATCTGGTCCGGGAGCACGGCCGGTACCTCCAACACGTTCCACCCGTTGCGGGCGGCCATCGCGTCCGCATCTTCGATGAAGAACGCGTACTTCGTGATCGGGTCCCGTTCACCGTCGGTATCGAGGTAGGTGATATGGGCCAGGCGGACCCGAAAGCTCACCTCGGTGAACAGACGGTACGTGCGGTACACCAGGTACTCCAGCAGCAGGTATTGCTCGTATTCGTCCCGCCGGTCCTGGCAGTGCGTCACCATCTTGATTCTGTCCTGACCGGCGAAGACGGTGCCTTCCACTTGCGTCTTGCGGAAGTTCACCCGGAGCGGAGGGAAACCGCAGATACGCTCCTGCAGGCGGAAGGACCCGCGCGTGCGGAGCTTGATGTCGAAGGACGTGACCATGCCGCCGGGCGCCTGGTAGTGCAGCACCGCGTCGTATGACACGGGGTCCTCCTCACTCCGCTCATCGAGTACGTGATCGAGCGGCGCTTCGATGGTCAGGATCAGCGGGTCGTGCGACGTGAAGAGCGGCGCAAGCGCGGGAGCGGTGGAATCCCCCGGCTCCTGGGCCACGAGCGGACCGGCGACAAGGCCGGCCAGGCTCCAGATCAGCACACGATGCGACATCTCGGTCCCCCCAGCATCTCCCCCTCAGTCTCCCGCGAGTGGATGGTGCCCGCCCGTGCATTCGCGTCTGTAGCGAGAATTACTATCCCACTCACGGCGCTGGCGAGCACGTGAGTGGTTTGCATCAGCACCCTAGACCGCCCCTGTAGGATCTACGGCATCGACGCTCCCGCGGTTTCGTCGTCGGGCGGGCGTCGTACCGCGGCGGCGGCAGGGAGGCCACCGACACGCGAGCGTGAGCGTGCAACCTTCTAAGGCAAGCGTCGCACTTTGGATTCGGCGTCTTCGCCAATCGTCACCGACACTGTCACCACGCCCACCGACGCAAAAGCCAAGCATGCTGAAACCGTCGCCCGGTGGCTACGTAGAGGTGGAGTCCTCATCTCTCTCGACGCCGCACCTGGAGTGTGTGCCATGCGATATGGCCGATTGATTGCCGCCACCTCGTTAATCTCCCTGCTCGCCCTCGCGTCCCGACCGGGAGTCGCGCAGACGGCGAACGCCGGCTCCACGGCCTCCGTTTCCGAGCTTCGCTACGATGTCACCTTCGATAGCGGGACGGCGGAGAGCCGGCACATCCACGTGACGATGTCGTTCCGGATCGCCGGCAGTGAAGCGGTGCTCCTCTCGCTTCCGGCGTGGACCCCAGGGTCGTACGAGCTCGACAACTTTGCCCGCTTCATCAGGAACTTCGCGGCGAGAAGCGGGGACCGCGCCCTTCGCTGGGACAAGACCGACGGGGATACGTGGCGCGTCCACCTCGAGGGTGAGTCAGCCGTCGAGGTGAGCTTCGACTACCGGGCCGACACGCAGGACGTCGGCATGGCCTGGACTGCGCCGGACTTCGCCTTTTTCAACGGCACCAATCTGTTCTTCTACCCGGAGGAGCACGGCCTCGAGCTTCCCGCGCGCGTCGTCTTTCACACGGACGACGGGTGGCGCATCGCCACTGGCCTGACGGCGGCGGCGGAGCCGGGCGAGTTCACCGCCTCCGACTATCACGAGCTGGTCGACATGCCGACGCTGATCGGCCGGTTCGATCTCGATAGCCTGCAGATTGAGGGACGGTGGTACCGGCTCGCCACCTATCCGGTAGGTGCCCTCGCGGGGGAGATGCGGGAGGATCTGTGGGAACAGACCCGACGCATGATGCCGCCGATGTCCGCCGTCTTTGGCGAGACGCCGTGGGACACGTACACCACGATGGCGGTGTTCGACGACGACTACCCCGGAGCGAGCGCACTTGAGCATCGGAACTCGCACCTCGGCGTCTACGTCACACAGGCGATCGGGAGCCCGTTCCTCCCGTCGGTCCTGGCCCATGAGATCTTCCACGCCTGGAACGTGAAGCGGCTGCGGCCGACGGAAATGGTGCCGTACGACTACGGCCGGGCACAGCCCACGACCCTCCTGTGGGTCAGCGAGGGAATCACCGACTACTACGCCGACCTCGCCATGGTGCGTGGGGGCAATTGGGGGCCGGAGCACTTTTACCGGGCCACGGCCGACAAGATGGGGACGGTGGCAAACTCGCGCCCTGTCGCTTTGGAGGATGCGTCGCTCTCCACCTGGATCGCGCCAGCTGACGGGACGGCGTACCTCTACTACCCCAAAGGCTCGCTCGCCGGGTTCATGCTCGACGTTGTGATTCGCGACGCCTCGGACAACACGCGCTCGCTGGACGACGTGATGCGCGAGCTGTACGACGGCACGTACAAGGCTGGTGAGGGCTTCAGCGAGGCGCAGTGGTGGGCGGCGGTGCGCCGCGCTGCCGGCGGGAGGTCGTTCGAGGAATTCCATGCCCGCTTCATCGACGGCCGAGACGCGTATCCGTGGGAAGAGATACTCCCGCTGGCGGGCCTCGAGCATGCCATCGACTCGGTGTTCGCTCCGCGCATCGGGGTGTCGCTAACTCAGGACAGCGGCGGAACGCGGGTCACGCAAGTCACGCCGGGGAGCGCGGCGGCGGCGGCGGGAGTGGCGCCGGACGACTACCTCCTCCGTGTCGGCGAGGTGGACGTCGACAACCCCGACTGGGCTGACGCCTTCCGCGCGCACTATGCCCAGGCTCGCGAGGGTACTCCGTACGAAATTGTGGTTCGGCGGGGTGCAGAGATGCTGACCCTGCAGACTCACATGCGCTTCGCGCCGCGCGTGTCCCGAGAGTTGCGGGAAGACTCGAACGCGTCACCGAAGGCGGTCCGGATCCGTCAGGGGCTGCTCACCGGAGTGGTGGGTCGGTAGGCCCGTAGCCGCCAGCCCCCGAGCAGACCGCGGCGCGGCGCGCGTGTTGCCTATCCTCTTCCTCGGTGTGCCGGTGTCACCACCTTTCTCGAGTGGTTCGAAGAACTCTGAGGCCTGGCCCAGCCATGACCACCCCGACACGCGGAACGACATCCACAACGGACAGGGGGTGAACATGCGACGGGTGGCTACGATGGCCTTCGTCCTGGCCTCGGCATGCGGCGAGGACGGCAACCAGCTGACCGCCTCGGTATTCCGCGATAGCGCGGGCATCCGCATCGTCGAGAACCGGGATGTGGGATGGGAACGGACGGCGGAATGGTCGCTCTCGGCAGAGGCAGTGCTGCAGATCGGCGCGCTGGACGCTGAGCCGGCGTACCAACTCCACCGCGTCATCGGAGCGGCGACTCTGTCCGACGGCAGAGTCGTAGTCGCCAACGGCGGATCCCAAGAACTCCGCTGGTACGACGCGGCAGGGCTTCACGAGGGCAGCGCTGGCGGCGCCGGGGAAGGCCCGGGGGAGTTCGCCGGGCTGATGGCAATCGGCCTTCTCCCAGGGGATTCGATCGTCGCACACGACGTGCGGTTGCGGCGCCTCTCGGTGTTCGACCCAGCCGGCCGGTTCGTGCGCTCCACTTCCTTAGTGACCGAAGGGCACGCCGGCATGGCGTTCGCGGCACTCGCCGGAACGCTCACCGACGGCTCCCTCCTCATGGCGGGCCGCGTGTTCCCGATGGACGGGGCGGTCGAGGGACCACTCCTGGCTCCGATGCCGCTCTACCGGTACGGGACCGACGGCCAGCTGCGGGACTCAGTCGGCACGTTCCACGGGTGGGAGGCGACAACGATTGTCCGGCGCACAACGGAGTTCGTCGGGATGGCCATGGCAGACCGGCCATTCGGGCGCAGTACCTCCGTGACGCCGGCCGGGGAGCGGATCGCTATCGGCACGCCGTTCGCGTTTTCATTCGAGCTGTTCGAGCCGGATGGAACGCTGCGCGCGATGGTCCGACTGGATCGCGCCAACGACCCAGTGACCGCGAACGACATCGCCGCGTACAAACGCACCCTCCTGGACAACCCACGGGACCCAGCCGGTCAGCAGGCCCTGCAACGCCAGGCGGACGAGTCGGAGTATCCCGACACCAAGCCAGCGTACGCGGCCGGTCTCAAGGGAGACCGGGCCGGCAACATCTGGGTGCCCGCGCACCAAATCGCACGGGACCTAGCGACCCGCTGGTCCGTGTTCGATCCCGACGGGCGCTATCTCGGCGACCTTACCAGTCCGGCTCGGTTCCGGGTGTTCGAGATTGGCGACGATTACGTGCTGGGCGTGTGGCGCGACGATCTCGACGTGGAGTATCTCCGGAAGTACCAGCTTCGCAAGCCATGACCGCCCCAGGCACCGTCACCGGCGTTGTGACAACGCCCGCCGACGCCCACGGACGTCACCGTGTTCCTCCCGAGCCAAACGTCCGGCGTGGCTAATAGGAAGTCGAACCCCCCCTCGGTGGCTGGCGACGCGGTTCCGGCTCGCGGGTCCTTGGGACCAGCGAGCACCGTGCGAGCCCCCACCCCTACGGCATCACACGTCCTTCCTCTCGAACCACGCGAACGCCAACGCCATGCAGACCAGACCTGCGATAGCCAGTACGGCGAAGTGGACCAGGGAGGTTTCCCCTGATACCGCCGATTGAATCGGCCGGAAGTAGCGGAAGGGACTCACCCAGCGAAGCCAGGCGAGCCACGCCAGCCGCGCTCCGAACACGTCCACGAGGTAGAGAGTCAGTGCTAGCCCTACGATCCGCGCTACTGCCGGGCCGCGCCGCGCCGCCGTTGCACCGATGAGCAGCGCGATTCCCGCAAACGCGAACAGCAGGAATCCCAGCCCGACCGCACTCATCACGTACCTGGTCCAGGCGGGCTCGCCGGGGACACTGACTGTCGCGAGCCCAACCATGCCACCGAGAAGCAACGCGACCGGGAAGACAGCAACGCCGACCAGGGCCAGCGCGAGCACGCCTGCGAGGTAGCGCCATCGCGGAATTGGCCGCGCGAGGAACAGCTCCAAGAGACCGCCCTCCCGCTCAGCGGCGGGAATCGTACCTGCGGCCACGACAAACGCCAGACCGGCGCCGATCATGGCGGGATGCTGAAACCCGAAAGCAATGGCCGCGCTGAGGGACGCCAGCGCGAGCTGCTCGCCGAACATGGTCTGCACGGCTCGCGGCATTATGCGCACCAGGTCGCCGAATCCGGAACCCGTATCCACCGCAGCCGCAACCTGCACGAACAGCAACTCGGCCGCAGCAGCAGCAGCACACAACGCCGCAAACAGTCGCCGGTGGTGGCGCAGGTTGCGAGCGAAGGCCCCACCCATCATGCCGACGGCTCCCCGTTCCGGCGATAGTAGCGCACGAAGGCCTCCTCGAGATCAGGCTCGGGGAACACCATATGCTCAACCGAGTGCCGCGCGAGCACGCCGAGCAGGGGATCCAGCTCGCCCGAAACGGTGAGCTCTACCAGCGCCCCGTCTGTCCGGAGGGTGCGCACTCCCGGTAGCTTCAGCTCGGAAACCGGCGCGGCTCCGGCGAACCGCACCACCATCTTCCGCGCAACCGTGCGGCGCAGCTCCTCCACCCGCTCGACGGCCACCAAGCGGCCCTCACGCAGAATCCCCACGCGGGTGCACGTGCGATCGACCTCCGTCAACACATGAGAGGAATGGAATACTGTCCGACCGGACCGGCGCGCCTCGGCCAACAGCTCGAAGACCACCTCGCGCACCAGTGGATCGAGACTGCTGGTCGGCTCGTCGAGAATCAGCAGGTCGGGATCGTGCTGGAATGCCGCGACCAGTCCGAGTTTCTGCTTGGTGCCGCGCGAATACTCGCGGATCGGCCGACCCAGATCGCGCACCGCCAGACCCACACGCTCGCACAACTCGGCGCGCCGGCGTGGATCCGTGGCTGGAGCGGCGCGTGACCTCAGCCCATCGAGGAACACCAGCATCCGGGCTCCAGTAAGCCGCTCGTCCAACGCGAGGTCGCCAGGCAGGTAACCCGTCGCGCACCTCGTCTCCGGGTCTCCTGGCGAACGGCCGAAGATCCATGCCTCTCCGCGCGTCGGCCGGATCAGGTCGAGCAGCAGCCGGATGGTGGTGGTCTTGCCGGCACCGTTGGGACCGAGGAAGCCAAACACCTCGCCGCGCTCGACGGAGAACTCGAGCGCGTCGACGCCGACTGTGCCACCATAGTGCTTGGTGAGATCGCGAACGGCGATGACGGGCGCCACCGGATCACGCGTCAAGCACGCTTCCCTTGGTGAACCCGGTGCGCCTAAGAGTCGTGGGCCGCAGTAGTTCCCCTACCACCGAATCCCCGCCTTCATGACAACGTCTTTCAGCCCCCGGGTCGACGAGGGCGTCCTTGAGGCAACGGCCTCGGTTCACTCACCGCATAAGATGGGGCCCGGATCGGTGGTGGGCCAGCAGCTTCAGCGGCGGCGAGGATTGTCACTGACATTATCACACCGCCCACCGACGTCACCATGTTCCTCCGGAGCCAAAGGTCGCGCGTGGCCCCACCGGCCACACCCAGACTGCGCCTTACCAGCGCCTTGCCCCATCTCCATAATTGGCCGTGCTACTCGATTGGAGATTGACCATGTCCACGGTGACTCGACTTGCTGCCTCAATGTATCTCCTTGCCTCCGGAGTCGTTGCACCGCTCGCCGCACAGGAGCCTGCGATCCCCGGTCCCTCGTTTGAAGACATCATGAGCCTCCGAGACATCGGCACAGTGGCGATCGCGCCGGATGGTTCGGCGATCGTCTATACGGTCTCGAGCACCGACTGGGACGACAATCGTTATGACACCGAGCTGTGGCTGGCGCGGCCCGGCGATGATCCGTTACAGCTCACGCGCACCGCGGAGGGGAGCAGCTCGAGTCCCGCGTGGTCACCGGATGGCAAATGGATCGCGTTCGCTGCCGACCGCGGGAACGACCGGCAGATCTACCTCATCGATCCCCGAGGTGGTGAGGCCTGGGCCCTCACCGACGTGGACGACGGTGTGGGAGGGTTCGAATGGTCGCCGGACGGTACGCGCATCGCCTTCACACGCACGGAGCCAGAATCCGACCGCGACAAGAAACGCGAAGAGACCTACGGCGCCTACGCCGTGGAGGATCAGGAGTACCGCCTGAGCCATCTCTGGATGATCACGCTGCCGGAAGAACCCGGGTCGGTCGAGGGCGAGCGCCTTACCGAGGGAACTGAGTTCACGGTGTCGGGCTTCGCGTGGTCTCCGGATGGCAGCGAGATCGCGTTCGGACACAGGCCGGACCCGCTCATCAACTCGTGGATGCATGCCGACATTTCGGTGCTGGACGTCGAGTCGTGCGAGATCCGGCTACTGGCTGGAGCCGAGGGTTCCCAGAGTAGACCGGTGTGGTCCCCTGACGGTGAGTGGATTGCGTACCAGGCAACACCACCGGATCTGGGCTCCGCCTACTACTTGAACGGTCTGTTCTTCAAGGTCCCTGCCGCCGGAGGGACACCGACGCGCGTCCCAGTTGACCTCGACGAAGATCCGTTCATCACGGCATGGACGCCGCGAGGGCTGTACCTCATGGGGTGGGAGAAGACGACACGCCGCGTGTGGCGTGTCGACCCCAACTCCGGTGGCACCAGCGAGGTCATCACGACACCAAGTCTGGTCTTCTCGATCGACTTCACGCCCGACGGTCAGACCATGGCGATCGTGGCACGGGAAGAGGGCATGCTGGACGAGGCGTATCTCTCACCCGTCGACCGTTATCGGCCAACGCGCCTCACCAACATGTCCGCCCAGATCGACGGGTGGACACTCGGTACCAGCGAGGTCATTTCGTGGGAGAGCCGTGACGGTGCGACCATCGAAGGCGTGCTTCACACACCGGACGACTTTGATCCCTCCAGACAGTATCCGCTGTTTGTCGTGATCCACGGCGGTCCGACAGGGATCGACTACCCCACGGCCGTCACCGGCTACGTGTACCCCGTGCACCAGTGGCTGGCCAAGGGCGCGCTCGTGTTGCGGCCAAACTACCGCGGCTCGGCGGGATACGGCGAGGCGTTCCGATCCCTCAACGTGCGGAACCTCGGCGTGGGAGACGCGTGGGACGTGGTGTCCGGTGTCGACCATCTCATCTCCCAGGGTATCGTGGACACCAGCCGCATAGGCGCCATGGGTTGGAGCCAGGGCGGCTATATCTCGGCGTACCTCACAACGACGTCGGACCGGTTCGCCGCGATCTCGGTGGGTGCCGGTATCTCCAACTGGGTGACCTACTACGTGAACACCGATATCCACCCGTTCACTCGGCAGTACCTCAAGGCAACACCGTGGGAGGACGAGAAGATCTACGACGTCACGTCGCCGATGACATTCATCAATCAGGCGTCCACACCGACGCTCATTCAGCATGGTGAGTTCGACCGTCGTGTTCCGATCCCCAACGCGTACGAGCTGTATCAGGGGCTACAGGATGTCGGGGTCGAGACGAAGCTCGTCGTCTACAAGGGGTTTGGCCACGGCATCTCGAAGCCGAAGGAGCGGCTCGCGGCGACGTGGTACAACTGGCAGTGGTTCGGGAAGCACATATGGGGCGAGGAGATCGAATTGCCGATCGAGGTGGAGGAGACGGACTCCTCACCCTGACCCCCCATTGCAGTCCTGGGTGGCCCCGTTCCCCCCGGTGAGCGGGGGCCGCATCATTGACCGCCGCGCGATCGGCGGTCTGATGAGTCCGAGGAATGCCGGGCCCGCCTCGCCACTCGCGCCCCGGGCCTGCATACGCATTCGCGCCGTGATGGCAGAGCGTTGCCCGCCAACAGTTGACGGCTGAGAGCCGATAGCCGAAACCTCACGGCCGCGACATCTTATCCAGGAGGATCGGGGCCCAACGCCCCTGCCCTCTCCATCGGGAACCTTGCGCTCGGAGATACCCATGAGCCGTCTTCACGTCATCACCGGAACGATCCTGCTGGTCACCGCGGGCTGCGCACCCGCGACGCGCCCACCCACGCAGGACGAGCTCGAGCAAGCGCAGGAGCGCGCCACGGCCGAGGACCTGCGACGCGACCTGGCGGTACTCGCCGCCGATTCCCTCGGCGGCCGCGGTACGCCGAGCCCCGGACTCGACATGGCCCTGCAATACGTCGCCACCGCAGCCCGCGAGATCGGGCTCGAGCCCAAAGGCGACGACGGCGGCTACTTCCAGAGCTGGTCGCTGCGGATCCACGAGCGCATGCGCGACGACGTCTCGGCCGTGGCAATTGTCGGTGACACTCGCGTTGAGCTGACGCCAGACAACGCCACCCAACTCGTGTTCGGGGTAACAGCGACCGACGTCCCCGTCTCGGCCCCCCTGGCCTTCGTCGGATTCGGCATTCACTCCCCGGAACACTCGTGGGACGATTACGCCGGAACCGATGTGGCCGGCAAAGCGGTGATCATCATGGACGGGGCGCCCTGGGACACGGACATGAGTATCCCCTTCGGATATGACAAGGCGCTCCACAAAGCGGTCGAGGCGTATGCACATGGCGCTAAGGCGGTGATCTACGCCACCGACCGATACGGCCAGCCCGACCAGCCACCTGCCACAGCTTTCCTCATGGGATTTGCCGCGCAGCCAATCGCGCTGCTCGAAACGGATCAGCACGGACATAGTATGGTGCCGCCTCTCACCTTCGTGTCACACGAGACGGCCAACCGTTTGCTCGGGGGCGGCACGATTCAGGCGTACCAGCGCCAAAGCAGGGAATCGATGGAGCCGGTGAGCTTCGACATTCCCAACTCGCAGTTCGAACTGTCGCTCGCGTCAGCCGGCGAGCTGGCATCGGTGCGGAACCTCATCGCCGTACTGCCCGGTGCCGATCGTGAGCTGCGTGACGAATACGTGGTCTACGGCGCCCACATTGATCACGTTGGAACGGGTCACCCTGTGGGTGGCGACTCGATCTATAACGGTGCCGACGACAATGCCTCGGGAAGCGCCGCGCTGCTCGCCATCGCTCGAAGCTTCGCCGCGCTTCCGGAAGACGCGCGGCCCAAACGGTCTGTCGCGTTCGTGTGGTTCTCAGGAGAAGAGCTGGGGCTTTTCGGCTCGAGTGCCTACGGTGACGACCCTGTCGTGCCGTTCGAGCAGACCGTGGCAAACCTCAACCTCGACATGGTGGGACGCGCACCGGGCGACACCGTGTTCTTGCACGACTTCGAGATGGGGGATCTCGAGGCGACGGCGCTCGGACTGGCGGCAGAGGTCGGAATCACCGCCTCGCCCTTCCCGTGGCCGCATTTCCGACTGCTGTACTACTCGGACCACCTGAACTTCGTCGCGAAGCAGGTGCCGGCGATGTTCTTCTTCTCGGGCTTCCATCCTCAATACCACACGCCCGCCGACGAGACGGAGAGAATCAACTTCGAGACCATGGCCAAGATCGCCCGCCTGGCGTTCCGCACCGGGATCGAGCTGGCCAACGACACCGCGCGTCCCGCCTGGAAGGCGCCGCCGTACTTTCTGGAGCGGTGATGGCGCTCAGTCGCTGGAGGTGAGTTGGATGCACTCCCGTGGGCGCAGAGTTCGCTTGCGATCCTAGCGCTGCTCGTTCAGGTTAACGACCGCCTCCGCAAACCGCCGACCGAGATCCATGTATCCGGGGCTGTCGTAGTGCCACGTATCCGAGTACCCGTATTCATCTGTACTGGTAACGACGGCGGCTGCGGCATCCCGCTCAACGAAGGCAGCCTGCGCGGCACGGACGACCTCACCGTGATCCCAAACCTTCCCGTCTTCATCTCGTCCCGAGTCGGAAATCCGCCCGATGACTACTGGGAGGTCATCCGCGTGGAACGCCGCTCGAATCAGGTTCATCAACCGTTCGAGGTTTTCCCGGTATCGAAATGCAATCTCTGCGGTGTAGTACGCGTCGCTCTCTCCCTGCATCCAGATGATCCCAGCGGGCACGAGCTCATCCGGATCGCCGTCTCCGTCGATGTCACCCACCGACATGGCATGCCGCACGGTGGACAAGAAGTGATCGTATTGGTTCACGCCGTCACGATCACCGTAATCGGGGTCCCAGCTTCCGGACTGTCCCGCCGCTTCGACGTCGATCGAGGTTCCACCCCGCGAGTATTTGATGACCGCGATGTTCGCGTCGGGATCCAGCTCTCGCAGCCGCTGGGCAAACGTCAACTCAATGCCGAACCGGGCCGAGTAGGAGTTACTCGCTCCATCGGACGAGAAGCCCACACCGTGCCCCGCCCGCAGTGGACGCCACACGCCAAGGCCGCCCGACGACGAGTCATCCGGTGCTGGATTCCCGTGGAAGATCACGACGCCCCGCATCGGGCCCCGCAGATCCTCCGGCAAGTCACTCACGTAGCCGTAGCCGTCCATGTTCGACTGGCCGCCGAGGAAGTAGAGGTCGTAGGTCGTCTGCGAGGCGGCAGGCGAGGGTACGATAGCGGACGTCAACGCGACCGTGGCGAGACACCAGCGGCTCGCATTAGGCATCAGTTGCCGGATCATCGGATTGCTCCCTGCATGCGATGAATAGACGATGGAAGCAGTCAGGGTACAGCCTGTCGCCTGGAACGGAAGCGACTACTCCAGCGTCCGCAAAGCTACGAACCTGACCGGAGTCTGGCGAGGCTCACCCTGGCCGATTCGCGCCCGGGCATCCAACGGTGCCCCACGGTCATCCTTCCAGATTGGATGGCCGTGGCCGGTGGGGAGCCTTCCCCGCTCGCCTTCAGGTCGGGTGAACCGTTACGTTTGTCTATTCCATTTCGGCGCACTGCGTGTGCGGACTCAGCATGACCGGTCCAGAGCCTAGTCAAACTGCGATCGAGGAGATCGAGGCTGCCGTACAGGCAGCCATCGGTGACGAGTACCGGACGACCCGATTGCTCGGACGGGGTGGCATGTCCGTGGTGTTTCTGGCCGACGAACTCGCCCTCAAACGGCCCGTGGCGCTCAAGGTCTTTCCCCTGACATTGGCCCTGGAGAAGTCGGCGTCCGATCGATTCCGGCACGAGGCCCAGATCGCCGCCTCGTTGGATCATCCGCACATCGCGCCGATTCATCGGTTTGGCGAGGCTCCCGGGTTCCTGTGGTACACCATGAAGTACATCAACGGCAGCTCGTTGTCGGAGACGCTCCGTGATGTCGGTCGGATGAGTCGGTACAGCGTGCTCAGCTTGACCGAGCAGACAGCGAGTGCGCTCGACTGCGCGCATCGGCGGGGGATCGTCCACCGCGATATGAAGCCCGCGAACGTCTTGTTGGATGGGAGCAGCTGGGCGTACGTGTGCGATTTTGGAGTCGCCAAGGCCCTCGATACGAAACTCACCCAAACCGGGGGCACGATCGGCACGCCGGCCTATATGTCACCCGAGCAGCTCTACGGCCGACCGCTCGACGGTCGATCGGATCAGTATTCGCTCGCCGTAATGGTGTTCGAATTGCTGACGGGCCGGCATCCCTTCGAAGCGGAGTCCGTGGCCGACATCATCCAGATGCA
This sequence comes from Gemmatimonadota bacterium, assembly GCA_039588295.1. Taxonomy (GTDB): domain Bacteria; phylum Gemmatimonadota; class Gemmatimonadetes; order Gemmatimonadales; family GWC2-71-9; genus JAOTVV01. Next base: position 35,141 of record JBDHAB010000034.1, read on the forward strand.
CTGCACGGCGCCGCCGCCGCTCCTCTCCGAGCTCCTCCCCGACCTGCCGGAGGCCCTAGTGCAGGGCGTGGCGCGGGCCATGAGCAAGGAGCCGGAGGACCGCTTCGACTCGGTGATCGCATTCCTGACGGCGATCGGCGGTCGGCGTCCGCCCCGGGCGCCGGAACCGCGCGTGTCGGCCCGGGTGAGCGAGGCCGTCACCGAGCGCATCGACGCCACTCCCCCCCGAAGAGGCGGCCGACGGTACCTACCACTGTCCGTGAGCGCCGCGCTTGGCGCATTGGTCACCTGGGCCGCGGTGTGGTTCACTCCTGTGGGGAACTGGGGTCTCTTTGGCGGCGACGGCGCGCCCGCCACCGCCAGGGTTGGCCACGTCTGGGTCAGCGCCGACCCGTGGGGAGAGTTGTATATTGACGGGACCTATGCCGGCAACACGCCCGCCCTCAATCTCCCCCTTGGGATTGGCCCACACGTCGTGCGCGTCGAACGTGAGGGGTACGTACCATTCGAGCGGCGCATCGAGTTGACTCCGGACCAGGAGTTACGCCTCACCGATATCGTGCTGCGGCGGGAGCCGTGAGCCGACGCGGGCTCCTCCTGGTACTCGTCGCGGTCACCTGGGTGGCGCCCGCGGCCGGGCAGACGGGTGCGGAACTCCGTGATCAGGGGCTCAGGGCCTACCGGGCGCTCGAGATGGCGGCCGCGGCACGCCTCCTCCGCCTCGCCCTCGCCGCCCCGGATCTTCCCGACACCGAGATCCTCTCGACCGAGGCCTATTTGGGGGCCGCGGAGTCCTACCGGAACCGACGGGACTCCTCGCGCGCGGCGTTCCGCCGGATCGTGCTTCGCGATCCGCGATACCGCCTCGACCCGCTCGCGTTCCCGCCCGAGGTCACGCGCGCGTTTGATGCCGTGCGGTTCGCGACACCTGCCGTAGCGGTTGAGGTGCCGCAGCGCGCGATCTTCGAACCTGGGCGTGGCGGACTCACCGCGCGTGTGTTCCCGAGCGGACCGCACGTGGTACGCGTTCGTATCGAAGCGTCGAACGGGGAGGTCGTCCGAACACTGCACGACGGCCGCGTGACGGACAGCCTCACGGTCACGTGGAACGGAGCGGGCGCGCGTGACGCGCGGCTCGCGAGCGGGCTCTACGTCTGGAGCTTCACGTCATTGAGCAGAAACGGTGCAATCCAGCGGATTCTCGACGTCCCAGTTCGCCTCGAGCGCTCGAGCGTCGGCTCTCAAGCGCTGCCGCCACGCCCGACGATGCTCCCCGAAGCCAACCCTGCCGGGCCCGCGCTGGTGCGGCTGGGATTGGGCGTGGGTGCGGCCACCGTGGCGTGGTTCGTGACGCCGGCGTTCACCGATCGCGACGGTCCCCGTGTGGGCCTCGCGGTCGCCTTCACCGCGGCGGGCCTCATCGGCTTCTTCGAGAAGCGACCCGGGAAGCCGCTCCCCGAGAACGTGGCGGCCAATCAAGCCGCGCTCGCGACGTGGGAAGCGCAGGTGCGGCGCGCGACCGCGGCCAACCAGGGTCGCCGTCCGGGGCCACGGATCATTCTCGAGACCGCGCGGCCGAGCATTCGCCGGTAGGCTGCTTGTCCGTGCCGGCGCATGGGGACAACCACCAGCCCCGAGCGCCGCGTGACGCTCGGGGCCGGGAGGTGAAAGCGCCCGACCGAAGCCGGGCGCTACGAACGGAAGCCAGGGAATGCGGCCTGGTGCTATGGCTGGTGAATGGCGAACTGCAGATCCTCGCAGGTATTGGGACCCGGCGTGCCGAGCACCTCTGGGAGCCCACTGCAGCCCGCACCGAAGGTACGAATCATCTCATAGACCAACCCGGGAATCGCCGGGCCGTGCGTGCGGACCACCAGATGGAGCTCGGCGGCGCCGGCGTCCATCAGACCGGGCGACGGGGCCCCGAGCTGTTCAAACACCGAATACCCAGCCTCGCCCACGTTCTGATGGGCAGCCACGGTCGCCTTGCCCGATCCACCGACGAGGCTCCCTCCCACATTGATGACGTCCACCATCGCTGCCGTCCCCGGCGCCACGTCGCCCTCAACACATGGGGTCGCAGAGCAGTTCTCGGGCTTGTTGAAGACCACCATCCACATTGTGACCGCGGTGCCCGGTTCGAGACCGCTCGTGGACAGCCGCACTGACACGCCGTTGTCGTTTCTCACGATCGTGGAGGAGCCCACTTCTGTCAGGTCGGGGGGCCACGTGAGCACGGGCGCTGCTGAACTGGACACGCTAAAGAGCGGACCTTCGTCCAGTTCGGGGGCGCTCGTCTGATCGCTGCACGATACCACCAGGCCGCTCGTGACGAGCACAAGAACGGTGCTGCGGAGGGTACGCATAGGGTGCTCCTTGGGAGGGTGTGAGAGTCGGACACTCTGCCTTTGTTCTGAAGAGGCGCAGGATCCCCCAGGCTGGGCTCATCCGCCCGAATCAAGGGAAGGCTGTGAGGGCCCTCGATGCCGGCGCACGCCAGGGGTGGCGGTTGGATTCGGGGTCCCGCATGTTTTGAAGAACGAATCCCAAATACTGTGATCGAATTTATAGTTACTGCGGGTGACTTTTCGTGACCGCGCCGTCTGACGTTACTCGGGCGCTGGTTGCCCTGTCGGATGGTGACCGCTCGGCATTGGACCGGCTGTTGCCCCTGGTGTACGAGCAGCTTCGGCAGATCGCGGAGCGCGCGCTGCGGCAAGAGCGCGCGGACCATACGCTCAGTCCCACCGCGCTCGTGCACGAGGCCTACCTCAAGCTGGTGCAGTTGGACAGCATCACCTGGGAGGGTCGGGCGCACTTCTTCGGCGCGTGCGCCCAGGCTATGCGACGCATCCTCATCAGCTACGCCCGCATGAGAAAAGCAGAAAAGCGCGGCGGAGGATCGGAGCACGTCCCGCTCAGCAGCGTGGTGCTCGCCGCTGACTCCCGGCCCAAGGATCTCATCGCGCTGGATGACGCGCTGGTGAAGCTCGAGGTGCTCGACGAGCGACAGGCTCGCATCGTGGAGTGCCGGTTCTTCGCCGGGATGAGTGTCGAGGAGACCGCCCGGGCACTGGGGATCTCGACCGCAACCGTGAAGCGAGATTGGACGATCGCACGTGCGTTTCTGAATCGGGAGCTGCGCGAGTGACGGCCGGTTCGGCCAAGGACCGCTGGTCCCGGATTCAGGAAGTCTTCCACGCGACACTGGAGCGCCCGGAATCTGAACGATGGGACTTCCTCACGGACGCGTGTGTTGACGACGCCGACCTCCGTGCCGAAGTCGCGTCGCTGATCGCCGCGCACGAGGACGAAGGCCCGGTGGGCGATTTCTCCGAGCGCGGCGTCGAAGGACCCGCGCCGGCGGAGCGCATCGGGCTGTACCGTCTCATTCGTCGCATCGGTGAGGGCGGCATGGGATCCGTGTTCCTCGCCGAGCGGCAAGGACCCGACTACACCCAGACCGTCGCGCTCAAGCTGATCCAGGGTGCGGCGGTGAATCCCATGCTCGAGGATCGGCTGCGCATCGAGCGGCGCATTCTCGCGCGCCTCGAGCACCCTGGGATCGCGAGGCTGGTGGACGGCGGGACGACAGAATCCGGGCAGGCCTACTATGCGATGGAGTACGTGCAGGGTACGAGCCTCCTTCGCTATTGCGACGAGCAGCGCCTGACGGTTGCAGACCGTCTCCGGCTGTTTATCGAGATCTGCGGCGCCGTCCACCATGCACACTCGCAACTCGTGGTGCACCGGGACCTGAAGCCCGGCAACATCTTCGTCACGAGCGAGGGACGGCCGAAGCTCCTGGACTTTGGCATTGCGAAACTGTTGGACGATGCGCAAAGCGGAGTGAGCGCCGCTCCGACCGCACCGTGGTTCACTCCAGCCTATGCAAGCCCGGAACAAGTAACGGGCGGCTCCGTGGGGACGGCGTCGGATCAGTACGCGTTAGGGGTCGTTCTCTTCGAGCTGCTCACGGGACGGCTTCCGTATGAGTTCGCCTCCGCCTCCCCAGTGCACATAGCTCAGGTCATCTGCGAGCATCAGCCTGCTCGACCGAGCGCGCGGGTGGTGGAAGTGCCCACCGTGGTGGCCGACCACGATGGGGTCGCCGCCCTCCGACGTTCCTCGCCGGAACGGCTTCGGCGATCTCTGTCCGGTGACCTGGACACCATCGTGCTGAAGGCGTTGACGAAGGAACCGACGCGCCGGTACCACTCGGTCGAGCAGTTCGCTGACGACCTGCGGCGACATCTGGATGGCAAACCGGTGTTGGCACGTCCGGACAGCGTCGGATACCGCGTGTCAAAGTTTGTCGGACGCCATCGCATCACGGTCTTGGCGGCGGCGGTGGTCGTGGCCTCGCTCGTCGGCGGGATCGTGGCTGCAACGTGGCAGGCAACGGTGGCGAGCCGCGAGCGCAATCGCGCGGAGGTGGCACTCCGCCGGTCCGAAGGTGTCGCCGAGTTCGTCATCGACTTGTTCTCGACGGAGGACGCGAGCATGGACGTGTCGCATGCACGCGCCCTGTTGGAGCGCGGCCGTCGGCAAGCTGAGGAGCTCTCTGCCCAGCCCGAAGTCCAGGCCCAAACATTCGACGCCCTGGCGCGCGCGTTCTACAACCTGGCGCAGTACCAGGAGGCGGCCGATCTGTACACCCGTGCGTACGAGATCCGCCAGCACCTCTTCCCGAACGGGCACGTCGACGTGGCGCGTAGCTTGACCCGCATGTCAGACGCGGTGGGGCGCCTCGGCTTAGGGGACTCGACCCAGCGCCTCCTCGTGGCAGCGTGGCAGATGGAGCAGCGTCTCGGGCCCACAGCAGACCGTGCCGAGCTCGAGACATTGACGGAGCTCGGGCGTGTGGCGCGCGGGTATGGCCGGCTCGAGGAGTCTGACACGATACTGCGGCAGGCCCTCGCGGTCGGCAACGGACGTGTGGACCCCGACGATCCTCTGAGGATGGAGATCCTGCACCAGCTCGCGATGACCGCTCTCGGGCGCCGCGAGCTGGTCGAAGCTGAGCGGCTCTTTCGCGAGATCATCACGACCAGGCGCCGACGCTTGGGCCCCGACGATCCTCAGGTTGCCGCCGCGATGGTCTTCCTCGGCGACGTGATGACCCAAGTGGGACATCCCGACCAGGCCGAGGCGCTCTATCGGGAGGGACTACGCATCGCTGAGCAATCACTTGGACCGGAGAGCGTTCGCCTCTTACACGGGATCAACAGCCTCGCCTCCCTGCTCGCGGGGGCCGGCAAGGGGGACGAAGCCATTGCCCTCATGCGGCGAGGTGTACGCATCGCCGAACAGGCCTACGGTACCGACAACATCGCGGCCGCCCGGCAGAAGGAGAGCTTCGCTGGCGTGCTGCACCGCGCTGGGCGCCATGATGAAGCGGAGTCGCTCTATCTCGAGGTGCTCGATCACAAACGTGCCCTGCTCGGCGATTGGACGCTGCCGAGTACCCTCTTCAGCCTCACCAACATTGCCGCAGAGCGGCGGGACTTTGACGAAGCCGAGCAGTATGCTGCAGAGGGGCTGGCCATTCAGCGTGAGCGCGGTATGGAGGGACCAACCTTGGCGCATTCGCTTCGCAAGCTGGCCGCCATTCGGGTGGCTCGAGGAGCCTACGAGGCTGCCGAGGATGCTCTGCTCGAGGCCGTGGCGCTGTCCGCGCCGGCCGCGTCGCCCGAGAAGGAGCTCGAGGCCAACTACCTCGCCTTGTCGCGCCTCTATGATGAATGGGGCAAGCAGGACCAAGCAGCCAGCTACCGCGCATTGGCCCTGCAGGGATCATCCCGTCCCTCATCCAACCCCCGATGAGTCCATTGGCCCAAAGGAGTGCCGATGACCGACGAGCCTGACCGCCTCAACGCTGCGCTGCACGGCGTTTTCGAGCTGTGATGGCGAAGGGTTGTCAGCCGTCAGCTCTTAACCCCTCACTCCTTCGACGAAGTTCCTTCCCGTCCCAAATCTCTACGAAGATGGCGCGTGGCCGGGGGGGACTGTCACCATCATTTTGCCGGGGCGAGACGACACCCGCAGCTTCTCGGTCATCCCTCAAACGACAGATCGAAGACCGACGAGTCGACCTCCACCCTGTCGCGTAACCGCTCGTGGACGATGATCCGGATCCGGTCGCCGTAGCGGGACAGCCGACGCAAGAGTCGCTGGAGGTCTGGACCTTGAGTCTCGTGGAAGTGGTCGATGTAGAGCGTCACGGACGACTGGGTCTGCCGCAGCACCTTCTTGAGGTGCCGCGCCGTCCGCGTGAAGAACCGGCAATCCAGCCAGCCACGCAGACGGAGTGAGACATTCGCCGCCGCATGCGTCACCTCACCCACCGAGAGCTCGAGCGCGCCGGTGGTTCGGTAGCGGTTGAGGGCCTTCTCCAGGCGCCGGAAGTGACTGCCGACACGCTGGAGCGCGGACTCCGCCTCCGCCTCGCGGAAGTGCCGGTCGATGTAGTCCCGCATCGAGAGTCCGATGATCCAGTCCTCTACCGCCTGCGGGACCAGGCGTGGTCTCCACCAGGGGACCGACCCAAGGAACCGCACGAGTCGCCCCGTGCCGCCCCGAAGCAGACCGTGAAGGAAGAATCGGCGGGCAATGCCCACGAGCTCACTGAGGGATCGCGGCCTCTGCGACACGGGGTCCCGGAGATGGCGCAGCTTGCTCCGCACCCGACCCGCGATGCCGCGGTCGCTGAACAACCGCTCATGCAGCGCCCGGTATCCGGCGATCATCTCGGCGTAGCTCATCCCCTTGGGCGTGACGTTGGTCCCGAGCTTCACGTTGTCCGCGTTGCTGGCGTCCGGAATCAACCGTCCCTCCCGCTGGAGCCGCTCATACAGGGGTGTGCGCTCCAGCGCGGTGAGCAGGCCGATCATCGCCGCCTGGATCCCCGAGCGCATGATGAACCGGTACTGACGCTCGAACGTGTCCACGGTATCGTGGTCGAACCCGATGATGAACCCCGCGAAGACGTCGACGCCGTGGTCGTAGACCGTCCGTATTGAGGCAAGGATGTCCTGACCGGTGTTCTGGAACTTGAGCGTCTCCTTGAGGCTGTCCTCGTCCGGCGACTCGATCCCGATGAACACCCAGCCGAAGTTCGCCGCTCGGAAGCGCCTGAGGAGGTCCTCGTCGTGCACCAGGTTGAGCGACGCTTCCGTTCCGAACCGAAACCGGTGGCCGTGCTCTTCCTGGTAGTCCGCCAGGTACCGCAGGAGCTGCTTCGCGACCTTCTTGTTCCCGATGAGGTTGTCGTCCGCGAAGAAGACACTCCGGGCGCCGAGCCGGCGCAGCTCGTCGAGTTCCCGCCCCACCTGCTCGAGGGACTTGGTACGGGGCCGCCGCCCGAACATCACGATGATGTCGCAGAACTCGCACCGGAACGGGCACCCGCGCGAGAACTGGAGGGTCATCGCCTGGTACTTGTCCACCTGCAGCAGGTCGAACCGCGGGACGGGAGAATCCTTGAGATCGACCACGCCCGTTTCCTGATACAGTTGCCTGGACTTCCCGAACTCCAAGTCGCGGCAGAATTCAGGCCAGACGTATTCGGCCTCGCCGGCGACGACGGTGTCCGCCAGGGCCGCATAGCGGTCGGGAACGAGGGAGGCATAGCTGCCGCCCGCAATCACGCGGTGCCCTCTGCTCCGGTAGTAGGCCAGGAGCTCCTTCTGCCGCGCGAACTGTACGCCCATGCCGCAGATTCCCACAATGTCCGCCTTGGGGGCCAGCGGCAGGGTTTCGATGTTCTCGTCGACGATCGTCACTTCCCAGTCGGAGGGACAGAGCGCCGCCAGCGTGGCCAGGCCCAGCGGTGGATTGACGGTCTTGCGGCCGGGGAGAACGGCGTGCGTCGCCCATTTGAAACTCCAGAAGCTCTCTGGGAACCGTGGATTGATCAGCAGCAGTCGCATGGCACCGTGAGCGATGGGGGCGCATGACCCGGGGGATACCTCAACTCACGCCACTCGCCCATGGGCTGTCAAGCGGGACCGCGTTGGGAGCAGCCTCCCGGTAGAGGGCCAATACCTACCGACTCCGCAGTTCCGCTGCCGTCAAAGCCCGCTCTCGTCGCTCTTCCCTTGGCAGCGCTTACCGGCGATTACAGGTCACCCCACCGCTGCCGCGGCTGCGCCAGACGCCCTGCAACTCATCTTCGTCGATCTTGGTGAACTGCAGGTCCAACAACACCGCCCCATCGTCCACCGTAACGAGCCGCGTCTTGGCAGCACTGCTGGCCGAGTAGATCACACGGTCGACGGTGTCGTTGTCCCAGGCGATACGGCCCCAGTAACGTGCCGGTGAGCCGCCGATCGTCATGCTCCCTCTGAGGGCCTGCTCCGACCCGGTCACGACGACGCACTCAAACTCTCCAACTATGGCCGGGCCAGCCGGGCCGGGCGCCAGCGCCTCCGGCGCGAGAAACGCCTCCGTGATCAATGCGACGATGAGACCCCCGGTGGGAGCCTGTGACAAGTTTCCGACGATGGCGATGGCCGCTCGCTGTGGCGGCCGAGTCTCGAAGCCCGTCGTCCCACCGACCGATCCGCCGCCGTGACCGGCACGAGTGACAACGCCATCCTCCACAGCCACGCTCCAGCCGATCCCATAGCCCGTCGACTCGCCGGCATTCGTGGTCTGCGGCGTCCAGAACTCCGCGATCGTCCCCGACTTCAGCAAGCCGTCTCCGAAGTGGGCGAAGCCGAACCGTACCAGGTCGGACGGCGTCGAGAGAAAGCCGCCACCTGCCCATTTGTAGCTGTTGTCGACGTACTGCGCGTTCACCACGCGGCCGTCTCTGTTGCGCTCATAAAAACGGGTTCGGTGCGGAATGATGCTGTCGGTGTAGTCCGCCACCGTGTGCGTCATCCCGAGCGGGTCGAACACGTTCTGCTGCATGTATGAGAGGAACTCCTCGCCCGACGCACCCTCGACCACCGCACTGACCAGGTTCCAGCCGTAGCTCGAGTAGGAGAACCGATGGCCGGGTTCGAACAGCAGCGTGTCGTCTTGAAAGATCTCCAGCCCGTCACTGACGGTCTCGTAGCGCTGCGCGCTCAGCATCTCACCGCCCCTGTAGTGGCGGACTCCGGCCAGGTGGCCGGCCAGCTGGCGCGTGGTGACGGGCCAGCGCTTCTCCGGGAAGCTCGGGACGTACCGTTGGACCGGTGCGTCGAGGTCGAGCTTGCCCCGCTCAGTCAACAGACCGACCGCCGCCGCGGTCAGCGGCTTCGACACGCTGCCGATGCGGAACTTCGTTTCCTCCCAGACTGGGACCTTGTTCTCTACGTCGGCGTAGCCGAAGCCCTCCGCCCAGACGATCTGGCCGTCGATCCCGACCGCCACCGACATTCCCGGCGTGCCACTCTCCTCCATGACCTCGGTGACCAGTGTGCGAGCGAACTCGATAGCGCCGGTGTAGCGGGCCGGCGCCTGGGCCTCGGCCAGCGTGGTTTGTGCACGGAGCGAGGCGGGCGAGAGACCTAAGCAGATCGCCGCACAGATCAATGCGGTACGATGCGAACGCTGCCGATTCACGATGCGTTCCTCCCGTTTGCGTGTACTCTTATGTAGTGGTCGTTAGTGAGAAACGCACGTAGCGGATACTGCAGTGGTGTCTCCCTAAGCCGTCGGACCAGAAATTCAGCCACATCTTCACCCACCCATCAGCCACGCAGGCGCTCAATGGTATCGGCCCTACGGCAGCTTCTGCCGACGGGTTTCACACGTAATATGCTAGAGGCAGCCGACTACTCGGCAGTGCGCGGTTCACGCTCCCTGCCCAAACATGATCAGAATGAACTCAAGAGGCTGCTCGAACCGGTTCCAGAATTCGTGGGCCACGCCGGCCGGAATCAACGTGGCAGTGCCACCATGAATGTCCGTCTCGGTTCCACCGATCCGTGCCTTCCCGCGGCCTGTGAGGAAGATGAACAGGGAGGGAAACGGGTTGGTCTGGTCACGCGGATCGGGGTTGATGTGTTGTCCGGACTCGACCTGGTACCAGACGCTGCGCAGACCTTCGAAGTAGTGCAGCAACACGGCGTTGGCGCCGTGAATAACGCGGCTGGCCTCCCTGTCGAACGCAAGGAATTCGGGGAGGCCGCCCGGACGGAACCCGTGGTCGGGGAACGACGGATCGCACGGGATCGGCCACACCGATTGAGCGCACCACCCACCCAGCGTCAATATCACGGCAGACGTGAGATGTTGGGCTTCCGAGCAGACCGCTCGCACTTGCGACGAGTTGCCTGGTTCACCCAGCTTGGGGGTGCGAGTGGCCGGACGGCATTCGGGTCCGTCCTGCGTCTTCTCGCATCACGAAGGATCATACCGAGCGCGGGCGCTGGGAGCGTTCGTCGATTCCGGGCGATGCCGTGCCGGCGCGGCGGCGGGCTCCCGGATTAGGGGGAAACGATGAACATCGGTAATGCACAGATCGGAATCGTCTTTGCGATCGACTTCTTCGACCAGTTCTTCAAGGCCCTCTATCGCGAAGGCATCCTGCCCAACCAGACGGAGACGACCGTACCCGGACCGACCGGTGACCTGCTCGCGACGACCCGGCTCGACCCTCCGACCTTCGAGATGGCGACCGATGCGACCTATACGCGATACCGGCTCACCGGGGAGGTCGAGTTACGACCGGTCACGGACCCGACCGGTGCGCCCGTCCTGGTGCTTCCGCTCGATACGTCGGTACGATTGTCGTTGGTGGTGTTCGAGATCCCGAACGCCGCTCCAGTCATCGGATTGGAGTACGAAGGGGTCGACGAGCCACCCGCAGCACCCCTGACCGCTGCCATGGTCGATCAGATCTTCACGACGGATCCCGTCGCGACGATGCTCGCGGACTTCGAGGTCGACACGGTGGCGCCCGTCATCGACGCCCTCGAAGATCTACTGTCCGGGGATGGTACACCGCCCGCACGCGACGCATGGGACATTGACATCCAGCTTCTGCCAGGCGCTGGGGCCGCGTGGGACGCCGTGTGCGTATACGTGGCGCTTCCCGGGACCCTAGCGAGTCTTGGGGACGACTCAAGCTTCCTGCCCAGCCTTACCGAGTTCGGTCTGGTTTACAGCCGCCAACTTCTCGACTCCGTGTTCGCCACGGCTGCCACCGAGCAGGTGGGCACCGACGCCAACGGCGCAACGATCACCCGCATGAGCCTCGTGATGGACGACACCGTCTTGCTGATCGACGGCGCCGCCGAGCGAGACGCCGCAACGGTGACCTTTGCCGGTCCGGTCGAGTTGTCTCTGATCCGGGGTACCGACGTGTTCGCGGTGGACACCTCGAATGTGGACGTGAGTGTCGATGTACCGTGGTACGTAGACGTGTTGCTGTTCTTCACGGGGCCCATCGGTGGTTTACTCACGTTCGGCCTTGGTGCCCTCATTGGAGAGGGTATCTTCGCCGCCACAGGCACCAGCTCGGGAGAGGTCCGTTCCGGCATCGACGCGGCACCGGGGCTCGTGCGCGGCGCGCTCGCGGGGACCTTGACCACAGAGCTCGAGGTGCTGGCCGAAGCGGTGGAGGTGGAGGGAGACTTCGGCGGCGTCGAGGCGATGTCCACCCCGGACCACAGCGTTACCGAAGACGGAGCGATCGGCGTCTACGCCCAGGTCATCGTCAACCCGTTTGAGGACCGTATTGTAGCCGGCCAGCATTCGAGCCGGCTCGACCGCTTTGTCGAGTTCGGCCTCGGCGGTGGCCGCCGGTTCAGCTCGGAGGAGCTGGCGCGGTTCGTCGAGGCGGAGATGATAACGACACCCGGCTACCACGATGTCCACCGCATGCGCGGTGGCGAGCGGCGATACATGCGGGCAGATCCTGACGAAACGCTTGGGAATAACCTGCTCGAGCGGTTCGAAGACTGACGGCGTCGGAGATCGCGCCGCGCCGCCGCGAGCGGCACCATGCAGCGGAAGCAAGCGTCTGCCGGCACACGTGGCACAAGCGCACCGCGCGAGCTGTGGCCTCCGCCTCGTCCGCGCAGGAACGCGTGGTGTACGGCAGGTCCTCATGTAGAAGTGTGGTGCGCGGGCGCTCACTCGCTGACCGCCTGGTCTTTCCAGCCCTCCCGTGGCATTCTACGTCTGGTTCTGTCACCTTTTGTCAGAACTGAAACCTGTAGTGTGGTCCACCGCTCCCCTGCAGCTAGCCGGTGCCGTTGTCATCAGCAAGGATCAGTAGTCCGGTTTCGGCAGCAGCACAGGGACCACGAGTCCTTCGTCAGGTGGCACGTTCGGAACTCCCGAAACGGAACTCGAAGTGAAAACGATAGACGCCCTCATCGCGGCTCCGTCTCAAGCGCAAGAACCAATCCGCGCCGAGGTTTTCGGGATCGAACGGCTGATGGAGCACGCCGAGAGTCTGGCCGCGGCCCAACCCACCGATGAACGCTCAAAGGGACGCCGACTGCTCCCACGCGTTCGCGAGAACGGCAAGGTGCTGCTCGCCGGGTACCGGAACATCGTCGAGGCGGTTCGACAAAAGGGCCAGATCACACAAGCCGAGGAGTGGCTCCTCGACAACTTCCACGTCGTGGACGAGCAGATCCGGGAGATCCGGGACCACCTCCCGCGCAGCTTCTACAGGGTCCTGCCGAAGGTCGCAGAGGGCTACCACCTGGGTGGGTACCCGCGTGTGTACGGGCTGGCGTGGGCATATGTAGCCCATACCGACAGTCGATTCGACTTGGAGACGCTGCAGGCATTCGTGCGGGCCTACCAGCGCGTCCAGCCGCTCGGCATCGGTGAACTCTGGGCGGTCGCCATTCACCTGCGAGTGGCTCTGGTCGAAAACCTGCGGCGGCTGTCGGAGCTTGCCATCCGCGCCCGCCAGGCGCGGGCGCGCGCGGATGACGTGGCGGATCGCCTTCTGGGTCTCAGCGACCGGCCCGCGGAACCCATGGATGAAGTGCTGGGACTGCTTGGCACCGCTCCCCTCGACAGCGCGTTCGCCGTGCAGCTCGTGCAGCGGCTTCGGGACCAGCCGGCGTCGATCATGCCCGCCCTCGACTGGCTCAACGAGAACCTGGCTG
>JBDHAB010000035.1:0-32575 GCA_039588295.1 Gemmatimonadota bacterium
GATGCTATAGTTGTACCCCTCTGACGTGTTGTCGATGACGTAGATCCCAGCCTGGCCGTCAGGGTTCAGCTCACAGAAGCAGTTGAACGTGGCAACATCGAAACCACCGTAATACGGCCGGCCGTCAGGTGCCGGCAGGTTGCCCACCGGGGCTACCAGATCGGCGTTCCGCATGAAGACGGCGTTGATGTCCTTCCCGTAAATGAACTCGAGAGTCCCTAGAACGTCGCCGGGCAGCCGGGAATCGATGGCAATGTCCGTGGTCCACAGCTGTGGCAGCTTGAAGTCCGGAGCCATCGCGTTCAAGTCGAACGACTGCTGCAGAATGGCGTCGTCCGACGTGGGAATCTGCTCCACGCCTTCATTCGAGAACGGCGCCCACAGGTTGGGGTTCGCACCCGGGTTCGAGATCACGTTCCCGACCCAGACCATCGGTACCCGACCGGTGAAGATCCCAGTGCCCCCTCGGATTTGCGTGCTGCGGTCACCGGTCACGTCATAGTTGAATCCCAAGCGCGGTGAGAACATGGGCGTGATGCCGGGCAAACTGGCCTGGTCGACCGTCTCTGAATTGCCGTTCTCGTCCAGCGCGATCAATGACGTGGAAAACGGATTCGCAACCGGGTCGGTGAAGTAGGTCGGGAAGTCGACCCGCACACCGGCCGTGAGGTTGAACTGGTCCGTCAGCGCCACCTCGTCCTGCAGGTAGACGCCGAACTGGCCGAGGCTGATCTTCTCACCCTTGAACGGCGCCGTCGACGGCGTAACAAACGAACTGAAATCGACCTGATTCGGGTTGCCCGGATCCGTCGCACCGAAGAACTCGGCCAGCGTCGCGAACGTCGTTCCGCCGAATCCTGTCGGGTTGTGCGGCAGGAAGAACACGCCATGCCGGAAGATGTTGAACGAATTGAAGAACGAGAAATACTCGAAGTTCGCCCCAATCGTCAGGACGTGTCGACCCGTGAAGTAGCTGAAGTTGTCGGTAACCTGCCAGACATCCGTATCGAGAATGTTGTGAATCGAGAACGGCTCGTGTCCCAGAGTCGTGTACGTCACACCGCCCTCGCCGATCTCGACGGTCGGGAAGTCGGCGCTGAACGGTTCTCGGAAGTCACGGAAGCGGTTGTAGCTGGCGAAGAACCGGTTGGCGAAGCCGCTGGACAGGCTGTTGAGCTCCAGCGCAAACGAGTGGATCTCGTTGTTGATCGCATACCCGGCATTTTGAAACGGCAGGCTGCTCGAATTCGGCCCCCGGCCGCTATTGGCAAAGCTCAACACGAACGGGTGGGGTGGCAAATCGCGCTTCGCATCCAAGTAGTTGTACCGCAGCCAGAAGTTATTGTTGTCGTTGATGTTCCAGTCCAACTTCGCGAGTACCTTGTTGTTGTCCGTCTGGTGAACGAATCCCTGATACGCCCCGGGGTCGTAGTTGTATTCCTGCATCATGCGATCGCGGATCTGATCCATCACTGCGGCGTCTACCCGTGAGATCCCGAGACCGGATGAGCCGCCGCTGCTGGCCACGAAATTCGTCCCCGGGTCGTCCGTCCGCTCGATCTCCGCATTGACGAAGAAGAAGAGCTTGTCCGGGATGATGGGCCCGCTGAGGCTGGCGCCTGACTGCAAGAAGGTGAGATCGGGATTGGCGATGACCTGCTCCCCACTCACCTTATTGCCCTGGAACTCCTGGTTGCGGTAAAACGTGCGGAGCAATCGAGACCTGCACCTGCTCCACCGCATCGTACGGCACCGGCTCGGCATTGGTCTGCCCGCCCGGGGCCGGGTCGTCCAGGCCAAACGAGTTGTTGAAGTAGGACCCATCCAGCGAGATGTTGTTGTACAGCCAATTCCTCCCGCCGAACGCATAGTTGCCGTCGTTCCGCGGATCCGTGCGGATGAGGTCGCGGATACTCCGCTTGACGGACGGCAGCAACTCTACCTGGTCCGGGGTGATGAAGGTCGCCGCCCCGCTTCGGTCCGCGTTGAGGATCTCGTTTTCCTCGGCCGTCACTTCGATGGCCGTCAGGCGGATGGCCTGCGGCGTCAACAGGAAGTCCAGTCGAAGGTCCTGCCCAAGGCTCACGAAGATGTTTTGCTCTTCCTGTTGCGCATAGCCAATGAGCTGGGCCGTCACCGTGTACGGCCCACCGACACGCATGTTGGGAAGGTTGTACACCCCCCCGGACCGCACCACGGTCTGGTAGCGGGTGTTGCTTGGCACATGGACCGCTACCACCACTGCCTGGGGAAGTGGAGTCCCCAAGGTATCCGTGACGATCCCACTCATGGCCCCCGTCGTGACGCCTTGCGCGTTGAGCGCGGTTGCGGTACTTGCCATGAATGCCACCGCCAGAAGCGTCACCGCGAGCAATCGACGAGTCATGGTCATCCATGCTCCTTTCCGGCGAGATGGAAACGGGACGTTTCTCACCTCAGACCATATGAGGTTCTCTCTGAAGCCCGCACCTGGCGCAGAGCGCCCCCGGGCCCAATGGCCACAAGCTAACCGCCGTCCAGCCGCGCGCCAGTGAGACCCCCGTTCCAGCTGTGGCCCCCTCCCAGGGCGCCCCGCTGACGAGTGGCACCAGCCCATGCACCCGGGCTATCCTAGGGTGGGCGCTACTAGCTTCTGGTAGTGCGGTCCTTCGGGCTCGAGGTGCTGTGACCGGACATGTACGAGTCAAAATCTGTTGTATCGCCTCCGTTGAAGAGGCGCGGCTCGCCGTACGCCACGGGGCCGCAGCCCT
The DNA here is from genome assembly GCA_039588295.1 of Gemmatimonadota bacterium. Classification (GTDB taxonomy): domain Bacteria; phylum Gemmatimonadota; class Gemmatimonadetes; order Gemmatimonadales; family GWC2-71-9; genus JAOTVV01. The sequence continues at coordinate 2,751 of JBDHAB010000035.1, forward strand.
CGGATTGGTTTCGGCAATGCCGAGCGGCCCCGGAGTGATTTCCGAGGAGCTCATCGCACGCATTGCCGGTTCGGTCCCACCCCCAATCGGGACCTTTCTACTCACCAGCAACCAGGACCCCGCCGAGATCATCCGTCAGCAGCACCGGTGCGGCGTCAACACCATTCAGCTGTGCGACCATCTCCCCGCCAACGGCCATCGCAAGTTACGAAGATCGTTGCCCGGCATCTCGCTGGTGCAAGTGGTGCACGTGGCGGGGGACCACGGGATCGACGAGGCCCTGGAGGTCGCACCGCACGTGGACGCGTTGTTACTCGATTCGGGGAACCAGGCGCTCACGGTCAAGGAACTGGGTGGTACCGGCCGAACGCATGACTGGGACGTCAGCGCGCGGATCGTGTCGCGGGTCCCCGTCCCCGTGTTTCTCGCTGGCGGGTTGAACGCTGAGAACGTCAGGTCCGCAATCGAGACCGTCCGGCCGTTCGGCGTGGATCTCTGCAGCGGTATCCGTACGAATGGCATGTTGGACGAGCGGAAGTTGCAGGAGTTCATGGCGGCGGTGGCGGCCGCCGAGCGCACGACCTGATCCCAACCACCTTCTCTCCGCCTCGGGCAACTGCCACAAGACCGCACACTGGCACCGCACCGCATCGCGGTACATCTTTCCCTCGCCGTTGTATCCGAAACACCGTAACCCTGGAAGGAACTCATGCGCACACACCGTCCGCATCCCTTGATCTTGCTACTCGCCGTCGCCGTCGCCGGCTGCAGTATCGACACCGTGCGTCAGGTACGGCAGTACACCATCGAGGATTTCTACGAGAACGATCGCTTTTTCGGATCCTCGTTCTCACACGACAACTCCCGGCTACTCGTCACATCCAACCTGACCGGGGTGTTCAACGCGTACGCAATTCCTGTGGGTCGTGGCTCACCGGAGCCGCTCACGGAATCGACCACTGACGCCGTATTTGCCATCTCGTTCTTTCCCGACGACGACCGAATCCTGTACTCGCAGGATGAGGGCGGCAACGAGCTCAACCATCTGTTCGTACGGAACCCCGACGGCACGACACAGGATCTCACACCCGGCGAGGGCCTGAAGGCCTCGTTCGCCGGTTGGGCGCACGACGAGCAGTCCTTCTTCGTCGAGACCAACGAACGCGACCAACGCTTCTTCGACCTGTACGAGTATCAGGTCGACGGGTATGCGCGCACGCTCGTGTACGAGAACACCGACGGGTACGGCATCGGCTCAATGTCGCGTGACGAGCGCTACCTCACGCTCGTCAAGCCGTACACGACCTCCGATTCCGACATCTTCCTCCACGACCGCGAAACGAACACGACCAGGAACATCACGGAGCACTCAGGAAGCGTCTCCAACTCGCCGTCCGATTTCACACCGGATGGCTCTGCGCTGCTCTACACGACCAACGAGGAAGGTGAGTTTACGGCGCTGAAACGCTATGACCTGGCAACGGGCGAGCGGACTTCCGTCATGGAGACCGAGTGGGACATCCTCGGCGGCGCTTACACGCACAGCGGTCGCTACCTCCGCGTGTGGACGAACGAGGAGGCACGAGTCATCACTCGCGTCTACGACGCCGAGAGCCTGGAAGAGACAGCGCTCAGTGGGCTCCCCGAGGGAATCGTCCGTGGCATGCAGTTCTCCAAGGACGACTCGTACGTTGCGTTCTACAGCTCGGATGGCAGCACGCCCGACGACCTCTGGGCCGGTCCAATGGACGGAACTCCCCAGCGTTTGACGGACGGTCTCAGTGCCACGATCGCGCGCGAGAACCTCGTGGCACCCGAGCACGTGTGGTTTACGTCGTACGACGGCGTGGAAGTTCCCGGGCTGTTGTACAAGCCACACCAGGTGTCCTCGAACGCCCCGGCGCCGGCGCTCGTGATGGTGCACGGCGGGCCGGGCGGCCAGGCAACGTTCGGCTACTCCGCGCTCAAGCAGGCGCTGGTGAACCACGGCTATGTGGTGTTCGACATCAACAACCGCGGCAGCTCCGGCTACGGCAAGACGTTCAACAAGATGGACGATCAACAGCACGGGGAAGCCGATCTGGGCGATGTCGTGGCGAGCAAGCAGATGCTGATCGAGACCGGCTACGTGGATCCCGACCGGATCGGCATCATCGGTGGCAGCTACGGCGGGTATATGGTGCTCGCGGCCCTCACGTTGCAGCCCGACGAATTCGCCGTGGGCGTCGACCTGTTCGGGATCTCCAATTGGCTCCGCACGCTGAATAGCATCCCGCCCTGGTGGGAGTCGTTCCGCGAGGCGTTGTACGAAGAGATGGGTGACCCGGCGACCGACTCCGTGCGCCTGCACCGGATCTCGCCGCTGTTCAACGCCGAACAGATCCGGGCCCCGCTCATGGTGCTCCAGGGAGCCAACGACCCGCGGGTGCTCCAAGTTGAATCAGACGAGATCGTGGCTGCCGCGCGGGCGAACGGTGTCCCCGTCGAGTACGTCGTCTTTGCCGACGAAGGGCATGGGTTCGTGAAGAAGGAGAACGAGATTCAGGGATACACGGCGGCACTCGCGTTTCTCGACGAGCATCTCAGAGGCACGATAACGCCCGAGTAGTGGACCGTTACGACCCGACGTGATAGCACAGCCCCGCCGTCGACCGTTTGACGGCGGGGCTTCCTTCCAACCACTGCTGTCTAGCGTTTCAATGTGGTCGTCTGCTCGCCCGTGTAGTCCAGCGGCAGCGTCAACCCCATGCTCACGATGGTGACGTCGCCGCTCAGATTCTGAGTTACATCTAGTGCGAGCATCACGCCGCGTTCGGCATCCCAGAGGCATCGAATGGTCTCCGGGCCCGTTACCAGGAACTCCAGCTCACCCACCGGGCTCCCCGGCGGTGTGCCGCTTCCAGTCACCCGAGCCTCACCCTGGACCACGATCACCTTCGCGGCAATGCCGTTCCACGTCGTGTCTCCCACGACCCGACCGGAGCCCTCGAGAAGCGTCGTGATGGTGAAACCCATGTCCCACGTGGTCTCACGCCGAACCGGCCATGACTCCGCCCCCTCCGAGCCGGCCGGCGGCATCGGACTCATGAGCTCGGCCAGAAACGCCCTCGGGTCGAACACCGCCCGCAGTGCCGTCGGCGTCTCGGGGCCATCGGTCACGCGGATCGTGCCATTTCGCATCAACAATCCGGAGAATGGCTCCCCGATGAGAGCACCGCCTTCGTAGCTGCCCCGGTCGCTCGAGTATCCCTCGAGCGATTCGTACACCGCGGACACCTGCAGGCCGTCGGGCTCCGCTTGGCCAACGGTCACCACTACCGTTGCAGAAGTCCGGCCGGTTGACTCCTCTGCCCCGTCGGGCGTCTCGACCGAGCTGGTCTCGTTCGTGCGCACCTCGTATCGCAGAGGTCCCGCGGTCGGCTGGAACTCAAAGGACGGTCGCGCCGCACCCGAGGCGCAGGCCGTCGCGAGCGCCGCCGTCAGAACCGAAAGTCGATGGAGCCGCATGGATTTCCCCCCTCAATGCTTGGTGGCATCCTGAAATCGAGCACGGATGAAGGATAACGGGGGGCACCGGCCGCCGGATCAGACAAGCTTCATCCTGCTCAGGAGCTGCTCGAACCGGGCCTCCTGCCGAATTGGATCGAACAGCGGTTCCACTTTGAGATACGTGAGCCAACCGCGGCGCTCGCGGTAGGCCTCCTCCAGCCAGTGGAACGCCCGGTCCGCATCGCGGAGACCCACGTAGAGTGTGACAAACGCTACCGGCGACACGTAGTGCTGTCTCGCCCGCGCTTGGAGCTCGAGGAGCAGCTGGACGGCCTCGGCCTCCCGACCACGCAACGCTTCCAGGTATCCCAGCGCGGCACGTGCGTACACGGATTCGGGCGAGAGCGCCAACGCTTCGCGCACGGACTGGGCCGCGTCGTCGTACGAGCCCTTCTGCATCTGTGCGAGCGCCAGCACACGGTGGTTCTCTGGAGATGTCGGGTCCATGACGACAGCGCGCCGCAGGTGCATCACTGCCGTATCGGGTTGATGCGCGTAGTAGTGCAGCCAGCCGACGCCACGCCGGATTGCGACCGAGACCGGATCGAGTTCCATGGCGACGTGCCCTTCCGCCAGGGCCTCGTCCAGTCGACCCACTGCCGCCAACAGCCAGGCGTACCACTGGTGTGCGGTGGCGTAGTCCGGGTTGAGCGCGATCGCCCTGCCGAACTCGCGCGACGCACTCTCCCAGTCCCAGTCATAAATGAACGTCACCCAGCCGAGCGAGGTATGTGCTTCGGCGAGTGAGTCGTCCAGCTCCAAGGCCTTGCGTGCCTCGGCCTTCGCGCGCTCCATGCCTTGCGCGACCGGAAGGCCGCGGTAATCGGTCTGCAACGCGTGGCAGTCGGCCAACCCCGAATATGCCAGAGGGTACTCGGGATCCTCTGCAATGGCCGCTTCGAAGTGCCTGATCGCCTCCGCAATGCCTTCCGGGCTCCGCCGGTTCCAGTGATACCGGCCTTTCAGGTAGAGGCCGTATGCCCGGACGTTCTCCGTGTACCGCCGAGGCGGCGGCTCGCCAATATCCCGCAGCACCGTGCGCCGCAGGGTGCTCACGATGGTCTGGGCAATCTCATCCTGGATCGCAAAGACATCCTGCACTTCACGATCGTACCGCTCGGACCAGAGCAGCCGCCCGTTTGCGACGTCCGTGAGCTGTGCGGCAACCCGAAGTCGGTCTCCCGCGATCCTCACGGTTCCCTCGAGCACCACAGAGACATCCAGAAGTGCCCCGATCGCCCGCACATCCCGTTGCTCCCCTTTGAGCGCAAAGACAGAGGTGCGCGAAACGACTCGAAGTCCCGCCACCTTCGCGAGCGCGTTGATGAGCTCGTCCGTGATGCCGTCACTCAAGTACTCGGTATCCGGATGCGGGCTAACGTTGGCGAAGGGGAGGACCGCGATCGTACGACTATCGCTCCCCGTCCGGTCGAGTCGCCGTCGACTTGGGGTCGGCTGCGACAGTGCCAGCTCGAGTGCCTCGCCGAACGCAGCCGTCGTCGCGAACCGATCCGCTGGGTCCTTTGCGAGCCCCCTGACGATCACATCCTCCAGCGCCTCGGAGACCTCTCCGCGAAGCGGACGCACCCGCGGCACCGGTCCGATGGCATGCAACACCATGGTCTTGCGCGCGTTGCCGCCCGCAAAGGGAGGCTGACCTGTCACCATCTCGTACAGCACGCACGCGAGGCCATAGAGATCGCTCCGGCCGTCCAGATCGTCGTCAGCGCTCGCCTGTTCCGGGCTCATGTATGCCGGAGTTCCCACGGCGAGCCCCGCCAGCGTCAAGTCATCGCAACATTCCGTGATCGCCCGGGCAACCCCGAAGTCGGCCACCAAAGGCTGACCTTCGTGCAGGAAGATGTTCCCCGGCTTGATGTCGCGGTGAAGCACATCGCGCCGGTGCGCGTAATCCAGGCCGGTGGCAACCGCCGTGGCGATGCGAACGGCCTCCTTGATCGGCAGCCGCGCGTCGCGACTCAGGCGATCGCGCAACGTACCGGCTTCCACATACGGCATGACGTAGAACAACAAGCCGTCACACTCGTCCGAGTCGTGAAGCGGCAAGATGTTCGGGTGGATCAGGCCGGCCACCGTCCGGATCTCCCGGAGAAACCGCTCGGGATGGTAACCATACGAAACCAAGTCGGGACGCAGGAGCTTGATCGCTACGTGCCGATCGTGCTTGACGTCCCGAGCTAGATACACCGTGGCCATCCCGCCTCGGCCGAGTTCCCGCTCGACGGCGTATCGCTGTGCGAGAGCAGCTTGGAGCCGCTCCAAGAGTCCGGACATGGCAACTTGAATAATGGGGCAAGTCCCGTGGCGTGGCGAGCACGCGGGAACTAGGTAGTGGATGGTAGGTCGGAGGTGTTAGGTGATAAGGGTCTCCGCGACTGCACCCACCACCTAACACCTCCGACCTAGGGCCTACTTCACTTCGCTCCCAGCACCCTTGCGGCGCGGCCGTACTGGTTTGGCCTCACCCAGAGGATCATCCCGTAGCGGCCCTTGCCGGCGGCCACTGCATCCGCTGCGGTGATGTTGATCTTCTTGTCCGCCAGTTTGTTGATGTGGCGATGCACGGCGCCGATCTGATCGCTGCCCGTGACGAGGAATCCCTTCTTCGCCTTGCTCAGTCGCCACCCGTTCTGCCGCGCAACCCGACGGAGCGCTCCCATGTCTTCCGGGATGAAGTCGAGCTGTGCTTTCCCCCGGCCGATCGGGAATCCCGAGTATGCGATGAGGTTGACTCCCTCCTCCCGGAGCTGGCCGAGTACCTTCTCACCCTGTCCGGCGCGGTTCGGGACCTTCATGTAACAGTAGCCCACCTTCTTCACGCGATCCGCCATGAATGACCTCCTGTTGGAGAACGGGCCGGCTCGTTATGCACCAACGTTCACCCGAGCGGTAGCTGACGCAAGTGAGGCCGCCCTCCGGGAGCATAGACAGGACCCCGTCGCGGCGTATCTTCCACCACCCATGGCCACCACCGCGCCCGGCGCTCCTCCCTCGCGACGCCAGCTTGGCGTTTGGATCTGCACCGCGCTGGTCGTCGGCAACATGATCGGGTCCGGGGTGTTCCTCCTTCCGGCTTCGCTCGGCTCCTACGGCGGTATCAGCATCGTTGGGTGGGTGGCTAGCACCGGCGGCGCGCTCGCCCTCGCCCTGGTATTCGCACGCTTGAGCCGCATGGTGCCGCGCACGGGGGGGCCGTACGTGTTCGCCAGACAGGGATTTGGCGACCTGGGCGGTTTCCTGGTGGCGTGGTCGTACTGGATCTCGATCTGGACGACCAATGCGGCCCTGGCTGTCGCGTTCGTGAGCTATTTGACCGTGTTCGTCCCAACGCTCGCAACGACGCCGATGCTCGCGGCTGCGGTCGCGCTCGCCGCGATCTGGGGCCTCACCGCGGTAAACGCGGCCGGCGTGCGCTCCGCCGGGGCGGTGCAATTGGTGACGACCGTGATCAAGCTGGTCCCGCTGATCGCTATCAGCACGCTGGGACTGTTGTGGTTCAACGGCGCGAACTTCCAACCGTTCAACGCGAGCGGCCAGCCGGCGATACCCGCAGTCTCCGCCACGGTCACGCTCACACTCTGGGCGTTCCTCGGACTCGAGTCCGGCACCGTCCCCGCCGAGAACGTGGTGGATCCGGAGCGAACCATTCCGCGCGCCACCGTGCTCGGCACGCTCATCGCGTCCGCCGTGTACATCATGGGCACGATTGCGGTGATGGGGATCATCGCGCCCGCGCAACTCGCCACATCTCCGGCCCCCTTCGCCGACGCGGCCAGGTCCATCTGGGGATCGTGGGGCGGATACCTGCTCGGTGCGGGTGCCGTCGTGTCGTGCTTCGGCGCGCTCAATGGTTGGATCTTGCTCTCGAGTCAGATTCCGTTCGCCGCGGCACGAGACGGCTTGCTCCCGTCATCGCTGGCCCGGGTGTCATCGAGGGGGATACCACTCGTGGGGCTCATGGTCTCGAGCATTGTCGCGACCGCGCTCACAGTCATGAACTACACTCGGGGGTTGGTGGAGGCTTTCACGTTTCTCATCGTGTTGGCCACGTTGGCCACGCTGGTCCCGTACGTGTTCGCGAGTCTCGCGGCACTCGTCATCTCCGCCAGGGAGCGAGCCGGACATCGGGCGGCGGCGGCCGGAACGTGGCTCCTTGCACTTGGTGCGTTTGGCTATGCCTTGTGGGCGATCGCCGGTGCGGGGCGGGACGCGGTGTACTGGGGGTTCTTGCTGATCATCGGCGGTTTGCCGGTTTACGCAGTCATGATGCGACACCGGCGCCGAGGAGAGACGGGCTAGCCACCCCCCTCCCTTCTCCCACCTACGAACTGTTCAGCCTCGGCACGTTCCGACAGCCCGGCGTCCGCGCTGTGCCAAGTCTCCGCAAGCGTTGCATACGCCCATGCCGCCGTTTGTTGATCTCCCGTCGCCAACGCAGCTCGACCGAGCCCCAGGAGTGACCGTGCCCGCTTAGGTGCGAGCTCGAGCGCCCGGGCAAACTCCCGCTGCGCCTCGACTGCACGGCCCTGACCCAGGAGGACCTCGCCCAGCAACTCGTGCGATGGCTTCACGATATCGGGCGGCCCGTATTCCATGGGCAGTTCATCTTCGATCGCCGTCGCCTCCAGCAAGAGCGCAACGGCCTCCTCAGTGTCGCCCGCATCGAGCAAGAGGGCCGCGGCCAGCTCTTTCTCGATCACCTCGAGCTTGGCAGCCCGATCGTGCTCCTCTCCCAGCGCTCGAAGCCGTCGGAGTGACGCGTTGGCGAGCGCCCGATCCCCTCGCTTCAACGCGGCATACCCCACGATGTACGCATCCATCGCCCGCGCCGTCGGCCAGGTGTCGGTCAGATCCAGCTCCCACTGGAGCGACGCGTCGTCCCAGCGTTCAGTGTTGACGACGTGATGCGCCCGCATAGTCACCATGTACGAGCGGCCGCCCTCGGTGCTGCGCTTCGACAAGTTCTCGTGCGCTTGCGCGACGTACTTCTCAGCCGCCCGGAAACGACCCTGCTGCGCGAGACCGTAGGTGAGCCACGACGTGTAATGTCCCGGCCCCCACCATGTCAGATTTGCCGAAAGCGTGTTCTGGGACACGACGTCGTCCCACATCCCGAGCGCGACGAAAATGTGGGTGGTCATATGCTGCGCGTGAGCCGCGTCAGGCGCGATACCCGAATAGGCGCGCGCCGCCCGAAGCCCAAGTGGCGCGTGAATGGGATCGTCGTACGAGTGGATCATGTAGTGGGCGGCGCCGGGGTGGTTCGGGTTCTCCCGGAAGACCTCCTCCGCGATTGCCGCGGCTCGCATGTAGCTCGAGAAGACACGCGTCGTTCCGCTCAGACCGAGAATCGACAGCGAGTAGAACGCGCGCGCTTCGTGATCGCGGGGATACCGTTCCGCGAGCCCCCGCATCGCCTGCATGTACGCGGTGTCGCGCTCTGCCTTGGGGCCGTCGGCCCACAATGCTTCCACCGCATCGAGGAACATCCGCTCCCGCTCAGTTGGTGCCTTGGTGCGGCGGGCCTCAGGGGTTGGTGCAAGCCGGCTGAGCGCCGTGCGCGCCGCCTGCTCATCCCGCTCACCCCACAGCGTGTGGTTGTAGGTCATGGCCTCGCCCCAGTAGGCCATCACGAAGTCGGGGTCGGCCTTCTGCGCACGGCGGAAGGCCTCCGCAGCATCGCCGTATTCGAAGCTGTGCAGGTAGAGCGCGCCACGGACAAAGTGCCGCTGCGCTTCGGGAGCGCCGGACGTGGGGAACTCGATGCTGCCGAGTTGGGGCTCCTGAGCGTGGACGCCGCCAACATGCGCGAGCGCGATGGCGCCCACCAACAGAGTGCGGTGGCTCACTGGATGATCCCTCTTGCGCGGCCTGCAAGTGCCGCGGCTGGTACGGGCCCGGTCAAAGGCCGTGTGATTGGCTCGCCAGCTGTCGCTGAGGCCAGGCAAGTGCTGGAGACCCCGGAAGCTTCAGTCTCCGATAATAACGGTCGCCTTTAGCGCTGACCACCCCTGGAGCCGTCGGTGCTGGGAACCTCTTCCCCCCGACCTGGCCTCTCGCAATTCGCATGGCGCGGTGCAAGCTCCCGACCCAGTCCGGAACTGGACGCCGTGTGCAATGCCACAACCCGTTGCCATACAGATGGTTACGACACACCCAGCAGCGGCATGCTGCTTGCGATTCCCATTGTTGCTGCGGGGCGTGTGCAAGGCCGTCTCGCTCAGGCGTCACCAGAATCCGAAGGCTACCCGGAGAGAGTTCCTCGTGCGCTTGCTGTACCTGGTTGGCTTCACCTACGTGGCGATATGCGCGTACGCCGTGCTCCGCGGCTCGGCCCCGGCCGCAGACCCCGACGGCACGGCGTATTTCGTCATGGCCGATCCAACGCAGGACGGCGAGGTGTGGTTCAGTCAGGCGAAGGCCTACTGCAATACCCTCGAGGTCGAGACGATCCACCGACGGATGCCCCCACCCGAGTCGACGGGCGGCACGGGGTTCAGCGCCGCCTGCTGGGCGTTGGCCGGACGGATCGATGAGGCACGCGACCTGATCCTTGGACTCCAAGGCGATGACCGCTGGAAAGCGGCCGGCATCGTGTTCGCCATCGGGCACCCGATCGCCGACATGGGTGACGACCGGTCGGCCGGTCCGATCATGGAGCTCGTAATCGAGTTCTGGCCCAATCACTATCAGGCGCTCTACCACGCAGGCGCGGCGCGCTTCACACTCGGCGACGTCGAGCTCGCCGAGAAACACCTGCGAGAGTTTCTGATGTACTACGACAACAACGACGGCTGGACACGGAGCGCCAAGCGGATGCTCAAGGAGATCGAGTCCCTATGAGCGACGAATCCGCGAACACCTGCGTCATTTGCGGCGCCGCCGAACCGTTCGGTCTGAGCGTGTGCCCCGCCTGCGGCGGAACGGCACACGCGGTGGGCGATACCCTGATCTTCGTACAGACCGCCGAGGCCCGACGTGACAAGCGTCGCGTAGCAGAAGCGTTGGAGCCGCTGCTCACTGGTCGTGCGCATGTCGAGGAACGCAGCTTGGTGGCGGCCGGTCACCGAGCACTCATTCGCGTTCCTCGTGCGTCCGCCGACACGGTCGTGCGACATCTCGCGCTGCGAGACGTGCCAGCCGTCGCCCGGACGGCACGGACGGCGTGGGCTTCGGCACCGGTTTCTTTCTACGCGGTGCTGATCGCGATGGTGCTGGTGGGAACGTGGGCGGGACGCTTGGCCGAGCCCTTCCTGCTGTGGACCAGCCCGCTCATGGCACTCGTGCTGCTGCTGGCCGCGCAGCTACGATTGCAGAACCCGGCGATCACGACACCCGAGCGACGCGCCGTCTTCCCAACCCAAATCGACAAGCTCGTCGTTTCGACTCTCGCGCAACTTCCGCTCGGCGACGCGCGGGATCTTCTGGCCCGTCTGGTACGTTCGGCAGAGCCGGTGTACGGCGCGCTGCACCGCGTGCCGGCGGGAGGGACCCGGCCACGGGATGTCGAGCGGCTCCTCACCCACGCCTGTCGGGCCGCTATCGATCTGTCCGATCTCGAACGGAGTCTCACGGTGCTCGGCAGCGATCCCGGCGTCGAGCGCGTGACGGTACTCCGGGACGGACTGGCGGACCGATTCCGCCAGGGAATCAGCGTGCTGTATCGCCTGCGCGCCGAGGCGGTGGATGCGGACCCGGCCGCCGTGGAGCTGGCGGAACTGTTGGAAGCGCTGGACACCGAAGCGGACGCTTACGCCGAGGCGCGGCAAGAGGTCACCGCCCTGCTACGAGAGAGCCCCGCAGCCGACTGACCGCGGGGCTTCACGTGCTGTACCATCTAGCCTGAACGCTTACGAATCCACCCGATATCGCTCGAGCCACATCAAGTCGTATTCGTCGACGCGCGCCAGGTAGACGCTTTCCGTGCCGAACCCAACAATGCGCCGACCTTCCGGAAGCACGATACGCTTGGTGTGCTGTGCGTGGCGGTCGAACACATCGAACGTCGGTGGGTCACCGGCACGAACCGAGCGCGCCGCCCACAGCTCGCCCCACGGTGTCGCGAACACGTCGCCGGCTTGGAACGGCGGCATCACGTCAGGCCACTCGAGGTCGTCCACGTTTCCCGCCGCGCGCCGGCCGGGACCCCGACGGAACGTCGTTCGGATCTGGCCGTTCTGGTTCTCGACGCCGATCATCAGGCCGCTGCGCCCGCTCTCCTCCGCCCACGCCTCTTTCTCCGCGCTCCCGACCTTCACCGGCTTGTAGGAGACGGGTGACCCCCGCACGACGTGTCCGTCAGGGGTGACCCACTCAACGTGGTAGTCGGCTGCCCGAACCACGCCGATCCAACCGTCCCATGAGACGGCCCACGCATCACGCGGCGTCATCGGTTTCGGTCGCATCTGCACCGACTGGTTGTTCGGTCCGCCGCTGCGCGACATTTCAATGTCCTCGAGCTTGACCTGGGCCGCGGTCTCCTCAACATCGGTGGCGGGATCCCACCGCAACACCGCCGCCGAATCACGCAGCGATCCATCGGGCCGCATTCGCCCCGCGGCCTGATAGTAGAGCCGCCCGCTCGAGTCGGTGCCACGCGGCAGTCGGATCGACAGCGCCCCCGGCCGCGGTTCACCCTGGGCAATGGGTGCCGTGCGTCCGAACGCAAAATCCGGTCCTAGCACGGTGAGCCGACCGTTTCCGAGATCCACCAGCAGCGTGGAGTCACCGGGCATGGCAAACAGCCCATCGGGCTGCATGTACTCACGGGGGCCTCGACCCTCTCGGCCAATGGTATCGGCGGTTCCGGCGGCCAAATCCAGAATGGCCACGGCCTGGCCGAGCCCATCGGCAACCATCACGCGGCCGTCTGGTAGCTCCCGCACGCCGCGGAGGAAGCTGAACTCTTGGGCGAAGGTTGCGTCGGGTCTTGTGAGGCGTCGCTCCGGCACCTGCGCGTGCACCGGATTCCACCACGAGACTCCAAGCAACACGACTCCCAGGGCTGCGATTCGTTTGCCCTGCACCGTTCTACCTCCTGATCGAGCCGATGCCGATCCTATGGACCATCGTTCTGAGGATACCGTCGACGCCTTCCAGGATGCGCAAGACCCCACCAAGGTCGCGTCCGGTTAGAAGTGAGCGGATGCAGCGTCAGCTGCTGAGTCGGGGGTCAGGATTACGGCGCTGGCCGACGCGCGGTCTGTGGTACGCACTTCGAGGTACGCCGATCAGGGCGCGCGGATGAATGGTCAACCGCTTTGCTACCTCAAGTGAGCGCCGAACGAGTGGCGAGAAGGCGAGCACCGATGTTGCTGAGATCGCTCAGCGGCCCTGATCCAGTGACTGCAGAAAGAGTACGAGGTCCGCCATCTCGGTGGCGGTGAATGTCGGCCAGGCACGACTGCCACCGACGGCCTCCGCGTCCACACGCGTGTGGTTCCATAACGCGGCGATCACGGCCGCGGGCGAACTCAGTCCGCGGACGGCGGCGATATCCCCGCCCACCGATTCACGCTGTCCACGCAACGAATGGCAGGCAAGGCACCCCTTCTCACGCAGCCGACGTGGGCCGCGGTCGGGGCTGCCCGTTTCGGTAAAGTACTGCAGCGAATAGAGATAGCCCACGAGATCGGCCATTTCCTCGGGTTCCAGCTGCGGCACCGACACTCCCCGCGCCCGCATCGCCCGCATCATCTGCGGCGCCTTGTTCCACATCGCAGCCGCAAAACTGATGAGGCTGCTGTGAGCCCGACGCTCAGCGAGGTCAGGTGCAAGCCGGCCTCCTGACCCTCCAACCGCATGACACGAACTGCACCCTCGTTCCACGAACACCCGGCGCCCATCGCCCGCCAGACCCGGGAGGACGTACAGGGGGCCCGCGAGATGTTGTGGCTTGTCTGATTCGAGATACGCGATGAGATCAGCCAACTCAGCGCCCGTGAAGCGCGGACGCCTGATCCCTTGCTCCGCCATCGCGGTGCTCATAGCCGGTCCGTGATTCCACATGGCTGCCGCGACCTGAATGGGCGCAGCGTACCTGACGCGCGTGCCAAGATCGGGGCCAAATACCCCTCCCACGCCGCCGCCTTGGTGGCACATCACACATTGCTTGTCGGCAAACAGCTTCCCTCCCCGCTCGACATCACCTGGCGCGTCGAAGTAGTCGAGCGTGTAGAGGAATGCCATGAGGTCACCCGTTTCCCGCTCGTTCAAGCGGGGCGGGTCGAGGTCTCGCTCGCGCATTCGCTCGACCATGCGGGGTCGGTGGTTCCACATGGCGGCGGCGAGTTCGTAGAAGGTCCGCGCTTTCGGCCGCTGTGCGAGGTCGGGTCCCTCGGTGCCTCCCAACCCGTCGATCGCATGGCACTCGACGCAGTTCTTGGAACCGAAGACTCGCGCACCTGCGATTGCGCTTTGTGTCGAGGTCGTTCGCGTCTGGGCCTGTAGAGACCAGGTTACCGGAAGTACAAGAAGGATCGCGGTCCAGACCGCGATCTCTGCGGCTCGCCTACCGAGCTGGAGTCCGTTCGCCACCTTGACCCGCATGCTCCGGCCCTCCCGTGCGATGAGCGTGATTGCCGGCGGGTCACACCCCGCCAGGCTCCCATCCTCCCGGAGGTACTTCCCCCGACTAGTACCCCTACGGTTCCTCTGAAGCAAGGCTCCGGAGAAAAACCGCCAGGTCTCGCATCTCGTCGTGTTCGAACCGGGGCCAGTCGGCATGGGCCACCTGAATCTGATCGTACATGGCTGGCGCGTGGTCCCACATCGCCGTCGCAAGTCCGATGGCCGTCAGCACCGCCTCCGACTGCGACAGATCGGGCCCCACCGACGGTTGGCCACCCGACGCGTGACATGCCGTGCAACCCTTTTCTGTGAACAAGCGCTCGCCGGCACGCCGATCCCCCGCCGTCTCGTAGAATCGCAGGTAGTAGAGAAACGCGATCACGTCCGCCATTTCACTGCCCCGAAACTCCGGAAACGTTATGTCCCTGGCCTGCATGGCCGCGGCCATCGTCGACTGGTGGTTCCACAGCTGCCCCGCAATCTCGGAGACCCGCAGTCGCTCCGTCGCCGCTCGCAGGTCGGGTCCGTACGACGTGCCGCGGCCGTCAGGCCCGTGGCAGCGTACACATTGCTTGACCGCGAAGAGACGCCGGCCGTTGGTCGGGTTCGGAGGCTGCAGCAGCACCATGTCCCTCCCTCGCAGCGTCGACTGCGCCCGGATGTAGGCCTGGATGTCGGCAATCTCTCGGCCAAGGAAGGTCAGCGCCCGCCCCCGCTGAGCGGACTGCTGCCGCTGCATGGCCGGACCGTGGTTCCACAATCCTTGGGCCAGCGTGATCGGGGCGATGTACCGCGCATAGGGATCCAGCGCCACGGCCGTGGTGCCGCCCACGCCGCCGACGGCATGACACTCCACACAGCCCTTCTCACCGAACCACCGCTCTCCGAATACCGGATCCCCCGGTTCGTCAAACAGCTTCACGTAGTAAATGAAGCTGATGATGTCGGCCAGTTCCTCCTCCGAGAATGTCGGCCACGCGAAACCCCGCTCCCGCACCGTCTCGATCATCCTCGGTGTATGGTTCCAGAACATCCCAGCGAGCTGTGGCAGACTACGACCGGCCCCGACCGTTGCGAAATCGGGTCCGAGTGTACCGCCACTGCCCCAGATCGCGTGGCACCGCACACAGCGACGCTCGATGAACAGTCGTCGACCGGCGGTGGGATCCCCTGGAAAGCCGGCAGCGGATTGTGCCTGAGCTGATGATACCGCCGCGAGCAATATCCCCACGAACATCGGGGCCGTGCCAAGCCACCCACGTGCCGGGAAGTGCAAGCGTCGCGGGATCATGCCAACGACCCCGAATATCCCGCTATCCGATCAGCAACCTCCTTCACCATTGCCCGCCCTTCCTTGATCTCCCAAATCGACACGATTGGCACCAGTTTGGTCGCGAGCATGTAGAGCAAGACGAAACCGGAAAAGGTCGCCGACATGATCGAGAGTTCGATCCACGACGGGAAGTAGTGACCGATGGTCTCCAGCTCCCACCGCGGATTCACCGAGGTCGGCACCACGATGTTGTACCGTTCGAGCCACATGCCGATCACCACGGCAATGCCCGCGATGAGCGTGCCCTTCGGTGTGCGTGTTGCCCGACGTGACATCAGCGCAAACGGGATGATGAAACACCCGGCCACCATCATCCAGAAGGGTATGGCGAACGGCCCAGTCAGTTTCGCCCAAAAGGTCCGCATCTCGCCCGGTTCGCCTCCGTAGAACGCGGTCAGGTACTCCGCGAACGTGAAGTAGAACCACAGCACGCTGAGAACGAGGAGCAGGCGACCCAAGTAGTCGAAATGGACGGCTTTGAAGTAGTCTTGCAGCCGATACACCCGCCGGAGGATCACCATCGCAACCAGAATCGCGGCGATCCCGGAATAGATCGCACCCATGACGAAATAGGGCCCAAAGATCGTGCTGTGCCACATCGGCCGCAATGTCATGGCGAAGATCCACCCAATCACCGTATGAACCGATACCGCGATCGGAATCACCACGATCGAGAGAATGCCGATCGCACGCTCGAGGCGTGCACGCTGCGGGGGGGTATCGCGATACCCGGCCGCCACGAACCGGTAGAGTCGGGGAGCCTTGATGCCGCTGTCTCGGATAATGGCCAAGTCCGGGAGCAACGGGAGGTAGAGATAGATCGTGCAGGAGACGAAGTAGAGCCCGATGCTGATGACGTCCCACAGCAAAGGTGACCGCCACTGCGCGTGCAAGATCACGTTGAGCACACGATCAGGACGGCCCAGATCGACGATTGGCTGAATGGCCCCAAAGCCGATCACGAGCACCGTAATCAGCTCGGCCGACCGGGTGATGGACCGCCGCCATTCCGCTTTGCTCACGCGCAGGATCGCTGAGATCAACGTGCCTGCATGACTGATCCCGATGAAGAACACGAAGCAGATGATGTAGATGCCCCAGTACCCCGGTCGGTTCAGCCCGGTACGGCCGAGCCCGTACTTGACCTGGAGTATGTAGGCGATCATTCCCCAGACCGTTATGGCTGCGAGAATGCCGGCGCCCACGTAGAACCCACGCGAGGTTTCGACGAGCGGTCGCAGCAGCACCCGTTCGTCGGGTGGCAGCTTGGCTAATTTCTCAGCAACGTCGCTGCGCATCTCACCCTCTCGCCTGGAGGTAGTACACTTTGGGTTGCGTTCCCAGGTCCTCCATGATGCGCGTGGCTCTCGCATCGTCCTTCAACTCGGCAACACGGTGTGTCGGGTCGTCCAAATTCCCGAATACGATCGCCCCAGTGGGGCAAACCTCCGCGCACGCTGGCTGATAGTCTTGCTCACGCAACTCGCGACCTTCGACGCGTGCGTCCTCACGTGCTTTCTGCAAACGATGGTGGCAAAACGTGCACTTCTCGATGACTCCTCTGTCTCGCGGCGAGACGTCCGGATTCAGATACTGGCGCTCGGACGCGGCCCAATCCGGTCCATACCAATTGAAGTACTTCACCGTGTACGGACAGGCGTTGGCACAATAGCGGCAGCCAATACAGCGCGGATAGATCTGTCCGACGATACCTTCGGCGTCGATGTACGTCGCACGCACTGGACACACCTTGATGCACGGGGGATTGTCGCAGTGCATACAGGGGCGTGGTAAGAAGTC
Organism: Gemmatimonadota bacterium; assembly: GCA_039588295.1. Classification (GTDB taxonomy): domain Bacteria; phylum Gemmatimonadota; class Gemmatimonadetes; order Gemmatimonadales; family GWC2-71-9; genus JAOTVV01. The sequence goes on from JBDHAB010000035.1 coordinate 20,023, forward strand.
CATCGAGGTGTCGGGGAAGTCCCCGTGCACATGCGTCGATACCTTCATCCAGCTCATCGTGCGCCCGGCATCTGCCTCCTCGAGGGACACCGTCGGGATGTTGTTCTCGGCCTTGCACGCTACCTCGCAGGCGGCGCACCCGGTGCATCTGTCGAGGTCGATCACCATGCCCCAGCGCGTCATCGCATCAACCCCCTAGGCTCGTTCGAGCCGGACGAAGGTGGAGAACCATGACGGCAGTCCAGTCAGGACATCGGTTGAACCATCGAGGAGCGCGAGTGGGTTTGCCAGCTCACCATCAGCGTGCCGCAGACCATACGGCGCACAGACATTCTCGGGTGCAGTCCCCGGAAACACCTTCACCCGCGCTCGATAGCGCCCCTGCGCAGATACCACCCAGACAAGGGTGTCATCGTCAAAGCCCAGGTCGCTTGCTGTCGCAGGTGCGACCTCCACCCACGGTACCCAATGCACGTCAGGGAACAGACCGGGTTGCTCGGCAAGCCACCGCTCCAGTGCAACAGTCCCAGAGGAAAGCGTCGAAACGCGGTAGGGGATGAGACGGAGCGGAAAGTCGTGGGTTCCACCGTCATCGGTCGGCCCGACGTCCACGTGCAGTGCTCGCTCAGGGGCTACCTCGCGCAACGCCTCGTCGAGCGCGCGCGGCAGGAGCTCGATCCGCCCGTCCGAGGTTCCGGCGATGCCCGCGGGATCGGTGGTATCATAGAACAGATCGGTCCAACCACCTCGATCGACGAGCGCATCCCAAAACGCCTCAAACTCGGTGTGCTCCGCGAGCCACCAACCCCGTGCTTCCATCGCTCGATGCTGCTCGCGCTCGAACGCATCACCGAGCAGCATGCCGCGACCCGCTCGGAACAGGCCTCGCGCCCGCGCTCGAACCAGGGCTTCGAAGCTCTCGAACGGCAGGCTCTGCGCCATGGGGCCTCCAAGCCTCCTCGCGAGCGCAAGCACGGCATCACCCGTGTGTACCGGGCCTTCGGGCGGCTCGACCACAGGTCGTACCAACCCCCACGTCGCATAGGGGTACGTGGGCGAGCCCGGCGCATCCTGCCACCGCTCATACGGCAGCAAGTCGGGGAGCACGAGGTCCGCCTGTGAGGCGGTCTCGTCGAGAAACGGGGAAAAGCTCACGACGAACGGGATCCGATCGAGTGCTTGCCGCCACGCCTCGGGCCTCGCAGACGACGCCAACGGGTTCGCGTAGTACAGCAACAGCGTGTCGATCTCCGGCCCATCGGCAGCGGCCATGGCCTCCGCGAACCGCACAGGACGGTCGCCGTCACCGAACGGGGGCATGCCGTTCAGCACCGGTTGCCGGGCTAGTCCGGCGCGGCTCGTCGCGTCTGCAGCGGGTGTCGGCAGCGCCTCGACTGGCGCGTCGCTGCCGAACATCACGCCACCTGCCCGGTTCACCCGGCCCATGAGCACGTTGAGGCTGTGCACGGCCACGCCAGCGAGGAGGCCGTTCGGTGCGTGCAGGACGTCACTGCCCGGAACGACCACCGGTGCCTCGCTCCGAGCAAGCGCTCGGGCGAGCGAGGTGATTCGCTCCACCGGGACCCCGGTGACCGCCGATACCTCCTCCGTGCGATACCGCCGCATCACGAGCGACCGGTATCCTTCGCGGCGTTGCCCACGCGCATCGGTGAAGTCTTCAAACCCCGAGACGTGTCGTGCGACAAATGCTGCGTCGTACAGCTCGTCACGGATGAGCACGTACGCCATGCCCATCGCAAGGACCGCGTGGGTACCGGGCCGAATGCCCACCCACTCGTGTGCACGGGCGGCAGTGCGGGAAAAACGGGTGTCGACCTGTACGAACCGGGGACGGGCCGGGCGCTCCGCTCCCGGGTCCGCATACGCCACGAAGGCCTGAAGCGGCGACCACCACGACTCGAACAAGGGCGCCCCGAACGAGAGCACGAAGTCCGCCCGCTCCAAGTCGTAGCTGGGCGCACGCCGGATTCCGTGCATCAGCGCCATCACGGCGCTGCTCCCATCGTAATAGTCGTCCGCAACGTAGTTGGGCGACCCGTAGGAACGGAGGAACTGCTGCCAGACGTCCTGCATGCTCGCGGCGGAGAACCCACTTAGTACGGCGAGCGCCTCCGGTCGACCACCGGCTCGCAGCGCTTGGAGCCGTTCGCTGACCTGGTCGAGGGCATCGTCGGCTGAGATCTCTCTCCACTCCCCGGCACCGCGCGCGCCGACTCGGGCGAGCGGGTGGATCACGCGATCGGGGTGATACAGCATCTGCACACCGGCAATCCCTCGGGGACAGATGCCACCGCGGTTCATCGGATGCAGGGGACTCCCGACCAGCCGAACGAGTCGGCCGTCGACGACACGGGCACTGATGCCGCAGCGCGACGGACAGATGAGACACGCCGAATTGAACCGCTCCTCGACGCCCGGAGCCCACCCCGGGTCGTCGAGCACGTCAGCTTCCCACACCACATCCTGCGACCATCGTAGGCCGACAGCCGTTGCCGCCGCACCCACTGTCCAGAGAAACTCGCGTCGTGTGGATCCCATGATGTCGAGCTCCGCCCTAGCGATGGCAGGCGTTGCAGTCAAGCGTCGCCCCTTGTTCCCGGTGGCAGTCCATGCAGAAGTCCATATCGATCCGCATGAGGGCTCGGCGAGGGGGCCGCTCCGTCGCGGCGATGTCGCCGTGACAGCGTTCGCACGGAAGCTCGGCGACCGCGACGTGACGCCGATGTGTGTAGAAAACGTGGTCCGGCATCCGAAACAGCTTGTTGAACTGGAGCGGATCGCCTGCGGTGAGGAGTTCTGTCACGCGGGCTGCTTCCTCAGACTCTCCCTGAGCCGCCGAATGACAGAGGGAACACGTGGTGGCGTCGGGCAGCCCGGAGTGGGCGCCGGTCTGCGCGTAGGGGTGGCAGAACTCGCAGGCAAGCTCGAGTTGCTGCGTGTGTTTGGCGTGGTTGAATGCCACCGGCTGCGGCACCGCGGAGCCCCGGCGCACGATCGTCACGATGGCCGTCACACCGAGCAGGAACGCCACCGCCACCGGCAGCACCAGGCGCATTGCACCCCCGCCCCGCCCGCGGAGCGCCCACGGTGACCACCTTCCGCCGCCGAACAGTCTCGTCACAGAGGGCGTGATCCGCACTGGCGGCCCCCCCGCAGACTGAGTGGAGGGAATACCGACGGCCTTGACTCGGTGCAGGAGTGCGCGGATCTGCGCGCAAACCGCGCGCGAGCGTCCCCCCCCGCCGGAGTCCACGCAGCAAACGCGCACACCGAGTGCCCTGCAGCCACCCACGAGAATCCGCGCATGTCCCCCCCGCACATCGAGTGGTCAGGAGAGCGATGCCAACACTGGCTTGGAAGCCAAACCCAGTGCTTCGAACGTTAGGCCGCATCACCGGAGCCAAGCCACCCTTCTTGCCGGCCCGCTAAGCGCCTCTCAGCCAACGGGTTGCACACTTTCCAGGCAGCGAGCCAGCGGACGCTGCGACCATCCCAAACATGCAGGCTTCGCCCAAAAAACGAAAGACCACGATAAAGCTCGTAAAACGCCCGACCCTCGCGTGCTGGCCCCGAACGCGCTGCCAGGCATCGACTACCACCCGACGGGCCTGTCGCGGCGATGGCCTACGCTAAAGGATCCCTTTGCCGGACATTCGTCTTGATCTCCGACACCAGGATCCGGCGGGCAAATTCATACCGCTCACCGACGATGCGGGCGATGTTCTTCATGACGATGAAGCCCAATCGGACATCTGCGTCGCAGCATTCCTGCAAGTCGGACTGCTTGATCCGCAATAGCTCCGAATCTTCGACCGCGTGGGCCGTGAGTGTGTAGCGGTGCGGTGGAATCATCGCAGACCAGCCGCATGCACCATAAGCTCCTACGGTGTCCAGCGGGAGTTCGTCCGTGGCACCGGCGTACTCGACCTGAAACCGGAGCTCGACTCGTCCGGAGCGCACAAACACGAGATGTGTGGCGGGATCGCCCGCCTTGAAGATCGTTTCACCCTGCTTGACGGTCATGATCTCGCAACGCTGCCCGAGCACGTTCAACTGTTCCGGCGTCAGGCCTTCAAAAATGGGAAACGCCTCGAGTCCATCCATCATGACTGGTTCCTCCCGCCTGCCGTAGTGAGCTGTCGTCGGACATCGCCAACCGACGACAACCCGTCGACCCTCAACGGCTCTGAATGGCGCCAAGGGGTTGCGGCATGCCATCTGCCTTTTAAGCTGCGGGTGACGCACAGCGCTCGCAAGATGCTCACGGGTACGTGGTAACCGGGGTTATACCCCAAGAGCTGGGACCCTGCAGATCACTACGAAGGTCCGATCATTCGGGCTACAGAGAAGACCTGTACGTTGAGACCGCGTCTCGGATAAGGACATAAGGCTCGCCAGCTTCACGGGGGCAGTTGAACTGCGGCGGATGCTACCCACACGCACCCTCGGCACGAATGGCCTCGAGATCACCGTCGTCGGGTTCGGCGCCTGGGCGGCGGGTGGCGGCGGCTGGGCGTTCGGCTGGGGACCGCAGGATGACGCCGACTCGATCGCCGCCATGCAGCGCGCGGTCGAGCTGGGCGTCAACTGGATCGACACGGCGGCGGTATACGGATACGGACACTCGGAGGAAGTCGTGGGGCGATTCCTCCGAGAACTGGCCGCCTCCGAGCGACCGTACGTCTTCACCAAGTGCGGGCTGGTATGGCCCGAGGACGACCGCTCTGCGCTGGCAGAGCGCGTGCTCCGACCCGACTCGATCCGCCGTGAGTGTGAGGCGTCGCTGCGACGGCTCGGCATCGACCGCATCGATCTCTACCAGTTCCACTGGCCGGACGAATCCGGCGTGCCGGTAGAGGATTCGTGGGACGAGATGCAGCGGCTCATCGAGGAAGGGAAGGTGCGCTACGGTGCAGTCTCCAACTTCGAGGTCCCGCTTCTCGAGCGCTGCGAAGCCCTGCACCATGTACAATCGTTGCAGCCGCCCTTCTCACTCATCCGGCGTGAGGCGGCGGAAGACGTGATCCCGTGGTGTCGCGCACACGGAACTGGCGTCATCTGCTACAGCCCAATGCAGGCAGGTCTGCTCACCGGTACGTTCACCGCCGAGCGCGTCGCCGGACTCCCGGACGACGACTGGCGGACCCGCGACGCCGCGTTCCAACGGCCGCTGATTCAACGGAACCTCGCCCTGCGCGACGCACTTCGTCCGGTCGCGAAGCGGCACGGCATATCTGTCGCAGCCACGGCCGTTGCGTGGACGCTTCGGTGGCCCGGTGTCAGCGGCGCGATCGTGGGTGCGAGGTCACCGAAACAGGTCGACGGATGGATTGACGCTCCGAGTGTCGAGCTTGGGAACGAGGATCTCGACGAGATCGCAGCGGCAATTTCCATGACGGGCGCCGGAGGAGGACCGAGCCGGCCGTAGTACGGCTGGTGTCCCCAACGCTCTATACCTGCAAAGATCTTCGTGATACAATGACTCGTGTGCTCCTGGTGAAGAGCGACTGTGTCAGGGGTTATCCGACTATGGTGGACGATTCGCCCGACAGACTCGAACGCGTAGCTCTCTCGAAGGACGTGCTGACCGCACATCTGGAGGGGGAGGCTGTGCTGCTCCATCTCGGCACCAAGCAGTACTACCACCTGAACGAGACAGGCGCGGTCATTTGGAAAGCTCTCGAGCAGGGCCTCGATCTTGACCGCATTGTGGGCCGCCTCGTGGAGCATTTCGATGTTGACCTCGCAACCGCAACGACCGAAGTCGAACGCGTACTCAGCGAGTTGCGGGATCGGGACCTTCTGGAATCGTGAAGACTTCCCCACAGTGAGCGCGAACGCCAACCGCGCGCGTCTCACGCACGCGCTGCTGGAAGACCAATCCCTCATCCTCGAATCGCAGGTGGAGTGCTGGCCACTGGTTCGTGCGTGGCTGCCGCTGAACTGCGAGGCTGCCGCGAGTACGGCTCGGCCGCGAGCGACTCTGGCAGTCGAAATCGCTCGATCGAACGCCGGCCCACGCTCCTCCGGCAAGGGCACGCTCCGGGTCGGGTCCGTGCGGGCACATGTCGATGAACACGCGGCGCGCGTTCGGCTGGTCGGGGCAGCCGAGTGCTGGGGGTGGGTCGATCTCGATGGGCTTCACGCGAGCCTGCAGGTGCCACCGGGCGGACCGGAGGCGGTGGCCGCGGACGTCTACTCGATGCTCACCATTGCGTCGGCGCTCCTCTTGGGCAGATCGGGTCGGGGCTTGATCCACGCTGGGGCAATCGTCGCGCCCGAGCGGAACGCCTGGCTCATCGTCGGCGATGCCCGTTCAGGCAAATCCACAACGTGCGCCAGTCTCGCAATCACAGGCTGTGAGCTGCTGTCTGACGACCAGGTTGTGCTGACCCGCAGTGAAGAGGGGGTTGCTGTTGAGGGTTGGCTGCGACCGCTGCATCTCGATGAGGGGTGGCCGGACGGTGTCCCACGCGGACGACGGCGCACGGTTCATCCAGCGGAGTTGACGGGCGAACCCCGCAGTCGATCGGTTCAGCTTGCCGGCGCACTGTTCACGTCGGTGGTGGCCGCCGAGCGGACATCGGTGTCGGTGATCTCGGCTGCCGATGCGTTCACCGGCATGGTACGCCAGTCCCCCTGGCTGATGGCGGATCGGCGCGCCGCGGAATCGGTGGTGGAGACGCTCTCTTCCGTGGCGAGGCTTTCTGCGTACGCCGTTCAACTGGGGCTCGACACCTTCAGCCAGCCAGATCGGCTCCGGGCGGTGCTGGATCCGGTGATTGGCTAGCCAGACACGCGCATGGCGCGGCGGGCCTGGAAGGCGGCCAACAGCGCCAGCGGCACCGCGAACATCACTGCAACCGGGATCCGGACCAGGCGACTGACGACTCGCAACAGTCGCCCGGTGCGCGGCATGATTCGCTCGACGCGCGCAATGGGGCGGGAAAGTGACGGGCCGATCGTCTTCATCGCCACTTTGGCCAGCTCGGTCTTCAGGTCAGCTCTCCCAGTGTGAAGGGCGACTGCCCACCGGCCAACAGCCGCTTTGAGGATCCATGGAAGCGGGAGCCGCCGACCGTGCCAGCTCACAGCATAGAGCACGGCCGATTGGTACTCGAACCTGTCTCGGACCGGTTCCAGCCCCACACCTAGGTCCCGCGCGACACCGAGCATGTTGCGTAAGTCACCGGCGCGGCGGTGCCGATCAATCACTGCCTCGACTTCTGCAAGCTCGTCGGCGCTGCATTCCTTCGCTGCCTGTGCAAGGAGCAGCAGGTCACGGATAGCGCCGCGCCGCTCCGGATGGCCCACACCAACATGCAGCAGGAGGTGCCAAAGATGATCTTTCGGAGCCAGCCGCCGGAGCAGCCCTCGATCTGCCAACAAGATCGAGCGACTCCACAGCGCCTCGGGTGACTCCGAATCCAGCATCTCGATGCCCGTGTGAACATCGATGGGCAGCGCTGCTGTGGTAACCCGCGTCTCGAGGTGGTGGGGACTACTGGGTCCCGTTCCCTGGTAGCCCTCACGATCGAGGGCTGCTGTGAGCGCGCGGGCATCGGCCGGTCTGGCCCAGAGATCGAGATCCGCGAGGTCCAGGGCATGGCGAGGGTCGCCCAACACCGTTACGGCACCCTTGAGTGCAATGACTTCACTGCCGCCATCCGACGCAACCCGGTCGACATGAGCAAGCTGTGCTCGCGCGGATAGCACGTGCTGCAACTCAGTCTGAGCGCACCGGTCGAGGAGCGCCTTGATCGCCACCGGAAGTTCGCAGCCGCCGCTTGCAGCGAGCTTGGCGTGTAACGGCAGCGCACAGCGCTCGACGGCCAAGAAAAGCCGCCACGAGGAGGGGGAGCACTGCGGCACGTCCCGGTGCTCAGGGTCTGAGCCGAGTGCGCGCAGTGTCCATCGCCGGAGCGCCAACGCGTCGGAAACTACGATGGCTGTCGTCGCCTCTACTTCCTCACTCTGCCGTCCAGTGATGGTTACGGAGCCGCAACGCCAGCCACCCCACCGCCAGGTTGGGCGGCAGTGTCAACGCGATAATCGAACCGTTGACCTGCGAGAACCAGGGCAGCACCTGCACCAGGAATCCGAGCACCGAGAGTCCCGCCATCAGGCCGGCGCACACGACGGACGTGCGACGCGCCCATCGGTCCCCTCGTGCGGCGAATGGCAGCGCGACCACCAAGGGCAGTGCCACGGGACTCAACAAGAACAGGTTCTCGTTCCCATAGGCGATCCAGTGGTTGGTGAACACCCACAACCCCGCCAACACCAGTCCAAAGAGTCCCGCCAAGAGTGCCCACAGCGATCCTGGTACGGTGGCAGCGACTCGTCCAACGGGGCGTCGCGCTCGCAATACCGGTACCGCGATCACCGCGGCCAGGACGAGGCCAACCGCGAGAAACGCGAGCGTCCAGTTTGGTGGTGTCTCACGGCCGTATGTTGCCGAACTCTCGAACAGCGTGCGCTCCGACAGCACGAGTGGCACTTCCCGACCGTCCGCGTCGAGCACCCTGACGTCGCGCAAGTGCCGCCGCATCTCGAGCGGGATGAACATCTCCTCCCACTGAGACAGCGGTTGATCGGACGGCTGCCCCAACGCCGTGAGCAGACCGACATATGTCGGCAGGGCCTCGGTGACGAGCCGGAGCGAATGCGATCGGAACGTCGCGCCCGTCTCCTCGCCATCGGTCACCTCCCGCAGCCGTCCCTCCAGGACCCGATCGATGGCATCTCTGATTCTGCTCGAGCAGTTGTCGCGGTACGGGTCGTACCGGTAGTAACGGTTTTCGGGACGCTCGTTCCACTCCAGGAAATCGCGCAACGCAGCGCGTTGCACTGGTGTCAGGTTCAATTTCTGGATCCACACCGACCGATTCTGTGCCACGTAGTCCTGAAGGTGGGTCTCGACGTCGAACCCTTGCATCCAGTACTCCGGCCGTCCCTGAACGAATCGAACGAGGAAGTTCTCCTGCTCGAAGCTGAAAATCCCGTAGTTATACGCCCGGCCCAGACCCGTGCGATTGTCCTGGATCCAGAGCGCATTGTGACCGTACCGCTCCCACACATGTCGCCCCGGACCCATGGTGATGAGAGAGACCGAGAGCTCGGAGCCGTCGGAAACGTCTCGGACAGCCGTCGGCTCTTGCGCACGAGCCGGGGACACCAGCGCCAGCAAGAGCGCGACTGTCGGCCCTGACACGCAGATCCAGCGGCCTAGCCAATCACGGAGCGAGATGCGCCGATTCATTGAACCCACAAGATGCACGCGGTCGTACCGGTATGCGAGTATCGTGCGGTTCACCACTGCGCGTAGCACCAGCCCCATCCGTTCAGGCTCGTCCCATCACCTCAGTCGGACACCGGCGACCCGTCACCTATCACCTGTCACCTGTCACCTGTCACCTGTCACCGGCGACAGGGGCCGCTCGACGGCGAGGCTGTCCACCACCCGAAGTGACGAATCGTACACGGTGAGTGTCGTGGTCGTCCCCGATACGGTTGGACCCGCCACGAGATAGGTCGACACCGAGTCTTCCAGACTGGGGACCAGTTGCTCGATCGCTAGCGCGAGTGTGTCACCTCGGAAGACGCCGTCGGCACTGGCATCGAGCGTGCCGTGGAGCCACTGACCGCTCACGAAGGCCGACAACTCCGTCGAGTCCGCACCCGCCGTCGCAACGTATGATCCCAGTGCCACGTCGACCGGAACACCAAGGAGTGTACCGCTCACGCGGAACGGTCCTTCGCGGTCGTCATCCAGGTTGCCGACGACCTTCAGCCCGCTCGTTGCTGCAACGACGCTGCCGAACACCCCAATGCCACCCTCCAAATGGTTAATGAACCCCCGGCCCGAAGGCGGGATGTTACCCGACCGGACGAAATCGAAAAAGCGCGAGTCGCCGAGCGCGACGGTCACGGAGTAGTACCGACCGGCGGCGAAGACGGGTAGGAATTCGTCCGGGATGCCCGCCGTGTCATGCAGCAACGCGGTGACGATGTCTGGCAGGTCTCCCGGCACAGTCATGGCGGTCGAGTCCACCACGAACCAGAATCCCGGTGTGGACGTTCCGGTGACGTCGGGCCGGCGGACCTCGAGTTGGAGGGCACGGCCCGCGACCACCTCGGCTATGGCCTTCAAGGTGTCGACGTCACGGTTGAGTTCGAGGGTCGGCCCCGGCATCACCACCGAATCGGATGCAACCCGCAACACCAAGGCCGTCGCGCCCGGGACCTCGGTCAGTCCGCGTACGACCGCGCCGTCCGTCGTGGTGACTCGGAGCTCGAGCGTGTCTCCTGCGTTCATCGCAGGGCACCCGGCGGGACTCCAGTAGACTCCCGATGCGACCGTGACATCCGGCACTCCCGGGTTCTCGTTGAACGTAGTCGCGCCGCAGGGATCATTCAGATCGGTACGATTGACGACGACCACCGTCGCACCGGAGACCGGGAGCAGCGGCGCATCACCCGGGATCTCGATTGAATTCGAGTCGACAACCACTGCGCCCGACAACGTCTGTTCCACGAGCACCCACTGCCGCGCGATATCCGGACGCATGATCGCCTGCACGATCACGATGGGCTCTCCCTTGGGCACGGCGATCTCGCCGAACTCACAAGCCGCGGTCAGCACTGTCACCGCGGCCGCTACCAGAGCGCGCTTCGGTCTCAAAACTCGAACTCCACGCCCACGCTGGGCAGTAATGGAAGCTGTGAAATGGCGCGCCGTGTAGGCGGCGTGTTGTTGTAGTCGTAGAAGTAGAGGAAGACGTTTCGGCGGTTGAGCAGGTTGGCGATCTGCAGGTACGGCCGCAGCAGTCCACCCCACGCCCGCTTCTCCCAGCGGAAGCTCAGGTCGAGCCGGCCGTAGTAGGGATACCGTCCGCTGTTGAGTACGGGGCTGGCGATGGGCTCCCGTTCGAAGTCATCGAACGTATGGGTTGCCGCCCGATAGTAGCGGTGATCCCACTCCCCCACGAACGGCGTGAAGGGCAGCGGCGACCCGTACCCCCAGCGGACCGCGAGATCACTCCCGAGTGGACCGGGCGCCTGCAGCACCACGTTCAGCGTGTGGCGCCGATCGTGCACGGCGGGGTACTCGGGTCCATCCGCCCGGCGAACCGCCTTGGTCATGCTATACGCGATCCACCCGGTGACACGCCCCCAATGCCTCCGCAGCAACAAATCGAACCCCCAAGCATCGCCACGCACGGGAATGGTCTCGTCCCCCGGTACGGCGGGATCCTCGCTGAGGTTCGCGTCGATGATGTCGATGAACGTCTTCCGATAGGCCTCGATGGAAAGCGACTCGGCTCCACCGAACCACCATTCCAGGCCGAGCACCACGTGGTCCGACCGTGCGACCGCTATTGCCGAGTCGGCCCCGATCCAGAGATCGAACACGTTCCAGGGGAGATTCTGATCCCTGAGCGAGTGGATCGCCTGATGGTAGCGTCCGACGGAACCCGTCACGGCCAGGGCCGGGGTTACAAAGACCTTCGCCCCGACCCGCGGCGCGACATTGACGACATCCGGCCCTTCCACTTGTTCGACCCGGATCCCGGGGCGGAGCAACAGCCACGGGAAGACACGCCACTGATAGTCGGCGAACCCGGACCAGACTCGAGGCGCGAACCTGCTCTCCAAGAACGATGAGCCAAAGCTCTCGGATCCGGCGCCGTACTTCATGTGATACTCTTCGACCCCCATGCCGACTCGGATTTCGTGCGCGGGATGCGGCTCGAGCAGGAGCCGCGCGCGCGCTGACAGGAGGCGGGCCGTGTTTTCCGCCGACACGAGACCCGGCTCCAGCCCGACATCGGCGGTGAAGGAGGTGATCCCCCCTTCCATCGTCAGTCGGTGCCGCCCCAACGGTTGGTCATAGCGGACGCCAAGGAGCTGATTCCCCCAGTCGGCCACCAACCGCACGGCATCTTGCCCGGGGCGTGCATCGGTCCACGTCCAGTCGAGGACGTCGCGACCCCAGTACCCGGTGACGGAAACCGTGCTGCCGCCACCGAGTGGCACATTCACTTTGCCGACGGCATCGGCAAAGTAGTACGGGAACGACGTCTCGCTGAGTGCGGCCACCAGGGCATCCGCATAGGTGCGGCGGCCACTCACCAGCCACGTCGCTCCGGTTCCTCCAAGGGGACCTTCGGCCAGCAGCCTGGTCGAAAGCAGTGAGATGTTGCCTCGTACGCCAACGCGATCCCCCCGGCCGGGACGAACGGAGACATCCATCACACTGCTCAGCCGGCCACCGTACTCCGCGGGAAACGCTCCAGCGATGAAGTCGACCTCGTCGACGGCGTCGGCATCGAACGTACTGAAGAGCCCACCCAAGTGCGACGGATTGAAGACCATGATGCCGTCGAGCTGCGTCAGGTTCTGATCCGGCTCGCCACCACGCACGTTGAAGCCCACCGTGTAGTCGTTGAGCGCCACCGTGCCGGGCAGCATCTGCACCACGCGGATGACATCCGCTTCGATCGGCGCCGGAAGGCGTCTGATGGTGGAG
>JBDHAB010000036.1:0-47496 GCA_039588295.1 Gemmatimonadota bacterium
GTGCCGGGAGGCTCAACCCCCGCCTCGGCGAGATGATCGACGTTGTACATGAGCATCATCGGGTTGGTCTTCCACGGCATGGCGTAGATCCCGCCGTCGGGAAGCCGCATCGGCGCAAGCATCGGTTCGCTGGCGCGCTCGCCGAGGCGAGCGGCGGTGGCCGCCAGTCCGTCGAGGCGAACGAGAGCGCCCGCCCTCACGAGGCGCCCCAGCAGCCCCGACGACACATTGGAGCAGATGTCCGGGGTCGCGTTCCCTACCACGGCCGCCAACAGGACCTCTTCGGAAGAGCGGCCGGCGGGGATCGGCTGTATTTGCACCTGTATGTCAGGGTGGCGGGCGTTCCACACGTCGGCCAGTTGTCGCGCGAGGCCGACTTCCATTGGATTCGCGGCCGGCCAGTACTTGAGCTCGATCGGGCTCGCGCCTGCTCGCTCCTGAACCGCAAACGTCGCTCCCCGTCGCGACACCGTCACGCGTTCGCCCTGCGGGCCGGCAAACTCGCGTTCCGCCGCCGCGTCTGCGGGAGATGAGACGATGGGTCCAACGGGACGGTAGCCGAGGTGGACGGCGGCCTCCGGACGAGTGGCCACCGCACCGAGGGCAAGCAGTGCCTCGATGGTCGACTCCGCGCCCGAGTTGCGATTCACCTCGTCGGCTGACGGACCTCCCAGGCCATCGAACGTGCGGCCCGTAACGCTGTCATACATCGTGATCCCGGGCCGGTTGGCCCCCAAGAACCAAGCGGCCATGAGACCGGCCAGGACGTCGTAGCGGGGTTCCCCGGTGGCCTCGGCCAGGGCCAGGTAGCCCTCGACCACGGGGGAAACACCGTAGGCGATCTGCGGGAAGGGCGTCGTGCTTCCGTCTGCGGAGACCGCCGCCGGGACCTCGCCCGCAAGCAGGAACCGCACCCAGAGCTGGTCGCCCTCGCGCTGTGCGGCGGCGACGAGATCGGGTCGGGTAAGCACGCGTCCCGCCAGAGCCAGTGCCTGGGCTGCACGCGCTCCCCAGGCGTGCCAGACGCCCTCTGCGGGATCGACGCGCGCTCCCCAGGGAGGGGTGTCGGCATCTCCCTGCGCCAGCGGCACAAGCAGGTCGGCCGTGCGGCCGGCGAGATCGGCGCGCTCCCGTGTCGGTTCGACCTGTTGCAGGGACAGCAGCCCGAGCAGGGCCTCCGCGGTGGCGGTCGCCGATCCACCGACCAAGTGTCCGCGCTCGACATCGCGCGCAAGCCTGTGCAGCACACGCTCGAGTGCAGGTCGCAGTGCGTCGACATCCGGGTCGTCAGGACCCAAGACCCGGACGGCCTCTCCCATGGCCCACAGTGCGCGAGCCGCCCAGTAGGAAAAGGATTTCCGGCTGGTCGGGGCCGCGTGGTTCGGCGTCCCGTCTGCGTGGATGAAGTTGAGGAACTCACCGTCCCCCTGCTCCATCGCCGTCACGAACGTCAGGAGACCCAGGGCCTCCTGTTTGGAGCGCGGGTCGGCGGTTCGCTCGAAGTGCCGCAGGTAGACGACGGCAGCGCGCGCCGCGTCGTCCACGGCGGCGAGTCCCTCGAAGCCATCGCGAGCCGGAGAGCCGATCGGTCGGTAGTCGGGTGCTTCCGCATAGAGTGCGACGGCGCGTGCGGGCCGTCCCGCCACGGTCACGTCGAAGCCGAGGTGACGCAGGTGGTCCAGGCGCAGCTCGATGGGCTTGGCACCGGACGGAACGGCTACGGGCGGCGGGCCCTGCCCGCAGCCCAGAACCATCAAGGCCGCGGCGGCGACCGTTGATCTCACAACGGCGCGCCTTTCACCGCTGCGGCAACCTGTCCAACAAATAGCGAACGGCGACGTCGGTGACGTTCCAGAGTTGGATGTCAGAGCTGGTGCCGTAGCGAACCGGGCGGAGTGTGCCGCCATCGATGCGGTAGCTCCACAGCTCGTTGTGGCTCAAGCCAGAGGCCTCGACCGCCTCTCCCGTGGTTTCGAGCGCACGACGGAGCGTCTGCACGTATGTACGGAATGGGTCGCTCTCGTCTCGCAGTCGACCGGACTCGTCGTAGGCAGCGTCGATCTGATGTGCAAGGCCGAGGAACAGCAGGTTCACCTCACGGCCCCACACCACGCGCGGCGAGTGGTAGGGGTCGTGGCGAAAGCGCTGCTGCACCGCAGGGCTCGCATACGCATCGTTTACGACGAGTGGTCCCAATCCTCCCACAAACAGCCCGACGGGATACGGCCGTACGAACACTTCGAGCATTTGCAGCACCGCGGCCGGATCGGTTGTCCCCTGCAGGATCTCCTCGGTGTAATCCTCGAGGAAGAGGTCGGTCGCGGGGTCGGTATTGGCAGCGGTGACTGGCCGGCCGTCGCTGTCGAGCGAAAGTGCCAGGAAGGAGAGCGGGCGCTGAGCAGAAGCCGTTTCGTTGAGGCGTCGTCGCCAGAACTCCCGCTCCGGGCGGGACAGCGGCTCGAGGGATGCGTGCACTCGCCCCAGAATCTCGTCCACGTCCAAGCGAACCTCGAAGTGCCGGCGGGCTCCCTGCCACGTGGCGATGGCCGCATCGAGCGTCGCTGGCTCACGGAGGTACCGCTCGAGCGCCATGGTGCCACCCAGCACGCGCGAAACGGCGTCCCCGGCTGAGAGGCCGAGTTCGTCCACCGTGCGCAGAATGCTCGCTAGGGCCTCCAGCCCTTTGGGAACCCACACCACGTTCACATCCATGGCGAAGCGGCCGCCGCCGTAGCCCACCCTACTGTCGCGCCAACTTCCTGGGAGCCACCCTTCGTCATCGCGGTGGAAGAAGCTCACCAGGTTCGTGGCCGCCGGTCGCTCCCCATAGGGACCCGCGAGCTGGGCCACAAATGCCAGGTTCCGGACCAGCGCCTCAAGTCGTGACTGGCCGGGCACGGCGGGATCGGTCAGGAAACGCCGCTTCCTCTCTGCCGGCACGTCCGGGCGCGAGAGGTATCGCTCGACGAGGATGGGCAGCTGGAAGTCGTCATCGACCATGCGGTAGTTCTCACGGACGGCTTGCAGATTCTCCAGTAGCTTCCGGGCGTCAGTGAGGTGCTCGGCTGCCGCTACCGTGTCGCTCCGACTGGCCTCCTCCCAGGCACGGATCAGCGCGTTGTACTCCGCGGCGTTCTCGCGGATGGCCTGCCCCCCCAGCGCCTCCTCGTGACTCGCGTTCCCCGTAGGCGACAGCTTGCGGAGCACGCTCGCGATCACGAGCTCCTGCAGATCGACTGACGCAATCGGCTCGAGCATGAGCACGGACATCATCATGTCACGACCGAAGTACGTCGCGTAGTTCGGCATGGACGCCATGAGCTTCTCTTCGAAGCTCAGGAGCTCGAGGCCGAGCACCTGGCGCTCGAAGCGCCGGAAGGCAGCGAGCCGTGGATCGCGCGCGACCTCCGCCGCGGTCAACGCACGACGCAGGCTGTCGGCATTCCTTCGCTGCCGCGCATAATAGTCTTCGAAGCTGTCGTTGAAGAGCCGCTCCCGGCCGAGCGGCGTCAGGGCACCGGCGTCCGTCGTGACGGCCACGTCGAGCTCGATCTGCGCGCCGGAGCGCGCGCGCACCGAGAGTCGGTCGTTCGAGACGGTGGCAGTCGAGGTGCTCGGGTCGCCACTCAACTCGAGCGCCAGGTGGTTCCGCCCATCCAGGCTCGTGTGCACGACGAGAAGGGTCCAGGCGGCTTCGGCCTCCGAGAGCGTGACTTGCGGCTCGAGCCGGGACTCGAGCTCCTCGAGGTCGCGGGCACCCAGGAGCGTGAGATGGCGCCCGCGTTCTTCAGCGGGGAGACGCTTGAGGCTAGCGATGAGATCGGTCAGCTCGCGCAGGACGAAGCGTGCATCGCCGTACGGCCTAAGGTGCCAGTCCGCGTATTGAAAATCCCGCTCCTGGCGCATGGTCCCGAGCAGGAACCAGCCGATCTCGAGCGCTGCGACATCTACGGCGAGTCGGTGCCGCACGATGCGACTTTGCCCCTCCGACTTTGCCACCGCCCCGGGGCCGCCCCAGACTACGGGTGCCGGACGACCCTCCACGTCGCGGACGGTGAACGCGGCGCTCTCGTTGGCCGCGTCCGCCCACACGTGGACGACGCGACCGTCCCGCTGATTGAGATAGACCTGAAACGTGTTGCCGCCGGCATCCCGGAAGAAGCGCGTCGCGTATCCCTCGTACGCCGCCGGGTCATCCACGCCGGCCTGGGGAAACTCCAAGACCGGCCTCTGCTCCGCCCCTTGAGGCGCCTGACACGCCTGCAGAAGGACCGGCACGACGAGGAGATATGCGCGCACTTGCATCGGCGAACCGTCCAAGCCTGGCCAGAGGAAACCGCGACCAGAGTCTGTAATGTACGTGGGGCGCGCGACCTCGGCGACACGATCGGACACGTCCGACCCCATTCTTGTTCGTGGGCCAGACCGGGGCTACGTTGTTCACCTCCCAAGCCACCCGCGATCAGTCGGAGGCGTTTGCCGGATGCCAATGCTCCACCGTTCCATCACCGCGCTCTGCGCCGCGCTCTTCGCCATCCCCACCCCGACCGCTGCGCAGCAGCTGAGTGCGTCCGTCGCCCCCGGCTGGACGCGCGGCACGGTCTGTTACGAAATCTTTGTCCGCTCGTTCTCCGACAGCGACGGCGACGGCGTCGGCGACCTGAACGGGCTCATCCGGAAGCTCGACTACATCAACGACGGCGATCCGGATACGCAGCGCGATTTGGGCGCCCGGTGCATCTGGCTCATGCCAGTGACCGAATCGCCGAGCTATCACGGCTATGACGTGACGGACTACTACCGCGTCGAGCGCGATTACGGCACGAACGACGATTTCAAACGTCTCGTTGTCGAGGCGCACCGGCGAGGCATTCGCGTGCTGGTGGACCTCGTGTTGAACCATGCGTCCAGCGAGCATCCCTTCTTCAAGGATGCGTTGCTCAACCCCGGCTCACCCTACCGCGACTGGTTCATCTGGTTGCCGTCGCATCCCGGCGTTAAGAACCCCTGGGGTGGCGACAACTGGCACCGCTCGCCCGTGCGTGAGGAGTACTACTACGGGTTCTTCTGGGGAGGCATGCCAGACTTGAACTACGAGACGCCCGCCGTCCGCGAGGAGGCGAAGAGGATCGCCACCTTCTGGCTGGAGGAATTGGGGGCCGACGGCTTCCGCCTCGATGCCGTCAAGCACCTGGTAGAGGAGGACGACGGGAGAGTCGTCGAGCATGTTCCCGCCACGCATGCGTTCCTGCGCGAGTTCGCTGCCCACGTGCGCAGCACCGCGCCCGAGGCGTTCACGATCGGCGAAGTGTGGGACAGCATTGGCGCCATGATGCTCTACTATCCAGATCAGCTGGATGCGTATTTCGCCTTCGAGGCGTCGGAAGCGATCATGGAATCGGTACGCACGGGTTCGGCGAACACGCTCCTCCGCCCGTTCCTGCGGTTGCAGCGCGAACAGCCCGCCCATCGTTGGTCGCCCTTCCTTCGCAACCACGACCAGACCCGCTCGCTCACCGCGCTTGGCGGTGACGTCGCACGCGCGAAGGTGGCGGCCACCCTTCTGCTGACGTTACCTGGTCTCCCATTCATCTACTACGGGGAAGAGATCGGGATGACCGGCGACAAGCCGGACCCGCGCTTGCGGACGCCGATGCAATGGAGCCGCGAGCCCGGCGCCGGCTTCACCGACGGCCTGGTGTGGGAGCCCCTCCAGCCGGATTCGCTCACCGCGAACGTGGAAGTGCAGGAGGCCGACCCCAACTCCCTGCTCAACCTGTACCGCCGCCTCATCCACCTGCGGGCGGAGCATCCAGCGCTTGGGATCGGTGAGCTGGTGCCGCTCGCCGCGAGCACGAACGCCGCGGCCGCTTACGTCAGGCGCGACGGGAATAGCGCGGTGCTCGTGGTGGCCAACTTTGGTGCGACACCGCTCTCAAGTATCAGGCTCTCGTCGGACGGCCGAGTACTCCCGGCAGGCCGGTATGACGCGCAGAACTTGTTAGGTGGCCCGCAGGGCGCGTCGCTCAGGGTGCGAGGGAACGGGCGGATCGACGGCTACGTCCCGCTGCGATCGCTTGGACCGTTGGAGAGTCACGTCTTCGAGTTCACTGCGGTTGGGCGGTAACGTGGTCGCGATTGCAGAGCAGATTGCAGATTGGCGATCGGCGATTGGAGAGGGCCGAGATCAGTCGCTGATCTGCAGTGTGCAGTCTAGCATCTCCTTTGCTCACGAGGAGTAGGTCCATGCCAACCCGACACTCACGACCACCAACAGATTCAAAGGCAGATGTCGGCGGCCGCCTTGGACGTACTGATCGTTCTTGCGTCTGTAGCGCACGCGGTACGGCAGGGGTTCTCCGCGCGAGCGTTGTCCCGGCATTCTCCGTTGTCCTTTGGCAGTCCATGCGGTACTTTAGCACGTTTGCCAACCGCGGTTGGCTGTAGGAAAGCAGTGATCCGGTCCTCATCCCGCTAACAAGAACTAGGCGCCATGGGTTTCTCCGCAATCGACTACATCGTATTTGCCGCCTATGTGCTCCTGATTGTCACGATTGGGCTGTGGGTCTCGCGAGAGAAGCCAGGGCATGAGAAGGACACGAAGGACTACTTCCTGGCCGGCAAATCCCTCCCCTGGTGGGCCATCGGTGCGTCGTTGATCGCGTCCAACATCTCGGCCGAGCAGTTCATTGGCATGTCCGGGTCCGGCTTCCGCCTCGGCCTGGCGATAGCCACCTATGAGTGGATGGCTGCGGTGACCCTGCTGCTGGTCGCGTGGTTCTTCATCCCGATCTACCTCAAGAAGGGCATCTTCACGATGCCGCAGTTCCTGGAGGTGCGTTACGATAATCGGGTCCGGACGCTCCTGGCGGTGTTCTGGCTGCTGGTCTACGTCTTCGTCAACCTGACGTCGGTCTTATACCTGGGCGCCCTGGCGCTCGAAGGGATCATGGGAGTGAACCTGTGGGTCGGGGTGATCGGGTTGGCCCTCTTCGCCACGGCGTACAGTGTCTACGGTGGGTTGAAGGCGGTGGCCTGGACCGACGTGGTGCAGGTCACGTTTCTGGTCGGCGGCGGTTTGCTCACCACGTATCTCGCGCTTGACGCCTTCGGTGGTGAACAGGGCGCCATCGCCGGGTTTTCCAGGCTGGTTGGCGAAGCGGGCGATCGCTTCAACATGATCCTCTACAGGGACGAGCTGCTCTACGTCGACGACGCAGGCGTCACGCAGGACGCCTACGATCTCCTGCCGGGTCTGGGCGTGTTGATCGGCGGGATGTGGATCGCCAACCTGTTCTACTGGGGGTGCAACCAGTACATCATCCAGCGGACCCTCGCCGCCAAGGACATCAAGGAAGCACAGCGCGGGGTCGCCTTTGCCGGCTACCTGAAGCTTCTTCTTCCCATGATCGTGGTTGTCCCGGGCATCGTAGCCTACGCGCTGAACGCCCCGATTACCCGCGGTGACGAGGCCTACCCGTGGCTGCTCAACGAATACGTCGGTCCGGGGTTGAAGGGGCTGACGTTTGCCGCCCTCATCGCCGCGATTGTGTCGTCGCTGGCCTCCATGATGAACAGCACGTCCACCATCTTCACGATGGACCTCTACCGTCACTACTTCAAGAAGAACGCGCCGGAGCGGGAGCTCGTGCGCGTCGGGCGCATCGTGGCGGTGGTCTGTATGCTCATCGCCGTCCTGCTCGCCCCGCAACTGGCCTCGCTCGACCAGGTCTTTCAGTACATCCAGGAGTACACGGGCATGGTCAGCCCAGGCGTGCTGGCGATCTTCATGATGGGGTTGTTCTGGAAGAAGGCCACACCGAATTCGGCGCTGGTGTCCGCCCTCCTCAGCATTCCGCTTTCCTTCTTGATGAAGATCATCTTCCCCAGTCTGCCCTTCATCAACCGCATGGGGATTGCCTTCCTGGTCTCGGTGGCGTTGATCGTAGTCATCTCCTACGCGGAAGGAAAAGGCAAGGATGATCCCAAAGGCATTTCAGTGAGCCGCGACATGCTCGTGACAGATCCGATCTTTGCTGCTGCGGCCTTTGGCATCCTGGGCATCACCACCGCGCTGTACGCGATCTTCTGGTAGGGCGTTGCGAGTGGGAGGAATCGTATCGGGCTCCCGCCCGAAAATCGTTCAGTGCAGTTGGCGGAGGATCTGGCCGAGTGCCGAAAATGGGAGCTACGGTCAACGGCCGCAGGTTCCGCCGGCGATTCGAAGAAACGGGGAGATTGTCGGACTGCCTCAAGGGGATTCCCACCTACGTGGTGACCCACGCATTGCCAGCATTTCTGCGTCTCGCCCATCTGCTGGACTCCGGGCAGTAGCGCGGCCTGCAGCTGGGATTAGGACTGGCTACTTGAGACACTCGATTCAGTTCGCGTCGGAGAACTCCGCTACCGACCGGTAGCAGAACACGGAGCCTCCATTGCCGAAGTCGGTCTTCGGTTGGGCTCCGCGGCTCGTGGCGTGGTCGATGGATCCGGGGGTGCCGCACGATTGGTCGTGCCATTTGCTCACTCCGGGCGGAGTCTCGCGATTCTGCTGGCGATCGAGTCACGGCAGGCAGGTGACTTCGCCCACCGCTCCGTCGCCTTGCGCCGCAAATCCACAGAATCTAGCTTGCGTGGCACCCTACTCCATGAGCAACTCACCAGACATCACCGGTCACGCCGCTTTGAGATTCGTTCCTCAGCTTCCCGCCGCGCTCCTTCTCGCTCTGGGTGCTGCGGCCTGCGAGCGCACAGGCTTGCCCGATCCCTCGTCGCCGACCTACGCCGAGACCGTTGTGGCTTTCTACCGGGGTGTGGCCGCCGCTCAGGTGGGCGAGAGCGGACTGGCCTCGGCAGCGTTTCAGCGCGTCACCGAACTCGTCCCCGGGGAGCCGGCCGGCTGGGCCAATTCTGGCCTGATCGCGCTCCAGCGGCGCGAGTTGGAACAGGCGGCCGATTGGCTGGAAGAGGCGCGCAAGCGGGCGCCGGAGAGCAGCCGCATCCAGCTCGTCTCCGCGCTCGTCGAGCGTGAGCGGGGCCGCCTGGACACGGCTACGGAACACCTCCGCAGCGCCATCGAACTCGACCCCCGGAGCCTGCACGCGCTCTATCTCCTGGCGCAGGTCGTTGAGCAGGAGGATCGCCCCGGGAGCGCGGTCGAGGCGCAACAGCTGATCGACCGGATCCTGGCCGTGGAGCCCGGGAATCTGGCCGGCCTGCTCGAGCGCGCGCGTCTCGCCGCCAAGTTGCGCGACATCGAGACACTGCACCAGACGCTCGACCGCATTGGAGCCCGTGCCGATTCCCTGTCTTCGCCCCTCGTCGCCGAACTCGGCGCGGTGCGGACAGCCGGAGACACTGGGGAGTTCGGCCGCGCCGCCACGCTGATCGCGTTTCTGCAGACGGTGTTGCAGCGCCTGCCCGCCTACCGCGACGACCAGGACGCCGTGCTCATATCGCCGAGCCGAATGGACCTTCTACTCACGCGCTTCGTGCGCCTGCCGACCCCTTCCGCTCGGTCGGCACCGCCGGATACGGGTCTCAGGTTCGAGGCGGAGACGCTTTCGGTGGTTGAGGGACCCGTGGCGTGGGTGCGCACGCTGTGGCTCAGCGATGAGGCGCCGCTCGCATTGGTCGCCGCAAGTCGCGGGACCCTGTGGGTTTCCACCGAACCCGGTCAGGCTGAGGCGTTCGCTTTCCCGGGCGGCGCGTCCGCCGCGCCGCTCTCGCCATCAGCCGTCGCTCCCCTCGACTACAACTACGACTTCCGCATGGACCTCGTGCTGGTAGGTCCTGGTGGAGTTCGCCTGCTCCGTCAGGACGGGACCGGCTCCTTCACAGACGTGACCGGCGAGGCGCTCGCGCCCGCAATCGCTCGTGCCGCGTACGCCGGCGCCTGGGCCGCCGACCTGGACATGGAGGGCGACTTGGACCTCGTGCTCGCCGGAGTCGAGGGTACACCCGTCGTGCTGCGAAACCGGGGCGACGGGACATTCGAGCCCTATCCCGCCTTCGGCGGCGCGACCCGCCTGCGCGATTTCGTGTGGGCCGATCTGGATGCCGATGGTGACCCCGATGCGGCTCTCCTCGGTGCGGCGGGGCGGCTGCAGGTGTTCCTCAACCGGCGCTACCGCGTCCCCCAGTTCCAGCCACACCCACTGCCGGACACGCTCGGCTCCGTGCAAGCGATCGCCGTCGCCGACCTAAACCAAGATGCCACCCTCGACCTGATCCTCCTCGGGGCGGACGGGACGCTGAGCCGCCTCTCGCTGGACGAGGCCGGTTGGGAAGGCCGAGTGCTCGCGCGGTGGCTGGACTTCTCTGCGGCCGGCGTCACAGCGACGCGGCTGTTCGTCGCCGACCTGGATAACAACGGCGACCTCGACCTGGTGGCCTCCACGCCTGAGGGCGCACGGGCGTGGCTGAGTACGGAGCCTGGTCTGCGGCCGCTCGCGCCGATCGATGTTCAGATCACGAGTGTCGCTGACATCAGCGGTGAAGGTCGCCTCGATCTGATCGCGGTGTCGTCGGACGGCGAATCGCGGTTGCTCGCAAACCAGGGCACCATGGACTATTACTCGGCGACCATCCGCCCGCGGGCAGCACAAACCACCGGTGATCGACGCATCAACTCGTTCGGCATTGGTGGCGAGATCGAGATCCGGGCGGGCCTGCTCTACCAGAAGCAGTTGATCGACGGCCCTACCGTCCACTTCGGAACGGGGGAATCTCCGCAAGTCGACGTCGCCCGCATCATCTGGCCGAACGGGACCGTCCAGCCCGAGTTCAATCTCGCCGCCACCAACGAGACCATCATGACGCGCCAGCGGCTCAAGGGCTCGTGCCCCTGGGTGTTCACGTTCGACGGCGTGGAGATGCAATTCGTCACGGACTTCCTCTGGCGTACGGCACTCGGCCTGCGCATCAACGCGCAGGGGGACGCGGCGGTGATCCACAGCGAGGATTGGATCAAGATCCGGGGCGACCAGTTGGCTGCCCGCGACGGGTTCTACGACGTGCGCATCACGGGGGAGCTGTGGGAGACGCACTTCTTCGACCACGTCGCGCTGATGGTCGTCGACCATCCAAATGGCACTGAAGTGTTCGTCGACGAGCGCTTTACGCTTCCGGCGCCCGCGCCCGCCGTTCACGCAACACAACCGCTTCGCCCCGTAGCGCAGGCATGGGATCAGACGGGCCGCGACGTGACCGCACTTGTCCGAGTCCGCGACGAGCGCTTCTTGGACACGTTTGAATTGGGTCCCTATCAGGGCATCGCCGGCGAGCACTACGTGGAAGTCGCGCTCGGTGACGATGTTCCAACCGAGGGACCGCTCTGGCTAGTGGCATCCGGATGGGTGTATCCCACTGACGCCTCGATCAATGTCGCCGTCAGCCAGGGCGACAATCGATTGCCGCAGGGGCTGCGGCTGGAGGTGCCGGACGGCCAGGGGGGATGGGCGATTGTCGAGGCCGATCTCGGATTCCCGGCCGGGAAGACGAAGACGATTCTCATCGACCTGCGGGACGTGTTCCGGCCCGGCACAGCGCGCCATGTGCGCCTCAGCACCAACATGGAGATCTATTGGGACCGGATTGCGTGGGCCGTGGGCCAGCCCGCGGCCCAGGTCACCCGTCGGCGGCTCCTCCCCGCGACTGCCGAGCTGCGGTATCGTGGCTTCTCGGAAGTGGCTCAGGCCAGCCGCACCGCACCCGAGCTACCCGACTACAACAGGATTGCCACCGCGGCACCGCTGTGGCGGGACCTCGTGGGCTTCCACACCCGCTTCGGCGACGTGCGGCCGTTGAACGAGGCGGTCGATGACCGGTATATCATCATGAACGCGGGAGATGAACTGGTCCTCCGGTTCCCGGCACTGCCTCCTCCGCCCAGTGGCTGGACGCGCGACTTCGTGCTCATCGGCGACGGCTGGGTAAAAGACGGGGATTACAGCACTGGTTTCTCGACGACCGTCCTCCCGCTGCCATATCATGGGCTGGCTGACTATGCCCGCCCGCCGGGCCGCTTGGAGGATGATCCGGCGTACGGTCGCCACCCGGAAGACTGGAAGATCTTCCACACCCGCTATGTGACTCCGCGGGACTTCCATCGTGCACTCGCGCCCGAACGCCACCGCTGAGGGAGCTGCCGCGCCGCCACGTCGCCTCCTCCGCGTCCTAGCGGCCCTCGTCTTCCTCACGCTCCTCGCCATGCCGCTTGCCGTTCGGCACTTCTCGTCGGCCTCCCAGGCCGCCGATGCCGGGCTGAGCGTGGCGGCGGCGATCGAACGGCATGGCTTCGCGCTCCGGGAGGTATCGGCCGCCGCCGGCATCCGGTTCAGCCACGAGCCGCCGGTGCTCGACCCCAAACTCGAGCCCATTATGCCGGCGGTGGCGGCGTACGGCGCCGCCGTCTCGGTCATGGATTTCGACCGCGACGGCTGGCAGGACCTGTACGTGACGAATAGCGCGGTGGGTGGCCACAACGCGCTCTACCGCAATAGGCGCGACGGCACCTTCGAGGATGTGGCCGCTCGGCTGGGTGTGGCGAATGTGAATCAGCGAGCCACCGGCGTCTCGATGGGTGCTGTCTGGGGCGACTACGATAACGACGGCTATGAAGACCTGTTCCTCTACAGATGGGGTCGCCCCGAGCTGTTCCACAACGACGGCGGCCGGGGCCTCACGCGCGTCACCGAGCGCGCTCACCTCCCTGCCTGGATCAACGCCAACACGGCCGTCTGGTTCGACTACGACCGCGATGGCTGGCTCGATGTCTTCGTGGGCTGCTTCTACCCTGCGGATCTAGATCTGTGGAATCTGGCACACACTCGCATGATGCCGGAGAGCTTCGAATACGCGCAGAACGGCGGGCGCAACTACCTCTTCCGCAATCGCGGCGATGGCACCTTCGAAGAGGTCGGGGAGGCCGCGGGTCTGACCAGCAGGCGGTGGACGCTCGCCGCCGCGACGGCGGATGTGGACCGTGATGGGGATCCGGATCTCTTCGTAGCCAACGATTTCGGAGTCAACGAGCTCTATCTCAACGAGGGAGGGCGTCGCTTCCGCGAGATCGGCCGCGCGGCAAACGTGGCCCGCACTCCGAAGAGCGGCATGAACGCCTCGTTCGGGGACGTGTTCAACGGGGGCGAGTGGGCTCTCTACGTGAGCAACATCTCGGAGCCCGGGGTGCTCATCCACGGCAACGACCTGTGGGTGCCCACGCATCGGCCCGGCGAGGACCCCAGCTATCGGAACCTGGCCGGTGCCACGGGCGTCGAGCTGGCTGGCTTTGCCTTCGGCGCCCAGTTCGGCGACTTGAACAACGACGGTTGGCTCGATCTCTTCGTGACGAACGGCTTCTTCTCCGGCGAAACGCGCGAGAGCTACTGGTACGATTACTCCATGGTCGCCGGTAGCCATCGCAACATCATCGCCGATGCGCGCAATTGGCCGGCCATGCGCGGCCGTAGTCTCTCCGGCCATCAGGAGGACCGCGTGTGGCTAAACGACGGCGCAGGCCGCTTCCACGACGTCACACGGGCGGTCAGGGTCGTCAACGCGTACGATGGGCGCGCGGTGGCGTTCGCCGATCTCTGGAACCGGGGCGCGCTGGACGCCGTGGTGGCGCACCAGCGTGGACCGCTCCTGATCTACGAGAATACGGTCACCCCGCAGCACGGCTGGATCGCGTTCGCGTTAAAGGGCACGCGGAGCAACCGGAGCGCGATCGGAGCGGAGATCCGCCTCTATTGGGCAGGCATGGAGCAGGTGCAGCAGATCGAAGGCGGTAACGGGTTCGCCGCGCAGAACCAGCGCCGTGTACACTTTGGGCTCGGCCCAGCGTCACGCGTCGACTCAGTCGTGATCCGCTGGCCCTCCGACATCGTGCAGACGATTCCGACGCCCCGCATCAACACCCTGCACGACATTACGGAGCCTGAGTGAGGTACGACCGGCGCCTGACGGCTCCCCTCCTCATCACGTTCATCCTGATCGCCGCCCACTGGTCGTACGGAGTGCTGCGCGGGTACGAGGCGATCGCCCTCGCCGTCCTCTCGGCCATTGCGACCGAGTTCTCGCTGCGGCGGATCCTCACGGGTCAACGGCCTCAGCTCGCCAGCGCATACATCTCCGGCATCAGCGTAGCCATCCTCGTGCGTTCGCCCGTGCTGTGGCCCTACGCGCTCGGGGGTGTGCTCTCCATCATGTCGAAGTACGTCCTGCAAATGAAAGGGCGGCACCTTTGGAACCCATCCAATTTCGGCATCTGCGCTCTGCTTTTCCTGGCACCGTTCGCCGTGGCGCCGTTGAGCGTGCAGTGGGGGAACGACCTGTGGCCGATGCTCGTCATCTGGGTGGTGGGACTGATCACGATTTGGCGGGCCAAGCGCGCGCATATCACGCTGGCCTACGTGGTGTCCTTCTTCCTCTTCGCCTTCGTCCGAAGTCTGATCACAGACAGCTCGTACGTGACCGAGGTCGCACCGATTACCGGTCCCATGTACCAGCTCTTCGCGCTGTTCATGATTACGGACCCGAAGACCACCGTGTCGTCCACGTGGGGCGCTGTCACGGTCGCATGCTTGGTTGCGTTCGTGGAGATGCTCTTACGGCTGGCCGAGGTGATCTATGCGCCGTTCTACGCGCTCTTTCTCGTGGGGCCGGTTGCGCTGCTCATCGAGATGTGGTGGATCACTCGTGTGAAGGCAAGGCAACCTGATGCGGGGCAACCCACTCCTTCCCCCCGCATCAGGGCGCGTTGATCAAATCGGCCCGGTAAGGGGAGCGTAGTGGGCGGAGGATTTGGAGTGTGTTGTCGTTCCGCGCCACGACGATCAGTTGGCCGCCGTCCGCATGCTGTAGCAACTCCAAGTCCCTTACCTGGCCGTCGATCACCAAATTGCCTGCCTCCAGGTCGACTGCTGCCAAACCGCCTGCTCCGTTTCCCCGAAGCAACAGACCGTAGCTGGCATCGTACCGCCCGCGCACGGGCGGGACCCCAAAGAAGTTGCCGGCGACGACGACATCGGTGTGCCCGTCGCCGTCGAAGTCTCCAGGCAGCGCAGCATAGATCGGAGCGAATTGGGCTTCGGTGGGGAGGGGCGTGAGGTCGAAGGAACCGTCGCCGTTGTTCAGGGCCACGGAGCTGGCAAAAAGATGCGCTTCCCGCACCTCTGCCTGTCGCAGTGCCGACCTTGGGAAGATGTCCTGGATCCGGCTGGCACCGAAATCGGCGTAAGAGGTGTACCGGTCGCGCAACTGCGGAATCGCGCGGACCAACTCGTCCCGACCTGCTAGCGGGTAGCTCACGCCGTTCTTGTAGAACGTCAGAATCTGCTCCGGCGCGCCGTTCTGAGAGAAATCATGGATGTACAGCCGCGCGGGTTCGTCGCGTGATGCCTGGATAAGGGAGTTCAGTCCCAGGTTCCCCAGAACGAGATCAGGGAACCCGTCTGCCTGCAGGTCGGCCACCGTCACGCTATTCCACCAGCCGTTCGTTTGCGAGAACCCCGCCTCGGCGGTGCGTTCCACGAAACGGCCATCCTGCTGCCGAAAAACGCGAATCGGCATCCATTCCCCGACGACGATCAGGTCGAGCTGACCGTCATCGTCGTAGTCCAGCCACGCGGCCGAGGAAACCATGCCAACTTCGGCCAACGCCTCCGCTTTCTCGACGGTCACGTCGCGGAACTGCCCCGTGCCATCATTCTGTAGTAAGTGATTTCGCGGGGTGAGGCCGTAGCGCCGGGACACTACCCGGCCGCCGACAAAGAGATCGAGATCACCGTCCCCGTCGAAGTCGCCCGGCACCACGCAGGAGCCATTCTCGAAAAATGGCGGCAGGGCATCTCCGTCTCGCTCAAACCCACCCTGCCCATCGTTGACGTACAGCCGATCCCGCAGGGCCTCGTGATCTCCCCAGAACTCGTTCCCGGCGCTGACGACGTAGAGATCCTCATGTCCGTCGCCGTTGGCATCGAAGAAAACCGCGTCCACGTCTTCTTGCAGGCTGTCGGCCTGAAACACGCGCTCACCGGTGCGGCGGAAGCTGCCGTCTCGTCCCTGCACCAGGAGCTGCCCGGCCTGCCACTTGGCGCCGCCGACGTAGAGATCGTCCAGCCCATCGCCATTCACGTCACCGACGGCCAGCGCCGGTCCTTCGGTAGACAGTTGGTGCGGGATGAGCGGCTCGCTGGTGTAGTCGAAGAACCTGTTCTCGTCATGTTTGTAGTCGATGGCCAGCTGATTCGTGAGCGCCTCGAAGAGCGGCTCTGCTGTCGGTTCGTGCTGGTACACATGCCGGCCCGCAGCATCGTCCTGTGAGAGCGTGATTGCCTGGTCGACCGCCACATCTCGCAGCACCTGATAGCGATGATCCGGCCAGATGACGATCAGCGAATCGAGCTGCAGGGAAGCCCCCAACCCGAAATGGAGCCTCGGGTCAACGGACGATTGGAAGCCGCGGGTTGGCATCTGTTCCAGCAGCTGCATGATGCCGTCATGTTCGATGATGACCTTCGTGCCGATGCCGCTCGTATTCGCTCCCGATCCCTCGAGACGCACGGTCAGGTAGTGGTGGCCATTGATCTCGCGCGCACGGTTTCGGTAGATCGCGGCGGGCTCGTTGATGTTGTTCATTACCAGATCGAGCGCGCCGTCGTTGTTCAGGTCCACGTAGACGGCGCCGGTCGAGAACCCCGGCTGCGCCAGGCCCCACGCCTCGGCCCTGTTCGTGAACGTCAGATCCCCGTTGTTGCGATATGCGTAGTTGGGAATCGGGATCTGGGGCATCTTCTCCTGAAGCGTCGCCAGGAGCTCTTCGGTAACCCCGTCCGCCAGTGATGCTTGAACCTCCCGGTCGGCCACGTAGCTGATGTAGTCCAGGTCGTTCGGCCGCCGGTAGATTCCGTTCGTGACGAGAAGATCCTTGTCACCATCGTTGTCCAGGTCGGCGAAGAGCGGCGTCCAACTCCAGTCGGTCGCATACACACCGGCTAGGTAGCCAATCTCGCTGAATCTGCCCCGGCCGCGGTTCACCTGCAGTGTGTTCCGCACGTACTGGGGGTGGTAGCCGGCATCGAGCTTCATCTGAGCGATGTGCAAGTCTTCGGCACTGACGGCGCTCTTGAGCACGTCCTCGCGCTCGGGAAGCATGTCGAGAACCACGAGGTCCGGTCTGCCGTCGTTCGTAAAGTCAGCGGCATCCACGCCCATAGAAGACAGGCTGGTATGCCCTGTGGAGGTAGTAATAGACTCGGTGAACGTGCCGTCGCAGTTGTTGAAGTAGAGGAAGTCGCTCTCGTGGAAATCGTTGGCCACGAAGATGTCGGGACAGCCATCGACATTCAGGTCACTGACGATCACACCCAGACCGTACCCTTGGACGCCGCCGTAGATGCCGGACGCTTGGCTGACATCCACGAAGCGGTTACCGTCGTTCCTGAAGAGGCGATCGCCCGCTCTCGGATGTCGCGTCTCGCGCTGCGGATCCCAGACTCTCCCGCGCTCCTCATGGGTCGAATGGTTCACGAGGTACATGTCCAGGTCGCCGTCCCCGTCATAATCGAAGAAGGCAGCCTGGGTCGAATAGCCGACGTGCTCGAGCCCGTATTCCGCAGTCCGATCCGTGAACGTGCCGTTGCCGTCATTGATGTACAGCACGTTCCCGCCGCGCAGCGTGAGATGAGTGACGGTCGATACGTAGATGTCGAGGTGTCCGTCGCCGTTGAGGTCGGCCATCGTGGCGCCGGTCGTCCAGCCCTGCTCCTCGCCCACGCCGGCCCGCTCCGTGATGTCCTCGAACCGGTAGTCGCCGTTGTTGCGATAGAGTCGGTCGGGACCGAGGTTCGATGTGAAATACAAGTCTGCCAGGCCGTCGCCATCAACGTCGCCAGCGGCCACGCCCCCGCCGTTGTAGTAGTTCAGATAATTGATGATGTTGATCTCTGGTGTTTCCGGTAGCTCATTGATGAACGTGACTCCGGTCCTCTGCGCGGGGAGAAGCTCGAACAGGGGCGGGGAGTGCTCCAGCCGGTCACAGCCGGTGAGCACCAAGATGCCGGCTGCGAGGAGGCGACGAGCGTTCACCGCAGAGATCGCGGAGATCGCAAACGTCATTCGGGAAGCTCGTTGACGAAGCACGGGAGCCCTCTCGTCAGTGCATTCCGGCGCTCGATGTGCCGCTTTCGCTGGGCTAACTCGCGCGACAGGCATGCTTCATATGCGGACTCCAGCAGACCAGGTCCCAACACACGGCGGACTTGGATCGCAGCCCCGATGATCTGCTCCGTGACCCCATTAACATTCATCTCTGCGTCCTCCGCGATCTCTGCGGTGAATGAATGCGCAGCACTGCGTTTCATAGATGCGGTGCGAGCGGTAACCGCAGAGAACGCGGAGATCGGAGAGGTCATTCGGGGAGCTTGTTGACGAGGCGCCGAACGCCTCTGGTAAGTTGTTTGACGTTGAAGTTGATGAGCAGGCCGACGCGACACCCGGAGAGCTTCAAATAAGAGAGTAGTTGGGCCTCATGAATAGGCTCGATACGGCTCACCGCCTTGAGCTCGACAATCACCTCGCGTTCCACCAGCAGGTCGATGCGATAACCGCAATCGATGCGGACCCCTTTGTAGCTCACTGGCAGTGCCTTCTGCCGTTCGGCTCGAAGGTTTCGCTCAGCCAACCCGTGTGCCAGGCACGCCTCATATGCGGACTCCAGCAGACCAGGCCCCAGCGCACGGTGGACTTGGACCGCGGCCCCGATGATCTGCTCCGTGATCTTGTTCACGTTCATCTCGGCGTCCTCCGCGATCTCTGCGGTGAGTACCGCACCGCTCCTCCGGGGGAGTGTACTAGCGATGGATGCAATCCGGGACATGGAAATCACCACCGCTACCTTGCCGGCCGAATCCGAATTGCTTGCCCTCCCCCGGGAGCCAACGAGAGGGTGAGGCGCGACCCCGCGTCGACGGTGCGCTGGGAGATCTCGATCGATAGCGGGTTGTGCAGCCAGTGTGCCCCAGGCCCGTCCGCATAGATTTCGGCTACATAGCTCTGGCCGGGGACGAGGAACGAGAGCGGGATCTCCAACGTGCGTGCTTCCTCGTCCGTGATTGCTCCCACGAACCATTCGTCCCCATCACGCTCCTGGCGCGCGACCACCACGTAGTCGCCGATCTTCCCGTCGAGCACGCGCGTGTTCTCCCAGTCGACCGCAACGTCCTGAATGAACTGGAGCGCGGGCTGCTTCTCGTAGTTCTCGGGCAGGTCGGCCGCCATGTGGAGGGGCGAGTAGAGCACCACGTAGAGCGCAAGCTGTTTCGCGAGCGTCGTGCGGAGCCGCGGTTGCTCGGGCCGACGAGGGCTGCCGTCTGCGCTCTCGATCAGGATGTCGAACACCCCCGGTGTGAAGTCCATGGGCCCGGCCAGCATGCGCGTGAAGAAGAGGATGGTCTCGTGCTCCGGAGGGTTGCCACCGTCGCCCGCCCATGCGTTGAACTCCTGCCCGCGCGCCCCTTCGCGCGTCATCATGTTCGGGTACGTGCGATCGGTTCGTGCACATCGAGCATAATTCCGTGCCGCGCGGCCGACTCAATCACTTTCCTCCAGTGGCGCACCATGTACTGTCCGTGGTGAGCGTGGCCGTGGGACGTCTCATCTCCCACATATCCCGTCTTCACCGCTTCGATCCCAAGTTCCTCGAAGAGCCCGAATCCGTCTTCGAGCTGGCGCTCATAGTTCTCGATGCCCATCGAAGTCTCGTTGTGCCCGACCAGCCCCACGTTACGCTCTTTCGCGTAGGCAGCGAGCGTGGGCAGGTCGTAGTCGGGATACGGTTCGGTGAACGAGAACGCGTCCGCGTTGTCCATCCAGTTACCGTCCCACCCCACGTTCCATCCCTCAACCAGCACCCCCCCAAACCCATTCGCGGCCGCGAAATCGATGTACCGTTTCGTGTTTTTGGTGGTCGCTCCGTGTTTGGGCCCCGAGCTCCAGGTCATCGTGCCGATATGCATTCCCCACCAGATGCCGATGTACTTCATCGGTTTGATCCAGCTGGCATCGTCGAGCACGTTCGGCGGATTCAGATTCAAGCCGAGGACCGACGGCGCGAGACCCGCCGCGTTGTCGGCCATTTGGATCGTGCGCCACGGGGTAACGAACGGCGTGCGGCCCCGGACCAACATTCCGTCGGCCCACGGCGCGAGGTACGCACGTAGTGTTCGGTTTTGCTCACGGCCGCCGACCAGTGTCAGTCCGGCGTAGTCCACCAAGTGAGCCTCGTGGATGACGAGGTGCAACCCGTCGCGGAATTCCATCGTGAGCGGGGTGTGTACCGTATCTAGCGTGCTCACCGGTGATGAACGGAACAAGTACTCGTACCGGTTTGGCTGGAACGCAGGAATCCACCATGCCCTTGCATCGTCGGCAATCGCAAACTCGGTCAGTTCGGCAGTGATTTCGAACTCTCCAAGGTTGGGCTGCTCCGGCAGCTCGTACCGGAAGCCGACGCCGTCGTTGAATACACGGAACACCACCACGAATTGCCGGCCGGGAGGCGCAGCTTCGGCCACGACGAGTCTCAGCTCGTGATGGTGATCCCGCACACGTGCGACCTCACCCCACACCTGTGTCCATGTCTGATCGACCATCTGCCTGGTGGTATCTACCACGCGGAGGCCGTCGCGCAACGGCGGCGCTCCACGGAACTCAAAACCGAGCCCCGACGGCAAGAGCACCGCTCGGCCATCACGTTGAAGGCTGTAATAGAACTTGCCCTCACGGATCTCGACGGTGACTTCGTTCCGACCGTCGGGCGAGGCAACGCGGGCCTGGTCTTGCGCAGAGGCGGTCGCCGCCATCAGCGTCGCGCAGGTGACGAGTGCGAAGCGACGAACCGTGCAGCGCATCCTCATTGGTCTCTCCATTCACATTCGTGAGGTCAGGAGCCCGTGCCGGGTCCGAGCGGCGGCCCGGGGACTGGCGTATCTTACATTATGGTCTCACCGCGCGTCCTGTTGCCGATCGGTCTGCTTGTCGGGCTCCTGCTCGGATGTGCCCATGCCACTAGAACGCCCGAAGGCGACGTCGAGGATACCCCGGATCAGACCCCGCCGAGCGAGCCAACAGTGACGGCGGAGGATATTGGGCGCGTCCCCGGCCAGCCGATCGAAGAGGTGCTCATGAGCCGGTTCGCCGGCGTGCAGGTGACGCGCACTCCTGACGGCGGCATCGCGATACGCATCCGAGGCACCACGTCGATCCACGGCAGCAACGAGCCGCTGTATGTGATCGACGGTCTCCCCATCCGGCCGGGACCGGGCGGGAGCCTGCACGGGATCAATCCGCACGACATCGAATCCATCGAGGTGCTGAAGGACCCCGCCAGCACGACGATGTACGGCATGCGTGGCGCCAACGGGGTCATCGTCATCAAGACGAAGCAGCCGGATCAGTGACCCGCATGGGCAGTTGACACCCGCCCAACCGTGGCGGGCCGGAAGACGAGCGGGCGGTCGTCGTTCCGGGTGACGATGTACAAATCGCCCTTCCGGGTCCCGATACGCTGGATGTCCCGCGTCTGTCCGGGCACGAAGAATCCGCTCTGCGATGTCCGAACCGGCGTGAATCCCCCCTTTCCGTCTCCGCGCAGAAACAGCCCGTAGCTGGCGCTCATCCTGCCAATCTCCGGCTTGACGCCGTCGAAATTCCCGGCCAGCAGGAGGTCGAGCGTTCCGTCCCCATCGAGCTCGGCGGCCAGAATGCCGTAGACCGGCGCCAGTTGTGCTTCCAGCGGCAGAGGCACCAGCGTGAACGAACCGTCGCCGTTGTTCCGCGCCAGTGTCGTGGCGAACGTATAGGCCTGCTTCAGCACCGCATCGGCCAACTCGGCGGGCCCGAAGATATCTGCCACGGTCTGCCGGGCATACGCTTCGTGGGTCGGGTAGCGCTCCTCAAGGAACGGTAGGACTGTGAGGAGATCGTCACGCAGCGGCAGCGGGTAGCTGGTCCCGTTGGTGTAGTAGGACACGATCTGCTCGACGAAGCCGTTCCGATCGAAATCCTTGACATACATGGTCGCCGGCTCGTCCTCCGAAGCTCGCAGGCGCGTATTGAGCCCCAGATTGCCAAGGACGAAATCGGTGTGGCCGTCGCCCGTGAAATCGCCTGCGACGATTCGATTCCACCACCCGTGGCTCCGCTCAAGCCCCGGTAGGACCATTGGCTCGAGTTTCCCGGACCCCGTATTGCGGAAGATCGTGATCGGCATCCATTCGCCGACCACGACGAGATCCGCATGACCATCGCCGTCCACGTCGTCCCACACGGCGTCGGTGACCATGCCGATGCGCGCCAGATCGGGCGCCGCCTGCTGGGTGACATCGCGGAAGCGACCCCGGCCGTCGTTGGCAAGCAGCGCGCTCGCGGGATCGATGCCGTAATGCCACGGAACGACACGCCCGCCCACGAAGAGATCGATGTCGCCATCGCCATCGAAATCGGCCGGCGCCGCGCGCGAGCCGCTGATGTTCATGGATGGCAGGTGGCCGTCTGCCTTGCGGAAGACGCCCCGACCGTCGCTCAGGTACAGCCGGTCCTGGAGCGCGGGCGCCATGTCCGAGAACTCACTGCCGCCACTGACGACGTAGAGATCGGCGTGACCGTTGCCGGTCGCGTCGAAGAACACGGCCCCCAGATCTTCCGACACCCGGTCTTGCTCGAACAGGCCCTCGTTGCTCCTCACGAACCCACCCGCGCGCTGCTGGATCAGGAGCTGCCCCGGCTGCCCCTTCGCGCCCCCGATGAACGCGTCTTCCAGCCCGTCCCCGTTGACGTCCGATACGGCCATGAACGGCCCTTCGGTCGAGAGCATCTTCGGCATCAGGCGTTCCCGGCGGAAATCGTTGAACGTGTTCTCCCGGTGCACGAACCCCAGCGCCACACTGTCCGTGACATCGGTCACGATCGGGGCGGCCGTTGGGGGGGCGAGCGGCTCTCCCCCCGGCGCCGACTCCGACTGCCGCACCGTGAGACGCTGATTCGCCGGGACGTCCGTGAGCACGCTGACGCGCCCGTCCGGCCACTCGACCGTCACCGACTCGACCGTGTCGAGCCCACCGATCCCGAAGGTCAGGACGTAGTCCACACTCGACTGGAAGCCGCGCGACGGCATCAGCTCCTGAAAGAACAGCCGGTCTCCGCTGCGGAGCGTCACCTTCGACCCGACGCCGAAGGCGTTGAGGCCCTCTCCTTCGAGCCTGAGCTGGAGATAGTGATTGTCAAACAGCGTCCGGGCGTTGTTGCGATAGATGAAGGCCTCCTCGTTGACGTTATTGACGACCAGATCCAGCGCACCGTCGCCGTCCAGATCACCGTAGGCCGCGCCGCTGGAGAAGCCCGGCGTGTTCAGGCCCCAGGCTGCGCCCGGGTTCGAGAAGGTCAGGTCTCCGAGGTTCCGGAATGCATAGTTTGGCAGCGGCGTCGAGGTCATCGCCTCGATGAGTTCCCGGAAGTCGACCTGCTCGCCCATGAGGGCTGCCCTCATCGTCCGCGCGTCGGCCAGGAAGGTTACGTAGTCCTGCGAGGTCACATCCGCGAGGATGCCGTTCGTGACATGGATGTCCTTGTAACCGTCTAGATCGAAATCCGCGATGAGCGCACCCCAGGTCCAGTCCGTGCCCGCCACGCCGGCCATCCGCCCGATCTCGCTGAACCTCCCGTTGCGGTTGTTCAGATGGAGCATGCTGCGCATGAACTGGTGGTGATAGTCGTGCTTCAGCCTGGCCTGGTAGGTGTCCCAGTCCTCGAACGTGGACGTCGTCTTGAGTCGGTAGTCGTCCTCCGGCAGCATGTCGGTCACGTAGATGTCCAGCCACCCGTCGTTGTCGACGTCCCCGATATCCAGCCCCATCGATGAAACGCTGATGTAGGGCATCTGCCGGTCGAGCAGCTCGGCGAAGGTTCCGTCGCCGTTGTTGATGTAGAGATAGTCCCGCTCGAAGAAATCGTTCGTGACGTAGATGTCCGGCCAGTCGTCGCGGTTCACGTCGCCTACGGCCACCCCCAGACCGAAGCCGATCTCGCTTCCGAAGATCCCGGCCCGCTCGCTCACGTCGAGGAAGCGTCCGCCCACGTTGCGATACAGTCTGTCCCCCCCGAGCGGATGGCGCACGTGGCGGATATTTCGCAGGCCGAAGCTCGAGACAGCCCGTGGCGAGTTGTTGACCAGGTACAGGTCCAGGTAGCTGTCACGATCGTAATCGAAGAACGCCGCGTGCGTCGCATAGCCCTCGTCCGCGATGCCGTACGCGGCCGCCATCTCCTCGAAGGTGGGCACCCCGTCCGTGTTGAGGCCCTGATGGATGTAGAGCTCGTTGGCGCGGCGCTCGCCGGCCGCGTTCCCGGCGTAGCAGACGTAGATGTCGAGCAGTCCGTCACCGTTGATGTCCGCGAACGTGACGCCTGTCGCCCAAGATCCCCTCCCGGCGACACCGGCCTCCTCGGTCACGTCCCGAAAGCGGAACTCACCCTCGTTCAGGTACAGCCGGTTTGCGCCCAGATTGGACGTGAGCAGGAGCTCCGGCAGCCCGTCGCCGGTGAGGTCGCCCAGCGCCACGCCACCGCCGTTGTAATAGTTGCGATAGGTGAAGACGTTCAGCTCGTGAGTATCGGCGAGGCGGTTCTCGAACCCGACGCCGGTATAGCTGGACGGAAGCCTGCTGAAGAGCTGGTCACCGACCGCAGGTGGCTCACGCAGCCCGGTTTCCCGAGCAGACCTGTCTGCACCGGAGCAGCCGGCGAGCAGGCACGACGCCGCAAGCAGGAGCGGAAACCTGCGGTCTGATTTCGCGTTCATGTCGTTGGGCCGGAGTCACCGGGGAGATGTATGATGCAAGGACGCGGCCTGATGCGCCATAGCCTGCCCTCGGTACGAGAGCAGGCTATGGCGCATCAGGCAAAGACGACCCTCAATCAGTACCCGGGGTTTTGCGTGAGCATCGGGTTGGCGTCTAGCTGCGGCTGCGGAATCGGAAACAGGACAAGATGGGGCTGCCCCGCCGGCTTGTGCGTCCACGCCAGGGTGAACTTGCCGTGCCGGATCAGATCCTGTCGCCGCTTGGCTTCGGTGGTGAGCTCGAACAGGCGTTCCTGTAGGATCACGTCACGGTCGACGGCCGCAAGCGGCTCGTCCGGCTCGAAGACCCGCTCGCGCAGCGTATTCAGCAGCTGCAGGGCTTCCCCGCTCCCCGGCGACAGCTCGTTCAACGCCTCGGCCTTGATCAGATAGATCCCGCCGAGGCGGTAGTAGGCGAAGTCGTTGCCGCTCTCGTGGGCAACGCGGTTCGGATCCGGAGGCCACTTCATGATGCGGGTGCCCTCAGCTTCCGTAGCCGAGGCCGGATCAACGATGTCCACCGTGAAGTCCAATCGATTGCCTTGCCGGTCGTCGACCGGATCGCCGGTGACCAGATCGACCTGCGGTCCTGCGAGGAAGATCTCCCGACGCTGGTCGTCCGCATCGAAAGCGGTGTACGTCTCTGCCAAAGCCGCCCAGCCGTTCCAGGGGGTGAGTCCGCTGATCGAATTGTAGTGCAGCATCCGCATTATGTAGTTGAATCCCAAGTTCGTCTGGTTCATGAACTTGACGGGAAAGATGATCTCCGGCGATGCGAAGTTGTCGGCCTCGAAGGTCGAGCGCCAGTCGGTGGCCAAGCTGTACTGACCGGAGTTCAGGATGCGGTCCGCAGCTTCGATGGCCGCATCACAGGCGGTCTGGCTCCCCACCTGCACGCTCGTGCACGAGTTGTACGAGGTCACACTGGGCGCGTCCGTCGTGAACACTGCGGCGTTCAGATATGCACTGGCCAAAATGGCGTCGGCAGCCCCCTTCGTCATGCGTCCGTGGTCGGCCACCGGCCAGTTGTCCGGCAGGTCCGCCCGGGCCGCATTCAGCTCGTCGGTGACGAACTGGAACACCTCGGCGCGCGTGTTTCTCGCTCGCTCCCCGAGCTCGGTGTCCTCGACGATCGGCACACCACCGAAAAAGTCCATCAGCATGTAGTAGTAGAAGGCCCGGAGCGTCCGGAGCTCGGCTACGATGACCGCCTTATCCGCCACGGTCACGTCCTCGATCGCTGCGAGCAGCAGGTTGGCCCGGGCGATGCCCCTGAAGGAATCGTTCCAGGCACTCTGGATGTTAGTGAGCCCGCCCGCGCTGATTGCCGTCCAGGTGTGGCGCTGATACTCGAGCCACTTTCCACCGTCGTCCCAGTCGCTGCCGCGCGTGGGCACGATCTCCTCGTCCGAGCTGACTTGGCTCACCATGAAGTAACCATCGCCGGTCGTATTGCGCAGCACCGCGTACACGGACGCCAGACTACCGAGGATTTCCGCCTCAGTCAGGAAGAAGTTGTCCGGTGTGATGACGCTGGTCGGTGATTCCTCCAGGTCTGTACAGCCTTGCAGCAATACGAATGTGAGGGCTGCGGAGAGGAGCAGTCGCGTGAAGCGCCTCGCCCCTCTGACCGAGTATTGGAAACGTGGTGTCATCATGAGATCCCGACCGTTACAAGGTTGACACTTGCTCTCGTCGCCGTCTGGGGCATGCGCCCACCACAACCGGGCCCGCATCAGAACGAGAACCGAACGCCGGCCGTGAACGTACGCGCACGCGGATAGCTGAGATAATCGATCCCGCGCGACGCTAGACCGAGACCATCCGCCTCACGGCCTGGCCCGGAACTCGAGTGGGCTTCCGGATCATAGCCGGAATAGCCCGTCAGCAGGAACAGGTTATCGGCCGACACGAAGACCCGCGCGGTGTTGCCCGTTCCGGACAACCAGCCCGGCACCTCGAACGTGTATCCCACCGTGAGATTCTGCAGGCGCAGGAACGAACCATCTTCAATCCAGCGGGATGAGAAGATGGCCGCCTGGCTGATCGCGTCCTCGTCGTCCAATGACGAGCGCAGGAAGTTCCTGTCCGAATTCACGTTGCTCCTCGCCCCATGGACGAGCGCGGTGTTATTAAACACATCCCGCCCCTGCTCCCAGCGAAGGATCGTGCTCGCGTCGAATGGGCCCCATGTCAGCATGCTGCGCAGGCCGAGGGTGAAGTCCGGGTTGGCGTCTCCGATCACGCGAGAGTCATCTGCGGCCAACGACGTCGTCTCCCCGACCCGGTTGCCATCCGCATCATAGTCATTGAACACTTGCTCGCCCGCGTCGTTGATGCCTACGAACTCCGGTCCCCAGAACGTGCCCAGCGGGAAGCCGGGCAGGATGCGCTGGGAGACCTGGTCGGACTGCCCCTGACCGCTCACCCCCCCGTTCCTGAGGAACTCGAACTCGCCCAGTTCCACGACTTCGTTGTTCTCCGCCGCGAACGCGAGTCCGGCCTGCCAGGTCAGGTTCCGCTGGTTGATCAGCAACGCATCGAGGACGGCCTCCAGGCCCGTGTTGCGAACCTTGCCGACGTTTTCCAAACGCGTTGTTTGCACTGCCGGCTGTGGTACGGGAACCGTCAGCAGCAGGTCGGACGTGTTCTTGACATAGTACTCGAAACTGCCCGAGATCCTGTTGTCCCAGAGACCGTAGTCGAGCGCCACGTTGAACTGCGACGTTTCCTCCCACTTGAGGTCCGGGTTCGCAGCCCTCGTCGGCGCCACCCCGACCGTCTTCTGATCTCCAAAGGGGTAGCTATCGCCGTCACTGGGCGCCAGCAGGGGCAGGGACGCGTAGGGTGCGACGGCCTCATTACCCTGCAGGCCGTAGCCCACGCGAAAGCGCAGCTCGGAAAACGGCCCGCCCTGCATGAAGCCCTCTTGGCCGATCCGCCACGACGCCGACACGGCCGGGAACGTCGCCCACTTGTGGTCGGCTCCGAACCGGGACGACCCGTCACGGCGCAGCACACCGGTCAGGAAGTAGCGGTCGTTGAAACCGTAGGTGACCCTGCCGAAGAACCCGATGAGCCGATTGTCCGTTCTGTTGGACCAGGGAGTTTCGGGGGACGCGCCGCCCTCCAAATTGTCGAAACTGAATGCGTCGGTGAGGAAATCGCGGGCTTCCGCCCGGAACTGATCTACGGCAAAGTCATTGAACTCGTAACCGCTGATGGCTTCAAACTCGTGCCGCTCGCCGAAACGCTGGGAATAGGTGAGGAGGGTCTGCAGCGTCACGGTCGTCAGTTCCTTACTCTGCTGTCGTGCAAGCCCGTTCCACGATGCCCCGACCGCACTGGCTCCGGGGTAGTATTCACGCCGCGTGCTCTCGCTGCGGTCCACCCCCGCGATCAACTGGAACCTGAGGCTCGGAACGATCTCCCACTGGGTCCTGAGGTTACCGAGCACGCGGGTCGTGCCGGCGAAGTCGGCGATCTGCTCCGTCATCGCCACGGGGTTGCGCACCGACTGTGAACCGGTTCCGAGTTCATAGAACACACTGTCCCCGGTCGCCGGATCGGCCAATTTGACCGGCTGCGTCGGGTTGAACTGGACCATGTTCTGGAACACGCCCCCTTCGAAGCCCCCCGTATTCTCGAATGGTATATAGTCGTTGCTGACGTGTGACGCCGTCAAATTGAGACGCAACTGCAGCCGGTCGTCCCAGGCGTAGTGCGTGGCGTTGAGCCGCCCCTGCCAGCGCTCGAAGGCGCTGCTGTTCACCACCCCCTCCTGGTCCATGTAACTGAGGGAGGCACGATACTGCGTGGACTCTGTCCCGCCGGAGAAGGCCACGTTGTGGTTCTGCGTGATGGCGGTGCGGGTGACCGCCCGCTCCCAGTCCGTGTTCGCCGACCCGAGTTGGTCGAGGCGCGCCGGGTTCAGGTTGCCCTCCGCGACCTGTTGCTCAACGAACTGCCGGTACTCTGCTCCGCTAAGCAGATCCAGATACGACGCCGGAGCCGCAACGGACACATAGCCGTCGTACTCGAAGGTCGTGCGGCCTCGTTCGGCCTGTTTCGTCTCGATCAGAATGACGCCGTTTGCGCCCCGGGTGCCGTAGATCGCAGCCGCCGCGGCATCTTTGAGCACGGTGATCGATTCGATGTCGGCTGGGTTGATGAGGTTCAGCGGGCTGCGGGGCAGCGCGGCGGCTTTAGTGGCGTTTACTCCACCAGATCCGTCACCGATGCCGATCCCGCTCGCTTCGGTCGCCCGGTTATCCATGACGACCCCGTCGATCACGTACAGCGGCGTGTTGCTGGCGCTGATCGAGGTGGAACCGCGGATCCGGATCTGCGAGCCGGCGCCGGGCTCACCGTTGTTCTGCGTGATGTGCACGCCGGCGATCCGGCCCTGGAGCAGCTCGTTGGCGTTCGTAATCACGCCAACGTTGGCATCATCTGCGTTGACGGATGCGACCGATCCGGTGATAGTGGCGCGGCGCTGGGTACCGTAGCCGGTTACCACGATCTCGTCCATCACCACGGCCTGACGTGGCAGCGCGAACTCCACCGTAACCGCCTGTCCGGCACTGACCGTGACTTCCTGCGTCTGGGGCGCGTACCCGATGAGACGCGCCGTCACGAAGTGCGTTCCCACGGGAACGTTGGTCAGCGTGAACCTACCGTCGGGTCCCGTGGTCGTCCCGCGCCGCGTTCCTTCAATCGTGACGACGGAACCGGATACGGTCTCCAACGTCGTGCCGTCCGTGACCCGTCCCGTGATGGTGCCCGTCTGGAACTGCGCTGCGAGCGGGCCCGCCAACAAGAGGCTGCCGAGGAATGGGAGTATGACCTTACGAGCAATCACGATACGCCCCCCAGAGCTGGGAAGTGAGATGTTGTCCTGGTTCACTGCGGAGCCGGCGCTGCGAGCGACCCGGCTTCGCGAAAACGCCAACAAATCTTGGGAGGAACGCCTACAAAGCGTAATAGCAATGTATCGGTTCTAAATATCGGCCCGGGCCGGACGATGTCAAGGATCGTGCGGGTGGGTTTTTCCCGGCCGAGGCCGGTCTCGGCAGCCTGCGGGAGTCACCTCAGCTCGCGGGAGGACCGCGGCGGTGCCGGCGCGCTACCCCTTTTGCTTTGCCATCCTCTTTCGAGGGGCCTTCTTCCTCGCCTTCTTCTGCGGCGGTTTCTTGCGGGGCGTCTTTGGGGCTCCTGGCTTACCGGCGGCGGGCTCGCCGCCGGATTGGGCTGGTTCGACCACTGCGTCCTCGATGCGGTGACGTCGCCGCAGCACCACCGGCACGGAGAACCCGTCCATCCCGTCGATCGCAAACTCCCCCTGGTATCCGAGGCCGGCGGCGAGCTTGCGGTCGATCGAGACCTCGGCCTGGACTACCTGTCGCTCCCCCGGCTTGAGGTCCAGCTTGGCCGGTTGAAAGGACACCTTCGCAGGCACGCTCGTGCCGTCCGGGTCTGTGAATGCTGATGCAACGAGC
Organism: Gemmatimonadota bacterium; assembly: GCA_039588295.1. Lineage (GTDB taxonomy): Bacteria > Gemmatimonadota > Gemmatimonadetes > Gemmatimonadales > GWC2-71-9 > JAOTVV01. The sequence goes on from JBDHAB010000036.1 coordinate 30,397, forward strand.
CGGCAGGACACCTTCCGCTCGAGATCGTTGGTGACCAGAAAGGCGCTGCGCACGGTGCTGCCTTCCTCGCCCTCCAGCACGAGGACACCAGCATCGGCGCCGGCATCCGCGGTGGAACCGCTGTCTTGGGGCGTCAGGAAGATCTCGGACATTCCGCGGAGGTACTCCAGCGAGAGATCTAACCACCCCTGATAGAACTTGACGTTCGCCTCAACGGCCCGCCGGAAGATCTCGTTGACATCCAGCGTATCAGCCATCCTTCACCTTCACGTGGTCGACGTGCTTGCACGGCCGCGGGCAGTAGAAGTGATCGTACCAATGGTGGATGTGGTCGGGGCAGTCGTGCACGAATGCTTCGCAGCAGATCCGCGCGGCACATTCGCTGACGCTGACCTCGACGCGCACGACGTGATCGTTACAACCGTGTACCAGGATCGGTCCCCTGATCGTCTGGCCGGGCTCGATGTCGTCCGGAATCTTCACGGTCACCACGATGGTCCGCTGTTCCTGCGGGTCGATGACAAGGGTCGTGGGTTCGAACGCCATCCAGCCGGCCATGCGTCCCATCGCCCGAGCCACGACGACGTGGCGCGACCAATCGCAGTTCGTCACGTGGATCCGAATCTTCCCGAAGCACCCCCGTGGGATGGCAAGACCGCAGGTCCCCGCCGGCTGAGGCTCCCAGCATGGCGGTGGAATTTCGCAGTGGTCCGGCGCCCGTCTCGTGAGAGCCCCAGCCAACGTGGCCGCCACCTGTGCCGGCGCCTCGAGGAGAACCGCGATGGCGTCTCCCAACGAGCCCGTCCGGGTGCTCTCGACGCGTCTCATGCCTTTCTCCTTCCGCGGCGCGCGGGTTCCTGTGCGCGTTTGGTGACCTCGACGTCGATAATGTGAGTGACGTTTCCGATCTGCCACGTGCCAGAATAGGAGTACCGGGCCTGCACGGTGACCGGAATCTCCAGAAGAGCGGCAAGCTCGCGCGACTGGCCCGGGTTGAGAACCCCGCCACCGCGGGCCACCGCCAGACGAGCCACCCCACCATGACCTTCGCGCAGTTCCTCAAAGAAGCGGTCGACCCGGCTCTCGTCCTCCGCGAGCTCGGCCCGCAATGCCCGACCCAACGCTCGATCCTGCCCGTCGACATCTTCCAGATCCAACTCGGCCGCGCGCGGTACCTCGTACGCCACGTTCCCCGCGTTGGCGACCGTGACCCCGAACTCCGCCCGCCCCCCCGGTTCTGCTGAGAGGACCGTCCGCTTGGGATGGACGCGCAGCTGTACCACGGGTTCGACCTCGACCACGATATTTCGGTTCTTGCCGCCCACGGGCGCTTTGCCGCGGTAGGTGCCCGGCGGTGTCTCGCGGGGGAGCTGCAGTCGGATCTCACTGGCTTCGCGGCCGAAGGGTGCTATCCGGGCGCGTAGCAGGGCCGACTCGGCGGGGAGCTTCAGTGTCACGGGCACGACGGCACGGCTCGGAGTGCCGAAGTGCACCACGGCCGAGAGCCTGCGCGGCGGACCCCGAAGCGTGATGACCTCGCTTCCCTTGACGGATGTCATTTGGCGTCCTTCAGGTGGAGCACCGCGCCGATAGCTTCGCGCGGTTCATACACCAACCGCGACGGGCCGCACCGCTCGCACGGGTTCGGCTGATACGGTTCGGTGATGACCTGTGCCTCACCACAGAGGTGGAGGGCGGCGAGTTCCATGCCGAGAATGGACAGTCCCAGGCGGAAATTGGCCGGCACGTGTGCGCGCACCTGCGGGATCTCCTTGATCCGCAGGTTCAAGTCCGGCAGGCTGTCGATCGCGACGTTGTAACTGCTCGGGATGCCATTCAACGTCATCGGTCCCATGGGACCGATGGCCGTGATGCTGAAATCGGGAAGGTTGGTCACGTCCACGTCGACGGGGGGAAGGTCATTGACGTCGACGTCGACCTGGGGCATGCTGTTGACATTGACGGTGGTCGCCATGGTCCGCTCCGAGCCCTCTGTCCATCCCTGATTTATCCGCGCGGACTATGGGCGTCAAGCGCCCCTCGAACTCGCTGTGCCGAACTGCGACAGTCGCGCCCGTGACCGAAAGGGGTCTTGCGCGGGGCTGGACTTGCGCACACCGTTGCTGGAAGAACCGTCTCATGGGAGCGTGCCATGTCCGCTCTTCGCTGGAACGCCGCAGTCGTCGACTCGCCAGATTCCGTTCCGTACACCGTCGTCGGCGATCTCCTGCTTGCCGTCCGCACCCCGCGGTCGCGGGACTTCGTCACGGTGGAGGTCGGTCCCGCGCCCGGGGGCCGGCAGCGACTCTCCGCGTCGGGCGACGTGTTCAAATCACCGAAGCCGTATCCTTGTTTGACGGGTCAGTGGCAGGGTGAGGTTCACACAGGAGACACGGTGGATTTCCAGGTTGCGGGGGGATCCTATCATCTGACCCTGGCGCAGCTAGCAGAGAGCCCCGACGGCTTCCCGTGGGTCACGTGCCAGTTCTGTCTTGAGCGGGACTAAACCGCGTCCCGCGATTGGCGGGCGTCGCCGCGCGTACGACGTGGTCGTCGTCGGGGGCGGCCCCGCGGGCGCGGTCACGGGATGGGCGCTCGCGTCACGCGGTGTGCGCGTCCTCGTGCTGGACCGGGCGCGGTTCCCGCGCGAGAAGGTCTGCGGCGATTTCGTCGAGCCCCGCGGCCTGCGTCTCTTCCGCAAAATGGGGTGCCTGAGCGCCGTGGAGGCGACCGGGCCGCTGGCGATCACGCACGTCAACCTGTTTCTCAACGGGACCAGCGCGTATCGCGGTACCATTCCGTTCTACGCCTCCCACGCCGACCTCCCCCCGCACGGCTACATCATCCCGCGCGAAGAACTCGACCATCGCATCCTTGCCTCGGCCATCGAGGCCGGCGCTGAGCTGCGCGAGGGATGTCAGGTCACGGGTGTGGAGCGGAACGGAAAGGGTATGGCCGTCCGGGTGCGGGACGGAGGTTCGAACGGCGCGTTGCAGGCACCGATCGTGATCGGCGCCGACGGCACACACTCCATCGTGGCGCGTTCGTTCGGTCTTCTCTCGGACGATCCCCGGTACATCGCGGTGTCCCAACGCGCGTACGTCGAGGGCGTCGAGATCTCACGCGGCGAGGCCGCCTTCCTCTTCGACCGTGAGCTGTTTCCGGGATATGGGTGGATGTTCCCCATGGCGCACGGCCGCGCCAACGTAGGGGTGGGGATCTTGGCGGAAACGCGCGACCGATACCGGATCAGCGTGCGTAAGCTGCTCGATGCGTTTCTCCGAAAGCTCCGACGGGTACACCCGGGATGCCGCTCGATGCGTCTCGCCTCTAAGCCCATCGGGGGGATCGTGAAGACCTATGGCGGCAGCGGGCCGAACTACTTCGACGGGGGAATTCTCGTTGGAGACGCCGGCAGCTTCGTAGACCCGATGACCGGGGAAGGGATCACTCCCGCGGCCGAGTCGGCGCTCTTGGGGGCCACGGTCGTGGCTGACGCGTTGGAGCAGGGGCGAACGAGCGCCAAGTTTCTGTCGGCCTACGAGCGGGGCTTCCGCGCGTACTTCGACCCGGCCATGTGTTACGTGGACTTCTGTGCGTGCCTCATGCGCAATCGGCATCTTCGCGAGTTCTGGCTCAGTGTGGTTACTCGAGGGTGCGAGCTCGCGATGGGCGACAACTCGTTCGCCCGGCTCGGTGGTGCGCCCTTCGGTGGGATCGCGGTGCAACCGCTCGACATCGTCCTCCACATGTGGGCGAAGAGCGCGGGACAGCTCGCCGCCGACAGCGGCCGCATCATGACGGAATTACTCTCTGGAGGGACCCGTTCGTTGGTCGAGGCCGTTGGCGATGTGGGACGGTGGCAAACCGGATGGTGGTCGTCGGTGGTGGATGATCCAATCTGGCACTCGCGGTGGATGGCGGACGTGACGAGCAAGTGGTTGCGCCTGTATCGGACTACGCGGCTGCGGGATCCCCGGGTGCGAGGTCCGGTGCAACTCCGATTGACGCCGTCCGCCAGGTCAGGCTGAGAGGCGCCGGGTATTCCGAACGAGCTTGAGAAGTGGGTCCGGGTTGGGGGCGACCGTGGTGGCCTCCGCTTCCGCCTCCATCGCGATCTTGTCGAGATACTGCTCCGCGGTCGGGAGCACCGCTTCCATCATCTCGAGGAATCGTTGCGTCCCTTCGGGAGTCGGGTTGCGAAAGTGCAACGCGGCTTCGGGGTTCTGAATTGCGAGGGCCGCCGGCAGGGTCAGGATGCCATCTCGAATGTCCTGCTCGCCCCCACCGCCGAGTGCCACGGCGCCCCTCACGTCACCGACGTCGTCGCACCCGTGGTATAGCATCCCCAGCAAGCGACCGAAGTGTCGTAGCTTCTCGTCGCCGGTTCCGAGGCAGGCACACACCTCGAACATGGTACCGGTGTCTTCTCCCGCGATGTGCCGCCAGTCCTCGACCCCAAGCGGGTGCCGCCGCAACCGCCATTGCAGCGCCTCTGCAGAAGCCAGCCGCTTGAACAACTCGCCGATCCGATGGATTGCAAACGGCTCTTCGGCGACCATTTGGTAGGCATCCGCCGCGATGTAGCCGGAGGCCATGAGCGCCGGGAGCAATCCGAAACGGCAGTGCAGGGTGAGCACGCCGCGACGAAAGCGGGAGCGGTCGAGAATGTCGTCGACGATGAGTGAGACGTTGTGCACCATCTCGACCGCCACCGCGGCCTTCATGACCTTGGCGTCGATCGGTGCGTCAGACATGGCCGTGTGGCAGGCGAACAACGCCACGGGCCGGAAGTACTTGGAACGGCCGAGGAACTGCCACTCGAGTAGCGACTTGAGTTCGTGGTCGCTACGGTCGGTCCAACTACGCAGGAACTCCTTGAGCGCGTCGAGTTGCTGATCGAATCCCTCGGCCATGATGAGGCCGGCGGGCGCGGGCGACCGCGATGCAGGAGTGCCCACCGACCGTTCTCGGGATCAGGCTTTGACGCGCCCGGCGCGCTTCCGGCGGGACTTGCTCTTCTTTCTTGCCGCTGCTCGCTTCGTCGTGCGGGATGTCTTCGTGTTCCGCTTGGCGGTGCTCCTCGTGCGGGCCGAACCTGCCGTGTCCGTCTTCTTCTTCTTCTTCTTGATCTCGTCCAGTTCTTCGATGAAGCGCGAAGCGGTATGGCGCGGCAGTTCGGTCATCGAGCGAATGCCGGCCCGTCCGGCATCGAAGACCTCCAGCAGGACCTCTTTCGGCTCGTGCTCTGCCGAATTGATCGTGCGCAGACTGTTCGAGGCCGACTTGACGAACTCGGAAGTCTGCTCGACCCACTCGCGCCAAAAGCCAATGCCCGCTTTGAACGCAGCGAGCTGGACTTCGATGGCGTCCGTGAGTAGCTGGCGCAGCTCTTCGTCGCGGTTGGCTTCGGTCGGTGCCATGCTAACACCCCCAACGTCAATGGGCTTGGCGTGCTGCAGGACGAAGATCGCGCAGTGGCCGGGGTTCTGCAACCTGGGCGCTGGTGAGTCAGGATAGGAATCTGCTTTGCCCACTCCCGAGTACGTCCCCGGGCATTGCTGGCGTCCCGCCGCACGGATGAGATCTGCCGGTCAGTCTCCAGTAGCTCGAACGCTGGGGTTGGAGACGGTTCGGCATGGCGGGATACCGCGCGGGGCCGATTGCTGGGTGCGCGGTTCGGTGGTCTCAGCGATCCCCATTCACCGCCGCTGTGCCCTGGAGAGTGGGGGCAGCACCCGGGTGCCGGTGATCGCCGACTGGAGGCTCAGGTTTCGTGGGTGGGCGGATCGTCCGGGCGCTGCGCCTTCGCCGCCAGCGCGAGCCGCGCGGCCACTCCCTCCATTTGACGCCGGCGCAGCCGCGCCCAGCCCGGCAGGCGGAGCGCGCCGATGCCGAACATGCTGAGCCCGATGGCCGACAGGAATCCTGCCCCCGGGAATGCGCCGCCGAGCTGGCCGGTCACCGCAGACCCGATCAGAAGCGCGGCCGCGACTCCGAGACTCGCGAGCCCCGCGGTCATCAAGCCACGGGCGTCGCCTTTGACGGTTCGGAGGCGGAGCCGGTGGCCGGTCGCGGTCGGCTCGAGAAGGGCCTGCAAGTTGCCGTTGGTCCACTGGCGGAAGGAACCGTCATTTCTGACCGAGCCCCGCGCGTCGAACGTCTCGCGCAAATCAACGACCAAGCGCTCCCATTCCTCTTCTGAGATTCCGCCGGTCGAGGTCGACGGTCCGTCCGACGCCGATCGGAAGACCGAGGAAGGTCCGTGACGCCGGGAGTCCGCCTTGATCCATGGATCTCGCCGCCTGGGCCACCAATTCGGGTGGGATACCCACCTCGCGGCCGATCTCCTGCAGGTCGGAGAGCATCATGCCCTCGCCGGAGGGGAGCTGACGCCGGGCGGTTTGCTGCGCCTCGGCGGCCCGCTCGAAGATGGCGGCGACCTCCTCCTCGCTGTAACGTCGCTCGGTCATAGCGGCTGCAAGATCGCTGGACCCGCCTTTCGGGGCAAACCGCCGCCTATCGACGATGTGGGCAGAGGGTTGGTGGATGCTCGCGGCAGCAGGCAGGCTGTGCAGGGCGCGCTGTTGCAGGGGGAAACGCCAGTCGCGGAGATCGTCAAGACGGTGGCTCTTTCCCCTGAGCAGCACCGCGCCGACCGAGAATCGCGCGAGAATCTGCTGGTGCGTGACCTGCCCAAACGACCGCAGCCAGGCCGGACCGCCAGGGCCCCGCACGAGGTCGGGCGCTGCTGGTCCCTTGACCGCAAGGAGTGACTGTTCTATCGCTCTGTAGTTACCAACTACCGAGCATCTACTCATGAACGTCATCCTCCTCGGTCCCCCCGGTTCCGGCAAAGGCACTCAGGGGGCGATCCTCGCTCGTCGGCTCGGCGTTCCCAAGATCGCCACGGGTGAGCTCCTCAGCGACGCTGTCCAGAGGAGCACCGAGCTGGGCCGCCAAGCCAAGCAGTACATGGATCGGGGATCGCTGGTGCCGGACGAGATCATCTTGCGCCTCGTCGGGGAGCAGCTGGCGTCCCCGGATGCCGAACGGGGGATCGTCTTGGACGGCTTTCCTCGCACGATCCGGCAGGCAGAGGCCGTGAACCGCATGCTCGCGGCGCGGGGGGAGGGGGCGCGGGCGGTCGTGCTGTTCGATGTGCCCGAGGAGGACCTCGTCCGACGGCTGCTCGCCAGGGCGGCCGCCGAGGAGCGCAGCGACGAGACCCCCGAAGCGATCCGCCGCCGGCTTGACGTGTACCGGAGGTCAACGGCGCCGCTGGTCGGGTACTATCGCGAGCTGGGAGTGCTGACGATCATCCCGGGCACGGACACCGTGGAGGAGGTCGCCGAAGCGGTGAAGCGGGCTGTGGGGGAATAGCATCAGGGGCCGCATCAGCGCCGGCGCGATCGCAGCCCAACACGTGATAGACGGACACCCTCTCGGAGCTGCAACACTCCACCCGCTCACGAAGTCGCCGACTGTGCCCCTCAGAACAGGAGAAGAGCCAGTCGTCGCGCAGCCTCGAATGACCCGAGAAGGTACAGAACCTGAGCTCCTGCTCTGACCATGTAGGGTCGCCGGGACAGATCCATACCCAATGCTTCTGAGGCGTATGCCCCCGCACCGAGCACAACGAACCACATGGTCACCAGGGGAATTCCCGTGAAGGCGATGTGGACTATGTCGTGGAGCAGAAACCCGCAGAGGGCGAACGTGAGAATGAGAGCGATCGGACGCGGCAAGTACCTTCGCAGGGGCCGATACGACCAGTAGTAGAGAAAGTACCCGTACACCGGATTCCAGTACCGCCAGAACGCGATAGAAGACCGCGCACCGAAGGACCGCGTGAGCATTCGTTGAGCAGCCTGCCACGGCCCGGTCGGCGTCCCAAGCCGGATGAACGCGTAGTCTCTCACAGATGGCCGCGGTCGGGTTCTCCCGCGCCGGCGAGGCGGGGTGTCAGATGCTGAGTCACTGCCGGACATCAGGTGTCCGTTCAACGGTTCTGCATGACCTGCAAGTACCCTGACCGCTAGCCACCCGATGGGCGAACGTATTTGTATCACCGCCAGGCGCACAAACCAACGGTTCCCTTTGAAAGGTACGCGCTCGACACGTGCGCACGCGTGTTAGGCCAGTCATGACACCTGAGGGATCTGTATGAGGTTGCCGCAGGCGTCCTCGAATACGGCAACGATGGCGCCACCCGCATTAGCCGGCTTCGCGGTGAAGACCACGCATGTTAGACACCAGCCCAATCTCACTTGCGTTTCCGCCTCGCACGCACCTCGCGCAACTGAGCATGTACACGGCCCGCGGACACGGCCATGGCGATCGCTTGGACGGCGCCAATCTCGTCGTCGGTGATGCCTTCGTCCTTGGCCACGCCAAGGTAGGAGTCCATTCAGGGATAGCAGCCCACCGCCATGGCAGTTGCCAAGTGGATCATGAGCGTTGTCTTCGGCTCGAGGATCTTGTTGTGTCGAGCTGATTCATAGAAGGCCGCGTACGCCTGCTTCTGCTCTTCCGGTAGCATGGTGTTCCCTCGCGGAGTGCCGTCCAACGATTCGCGCCCAAGCTGCTGGCGGAATGACTCACCATGGGAGAAGATGGGGACCGAAGTAGGAGGCTGTCCAGCTACACGATCGTGGTATCTCGGAAACAGCAGCGCGCCAGTTGGTGGACAGGTCGAGCGCGGCGCGACTCGACGGGGCGCAGGGCCAAGTGCCTAGCGGACGAACACCACGGTGACACCGACCTTGAGTACGAGCGACCAGTCGAAGTCCTCGAACGGTAGGGTGGACGCTATCAAGACGAACGATGTTCGCGGCACCGGTAGCGGGACGACGGTCGAGCTCACAAGCATGGGGTAGGGTCGGTAATCGTTCGTCTCCAGCCACAGCAAACCGACACCCAGGCCCGCAAACGCGCGCCCCACATGAACGACCGGCCGCTCTGCGGCGGAGATGATGGTGGGCTTCGTGCTCTCGTCAGTCCAGGACAACGTCACATAGGCCCTGGCCCCGACCAGTGGAGGAGTCTCGCCATGCAACTCGGCCACCGGTTCGGTCGAGCGCTTGGTCACGAGCACACCGCCTCCGATGGTGAGCAGCTGTGCCGACGCTACCGTGGGAAAGACCAGCCACGAGAGCCCGCAGAGCAGTACTGCGCCCGTAGATGGCATTCCTCCCCCGACCGCACAACGCGCGCTGCGTTTCAGTCGTTGGAGCACCTTGTGTCTGGTCGTCAATACCAAGCTCGACAAGCTGGAGTAGAGCCAGCGTCTAACGGTTCGCGGCTAAGCTGCGCGCGCACTCCGTCGTCGCGCAAGCGGAAGCCAAACGGTCGCGAATAGTCGTGCGGAGGACAGCCATCCCTTCCCCGACTCACGCCGCGGCAGCTTCAGGCGCGTGTCGGGCAGCACGGACTTGGGCCCACTGACTCGCTAAGAGATGCAACTGCGGTGTCCCATCGCCTGGGGTTGCGATCCGACCTCTAGATATCTTCGTTTCTCTCCTACCCCGGACCTTCCATTGGACCGTTCGCCGGAGCGCTCGAGGTTATGATGCTCGCCATCCTGATCGCCATTACAGTCATTTCCGTTGCTGGAATTGCCGGCTGGGCGACCGTGGCAAGCGCCCACGCGCTCGGCCGGAGCCGGAGAGCCGGGACGGATCCTGAGTCGTCGCGGCGACTTGACGAGCTTTCCGCGGCAGTGGCGGAACTCCGTGCAGACCTAGACCAACTGGCCAACCAGCAGGAGGCCGACCGTCAGGTCCTCGAGGAGCGATTGGATTTCGCGGAGCGGCTGCTTACACGAGCCCGCGACCGTGAAGCGCCGTAGGTCGCCTCACACGCTCGACTGAGCCTCCGGACCATCTCCGCCCCCCACGTCAGCAGGAAGCGCATGTTAGCTGGTACCCTCGGCCGTCGTTGGCTTCATGATCCCGAAGACTTGCAGGTACTGGACCTCGAGTTCGTCCAGATAGATGCCCATGACGTAGTCACTGCCGATCTCGAGGATCCGTATCGGCGGAAGCTGTAGGGGTCCGAGGAGCTTGCCGGTCCGATCGAACACGAGGTACTCGGTTGACTCGGATCCGTCGCTCGCCGTCGGTCCACGTCGTACCCAGAGGTTGCCGTTTCGATCGATCACAAGCTGCGAATACTCAGGGCGTTCGACGGGCACAGGAATCTGCGCGACCAGTCGCCTCGCCTCGTCCGGGCTGAGCTTCTGCCTGTAGAGCTCGGTCGTCGACTCGCGCCACGCCACCACCTCCCGCTCATTGTCTCGAACCGCGATCGGTTTCTCTCGCCACCGAAGAGCAGTGGCAGATCCGTCCCGTTCGAAGCATCGGACCTCCGGCCCTTCCTGGTCACCGATGCACACCCTGGGCTCAGTGGATTGGACCGCGATCGAAGTGTTCTTGGCAAGAGCCGGAACGACGGGCAGCGGCCCCCACGGCGACTCGACCAACACCTGCTCGACGTCACCGAAGAGCAGGACGGTGTCGATCACGGAGTAGTCGGGAGATACACGCAACGCGCCGCTTCCCGGTCGAAACCGGCCCGCGGCAGGGAGGTCCCTGCTCTTCTCGATGAGACGGACCAACAGCTCTCCACTGCTCAGGAACAGCGCTGACCCAGGATAGAGAGGGGCGGTAACAGCCTTAGCGATCCTCGCGCGGCTAAACGAATGGACCCCGGCGAGGTTGCCGGCCGAATCGAATCTGGTGAGTCGGTATGCGATGTCATCCCAGACGAGAATGGAGTCCTCGGCCTGAATGAGGATCTGCGTCGCACTCTGGAACTCGCCGGGACCCGAGCCGGCGCCTCCCACGATCCTCTTGAAGACCCCGTCGGGACTGTAGAGTCGGACTGTGCGCGCCCCGGCGTCGGCCACGACAAAGTCGCCATCCGTCTGACGTGCAGCTGCTGAGATGTCGAAGAACTGGTACGCCTCGTCGCCGTCCCGGACCCCGATGGTCTGCTGGGGCTGCGCAGGCACGCTCCAGGCCTCGCCTGCCTCCCACTGCGCCTTGTGGCTCTCTACGATGGTGACATCGGCTGCGTCCCCATCCGTCACCGACGCAGGTGGAGGCGGCTCGGAATCGCAGCCATGCATCGCGATCGTGGCGACCAGGATGAGACGGCGGAGGCGCAAGCAGGACGCCGGTACGGGGCTCCTAGTCAAGGGACTCCATAGGCCCACATCACCAAACGAATCCACGGTCTCGAATGTAGGACTGATAGTCGTAGGCGCTGCCCTTCCAGACGCGTTCCTGCGTTTCGAAGTCCACGTAGACTATTCCAAATCGCCGTCGAAAGCCGAATATCCACTCGAAATTGTCGAAACACGACCAGAGATAGTATCGCTTCAGGTTTACGCCTTGCTGGATAGCCCGGTGTGCTGCCACAAGATGTCGTTTGATGTAGTCGCGGCGCAGCGTGTCGTTGATCTTGCCGTCCACCAACGTGTCATCAACAGCCCCGAATCCCGCACCGTTCTCGGTGATGTAGATGAGCGGCTTCCCGTAGTCCCGATCGACACGCACCAGTAGATCATAGAGCCCATCCGGGTAGACCTCGCCATTGAACGCCGGCTGCTCGTCTGGGTTTGGCAGACGTTCGAAGCCAAAATGAGGCGACGCGGGAGCGGCCCTGACCCGGGTGGGGGCGTAGTAGTTGACGCCGAGAAAATCGACCCGGCTTTCGCCGATCCGCTCCATATCGCCATCCCGAATCCCGACATCCGAATGAGCGGAATAGAGCGCGAGGATGTCCTCCGGATACTCGCCTTTCAGGACGGGATCCAGGAACCAACGATTGTGTAGCCCGTCGGCTACGTGTGCCGCCGCCGCATCGTTCTCGCTGTTTGTTGCCGGATACGTCGGTGAGATGCTGAGAGTGATCCCGATGTTGCCCCCCATCCCCAGTGCGCGGTAGATCCGGACCGCGCGTGCATGCGCGAGCATCCAGTGATGGCTAGCGATCGCCTGACCGGCCTGCAGGTCTGTGGGCATGGCGAAATAATCTTCAACGGGTTGGATCTCGGGATCGAGGAAGCTACGGATGGCACCGCCGATGATAAAGACGTCGATGAAAGGCTCATTAAACGTAATCCAGGTGTTTACGCGATCACCAAGAGCCTCGAACATCAGTCTGGCGTAATTGCCGAACCACTCCACGGATTCACGATTGTGCCAGCCGCCGCGATCGGCTAATGCCTGGGGCAGATCCCAATGAAACAGGGTTACGACTGGCTCGATGCCCGCAGCAAGAAGCTCGTCGACCAGACGGCTATAGTAGTCGATGCCAGCGCGGTTAACCTCTCCGGTACCCTGCGGCAGGACTCGACTCCAGGCAATGGAGAATCGGTAGCTTTGAATGCCCATCTCCCTCATCAATGCAACGTCTTCGACATACCGATGGTACTGATCGATCGCTACATTGGCAGTTTCTCCGCCCGAAAGGTTGTAGACGTTGGTGTAGGTATCCCACACCGATCGGCCTTTGCCGCCTTCCTGCCAAGCGCCCTCTACTTGGTAAGCCGACGTGGCAGTGCCCCACACGAAGTCATCGGGAAAGCGAATAGCCTGCGCAGCCGGCTCAGTTTCTGTCCTCATGGTGCAAGCGAAACTCAGACTTGCGAATACCGCAGTCAAGTAGGCTCTTCCTCGCAGGCGCACCGCTGTATGGGGTTCTCTCGTGACTCGCGGATGATGCATGATCGTTCCTCTCAGAAGCTGGACTGCCGAGATACCGAGGCGCAACAGCCGCAACCGCCTGTCAGGCGGTGCGTTGGATCACCCTCCCCGCGGAACGGGTGCTGATGAGTGTCCGTTGAGGATGCGCCAACCGCCGGGCTCGTGCACCCAGAGCACGGTGAGCGCGCCGCCAAAGTCGAACCGCGCACCGCCACCGTCGGAAAAGGTCGTCTCGAACATGGTGCTCGCGAGTGCAAGCCCCGGCGCGAGGGCCTGGATCTCCGTGTCCCGGTAGTTGGTGGTAATACGCATGTCGGCCGGAAGGTTCGCGAGTGCGGAGCGCACCTCCGCCGCCGAACCATACTGGAGCTGGCCGCTCTCAAAGAAGCGAAACGTGGGTGCGTCAGAGTAGAAAGCCCCAAGCGAGTCCCACTCGGCTGCCGCCGAGTACTGTCGGAATTGGCTCAGTGCGGCGGCGACACTGTCCCGGATCGCCTCGGCGTGTGCGTCGGTCAGGCGGTGCGAGGAGTACTGGCAGCCGGTGTTCACCAACAACCCCACGAGTAGGGTCGCGACGCTCGCTTTGCAGCGCATGAGAATCTCCGAGAAGGAATGTCCTAGGGCGCCCGCCTAACGGTTCCGCTAAGCGACGGGGCCAAAGCGAGCAGTAGGACAGCCGTCCGCTTCAGCCGGTAGTTAGGCGGCATTCAGTCCTCTTCTTACCACGTTGGCTATCCGTTACGGATTCGACTTGGAGAACTAGTCCACTACGGTTCTTGGATCGGAGTAATCCCGTGGAGAGCAACATGACCCGCTTCGTCAATATCCCGGTTCTCCAAACCGTACATAAAGTACAGAAAATCAAGCGGGGCGGCGCAGAATACTTGGTGTGAGTTTCATCGATGCATCTGTAGCTAGTGCTCTAAAGAACTCAACACGGCACTCTCGCGAGAACTAGCCGCCGTCTGATAACCGTCGGTGCCTCTTGCTACTCAGGGACGGCCAGATAGACTCGGGCCGCGCGGCCAGAGTAGTCGAGAACGACGAGGTCGTCTCGACCGTCTGCATTGAGATCGGCGACCGCAAGTCCCCAGGGATTTTCACCTCCAGCAACTTCGGACGTGCGAATCTCCTCCTCTGCACCGAGCAGGATAAGGACTCCCGAGGTGCTGAAGTTCTGAATTGCCGCATCGGACCGCCCGTCGGCATTGAAGTCCCCAACCGCAATGCCCTTGGCACCCGATGGCATCTCCATCTCAAACCAGGTGTCACTGGAGAAGAACCCTTTGCCATCGCCTCGGTGAACGCGTACGGTCCCGGGTTCGGTGGCCAAGATGAGATCCAGTGCTTCGTCTCCGTTCAGGTCTCCAATTGCCACCGCAAAGGGTCTATCGGCGGAAATGGTCCTGGGCTCTCCGAAGTCAGTGTCGGATGTTCCGAGCACAACGGCGATTTCGCTACGATTGGGCGTAACGAGATCGGACCGGCCATCACCGTTCAAGTCTCCCAGGGCCATTCCCCGATACGGATCGCCGCCCACTGCAATACGAGTCGCTGATTGGGCGAACGCGCCGGCGCCCAACCCGTGCAAGACTATGATGCTCTCGCCTACTCTGTCATCGACCAGGAGGTCGAGGTGACCATCCAAATCCAGGTCAGAAGCGAGAACCGCGTGGGGATGCGGACCAATGTCCACACTCAGCGGGGACTGGTCAGCGGGCTCGAGTCCGCCGCTCCCGTCGTTCAAGAGAAGGGTGAGATAGAGCGTTTCGTGATTGGCGACCGCAACGTCAAGATCCCCGTCTTGGTCCAAGTCTCCCAGTGCCAGGTCAACCGGGTTCTCGCCAGCCGGGGAATCGTCGACTATGGTGAACTCATCTGTCCCCTGACCCCGCAGAACCGTCACGGTGCCGCTCACCGTGTTTGCCACGACCAGGTCCTGGTGCCCATCTCCGTTCATATCACCTGCGGCGACCGCCGAGGGAGCCTCGCCAACGGTCAGACGAGCGGCGAGAACGAACAGGTCAGGGGCCTGCTCGGCGGAGACTTGGCAACCTGAGGCTGCAAGCACCAGAGCGCCAAGCAAGGTGTGACGTCGAGGAGTCATGCGGTCCGTAGCAACGGGGCGCCTCCGCCGGTTCGTGCGTCTGTTAAGCTGCAACCTAGCCACCCCACTGCCACGCATCGCGAAATACGACCGGCAACGAAGCCAGCAGTTCAACCTCCGCCGGCTCGAGTCGTACGAAGCCGCCAAACTCGTGCGTAATTGCCCCGAGCATCAACTCACCATACCGATAGAACCGTGGATTCTCCAGCCACCCGTCCGTGGAGTACGTGGGCGCTTCGACGAGTCCATCCGGGAGATAGCGCTCCAAAACTGCGATCGACTCCGCCGAGAGCCGCCACAGCGGACACGTCCGAATCAAAGGCACGGTCTTCGAGAACTCCAGGTGCTCCCGCTCGCCATCCGGAAGGCGAAACGGTTCCAGTTCCTTCTCCAGTGCGTCGATGAATGGCGACGGCCCGACCTTGGGATCCACTCGCATCAGGTTGACCGAGAAATCGGTGGCGCCCTGTCCGTGGACCCATGGAACGAGTTCCCATGTCTCGCGTCCGAGATTGTCTGAGCCGAAAAAGAACTTCTCAATCACTCGGGTTTCCGCCTAACGGCGCGCGCCTAAGCTGCGTGCGTGCTCCTCACTGGCTTCTTGATGCCTCAGACAACAGTGATGTTGCTTGGCTCACAAACCAACGACCTTCCTCTTTGACCTCGCGCCGGCAGCTTCATGCGCTTGTTGGACAGCGCCCTCCACGACGCGCCCCGCCGAAGCGCGCGTTACTTCTGCGATTGGAGGCGCAGCGCTTTCTCCAAGTCTGGGTTCGGTACCCAGCGACCGTCTATGATGACCTCTCGATCCCAGGGGAATAGAACCAGAGCATCCGTCCGCAGAACCGTGATGTCCGGCGCGGGCTGCGCCCACGAATGGCCTACGAGGGCCGCAGTCACAACCGACGAGGCGCCGTGCGCGGAGACCTCCTGGCGAACCATTTCAAGGGTTTCTCCGGTATCTGCGATTTCGTCGATCACCACAACACACTTCCCCTTGACATGGTCCGTGACTGGCACCCGCCAAACAGGGTGGGAATGCCGTACCTCATCGCCTTCCCGACGGGACAGACGAACCGGAAAGAACTCACAGCGGAGAGTGCACGCGACTGCAGTAGCGGGGAACAAACCCGAGCGAGCTACTCCAACCACGAGCTCGATTCTCCGTGCGTCCAGCTTCAGTGCCAGATCGCGTGCGAGTTCACCAAACCTCTCCCACGAAATCGGTTCAACGCCGTCGCGATGCGAGTAGTCGTAGCTATGCATGCTAGACTCGATTACAGCATGGCCCGGGGGGGGTCATGCCGAGGAACACCATTCCGGAACTGCAGCCCTGCGCGACTCTCACTGTTCCAACATCGGTAGGACGGTTGATGCTATTCTCGTTTCTCCGCCGCGCTTGAAGCGGAAATCGCATCGACTGCCGCCTTCGGCGAGCGTGGTGGTACGGATGAGCCCCCATCCAAGGGCTTCGCTGGACACCTGGTCGAGGGCACAGATATAGGGTGCCAGTTCCGGCGTTCCTTGGGACTTGAGAAAGCTCAAAACAGCGCATTCGAGATAGTCTACGCCAAAGTCAAAGCGCTGTGTTTCTCCCTCAACATACTCGTATACAAAGTCTCCGCATTGACGGTGCTTCTGCGACTGTTTCGCCCGGCGACTCAACCGCTTCCGCAACAGCTTGGAGAACCACACCAATTCGATGACCCGCGCGGCGACCCGGGGAAGTGATCGGACGTAAGCAGCGGTCAAGGCATAGGCAAACTCCCCGGCCTCACGTACAGGCTTTCGGCTCTGAGGCAGAGCCCGATAGAACGCGAGAGACCAGCCCGTTGTGATGATGAACTGGGTGAATGGTTGCCTGCCTTGAAGGTCAGGGAGCTCGGGTATGAGGCGAGCGTACTCCTGACGCGCGTCTGTGACCAGGTTGCGGGCCAGCACCGGACCGTACCGAGCGTTCAGAAAACTCCGCATGCGTTTCGCGGCGCGGTCGAAACCGCGCAAGAGCCTCGCCGTACGGCGTCGATCGGGTCCCGTCCTCATCCTCGCCGTCTAACCCTCAGCGCCTCAGCTGCGTGCGTGATCGATCATCATGGGAGAAGATGCAGCCCGAGCGCCGGGTCCGTCCAGCCGAGTGAACACAGCTTCCTTCGAATCGGCAGCGCGCGGGATCTTCCCTCGGTTTCGTAGACACCCGTGTTCTACGCCGCGCGCGACTCGTAGTCAACCGGCGAACAGTACCCCAGTGCGGAGTGCAACCGTCGGTCGTTGTAGTAGCGC
>JBDHAB010000037.1:0-27642 GCA_039588295.1 Gemmatimonadota bacterium
GCGCGACGCAGCAGTCGGTGCGCTGGGGGCAAACCCGGTCGAGACGGTGACGCACCGGACCGGATTGACGGCGCTCACGCTGCTGGTGGCCTCGCTCTCGGTTACGCCGGCGCGCCAACTGCTGCGGATGGGTGCGCTCATCCAGCTTCGCCGGATCCTCGGTGTGTTCGCGTTCTGTTACGCCTCCCTGCACTTCTTGACGTACGCCGTGGATCAGACCTACCTGTCCGGTCTCGGACTCTCGCCGTCGGCCATAATCGAGGACATCCGCGAACGGCCCTACATCACGGTGGGATTCGCCACATTCGTGCTGCTCATCCCGTTGGCCGTGACGTCGACCAAGGGCTGGGTGAAGCGGCTGGGAGGGAAGCAAGCGGTGGCAGCGCCTGCACCGGCTCGTGTATGTCGCGGCGATCACTGCGGTGGTGCATTTCCTTTGGCTCGTGAAGGCCGACCTGTTGCTGCCGGGTGTGTATGGGGTGGTGGTTGCCGCTCTGTTGGCGTTTCGGGTGGTACGGCGCCAGGGGAGGGTGGGAACTTCTCGAGCCTGACGGTGGTTCCTCTTCAATAGGTCCTCGTAGCCTTTAGCCGACATCTTGAGCACAAGCTCCAACACCAACCCCAACCTCCCAGGGGGTGTCCATGACAAGCGTCATTCGTCGGAACGGCCCAGTGGCCGCGGTCCTGGTGTCGATCGCTATGGTGAACTGCGGTGATGGCGGTGTCGCCCCCCCCGCTGACACCACTCCCGCGTCCATTACGGTTTCCGGAGGCACTGAGGTGGACATCGCGGGCAACCTCCAACTTTCTGCTGCTGCCAAGAACGCCGCGGGCCAGGACGTGAACGCGACCATCACTTGGTCGTCTGGCGATGACGCGATCGCCACCGTGGATAACACCGGCAGGGTGACGGGCGTCGCTCGAGGCACGGTGACCATCCAAGCATCGACGCAGGGTGCGTCCGGTACCGTCTCCGGCACCCGGGATGTCTTGGTCCGGATCGCGTCCATCTCGCTTTCCCCGTCCAGCGCAACGCTGACGAGCATCAACGACACCGTACAGTTCACCGCCGAAGCCAAGGATGCCACAGGCGCAACGGTGCCGGGCGTGACGATCGGGTTCGTGATCGCCAACCCGGCGGTCCTCCAGTCGGCCGGGACCGGAGCCGTCGTGGCCGTCGCGAACGGGACCGCGGGGGTGACCGCCGAGGCGGACGGACGCACTGCTCAGGCCACGGTCACAGTTGCCCAGGTCGCGACGGCACTCAGTCTGCCACCGTCGGTCGATACCTTGGCCAGCCTGGGCGATATGCAGACGTATATGGCGTCCGCCACCGACGCTCGTGGAAACGCCGTGGTGGATGGGTTCACCTGGACCGCCGTCGATCCGTCGGTCGCGATGGTGAATGGAACGAGCAACATGATCTCGGCAACTGCGGTCGCGAATGGCACCACGGCCATCCAAGTCGAGCGCGATGGCCTGTCGGCGAGCGCCACGTTGGTCGTGAAGCAGGAGGTGGCCAGCGTGTCCGTCACTCCCGCGTCGGTGTCACTCCTGGAGACGTTCGCCGAGCAGCTCGCTGGGGCTGCGGTCGATGCCCGGGGGAATCCCGTAGCCGGCGTCATGGTCACGTGGGGTTCGAACGACCTCGCGGTTGCCACGGTGGACGGATCGGGCCTGGTCACTGGCGAGGGTCCGGGGATGGCAATCGTCACCGCGACGGCTGGCACGATGAGCGGAACCGCGAACGTAACGGTGACGACACCGTCGCTCGCCACGCACGTGCAGCCAATTCTGACGACGAACTGCGCCGTGTCGGGCTGTCATACCGGAGGGGCCCCGGCGCAGGGCATGAATCTCTCGGCCGGCCAGACGTTCACGAACACGGTGAACGTCGCGTCGAATGAATCACCGTTGCTGCGAATTGATCCGTTCGACCCCGACTTGAGCTATCTGGTCCACAAGATTCAGGGGACGCAGGCGACCGTCGGTGGCTCGGGGTCGCAGATGCCGCTAGGGGGCGCGGCCCTGTCCCAGGCGCAGATCGATACGGTACGCGCGTGGGTTGCTCTAGGCGCGTTGAATAACTAGCCGCGCTGCGGTGATCGATTCTGCAGGCTGAGGCACGCTCGTCGCTGTGAAGTGGACAACGGGGCCGGCATTCGCCGGCCCCGTTGCTCTCGACGCACTCAGGCGTCCGCGCCCTCGGGCTCGATCACCCCGATATACGGCAGGGCGCGAAACTGCTCTGCCAGGTCGAGTCCATACCCGACGACCCAGACGTTGGGGATGTCGAATCCGAGATAGTCGACGCTGATATCGACTTCGTGGCGATCCTTCTTCCGCACGAGCGCGCACGTCTTGAGCGATGCCGGCTCGCGGGTCGTCAAGAGCTCCAGCAGGTAATGCAGCGTGAGGCCGGTGTCGACGATGTCCTCCACGATGAGCACGTGCCTACCCTCAATGCTGCGCCGCACATCCATGAGCACGCGGACGGCACCGCTGGATGTCGTGCTATCACCGTAGCTCGAGACCGCCATGAACTCGATGGCGCGGGGCATCGTGAGGTGGCGTGAGAGATCGGCGAGAAAGACGAATGCACCTTTGAGCACGCCGATCAGCGTGATCTCCTTCCCGGCGTAGTCGTGTGAGATCTCGGCGGCCAGTTCCCGCACACGCCGCTGAATATCTTCCTCGCTGATCAGCACCTTCATGTCGGTCATCGTGAGGCCTTGAGTCGAATGGTGGTGGTGACGCACGCTCGTTGAAGCCTGTTGTCGCACTATCGACAGCGCGCGCCGACGGCGCCGCCGTGGTCCGTTACGGTCTCCGCCACTCCGGCAGCTTCCTCCCCGGTGTCCATGGTGCTCCCGCCGCTTCGAGGCGGGCTTCCAGTGCGGGCAGGTCGGTTTCGATCAGGGCGCGGATGTCGCCGTACACCCCTCCGAAGTCCGCGGCCGCAATCTCGTAGGCTCGTCGATGCGTCGCGGTCGGTGCCGACGTCGAGGACCAGTGCCCCGAGACGATCTGCTGGATCCGACTCATGATTCCCGGCATCGCCGGCTCACTGCGGCGCCGCTTCGTGGGATCGCCGCTCAGGCGCTCGCGAAGATCCATGGCGCGCACCTCGAGTGAGCGTGCGTCCTGCCGAATGGCTGGGTCGGCCGCCGGCCACATTTCGATCACCTTCTTGATGTGGCTCATCCGGTCGTCTGCGTCCTGCATCACACGATTCGCGGCCAGCACGGCGCGCTGGAGCTCGCCTGTCTGTCGCTGGAACGCGAGCACGGCCTCCCGATCGGCGGGCGGCAGACTCGGCATACCGAGCGGCTCCACCTCGAACGCTGTGGGCGGGACCAGCTCCGTCGTAACGCCGTCCACCCGCTTTTCCAGACTCACCGTGTACCGACCGGGGACCGCCATGGGGCCGAACCCGTCGCCATTCAAGCTGACCGGCGCGTATCCCGGATACCGGAAGTTCCAGGTGGCCCGATGCATCCCTTTGGACGTGGAGCCGTCGATCCGTCGCACGACAGCGCCCGATTCGTCGCGCACGACGAGGGTGACGACGGGTTTCTCCTCACGATCCTCCGCTTTCAGCTCGTCCCACGACGGGTAGGCCACGTCCTGCCCTTCCTTGTCGAGTTCGCGTTCCCGCTCCTGTCGCTGACTCTTCCGGGTCTTGAGTGACTCGCGCAGATAGTAGGTGAACGTTGCCCCGAATGGCGGATTGGGCGCCGTGAAGAAACTGGCCCCCTGATACGCCTTCTCGCCACCGGCCAGCGGCGCCGCCTCGATGAACATCCATGCGTTCTTGATCGGGAAGATTTTGGCTTCCGCCTGCAACGCAGCCTCACTGAGCTCGCGCAGCGGCGTGTAGTCGTCCAAAATGTAGAATCCCCGCCCGAAGGACGCAGCCACCAGATCGTTTTCGCGGCGCTGTATCTCGAGGTCGCGCACCACGATCGTAGGGATGCCGCTCTTCAGTCGGGTCCACTGCTCCCCACCGTCCACGGTGAAGAAGATCCCGAACTCCGTGCCGACGAATAACAGATTCTCCTGGACGTGATCCTGTACGATCGTGTAGACGGATCCCCGCTCCGGCAGATCACCGGTGATCGAGGTCCAGGAACCGCCGCGGTTGGTGCTCTTCAACACGTACGGCTTGAAATCGCCGCGCTTGTGATTGTTGAGCGCCGCGTACACCGTGTTGGGGTCGTGGAGCGAGGCCTCCAAGTCGTTCACGTAGGTCATGTCTGGTACGTCGGACAGCCGGTCGATACGGCGCCAGGTCTGGCCGCCATCTTCGGTGATCTGAATCAACCCGTCGTCGGTGCCGGCGTAGAGGAGCCCCTCGACGAGCGGCGATTCCGTGAGTGCGACGATGGTGCCATAGAAGGACGTCGAGCGGTTCTTCGACACCGCGTCGACGCCCCAGATCCGACCCATCACCGGGAGAGTGTTGCGGTCGATGTTGCGCGTGAGGTCCGGGCTCACCGCGCGCCACGTGTCACCGCGGTCGTCACTGCGAAACAAGATCTGGGAGGCGTAGTACAGTCTGGTGTGCGAATGGGGACTGATCAGGATCGCCGAGTCCCAGTTCCAGCGGAGCGGCGGACCGTCGGCCTCCTCTCGCGGCTTGATATCGACGCGCTCGCCCGTCCGGCGATCGAATCGCACCAAGCCACCGTATTGCCACTGCGAGTAGACGATGTTCGGATCCTCCGGATCGACCGCCGGGTCGAATCCGTCTCCAAATACCGTCACGAACCAATCGCTGTTTCGGATCCCGTGCCGGTTGTTCGTGCGTGAAGGGCCACCTTGCGTCGCGTTGTCCTGTGTGCCGCCGTACACGTTGTAGAATGGCGCGTCGTTGTCGACGGCGACCTTGTAGAACTGGGTGATCGGGAGATTCGGGAAGAACCGGTAGGTCCCGCCGCGATCCCATGTCTCGTACAGGCCACCGTCACAGCCCACGATGAAGTGCTCGGCATCGCGCGGATCGATGTAGAGCGCATGGTTGTCGACATGCTTCCACTGTTCGCCCAGCCGGCTGAAGGTCTTGCCGCCGTCCTCGGACACCATGAGACGCGTGTCCATGGAGTAGATCCGATCGAACTTGTGTGGGTCCGCGAAGATCTCCTGGTAGTACTGTGGACTGCCGCTCACGTACGAGCCCTGTTTGCTCCAATGCTCACCGCCGTCCTCGGAGCGGAAGAACCCCCCTTTGCCGTCGGCGGCTTCCACGATCGCGTACAGGACGTCGGGGTCGATGGGCGAGACGGCCATGCCGATGCGACCCTTGTCCACGCTGGGGAGCCCCCGATGGATCTTCCTCCATGTCTCGCCCGCGTCCGTCGACTTATAGATCCCCGATTCCGGTCCCCCGTTGATCAGGGTCCACACGTGACGTCGACGCTGGTACGCCACCGCGTAGAGGACGCTGGGATTGCCCAGGGCGAAGTGCACTTCGCTCACCCCGGTGTTCTCGCTGATCTCGAGGATCTTCTCCCAGGTCTCGCCACCGTCGGCGGTCTTGTAGAGACCCCGATCTCCGCCGGGGGCCCACAGCGGCCCTTGCGCGGCAACGTAGACGACCTCCGAGTTCCTGGGGTCGACGAGGATCTTCCCGATGTGCTCGGAGTTCTCGAGACCTCTCTTCTCGAAGCTTTGACCCCCGTCCAGTGATCGGTAGACTCCGTCGCCATAGCCGACGCTGCGTTGGCTGTTGTTCTCGCCGGTCCCCACCCACACCGTGAGGTGGTTGTTCGGGTCGATGGTGACGGTGCCGATGGAGTACGAGCCGTGGCTATCGAAGATCGGTTTCCACGTGGTGCCGGCGTTCGTCGTCTTCCACACGCCGCCCGAGGCTACCGCTATGTACCACGTGCTGCGATCCACGGGATCGACGGCGATATCGACAATCCGACCCGACATGAACGCCGGCCCGATGCCCCGCAACTTGAGGCCCGACACGAGTGACGAGTTGATCGTTCCCGCGTCATCCTCATCCTCGGATTCCTGAGCGACAACTGCAGGAGTGACGGCGAGTGCGACAAGAAGCGCCAACAGAGGCGTGAGCAAGCGTTTCATCTACCCCTCCCGGAGGAAGCCCACAACACGACTGCTCGTACGCCGTCGAACGTACAGCGAACGTCGGGCGGGCGGAACACCCGGCCCGAGGCCCGTCAGGCGGCGTTACAGGTCGAGCGTCGCGCCGAGCGTGAGGTAGGTGGTGTGCACGTCATGCAGCTGTCCCTGCACTGCGGGTCCGGTGAAGAGCTCGAGGCCGATCCGGACGCTGGGGCGCCGCTCTCGTGGAAACAGGCGAATGCCAGCCTGGAGGTTGAGACGCGGCGTCCATCCGTCCTCCTGATCCAGCGCGACGTCGGCGGCAGCATAGGGCAAGACGTTTCTGCCGTTGGTCAACTCGAACTCCGCACCACCGCGCACCACGAACGGCCCGTGTTCCGGGGGATCGACGCGGAAGGCCCACCGTCCTGCCACGTACAGACCGAACGCGTCGAGTGGACGGAAGTACGCCGTCCCTTCGACCGCATCGCGTGCGTACGCTCGACGGGTGAGTTGGAATCGCTCCAGATACTCGTCCCCGAAATGGGCACTGGTGTGGAAGTAGCGCAACCGAAGCCAGTCGTTGCCGCGGCGGACCACGACCGGGAGCATGAAGTACCAATCGCTCGTGATGAGCTCTCGCTCCCTTGTCTCCATGTTGAAGCGTGCGAAGACGCCTCCTTCGACGCCGACGAGGATGGCGTCCTCCTTCGAAGATCCCGAGATCAGGTAGAGCGGCACCGAGGCACCGAAGGCGGCTTCACCTTCCAGGATCTCGCCGAACTGCGTGGGACTGTCGATCTGGAACACGAACTTGGCGGCGGTCACCGGTTCTTGCGGAGCGGCGAGCAGCTTGGGCAACAGGGTGCGGTCGGGGAGGAGGCGTCGAGGTTGCTGCGCGGCGAGGTCGCTCGATGGGAGGATGCCCAGACCGATGGCGACGAGGAGCGCGCACGGCCACTCCGGTGGCATCTTCGGATTCCGGCGAGGCACAGAACTACTACGGCGTTGCGTAGAGATCGATGACGCGTTCGAGGGCGCGTTGGCAAACCGCACAGAACCGAGTCATGTTGCGCGTGAACATGATGCAGTCGACCTCCGGCCGGTACAGGCCTGTCGGTTCGTACGATGCGCCTTCAAACGCGCCGACCCGGCCGCTGTACTCCATTGAGCGCAGCATGGGCGTCTCGCTCTCGCGTTGCTCGCGAAACAGCGCGTCAAATTCCGCTTCGGGAGCCTGCGTCTCGATCAGCCGCTGGCGATAGCGCTGGATCTGCCGCGCGTGTTGTTCGAATTCGGCCTTCTCCCACGGCGTCGGCAAGGGTGTTCCGGAAGCGACGAGATCTCCCCACTTGAGCTTGGCGGGATCGTGGAGTGCGGTCACGTTGGGCTCCCACGGTTCGACATGCTCTACGGCGCCGGTCTCGTAGGCGACCGGCGACGTGTAGTACTCGTCGCCCAGACCGGCGAAGTGGTGACCGAACTCGTGCACGAACAGGTAGTCCGCGAATTCCGATCCGACCGCTGCGGTCGACTGGAGGTTGTGGATGCCCCCACCGCCGTACTGCTTCTCGTTGACCAGAATGGAGACGAACTCATACGGCGCCGCCGACAGCACTTCGCGGAGCGTACGGTTGTCGTAGGTCAGGACGTAGCGCTCGCTGTCGAAGATGCTGTACTGCGTGGAGACCGGGTTGCGACGGAACTTGCCGCCGTGGGGACGCGACACCCCGGACTCGGGGGCGGGGAGATCGATGGCCCGAACGTTGAAGTCGCTCCGGCGGCTCTTGAACGGCTCGTACCGGAACAGGGCCTCGGTGAGGCGCCGAGCGTCTTCGTGGAACTTCGGTAGTTCCTCCACCGTGTACCCCTCTCCCAGGAGCGCGATATCCACCTTTTCATTCGCTGGGCCGTGCTCGAAGATGGTCCAGACGATCGCCGTTGGCTGGAGGTCGGCTGGGTTCACCGATCGGGCCGAGGGATCCACGTCGAGGGCTGCGAACTCGATGAAGCGGTTCATCGCGTCACGTTTCTTGAGCACGATGTGGACGGGCTCCTTGGGCCACGGGAAGCGGAGGGATTCGTGGAACGTGCGGTACCTCTGCTTCGCTTCACCGGTGGTTTCCCACTCTCCGTAGATCGACGCGAATCCCCTGGAATAGATGATTTGGTCCGAGGCGTGATCGCGCACCTCGAACAGGTACTTGCCCAGGTCGGTGTCATCCAGCAGCCGCGTCCGGCTTCCGGCCCAGCGTCCGTCCGACACCACGCGGTCGAGACTGATGATCTCGGAATCGATGTCGCCCGTGTGGAAGTAGTCGACCCGCATGGTCTTGTCGACAAAGAACGAGTCGAAATCCGATGCCTGCCGCGTCGCCGCCGCCGTGGCGGCGACCACCGCCCCAACAGCGACGAGGACTCCGAGTCGTGTCGATACGCTACTCATGGACCTCCCCTCCTCCTATGCAACCGTCGTCCCGATGTCTCGCCCGTTCCTGAGAGGTGGGCGTTCCCCACGCGGACCGTTGAGGCCGAGCCCTCCGGCCCACGGATGGTCCGGTCGCAATCTAGCAACCTGCGCTCATCCACTCGTCTTCGAGAGGACCAGCACGGCAAAGGTGTCACGTGCCCAGACGACATGACTCCCTTTAAACCCGGCTTCGCGTGCGGCGTCGAGCATTTCCGGGATCGTCATCGGGAAATCTTCCGTCGTTTCCTTGCGGAAGTTCTCCTCGACCAGATCCGGGGCGCAGCCCCGCTCGAGCGCGAATGCGCGGCGAGACTCCACGAAGTGCTCCTGCAGCTGACGATCGTCGTAGCGGATGAGGTCACCCCAGACGAAGACGCCTCCCGGACTCAGGCACTCACCGATTGACCGAAGCGTCGACTGCTTCGATTCAAAGGTGAGGTTGTGCAGCACCAGATTGGAAAACGCGACGTCAAACGGCCCGCGTGGCGCGAACTCGGTAAGGTCCTCGTTGAGGACGGTGGCTCGTGCGCCGTACCGTTCGAGCACACTGCGGGCTTGCGCGACCATGGGCTCGGAACCATCGACGGCGGTCGTAACGACTTCGGGAAGCATGCGCAGGACGATCTCGGTGACATTCCCGATCCCCGAGCCGATGTCGAGCACCGACTTGGGATTGCGCAGACGCACGAGATCGATGATGCACTGGACCATCTCGTCGTATCCGGGAACCAGTTGCCGGATCTTCGTGGCGTAGTCCTTCCCGAGACTTGCGTAGTAGTCGAGCGCGACTCGCTTCACGTTTCGCTCCACCGCCTGCAGCTAGCGTGGAATGTGATCACCGTACGGCCGGCACGCATGAGAATCGCTCGGAGGCGCGCCGTACTCAAGTCCGGATGGGAAGCCGCGTGATCGGACACTGTCTCCGACGGTGCCGGTAGGCGTTCCTACTGCCTCCCAAACCGCTTGCGCCAGAAGTCGGCCGCCGACGACAGCGTCTGCTCCGAGATCCGAGTGCTGAGTGTGAGGAACACGCCGTGTCCGCCGCGTACGGAGAAGTCTGGATCGCGGAGGTCGCCGAAGCGATAGCCGGGCGACAGCTCGAGGGCGTCCAGGAAATTGAACGCGAGCGAGGGGGCCATGTCCCACCGCTGCGAGCCACTTTCTCGCTCGATGAGCCAGCGGCCTTCGGAGCGGAAGGTCAGGAGTGGGTTGATCATGACGCTGGCGCGGGCCCCGATGTTTTCTCGAACACTTCGATATGGAGCCGACCGGGCTGGGTGAGGTTGGCCGCCAGGAGCTTGGCATGGTGCAACTCATCGTCGACCACGTAGATTTTTCGCAGCATGTCACCAATACTTGTGTCATGCCGGGATTTACAAGCTCCGCAAAATGAAGGAGAAGCCTGCTCGGGACGCCATGATGGGGAAGCAGCTCAGGATTGTGCTCATCGACGACGAGCCCGACCTCCGCAAGCTCGTCGAGCGAACCCTGCAATTCATCGCGGGCTGGGACGTCGCCAGCGCACCCGATGGGGAATCCGGTATCGAGCTGGTGAGGTCGCACCAACCGAACGCAGCGATCGTCGACCTCATGATGCCTGGAATGGACGGGTTTGAGGTCGCGCGTCGGCTCAAGCAGGACCCGAGCACCGCCCACATACCGGTGGTACTGCTCACGGCACGTACGGAAATCGACCAGGCGAGGCTCGAGGCCTCCGGTGCAGACGGGGTCGTGTTCAAGCCGTTCGAACCGGAAGCGCTGGCCGCGCAGATCGCGGAGTGCTGTGGGGAGCCGGATGCCTGAGACGAGCGGACCGGTTCCCGAGCGGGAAGCGCTGATCGCGGGGCTGCGCCGGGAGTTTGCCGAGGGATTGCCGGAGCGCCTGAAGGTTTTGCGGTCGGCGCTCGACGATCTCACCCGCTGCTACGACCGGGACCGAGCCGAGACGTTCTACTACCGGGTGCACGGTCTCAAAGGAACGGCGGCATCCCATGCGGCCAAAGAGATCGTCGGACCGGCCACACGCCTGGCCGACCGTGGCTACCAGTGGATGGAGCGCCGCGCGGCACCGCCCGACGAAGTGTCCGCAGCCGCCACCGATTTGGAGGAACTCGGGGCGGCGATGCGCGCATACCGACAGCGTCTCCAGGGCGACCTGGTCCCATGACTCGTAGACCGACACGTGAGACAACCGGGGCGGATCGGCTCGAGGTCCTGTCCGAGCTTGCCTCTCTCATCAACACCAC
The DNA here is from genome assembly GCA_039588295.1 of Gemmatimonadota bacterium. Classification (GTDB taxonomy): domain Bacteria; phylum Gemmatimonadota; class Gemmatimonadetes; order Gemmatimonadales; family GWC2-71-9; genus JAOTVV01. The sequence continues at coordinate 10,789 of JBDHAB010000037.1, forward strand.
CTTCGACTTCACGGAGATTCTCCGCACCGCCATTCTGAAGCTGCAACGCGTGCTCGAGTTTCGCCGGGCCAGTGTGACTCTGGTCTCGGAAGATCGCACGTACTACTACCTCCACACATTGTACGATGCCAACCGGGGTGGCTTCCAGGAGAACACGGAACAGTTCCCCATCAACAGCGGACTCCCTGGCAAGGCGATCCGAACCGGTGAAGCCATGCGCGTGACCCAGTTCCACGGCACGCAAGGGATCCGTACGGCCGACGGCCAACAGGTGTCGGCGATGATCGTGCCACTGCATGTCGGTGCGGAGGTGATTGGCTCGCTCAACCTCGGCGCACCGGACAACGTGAAATATCGCGCTGAGGATCTGGAGCTCGCGGTCCTGCTCGGTCGCCAGATCGAGACATCACTGCGCTACTCCAAGCTCCTCGCAACGATCGATCAGCAGCGCGAGGATCTGGCGCGCGAACACGTGAGAGTCCAGTGGCAGCGCACGCGCTTGGAGGCGCTGATCGAGGCTGGTGAGTCGGCGATCCTCATGGCGAGCGAGGGCCACGTCGTCCATGTCAACCATGCGATGGCTGGATTGCTCGGACTCCCCAAAGAGGTGCTGCTGGGCGCATCGCTGGAGAAGGTCCATGATGTGCTCGCCCGCTCCCTCCACGATCCAGCGGCCCTGGCCGCCCAACAGGCGGCGATGCGTTCCGAGGAACCGCTACGCGATCGCGTCGAGTTCGGTTTTCCAAGACCCATGGTCTGCCAGCGGGCCGTGGACCCGGTGCGCGGTGAGACCGGAGCAGTGTTGGGCCACCTCCTCGTGTACCGTGACATCACGCGGGAGGCGGATGCCGAAGCGGCAAAGGGTGAGTTCGTCTCGTTGGTGAGTCACGAGTTGCGCACGCCGCTCACGTCGATCAAGACCTCGCTCTCTCTGCTCGACAAAGGGGCAGCAGGCGAGGTTACCGCTGAGATGCGCGAGTACTTGGGCATCGGTCTGCGCAATCTCGAGCGGATGATCAAGTTGGTCGACGACCTCCTCGATCTGTCGAGAATCGAGGGCGGGAGGCTCGTGACGGACATTGTTCCGGTGTCGCTCGAGGAACACGCGGCACGAGCACTCGAAGTGGTTCGGGGGTTCGCATTGCAGCGGGACGTCGTGCTCGAGTACGGCGACACACCGGAAGCGGTCGTGCTCGCGGACTCCGATCGGCTCGAGCAAGTGCTGGTCAACCTCCTGTCTAACGCGATCAAGTTCTCGCCACGCGGTGGTCGCGTGGGAATCCAGTGGGGTGTGGAGCCGGAAGGCGCGGTGATCGAGATCTCGGACGAGGGCCCGGGGATTCCAGAGGATCAGATCCAGGCCGTGTTCGAGAAGTTTCGACAGCTCGATCGTGTCTCCACCCGGATCCATGGCGGCGCAGGTCTGGGTCTGCACATCAGCCGCGCGATCGTCGAGCAGTTCGATGGAACGATGTGGGCAGAGAGCAGTGAGGGCGATGGCTCGCGGTTCTATGTCCGCCTGCCGTTGGCGAAGGAGCCGGCGCCGAAGAAGCTGGCGCCTGAAGTCGTCGAGCGACCCGGCTCGGTGCTGCTCGTCGAGCCGGACCCCGATTTGGCGCTCGTGTTTCAGACGCAATTCGAAGAAGCGGGATCCGTCGTCACCGTCGTGGCTGGTGGCTCCGAGGGGCTGGATCGAGTGCAAGAGAAGCCGCCCGACGTCGTCGTGATCGCGCTCGAATTGCCGGACATGCACGGGCTCGAGTTCCTCCAGCGGCTCCGAGCGATTCCGGAGACGGCAGATACTCCCGCCATACTGCTCGGCGGCGACACCAGCCCGACGCAAGCGGTGTCCTACGGTGCAGACGCGTGCCTGGCGGAAGACGGATGGGGTGTGGTGGAAGAGGCCGCGCGGATCGCCGGTGCCACCCGGCGGCACATCCTGCTGCTCGTGGAAGACGACCCAGCGCAACGGGGGGCACTGGCTCGCATGTTTCGCCGGTCGGGGTACGCCTGCATCGAAGCCGCCAACGGGGAGGACGCGTTGGCCCTGGCGCGGCGCCGGGCACCCGACGCGGTCATCGCCGACCTCCACCTCCCGGGCAAGAACGGCCTCCAGGTGCTGCAACAAATGCGTGCCGATCCCGCGTTGCGGAGTGTGCCTGCGCTGCTCGTGAGCGGGTACGCCAGCCGAGAAGCGATACAGGCGGCGGCCGACCTCGGGGCGGAATTTCTCGCCAAGCCAATGGACTGGACGGTGATCGTCCAGACGATCAGAAGACTCGTGGGCTCGGGGGGTGAGACGGAGTCTGCGGAAACCTCGTCGTGAGGTACGGGCGGAACTGACCTTGGACGCCGCGGCGGCAGCCAGAGGCCTGCGCGCCTACTCCCCCGGTTGGTACAGCGCGGCGACCGCGCCTGCGGGATCGCGAATCACAGCGTAGCGACCCTCCCCGCCCATGTTCTTGGGTGGAACCAGGAGCTCGCCGCCCGACTCCTCACACCGCGCCACACTCGCGTCCACGTCGGCAACCGTGATGTAGACCAGCCACACCGGAGGCAGGTCGGCGTTCGCGCCCCGGGCATGACATACGCCGGCGATTGGGGTTCCGTGGTCCGTCGTCATCGTGTAGTCGCCGTAGCCGCCCATGTCTACGGGTGCAGGGTTCCAACCGGCTACTGCCGCGTAGAAGTCCCGCACGCGCTCGGCGTCGGGAACGGTGAGATCGGTCCAACCGATCGTGCCGGGCTGTGGTCGCGCCGTGTCGCTCATGACAATCCTCGTTCGGGAAGATGCTCGCGGATGTGCTCGATCGCCTCCGCTTCCGCGGCCTTCGCGTATCGGATTTCTGCGGACAGCGGGCGGAGGACGTCGGCGGTGAGGTTGGACGTCTTGGAGGCGTGGTCCCAGACCGGTTTCAGGTGCGAGGCGACGCGCGCGAACGCCGCCGCTGCTCCACGGAGTCCTGTGTTCTCGGCGGCGATAGTACGAAGGTAGTCGCGCGCGTAACAGCGTGCTCCATACCAGTGCTTCGCATAGTAGGCGACATGGTTCAGCACGCTGGCGGGGATGTTGTGTGCCTTGCCGGCCTCCACGAGCATCGCCCAGCGATCGTAGAGCAGCGCCCACAAGTCGAAGGCGGGCAGGCCATCCTGATACTGTGGTCGGTCCATCGGCTCCCGCTGCTCGGCATGGGCCACGGCCGCGGCGAGCGCATTGCGCACGACCTCGTCCCGAGTTCTGCCGTTCGGCGCGCCGAGGACCGTCACGGCCAGGATATCGATGCCGTTGTTTCCCAGCCGGTCGAACGGCAGGGAGGACGGTTGCCCCCCATGGGTTACGGTGCGGTACTTCCGGGCGCGCTCGTCCAGTCCGACGACCAAACCCCACTCGCAATCGGCGATGTCCCATGCGACGGCGGGGACCCCGCGCTGGATGCCGTCCACGATCGCCGCGTGCGCCTCGTCCCTTCGCGCGTCCTGCTGATCGGTCTCGTGCCACATGCGACTCACGTGGTGGCACTGATATCCCACTTGTTCCACCGCCTCCGGAAGGAGCGCGTTGAAATCGAACATACTCATTGCGCTCGGGCAGAAGACCTCATTGACGTAGATCCTGAACGCGAACGCGCTGCTTCCCATCAGCCAGACGGGATCGAGATCGCCGTAGGCATGCTGGAGAGCCGTCGCCAGGCAGCCGACGTACGAATGCGCAATCCCGGGCTCGCTCCGGCCCTCGGCCTGGTGGTCGACGTACCACTCGACGCCCTCGAGACAGGAACCCGTCATCATCCACCTCCCATCGAAAGATGCCGCTTGGCCTTGGCGAATACCGTGAGTGTGACGCCGGTCGGAGACGCTACCCGGCACGCGGTCTCGACCGATTGGACCGACGGCACACCGAGGATATAGGCCTCTGTGACATGCACCTCGCAGGGCACGACCGGGAGGTGGGCGGTGTCGTCGGTGCCCGACCACTCAAAGCGGTTGGCGGAGCCGTCGGTGAGAACCGTGCCTGTCGTGTACAAATCGGCGATGACGAAGAGCACGCTGGCAGTGTCGCCAGAGACCACCCGCTCGACCAGCAGCGTGTGGGGGATCCGGTCCTGTCGTACTTGAAACAGGTATTCCTCTCCCGCGACGAGCACCTCGGTGCCGTGTTGCACGTTCCGGCTCAGGACGACCACCGCGGTATTCGTATCGGGTTCCGATAGGTCGGCCAGCCGAATCATTTCCGGCCCCGAGCCGTCGAAGCAGGCGGACAGCGCGATGAGTCCGGCGGTGGTCACGAGGCTCGCCCGAATGCGGCGTGCCTGCGAAATCGCGAGAGACACCCTACATCTTCCTGCTGCTCCGCTGGTTTTCCTTCGCGGCAGCTGCGAGTCGCTGGAGCAGTCGCCGAGCCCACGTATGCACGTTGAGTTTCGCCTCGCGCTGGCGCAGCGCCTTAATCCTCGAGCGCCGTTCGGGGAGCGGCATGGTCAGCGCGCTGTGCAGCTTGGCCGCCGTGTCCTCCAGATCGTACGGGTTGACGAGCAGCGCTTCTTTCATCGTCTCCGCGGCGCCGGCCATATGCGACAACACCAACACACCGGGCGACCCCACCTGGCAGGTGACGAATTCCTTCGCGACGAGGTTCATCCCGTCGCGGAGCGGGGTCACCAAGCCCACGTCGGCCTCGCGGTAGAGCCCGCAGAGACGATCCTGAGGGAGCGAACGATAGAGATAGCGGATGGGCGTCCACGTGGCGGAACCGAATCGTCCGTTGATCTGCCCGACAAGACGATCGATCTCCCGCTTGAGCTCGCGATACTCGGAGACCTCCGCGCGACTTGGCACGGCCAGTTGGAGGAGCGTGACCTGGTTGCGGTGTTCCGGATGTCTCTCGAGCAGCAGCGCGAATGCTTCGAGCCGTTGCGGAATGCCCTTCGTGTAATCGAGCCGGTCGACCCCCAGGATGATGCGCTCGGCCGGATCGAACCCGGGGTCGGGAGCAGCCTTGGCGACGGACTCGAACTGGGTGAAATCGATGCCGAGGGGCAGGGGAATCACCCGCACCTGGCGGCCGTCGTGCTCGACCGTGCCACGCCGACGATCGACCCTGCAACCGAGGAGCCGGTGCGCGCACTCCAGGAAATTGCGAACGTACCCACTCACGTGGAAGCCGACGAGATCCGACCCCAGCATACCTTGGAGCAGGCTCCGCCCCCACGGGAGGACGCGGAACACGTCGAACGGGGGGAACGGGATGTGGAGGAAGAACCCGATTGGCATGCTCTTGGCGAGCTTTCGGAGCCGCGCTGGCACGAGCATGAGGTGATAGTCGTTGACGAGCACGAGGTCGTTGGGGCGCGCTACCCGTGCCGTCGCGTCGGCGAAGTACTCGTTGGTCCGCTCGTACGCCTCCCAGTCGCTCGACTCGAAAAAGGCCCGGCCCGGCAGCACGTGGAAAAGGGGCCACAACGTGCCGTTCGAGAAGCCATGGTAGTATCCGCGAAAGTCGCCTCTGGGGATCGCCACGGGCTCGATCCGGTAGGGATCGGAGGGGCGGGAAAGCTGCTCCCCAGCAAGAAGCTCTTTGCCCGGCCACCCGACCCAGACGCCACCGCGCTGCCGCATGAGCGGCTGGAATGCGGCGACCAGGCCGCCGCTGGACCGAATGCGCTCGGGGCCGTGGGCTCCGCGACGGAGCGTGATGGGCAATCGATTGCTGACGGCGACCAGAACGGCTTTTCGGCGAGACGAAGACACCGTGGCAGTTACCTCCGGTTATCTGTTCGCGAGCCCGGAATACGTAGAATCTACGTGCATGGCGTCCGCGGTGAGGGGCCGTGTTATGGCAGCTCGTTCGTGGTCGGATCGAGCTCGCCGTTGAGCGGCAAGAGGTCGAGGTAGCGGTGTCCGTGCTCGTCGAGGGTGCGACCGCGCGTGAATCCCACAGGGTACTGAAGCTCGGGTCCGTCGAACACGAAGGTATGATACTCCCCGCGTTCGCCGCAGGGGTCGACGTCATCCGTGCAGCTGATCTCCGTGACAAGATCGGCGTCGAACTCTCGACCGAGGAGACCGGTGGCGTGCTCCTGGAGGTGGACGCTCACCACGAGCGCTCGATAGCCCCGTTCGACCACTTCCCACGCGATCTCGACCGACGGGTCGCCCCAGAGCGGCTCGACATGTTCCAGGCCCGCCGCCCGCACGCGGTCCTCATACCACGCGCGCACGTCCGGGAGATGCACGTTGCCGAAGATGACACCCGTGACATCTTTCGCGCGGAGCGTCCGCAGCATGTCTATGAAGACCGGCTCGAACGTGTGCTCCGTCGTGGGTGCGGCCAGCAGCTCCAAGCCGAGTGTCCTCGCCTGGTTGACGATGAGCCGCGTACGCACCCCTTGATACCGCACGCGCATGGATGACTCGTCATGCAGCGTCACGAGATAGCGCACGTCGAGGCCGCGTCTGCGAGCGCGGTCGAGCGCGAGCGTCGCGTCCTTGCCGCCGGCGCTCATGAGGGCGTACGACATGGGGAGAATGTACGGGTCGTGCACGGCCGGGGTTAGGTGGGAGGCGAGAAGCGAGAAGCGAGAAGGGAGAAGGGATGAGGGGCGTGACCGTCACACTTGACTCTCCGTTCCAGTCCATGAGTGTTTACCCGCTGTGAGCGATACCAAAGATACGAAGAAGAAACTCGACCTCTCGGCGGTCTGGGGCGAGGCCCGGGAGATCATTTGGGCGCGACGCGGCCGGTTGGCGCTCGGCGGCGCGCTGATGATCGTCAACCGCCTGGCGGGGATGGCCATGCCGGCATCGTCCAAATGGCTGATCGACGACGTGATCAACAACCAGCGGACGGGGCTGCTCCTGCCGCTCGCCGCAGGTGTTGCCGCGGCAGCCCTGGTACAAGGCGGCACGTCCTTCGCGTTGGCGCAAGTCCTTGGGGTCATGGCACAGCGGGCCATTACAGACATGCGGAAGTCCGTGATGGCGCACGTGAGCCGCTTGCCGGTCAGCTACTTCGACTCCACCAAGACCGGCGTGCTCATTTCCCGCATTATGCAGGACGCCGAGGGGATCCGAAACCTGGTCGGCACGGGACTCGTGCGGCTGGCCGGCGGGTTCGTCACGGCGGCAATCGGCCTCGTAGTGCTGTTCGTGCTCAACTGGACGCTCACGCTGCTCATCCTGGTCATCCTCGGGACCTTCGCAGCGTCGATGACGATCGCCTTCAAGCGGCTGCGTCCCGTCTTTCGTGAACGTTCCAAGATCAACGCCGAAGTGACCGGGCGGCTCGCGGAGTCGTTGGGCGGGATTCGAGTCGTCAAAGCGTACGTCGCCGAGCGGAACGAGGCACACACCTTTGCGAAGGGTGTACACCGGTTGTTCCGGAACATCGCGAAGGCGATCACGGGGATTTCCGCCATCACCTCGATCACGACGGTGATTATCGGCGCAGTCGGAGTCATCATGATTCTGGTAGGTGGTCGGGCGGTCATCAATGAGACGATGACGCTCGGGGGCTTCGTCATGTACGTGTTCTTCGTCGGTCTGGTGGCAATGCCGCTGATCGATATCTCCCAAATCGGCACGCAGATCAGCGAAGCGTTCGCGGGTCTCGACCGCATCCGGGACGTCCGGCGACTGGCCACCGAGTGGACGGAGGACGTGGAGCGCGAACCGCTGAGCCGGATGGACGGCGCGATCGTGTTCGAGGAGGTCTGGTACGAGTACGAGGATGACGTGCCGGTTCTTCGAGGGGTGTCGTTCGACGCGCCACTGGGCTCGACGACGGCGTTGGTGGGGTCGAGCGGATCCGGTAAGAGCACGCTCATCTCGCTGGTCATGGCCTTCAACCGGCCCAAGACGGGTAGGGTCTTCGTCGACGACGTGGATCTGTCGACCGTCAGGTTGCGAGACTATCGAAGCCAACTGGGTGTGGTGCTGCAGGAGAACTTCCTGTTCGATGGGACCATCGCGGAGAATATCGCGTTCTCCAAGCCTCACGCGTCGCTGGAGGAGATCAAGGCGGTATCGCGGATCGCGCACGCTGAGGAGTTCATCGAGCAGTTCGACGACCGGTATGACACGATTGTTGGGGAGCGAGGTGTCAAGCTCTCCGGCGGACAGCGACAGCGTATAGCCATCGCGCGAGCGATCCTGGCGGATCCCACCATTTTGATTCTCGACGAGGCGACATCGAGCCTCGACAGCGAGAGCGAAGCGGAGATCCAGGATGGCCTTCGCAGGTTGCGTCAGGGTCGCACGACGTTCGTGATTGCGCACCGGCTCTCGACCATCCGCAGCGCCGACCAGATTCTCGTCCTCGAAGACGGGGAGATTGTCGAGCGCGGCACCCATCAGAAATTGCTTGCCAAGCGGGGCCGATACCGCCAGCTCTACGACAAGCAGTACATGCTGGAGCATGACCGCTTCATCAATCCCGGTGAGGATTTCACGCCCGAGGGCGAGAAGCCCGTCGCGGAGAAACGCGACGCGGAGATCGGACTGCCGAGGAATCTCTAGGCTCTCGCACCGCACCCATATGTCTCGCGCCAGCGACATGACGCTCTATCTCGTCCGGATCACGGGCGAGTTAGCCACCAAGGCTCGGGGGACGCGCCGCCGATTTCAGCGGCAGCTCGTGCACAACCTTCGGGATGCGCTGGATTCCGCCGGGCTGACCTCTCGTATCGAGTCCCGCTGGAGCCGAATACTGGTCGAAACCTCAGACGCCAGTGCCGAGAAGGCGCTGTCCTCGGTGTTCGGCGTGAGCAGCTTCTCACGCGTGGAGGCACGGTTGCCGCCGGATCTCGACGCGATCGTGCGGGTTGGCGAGCAGTTGTATGCGCCGCGGGTGAAGGGGGGGACGTTCGCGGTGCGCGCGAGAACCGTCGGTCGCTATGGCTTCGGCTCCCAGGACGTCAATGTGCAACTCGGCGCCGCGCTCAACCCCCATGCCGAGGTCGATCTGAGCAATCCGGATCTCACGGTGGGGGTGGAGGTGCGCGACGACGAGGCGTTGCTGTTCAGTGGTCGGATTCCGGGGGCCGGTGGCTTGCCGTTGGGCGTGGAAGGCAAGGCCGCGTGTCTTATCTCGGGCGGGTTCGACTCTGCTGCGGCGGCTTGGCTCATGTTGAAGCGCGGTGTCGCGCTCGACTACGTGTTCTGCAACCTCGGAGGGGAAGCGTACGAGCGATCGGTCGTGACGGTCGCGAAGGTGCTGGCGGACACGTGGAGCTTCGGGTCTCAGCCCCGGGTGCATGTGGTTCCGTTCGAGGAGGTGGTGGCGGAGCTCAAGCGTGCGGTCCAGCCCAGGTACTGGCAGGTGGTTCTCAAACGACTCATGTATCGAACCGCCGAGGCCATCAGCCTGGAACTCGGTGCTGAGGCCATCGTCACCGGTGAGTCGGTGGGTCAGGTTTCGTCGCAGACGTTGGGCAATCTCCGCGCGATCGACCAGGTTGCGACGCTCCCCGTGTTCCGACCACTTGTGGGCCTCGACAAGTCGGAGATCATCGAGCACGCCGAGCGAATTGGTACGGCCGTCCTGAGCCGGCACATTCGCGAGTACTGTGCCATCGTGCCGGACCGGCCCGTGACCCACGCCAAGCCGGCAGCCGCGATCGACGAGGAATCGCACGTCGACCTGACGGTCCTCGACCGGGCGGTCGCTGACCGGCGTGTCCTCGAGTTGCGCCGCTTGGATCCCGTGGACCTCGTGGAGCCCTACATCTTCGTCAGCGAGATCCCGGAGAACGCGATCGTGCTCGATTGCCGCGATCCGCACCACTTCCGTGTGTGGCATTATCCAGGAGCGGTGCAACGAAACCTCGACGACCTGGCGGCGCGATTCCGCGACCTCGACAAGAAAGGCAGGTACGTGCTCTATTGCAGCTTCGGCGTGCAGTCGGCCTATGTCGCCGAGATCATGCAGCGCCAGGGATACGAGGCGTACAGTTTCAAGGGCGGCATACGACAGCTCATGGCGTATGCACGGGACCGCGGCGTTGCGGTGACGAGTTCCTAGCGGATTGCAGGCCTGCCACCTCTCGGTCCGTTGAGACGGCGGCGGACATCACTGCGAAAGGATCCTCCCCATGACCCAGCCTGAGGGCGTCGTACAGGATCGCAGCCCACCACCGGTGTTCTATCGCTGGGCGGTGCTGGTCGTGATCAGCCTCGCCATGTTCGGCAACTACTACGTCTACGATGCCGTGAGCCCGATCGCCGACCTGCTCAAGGAGCAGTTGGGCTTCTCAGATCAGAACATCGGGACGTTGAACGCCATCTACAGCGTGCCGAACGTCATCATGGTTCTGGTGGGCGGCATCCTCATCGACCGGATCGGCGTGAAGAAGGCGACGTTCCTGTTCGGAGTGCTCTGTTTCCTGGGTGCGGTGATCACCGCGGTGACCGGAACGTTGTGGATCATGGCGGCCGGGCGCCTCGTGTTCGGGATCGGCGCCGAGTCGTTGATCGTGTCGGTGACGACGGCCATCGCGAAGTGGTTCAAGGGCAAGGAGCTGTCCTTCGCGTTCGGGGCCAACCTCACGATCGCCCGGCTCGGATCGTTCGCCGCCCTGAACTCGCCCACGTGGGCCAAACCCGCATTCGAGAACTGGCAGTGGCCACTCCTCATTTCCGTGGCGGTCGGCACGCTGTGCGTGGTGGGCGCCGTGATTTACTGGGTCATGGAGAACCGGGCCGAAGCGCGGTACGCCATGGGTCGGGCGGGTGAGACGGACAAGGTGGTGGTGGCCGACCTGTTCCGGTTCCCCGTGCCGTACTGGTTCGTCGTGTTGCTCTGCGTGACGTTCTACTCGGCGATCTTCCCGTTCCAGACGTTCGCCGTGAAGTTCTTCATCGAGGGACACGGCACCACCCGGGAATTCGGTGGGTTCCTCTCCAGTCTCATCACGCTGTTCGCGATGATCTTCACGCCGCTGTTCGGACTCCTGGTGGACCGTGTGGCGCGACGATCCCTGTTCATGATGTACGGGTCGTTGCTCCTCGTGCCCGTCTATCTCTTGATGGCGTACACCAGCGTGTCGCTCTTCGTCCCAATGGCGATGATGGGTATCGCGTTCTCCCTGGTGCCGGCCGTCATGTGGCCCTCGGTGGCGTACCTCGTGGAGGAGCAGAAGCTCGGCACGGCCTACGGGCTCATGACCATGATCCAGAACATCGGCCTCGCCGGATTCAACTTCATGATCGGCTGGGCCAACGACTTCTCCGCTGCGAGTGAGACCAATCCTGGCGGCTATGCGCTCGGCATGTGGATCTTCTCCGTACTCGGATTTCTCGGGTTTCTCTTCGCGTGGCTGCTGCGTCGCTACGAGACCGGACCCAACGCGCACGGGCTGGAGACGATCACGGTGTCGTCGTCCGAGTGAGCGCACCTACCGCCTACCACCTATCACCTGGGTGGTAGGTGGTGGGGCCCCCAACCGTTCATGGGGTGCCACGATCGTATCGCTCGACGAAAGAGCTACAGGTAACCTCGGGTATCTGCCGTTTTGGCCCCGCGCGATACATCGTGCCGCAGTTCACGCAATCTTCAGCAAAAGTTTACCCGCGTTAACTAGATTCTCCTGCGAGGTTCTGGGACCCGCACGTCTGCGGACTTTTTGCATACGGAAAGTCCCCTTTGTGCGGGGAGGGGAATGACTGTGTCAGTGCTTTGTCGTTGGGAACTGGAACCGGGAGAGGCACAATGAGGAACAAGCTGTCCATTGTTGCGGGAATTGCGTTCCTCGCGCTCGGCGCTGTAGGGTGCGAGGGGCCGATGGGTCCGCAAGGGCCGGCAGGATCCACAGGGCCGGAAGGTCCGGCTGGACCGACGGGGCCCGCCGGACAGGATGTGAACGAGAACTGCACCCAGTGCCACGTGAGTAACACGGAACTCTTCTCGAAGCAGGTGCAGTACTACACGTCCATTCACTACACCGGCGGAAACTTCGAGCGGAGCACGACGAGCTGCGCACCGTGCCATACGCACGAGGGGTTCGTGGAGCGGATCGCGACGGGTGCGCAGGTGACAGCTGCGGACATCGTGAATCCGTCGCCACAGAACTGTCGCAGCTGCCATCAGATCCACACGACGTACACCAGTGCCGACTACGCGCTGACCATCGAGACTCCGGTCGATCTGTGGAACGCCTCGCACGGTCAGGTGGACTTCGGCAAGGGCAACCTGTGTGCCCAGTGCCATCAGGCGAGGGTCTTGAGCCCCGAGCCTGTGATTGGCGGTGCCGACGTGACCTTCACGTCGAGCCGGTACGGCTACCACCATGGTCCGCAGGGTAATGTTCTCGGCGGCACCAGCGGCTTTGAGTTCACGGGAACGGCCACGATTGCCGGCGGTCCCAGTTCTCACGGAGCGGTCGCCGCGAACGCCGACGGATGTGTGACCTGCCACATGGCCGACCCATTCGGCAACCAGGCCGGTGACCACACGTGGAACATGGTGTACCTGTACCATGGTGGGCCCGAGGACCTCACGGCGGGGTGTGAGGTCGCTGGATGCCATGCCTCCGTGGCCGATTTCGAGATTCTCGGCACGCAAGCGGACGTTGAGGCAAAGCTCGACAGCCTGGGTGTGCTGTTACGGGCCATCGGGATCGTGCAGCCCGCGCCCAGCGAGTACCGGGTTGCCGGCACGTGGCCGGCCGACGTAGCCGCCGCGGCCGTAAACTGGCAGATGGTCATAGAAGACCGCAGCAAGGGGATTCACAACCCGGCGTACGTCACGGCGCTGCTGCAGAACACCATCGAGGCGATGGAGCCGCTGGTTCCATAGCCAACGCACGGCAGCTCGCGTAGCTGTCCGGTAGGTTCAAATACAGCGGGCACCTGCCCTCGGGGCTTCCCGAGGGCCAGGCGCCTGTCTTTCATGCAGTGCGGTCTCCGCTCCGTTCCGAGGCACGAGCGGCGTGAACGCCGGGCTGCCACCCTGGCGCCGCTCTGGACGGTCAAAGCGTGGCGCAGACCCCCAGCGCGATCTGGGTGGTGCCGAGTCCTTGAAACTGTCCCAGAGGCGACGGTCCCGTGAGCAGCTCCGCGACCGCGCGCAGGGCTCGGCGCCCGCCGATCTTCGGCAGCCAGAGGCCAACCTGCAGGTGCAAGCGCGGACTCCAGTCGGTGTCCTGCTCCGACTGCAGATCGACCGCGGCAAACGGGCGCACGGCACCGTCGTCGCTGGTGGACTCGATCTGTGCCCCTGCCCGGACCGTCCAGCGCCCAGAGTCTTCTGGATGGACGCTGTAGTCCCAACGTGCACCACCGTACAGCCCCAGCGTGCCCAGGGGCCGCAGGTAGGCGAGCACGTCCACGCCGTCGCGAGCGAAGTTCTCGCCGTCGACGTCAAAGCGCCGGGCGTATTCGTCACCCAGGTGGCTGCTCGTGTGGTAATAGCGGAGTCGGAACCAGTGCTCGGCGCGGTGCCAGACAAACGGTACGGCGAACACCCAGTCCGTGGCGACCAGCTCCCGCTCGAGCACCTGCAGGCCAAACCTGGCAAATGCCGCTGCCTCTACCCCGACGACGAGTCCGTCGCGAGTCGTGAGACCCGCGAGGAGATAGAGCGGGAGGGTGACACCCAGCGACACCTCCATCTCGACGCCGTCGCCCAGCGCGGTCGGGTTGTCGGTAACGCCGACCAGCTTGGCGGACGTCGCGGGATCGCGAGGCCCCGCCAGGAGGTGTGGCAGCAACTCTCGGGCCGGGAACAGCCGTCGGGCTTCCTGGGCCGTGAGCCGGCCTGGCAAAGCGAGGATCGCGAGTGCCACGAGGAAGGCGGCGCGAGCGCACGTTCGACTGGGTGAATGCTTCAAGGTCTCTCCTGTTCTACATCCTTGGCGTGGCGGCGATGTCGTCATGTGGGAGGGAGGTGTAGCCACGCCGTCGCACGATTGGCTATCTTGGCCGCGCCAATGGATCGGCGTCCTGAAACAGCCCCGCGAAGACGGGGCGGCTGGTTTGAAGCGCCCTCGAGAGCCCACACGGAGGCCACATGCGTCACCGGATTCTGACCGTTCCGCTCGCCGCGTTCATTGCGGCTGCCTGTCAACCGGCTTCGTCGGACCTGACCGTCGCGCAACGTGAGACCATCACCGCCGAGGTGAATCAGGTAGTGGCAGACCTGTTCGATGCCATGAATGCCCACGAGGCCGACCGCGTGCTCGAGCATTACCTGAACAGCGACGAGTTCGCGTACGTGGGGCTCGTGGACATCCGAACGGGCTGGAACGGGTTCGCCCGTATGGCAGGACAGTGGTATCCAGCAAACCCGGACGTGACCTTCGAGTACCAGATTGCGCACACCCAGGTGTTGAGTCCGACCGTGGCGCTGGTGGTCCTCCGCGGCAGCTCCACAGACGCCGAGGCGCTCGTGTGGACCCAGGTCATGGTCAACCACGATGGGCAGTGGCGCATCGCGCACGAGCATGAATCTTGGCCCCAGTGCATTGAGGCGCCCAAGCCGCATCCCATGACGGTTCCGGGTGGCGGCTAGGGTTATCGGGCTTCGAGTGCCTCGAGTGCAGAGCGCACCCAGGCCACTTCACTGACATATTCCGGTCCGGCCACCTCCACGAAGCGCTGAAACGCCGAGCGTGCACGATCGTGGTCGGCCTGGGCGAGTGAGACGCGACCGAGGTTGAACCACGGGCTCGCGAGCGAGGGTTTGTTGAGGACCGCCCGCTCGAGATAGTCGATCGCGCGCGTCGTGTCCGAGCGCACCAGGTGGAGCACGCCCAAGTCGGCGAGGCTCTCCGCGTGCGTCGGATCGATCCCGATCGCCGCCTCCCAGAGTGCTCCCGCCTCCGTGAGCGCTCCGTTCTCTCGGCTCAATTGCCCCAACACGTACAGAATGTCGGGATCGTCCGTTTCGGGGATCGCGCCAGCGGCCTCATTAGAGAGGCTGTCTCCGGCATATGCTTGCACGATCCGTCTCCTCGTGGCACCCAACGTCTCCACGGCGAACGCGTTTTCCGGCGCGATCTCGAGCGCCCGGCGGAGCGATCTGACCGCGGGGCCCAGCTGTCCGGCGCGGAGCAGCGCTTCGCCGAGTTTGTGGTGCGCCTTGGTCGATTGGGGCACGCTCGCGGTCGCCCAACGGAACAGCGTGAGGTTGTCGGACCAAGCGCTCGAATACCGGACGGTCTGAGCGGCAAGCGTGACGAGCAGGGCTGCCACCGCCACGAACGCGGCCCGTCGGTACGACGTGGCGCCTGCACCGATCGCCAGCGCCGCGACGATACAGCACCCGATACTCGGGAGGTACAGCAATCGTTCGCCGAATACCGTGCCGATCGGGAATAGCAGGTTTGACCCCGGAAGCAGCGTGATCACGTACCACAGGACGCCCAGCGGGACAATCGACGCCCTGATGCGCCCAACCGTAAGTCCCCAGGCGAAGAAGCACAGTAGCGCGACCGTGCCGAGGAACCGCCAATCGAGTAGCGACTGGACGAGAGGGATCGCGTTGTACGAATAGTCTGGCGAGAGCCTGAGCGGGGCCGCGAGGAGCGCGACACCCTGTGCGGCGACGACGAGCGCGGTCGTCAGTCGCTGTCCGACCGGTGCCCCCACCAGCGGGTTGTCGAGGAAATGCGTGTCGGGTACACCGAGCCCCCCGACGACGGCCATCCGCACCAGGAGATAGGTGAGGAGTGTGAGGAGATAGGCGAGGTACAGGCCGACGAGTCGTCGACTCCAGCGAGGTGACGCGGGGTCGCCCCGCCGGGCCGCCCAGTCCTGTGCTGCGACGAGCAAGATGCCGACCGTGCCAACTTCTTTCGACAGAAGGGCGCCGCCATAGGCCAAGACCGGCAGTGCCGTACGCCATCCGGCTCCCGGCGACAGCGCCAGCCGGTGGGAGAGCAGCATGCCCAGGGTGAACGCTGCGACCAGCAGGTCTTTTCTGCCGAACACGCTGGCAACCACTTCGACGTGCACCGGGTGCACGGCGAAGAGGAGGGCGCCAAGCCCGGCAACCGGTGTGGAGAGCCGCCAGCTCCTCGCGAGCCGGAACACCAGCACGCATACGAGCCCGTGCAGCAGAGTATTGACGAGGTGGTAGCTCCACGGTGCGAGCCCAGAGACCACGTAGTTGAGCGCGTAGGTCACCAGCGGCAACGGCCGATAGAGATGGGTCTCTCCGCCACTCCCCATCCACATTGTGGAGGAGAAGATCTCGGGGAGGTGCGAGAACGATCGGATATAGGTATTGGCGACGATCTCTATTTCGTCGTCATATACCCAGCCGAAGCCGACGGTTTGCGCAAAGAGGCCGACGGCGACGATGAGAATGGCGAGCTCCCACAGGGCTGGTCTCTCGCTCCAGGTCCGCAAGGCACTCAGAGTGTGCTGTGCGGCGCGCCGGGGGGTCGACCCAAGAATGGTGCGTGCCGTGCGCATGGCAGCCTCTCGAGATCTCCATGGTCCTGGAGTCACCGTCATTCTTGCGACGTCCCCCCTCCCGGGTGCCCCATGCTGCTCCGCTCACGAGCGGGCGGCAGACACCCAATCTTACACCTTCCTGCCATCTGTCACCTATCACCTCACGACCCAGGTGATAGGTGGCAAAGGATAGCTGCGCAACACATCGCGCCGGTCGGGGCGGTTTTTCCTATCGTCCGTTCCGGGCGGCATCCCATTATCCCACCATGCTTGCTCGTGTGCGGTCCGCCGCGGTTCTGGGGATCGATGCGTACCTCGTTGATGTCGAGACCGACATTGCGAACGGATTGCCGTCATTCACCACCGTGGGGCTCCCGCAAGGGGCGGTGAAAGAGGGGAGGGAGCGTGTTGGCGCAGCGGTCGCCAACTCCGAGTTTCTCTTTCCGCTCAAGCGTATTACGG